>DASXMN010000025.1:0-82270 GCA_036495645.1 Candidatus Angelobacter sp.
CTTCCCAGGAGAAGTCCGAAATGTTGAAAATCAGCAAGGCCGATTACGATCTAATCCGATGGGAAGCCAAGCGCAGCTATCCCTATGAGTGCTGTGGCATTCTTCTTGGCAATGTGACGGATGGTCATCGCATTGTCACCATGACACTTACCTGTGAAAACATGCGGGTGGATTCGCCCAGTGACCGCTACAGCATCAACCCAGAGCAGGTGATTGGAGCGCTGAAACTGGCCCGCAACCGGGGCGAAAGCATCATTGGGTTTTATCACTCCCACCCGGACCATTCACCCAACTACTCTTCCACCGATCTTGCGGAAGCCCATTGGTTTGATTGTTCTTACGTGATTACGAGCGTGGAGCATGGAACGCCCACGGCAACCGCTTCGTTCGTCTTGCTGGGTGCTGAGGACAGTAAGAGCTTCCATCCGGAAAGCATTGAGATTGTGGCCAATCATCGCTCTCTGATCTACGCGACATAAGCGATATAATGGTTCCATGATTTCAGCCGCATCACTGCCGCCAGGGCCAACCCCCAAAATGGCCCGATGTTTGATGCGGGCCTTCGGCCTCTAATCACGTACCAATTCAATGGAGCGGTAATCGCACCAGCTTCCATATCCCAATATAATTTCTTTGAAGGAAGGAAATCCCCATGGCGACAACTATCGCGCACGAACTGCCCGCATTAAGCAATGAAGAAGTCCTTCGTTATTCGCGGCACCTGATCATGCCGGAAGTAGGAATGGAAGGCCAGCAGAAGCTGAAAGCTGCGCGCGTGCTTTGTATTGGGACGGGAGGATTGGGGTCGCCTTTGGCGCTGTACCTCTCCGCCGCAGGCGTGGGCACAATTGGGCTGGTGGATTTCGACGTGGTGGATTTCACCAACCTGCAACGCCAAGTGATTCATTTCACAAGTGATGTAGGGCGGCCGAAGCTGGAATCGGCCAGGGAAAAGATTGCGGCCATCAATCCATTTGTGAACGTAAAGCCATTTGAGACCAGGCTTACCAGCGAGAATGCGCTCCAGATCTTTTCTGACTTCGACATCATTGTGGATGGAACAGACAATTTTCCGACGCGCTTTCTGGTGAACGATGCATGCGTGATGACCGGAAAGCCCAACGTGTACGGCTCCATTTTCCGCTTTGAAGGTCAAGCCAGTGTTTTTGGCGCAAAGGATGGGCCATGCTATCGCTGCCTTTATCCTGAGCCGCCACCACCGGGGCTGGTTCCTTCCTGTGCGGAAGGTGGCGTACTCGGGATTTTGCCTGGATTAGTAGGTCTGATTCAGGCCACCGAAACTATCAAGCTGATTCTGGGGAGCGGCCAATCGCTGGCCGGGAGGCTGTTGTTGGTGGATGCCATGAACATGAAGTTCCGCGAACTCAAGCTGCGCAAAAATCCTGACTGCGTGGTTTGCGGAACCCACCCCACTGTGACTAAACTCATTGATTACGAAGAGTTCTGCGGACTGCGAGGACAAGAAAAGCCAGTGAGCAACGGCGTACCCGAAATCAGCGTGGAAGAATTAAAGCAGCGTCTTGATGCCAAAGAGGATTTTGTACTTGTAGATGTGCGTGAGCCGCACGAATACCAGATCTGCAATCTCAACGGTGTTTTGATCCCGTTGAATGATCTTCCACGGCGTGTCCATGAGCTTGATCCCAGCAAAGAGATGGTGGTGCATTGCCGCTCTGGCGCGCGCAGCGCCAGAGCTGTCGGGTTTCTGCACCAGGCAGGATTCACAAAAGCCAAGAACCTGGCTGGCGGAATCCTGGCATGGGCGGATCGGATCGATCCTAAAATGCCTAAATACTAAGGCAATAGTTGATGCACGGCGCAGCTACACGGCTACGCTCGCTTTTTGCTGAGGCCCATTGTCCGTTAGACGCCAGGCTCGTCCTCTTTAATATCCGTGGTATCCACAATTTCTTCATCGCGTGGAGGCAGTTCCGTCTCTTCCATCTGCTTCCTCTTGGTCTGGTTGTTCAGCTCCGCGCGGCGTTGTTGTGACTTCCGGATTACTTCCTCAAATCGGTTCTGTGAATCTTCTGGGGGCGGCTTCTTTTCCATAATTGAATAGAATACACGCGAATCGGATAATGCGCAGGTTTATGCCAGATGAGTTCGCACTGAACTAATTTCTTCGTGAGCGCTCAGAAATTTTTTGAGCTTGACGTGAACGTGAGCGCCCAGAAGGTGGGCATAGTATAAAAGCTTGGAGACACTCAGAAGGGAAAGCTTGCCCCTGAGCAGTTCACTGACTCTGGGTTGGGGTATGTCAAAGAGTTTTTCCAATTGGCGCGGCGTGAACTTTTTCTGCTTGATGAGCTTCAGGATGTCCTGATGCAGATCGGCTTTCAGCTTTAATTCCAAGACCTCCTGTTCGCTCATATTCAGCTCATCCAGAACGCTTCCCCTGGTTCGATGGGCGATCAGTTTGCTGCTTCGTTTTTGTGCGTTGCTCTTCAAGGAGCCGTTTGAGCCTTTCTTTGGCAAATTGATGCCGTATCCACGAGGCAAGTAGTATCACGCTGCACAAGAAATTGATATATATCATCAAGCCAGATCAGCGCCGGGCTTGAAAATGTCGCAATATCGAAATTTCTCAATTAAGGACGCTTGTTGGGCAAACCACAATCGTCTATCTTTGGCTTATGCAGCACGCGCATCAAACACCGGCTGCCACCCCCGGACTCCAAGGGGGGAAGAAAGCCTTGCTGGTTTTCTTTGAGACGGATTGCCCGACTTGCCAGCTTGCACTTCCCTACCTCAATGCGCTCAAAAGAGATTCCATCCAGGTGATTGGGCTATCGCAGGACGATGCAGCTTCTACCCGCGAATTTGTGAGCCAGCTAAAAATCGCGTATCCGGTAGAGCTGGATACCGGGCTGAAGATCACGCGGGTATATGCTCCGCAAACAGTCCCGGCGTTTTATCTTCTTGATGAAAATGGTCAGGTGCAGAAAACGTTGACAGGCTTTGATAAACAAGGCCTGAATGAATTGGCGGCAGAACTGGGCCAACCTCCGATAGCCCCGGCCGATGATGGCGCACCGGCATGGAAACCGGGATGCAGCTCACGTCATCTGGAGCCGCAAACGCAAGGCGGCGTTCAAGATAATGGCGCAAAATTCCTGCGCCGCACAGGTGATCCCGCCACACGCATCACATTGCGCGACGATGAAGATCCTTACGAATATTGCCGGAAGCAGTTTGGTGACGCGCTGCCGGTTGTTCCACCCACAGTGGAAAAAGTTGAAGCCATGGTCAAAGCTTCCGGCCTGGCGGCAGGAACGATAATCGCCCGGGTACCGCCTTTTTACGGTGAAGCCACAGTGGAAAAGATCGCCGCCAATGCGGTGATGGCGGGTTGCGTACCCGAAATGATGCGCGTCCTTCTACCGCTGCTGCGCGCTGCCTGCGACGAACGCTTCAATCTTCATGGCGTGCAGGCGACCACGCACTTTGCCGCGCCACTGGTGATGG
Organism: Candidatus Angelobacter sp.; assembly: GCA_036495645.1. Lineage (GTDB taxonomy): Bacteria > Acidobacteriota > Terriglobia > Terriglobales > Acidobacteriaceae > Angelobacter. The sequence goes on from DASXMN010000025.1 coordinate 3,490, forward strand.
TCAATGGGCCAGTGCGGCAGGAACTTGGGTTCTGGTCAAAGCAGAATGTTTTTTCCAACGTGGCTCGCGCCAACAGTTCATTGGGTCGCGCATTTCAGTTGATCCTGTTGAACATCGGCGGCGGAAGGCCGGACGGGATCGACATGTCGGCGCTGGGAAATCCGGGCAAGTTTTCCTTCTGCATTGCCGAAAATGAAGAGGAAAATCCCTGGGAGCCGTTCCACGTGACGCGCGGCCTCAAGCGCGAGCAGAGTGCGGTGTCACTGTTTGCAGGCGAACCTCCGCGCGGCGTAAGCGAGCATACAGCTCCTGCGGGCAAGACCGTGCTGGAGACAATCTCTTTTGCGCTGGCCACCGTGTGGAGCTATCGCACCTGTCTGATGCCGGAAGCGATTGTGATTCTCTGTCCAGAGCACGTGAAGACGATCCATTGCGATGGCATAAGTAAGGAGCAGGCACGGCAGTTTCTGTTCGAAAATACCGGCATTCCGGTGCGCCATTATTCACCGGCGGAGCGGGCGGAAGGCACGCAACTCATGGCGAACTACAAAGAAATTACTGTGCGCGGAGAAAAATGTTTTCAGAAGTTCCGCTCGCCGGAAGCGATCAGCATTTTTGTGGCTGGCGGCACGGCTGGAAAGTTTTCTGCCGTAGTCGGAAGCTGGTCAACAGGACCAACCGGCAGCCAGATGGTGACGTATCCGATTTCGGATAAATAAGGAGTGCAGCATGGAGATGACAATTGTTCATCCTGGAAATGAAAGCGTGGTGAAGGCAGGGGCGCCGCCGGCGCGCTTAACAGGCCTTGCAGGAAAAAAGATTGGGCTGCTGGATATCAGTAAGCCGGGCGGCAGCTTCTTCCTGGACCGGCTGGAAGAAATTCTGCGCATGAAATATGGTGTGACGGAAGTGCTGCGTACGCGCAAGCCGACTTTTTCCAAGAACGCTCCGCCGCAGACCATCGAGCAACTGCGCGCGATGGACGCAGTGGTGGAAGGGCTAGCGGATTGAGGGTCGTGCACAACGTGCAGTTTGCACGACACGATCGGATTAGAGAATCTGGGCATTCCCGCAGTGCCCGTGGCGACCACTGAGTTTACGTCGCCGGCACGCATACAGGCCAGCGCTCTGGGACGTGCAGGATTTGACGCCGTTTACGTGCCGCATCCTATTCAGGACCAGACGCCACAGCAGATCGCGGCGCGTGCAGATGCGGTGGCGGAAGAGATTGTAAGAAGGCTGACCGTTCAGGGCTGATGTTTGATCTTTGGTGGCTGATCCTCAAATCAGCCACCCTCACCAAAAGTAACCTATTTAGATTTCTGTTCCGCGATCCATTTGTCCGTGCGGGCATCCAGCAGATCGAGTGGCAGTGTCCCGCCATCGAGCATTTCGTCGTGGAAGCTGCGAATGTCGAACTTGGCTCCCAGTGCTTTTTGCGCGCGGTCGCGCAGCTCACGGATTTTGAGCTGGCCCAGCTTGTAACTCAATGCTTGTGCCGGCCACGCAATGTAACGGTCAGTTTCAGACTGAATCGTGGGTTCGTCCACCGCGCCGGACTTGCGGAAGAAATCTACAACCTGGTCTCTAGTCCATCCCTTCGAATGGATTCCAGTGTCAACCACCAGCCGCACAGCGCGAAAAAGTTCAGAGGACAGGCGGCCATAGTCTGAAACGGGGTCTTGATAGAATCCAATTTCTTTGCCGAGCTGTTCGGCGTAAAGGGCCCATCCTTCCACATAAGCGTTGAAGCCCAGACTATGCAAGCGGAATTTTGGCAGGCCCGTGAGCTGCTGCTGAACGGAAAGTTGCATGTGATGTCCGGGAACGCCTTCGTGGTATGCAATGGCTTCATCGTCAATCAACGAGCGTTGAGCAAAGTTGGAAGTGGCCACAACAACACGGCCTGGACGTTTGCCGTCCGGAGTGCCGGTAACGTAGTGCGTTGCTGAAGCGGACTGAAAGGCTGGTATTGCCTCCACCGTGACAGGCGACTTGGGAAGCAGATTGAACAGCCCAGGAAGTTTTGGCTACATCTGCGCGATGTAATGGCGGAAGTCATCAAGGATCTGCTCTGCTGAAGTAGGAATATATTTTGGGTTGGTTTTGAGCGAAGCCCTGAAAGCAGCGAGGTCCGCAAAGCCTTCTTTCTTAGCTATGACCGTCATTTCAGCCTGAATGCGCTCGATTTCGCGCAGGCCAAGCTGGTGTATCTCGTCCGCCGACATGTGGGTCGTGGTGCGGCCGTAGATGTCATTTTGGTAACGCTTTTGGCCATCTGGCAGGGAAATGACTGCCAGCGTGGTACGGCCCTGCGGAGCGTATTCCTTACTCACAAACGCAGCGAAGGTCTTATAGGCCGGGACCACATCAGTGTTGATGGCTTCAGTAATCTGTTGCGTCAGGCGCTTTTGATCTTCAGCAGAGATGCTTGCTGGATATTTCTTTGTGGGCAGAAGAAAGGGATCGGAGTCTATGATGCCCTGGCACTGGACCGGGATCTTTTCCAGGAGGAAGCGGACAGGCATGAGTTTGTCCTTCATCCCGGCGCGCATGACCTCTGTGGTCTGGCTCAGAACGCGCGGAATCTGGTGAAGGCGCGCAATATAGTCTTCGTAGTGCTTAACGGAATCGAACGGGACTGAAAGCGGGAGATCTGCCAGACCCGTATGGATGCCGTTCATCTGGTTGACCGGCATCTCGTATTCTTTGAGATCGAAGTCAGCAATGCGCTGCTGAAGGACGCGAGCCATCAGGTCATGAGAGAGCTGGTCCTGGTCAGAGAAGCCAGTGGTCGGAATGGCTTCAAGCCGTTTTAGAAACGCTTCATCAGTCTTGTGCCGCTGGGCTATAGCGGCAAGAGAGTGCTCAGAAAGCTTGTCATTGTAGCGGTAATCGCCAAAAGACGTGGCGCGTTCCGGGAAGTTGCGCAGATCAGATTCATATTGCTCGTCGAAAAGAGCATTCTGTGCGGCCAGGCGGTCAGTCTGTGCGGCCAGCCGGTCAGTAACCGGTTTGGGATTTTGGGCGAAAGAAGAAACTGCAAGTACGATTAGTAGAAAGAAGCTATTTTGAAGGCGCATAGGCGCAATCAGGGTATCAGAGAAAATTGCTGTTGTGCGAGAAGTCGAAGAGGGAGGCGGCTTTAGCAAGTTTGCGCAATGCCGGGTCTCCTGATTTATAGCCACGCCATGCAGGACACGCTTCTCCAACTACGATTACAATGCTATTTGCCATCTCATCAGCTCAATGACACAATAAGTAGTGGCCTTTCAGCCGCTTGGAGCGATGGCAGATTTTGTATCGGATCGGGGCTGGAGGTCATCAAACTAGTTAGGCTGCGGGCTTCAACAACCCCGTGGGTCGGGCACGAACCTGTGCAGTGGATCCGCTGGAGCCTGTGGATGCTTTCAACATCTCCGTTCCGTGGCGCTAAACCGCGGGACTGAAGGCGGAAAAATGTCGACTGTGATTGCTCCTTTGGAAGAGCGAGGCGTCAGTTGCTCGCTTGATAATTATCTTGTACTTCCTGACCACACCATGGATGCGTGCATCGCCGCGGCCAGACAAGAGCTTGGCTCGCGCGTGGTGATCCTGGGACACCATTACCAGCGGGATGAAGTAATCCGCTTTGCCGATTTTCGCGGCGATTCTTACAAACTGTCACAGGAAGCTGCACGTACCCGCGCCGAATACATTGTTTTTTGTGGCGTACATTTCATGGCGGAAAGCGCCGACGTGCTGGCGCATGATGGCCAGCAGGTGATCTTGCCCGATCTCAACGCCGGCTGCTCCATGGCGGATATGGCCGAGATTGGCCAGGTAGAAAGCTGCTGGGAGCAGCTTGTCCGGCTGGGATTAACCGATGAGATGGGCTGCGGCATAACGCCACTGACTTACATGAACTCAACAGCGGCAATCAAGGCGTTTTGTGGTGAGCGCGGCGGGTTGGTCTGCACATCATCCAATGCGCCGGCTGCGTTTGAGTGGGCGTTTGCGCGTAATGAAAAAATTCTTTTCCTGCCGGACCAGCACCTTGGCCGCAACACGGCTTATGCCATGGGCATTCTGCTGAATGAATGCGTGGTGTGGGACCCGTTTATGATCGGCGGCGGCGTAGATCCGGAAAGGCTGCGTCGCGCGAAGGTGATTTTGTGGAAGGGGCATTGCTCGGTGCATCAACGGTTTCTGCCCGAGCATGTTGATCGTGTTCGAGCACTGTATCCGGAAATCAAGGTAATTGTGCATCCGGAATGCCGCTGGGAAGTCTGCCAGAAGGCCGATGGCGTGGGTTCGACAGAGGGCCTGATCAAGATGATTGCGGACGCTCCGGCCGGCAGTAAGTTTGCCGTTGGAACGGAGATACATTTGGTGAATCGCATGGGCAAAGAATTTGCCAATGAGGATAAAATGGTGATTACCCTGGATGAATCCGGGTGCCTGTGCACCACCATGTTTCGTATTTCGCCGCAGCACCTGTGCTGGGCGCTGGAAAATCTGACCGAAGGCAACGTGGTCAACCGCATACAGGTGCCTGATGATGTGAAGTACTGGTCGCGCGTGGCGCTGGATAGAATGCTGGAGATTCGGTGAGCGGCTGCAAACGGATAATCTGGAAACCATGGCAAAACAGAAGACGTTCACGCTGGAAGAAGCGCATACTCTGCTGCCCGTGCTGAGTTCGCTGCTCAAACGGTCAATGGACGGCAAGGCTGTAATTGAAGAAGTTGAAAAAGAATTACAGGACCTGCGGCATCGAATCCTGCTGAGTGGCGGCCTGCTGGTGGACATTCCAGCCGTGGCGCGCCGCCGCGCCGAGCGCGACAAAGCTTTTCAAAATATTAAAGACACGCTGGCAGAGATTGACTCGATTGGTGTTCTGGTAAAAGATCTGGACATAGGTCTACTGGATTTTCCCTGTGCCGTGGGCGAGGAGATTGTGCTGCTGTGCTGGAAATATGGAGAAGAGAAGATCGAGTTCTGGCACGGTACAGAAGAAGGCTTTGCCGGCCGCAAGCCTATTGATGAGCGCATCCTGCGGGGGAAGAAGAGAGAAAAGCCAAACTAATTTGGTAATCGGGTAATTTAGTAATTTGGTAAATTGAACCCACTGTTCCTAGTGAAGCCGCCCCCACCAAGGCTTCATCGAACGACGACCTTCCATCCTTTGGCCTCAATTATCCAATTACCAAATTACCAATTCTCTTACGGTTTTTTCCCTTCTACCCACTCTGGCTTAAAATCCGAATCGGCCAGCCACTTTACAGGCCCAAGCATGGAATGGATCGCCAGTTCCATGTGGGTGAAGTCGATGTGCGCCACATCATCGCCCGGCTGGTGGTAGTCACTGTGCAGGCCATAACTGGAGACGGTCTGGGCCACAATCCCTTGTTTGGCCAAAGCGTAATTATCAGAACGCTGAAAAAAGTCTTGCTTGGGGTGCGGATCAGCCACAAGCTTGGCGCCGTGTTTTGCCAGTTCCGGACCAAGGTTGGTGCGCTCGAAACCAGTGAGCCATAATTCGTCGGGCTTTACTGCCGAGTCCGGACGGCCAATCATTTCAAATTCAAGGTTGGCGACAATGTTTTTGACAGGCATGGGCGGATGCCGAAGAAAATACTGGTTGCCCTGGCCTCCAGTCTCTTCACTACCAAAAAAGACAAAGAGCACCGTGCGTTTAGGCGCTTCTTTTTTGTGCGCCAAAGAGCGCGCTAGTTGAAGCACAGCGACGCAGCCCGAAGCATCATCATCAGCGCCGTTGTAAATGTCGTCACCATTTACGGCTTTGCCTATGCCGAGGTGGTCCATGTGAGCGGTGAGCAGAATTACTTCTGCTTTCATTTTTGGATCGCGGCCACGAAGTATGCCGATCACATTGCGGGTGTTCCACTGCTTCTTACCTTCGCCATAAAAGCTGAGTTCGCCGGATACATTTTGAATGTAACCGCCATTATCTCCCGCCGGTTCTATGCCAATAGTGCGCAGTTCCGAAGCCAGATAGGTAGCGGCAAGAAGTTCATCATGGGAACCGCTGCCACGGCCCTGAAGCGCGTCACTGGCAAGAAACTCCATTTCGCCGCGAATCTGCGCTGCATCATGGCCGTGCTTTGGGGCTGCCTCAGCAGTTAAGAAAAATGAAAGAGCACAGAATAAAAAGAGCTTCGTATGGATAGTCATTCCTGGTCCCTTGATTGAGCAGTATACGCTGCGAATACATCGAGAAATTGAACGCTGCAGAATAGCCAGGCGCTAAGGAGAGTCTTTGTTGACAGGCGCGGGACGGAGGGCCGGTGCACGACGATTAAGCTCAGCGGCAATCTGGCGCAGCCAGCGCAACTCAGTACGAAATTGCTCGATTACAAGTTGGATCATCCACACGGCTTCATGAAATTGATGGCCTACTTCTTTTTTAACCGCACGCAATGTCTCTTCTTCTCGAGCTAATTCAGACTGCAAGAACTGTTCACGGCGCTGTAGCTGTCTGGCAAAGACACCGGGCTTTGCCTGCCAGGAAAGAGCCATCCAGGTAAGAAACGGAGGACGGTCCCGGGTGTGAGTCCAGTCTTCGCGTTCCAGCGCGGCAGCAAGCGCGGCACGCCCTTTGGCCGTCGTGGAAAAGGTACTCCGCTCAGGCCCAAGCGCCGGCCCCTCTTCATGAGTATTCTTGATAAGCCCAAAACGCGCCAGTTTTTCCAGCGAATAATAAATCTGGGGCCGGGAGATGCCGGCCCAGTCCTGCACCTGGCGGCGTTCCAGCTCCAGATTGGCCTGATAGCCGTGCATGGGCTGCTCCGCCAGCAAACTGAGCAGTACAAGATCTGGAATGGTGAGTTTGTGTTGCTTAACCGCGGGCATCGCGCGCCTTTCGTTGCCGGCTGTAATACCACCATTGGCATTGCTCGGCAGGCAGAAGTGGGTTGCGTGCCTGGGCCACGGCGGCATGAAAGACATCCTGGCAACAAATGTCAATGCGCTGGCCCATAATGCGGCTGAGCTTGTGATAGAGCCTGGTTGGGTTTTGCCGGGCCAACTGTTTGACGCTTCGAATCCCGAGAAGCTCACAGTCCCGCAACATGGCTGGGCCAATGGAAATCAGGTCCTCTAAACGACGTTCCTGAACTGACACAAAACCTCCTCTTGACAGTGAAGTAGTGATGCCGTATGTTTGCTAGTCTAAATAAGATTAGTACAGAAAACAAGAAATTTAAATCCATTGGAACGTGTTGCGATAGGAGTGCCGGCTGGGAAGGGTATCGCAACTCAGAACACGGAGAAAATATGAAGCCCGCAGAAGTCAAAAAAATCACTCCTATCCTGTTCGCAAAAGCCCTGGAACCGTGCATTCAGTTCTGGAGCGAACGCCTTGGTTTCCAAAAGACGATAGAAGTCCCGGAAGGAGACAAAGTGGGTTTTGTCATTCTGGAAAAGAACGGCATTGAGTTGATGTACCAGAGCTTTGCCAGCGTAGCAAAGGACAATGCCGCAACCGGCGAAGCTGTCCGCAAAGGGCCGAGCTTCTGTATATCGAAGTGGCGGACCTGGATGCTGCACTGGAGGCGACCAAGGGGGCGGAGATTGTGATGCCGGTGCGCACCACTTTTTATCATTCCAGGGAATTTGGCATCAAAGAGCCAGCGGGGCATTACCTGATCTTTGCCCAACAGGGGGCCGCGCCGGAGGAGTAACTGCGGTACTCGAACGGCGAGTGTTTGCGATGCCGCGTTATCTCACGTCGCAAGAGGCCATGCCTGACCGCGTCTGTCATGCATGGGTGGCGGACTGCTATATTTGTCGTATCACCAATGCAGAAACTCCAAAGCAGCAAGCTCGTTCCCCCAGCAGGGCGCATCCGGTTCCCTGCGTGGTGTTTTGCGGTTCTAATCCTCTGTTTGCTGGCGGGATGCAGGGGCGGAACTGATTCCTCAGATCATTCCGAATATGCGTATGTCAATGTAACTGAGGCGAGCCTTCGCGACCACGTTTCAACTTTCTATAACAAGACGGGCGTGGTGCATAACGGCGAACGCGTTGAAATTCTGGAGCGGATGCAGGGCAAGCGCTTTGTGCGCGTGCGTTCACCGCGCGGGGAAGAAGGCTGGGTGCAGGAACGTTATCTGGCCGATCAGCAGACATACGACCAGTTTCAGCGCATGGCACAGCAATTCAAGTCCGCGCCGGCACAGGCCACCGCAACGACGGAAGAGCAAGTCAAGGTGCATGTGTTACCGGGAAGGAAGACCGGCTATCTTTACCTGCTGAATGAAAAAGAAAAAGTGGACATGTTGCAGCGCCAGTCCGTGGACCGCAATGCTCCGGCGCAACAACTGAAAGATGACAAGGAAAAAGAGCCGGAAGAGAACGCCGATGAGGACAGGGTGAAGAGCGACAGCGCCGGTCCGCCTGCTGTCCGCGAAGATTGGTGGCTGGTGCGCGATGCGCAGGGGCGCGTGGGATGGGTCCTGGGGCGCGCGTTATATCTCTCAATCCCGGAAGAGATCGCGCAATATTCAGAAGGACAGCGCATTGTGGCTGCTTTTCCGCTCGATGAAGTTCAGGACGGCGATAATAAAGTCACAGAATATCTGGTGCTCTTTACTGAAAAAGAAGGGCTGCCGTATGACTTCAGCCAGGCACGGGTGTTTACCTGGAACTCGCGAAAGCACCGCTATGAAACCGCATATCGTGAGCGGGAGTTGGCGGGTGTGCTGCCGGTTACCCTGGGTCGGCAAAACTTTGAAAAAGAAGGAAACCTGCGTACTTTCGTGCTGCGCACCAAAGAAGATGACGGAAGCGTACGGGAGCGTACCTATAAATTCAATCCTCCTATCGTGCGGCGTGTGCTGGCGCCGGGTGAAGAACCCCCTGCGCCGCGTCATCATAAGGCCGGTAAAGCAAAAAGCAGAGCACAATCTTAGCAACATACTGTGGCATCTTGGGAGAGTAATTCATCGTCCAAGTGGGTATGGCAGAAAAGGTGAAGCAACTCAATCTGGAACGGGACTACAAAAAATATCTATATTTTGTAGATGGCCACGGAAACGTGAGCCGCAAGGCTAAATCAGGGGAAGGCGAAACCGAGGTGCTGGTACCCCAGGCGATTGAACGCGACAACCAGTATCTGTATTTTGTGGATAAAGAAGGCGATGTGGCCCGGTCCCCCAGGGCCGTGCGCAGAACGACAAAGAAAGTAGCCTGACGAACTGTACATGAGCGGACTTAACCTGCTGGTTTTTCGTGAGGGCCGGCAGCATGCGAACGGGCAGCAGCTTAAGGCTGCGCTCGTCGGACGATTGCAACAGTCCGATAGCGGCTATTCCCATGACGCGCTACTTGGCGCGCTTTTGCTTGCAGGCGAACTAGAGTGTGGCTTGGCTGATCTCGACATCGAAGCCGGCCAGGCAGCGGAACCACTCACAGACTCACTTGCTGCTGCGCTGTTGGACAAGTCTGCTGTTGATTTAAAAAAACTCATCGGCGCTGCCCGGATCATTCCAGTCTTAGACCAGCTGAATATCTCTACTCCTGAAGGCTTTGCATATTACGCTTTGCACCCCCTGGCGTATGCAGACATAAAAAAAATTTCAGTGCCCGCGAAGAGCCTGGTGGTCGTCGGTATCCGAAGCATTGGCACAACATTGAGCGCGGTCACGACAGCGGCTGCGCGGCGTAACGGAATACAAGCCAACAGAATCACAGTGCGGCCGCAGGGGCACCCTTACAATCGATCTACAGAGTTTCTTCCCAACCAGCTTGCAACTGTAAAGCAAGCCATTGCTGCCGATGCCAGGTTCGCTATTGTGGATGAAGGGCCCGGCTTGAGCGGATCGTCATTCCTGTCCGTGGCGGAAGCGTTGGAGCGCGCCGGAGTGTTACGGGAAAACATTACCCTGGTCAGCAGCCATGCTCCAAATGCCGATGGCCTGTGCTCAGACAATGCCTCAAGCCGCTGGAAGCGCTACCGGAACGTCGCGGTTGCTGGTGAAGCGCGCCGCCCAAGTGAAGCGCAGATTTTTATCGGCGGTGGCGGTTGGCGAACCCGCTTGTTTGCGGATCGTGCCGAATGGCCGGCGACATGGACAAGCTTTGAAAGGCTCAAGTATTTAACGGCAGGAGATTCGGCTGAACTGCGGCTGTTTAAGTTTGCCGGATTTGGCCATTACGGAGACCGTGTATTCGAGCGGGAGCAGGCAATCGCGGCAGCAGGGTTTGGCCCTTTACCGCAGCGTGAAGCAGACGGTTTTGTTTCATATCCCTGGATGGACGGCAGTGCGATGTCTTCAAGAGATTTATCAAAACAAGTACTGGAGCGGATGGCGCATTATTGCGCATTTTGCCTACAGGCATTTGGCGCCGAAGTATCCAACTTGGAAGCATTACAACAGATGGCGGAGCACAATCTCAGCCAACTCGGAGTGGAAGCATCCATCCGCTTGAGATTGGAACGGCCGGTCATCGCAGACGGGCGTATGCAGCCGCACGAATGGTTAATGATGAAAGAAGGCCGGATGCTGAAAACGGATTCCGGCAGCCACGGCGACGACCATTTTTTTCCAGGCCCGACGGACATCGCGTGGGACCTGGCTGGCGCAATCATTGAATGGGAAATGAGTGAGCTCCAGGCAACACAATTTCTTACGCTTTACCGCAGCGCCAGCGGGGACGACGCGAGCGCGAGAATCGATGACTTTATTAAGGCTTATGCGATCTTTAGATGGGCATATTGCCTGATGGCCGCCAATGCCATGAACGGATCGGACGAACAGATCAGGTTTGAGCGTGCGGCGGATTCCTATCGTGCGCGGCTGACGAAAATGGATTCGTGCAGCCTGGTTTTAGCTTAAAGTTGCACCCATCCTGGCACGTTAGACATGTTCCTTCGGATCAGCCAGGGGAAGGATCAGTGCCATTTTTAACCGTGCCAACGGTTTCAATTGCGCAGCTTTAGTTGTTGGGGTGGTAATTGGAATCGGCTGTAGCGGGTTAGTAGCGTAGCTGCTTATTTCTTTTGCGCAAGCTCTTTCGCACGTTCCTGCGCATAGTTCCAGGCGGAGAACTTGCATTCGGAATCATCGCTGCTGATCCAGGGATCTTCGCCGAAGGCAACGTACTGCTGATAAAGCTCGGCTGCAGTGCGGTTCAGGTCACAGGTGGCCAGAAACTCGTCGACAATTTGCTTGCAGGCGGCCACCGCCGAGGCGCAGTCAGCAAATTCTCCCAGTTTGTAGCGTTCACTCTCATCCATGTAGTGAAAGTTATCGTCGACAAATACCGTGTAGACCTTCGCCATGAGTGCCTGGTTCAGGAGTAAAAATCTGCAATCGACTGCACTACATGCCGCTGTTCGTCTTCCTGAAGCTCAGGGAAGATAGGCAGAGCCAGCACGTCCAGCGCGGCGCGCTCGGACTCAGAGAGATCGCCGGCGGCATATCCAAGATAGGCAAAACATTTCTGCAAGTGGAGCGGGATAGGGTAGTAAATTTCTGAGCCGACCCCGCGCTCGCCGAGGAATATCCGCAGCTTATCGCGGTCACGTACGCGAATCACATACTGATGATAGATGTGGTGCGCAGCGGGCAAGGTTTTCAAGCTAACAACCGGAGCTGTGGAGTCAGCGCCGGTTTTGGTCAAACCTGCGCCCGTGAGCAGCCGGTCATAAGTCTGCGCTCGCTCACGCCGGGCATCATTCCATTTTGGAAGATACTGCATTTTTACGCGCAGCACGGCGGCTTGAATGGAATCGAGCCGGCTGTTGGCACCTACTTCATCATGGTAGTAACGCTGTTTGCCGCCGTGGTTGCGAAGCGAGCGCATGCGTTCCGCTAATGCCGGATCATTGGTTGTAACTGCGCCCGCGTCGCCAAAGGCGCTTAGGTTTTTTGTGGGATAGAAGCTGAAAGCGGCGGCCAATCCCAGCGAGCCTGCGCGCCTGCCATTCCATGTTGCGCCCACGGCTTGGGCCGCGTCTTCTACCACGTGCAGCTTGAACTCTAACGCAATTTGGGTAAAGCGATCCATGTCAGCGCACTGGCCATAAAGATGGACGGGCATTACGGCGCGTGTTCCCTGAGGGGACTTCCGCAGACGCTCTTCCACACTTGTGGGATCCAGATTGAGTGTTTCTGGATCGATGTCGGCAAAAACCGGCTTGGCGCCTGCGCGCAGGATGGAACTGGCAGTGGCGAAGAAGCTGAAGGGGGTGGTGATGACGGAATCGCCGGGCCCGATATCGGCAGCGGCCAAGGCCAGCCAAAGACCGTCGGTGCCGGACGCACACCCAACAGCATCAGTGGTAGCGCATAGAGAGGCGAATTCGCGCTCGAAAGCGGCGACTTCATCGCCCAGAATGTAACGCTGGGAATCGCAGGCGCGGGTAACAGCGGCCAGGACCTCATCGCGAATGGACGCGTACTGGCGCGAGAGATCGAGCATGGGAACTTCGGCTGCCGCTTTGTGGCCTGCACTCTTCATCATTATTAAAAAATGCTATTGAAATTTTAGCATTGAGGCATGAAGTGGCAGCTAAATGGCCTTTTTGCTCTGATCGCCATGAGAAGCTACAATGGCTCAAGAAAGGCCAGCAAGGCTGTTTCCGCGTCCCTATGCAAACACAGGAGAAAGATCGGCAGATGGAAAATAAGCCGGCACAAAACATACAGGACTCGTTTCTGAATACCGCGCGCAAGGACAAGAGCCAGATCACCATTTATCTGCTAAGCGGGGTGAAGCTGACAGGCCGTATCCGGTCCTTTGACAAATATTCAGTTGTCCTAGAAACCAACAATCAGGAACAGCTCATTTTCAAACACGCCATTTCTACCGTGGTGATGGCAAAAGGCAGTGTTCACCATGGCGAGGGCCGCCAGCACAGCTCGGCGGAAGGCGAAGGCAGCACCGGCAAGTCGGAGGGCTAATCTATTTCTGGGCAGCGTTCCCGCCGTTTTCAACCGTCGGCCGGGATCAAAACTGGTCGTGATGGTCCGGAACGGGCTTTTCTGGTAGCTCTGGAGTTTCGCTATCGTTCACGTTCAGACCGCGATCTTGAATTGCCGCCCAGCGCCGTCATCGCCCGCAACGTAGCGACTGATCGAGCAGGGGGGCGCAGTGTCTCCCGCGTGGGCGTTGAAGAATCGCTGGCGGAGTTCCGCGAGCTTGTGGCCTCAGCGGGCGCGGAAATTGCCGGTGAATTTGTACAGCATCGCGACCGTCCTGACCCGGCGACGTTGATTGGCAAAGGCAAACTTCAGGAGATCGCGGGCGCGGTAGCTTCCGTTGATGCCGACCTTGTCCTCATTGATCACGAGCTTTCTCCTTCCCAGCAGCGCAATATTGAAAAAGAAGTGAATGCGCGCGTCATTGACCGCACGCAGCTTATTCTCGACATTTTTGCGCGGCATGCCCGCAGCCGAGAAGGCCAGTTGCAGGTGGAACTGGCGCAGCTTGAGTATATGCTGCCCCGGCTGGCAGGAAGAGGCATAGAGATGTCACAGCTTGGCGGCGGCATCGGCACCCGCGGTCCGGGTGAAACGCAACTTGAGACTGACCGCCGAAAAATCTACCGGCGGATCCGCCACATCAAGCAGCAGCTTGAGGACGTAAAGCGCATACGCAGCCAGCAGCGGCAGCGGCGCGAATCTGTTCCGCTGCCGACGGTAGCTTTGGTCGGATACACCAACGCTGGCAAGTCGACGTTGTTTAATGTGCTGACCGGGGCGGGAGTGCTGGAGTCGGCAAAGATGTTTGCCACGCTCGACCCCACGGTCCGAGGCGTTACGCTGCCCAGCAAACGGACTGTGCTGCTTTCAGACACGGTAGGTTTTATCCGGAACCTGCCGACTACGCTGGTATCCGCTTTTCGCGCTACTCTGGAAGAAGTCCAGCGGGCCGCGCTGCTGCTGCATGTTGCGGACGTAACCAGTCCTTCAGCCCACGACCAGCAGATGCAGGTGGAAAGCGTGCTCAAAGACCTGGAAGTAATGGACCGTCCCCAGATTCGCGTGATGAACAAAATTGACCGTGTGCCGCAGGCGCAACGGCGTGAATTGGTGAACACTGCAAACACGGTCTATATTTCTGCTGCCAGACAAATCGGATTGAATGATCTTCTTTCCACAATCGACCGGCATCTTGAAATCGACGCTCTTCAGCCGATGCGGATTCGCATTCCTCAGAGCGAAGGCAAACTGCTGGCGCAAATTGAGGCGCGTGCGCACGTCCTGAAACGTTCCTATCGTGACAGCAAAGTGCAGATGGACGTGGAAGCGCCGGAATCACTGGCGCGGGCGCTGCGGGAGTATGAGGTAAGGACCAGGACTCGCTAGCTCTTCCTGATTTGCTTTTTGATCCGTGTAAATCAGTTTTATCAGTGTTATCAGCGGCGAGGTTTTGGTTTCGCCCTTCAATTACCAATTTTTGGCAATTTCGGCGATTTTGGCAATGACTGCCCCCTCCCCACCCCCCGGTTCCACCCCATTCCACCCCACTCTCACCCCATGTCACCCCATGTCACCCCACTCTCACCCCGGCTTGAGATGGCGAGTACCCCATTTCACCCCACGGGCATGCAGTAGAGGGGGCGCAATCAATCAACCGATCACGCGCGATCACCAGATCACCCGATCTTTTCTCCTCCACTCCGGCCTTTTTCGGCAGAGGGGTCGCAGGACCAGTCTTGCTGCTGCTCCTGCTAGCGGCTAGAAGCTAGTAGCTAATTTTCAAAGATCGGACGCAATTCCACCCCTGAGGGCTGCTGGAGGATAGCGCATTCTTCGGGGCGATGCAATAGCGAAAGAGAGAGTTGTCGAGCTGGTTCCGAGATCCGCGCAAGAGCCTCAAGCTAAGATCAATTATTTCGGGAAACTGGGAATTTCCGTCTGTCCCCCGATTTTTTTCGGAAATTTATCCGGAATTTTCCGGATTAATTACGTCCATGTGGTCCGCCCGGAATTCCTCATGCTCGTCAAGAAGGAAAGTATAGCGACCTGCACCCATTTGCTCCATGATGTAGTCCTTCTCCGATCCCTCGGGGATCATCGGTCCGCAGTAGTGTTGCATCATCCGACCAAACAATTCCTCGTTTTCCGCCGTAGGCTCTACAAACTGAATATCGGGTGGTCGATGAGCAACGATGGCACACTCCTCGCGTTCTAAATCCATCTCTGAGGAAAAGAAGGGCCGCTCCGCCAAGAGAAGGTTATGCACTGCTGCGCGGACCGCGATCTCGCGAAGTTGCAACGGTGATAGTGCTCCCTTGATCTTCCACATTTTATCCACGCCGACGCTATTAAGAGCATTGGAATCGTCCAGTACCACGATCACTGCAATGTCATCGATTCGGAGAAGCATGGTCTGCGCGAAGGAAAGATCGCCATAGTCAAACGACTCGACTCCGGGAATGATCTTTGCTGGCAACACCAGAAGTGAGCCGCATACCTCTGCATTGAGTGTACATTGGGTATAAAAAGAACGGGCAACACAGTGGATATGATGAAGGTCTCCCCAAGCACGCAACTCGCCAATCTTTTGCTCCCCCTTGCGCCGATCCTTATGGAAGTATAGGGCGTTATCTTTCAAGTGAGTTTTCGAAAAGATCAAACACATCCAACCAAAAATGAACCAGGGGTTTCCTTCTTTTAGATATTGCACGAATGCTTCGTATCCTCCCGCGAATAACCGGCTCATATGCGTTTCCAGTTCACGCCCCATCTTGCTGTTGCACGGTTCGCAGCAAGGTATGCGGAAGCGCGCGTAACGAAATTTCTCTCCGTTCGGAAGAGTAATCGTCTTGTCGTGTAATTCAAATTTCCTGAGAATCCAGTCGGGGAGTATGTGTTCATCGTTGAATGGCACGGTGCCCGGCCGCGCGCCACAAATGAAGCAACAGTTTCCCCGCACAATATCGGCAATGAACCGATCAAAACTGAAAAAGATTACGCGATCATCACTGCTGAGGACCGATCCGTCGTCTGTCTTCCTGAACATAGACTTTGCTCTGAATGTCCGGCAAAACTGGGACAGCCCGAACCTTCCCAGTTTCCCGACAGTTTTCCAGTTTAGGGCGCCTTCTTGGTTTTCCGCACCGGAAAATTCACCGGCCACGCGCCATCGATGGATGCATCATCTAGAAAGTTGCCCCCGAAGGTCTCATCCAGCAAGCACGTCAGTAGCGTTGTTCGCAAAAGCGTCTCCAGCTTCGTGTATAGCGGGACATGATCGCTCTGAGGAAGGATGTAATTCAAGCCGAACAGGAAGCTCTCAGCGTGCACTAGCTTTGATCGCAGCTGGTATGCCTTATCAATCTCGTCCGCGGTCAAGGTGACTTTGAAGTAGTTTGCAAGCTGTGCTACTCGCTTTTTGAACTGTGCTGATACATTCATATCCCCACTGTTTAAGAGCGCCTCGAACGCTGAGACCACGAAGATCCACTTTACATCGAGGTAATGGCCTTTAATCCCGTTGCATAATACACGCATCTCTCAGCACGGCCATTCCTCGTTTGTTCTAAAGATCTTTTTATCAATTTAGGCGCTAGAACTGGCTTAGCCTAGATGCGCTTTGCGCTTGGAACAGCAGCAATGAAGTCATTAAGCTGTTCTTCGTCCGGGAATATATAACTATCTGCGAAACCCGTCCCTGGCCTCGCTTTTCGCTGCGCGCCTTCCTCTAACTCAGATGGCCTGATTGCGTAATCCTGATGAAACGTCACTGAGCATCAACCGTAAGAATTTTTTAATTGTAGGGACAAGCAATTGGGCAAGCGGACTTTCGTCGTTGCACTCGAACCAAGACTAGCTAGAGACGCCTTTTGAGTTGCCGGAATAAATAACGAATTAAGTAGATCACGAATACTCCAGCGAGCAGGACAAGCAGCAAAGAAGCGATAATTGAACCTACTACAAACGCCGCGAGCAAAATGCCGACCACGACGGCCAAGCCTAACACTCCCAGCAACACCGCTTTCAGCTTTGGCCAGGGTCCCCTGGGCCCCAGTTGCGGGCTTGAGTTTCCGGGCCTGGAGCCGACAGTAATCCTAAATTCCGCCATAACCTTGCTTACAGGATTCTATCCTCTGATGTCGATGATAAATTTTTAATTTCAACTTACACCACCGCTCCGCTACTCAAGGGGAGATTGCCGTGCACAGGAAGCCATTCAAAAAATCCTGTAACGGTTCACTTGTTATTTCACTACACATTGTTGTTGACATGTTGTTTTTGCAGGCAGAGAATTGTCGCCGCAATCAATCAGACGTTGCTCGCTTCGACGTGCAGAGCAAGGCGTTTCCGGCTTCCCACGAGCGCGGTCCAGCCTTCTCCCACGTTTTTCGCGTGCGTACGGCTACATGAGTTTTTTCGAAGTAGCTTTCGCAACGGGACTCTTTGGATCTGATCCAATGCCTTTGCAATAGTTCCCCGCGGAGGCAGATCAGTGGATATTGATGCAGCAGTATCAGTGTAGATAAAGCTGGAGAAAGCTGTGGCGGACGAGCAAGACCCGACAGTGCTGGCGCGACACGCGGAGGCAATGGCCCGGTTAAGCCGCATACCAGGGGTTGTCCGGGTGGCCTTTGGCCTCAAGGAGACCAGCGGCCAAATCCTGCAGCAATGGGCGTACCGCGTCTACGTGCAGCGCAAAAAGCCGGTGGCTGAACTGCGGCCCGAGGAGATCATCCCCTCGGAAATCGATGGAGTCAAGACGGACGTGCTGTGGGCGCGGGAGGTCCGGCCCGCCACCACAACTCCCTCCATGAACCCGGGCGACGCCATCACGCGCTGGGTCCCGAATGATTTTCAGTCATCAGGAACGCTGGGATTGATCGTCCGCAAAGGAAGCAACCGCTTCATTCTTACCAATCAACATGTTCTCAGCGACGATACCCACATCGGCGACGCCTCTAGCCAGGAAGTTTTTGATCCTCACCGAAAGACGTGTGCGGAGATTCAGTGCAACAATCCAATCGCTCACGTTATCGACAATCAAGGGGTCAAGGCGAACCATCCTCTGGGAGGCAAGACGTTCTACGTGGATTGTGCGCTGGCCAGCGTGATTGCCGGTGTCGGCGGCAGCAACACCGTCAGTGGAATCGGCGCGCTGGACCAGGGACTCCTCGACCTTTCGACCGTGCCTCTCACCGGAAATGCGCCCAGCAGCCCGATCAGTGTGCAGAAGCGGGGCGCTGTGACCGGACGGACCCAAGGCCAGGTGATCGAGATGAACCATCTCGACTCCGGGACGATGATCTGGGAAATGCACGTCCGCGCGACCACAGGTTTCTCGTACCAGAAGACATGGGAACTGGCTCCGGACGAAAACGCCGACCAGTTAGTCGCCCAATTCACTGGTACCGTCCACGCCACCAAAGGTACGGCATCCTCGGGCAACGCAACCGTCAACCTCTCAGGTACGGTCATGGTGCGGCCGGGCGACTCGGGATCGATCGTGGTTGACAATCAACGGCGTATTGTTGGACTGCTCTACGCGGAAACCGTTGTGCGAGCTCACGTGATCGTCGATGGCCAGCCCAGCTACGAACTCCTTTCCCTTGGAGACGCGGTGGTGTGTTACATCTTTCCGGTTTTTGATGCCATGGCGCTGGATACGGCGGCAGGCGTAGTGCCGCCGGGAAGCTCGTCCTCGGGCCCGGTGCGCGCCATGCCGGAGGAACCGGCTCTGCAGGGCGCCTGGGGTCCGCCCCAGCAAGCCGCCATGCGCGACCTGGAAGCGGCAATTGCCCGCACCGACGCAGGACGTCGCGTGCTTAGTCTGGTGTCGTGTCATTACAGCCAGATCGCGCACCTCGTTCACCATCGCCGGCGCGTCATGGTTGTGTGGCATCGAAACCGCGGACCGGGGTTTGCCGCGGCCTTCCTGCGGGCCATCGCGGATCCGGCGGGCAAGCTGCCGGTGGAGATCGGCGGGGTCCGCCTGGTGGACGGGATGGCCCGTTTCCACAATGCCCTGTTAATGGAGGGAGACAATTCGCTGCGTGAGGATGTGCGCGCTTATGGCGACATGATATTGCGCCTTGCCGAGCGCGCCTCGACTATTCCCGAACTGGTGCGTACGCTCACGGAGGTGGAATAGCCATGCTGCCGATCGTCAACGCAAGGGGAGTTCCCGGCGCCCTCGGCGGGCTGGCCCGCGGTCCCGACGGCACGCATTACTTCATCAGTTGCCAACATGTGCTCTTTGGCGCCGGCGCAGGCGCGAACGAAAAGGTCTTTGCCATTGATGAGGCGGACGGACGAGAGCGTCTCATCGAGATCGGCCGAACCGCTCGCGGATTCCTGGGTCGAGTGACCCACCAGGGGCAGCCTTGTTTCATCGACTGCGCCATCGGCGTGCTTACCTGCGAAGTGCCTGACTTTGTGATCCGTGGACTCCAGGCTGCAGGACCCATGCAGGGCGTTTCTTCCACGCATCCGGGGGCTCGCGTTTCCAAACAGGGCTCGATCACGGGCCGCACCCGGGGGACCGTGACCGACGTGAATTGGTACGACCGCCCGCTGTTTTCGGACCGGCTGTTGGAAGCGCCAGGCCAGTTGCTGATTTCGCCTTCCAATCCCGAGGAATCATTCTCCGTACCCGGGGAGTCGGGGTGCGCGGTGGTTGACGAGAATGATTGCGTCGTCGGTTTTTTGTGGGGCTGTAACCAGCACGGGGAAGGCATTGCTTGCCCCGCGACCGCGGCCCTGCAGTGGCTGGACATCACCCTGGAGCCGCAAATGCCCGCAGGGCGGAACGGAGAAGCGAGATGAGTGTTTACGCGCCGGGCATGGACATCGGCAATCCCACGTCGACAACCGGCGACAGCGATGGCTCTCTTGGCTGTTTTGCCAGGAAGCGCGACGACCAGTCGCCGGTTTTGCTGAGCTGTGCCCATGTTCTGTTTGCCAACTTGCCCGACGCTCAGAATCTTGCCATTGCCTGCCCGCCGCCCAGCTCCACTTGCTGTCATGGCACCCAGATAGCGACGACGCTCAAGACCTGGCCGCAAGGATTCGGCATCCAGCTCAGCGTCACGATCACCGGCGTCACTCAGGTGCAAAGCGGTTTCCAAACCGACTGTGCCATGGCGAAGCTGCTGGATTCGGTTTCCTTTACGAATGAGATTCCGGTGATCGGCATGATTGCGGGAACGCCGGCTTCCGGGAATCTGGGCATCGTCGCCGGCCCTCCATTCGGAACGCCACCTACGGCAGACCAGTATGTGCGTTTCTACAGTCCGCTCACGAAGAGAGTCCATTATGGGACCATTCTGACGTCCCCCGACCATGGAACCATCGTTGGCGGAGGAGCCCTCGACCCGTTATTGGAACCCTGGACAGTCAATTCCTCTTTGGACGCGATGGCGGAAGCCCAGCCCAACATTGCGCAGATATTGGTTATGCCCCGGCCCGCTCCCGGCGAAGGACTGCCGGGCAGCTCCCGGCTCTATTTTGGCCGCGGCGGCGATTCCGGCAGCGTGGTGGTGAACAAAGACAACCAGGTGATCGGCATCATCTGCCGCGGCAGCGTTAAGCCGGACATATCGAACAACTCTCCGGAATGGAATGCAGTCGGCGGAATCGGTATTCTCAATCCCATCCAGAAAGTGCTGGACGTATTAGGCGTCGACATTCCCGCGAGTTTTTCGCGAACCGTGGCGTCCGCGGGAGGCTCTGCATTCTACATGGCGGGAATCGATCCTGAGGAAAGAGCCCTGCAATTGGGGCGGCGGGGCATTGAAGAGAAGCTGGAGAAGACGCGCCTGGGGCGCTTGCTGATGGGCAAATTGAGCGAGCACCGCGTGGAAGCGCGTCGCATCGTCCTGGGCAATCGCCGCGCGCTGGTTGCTTGGCGCCACCACCAGGGCCCGGCGATGGTCCAACACTTCATCAAGAACCTGCGCGATCCAGCCCATGTTGTTCCCACGCAAATCAACGGGGTGGACCGGGCCGCCCTGATGCGCGCCATGGCCGGGGTTTTCCTCCGGTATGGCAGTCCACGTCTTCGCCGCGACGTGGAGATGTACCGTGAGATCGCGCTTCGCTACGGGCCGGGCATCACCAGCGTTGACCAGTTGCCCCTGCTCGTCGAGAAGCTCAGGCAAGAGCGCGCCAGCCGTTGGCTGCGCGCGCGGAAGGAATCGGCATGAGCGACGGCAAAGGCACCCTGCAGGCGGTGTTTCGAGAGATCGGAATCCTGCTCTCGCCATTGTCAAGCGGCCTGGCCGCGCACAACGCTCCCGAGTTTTTTGCATCGCTGGGCATCGTGATGACCAGCGCCCAGGCGTCCTCCCTGGCCGCGCCCTTCAGTTCTGTGGCCACTGACATTGGCGATCTCATCAGCAAAATAGAGGATTTAATCGACGCGGACAACGAAGCCGACATGATTGCCAAGGCGGCCGGGGCTGCGGTCAAGGTGGCCGCGGTAATCAAAGATTTCGCCAACATTGCGACCGCGGTCTCGGGTATTCCCGGGGTGACGCCGGCCATCGTGAACGCGCTGCCCGACCGGATCTTCAATCTGCTCCTGGCCGATTATGTGGGACGCAATCCCGGAATCAACGAAGGACTCGAGTTCATGGGCATCCTCGAGCGACAGGATTTCAACGTTGATTCTACCGATCCCAACCAACCGTTCTACACGCTCTACACCTTCCATTTCGATCGCATTGGCGGTTGGCTGCAGAACCCCGGAGCGCAGATGTCCAGTCTGTACGACTGGAACACTCCCGCTTTTGACGGCAAGAAGATCCTGCAGGCGCTCGAAAATCTGATCGTGCAATTGGGCCTGCCCGCGGTCTACGATCCTACCGGCCCCAGCCTGGATTTGATGGGATTACAGATCGTCCCGAAGACCGACGTGTCCCCGAAGGGCCTGGCCTTACGTCTGCAAAGCAACGCGGGGAGCGCGGCGATCGAATTTGACGGTAATTATTGGACATTCACCATCACCATTGCTTTTGGGCTGGCTTCGGGAGCGGAGGTGGTGGTCCAGCCCGACGGCACCATCTCGATCAAACCTCCCGACGCTACTACGGTTTCGGGCGACGTCGGCCTGAAATACGCCTATGAGCGCACCTCGGACAACCCTCTCGTCATCCTTGGGAGCCCGGGAAGCAGCCGCCTCGAAATCCAAAAGTTTGAGTTCAACTTGGGTGGCGGCTTCACCTGGGATGGCAGCACCGCGCATTCCGCGTTCAGCACCGGCGGCAGCATCGGAGGAGGCAAGCTCGTCATCTCCTTCGACCAGGCGGATGGCTTCCTCGGCAGCATTCTCGGCGGCGTCCACGCCGAATCGGATTTTGACCTGGGTTTCGGATACTCCACGGATCACGGCTTCTCTTTTACAGGGGCGGCAACGCTGCAAATCCAGATTCCGCTGCACCTGGACCTGGGACCGGTCAGCCTGAGCGCTCTGACCCTTTCCGGAGGGATTCAAGGGCAAAAATTTCCCGTGGGACTTGCCCTTGATATCAACGCCTCGCTCGGGCCGCTCCAAGCGTCCGTCCAGCAAGTCGGCCTGGAGATTGATTTCGCGCTTAAGGACGATCGCAGCGGGAATGCCGGTCCCGTAGACGTGAGCGTGGAATTCAAGCCGCCTAAAGGCGCGGGACTCAGCATTGACACCGGCATCGTGGTGGGCGGTGGCTTCCTCTCCTTCGATCCCGACAAGGGCGAGTATGCGGGCGTTGCCGAGCTCTCGATTGCCGACGTAGTAACGGTAAAGGCCATCGGACTCATTACCACGAAAATGCCGGATGGCTCCAGCGGCTTTTCGCTGCTGTTGATCCTCACCACAGATTTTCCGCCTATCCAACTCGGTTTCGGATTCACGCTCAACGGGGTGGGCGGATTGCTGGGGCTCAACCGTTCGGTACAACTTGATGTTCTGCGCGATGGTGTTCGCACCGGCGCGGTTGACGAAATCATGTTCCCAACGGACATCATCGCCAATGCGCCGCGGATCATCAGCGACCTGAGGACGATCTTTCCCCCGCAGCAAAACGTCTTTCTGGTTGGCCCCATGGCCCAGTTTGGATGGGGCGATCCCTCGCTGGTGACCTTGTCCTTGGGCATCATCATAGAGATTCCGCCAGGGAACATAGCCATTCTTGGGGTCTTGCGGGTAGCGCTTCCAACCGAGGATGAAGCGTTGATCCTCATCCAGGTGGCTTTCCTGGGCATTCTCGACTTTGACGAACAGCTCCTGTCCTTTGACGCCAGCCTTTACGACTCGCACGTCCTGTTCATGACGCTGGAAGGCGATATGGCGGTGCGCTTGAAGTGGGGCGACAACGCCGCTTTCATTCTTTCCGTGGGCGGGTTCCATCCCGCATTTCATCCTCCTGACGGGCTGCATCTGCCGGCTTCAATGAAACGGCTGAGCATCAGCATCCTCGATTACGACTGGGCCAAGATCAAAGTCGACTGCTATTTCGCGGTCACTTCCAACACCGTTCAGTTTGGCGCGCACTTGTATCTGTTCTTCGGTGTGGATTCCGCCAACATTACCGGCCAACTCGGCCTGGACGTTCTCTTCCAATTTTCGCCGTTCATGTTCATCGCGCAGATGTCGGGATCTTTGAGCATCGCTGTGTTCGGCATGGACCTGCTCAGTATCAGCCTGAATTTCCAGCTTTCAGGGCCGACGCCGTGGGAAGCCAAGGGCACCGGCAGCCTCTCGATTCTGTTCTTCAGCATCGATGTCAGCTTTGACGTGACCTGGGGTGATAAGAAAGACACGACGCTGCCGCCGGTCGACGTGATGCCGATCTTCCTGGGCGAGGTCAACAAGCAGTCAAACTGGAAGGCGCTTCCTCCGCCATCCACAAATCTTCTAGTCACACTGCGAGCAGTGGATCCTTCGCTGCTCGTGCTGCATCCATTCGGCTCGCTGACCCTGAGCCAGCGGGCGCTGCCCTTGAAACTCAAGCTGGATACGGTCGGCAACCAGGAGCCCGACGACGTTAACGTCGTGGACATCCCCACGGTCTCGAGCAACCCCGGGGGCGGCGCGCCAGTGACCGTCCTGACGCTGAACGACGAGGATGAGCAGTTCGCAATCGCCCAGTACCAGGACATGAGCGACAGCGACAAACTATCGCGGCCGTCCTACCAGCAGCTCAAGGGCGGGGTCATTATCGGCTCCAGTGACAGCATGCAATCGAGCAAGATGACGCGGCGAACGATCAACTATAACGCCACGATCATTGATAAGGACCCGCAGCAGCCAGTGTTCAAGGGGCGCATGGCGGCGCTCTCAGGCCTGTTCCATCCTTTCCTGTCCGGTTCTGCCGCTGCACGCTCGCCGCTTTCGTACAAAGGCAAGGCGCAGATCAGGCCGTTTACTGACACCATTGCCGTGGGGCAGGAAGGGTACGCTGTATCGAATACTTCTGACAATAAACCGGTGAACACCGCCTCGAACTTCTCCAGCGAAGCCATGGCCCGGGACTACATGAAGAGCCATGTTGCCTCGAATCCCTCGCTGGCCGCTGGAATGCACGTATTACCGAACTCAGAGGTAAATGCATAATGAGCAATCCTCCTACTTATTCGTTCCTGCCATGGTTGCGCCGTGGCGCCGCCAACACCATTCCCCAAGCAGACGGAGACGCTTCAGTAAAAGTGCGCGCTACCATGCCTCTGGATGTGACCCTGGTCGGCACCAAGCTGGACGGCAGCCCAAATCAGCAGGTTGTCCATCGCGACGTAAGTCTGTACGGCCCTGGCGACATCGTGGGCATTGACAGCAAAGCGATAGTCAAAACCGATCCGCTCAACTGGATAACTAACTTCGAACCGAACTACCTGCCGTATATCGATTTCTACGATGAAGATTTTCCCTGGCGTTATACGCCGGCAGCGGCTGATGTGGCCAAGAGCCGTTTGCGTCCCTGGATCGCACTGGTGGTGCTCAAAGAAACGGAGTTTACTGACGGCAAAGATCTCACCGGCAAACCGCTGCCATTTTTCGAACTGGCTGCGGGAGTGAAAGCCAGTGATGTTTTTCCCAAGCCAGCCGAGCTTTGGGCGTGGGCGCATGTTCACGTGAATGAGGATCTCTCCAACAAGGGCGACGAATCCATCCCCGGAGTTCTCCAGAAGCTGCAACAGACCATTGGTCAAAATCCTGATCTTGCCTATGCGCGGCTCATGTGTCCCCGGCGGCTGGAGCCGGATACCTCCTATTACGCTTTCCTGATTCCCACCTTCGAAACCGGGCGGCTTGCCGGTTTGGGCCAGGCCGTGCCCGATACCACGGTCGCTACTGCTTCAGCGTGGGACAACAATCAGGCGCAGTTTCCGTATTACTACCGCTGGTACTTCATGGCGGGCGACTTCGGCGACTTCGAATATCTGGTCAAGTTGCTCAAGCCGCAGCCGGTTGACACGCGCGTCGGCACTCGTGACATGGATGTGATCCACCCGGGATTGAATCTTCCTCTCATTGACACGCCGGCAGATCTCGGCAACATTCTCAAGCTGGGCGGCGCTCTGGAAGTCCCGTTCAAAACCATATCGAAGGCGGACCAGGACAATGTCACGATGTACGACCAGTGGGACCAGCCCTTCCCGCATAAGTTTGAGATTGGCATGGCCGCCTTCATCAATTTGGCCGACGATTACTCCACCAAGGCCGCTTCTGATGCCAATCCTGACCATGATCCTGACCCGGTAATCACTGCGCCGCTTTATGGGAGATGGCCTGCGCTGGTGAACCGCGTGCTCACTGCAGCTGACGGCTCAACTCTTCCCAACGGCCAGAACTGGGTTCACCGCCTGAATCTTGATCCCCGGTTCCGCGTAGCCGCTGGCCTGGGAACAAAAGTTGTGCAAGCCAATGATCAGAGCTACATGGCTGCCGCCTGGCAACAGATCGGCGACGTAATATCCGCGAACAACCGTTTACGCCTGGCGCAAATGGCCCAGGCCGCGTCCATTTCCGTTTACAACCGGCACATACTTGCATTGCCGCAGGAAAAACAGTTTCTGCTGACGGCGCCGGTGCACACCCGAATCATGGGCAGCCCTACCACCATTGCGGCCCAGGTTCGGGCCAGCGTTATTCCCGCAGCATCCATGTCGGGAGCGTTTCGCCGCATCACCCGCCAGGGCACTGCGCTCGCAAGCCGTCTTTCGTTAGCGCCGGACACAGCCGCGAAAATGATCACGCGCATCAATGCCGGTGAACTGAAGCCGGCGCCACCGAAAATTCCTCCCAAGTCAGCTCTGAAGATCAGCGATGCCGTGAACACAGTTGCGCCGGCGTCCGGAGGCCTCTCATGGATCGACATCCTGAAGAAAAAATATCTCTGGATTTACATCCTGTTCGCTGTGTTGCTCATTCTTGTGGTCTTGGGATTCCTGATTTCTCCGCTGCTTGGACTAGTGGTTGTGGTGGCCGGAGCTGCATTGGTGCTTTGGCTTTATAACCAGGCAAAGGCCAGTCTTCCGCCCGGATCTCTGGCGCCGGGGCTGATTTCCATTAATGAGGAACAGGCTACGCCGGCATCCGTGGATCAACTGCCCACGGTGCAGAATTTTGTGATCAGCTCTCCCGGATCGTCGTTCACGCCTCAGCCAGGTCTGGTGGATAGTGTGGAGGCAGCCAACTTCAAGGCCGCGCTTCGCGACGTCTATCGCTATACCTCGGTGAGCTTCCCGATTGTGCAAAGGACCACGCTTGATCTTCCGACTCTTACAGCCACGGCGGTAAAAGCTCTTGATCCTGTGTTTACGATTCCACGACGCATCAAGCAGATCGTTTATCTGCCACCGTGGCTCACGAACAATATGGTCGAACAATTTACGCCTGTGATGGCCTATCCGGTGATTGACGTTCCCATGTACAAGCCGCTTAGCGATCTCTCCTCGGAGCTGTTCCTGCCTAATATCAATTTAATTCCGCAGAACAGCATGACTCTTCTTGAGTCCAATCAGCGCTTCATTGAAGCTTACATGGTCGGTCTGAACCATGAAATGGCGCGAGAGTTGTTGTGGAATGAATACCCCACCGATCAGCGTGGAAGCTATTTTCGGCAGTTCTGGGATGTGAGCTTGCAATTGCCGCCAAACGCGACACAAGCCGACAAAGAGAAGTTCCGGGACATTCCCGAGCTGCACAAGTGGTCACATGCTTCCAACCTTGGGGATCACGACTATCGCGTGCAGAATGGCAACGCGGCCCTGCTGGTGCTGGTGATTCGCGGCGAACTGCTCAAACGCTACCCCACAGCAGTGATTTACGCACAGAAAGCCGTATGGCCCAAAGGCACTCCCGATCCGAACATCGATCGCGAACTGGTCGATATTGCGTCGTCTGAAGAAGACTCGCCGCCGGGGACGAAAATACGCCTTCCGCTTTTCGAGGCCAAAGTCGATCCTGATATTTATTTTCTCGGCTTTGATCTTACGGCGCTGGAAGCCAGGGGTGGAACGGGGCCGGCCGAAGATCCAGGATGGTTTTTTGTCATTAAAGAGCGCCCAGGAGAACCGCGGTTCGGCATGCAGGATGTTCCATCAGGATCGCCAAATCCCGCGTTGGTGAATTGGAATGATCTGGCGTGGGTGGATATTGGGGTACCGCCTGGCGGTCTGGTTCAGCTAAACCAAAGTCTGGCGCTGGTGCCCGAAGGTCCGAACCCTGGAGGCGATGTAACGGATCCCGCCGATGCGCAAGCGCAGTGGAATCCCTCTACCGATGCCGCCGAATTAGCTTACATTCTCTACCGCGTGCCGGTTCTGGTCGCCGTGCATGCTTCGCGCATGCTGCCATCATGACGACCTTTGCCGATCTCCGCACTCAACTCGCTCAGGCGCGAACGCAGAAGTCCGCTGCCGATGCGCAGGCCGCTCTTCAAAACGCGCAGCTGAAATCCATTGAAAGCCAGATTGCCACGCTTTCACGGCAATCGGGCGGGCAAACCTCTCACAGTTTGGCAGGGTTGCAGAAACAGGCGGCGACTCTGACTACGCAAATCACAGCCAGCCGACGACAAGCAGGCCAGTTCCAGACGAGCGCCAGCCAGTTGCTTGGGCAAATCGCGCAGTTACAGGACCCGACGCAACAACTATCTGAGCTGAATGACCGAATCCCCATTCTGCTGTTTCCGGTCCGCCTGGAAGTACGGTTCCGCAAGGCTGCACCGATCCAAACTCCTCCCGTCCCGATTTCGGCCGTCCCAACTCCGGGTGTTCCGGCTCGAGGGCCGGCAGCCGCGGCGTCCGCTGTCATAGTTGGGACCGCTCCCCAGTTATGGATTCGCATTTATCCGGACGATTGCCAAATTGACAGTTTTGAAACCATGCTCACTGACGTTGAGGTCCAGAATCTCACCGCGTTCTGGATTGCCATGTGGCGGGCCGGCAGCGTAGAAGCCCAGGAACGCGGCGCATGGCGGTCGCTGCTTGCAGGCTCGGGATCGGGCCGCGCGGCCTACATCGTCAGCCAATATGCGCCGTCCAATCCCGCTGACAAACCCGTCAAGGCAAATCCTCAGGATGTGGTGCTGGTGATCGTCCCGCATACCGCGGTGACCGCGGACGAACAATCAAAGACGTTTGATTACTGGATTGCCGTCTGGAAGGCCGACGGTGACTCGACGCAAGAACAAGCCGCGCTAACGACATTGCAGGGCGAGGTAGGAAATGCGCGCGCCGCGCAGTTGATAGCGCAATTCCCGCCGGACCCAAACGGCTGGAACCCTCCGCAGCCTTATACGCGTGCGCAAGTCAACGTTACGTGCTCGGTGCTCCAGCTTCCTGCCGCGCCGGTTACGAAACAAACTTCCTGGACGCAAGCGCCGCACATGGTCGCCCAGCCTGACCGCTTTGTGGCTCTCTTGTATTCCGGTACAACGGTCGTCAAGACGGTCATCGGCAACCCGATTCCTGACGACCTCACGACTGGCCCTGATCCTTCACTGCCGCAGGCCGATCAGATCCACCTGACCAATGATGATCTGGTGCTTGACGATAACCTGAAATGGCTGGCGGATTTTGACCGCGCCGTCTCTGTGGGCATGGGTTTCAAAATCGATCTCACGCCCGAGCAAGCCCAGACCGGTTTTGATCGCCTGCTGGTGGTGGGTGTGCGCATTTCCTCAGATGAAACAGCCAGCCGGCAGATGCTGGAGACTCTGATTGCGCACCAATATTCTGTCCCCGGCGGCTACAGCCTAGTGCCCCAGGGCAGTCCTACCAACAATACCAGCTCTGCTGGCGCCGCTTATACATGGGTTGACGATCCCGACGTCGCGTATGAGACGGTTTTCAAAGGCAAAGAGGCCTACGTGGAATCCGCCGACCCGCTCCAGAAACACGATGGCCAGTGGCTGGCTGAAGCCCTGGGAATTAACGACGCGCTGATGAAGCTGGTTCCCAACGCCGCCGGCGTCGATCAGCTTGAGGCCCGCGCGATGAACATTGCGCTGTGGAATGGCACGCTTGGATACATGATGGAGGAGATGATGGCCCCGCTGTTCTCTGCGGCCGATATTGTCTCCACGCGCCTGTTCTTCACGCGCTATGTAGCCGGCCGTGGGCCGCTTCCCGCCGTGCGGGTTGGAAATCAGCCGTATGGAATTCTTCCTGTCACATCCTTTGCCAACTACCGGAGCACGCCATCGCGCGTAACCGGCGCTCAGCTTGCCAGTCCCTTGCCTGCCGCGGACTACCTGCAACGTCTGCATACGTTGCTGGCTCGAATGGACAAGGACTGGTTGACCATGTCTGCTGCCGTGGCCCGAGTGGGCCAGCCGGGCGACGCTCATCAGGTACTGCTCGATATTGTTGGGCTCAATTCAGGTTCAGTCGAATACTACCAGCGGTACGCGGAGAGCTTCGAGCAGCTTTATAACAAGCTCGTGCTTGAGCTGGGAGGTTTTTTCGGCACGCTTCTGGCGGGTTTTATTAAGAACAATCGCCAGGCGGTTCTTACCGCATTGGGCGGCGATCCCACAGCCGATCCTCCCATTCTCGACAAGTTCTTCTATGGACCCAACGCACTGCTGACCGGCCCGGTAGTTGACGATGCACCGCTCTCCGAGTTAAAGCCGATACGGGCTTACACGCCTGACAAGAAGAATTACGTCCAGTGGTTGGCAGCGGCTTCGCTCGATGTCATTCGCCGCCAGGATTTCGGGGGCAATCCTGAGCCGACTGCGCTGCTCTATCTGATGCTGCGCCATTCCATGATGCTGGCGCAATGGGACGTGGGCACGCGGTTCCTGGAAGAGCGTGCAATTGTGGACTCGGCCGTCGCGCGGGCGGAGCCTGCATTCATTAACGTACAAACTGCGGCAGCTGGCGGGCAAAGCAAGTTCCAAAATCTGTACCAGCCGCAACCAGCAATCACCGGCAGTGCTACGCAGACCCTGGCAGAGTATGTGTTGAGCCCGGGCGTGCTTGGCGTGGCCCCGGAGACTGAGCCGCTGAGCGAGATGATTGCCGCATTGAACGTTCTTGCCGGAAGCTCTACCGCCCGTTTGGAGCGCGTTTTTGCCGAGCACATTGACTGTTGCAGCTACCGGCTTGACGCATGGAAGACAGGATTGGCCACCGTGCGATTGGCAGAAATGCGCGCCAACGCTGACAGCAAGGTACCGCCGGGAATCTATCTGGGAGCTTTCGGCTGGTTGGAGAACGTGAAGCCGAAGACCGAGCTGTTGACCACACCTTCGCTCACGCCGGACCAGGCAAAAGACTTCCAGCGTCCCGGCGACGCTCCGCTCCAATATGATTCGCAAAACGCGGGATACATCCACGCGCCTTCTCTCAGCCAAGCTGCCGCCGCGGCCATTCTCAAGAATGCTTATCGCGTAAATGCGACCCCCGCAAACCCTGATGCCATGGCGGTCAATCTTTCGTCTGAGCGCGTGCGCCAGGCGCAAACCATCCTTGAAGGTATGCGCAATGGACAGACGCTGGCCGCGTTGCTGGGATATCGCTTCGAACGCGGGTTGCACGACGACCATAGCCTCGCCGAAGTGGACAAGTTTATCTATCCGCTGCGCCAGGTGTTCCCACTGGTCGCCAACCAACTCAAGAGCACGGCGGACCCCACCGCCGATATAACTTTGCTGGAAGCGCGCAACGTAATTGACGGGGTCCAACTGGTCAATCGCATGCGCACACCTGGAAACGCGACCTATCCGTTCGGATTTCCTACGGACCCGAATCCAGGGCCGGGCCAGCTTCTTCCGGCGTCGGCGCCGGAAGCCACTGCCATCAACACCGAGGCGGACCGTTTCCTCAACCTGTATGACGCGCTCGGCGACCTGGTGATGGCGGAGAGCGTGTATCAGGTGGTGCTGGGCAACTTCGATCGCTCCGCCGCGGTCAGCACCGCGTTCAGTACCGGAGCGCCGCCGCCGGAAATGCACGTGGTGGAAACGCGACGCACAGGTTTTTCGTTGACGCATCGCGTGGCGCTGCATCTTGACGTGACCGCCGATCCTGCCACATCACCCAACTCTGTCCCGATGACGCCGCGGGCGGCAGCGGAAGCACCGCTGAATGCGTGGTTGAATGGCCGTTTGCCGGCCCCGCCCCAGGTGACGGTGAGCGTTACTTATTCCACTCCGGCGCTCGCCGCGCCAAAGCCCATCATCATCACGCAGGACGACCTGAAACTTCAGCCGGTTGATCTTCTTTACCTGGTCAATCTGGACCTCGATCAGGCGATGGCGGAGCTTGACGATCGCATTCTCCAGATTGTCCGATACGGCACGGATGCGCATCCCGACATGGCGATTACCATCAACTACACGCAGCTGGCGCCCGGCCAGATCACTTTCTTCGAGATAGCGGCGTTGGTGCGGAGCTTGCGCGAGGTTGTGCTGAAGAGCCGCGCCGCCGGTCCCACGGACATGGCCATGCCGCTCGATTCCAAATCTGATGAAGCTGTGTGGGATGACGTCGAATTGCAGGGACGCATTCAGACGGCGATCAACGGCCTCACAGCGCGGCGAGACGCGCTGGTAACGCTGGAAACCGACGCTTCGGACCTGGATGCCTATTTGCAATTGGCATCTGCCGAACTGCTGCGCACAGCGCTCTACGGCATGCCACAGTGCGGGACCGGGGGAATGCACTCCGATGTGCGCGCGATTTACGAGGCCATCGCCAAGAAGATCAATGACATTGTAGTGCGCTGGGAGAAGAAGAGCAGCGACTACGCTGCCTTGCTGATTTCATATCCCACCCTGACGAATGATCCTGACCGCTTCGCGTTACTGCGGCAGGCTGAACGGCTGATCTCCGCGACGGCTACACCGGTACCGCCGCCGAACCCCGATGATTACAAAAATGCTATCGACTTGGTAAAAACCACCCAATTTAACCCGCGTCTGGCCCAGTTCCAGGCCCTGCTCAAATGGAGTGGCGCTAGGCTGGTTGATTTTGCCGCGGCTGCGGAGGCTATGAAGCCGCTGGCCGCCATTCATGACGTGATTCCATTCGACATCTCTGACCAGGATGCGGCGATCACGGCGCTGCGCGCGAGCATTGTTGCCAAAGTCACGGCGGCAGCCGCCGACCTGTCGCAACGGATCACCGACGCTAACAACGCGCTGGCTGGGCTCTCCGGCATTCAGTCTTCGCAGGCGCGAGTGCAGCAGTTGCTTGCCGCCGGCAAACGCGTGCTGGGAAGCGAAATGCAGCTGGTCCCCAGGTTCCAGCTTTCATCCGATCACGCCGCGGAGTTCGACAATGGTTGGAGCGGATCGCCGGCGCTGCTCACCGATCTGCTGGCTGCTGGCCGCCGCTTCCCGGTTGACGACTGGCTCTACGGGCTGGCGCGAGTACGCTCCAAGTTGAGCGCGTGGGAAAATGTAATAGTGTTGAGCGAAGCGTTCGGATCTGCTCCGGCCGAACTCACTCCCGTGCAACTTCCTTTTGTCGCCCGCGATCGCTGGACTGCTCTCGAATTCGATACCGCAAACGCAACCACCAACGATCGCCTGCTCTATACGGCCCACTTTACCAAGCCGTTTCAGCCCGCGGGCGACCAGTGCGCGCTGATCATCGACGAATGGCCGGAAGTGGTGCCGGTCGATGACATGGTCTCCGGCCTGGCCTTCCATTTTGACCGGCCGAATTCGCAGCCGCCACAAACCATGCTTCTGGCGGTCCCGCCGGTGCTGCGCGGCAATTGGAATTGGAATGACCTCGTCGCGATGCTCAACCAGACTTTAGACGATGCCAGAAAGCGCGGCGTCGAGCCCGCGTTGATTGATTCTTCCAATTACGCGCAGTTCCTGCCAGCCACGGTCATGGCCGTCACGCTCTTTCAGATCACCATTGCAACCAATCTTGCGCTCAACAATCGTATTTACGATTTTATTGGAGACCAGTAAATGCCAATCCCTGAACGATTCGTCGTTTCTGATCTCCGCAACGCGCTGGCGCAGCGGCTGTTTCCGACTATCACCGCCTGGAACCGGCTGGAAGGCAGGCCGCGAGCAAATGATTTCGATTGCGCTCTCAAGGCTGAAGTGCGCGATGCATTGTGGATGCTGACCAAGCAGTGGCAGATCGGCGAGTTCTTCGCCGACGATGCAGGCTCCCCCATCTTCGCCAAGGTTCGCATGCGCACCTCGCAGCTCACCAAATACCAGGCGGCGGGCGGCGCAACCGAGAGCGTCGAGACAGACATCCCCCTGGAAACCAAAGTTGAACGGCGCATGGTGGAATGGAAGTGGAATAAGCACAAAATGCGCTTCGACCTTCGCGCCCAGTTGGGGCGGCAGTGGAGCAAGCTGCTCAATGCGGCCGGTTTATCGGGATACCAGGGAAAATATTTGACCAATTATCCCATCGTTTTGCCCGCGCGCGATGCTGATGGCGACTACGTCTATGCTCATCGCCGCGGATGGCAGCAGTATGCGGCCCTGGCCGGGCGCTGCATTGACGGCGGCGACCTTTATCTTTACCTGGCTGATCCGTCCCACCACGCTTTCGACGGCATTACCAATGATCCGACAGATCAGGGCAAGCTTGACGGCCTGGGTAAGGAATTTCAGAAATGGGTCGATGCGCAATACTCTCAGCCGGCCCAGGAGGCGGCGTGGAAACCCGAGTATCTGGAATATCAATTTGCATGCTCGGCGCCGCAGGCTGGAAATCCCGTTGTGCTTGCCGCCGACGAGTACGCGCAGGGTCACATTGATTGGTATTCGTTCGATCGCACCGCTGCGGCCGACGGCCTGGGTGGCCCGGCTGATCCTGCAACCGCGGAGCAGGTGACCGTCAGCTCCTTTATTCCTACGCCGGTCACTTTTCAGGGCATGCCCGATCCTCGCTGGTGGGCGCTCGAAGACAGGAAGACTGACTTCGGGAGCATAACCCCGGCCACCACTGACTTGGCCAAGCTTCTGCTGATGGAGTTTGGTCTGGTCTATGCCAACGACTGGTTCCTGATCCCGTTCCGAATTCCCGCCGGCACGCTGGCGCTGGTAGAAGGTCTGGCCGTGACCAACAATTTTGGGGAGCGGTTCTGGGTGATTGCTGCCGGCGCCGGCGCCGAGGACAACTGGCATCGCTGGGCGATGTTCGAGATCAGTTCTGAAACCACAGGCGCCAAGGCGGATACCAGTTTGCTAATTCCCCCAAGCGCGTCGAACATTCTGGATGGAGATCCGCTTGAAGAGATTGAACTGGCCCGCGACGAAGTTGCAAACATGGCATGGGCTATTGAGCGCACCATCCCCTCTGTAGCCGGTTCCGGGCGTTCCGGGAAGGACGAAGCGCGTGAAACGCTCCAATATCAACAGCAATTAGTTGGGACAGGGACAGCCCCGCCGTATTTTGCCGACATTGCCTATCTCGCCATGACGAGTGTGCCCGAACACTGGATTCCGTTCATGCCGGTCCACTTACCGGGATCGCTACGAGAGATCCAGCTGCAGCGCAGCCGTATGCTGCGAATTGTTCCAGGCGATCCTAATCCGCCGGTCAAAGTCCCTCCGCGCACAACGCTGATACGGGACGGGCTGGACATCTCGCCTGCACAGCCTTATTTCGTGCATGAAGAGGAACTGCCGCGCGCCGGAGTAACCCTCACTGAATCTTTCCGCCGTACACGTTGGACCAAGGGCGAAGCGTATATCTGGCTTGGAGTGCAGAAACAGACCGGTCGTGGCGAACGGTCCAGCGGTTTGGCTTTCGACACAATTAGCAACGCACCCAAGACTTCATAGATAGTTGTTGTTCTGTCTCTTCTTTGATCGCATTGGGCGACTAAGTGGCCAGAGCGCTTCGGCAGGGCCTCATACATCAGCGAGTACCGCCCACCGGTGTCCTCACCCTTCACTAGAATGAGCCAAATGTCGAGCCACCAACAAGCGGGCGTGGTATCGACATTGTGAATGGACCGGCAAATGATCTGGCCCTGGTTTGCATAATATCGGCGCGATGTCGTGTCGGTTTCTGCGAAAACCTGATTCGATGTCGATGGCTTCATCGAGAAACTTCACTGCTCGGCTGATCAGTTTAGATCAAGGCCGGCAAGATTGTCTGCAGTTGCAAAACCCTCCGCAGACCAAGTACAGACGCTTGCGGCCTTCATATAGGTAAAGGATTGCAATGCGCGGCAATTTGCTTTGATTAGCTTGGGTTATGGTCAGGACACCATCGAGCTTTTGCTGTGAACGGCTCGCCATCGCTTGATACCTCGCCAATTTTCAGTTTTCCAGTCCGACAACTCAGGAAATACGCTGAGGCGCGGCTTAAGCTCGAAACTGAGTGCTGTCTTGTCCTGAAACAGAATCGTGACTGCTGCAACGTCAGCATCAATTTCGACATTCTCAACGATCTTGCCCTTAACTTGGGGAAAGTAAGTGAATTGTCTTGTGCGCTTCTTGCGGGAGTGTGTACCCTTGACTGCAGCCAATTATCGCCTCCACGTAGGTCATTTGTCAGAGCACGCTCGTGCTGCCCACGAGCGCGTTCGTGTTCTATAGCTTCGGTGGGCGAATAAAGCAACAAGAATTACGAGCCAGCTCATCCTTGGGTGATTGCGGGCAGTAATGAAGAAAGCCACAGTTACATGCGAATTTGGGTTGGAAAAACTGAAGCGAATGGTGAGCGATCAACTTCAATCCTCTGGAAGTGCTTCAACTCTAGGAGAACCACTAAAACCGGCGGCAGCAAGCTTTTCCGGAAGGCAATTCTGGAGAATGTAGTCTCGTGTACCCTTCTGGCTGGCAGCACGGACCACGATGCCGTGCGAGAGCTTGCCAGGCAATCTGATCCACCGCTTTCAATAGGGTCACTGTCAGATGTGCTGTTGCAGCACACCCATAGCCGTGGTTATACACTCTTTGGATTTTGTGGAGACCAGATCGATAAGATCGCTCGGAACTACACGGCTATGGAGTGGTGGGTGTCAAAGAGCGGCTTGCATATGGAAATCAGCCCTCCTTATAACACTCTCCGACTTTGATGCAGCAGCTGGTAAGTTGATGTCTGACGCCAGGCCGCGGCGAGGGGAGAACAACCGGCTAGCCTCGACGGAATACGAAGAAATTGCACGCGAGCTTGATCGTGCGGGTTTTAAACCGGTCGACCACTTAGAAGGTAAGCGCCGCGAACACCTCGCCAATTGGAACAAAAGAAACCCGCGGAAGGCAATTAAATCTTTTACTGCTGCCCTGTCCAGCAAAGCGGGAGGAATCAATCTTCGGCGAGCTGTTCACAGGCGCTTGAACCGTGCTGAATCGGCATGGAAGCGGCAATCAGGCTTGTCCGCACTTTAGTGCCGGACATGTTTTTTATGTCCTCTCAACACATTGAGAATACTCGAATTCGTATCGTTGCATTTGTCCGCATCCTAGTCTTTTACGCTGCTGTGGATTGAACCCAACTCGGTACTAATGCAATATTCGGCTCATGAATGGCCAAACACACACCCTTCTAAACATTGTTTATCGGCGCATCACGGATCTTGTTCAGAATCCGAACAATGCGCGAATTCATCCGCCACAGCAGATGCGCCAGACGCTCTGAATTAAACGTGTCGCCTCTGGCAGCGCAAGCGCAAATACAGTCAAACGTCTCAGGCGCGAGTCTTCGAGCGGCCGCCTTTTGAGAGCCGGGATGTCATAATGCACTCTGGATCAGCTTGACCGCTGCATCAGGATCAGCTACCTCAACAATTAACTGACTGTACCGCTCGTCATGCAAATCAATGGAGATGGTTTTCACGGGATCGTGAACGTCCCAGAAGATCCGCTTGCCGTCCTGGTAGAAGGTGCCCGCCGTGATGACTCCGGGCACATTCGTTCCTGGCATTCTGATCCCGTGGTACCAGCCGCGTGCCACCTCCGAGTCAGCTCGAACATCTGCGATGTGGGCAAGCGGGATTTCGAGACTGCTCTTGAGCGCCCAAAGTTTATCAGCGCCTCTAACATGTAACGTCAGCTTGCCTTCCGCTATAGACAGATCTACCAATTGACGCCCCCTCTCTTCATTCTCTTCGATTGCTCCTTGTGCCCGCAAACTGCGTCGAAACTCTGCCTGCTAGACACCTATGGCGGATCTCTTCCCCGAGTGACGGGCAATCCGGAAACTGGAACCAGACCGGCATCGCAGGGGTGCGGGCCCTCTGTGTGACACCAAGTTATCTCAGATCCGGTGATACTACGATTAAACCTGCCAATTCACCGAGCTGTGAGTGCGCCAGGATCAAGGTGAACAGGACGTTAGGAAGAGTTTGATCTCTCTAAAACGAGCTAATCGTAAGGGTCGGGACATCTTCACCAGAGCGATGCATGGTTCCGGGGGCAATGGGGCCAGTTCGCGTCCCCCGCAATTCTCGAATTGCGAGAAGCGGCAATTCAACGATAGTGACTGATGACCCAATTTCGGTGTTGCAGATGCTGCTTTGGCGTAATTTATAGCGCGGTTAGCATCAAAATGTAGATTGCACACCCGTCAACTCGAAGAACGGTCAATTACGGATGGAATTCAAATTTTTATGCCGAAAAAGAGTTTGACTATTTCTGTGAAGGTAAATGGTAGAGTCCATAGCGTCGACGTCAACCCGGAGACGCCTCTTCTCTACGTTCTAGCAGATGATTTAGGCTGCGCGGCCCAAAATTCGATTGCGGAATGGCACAATGCGGAGCATGTTCCGTCATTCTGCGCCGGCAGGTTGTACGTTCCTGCGTGATGCCAGTGAGCGCAGTCGGCGGAGACGAGGTCACAACCCTTGAGGGGGCTCGGCACACAGGAGAAGCCTCACCCGTTGCAGCAGGCTTTTATCGACGAAGGCGCCGCGCAGTGCGGCTTTTGTCTCAATGGGGTGATTCTCACCGCAAAAGCTGTCCTGACGAAAAACCCCAAGCCTCCGAACAGGAAATCCGAGAAGCCCTGGGAGGTGTTCTGTGCCGCTGCTTCGCACACGTTCGCATGTTTCGTGGCCAATGTTTATGCTCCCGAAATAGTCGCCAGCCAATAGTCACGACCAGCAAAACGCTGATAGCAAATCTCCACACGCACCAGACGGTTGTACAACGCGAATCTTGAGTAAGTGTCATGCTCAGTCGACAGCCTTTTTATAAAATAAACGTACGATCTTACTTCCCATGCTGCAATAACTCAGCTCCATCTCTCGTCAATAATCGCTCTGCTCTTACCGTTTGTTTCCATGTTCGTCGTCATAGAGGGCCTTCGTCTAAAGCAGCGCGATTTTCGCTGAGAAATAAGCCCGTCTTTATCGTCCCACAAGATTCACCAACAAAGCACGAGGCCATTGGTATTAGGGAAATATCAGGCCCACAATCCCCACTGAAATATCAAGCCAAGAATGGCCGATAATGCTCGGTAATAAGCTCTTCCTCCAGTTGGCCAGCACTCCGAACGCGATGGCGAACAAAAAGTTATTGACCACTCCCGCAATTGTTTGGTCGTATCCGTGTGCGGCACTGAATATGACAGCCTGAATGACTAGCGCAACATCCGTACTTCCCGTCAGCCACGTGAACTGCTTAAAGAGATAACCGCGGAAGATTACCTCCTCGCAGAAGCCTGCGGTCAAGGCAAATGGAATAAACAGTGCTAAATCGGCCAATGTTCTTGGAAGGACGCGACTCAAGTGGTTATATGACGACCCCAATATCAAGTATGTCAAAAGGCTGAGGCCAATTGCTAAAAGCCAAAACAGTAGCCCGAGAGAGATGTCACGGAGCGCTTCCTCTCCAGTAGCCCACAGCTTGCCAATCAAATCGCGAAATCTGAGCTTGTTCGCAAATAATCCAGCGCACACTAACACAACAGCGCCCCATTGATATGCGATTTCAAAGGCAACAATAGCCGACTGTGAACTTCCTCGAGGAAGCAAGGCAGTTGCTCCAGGCCAGCGCGAAACGGGCACCAGCAAATACAACAGCACTATAATCATGTGCCAAACTGGAGCGGGTGCTCTATTTGTTTGGTCCAGACCTTCCCCAAGCTTTACAGGTATCAACGTTATTAGCTTCCTCCGCTAAAGAAAGGATTTCAGTTTGCGTGCGAGATGCTTAAAGGATCGCAATTTGCCGCGCAACATGCGCGTGGGGGGCATACTAACGATATATCCTGAATAGCAGAATAGCTACTCCAAAGATAATGCTGGCCACGTAAGCCACCCGGGCGAGCGGAGTAACATAATTGTCAGGAAACAATTCCTCGTATGCCCTGCAGAGACTTGTTATTGATGGGTTCCAGCGATTAGACCACGCCAAACGCTGCTCTTTCGGAGAAAGCGCGTTAATAGAAGTGTGCATCACAAGCGAAAGGATAGCCGCCGTAAAGGCAAAGATTGCTCCCGCAATAAATAGAGCGGTCATGAACAGCATCCGTAATTCGCTATACAGGACGCTTGTTCGATAGTAGGACAAGCATCACTAGCGGAATAGACGCTAACAAAATGACAACCGGCGTACCCAGCCACCAAAACCTCGACCAGACTGCAGCAATTCGCAGCAAGACAACTTGGTAACCGGCTAGGGTTCTCCCTTCATCAGCCCAGTGATTAGCAACATCAGGCATGATTGCGGCAATAGCCGAAAGAACAGCCAGCAAAGCAGACCACACAATACACCACACAATCACAGCATTCCGTGCTTTCATAACCATTACGTCACCTGAGAGATTTCCGTCTGAAAAATATGAACAAACCTAAAACAATCCCGGTAATCGCAAATGCTAACGCCCACAGAAGCCGATGCTCGACAGCGTTGCCAGTGCTATGCTCCCGAAATAGTCGCCAGCCAATAGTCACGATCAGCAAAACGCTGATAGCAAATCTCCACACCCACCAGACGGTTGCCCGACGCGAATCTTGAGTAAGTGTCATGCTCAGTCGACATCCATTTTGGTTGCCGCGGGTTCCAGCAAAAATCTGTAATGATCCTCCATCGCCACTCAGTTGCAGGGAGCTTGATGAAGAGCTGTGCCATTACCCTTTGTCAAAGTGTGAATCTCGCGTCGTCCCGCCAGCCGTACTGAATAAGTTATTCCCTCTAAAAATCGAAGCGCCTGAATCTAGACCCATCTTTGTCAGCTGAATGATGGCGGCGCAGTGCATATACGATGAAGCGAATCGTGACCGAGCACGACGATCAGCATAGTTCCAACGTTGCATGTCACCTGTTTATCCCGCACTGAGCAGTCTTGGCGAGTTCGATTTCATGACATCGTGCCTTTTTGATTGGTTTTCATTTTCGAACTAATGGTCCGCAACTCTGAACTCAAGTGTTGTTCAACAAGCGCTAATTCATTGCACGACAGGAGAGTGTCCAGACATTCGTGTACCAAGCCCTTTATATAAGGATCCCCCTCCCTCCACAGCATATCTAATAAACTGACAGCCCTTGTGAGTTCATCAATGCACTTCCCTTGGGCACGGTCACAGATGAAGCGCGCGACGTCATTGATGATTGGATACCCCAGGACATCGGGTATCCAATCATCGTTGAGTGGAAACTCGGGTAGCTGCTCTCGCAGCACAGATATCAAACGTTCTTTTGTAATCATCCTAGTCTCGTTTTCATTATCGTGTCAGCGCTTGTTGCAGTCTATCCAGCACGGTTGGACCTTGCTGAAGAGCGGCCAGACAGATCCCTCGGCGGCTAACAAGAACTACATCCTGCAAAAAGATGTCCCATGCGCCGTGGGCTGTGTTGAGCCATCTGCATTCAGCATGATTGGCGAGATTTGCTTGCCAGCAACAGATGTCACACTTGCTGACCGATAGTGCGATTGGTTTATCACTGCACTTCGGAAATCTGCTCGCCGTTTTAGTCGGCAAGGGAATATCAGATTGTGTCGGTCCCATCCGTAAAGCTAAACACCATACCGCCAGAGCTTCCGGTATTTGCCATGGTGGCTCGCCGAAATACCTGCTTGAATTAATTGAACATGCCAATAGTCGGCCCGTCGCTGAGACACACAACGCAGATTAACTGGTAAAACCGGATTGGGGGCATCTCATGGTCGCCGGAGGCTCATGACTTTATTTTATCTGTATCGGTATTTGCTTTCCACAATAGCTTCCTCGCTTCCGTAAGCTCTGCAATAACCTGCTTTGGATTAACTTCCCACCCGTCCTGATGGCATCGTTGTTGGACTACCGCCATGACTGAAACAGCGTCCTCCAGAAGAGCCTTACAAGATGTGACAACGCGGCCATGTTCAATTTTTGCCCTCGGACGATCCTCAAGGAAGCATATTTCACATCTGTCTGAAGCAAGCCCTGTAAGCTTAACTACGTACGGGCCATCCATAAAAGACACGTCTTCGCTAACGGATTGTCCCGAAGCCAGACGAATTAACCCATGCAGCCAGGCAAAAACGAAATCAGGTGCCAAATCCGTCCAATTTCGACTGGGGAAATAGTTATTATC
Source organism: Candidatus Angelobacter sp. (assembly GCA_036495645.1). Classification (GTDB taxonomy): domain Bacteria; phylum Acidobacteriota; class Terriglobia; order Terriglobales; family Acidobacteriaceae; genus Angelobacter. The sequence goes on from DASXMN010000025.1 coordinate 45,362, forward strand.
AAATTCGAAATAGACCACACCCGTCCTGGTGCCCATTGGTGAACGGTTCAAAGTTGTTGGATCGAATACAAGTCGGGGCGATTCTATTTTCACCATACGGGATAGCCTCGCAAAACATTTGTCGATGTATCTAGCCACATTTCAATCGTCATTCCTCCCCAACTTCCGCGCAATTTCAAGATATCCCCACCCTCCTGAAACTGACGGCCGACTTTCGAGGCATTGTCATAAGCACTTCGAATCGCTTTCTCAATCATGTCCTTATCATACCCCTCTGGCCACAAGTCTTTGTTCCCGCCGGCCCCGGCGCTCTGCTGGTACCGAGCACCGCCTTCAGTATGTCCATCGATTGAATGGTCAACATCAACAGTAACTTTGTTTTGTGACGGTAGATTCGGAGGCTTCGGGCGCGCACCACCTACAATAGACAAATATTGGGCATAGTCATCTACTTGTTGGTGAAAGTCTCTGTCAGTTAAATAGCGCATCGCGAGTCTGAGTTCATCTTCCGACGCAGTTCTGTAGTGTACCTTGCACTGTTCAGTCTTACAGTGGCTGATGATATATGCGCGGTCATTTGCAACCCCAATGTTATGAAACCATTGTTTCAATTTCTTTAGCTCACATTTGAAAGTGCAGGAGTCAGTTTTATTTGCCTCATAACCATTCGTATCGTTACCTGGAGTAAATTGCTCATGACCATCCAGGTCTGTGTGACTTAGGGGGTCATCAGTAACGAAGCCGTAGAGATTCAGTGACTGTGGATTAGAATATGTGGCGTACGGGACCGCGCTTGGAGCGTCGCTCCAGTCTGGTGTCATCCAACGGCCCAATACGCTCGAATAATATCGCGCCCCGAAATAGTCTAGGCCGCCTTCGCCTGCTTCACCACGTTCCTTACCATTGAACTTGTAATGGTTCGTTGTGATCTCCGCCGAAACCTCCTGTCCAAATGGCGTAAAAGTCCCCTGCCAAACAGGGTATCCGTGCCCGGCACTCATCAGCCTGGCAGAACCAATTTGATCGCCGTGGAAATATGTCGTTGTATTGATCGGCGCACAGCCGGATCCGCTGCAGTCGTTAATGCTCGTCGAAATTGAAGTCATTCCTGTGCTGCCAGCACCCGTCATGGCCGGCACAGTTGGGTTTTGGCTGAAGAGCGGCCACACCGAACCGTCTGCGCTGACAAGAACCACATCCTGCAGGTAGATGTCCCACGCGCCAGGCTGCGTAGAGCCGTCCACGTTGAGCATGATTTGTGAGATTTGCTTTCCGGCAAGAGCTGTCAAACTGGCCGAGCGATAATCCCACTGATTGATGATTGCGCTACGCGACATCGGTTCCCCATTCTGGTCCGCGATGGCGAGTCCGCCGGTGTTGGTTCCATCGGTAAAGCTGATCATCATGCCGCCGGAGCTTCCCGTGTTTTGCCACTGGAGCCAGCGCAAGGTGTCGCCAGCCTGAATCGTACGTCCAGCGAGAGATGCCAGATTGGTAAGAGTAAACTGATACCACTGCGATCCGCAGTTCGCGCACACCTGGCCGCTGATATGGAGCTGATGCTCATAGTTGTTCGCCCGCGCCATGCGGTGACCGTTGAAGAAAACGAAGTCTGACCAGTAACCCGTAGATAAATCCTTTTCTGCGATTGGCATACCCGCAAAATTGATGTACTCCGTGCTCTTGCCGCCTGTGTCTTTGCGCACGCGCTCTCCGGCGGAATCATAGGTGTAAATTGCTCCCGTCCCATCGACTGCCTTAGTGCGGTTGTATCCATCATAGCTGTACTGGTGGACACCGTCATTCAGCAGGTTTCCTGCCACATCATAACAATATGGAGTCGTTATGGTGCAGCCGGCAGGCGCGCCAATGATCCGGTTATTTCCGTCATACAGCGGATTGAAATTGTTTGTCCCGGAAGTGGTCATATTCCCCCAGGCATCATAGTTAAAGGTCTGACTGAAGGCGCCATCCTGCTGCGATCCCGAAATCACTCGCCCAACGTCGTCGTATTTATACGCCTGGTTCCTGCTTGGGCTAATTCCGTCAGCAATGGACCAGATTGTGCCATTGTTGTTGCCGTTCGCGTCATACAGGCCATAGAGTTTGCTGAGCCACGTCTGTCCTGTTGCGGACGCGGTAATAGCGTTTAGCTGCGAGCGGCTGTTGTAGCCGTAGTTTTCAGTAATACCATTTCCGAATGTCCCCTGACTCAACGACCCATTAGGGTTGTAACCCCATGAGGTGGTCGAGGTTGATTGCGGAACGGTGTAATAAGAATAATTTGCGGACTGGCCACCGAAATTCGTTAAGACTGAATTGACGGGACGACCGGCGCTGTTGTAACCGTTCATGATCGTACGTCCACTCGGATAAGACAAGGCAGTCAGATGGCCGACGGCATCATACTGAGCCGAGATGGCGTAAGCCGCGGTTCCACAGTTGGAGGGCAGACATACCCATTCATTAATGACGCGCCCCATTGGATCGTAACTCAAGACCGACGCTGCCGTACTTCCGGCAGCAGCACTGTAGGTGAGTCGCCCAATTGTGTTGCTCAGGCTTGCTCCCCAGACGCTCGTTTGGTCGTAAGCAAACGATGCCGTGGGAGTGCCGTCTGAATAAGTCCGCTGCAGGATGCGATTTGTCGCGTCATAGGACTGCCCGACGATAACACCCCGTGCATCCGTCTTGCTGACCATATTGCCTGTGGCATCATAAGTGAAATTGATTTGGCCGGTTTCCGGGTTATTGCTCTGCGTCAAGCGCGAGAGCGAGTCAAAGGCAAAAGTGCGCACCCTCCATTGCGTTGAATCGCTTGAGTTGCCATGTTGTTCCACACGCAAAAGATTTCCAAGCAAGTTATAGCTATACAGAGTTGCCCATGCCGGTGATGTATCCAGTGAGAAAGGATCAGCGCCGCCACTGAAATTGACGTTACAGCTCTGAGGGTTAAGGCCAGAAGCAGAACAGCCAATAAAAGATGGAGACGAAAAAGTAGTCGTCTGGCTGGTGGTTGAGGTTACCGCGACGGAATTATTGTTCCCCGTCGACCCAGGTGTTCCCCAAACGAATGATATTCCAGTGGTTCCTTGCTGGTACGAAATGCTGAACGGCGCATTCATTGCCGGCAGTTGCGATTTGATACCTGAAACAAGATCCGAGGCAATTGCCGTAGCAGTGCTGTCCTGGCCGGGTGCGCTGCCATAATTCACCGCTGCGGAATATCCGCCGACGATCATCGTGACCGATCCGGCGTCAACGAACGTTCCACCCTGGCTCCCAGTAACGCCGTTGGTTAGCGCTCCCGATGAAGGATTGCTGGAAAAAGAACCAGTTGAGCCGAAATCTTGGGTATCGTTAGTAGCAGAAGCGACACTCCAGGTGTAGTTTGTGTTTGCTCCTGTCGACCGAGCAGTAAGAGTCAGAACTCCATTAAGGGCGAATGCATTGACGAACGCGCTACCGTCCCCATTTATGGAGCTCGCTAAATTTGTCGCGACCGTAACCGCTGTGCTGCCCGACTGATAATCCGTGCTGTCAACGTGTCCGTTTACAGCAATGGAGACCGTGCCAGAATCCTGAATTTTCTGAGGACAAGAAGTGATTGTTCCCGTCACTCCCAACGGGACAGTAGCAGCAGGTTGTGTGCCGCCTGTTCTACAAGGGTCAAATATGACAAACCGCACGGCTCCAGTTATTGGAACACTTCCTGTACCGGGAGCCCCCGTTATAGTTGGAAACACTTTGCTTTGGAGTGTTCCGTTAATGTTGACAAATGCGGTGGCCTGACTCCCCGAGCCGCTCGAAGTTGGTTCCTCCACTTTCACCATTCGGCCCAGTGCATCGAAGGTCTCTCGGCGACGTCTGCTGGTCTCATCGATTAATGTCACAACGCCGGGATCGCTATATTGTGTTTGCAGGATATTTTTGTCGGGTTCGGTGACCGTGAGCACACGTCCGAAAACGTCGTAAGCTTTTTTGGTGGTTCCATCCGTAGGCGCCGCGACATTGCGATGAGGATTCGTGGCGCTGGAAACACGCCCCAGCGCATCGTAAGTTGTTTCTGAAAAGACATCGCCTTCGGGATCCACTAACCGGCTCTGTATGGGACGGAGCCAGCCATCAAAGTATGTGTAGCTGTCAACCCATACATTTGTGGTGGAGTTCTGAAGGTTTTTAACCTCGACGCTTGTCGGGTTCGGGTAAAAGGCGTTTGTCTGCCCACCGTCAGGATATGTGACGTTTGTAAGACGACCGATATCGTCATAGGTGTAGGACGTTTTCTTACCAGTGATCTGTCCGTTTGGATCCGTAACAGAATTGACCGCGCCCGTGTTGAAGTCGTAGCCGGTCGTGGTGCATTGATTCAGCGCGTTGCAAGACTGCGTAAGAAAAGCACCAGCATAAGCCGACGAATACTGATAAGTCGATTTCTGCTGGCATGTATCGGTGCTGGCCGAAGCCATTCCTGTATCCAAAAATGTCGTGGTACTGATGAGAAGGCCGTTGCTCACCGAAACCGGGCATGTGGGTGTGGCTACGGTACTGCCGGTCAGCAACCGAGCCGTCGTAGTTGGATTGCCTCGCACGTTCCCATTTACCGGATTTAGCTCGTGCGAAGTCGTGATGCCCGAAGAAGCAGGAGCTACCTGGTCGTACAAAACCTGCGTTTGCGCAAATGGTGTTCCAGAACCAACCTGAATAGCCACACTGCTAGGAACATCCAACACGTTATACGTGATGTATAAAGCATTCTGAGGGCTCTGCCACCAATAGTTCGTGATTGTTGATTTCAACAGGGCACCAGCCCCATTCGGGCCATAGTCATATTCGTTTCTGACGGTCTCCTTTCCATAAATTCCGATTCCACCAGGGAAAGTCGGCCCCCAATCACTGTTAAAGGCGAATCCCAGATCGTAGGAAAATTCCGTCTTCTTCGTCTGACCGTTGGGCCAAATAGTCGTCTTTCTCAACGGAACCACATTCATTGGGGGAGGATTCTGTGAGCCAGCAGTGCGCACGTTAATGTTCGGCGTCCATGAATAATCGGTTGTGACTGTGTTCACCGGTGTTCCGCCAGTTTGGAATCCGCTGTAAGTGTCGGTTTTTGTCTCATAAAATGAACAACTTGTATTTAAGTCTGTGAACGTATGGACAGTGTCATTGTTCAGTGGATCTCTAACGATCTTTTGGCCAGGCTGTTGGCTACTGAGATATTGCCATTTCTGCGGTCCGTTTCCATCATTGGCATCAACGTCACGTTCCGCCAAACCGCCACTCGTCGATCCCAGTGCACCAAACGGAATGTGACAGCCCCCGAAATGTCCCCACGTGTAGTTGATCGACCCGCCCGTGGGGAGAGTGACCTTTACCAAGTCTCCCCAGTTCACGCCATTAGCATTGGGCTGGCTGTATTCAAATGTCCATGCCGTCCCATCGGGCAAGACAATACTTTGAAGCATGCGGAGGTCCGCGTTGGTTTCTATGTATTGCTGGGTCGAAGTGCTGCGCTGGGAAAAATGCGCGGTGTAGACATGTACCTGTGTGTAGCAGAATTTAAAGGTGTTGGTGCCACTATTTGCACCCGGAACCGCCCAGAGAGATGCAGCGCTTGTAGCTGCTGAACCTGTGCAGCCGCTAAAATCCTGTGTCGCTGTGAGCCCTAGGCTAATTGACCGCCCCATCGTGTCGGTAATGGAGTTTCCCAAGTTGAAAAGAATCTGGTTGCCGTTCGAGTCTTCCAAAATTGGAGCGCTGCCGAAGATGCCGCTGTACCGGCTACCATCTGACATTGTGACAGTTTGCGATGACGAATCCCATCTCATGGCCGTGGCATCCAGAGATTCATAAACCGTTCCACCGATATTGCCCAACGCGTGCTGCGATTCATCGGCGCTCCTGATGGTAAAAGTGGAGACCGGTGTCGAACTGTTCAGATCGCCCACATTCGTTTGGTCAACTAATGGTGGCATCTGCTCGGGTAAAAAAGTTATGCCTGGCTGCTGGTCGAAGTCCCAAGTATGAATGCAGAGAATCACCCCCTGCGCACAATCGTTCTTTTCATTCCACACCGCATTGTGATAACGCACGATAAACCCCAGCTTGAGGTGCCCGCCCCGCTGTGGGTAGCTGAGAATAGGAATCCGCAGTTCCAAGTGACCGTTTGAAAGATTCACCTGGTCTAAATCACCGCCGTGAAATACGCCATATGGCTTGATCCCTTGCTCATTGGCAGCTTGCGAAAAGGCGCAAATCGTTTGTAGTGATGCGATTATGAACAGGATAAAGAGCCTGGATAGCTTCAATTGTTCCTCCTCCGTATAAACAAATATGTTGCCGGTGAAGGGCACAGGCCCGTTGCATCGGCGCACCTAAACGCGTGTCAACAACAAAAAGGGATTTTGGGGGCCCGGTACGGCGGCACTCTCCGGAAGGGAGTGGATGGAGGGTTGAACAGCGATCCCCGCTTGAGCGGGTGCAGAGCTTACATTAACAGTTAACCAACTGCGTGCTGATTTCGATAATGCTCTACTTTCTTCTCGATCGGCCGCTGGGTAGCGGAACCAGCGGCCTATATTTAGCTGCATCCCATGCCGATGCAGGCCATCGAGTCCCGCGCGTCGTCCGGAAGCCGAACTGCGCAAGGATGACAAAGCATAGTGTTGCGCGGACAGAAATCGTTTCAGTAGATCTCACGTTTATTTCTCAACAACAAACAAGACTTAAAAAGCGGGGCCGCATACCTCGCGGCCCCTAAGCGAGCGCAGTCCTTCTCCTTGGTAGCAAAACCGAGGTCTTCGCCCGAAGCTCTTGTACTGGCACCCCTGAAAAAATCTCTCTAAGGTCTGACCACAAAACAGCACGGATTTCCGGCCTATCGCAGACGCCATGCGTGGCTAAAAACTCACCCATGTCTACATACACGGTCTCGCCGTCGGAATAAAATCCTGGCTCAAACCGCGTCACAGATTTACCATCAACCGTTCTTTCGGCGGCGAAACATTCAACGTATCCGGCTCGCCTAAATTGTTCTTCATGCGGCATGGCACTCCTTTTCCAGAAGGTCGAAACTTTCAATTCTTCCGACCAGACCTGCCCACTCCTGCTGCTTTTTGATTCACCGAAGTCCAGTTTCGAGAATGTGCTTTTCTGACTTCCGCTAAATGTCGTCGAATTTCTATCGACAAATATTGGGTTAGAATTTCTGGAGCATCTAGCAACAGCTTCAATATTGACCATCCCCACCATTCTTCCTTAATTACGTTTAGTTGAAGCTGGGAAGGGAGCCAATCACGAACATTATTGCTGGCGTTTTCTCCTTGCGACATTGTCTTACCCTCGGCCACTTTAACGTTCAACTCATTTCTAGGTGCATTTACCAACGTATGTGTACCTAGGTTGACCATGGTACATGGATAGAGATACCTGTCAAATAATATTTTCTTTATTTGATTCGGTTTTTCAAAATTCGGAAAGGTGGTAAACGGCCAGTACGGCCTGAGCAGGATTACTCCCCGAGACCATCACCAAACTAAATAACTTTTTGTCAGGCAAAAGCAGGTTCTCGGGCAAATGAGAGAAGAGAGCATTTGATCCCGATTAGCCCCATGGAATGACAAAAGTCAAAGGTTCGCCCTGGCGGAACAACTTCACTTAAGTTCTCTTTTCAGGCTGCGGTGTAAGCGAATTCACAATGCGCCTAGGCCCCTCGGTTCGTTTTCCGGTGACAACGGTTTTTGAGTTCAGTTTTTCGAAAACCGGAAAGTACAATAACACCACCATCGGATGGATAAAGACTGAAAGATGTAGATTCCGAATTACCGGTGCGTAATCCCATTCAACAACCTTGAATCAATCGAAAGGAAAGAAAATGAAAACCTTAATCTCTAAGTCATTGCTTCGCACGATTCTGCTTACGATTCTTGTAAGCGGGTTGAGCGCCAGCGCGTTTGCAGGGGGCGGGCCCGCGCCGCTCCCACAGTTCCCGCCCATGAGATCGTTTGAGGGACCTGGACCAGCCCCGCTGCCACCCAACTGGCCTCCCCTAAAATTGGCCGTCTCTGAGGGGCTGGGGCCAGCATCACTTCCGCCAAACTGGTCCTCGAAGTTGGTCTGTTTCGGGGGGCCTGGGCCGGCGCCTACTCCCCAGTACCCGCCGCTAAAGTTGATCTCTTTCGGGGGGCCTGGCCCAATGCCTACTCCCCAGTACCCGCCTTTAAAGTTGATCTCTTTCGAGGGACCAGGCCCAATGCCTACGCCGCAGTTCCCCCTTCATTGGAGCGTCCGCGTGCTTCGCGCGGATATTTCCTATAACTGAAAAACTTAGCGGTCGTGATTGCAATTGCGGAAGTGGGTAGTAAGCTATCCACTTCCGGTTAATTGTAATGCGCGTTCTGATAATACTTTCGCTGGCCATCCCTATCATGTTGCAGATAGGCATTGCGTTTCTGCTGCTCTGGCGCAAGCTACAAATGAGATTTCCATGGTTCTTCGCCTACATTCTATACGCCTTAATAGAAGCCATTATTAGATTGACCGTTTCTGGCAGTCAGAATGTGTATTTGATCGTGTACTGGTCGACTGCGGTTCCGGGTATTGTGTTCACCGTGCTTGCCTTACGGGAAAGCTTTCTGGCTATTTTCTTACCTGAAACAAGTTTGCGCTGGTTTAGATGGATCTTCTGGGGTTGCATCACGGTTTCTGTAGCCTTTGCCGTCTGGCAGGCTTGGGCTCTTCCGCCGAAACAAGCGCGGCGGCTCATCGCAGTGATCTTAAATCTTCAGTTTGGTCTCGACATGGTCATCTCTACTTTCGGATTGTTGTATGCGGGAGCCGTTGGCTTATTCGGTATCTTGGAGCATCAGCGGCCCACTGCAATCATTCTGGGTTTTACTGCAAATTCAAGCATTGCATTGTTCGGCTGGATTACACGTTCGGTTTTCGGAACTAAGTTTAGAGTGTTGAGTGAATGGATACCTGCCCTGGCGTATATTGTTGCGGAAGTGATCTGGACGAGGGACCTGCTGTGCAACGAACGGACATTGCCGGGACCTAGACAGACCCTCCAGCAGATGAGTGAAGCGATGGATAGGTATATTAGGATTTTGCACAGATATTTGGGGAGTGAATGATGATCGTCGCCTGCGTCCTTTATATTGTGGCGTTCCTAATTTTTCTTCTTATCTACTTTGGTATTTATCGCCCGTTGTACTCTCATCCCTTTCCTGGGGAGCTCGAGGATGTAATTCCTGCCGTAACCGCCATCAATCTTGTCGAATTAGAGCGCTGGGTGAGCGAACAAATGAGTGACTTGATGGCTCAGAAACTGACTCCCAAGGAGCTGCGAATGGCACGGCGAAGACGCCGACAGATGATCGCTGACCGACTCGCTCCCGTCGAAGCAAATGCACGACTTCTGCTGGCCTTTTCCCGTCACCAAGTTAGATCTATACGAAGTAAGCCGCTAGGTCCCCGTTCGGAGCGCGACCGCTTGGCGGAGGACCTGTTTGACCGCGCACAGCATTGCTGCCTGCTGCTGACTTTCGCCAAGGCAACCAGGATCTTCATGCCATGGGACACCCGACGTCTGATTAAATTCCACCGCGAGATTGTAGAGCGTGACGTGCGCGAACTCCTGCTGCTGTTTTTGAAATTAAGCGCGACTTATGGTGAGTACTGCCGGGACAACCTTCTGGCTGCCCTGGACGTTTGGGAATTGGCAGAAGAAGCGTCTTGAACTTCACAGCCGGATTTGCACTTGATTCCAAGGAACTTCCGGGAAAAGGCCATTCAGAATGCTTGATATGGAAAGCTGAGCAGGATATGATTCTGCCAAAGAATTGCAAATCAGCTAGCCCACTGTAAGTGCGTAAAGGTAGACGATCCCCCAAGCAACGGAGGCGTCCAACGTGAGCACGCCCAAGAAAGCTGCCGCTAAGGCCGGCGCACACACCCCCGCTCGTGACAGGGCAGGTGCTCCACGGCATCATTATCTCGTTACGACTGTTACAAAGAAGGAAAAGGACGCGATACTCCAGTATTGTGAGAGGCGCAAGAAAAGCGTGAGTGCGTTTCTGGCGGACCTCGCACTCGCAGACGCCCAAAAAGCCAAGAACAAGCTTGAGGACGAGGAAATTACAGTTACTCTCAAGCTGTCGGCGCGCGACATTGACAAAATGCGGATTTTCGCTCGCCTTGAAGAAAAGAGCGTGGAAGACCTGTTGCGCGAGCTCCTTCAGCCAGGTTTCCAGAAACGCCAGACGGCGACCGCTCTGGAGATGCACACTCTCCGGTGTTGGCTGTCGAACGACGAACATCGGATTATCAAAAAATACCTTGCCAAAAACCGTCTCTCTGCCCGCAGTTATCTCGCCTTGCTGGCTCTCAAAGCCATAAACAATCAATAAGGTTTTTCATGCCATTCCGGCTGCATTCAATTGCCGATTTCTCGGCTTCTGATTCTTATTAGAATTTTATAATAGGTCTACAACCTATCTTGTTTGCACCTAGGTGTATATTTTGATTAAATATGAGACGCACGCGCGTTTAAATGCGCGGGTAACCCGTTCACCAATGCTGAACGGATAACTCGTCTTGGGCTTCCATCTCGAATAAAGCGATAGGGAAACGGCTCATTTATTGAAAGTGAAATCCATGTAGAAGCAAAGAAATAGCGCCGCCGACTCTTGGAAATTGTCCGACTTCACCTTTCAGACAGGCAGAGAGATCATCATTGAAATGTAAGATACACGAATTTCGCAAGCAAAAAAACTGGACTCTGAAAAAACTGTCAGAATTGTCCGGCGTTCCGTTCAACACTGTTTGGCGAATGGAAAAGGGATACGGAACAGCCTTAAAGAATGCATACAAGATCGCCAATGTCTTTAAGACAACGATCTACGAGATGTGGGAAATTACAGCAAGTGGAGTTGCTTTTGAGGTCCACGGTAAAGTCATCTCCGTGAGCGAGCTTCGATCACGACGCGGCTGGGCTTTGAGTGAATTGGCAAAGTTGTCGGGAGTCTCCAAGACAACTCTTTTTCTCATCGAAAGCGGACACACGCCTACGCTTCAAAATGCGGTCAAACTTGCGACGGTATTCGGCGTCTCCGTTTATCAGATATGGAGATTTTAGGAGCGTCGGGAGCGCAAATAAACTTGAAACGTGTTGCGCGGTCCACGCGAGAAACCGATCAGCAAACATGATTTCGGTTTTCGGAAGCTAGATTTCATGAGTCATTGGTTCTCATCGCAACATGAGATATTTCTAACCTTAGTTTTTCCAAGGAAGGTTGACCACGTGGATAGCGGTCAAAAATTGACGCCAGTCGCATTGAAAGCAACGGGGAAGGTGAGCGCTTTGGCTCTTCTTCTCGAGGGCTATGTGCAGGCTGATCAGAACATATTGTGCCCGCTGTGCGGCATGAAATTTTTGCTTTTGCTTGATCCAAGAGACCGGCGTGATCACTTTCATCACGGGGATGACATTCGCCAGGTCATGGTAGCGCTTCAGCAAAAGGTTGCCGGAGATCACGCGATGGGACATCGAAATGAGCGCTTCGTGTTTCCCTGATTTCGACGCGGCTCGGCGCGTCCTGTAAGATCTTGCCAAAAGAAAAACACCAAGGAGAATAATGGACACAGCAGCGATTGTTCAGGAACTCGAAGCCGAAAGGGATCGTCTCGAATCCGCTATAGCGGCATTGACGGGAGGACGCGCCCATATCCAGCGCGCTCAGCCCATAGGAGGCGGTAAACGTCATTTGTCAGTGGCGGCAAGAAAGAAAATCGGGGAAGCAATGAGGAAGCGTTGGGCTGAACGGAAGAAGCAGATGGGTTAGCAAAATCACTCCGGTTGCACCGTAGCCGGGAGGCATTTGATTAAAGTTGCTAATCCGCGTTGCACCGCTATATCAGACTTCTGACAAGTCACTCTACTGTTATGAAGCATTGTTCATCCGTCAAACTGTAAGGGGTCAGAGACCCGGAAGCTCTGGCCTTCTTTATTGAGGTACACGACGGTTATCTGCCGCACTGATTACCTTGGTGACATGATTTGGAAAAGCTGACTCAGATTTGTGATCCTGATTCAGGAACCTCGATTTATAATCCGGCCAAGGGGGATTATGTTTGGAGGAAAAATTGGGGTACCAGAACTCATAACCATTCTTGTTGTTCTCGTCCTGATTGTCAGGAGCAGCCGTAGCCGTGGGTTTGGCTTAATTCTCCTTGGCTTGTGTTTGGGTGCATTTGTCGGATTTGTTCTAAGACCCTCTGTCACCCTGATTGGCCAATTGCCATTTGAGACGGTCATCACCAGAGGCGCTAATTTAACCGGCCTAGACGTTATCTTGAGATCCGCTGCAGAACAATCCTTTAACTACATGCTCCTTGGCGCTATTGTCGGAGCGGTGATCTTGGGGATTTCGGGAAGTCTCGCCGCAAAATCGAAGCCACAAGCCACGAATGTCCAACTTGCAACTGCTGCCGCAGCCGCAAGCCCCTCTAATACCGCCACGCCGGTGTCTATCGACGCTACATATTGCGCCAAATGCGGCAAATCCTTAGCCGCCGACATGCTTTTTTGCAGTCGCTGCGGCTCCCGGAAAATCTAGCTATTCCAAACAACATCAGAGTGAGCCACGCATCATTCCTCAATCCCGCGCTCCCAACCTATTTGTGGCATCTGCTCCCGCTTGATGAGCTTTATAAACTCGATACCTTCCTCGGCGGCGGCCTATGGTGCGCCGAATCCAGCACCATTGTGGCCTTTGAAGGTGATATAGAGGACCAATTACCCTATGGGATTTTTATGTCCTGCTGGCACGTGAATCAAGTACCGAGTCTAAAAGCTTGGGAAATTTTTGCTGCCAAAGGACGCGGTTTAGCGCTGAGAACCAACATTCAAACGATGCAACATCTGGTCCGATCCATTGAGCTCCCTGATTGGAAAATAAATTTTGGTCCCGTTGACTACGTTGATACCGAGAATAAAGTCGTCCAACCTTTCGCTGTAGCCCGCTCCCACAATCACGAGAGCGAGGCTCGGCTGGTAATAAGTGTAGATAAAACAAACACTCTCGATAATTACGCCGCTGATCGTGCCGATTCTTTTGCACGTTACCACTCTCGTGACCAAGTAGCACGCTTCGATTCAATTTCACTCGTTGGCGAGGCCAGAGCAGAGGCAATTATTCTCCCCATTCACCCCGTAACCTTCATCGAAGAGATCCTTGTTGGATGGCTCACCACCGAGGAGGAGAGAGACCTACTAACAAGACGGTTGGATAGCTACGGCCTTGCCCACAAATTGCGTGTCGCCCAAAGGCCGATTTAACAGCTCCATCTGCATTTACATTCCTCACAGCTCCCGAGATCATCGGTTGTCTCCGCGCCGTTTTCCACTACGTCCTTCATCGGCTGGACGCCTCTCAGCCGAGGCTCTGGCGGTCGCTCCGCAGCGCCGGTATCGCGCCAAAACAGAAACCAAGAGCGTTTTGTCACGCACCGCGCTTTAAGCCGCGCCCTGCCACCCTGATTGCGGACTCCGTTTCTTCCCGTCCTCCGTACCGCTGTTTTTATCCCCGCTTCGCGGCCTGTGGTGAAGGACAAAAATAGCCGGTTACGGCGGACAGGGGTTAAAAAATGTTAGTTAATAAAAGGCTAGAAAGAAGCAAAATCAAAAGCGTTCGTCAGGCAGTTTGGGCGGGTGTAGAACTTTTAGCGCATGACATCGAGAGTGGTCATCCCGAGGTGTTATCCGAATGCCTCAAGGCGATGGCACGTTTTCACACGTACAGTTTTGGCAATGTTCTGTTGATCTCAACTCAGCGACCCACGGCAACTCAAGTTGCGGGGTGGCGCGGTTGGAATGAGTTAGGCCGCAGAATCAAGCAGGGTGAGAAGGGCATCCTAATTTTTCGCTCCCATCCTTGCAGAACCCAAGAAGCCAGCCAAGACAGAAGCGGAGAGCACCAGCGAAGCCGCACAGCCGCAACAGGAATTGCTCGGTTTCCGTCAGGTGCGAGTGTTTGATGTATCGCAGACTGAAGGCGAAGCAGTATCGGCAAGCGACCAATTTTCAAACCTTGATCTCTCTGACGTGCTGACCAAGCTGACTGAGTTTGCCGGCACTCAGGGATTTCAGATCGAGTATTCAGACCAGATCGCGCCAGCGCAGGGAACGTCCTATCGTGGCCTGATTCGTCTTATGCTCGACATGGAAGCCGAGGAAACCGTTCCCGTCCTGATTCGGGAACTCGCTTTGCAGATGTTGTATGAGACGCAGCGCCGCAGCTTTGTGACCCGCGATGTCCTGCTGAGGGAAGCTAAGGCCGTTGCTTTCGTCGTGTGCAATGCTTTGGAATTGAACACAGAGCCAGCCGAAAACATCCAGCTCTACGCAGCAATTTGAACCTGCTGGCCGAGAGCTTGGAAGTGGTGCAGCGCACTTCTGCAATTATCCTTGGGGCGCTCAGCCCCGAGGATGCACAGAACGGAAAGGCGGTGCAGTAATGCAGGCCCAAGCCGTTTTGCCACTTTCCGCAGTGCAGCAGATTCGCAGGATGCGTGGAGGCTCACAGTCTCAGCTTATGCGGGCTTCCGATGGCAATTACTACATCACCAAGTTTCAGGGAAACCCGCAGCATACGAGGGTTTTGGCGAATGAGTTTCTAGCCAGCAGACTTGGATCAAGTCTCGGTTTGCCTATGCCCGAAGTCGCAGTGCTTTACGTATCCGATTGGCTGATAGAGAACACGCCAGAACTTCGCTTTGATGTGGCCGGACTTGGGACTGCTTGCAGAAGTGGCCTTCAACTTGGTTCCCGCTATGTGGCTGACCCGGAGAAGGACATGGTTTTCGACTACCTGCCCGAATCTCTTATGCTCAAAAAAACCCGCAATCTACAGGACTTTGCCCGAGTGCTTGTACTGGATAAGTGGGCTGGCAACGCTGACGGGCGCCAAGTGGTATTCACCAAGCCAGCCACGGCCCGGAAGTACAGCTCCACCTTCATTGACCAGGGCTATTGCTTCAACTGCTCGGAGTCGAACTTCCCCGATTCTCCGCTCCGGGGTGTTTTTGCTCGAATTCTGCTTATCAGCACGTCAGCGGATGGGACTCTTTTGAGCCTGTCCTTAGCCGCGCCGAGCAGATGGACAGTACAGAGCTTTGGGCGCTCACCGAAGGGATGCCGAACGAATGGTGGTCCCGCTACGGCTCTCCTTCTGATCTGGCCCGGTTAATTGAAACGCTGTATCAGCGCCGCAATTCCAGCCGCAGCCCATTTCCTAATTGGAAGGCTTAAACCCTCTCCAACTACTGCGCCGCGCGGCGGCTGCTGCCGCGCGGCGCTTTCTTTGCTAAAAAAATTTCGAGGGGCGCTCTTGGGCCGCGCCCCTCGCACTCCCCCTGGCCCTTCCTTAAAGTGCTCGAATCCGATTAAAGGCCATCCAGCCTCTGAATGAAGTTACCCAATTGGTTATGTGGTCCATTTCGTGAGTTTTTCGTATTCGGCAATGGCCCCGCTCCAGGCTGTCTTTTGATCGTCATCGAGGAGGTGCTTGTTTCTATCCGTCACCAGAAGACCCGTTTTCCTAATCGCATAGGCCATATCTGGCGCAATATCCGCACGATCCGCGGCATCACCCATCAATTCTCGAATCTTGGCTTCCGCTTTAGGCTGTGGGAAATCCGACTCTGGATCGAATGCGAGAGCCTCGTTGAGGCTGTGATCGTAAGCAGCATTCTCGCGGAGAAGCCGTTGCAACTCTCCGACAGCATATACCGCGTCAGCATTCAAAGCGATATGTTCTTTTCTGCGGCATCTCTTTGTTGCGATCTTTTCGCATTTGGGACAAAATTAATGATTTTTGTCCGCTATTAACATTCAAAAACGTCCCTAACCAGACCTCACCGACCCGGAAAAGTTGTAGAAGCCTTATCGGTTGAGGGTAGCAAAAGCCGCAGAGTACCTATGTTCCTGGCCCATGTCCTTAGTAGTGCATAATATTCAATAAAATTTTTTTAATCTAGTTCAACGCCAGAGTGGATCGGCGTTCCAGGCTCTAGACAAGTTACAAATGCGCGGTTTACTATCGATTGTGAAGTTTGTCAGCTTACAAGTTTAACAGGAGCTTCTATGAGACCTATACCAGCCTTCTTTCTAGGAGCGTTTTTGGCGCCCCTTTTCGGTTCGGTTCTTCGCCCCCTTTTGCGAGAAGTAGTTAAGGAAGGTGTTTTGCTAGCCCATGAGGTTCATAAGGTTGCTCAGGAGGTCCGCGAAGAAGTCGAAGATGCGAAAGCGGAAGCTATAAGCCAAACTGCACCAATCAGTCAAAAGAAGAAGTAGCAGACTGAGCAAAGAAGTTAAAGGTGATCACTTCCAGCAAGAGCTCGATTATCGCTGAGACTGGAGTTGTTCCGGGCGGACTGCGTCTCCGTTCGCACATCCCGGGCCGGGAGCGATGGGAGGCACCGGTGATCGAAAGGCGGCCTCGCCTTGCCGCTTTGTTGACGCAGACTCTCGCGGGCCACGCTGATATCGTTTCTGTATACGCGAATCCGATAACCGGTCGTGTACTGGTGTTCTTCCACCCGGAACGTGAATCGATCCGGGAGATATTGCTTGATGCTCTGCTGAAAACGCTTCAACAATTCAAATTGTTTCTGTCGGGGAAGTCATTGGCGAATGCAGGGGCTTCTGGCCCTTCTCTGTTGACGCAATTCAGCCGGCCGCTGTTGATCACTGCGACAGCAGTAGTACTTCCGGCGGTATGGGGCGTTGCTGCCGCTATGCCTCCTCTGTACATCGGAGCGGCGCTGATCGGAATAGCAGGAGTCGTCTTCCAGCGATGGCGACTAGCGCACTCGACTGTCTCACCACTGGTTCGGTTGCAGCGCTATGCAGCGCCTTATCGACGGCGGATCTACATTGCGATCGCTTGCTCGGTTCTCGACAAGCTACTGGATCTTGTGCCTGCTTTATTGATCGGAACTTCAGTGAACGTGGTGATGCAGCGCGGATCACCGATTTTCAGCGCGCTCGGTTTCTCTTCAATAAAGATGCAACTCTTGGCGCTCGGCGCCGCGAGCGTGGCGGTCTGGTTTCTGGAGGCGATCACCGGATACGCGCACAGGATGCTGTGGCAAAGCGTCGCACAGGACATCCAGCACCGGTTGCGAGTCGACGCGTATGCTCACATCCAGCGGCTAGAGATGAGCACGCTCGAGTCACAGCGTACCGGCGATCTAGCTGCCATTCTTAACGATGACGTTAATCGCCTTCAATTATTCGTTTCGGATGATGTAAATCATTTGATCCAGACGTTCACAAACGCTGTGGCGCTAGGATTGGCATTCCTCATTCTGGCTCCTTCTGTGGCTTGGCTGGCATTGCTGCCGCTGCCAATCGTGATTTGGAGCGCGCTGCGATATCAAGACAGCATCAACCCCGTGTATCGCAAAATCCAGGCCAAGGCGGGTCGGCTGAGCGCCCAATTGGTGAACAACTTGGGAGGCATAGCGACGATCAAGAGCTTTACGGCG
Organism: Candidatus Angelobacter sp.; assembly: GCA_036495645.1. GTDB lineage: Bacteria > Acidobacteriota > Terriglobia > Terriglobales > Acidobacteriaceae > Angelobacter. The sequence goes on from DASXMN010000025.1 coordinate 62,912, forward strand.
GAGGAATCAGAAAGCAAACGCATCCAGCTATTGAGCAATGACTACCGGGATAGTAGCTCATTAGCCATCACCAAGAGTTCGGCCTTTGCACCACTAATCCGGCTGCCTATTCTCGTTGGATTCGCGGGGACAATGGTGGTGGGCGGGCTGCTGGTATCGGCCGCACGGCTAGAGGCTGGTACCTATGCTACGGTCGTGTTTCTGACACAGCGGTTCTTATGGCCGCTGACATCGTTGGGACGCAGCCTGGATAGCTATCAAAGTGCGATGGCGAGTGTGGAACGTGCCTTGAATCTACTGGATATTCCTCCCGGCGTGCCAGATGAGCAGGGAGAACCGCTTAATCCTGAGAACGTGAGGGGCGAGATCGAGTTCCGACAAGTACAGTTCGGATATCACGATGGGATCCCGGTACTGCATGACATTAATCTCCGGATTCCGGCAACGAAGACCCACGCCATTGTAGGGCCAACTGGCTCAGGCAAGAGCACTCTGATTAAACTCCTGCTCCGCTTCTGCGAGCCGCAGTCCGGGAGCATTTATCTCGACGGACGCGAAATTCGTAAGCTTCGGGCCAGAGACTTGCGGCGCGTTATCGGATTAGTTAATCAGGATTTTTTTCTGATCGACGGCACTATCCGGGAAAATATTGAGTTCGGCCGCCCAGGCGCGCCCTTCGAAGCGATTGTTGAAGCCGCTACGGTGGCTGAAGCGCACGAATTCATCGAGCAGCAAGTAAGGGGATACGAGACGCTGGTGGGCGAGCGTGGCGTGAACCTGTCCACCGGACAGCGGCAACGCATCTGCATCGCTCGAGCCGTTTTGAAGGATCCGCCCATCTTCGTTTTCGACGAGGCAACGTCCGCAGTCGACAACGAGACCGAAGCAGCTATCCAACGTTCCCTGGAGCGGATCTCGCGGGGAAGAACCATGATTCTCATTGCGCATCGCCTTTCTACGGTCCGCAGAGCAGATCATATCTCTGTACTGGACACCCAGGGACACATCGTGGAAGAAGGCACTCATGAACAACTAGTGCGGCAAAAGGGCCTGTATGCATCGCTGTGGCGGGTCCAATCAATGGGCAGCCATCGACTAGATGATGCCCTCAAAGGAAGAAAATCGTGATCGCTCCCACATTTCCAATATTGCAACCCAAAGACCGAACTCGAATTCACTATCGCAGGTTTCACAACATTTATCTATACATCACCGAACGCTGCCAACTCCGGTGTGGACACTGTTACATGGGCGACAGACTTGAGCGCGGGCTGAGCCTGCCATACGAAAAGGCGGCCAGCATTATTGACTACTGTCGGCGTCTGGGAGGCGAGTACATCACTTTCCTCGGCGGTGAGCCCACACTCCATCGGGATCTGCCGCGCATGGTGGACTACGCATTGGACCGCGGTTACACACAGGTGATGATCAATTCGAACGGTCTGCTCGAGCGGAGAATTGATCTGATCGCGCCCGAAAAACTGCATTACATTTCCTTTAGCCTAGATGGCGCCACTGCCGCCACGCACGATCAAATTCGTGGCGCCGGAACGTTCGACAAAACCCTGCCATGCATTCGCCGCACAATCGAAGCTGGTTACGCGGTGCGCGTCATCACTACAATTTCCCAGGTCAATATTCACGAAGCAGCGGACCTGCTCAGACTGGCCGACGAGATCGGCGTGAATATGGTCAACTTTCACGTCTTCTCTGAGGAAGGAAGAGGCATCGCAAACCCGAGTTGGTCCCTAACACCTCTGGAGTGGATCAATTTTTATGAGTATCTTGAGACAATCAAGCACTCGTACCGTACGTCAATTTGGTATCCCCCAACTTATGTCACTTCCGGGCGAATGCCGCAATACGTCAGTGAAGGATACCGGGGTTGCGTTGGCTGCGCGCTTGATCGCCTATCGATCTTTCCGGATGGCCGTTGTTACGTTTGTTCCGTCCTGTTCGACAAGCCGGTTCACTTCGCAGTGCTTACCGAAAATGGGCTCGAACTGAATCGGGAACGGAATGAGTTCGAGATGTTCACGGCGGCCGCTCGGAAGGCCGAGGAGCCATGGCTGACCGGCTGTCCGGCGGAGGAGATACTCGACAAGCAAGGCAAGAAACCCGTGCGGGAAGGTCTGATATCCATGTGCCGTCTGTGGAAGTCGCAAGCCTAATGGTCCAGCGTATTGCTAATGACGCCAGAATTAGGACGGAAATCCGTCAGCCGGGCACCATCGAATGGGCATCCGCCCAGATGCCAGTCTTGAGAGCGATTCGCACGAGGTTTGCAAAGGAGCGCCCACTAACCGGCGCGAAGGTCGCCATCCTTTTCCATTTAACCAAGGAAGTGGCGAATCTGGCGCTCGCGATTCGAGAAGCAGGCGCAGAAGTTCTGCTGACACCTTCAAAAATGGCCACAATAGAATTGGCGGCCTTGGAAGGACTCCAGACCTCGGGCATAAGAATCCTCACAGGATCGACCGATAGTGGCAATGGGCATTTGCAACAAGTTTTGTCGTTCGCACCGGATGTCGCCGTAGACAATGCGGATTTGTTCTCGTTGTGGCATGGTTCCGACTCTCCTCCGGAGATCAAAGGGATGAGTATCCACTCACGTAGCGCCTGCCTCATCGTCGATGACTATTGGGCTCGGCACAAAAGTCTTCGCTTCCCTGTGGTGGAGATTGGTTCCTCGAATATCAAGCTGGAACTCGAATCCACTCTCGGAACCGGGCAGTCCGTGATCGACGCGCTAATTCGCGTAACCGGCCTGCAGTTGAGCGGAAAGCGAATCGCGATTGTGGGGTACGGCAACGTTGGCAGCGGTATCGCGCATGCCGCGCGCGGACTCAAGGCTCGGGTGCTCATTGTGCAGAACTCTGCCTATCGCGCGCTCAAAGCGACCATGGACGGGTACGATGTCGTGCCTTTGCACTACGCGGCCCAACAGGCTGACATTTTGATCACCGCCACAGGAAACAAACATGTGTTGACTTCCCGTCATTTTCCGCTTCTCCGCGACGGCGTATTCATCGGCAACGTTGGCCGATCACATGAAGAGATCGACGTAGCGGCGCTAGAGCGGGACACGACATCCGCAGAAATAGTTAATTACAATCTTACGGCCTATGTGTTAAACAGTCGGCGCATCTACTTGATGGGAGGGGGACACCAATTTAACCATATTGCGGGCGGGGCGAATTCGAGCGAACTGATGGATCTTTCCCTCGCTCTGCACGCGCTAACTTTAGAACGTATCTGGAAGGTGCCTACATTCACCCGTGAAATCCATCCAGTCGAGGAAGCTATTCTCGATGAAGTAGCCCGGTTAAAACTGCAGCAACTCGGAATCGAATATGGGAGCGAGTAACTACGCGCTGAGCGCCGCACGCCAAAGAAGGGGCAACAATCTGGATTCGACTTCCGCCGAGGGTGCATTCGTGTCAACAGTAAGAATCGAGTCGGCTTCACCCGGAAGTAGCGGCTCCCAGATCTTTTCATGGTTTACCATCACTTCCACGTTGCCTTCTGAAATCGCATCCCGATCCGCAAGCCTAGAGCGCAACCGGCGCACCTGCTCATCGCGATCGAGGCGGCAATGTAGAATAAGGACCCGTGCTCCTGCTGACCGGACGGCTTCCACCGCCGCCCTCCGCCGAACCCGCGTGAGGAAACTGCCATCGAGCACGACCGACCTGCCATCCTGGAGCACCTGGTACGCCCGATTTCCAAGCTCACGGTACAGTTGGTCCGACATGGCCGTAGAATAAATGCCGGCATTGACAGCGGCACCCGTGCGCGCCGTCGGCTCCAATCCTGTCAGACGTTTCCTAATGAGGTCAGTTTGCAGATGGTCGAATCCCCAATACTGCGCGACGAACGCAGCCACAGTAGACTTTCCGCTGCCGGCAGAACCGCACGTCAGCAGTGCCATGCGGGGGATGCGATCCATGGCACCAGAGACTGCTTGTTGCAAACATGCAGACGCCACTGACATGTTGTTCTCGACTATCGCCCGGCGGCAACGGACGGCTGCTGCGTGAATCTCCGGTTCAATGACGCCGATTTCGCGAGCGGCGAGGACATACGCCAGAAAGTTCGTGGTCTGAGCAAGGTTGAACATGTCTTGGTGCTCCCGAAGGAGATTGTTGAACTCGGAGATATCCAGTTCGGGAAGATGGCTGTAATCTGGTGATTGAGTTCTGGACAAGTGCGGTCGCTCTTAATGCAACGGAATATCGTTTTTAGAGGTATATCATGAACAGCCCGCTCCCGAATGACCGAACCGTGACGTTATCGGAACTAAAGGAACAGGTCGGCAACTTCGCCGCCGAACGAGGGTGGCTGCAGACTCGTACACCCAAGAACCTCTCCATGGCAATCGCAGCGGAGGCTGCGGAATTGATGGAATATTTCTTGTGGGAGGATGGCGACGAGAGTCTGAAGAGGCTCGGAGACCCAGAGCGCCGATCCGCGATCAGCGACGAAGTCGCTGATGTCCTTATTTATGTGATGGAGTTTGCCAACGTGGCTCAAATCGATCTGACGGCCGCAGTCGCGAGCAAGATCAAGAAAAATGCCCTTAGGTTTCCGACCGGCACACAGACCCGGCCCCGGCAGCACGACTGAGGCATACCGTACAGCTCGAATCAAGTGTTTTCCCCTTTTAGTCAAAAATTGATCCGGTATCGAAGGCGGGTAATCCGACACCTTGTTCGGGGCCGCTTGTTCCCTCTAATCTGATAAAGGTCAATAAGATTTCCACGAATGGAAAATCGTGACCAATACGTGACTTATCGACCCTCACAGACCTTCATCAGACCTCACCAAACAAACGTGGCACCTTCGCAAAACCATTATAACTAGAGGGTTTTATTGATGATCGAAGAGCCTCGAGCTGCTTTAGCTACCTCGACGTTGCGCGCGCTCTGGAGGCCAGAAACTATCGCGTTGCCGAAGCCCGTGACGGAAAAGAAGCGCTAGCCAAAATAGACGAAGTTAAACCTGATTTGGTCCTGCTCGATCGGTAACCGGTTAATCTGGTTTGCCCTAAGATGGAGCCTTGGCGCCCTCACCAAATCTGTTTACCGGCCCGGCCGGAATCTGGAATCTGGTGAAATCCTTCTCTCAACCAATCTTTCAGGGAGGAGGGCTCAAATCTGGGGTTCGGTTGGCGGAGGCCCAGCGTGATCAATTACTCCTGACCTATCAACAGTCCATTCAGGGCGCTTTTCGTGATGTTTCCAACGCGTTGGTTGCTTATCGCAAGAATCGGGAATTCAGGATACAAGAGGAACATCTGCTGGAAGCCGCGCAAGATGCCGCGCGGCTTTCAGAAGTGCGCTTCAAAGCCGGAACCACGGATTACCTCGAGGTCCTGACGAACAATACCAACTCTTTTTCCGCCGAACTGACGCTGGCCCAGGCGCAGGGGAACGAACTCACGGCACTGGTCCATCTCTACCAATCGCTGGGAGGTGGCTGGCAGCAATGATTTTCCAAACGAGTTGAGATCTAATGCACGCGTGGCAGCATGGAAGCAATTGCTAATGATTAGCTTGAAGATGCTCAATCTCTTCGGCGTTGCATGAGCCACTCCTGGCTATCGACCTCTTCCTCATCCGGACGGCGACTGCGTCTGACGTATGTTCCGTCAGATTGCATCTCACGCGAATTCACGTTGTCGGCCAAATAGACCTCCAACACATGATCGCGTACACGACGCACCAGTCTGCGGTCTTCCACGGGGAAAAGAACTTCCACCCGGCGGATCAGGTTGCGCGACATCAAATCGGCGCTTCCGAGATAAATTTGTTCTTCTCCCCCGTTGTGAAAGCAATAGATTCGGCTGTGTTCCAGGAACTGTCCCACAATACTGATCACCCGGATGTTCTCGCTGACGCCTGGAATGCCTGGACGCAAACAGCAAATGCCGCGCACAAGCAGATCAACTTTAACGCCCGCTTGTGATGCTTCATAAAGAAGACGGATCATCTCAGGATCTTCCAATGCATTCATCTTGAAGATGAGATGCCCGTTTCCTGAATTCTGCTGATGTTCGATCTCCCGCCGGATTAACTCCTGAAAACGTTCTCGCAAATTGATGGGCGCTACCAGCAGCTTGCGGTAATCTTTCTTCGACGAATAGCCGGTGAGATAGTTGAATAGATCGGTGGCATCGGCCCCAATGTCTTCATCCGCTGTAAACAAGCCGAAGTCAGTGTAGAGGTGCGCAGTCAGGGGATTGTAATTTCCGGTTCCAAGATGCACGTAGCGCCTGACAGCGCCGGATTCCAACCTGATAACGAGTGTAACTTTGGAGTGAACTTTGAGCCCGAGCAAACCATACACAACATGGACACCCTGCCGTTCCATTGCTCTTGCCCACTCTATGTTGCTTTCCTCATCAAACCGGGCTTTCAGTTCCACCAGGGCTGCGACTTGCTTTTCCTCTTCCACTGCCTCCAATAGTTTTTCCACCACCGGAGAGTTGCGTCCCACACGGTAAAGCGTCATCTTTATCGCGAGCACGGAGCTGTCCCTGGCTGACTTTTCCAGAAAATCAACCACGGGCTGAAATGAGTCAAAAGGATGATGCAGGAGAACATCGCGGCTGCGTATGTTGCTGAAAAGATCGCTTTCGTCTGCCTCTGATTCAAAAACCGTTGGGATGAAAGGGAGAAAAGACTGGTCCTTGAGGTCCGGCCGCTCCACTGCCGTCAGGTACTTGAGCCGGCTCAAGGACAACGGCCCGCTGTGTTTTGAAACGTACTTGCGATTGACTTCGAGGTTGTTGACCAGTATCCGCAGCACGTTCGCCGGCATTCCTGTGCTGACCTGAAGGCGCACCACATCACCAAACCGTCGCTGTCTGAGCCCTTCTTCAGTATTCTCCAGCAGATCCCCGGCTTCCAGTTTCTGGATCGCGATTTCGGCATCCCGGGTTACATGAAACGGATGGGCTTCAAGGATCTCCATACCAGGAAAAAGCGACGCCAGGCTGCTGGCGATCAAATCTTCCAGCCAAATGAAAGTCTGTGCCTTGTTCCCATCGCCACTCATTGAACGTGACGGCCCATCGACCCGGACCAACTGGGGCAAGGTGACGGGGATCTTAATGCGGGCAAAATGCTCTTCCTTCTCGGCGTCACGAATTAAAACGGCCAGATTCAAACTAAGATTAGAGATATGGGGGAAGGGCCGCCCGGGATCGAAGGCCAGGGGTGTAAGAACCGGAAACACTGTTTGCTTAAAATACTTGGCTGCACGTGTTTGCTGTGCTGCAGAAAGTTGGCCGTATTCTCGGAGGCGAATTCCTACCCGTTCCAGGCCCGGCAATAGTTGTCTGCGAAAGCACTTGTGAGCGCTGGCCAGAAGATTAGCTACTTCGCTACGGATAGCCTCAAGCTGTTCGGCTGCTGTCATTCCGTCTGCCGCGGATTCCGCTGTTCCCGCCTCGACTTGGCGCATTAGCCCCGCTACCCGGATCATGAAAAACTCGTCCAGGTTGGACCCCAGAATTGAGAGGAACTTCACACGTTCCAGCAAAGGACTTGTTTTATCTTGCGCCTCCTCCAGGACACGACGCTGAAATGCCAGCAGGCTCAACTCGCGATTCATATAGAGGCTTGGATCCGTGAGGAGAATCTTTCGAACGGCGGCTGGTCGGGATGCTGACATATCGCGTTCGTTAGTTATTTGTTCCTGAAAGCGATTTAGAGTTTTCGAACTGCCGTATCATCTTGATACCAAAGTCGAGAGTTTGAACATAGAAAATCAACTTACAAAACGAGTCATAACCGATTGCCTTGTTCGATAACGCTATTCTAGCGGATTCGAACAACCGGGAAAACTCGGGGAGAATATGCTCTCTTTCCCAATTACTTAAAAACGGCTTCCTGAGGTCAGAGATCCGCTACACGAATACCTCGACCACTATTTGTTAGTCCACGTCTGCGGAGAAGAAGAAAGGAAGCACCGGGATCTGTTCCACGCGGACAGCATCGAGCCGCTCAGGATCAAGCCGCAGAGGCATAAGATCGTTGGCGCTATGAGCAGCAGAAAAATGGTGATCTGCGCTTATACATAGTTTCTTCTCCAGTGAATCAAGTAACCGAGAAGGCTATGCGCAGAACAAAGCCGAAAGATGAAGGGAAGGTTAAGGAATGGTTAAAAGTTTGCTGTGCGAAGTAAGTACGTGGCCTATTAAGAGTGATCACCTTATGTACCCGGCAATCTCTTGCTGGCGGTCCGCGCGAAGGTTTGGATGACTTAGGTTGGGTTACTCCTCAAAGGGCTTTGACCACATCTTTACTTTTCTTTATCAGTCTAAAATTCATTCAGCGTTAACAGGATATTGACAAATGGAGGACGCCGGCCATTTAGCCTTCTATCTCACTCCAATCGCGGTTGACGATGCACCGCAATCCCCCGGAGGAGGCATACCGTCATGATTAAGAAATGGTGGCAACGCTCAACACCTCGTGTGTTTGTGGCCTTGCTGCTTTCAGTTGCTGTTCCAATGTCAAGCCAGGCGCTCACTTTGGACGAAAACAATCGTGGGACAAACGAAACCGAGACACCCATAAAGCATGTCATCGTCCTTATCGGCGAAAACCGCACCTTCGATCATGTCTTTGCAACCTACGTGCCAAAAAGCACGGACTCGATTTCAAACCTGTTATCGAAGAAAATCATCAACTCTGATGGAACGCCCGGACCTAATTTCACCAAAGCCGCCCAGTTTCAGGCGAAAGTGCCATTTAGGACAAAATTCTTCGTCAGCCTGAACAGCAGCGAAAAAGAACCTTATCAGATTCTGCCGCAACCAACCCTGAACTTTGCACCCATAAAGACGATCTTCCCTCCGGGAACGCCGCAAGCCCTGCTGGCTGCGGTGGAACCTTCCCTTGAGCCCGGAGACCTGAATCTTTTGACCACTGGCGCAGCCACCGGATTTACCCAGACTTTTGTGCTGCCTGATCCAGACACTCGCGTGGCAAACTTTAGCGCGCTGCCGAACGGCCCGTTCCCCTTACGCGGACCAAGCCTGCCGTATGACTCTTACACAGGAGACACCACGCACCGGCTATTTGAGATGTGGCAACAATCGGATTGCAATGTAGCGAACGCTACACGGCAAAACCCTTCGGGCTGCTTGAATGATCTTTATCCTTTTGTGATCACCAATTACACCAACCAGCCTGATCCAGCCAGCGGCGGCGCCATCGATGATAATGGCGGCGGGAATTCCATGGCGTTTTATAACGTCCAGCAGGGAGATGTCCCGGTATTCAAAAGCCTGGCGGACCAATTCACCATCAGCGACAATTTCCACCAGTCCGTTATGGGCGGTACCGGGGCCAATCACGTGATGCTCGGCACAGGCGACGCAATCTTTTGGAGCGACGGCAACGGCAATTCGACTATTCCACCGTCACACATCGCCAATCCCGATCCTCTTCCCGGCACCGACGACGTTTACACTGTGGACCTGAATTTTGATGGCAACTTCACGGAGTGTGCTGATCCCACGCAGCCCGGCATCGATGCCGTAAGGGACTATCTGGCATCATTGCCATACCGTCCCAACCCCAATTGCAAGCCGGGGCACTTCTATATGGTCAACAATGACAATCCTGGCTTTCTACCGGACGGCACAATCGACACCGCCGGTATTGCTCGCGGCGGCTCTGTTCCCCCGACCAATGTCCGCACCATCGGCGAAGCGCTGAACGAAAAGCACGTCTCGTGGGCATATTACGGCGGAGCTTACAACGCTGCCGTCGCATTACAGCACAATCCAAGCAGCGTTGATCCCACGGTCCTGGTGGGCGCAGCATACTGCAACATCTGCAACTTTGAATCCTATGCAACGGCCATCATGGGCGATTCGGCGCAACGCGCCGCTCACATCAAAGACACAACTGACTTCTTTGCAGCTATTAGCAGCGGAGATCTCCCAGCGGTATCTTTTGTAAAGCCCGACGGTTTACTTGACGGCCATCCGGCATCCTCAAAACTTGATCTTCTGGAAGGCATGATCAAGAAAATTATGGACAGCCTGAATGCCAAACCTGAACTGATGGCTGAGACCGCATTTATCATCACCATGGATGAAGGCGGCGGATTTTTTGATTCCGGCTATATCCAGCCAATCGATTTCTTTGGCGACGGGCCGCGTATTCCCCTGATCGTTGTCTCAAACTTCACCAAGGGCGGCCATGTCAATCACACCTACACCGACCATGTCTCGATTTTGAAATTCATCGAGCGCAATTGGCATCTGAACCCGTTGACCAAGCGCAGCCGCGATAACTTTCCCAATCCCCGGGTTGAGAGAAACAATCCTTACGTTCCAGTCAACAGCCCGGCCATCGGCGACCTGTTCGATATGTTCCATTTTGATCAGGACAAGGACAACAATGGAGACCATGATGGCAACGGCGGCAGCAACCGTTAGAGCGTCAGGTTTGTTTTTGCGCGCTGTTGTTGGAAGCAGTTAACTTTAGCCAAACGCCGACCCGCAGTCGTACAGCGCGGTCGGCGTTTGAGTTTCGAGCTTGCCAAAGTGAAAGTTGTCACTAGTCTTGACAAGCTTGATGTGTTCTTGAGGTCTAAATTTCTGGGCTACCCGCCGGTGACCAATAAAGCCGCGCCCGGGAACGAGTCACAAATATATGTCGTGGACGCAAGTGCATGATCATCGCAGTCGCGCTGCGACCAACATTTTCATACCCGCTTAACCAAACATCTACGGTTCTTTCATAAAAGATCACTAATATCCCAGGTTGATTATCCCGGAGGTCTGCATGCGCTCCAAGTCTTGCACCCTAATCGCCTTCACCTTGCTGATCTTTATTATCTGCATCAATTTGGCTGCGCAGGAGCGCAGAGGAACCATCGTAGGCCACGTTACGGATGCTAGCCATGGCGTTCTCCAGGGCGCGCGCGTGCAAGTGCAGCCCACAGCCCGGGTCGCTGCCACTGATAGCCAGGGCCAATTCACCATCTCCGGGCTGCCGCCGGGTAAGTACACCGTAAATGTGTCTTACGTCGGATTTGCGCCATACTCGACCGAAGTGACGGTGAACGAGGGAGAAGTCGCAAAGCTGGATGCCGTAATGGCAATAGGAAAAGTAAGCGAGGAAGTGATTGTCAGGGCTGACCGGCAGCGCGGAGAAGAAGAGGCGTTGAATCGCGAACGCACGGCCGACAATATCCTTCAAGTACTTCCGTATGATGTAATCACCAGCCTGCCGAATACGAATATTGCCGATGCAGTTGGCCGCCTGCCCAGCGTTTCTCTGGAGCGTGATGAAGGCGAAGGAAAATATGTACAAATTCGCGGCACCGAACCGCGACTGAGCAATGTGACGGTGGATGGCGTGCATCTACCTTCGCCAGAGAGCGTGCGCAATGTGAAGCTGGATGCCATTCCTTCCGACCTAGTGGAATCAGTCGAAATCAGCAAAACCCTTTCTGCCAATCAGGAAGGTGACGCGATTGGCGGGTCCGTCAACCTCGTGACCAAAAGCCCGGCGGACCGGCCCTATATGAGTTTTCTAGGTATGGGTGGCTATACGCCGATTGCTGGCGGCCGTTCGCTCGACCAGTTCAGCGCAACCATGGGACAGCGTTTCGGCTCTGACCATCGCTTTGGTATTCTTGTAGGAGGCAGCTATGACTGGAACGGGCGCGGTATTGACGACCTTGAACCCAGCCCGGGACTGAATGGCCCAAGCGCCATGGACCTTCGTCAATACTGGTATGACCGTACTCGCTTTGGATTTGGCGGTAGTATTGACTACCGGCTCAGCAACACTTCCAGCATGTACTTACATGGCATCTTTTCGCAATTTAAAGACGATGGCCAGGACTGGATTTATTCACCGTCATTTTCTGATGGAAGCGCGAGTTTCGCCCACGTTACACGCAAGCCTGCGCAACGGCTGTTTAGCGCAACCGCCGGCGCAAGACATGATCTGGGACGCACACTCGTCAATTACGAACTGTCTTTTGGACAGGCTCGTTTCACCGGCTTCTTTCCCACCGCCAGCTTTGACGGACCAGGATCAGGGGCAATCCAATACGTGGTGAACAACAGCGATCCTTTTGCCCCACGCTTCACAGCAAACCCCAGCATCTTCAATCCAGATTTGTATTCTCTGTCCAACTTGACAACAGGTGATGATCACACTTTTGAGCGCGACGTAACCGGCGATTTTACCGTTGCCCGCACATATAATGCCGGATCGCATTTCAGTACGTTTGAAATGGGCATTAAGGTGCGTGATGCGCACAAATCCCAGTTGGATACCCAGACGACATTCAGCGCTACCGATACTTTTCTGATGAGCTCGTTTCTCCGATCATTTACCAATCCGAATTATTACTTCGGAAAATTCGGGACATTTGGGCCAACCACGGATTACAACAAAATCATAGCTTTGTTCAATTCCAATCCAGGAGCGTTTGATTCTGCCAGCAACAAGCTAAGCGATGAGGCGCGCACGTTTCCGGCAGACTTCATTACCGACGAGCGCGTTTCCGCTGGCTACATAATGAATACCATCAACTTTGGCCCGGCCAGGGTGCAGGCGGGAATCCGTATAGAAGGCACGCAGGATTCCTTTGTTGGCAACCTGATCGACCTCTCGGTGGTAAATGCTACGGGTGATCTCGTGCCGGTTAAATCTCCAGGTGAGGCAAGTTACGTTAATGTTCTGCCGAGCGTCCAGTTCCAGTACCGCTTTGGATCCGACACACTTTTGCGCGCGGCGTATGGCATGGGCATCTCGCGCCCGAATTACAGCGACCTGCCGCCCTTCGTCATTTTCGATCCCACGGTTGCGGCGGGGCAGGCGTCAGTGAGCGCTGGGAACCCCAACCTTAAGCCGACACATGCCCAAAACTTTGATTTGTTATTGGAGCACTACCTCAAGAACGTGGGGATGATCCAGGGTGGCGTGTTCTACAAATATTTGACCGACCCTATCTATGAGAATGTGATTACGTCCATTACCTCCGGACAATTTGCCGGACAGCTACAGACCGCGCCTATCAATGGTCCACGCGCGCATCTCACCGGAATCGAGATGGCGTGGCAGCAGCGCCTTTCATTCCTTCCCGGCTTCTTGAATGGTTCAGGTATCCGGGCGAATTACAGTTACACAACTTCCCGTGCCAGTTTTCCTGCTGGCTTTGGCCGCACCGATCATGTAGCCCTGTTACGCCAGGCGCCGAACAACTGGAACTTCGATTACACCTACGATAAAAAAGGGATATCGGCGCGCATGGGCCTGACGCACAATGACGCCAACATTTTCGCTTATCAGTTTCAGGATGGGGCAGACGGCGGACTTAAAGGCCCAAGTGGAGACCAATATCTTTATCCCCACACGCAAGTTGATGCCCAAGTGAGCTATTGGATTCCGCGGGCGCATGGCTTTCAGGCAATCGTCTCTATGCTGAACTTGAACAATGAGGTTTTTGGGTTCTACAACGGCAGTGAACAGTTTCCCGTACAGCGCGAATATTACAGCCGCACCATCTCGCTGGGACTGCGCTGGACACCGACGCGGGAGCCTTCGAAATAGTTAACGAAGCTGCCTATCATTGAGGCCCCTGATATATGGCTTTAGTGGAGGCGCGTTGTACCCGTTACTGTTAACAAGTCTTTAACGTTTCTGCGCTACTGTTTCTACACGCGTCGGACGATAGCGTGCGGAATTGGAGCCAGAATGACGAAGAAATTTTGTGCAGTGATGCTGGTATGCTTTTCGGTGCTTGCTTGCGCACAGACAAATGGGAAGAGCACGGCATCGGAATCTGAAGCCGCAAAGTTGCAAGGCCAAATCCGCGGCGGTCGCGCCAAAAACATCATCCTTTTTATAGGGGATGGAATGGGTGACAGCGAAATCACAGCCGCGCGCAACTATCAGGCGGGTGCCGCCGGACGGTTGGCTCTGGATACACTGCCATTCACAGGTTCGGTTACAACTTATTCGTTCCAGGAAAGCGATCCGTCCAAACCTGATTATGTAACTGATTCCGCCGCTGGTGGCACGGCATGGGCCACTGGGCAAAAAACCAGCAACGGCCGGATTTCCACGTCGGCCAAGACTGACCAGCCCCTTAAAACCATTCTAGAACTAGCGAAGGAAACCGGCTATCGCACCGGCAACATATCTACTGCGGAAATTACTGATGCTACTCCGGCTGTATTGGGAGCTCATGTAAATAGCCGTCGTTGTCAGGGCCCCGCAGACATGAAGGATTGCGAAAAATACAAGAAAGTAGCGGGCGGACCAGGATCGATTGCAGAACAATTGGTTGATCATAAAATCGACGTTCTGCTTGGCGGAGGGAAGCAGCGCTTCGAGCAGATTATTGACGGCGGGTCGGATGAAGGAAAACGAGTCATCGATTCAGCCGAAACTCAGGGCTATAAGGTAATCACGACCGCGGCGGAGCTATCGCAAACTCATCTTGAGCCGCAGCAACGCCTATTGGGATTGTTCAAAGATGGCAACATGAGCATGGAGTGGACGGGCCAACCGGCGATTGTGTATCAAGGTAGCGGGCCGCAGAAGTGCAAAGAGTTTGCGCGCCCGACGAACGAGCCTGCGCTATTTTCGATGATGCTGAAAGCTATTCAACTGCTGCAGACGGACGATCAAAAGCCTGCCGGTTTCTTTCTTCAGGTCGAAGGCGCTCAGATCGATAAGAAAGCCCACACCGCCCAGCCTTGTGAGCAGATCGGAGAAACAATCGCTTTCGACAATGCTATTAAACTTGCGCTTGACTGGGCTACGGAACACCCAGATACATTGATTATCGTGACTGCTGACCACGGGCACTCCACCCAGATTGTTCCCCTGCCCAAGCCGGACAACCACAGCTCCGGTCTCATGAGCACCCTTATTACTGCCGATAAAACTAACATGACTTTGCTTTATGCAACGAACTCGGTTTGTTGTGCAGCACAACACAGCATGGAACATACTGGCACTCAGGTGCGCATCGCCGCGCAGGGTCCACAGGCTTTTCGACTGCTAGGCGTCCATGACATGACAGAAGTTTTTCATGTGATGGCGCAAGCAATGGGCCTGGAATAGCTAGTAAGGCGCCCGCCCTAAAACCCCAACGATTAGTACTCATAAAAGGACATTTAAACCAACCTTAACAATTGTTGCGATAGAGTACACGGCAACACACAATCACCAAACAATGACTGATGCGGTCCCGCAAGCGGCGGCTTAACTGCCGTTGACGGAGTGGTCTGTTTACGTCAGGGGTGATGTTGGTTGTGTGCAACTACTGAATCGAGAGGATGTAGGTAATGCGTATTCGAAATGCTCATCGCGCCGTAACAATGCTGTTGTTCACCATCATGCTCCTGTGCCCTTTATTCGGCAATGCCCAGGCTCCCGTTCCTCCCTCTTCGCACGTGGTGCTGGTGATTGATGAAAACACGAGCTATGGCACAACCTTGGCCCAAATGTCGTGGCTGGTTGGCCAGGGCACTGCCAATGGACATACGAGCAATTTCACCTCAAATACTCCGGGGTCCGCAATGGACTATTTCTGGCTGGCCTCAGGAAGCTGCCATTCCAGCGTGAACTGCACATTACCTGCGGGAACGCACGATTTTACGTGCGATGGAAATGGATGCGCTTCCCCTATCACGGATGACAATATCTTCCGTGAAATGAACAATCGAGGAATCTCATGGAAGGTCTATGCGCAATCCTATGCAGCGGCAGGCGGAACGGTTACAACGCCCGATGACTTTGTGCTTGGCACGCATTATTTTCGGCGGCACAATGGCGCAACCTGGTACAGCGACATATTGAGCAACATTGATAACTCGCAAGCCAAGATCGTGGATTTTTCCCAGTTTGCCATCGATCTGGCAAACAATGCGTTGCCACAGTTCACTATTATTGCGCCAGATGGCCTGAATGACGGTCATGATGGAGGCCCGCTAAAAGCCGATGCCTTCCTTAAGGCTAATTTGCCGGCGCTGCTCGCCAAACCTTATTTCCAGCCTGGCGGCGATGGCCTTCTTGTTATTACGTTTGACAATGGCGACCTCGACTTTGCCGGTCTAGTTTATACGGCATTGATTGGGCCAAATGTTACGCCACATAGTGTTTCCAACGTTCCTTATAAGCATGAAAACACCTTAAGGACGATTCTTGATGCGCTGGCAATTTCAACTCATCCAGGAGCGTCAGCCACTGCCGCGCCGATGAAGGATTTCTTTGCTGGCTATGTAACTGTCGCAGCTCCCAGACAAAACGCTGTTACCAGCACACAAGTGCTGGTGAATGCTTCCGCTGCGGAGGCAGGAGCACAAATCTATCAAATCCAGGTTTGGGACAAGGGCACCGGCCAAAAGCTGGCGGAATCGGCTCCCGGCACATCAACGTTTAAACAGGTACTGAATCTCTCACCGGGAGCGCATCAACTCGTTGTTGAAGATATTTCCACAGGAAATTTCCAAGTACTGCACAAAGCGATAGTAGCCCTGACCGCCGTTGCTGATGGGGTAAACATTTCATCTCCTCTTCCCGGTGCACTATCCGGCTCGGTGGTCCAGATAAATGCATCAGCAACTGAATCAGCGGCACAGATTTATCAACTCCAGATATGGGACAGTACTACGGGCCAAAAGCTAGGCGAGTCCGCGCCGGGGACCTCCACCATCAACCAGGCTTTTTCGTTCGCTCCGGGGGTGCACCAGATTGTTGTTGAAGACATTAGCACCGGGACGTTTCAAACATTACACAAGTCGGTTGTAAATATTACGGTGCAGGCAGACGGCATTTCAATTGCGTTTCCTCTTCCTAATACCACAGTAGGCCCACAAATCCTGGTAAGTGCTTCGGCTCGAGAATCGGCGGCAAGTATCTATCAACTACAGGCTTGGGATGCCACGACAGGGCTGAAGCTGGGTGAATCGGCGCCCGGTACTTCAACCATCAACCAAACATTTTTACTTACGCCTGGTACGCATCAAATCTTCGTTGAAGACATCGCCACAGGAACGTTCCAAACGTTGCATAAATCGAGCGTAACTATAAATGTGCCCTAATTTTATCGGTTCTGTCCTTGCCCAAAGTTGAAGGTGCGCTTCATTTCCGTGCAGTTTGCGAGCAATCGCCACTTTTTCAACACGCGCCGGCTGCGGTACTTTGCGAGGGCAGTCATGGAGACTTTATTACGCTAAATGAGCATGTGTTACGTTATGTTACGTTCTGTTCTGCGCTTGCGGACGCCGCCAGCCCGCTTCCATTCACTCGTGCGGCCACATCCTTATTTGCGCGCGGTCTTCAGATATACCCATAGTCGAAGCTAGATCATTATGACCGGGTCACAGTTGCAAGGTCCACCACAACATGGGAGATAACGCCCGCTTCGAACCAACTGGGCTGGTTTTACTCAATTTCCAACATGAATGTAACCGGCACGCAATGTAGGACGGCGTCGAGCAACGTTTGTGAATCATCCGCCACACTAACAGAGTCAGCCCCGGCAATCCACCGCTTAGGGAGCATAAGGAAGCCGAGCAGCAGCAAACCTGACCGTAGCCAACCAAGTGGCTCTCTCTTTTCAACATAGCGAACACCGCATCGCAACAAGAAAAAAACAGTGATTTTTTGCGCAATTCCGAGCAATTTCATTTAAGAATTTCGCACTTTGGAGGTTTTTGCATTCAAAATTATAGTCCAAATTATGGTCCACTTATCTGTTCCGAACGTTCCTTTGCGCGGTTTGGTGAGCCATCCGTGCCGCATAGTTTCAATCAGTTACCGCAGGGTGTTTCACTTTCACTTCTGCGGCGCTCTTTCTCAAACGGTGCTGTGCGAGCAATGGGCACAATCCATGAGTGACTTTAAGCGCGTAACAATTTCGGCTGCTCGCGCCATTCTCCTGCTGTGTAGAGAAGCTGACAAATCGAATTCATCGTTTTAACAGCGCATCCTCCATTCACTTCCTTCTGGGGTCCCTACCCGCCTCCATCCTTTTCCTTGTGACTGTACCCGCGAGCCGGCCGGTAAGAAACCGGCTCGCTCAAAACCTTGAACCCAATTCTCGGTGCAGCCTGCGGCTGATCTTGTCCTTACACATTCGTTTCAGGCGAAGTCTGGAACTGCCCTCGGCTCCCCCTGTCAATCCCGCTTGTGCAGCTCTGTGCGCGCAATAAACCGACCCCGCGTCGTACTCGCTTCCGCGCCCTCTCTGGCTCCGCTGCGCTCCGGGGATTGACAGCGCCTCCTTCCGCTCACCCTCGCCACTTATGAAACGAATGTGTTCCTCTCGCCGCAAAGGCGGAGAACCAGAAAAAAACAAAAAGGAGAAACATAAAATGCTTAATACAACGACTAACAACCAGCGCAGCACCAGTTGGCAACTCGCCCGCGCCAGCGTAGACGGCTTGGCTCAGGCCATCGAGTCCGGACGCAAAGAGATCTTTTCACGTACCTGCAAACAATGGCGAAGTTTCCCGCCTATAGCGCCCGCAATGTCCTCTTAATCGCGGCACAACGGCCCACGGCAACCCATCTTGAGGGAATGCGTAGCTGGAACGAGTTAGGCCGGAGTGTCCGCCCCGGTGAAAGGGAGTTTATATTTTTGCCCCGACGGTCGGAATCGCAAAAAACGGCCAGAGCCAGACCCAGGACACGCGCAAGAACGCCGGCAAAGGCAGGAAGGCCAATAAACCAGCAGAGCAGCCCGAAATGCAACTTTTAGGCTTTCGCGGCGTCTGGGTTTTCGATATTTCGCAGACCGGAGGGGAGGCACTGCCGGACTCCCGCCAGTCCATTGATGTCGCTGATAAGCTCGAAAAGCTCACGTCCTTTGCTCAGGCTCAAGGCATGAGCATTGAGTATACAGACTGGATTGGCCCAAACAAGGGAAATTCCTATCGCGGCAAGATTCGCCTACTACCGAACATGGAACCCGGCGAGGCTTTCCCCGTACTGCTCCGCGAAGTAGCCAGCCAGTTGCTCTACACCATCAAGCGCCGAACGTTTGTAGCCCGCGCCGTACACCAGCAGGAAACCAAAGCCGCCGCTTTCGTCGTTTGCGAAGCCCTTGGATTCGAAGCCAAAGCCGGATTTTCTGACTGCCAGCTCTATTACGGCGATTCCCGCTTATTTGGCGAAAGTCTTGAGGTTGTCCACCGCGCAGCCGCCGTCATTCTTGGGGGTAGCCAGCCGCGATACTTGCCCCACTATGGCCTGCTTCGCGGAATCCCGGAAAGTTGCTTTGTGCTTCGGGTTTCCTTCCCCGAAGTAAGAATCAAAAGCCGCTACGGTCGGAGGACGGCCCGAAATGATGGATCTTTTC
>DASXMN010000026.1:0-99241 GCA_036495645.1 Candidatus Angelobacter sp.
CGCAGCCAAGATCAGCAACCCTCAGTCCCAGGCTAAAGTGCTGGCTATTCTTACGTTGGCTTCAGTCTCTTTACATGCAACTGTGACCATACTGAAACAGAAAGCATCGAAGGCCCAGTTAAAGGCCATGCCGGTTATCACAGCAAGAGTGGACTTCAATAAGCAGATTGCGCCATTGATTGACCGTGAGTTCGCGCGATCACAGATTGCGGCTGCCGGGTACTATCCAGATAGGGTCATGGCGGCGGCAGGGCTGTAACTGGAATCAAGTGGCGTGACAGGCAAAGGGCGCTAGCTGAGAAGCTTCGCCCTTTTTGAATATATACGACTATTGGCCAGAAATACCGGGTATTTCGGAATAGCCGCAACCTTCTTCTGTCCCTGACGGTCCGAAGCAGCGGGCATG
The DNA here is from genome assembly GCA_036495645.1 of Candidatus Angelobacter sp. GTDB lineage: Bacteria > Acidobacteriota > Terriglobia > Terriglobales > Acidobacteriaceae > Angelobacter. Next base: position 407 of record DASXMN010000026.1, read on the forward strand.
GTAGGAACTACCGTAAGCGGCAACTCCAAGCAGCATAATGCCTCCACATTGCGGACAGTTTAGAGGCTCGTTGTTTTGCGGTGCAGAATTACGCCGCAAGCCTAAATATGGAATGTCGTTGAACATAGAGACAGTTTAACACCGTGTCCTAAATAGTTCCCATGGATAAATTCATTCGAGATGTCGCGAGGATAGGGCGGATACCGGAGTCAAGAGTCCGCGAGATACTGGCGGCAGCCGAAGCAGCGGTAAGGAAAAGACAGACGTTGAAGGCGGAGGAATAAATGCCGAACTATCCTGGTGCAGCTAATTCGACAGTGGCCAATACAGTTCCCCCTCTGCCGCAAGCAATCTATGTGGGCGATCAACAGACGGTATTTAATGCCGAGCAGCCAGCAGTCCCGCAGGCTTCTATCTCAGTGGCCTTGGGATCAGGACCGGGTGAAGTAGGGCCAAAGACGCTATCAGTTGAAGGCTACTTTTCGGGCGCGCCGGGAGCATTCGAAATCGACCTTATGACCTCAGACACAGATGCAGACGGCATGTATCAGGCGGAAGGTGCAGGGATAACCGTGGTCAATGCAGGCAGCCAGGCATTCAGGGCAGAGTTTACGGGCGTGAGTGCTAACTTTGCGCGGCTGCTGCTCAAGACAAGAACCAACGCCGTGAACCTGACGGCCCGAATCAGGATGCAGTAAGAACTTGAATATCTTGAAAAATCAAAAGGGTTTCAACAATGCCGCATGGCGGTAAAAGGACCGGCTCAGGCCGCAAGAAAACCAAGCTATCAGTCACCGGCGAGAAGCTGAAGAAGGTAACAGCAGAAGAAATTCTGGCCGCCAGTGATGAGATAGAAGGCTGGCACGAGCTATTGACCGCAACAACAGTCAGCTCGGTTGTGGTGGTTCACGTTGGCGAAGATGGTAAGCCTCAGGGCGAGCCGACGCGAGAGATGATCACGGTCCCTGATCTGCGGATAAGACTGGAAGCCCGCAAGTACCTGACTGACAAGCGCGATGGCAAGGCGCCACAAGCGTTGCTCCATAAGACCACGGAAGATGAGCCATTCAAGGTGATTGTTGAACATATCGGATCTGCGAATCAGGTTACAGCCGAAGCAGACTAGGCTCTGGGAGGTATGGGACGACAACGTAAATACGCGCATTGGTTTCGGGGGGGCGCGTGGCGGGGCTAAATCTGGCGGCGGACGGCGTTGTATGCTGCTGCGCAGGCTTAAGTATCCAAACACAACTGGGTTGATCATGCGCAGGACCTACCCAGACCTCTATAAATCGCACATCGTGAAGATGTATGAAGAGTTCCCAGAGGTAATGCAGCGCTACAACGTATCCAATAAGGAATTACTGCTGCCGAACGGATCGCGGCTGTTCTTTGGCTCGGCTGAGCACCCGAAAGACTTGAGCGCGTTCCACTCGTCGGAGTTTTCCGACATCATGCCGGATGAGGCCCAGGAGTTCAGTGCGGAAGAGATTGAGCGCTTGAGCGGATCAAACCGCTGTACCACAAACCATGACATCACGCCAAAGATGATCATGCCGTTTATGCCGGGAATATCGGAATCCGGGTTGCCACCGGTTGGTCTGAGGTTTCTCAAGCGCGTGTTTGTTGACAAGAAACTTGAGGGTAAAGAGAACAACCGCAACTGGAAGTTTATTCAGGCATTTGGTTGGGACAACATTGAATGGGCGCGCAAAGAACTGGAGATGCAGGGCATCTCTGAAGAAGAGTTTTATTCCTGGTCGGAAGCTGACCGGAGAGAGTTCTTTATTGAGTACACGGAATACGGACAAAACCTGGCAGCAACAACCAACGATGCTCTACGTAACGCATGGCTCTATGGGCTATGGGACACGTTTGAAGGCCAGTTCTTTCAGCAGTTCAGCCGTGAGAAGCACGTCATTTCCCCGGAAGAAGCTGCTGAGCTACGGAAGCCGTGGCATAAGAAATGGGCGTCTGGCGACTGGGGTTATGACCATCCGCACTCGATTTACATGCACTCACAGAGTGAAGATGGGCTAATCATTACCAGCGGAGAAATCTGGGGCCGGCTGACGAATGAAACGGACTTGGGCAGGAATATTGGCGCGAAGTATGCCGGACAGAAGCTGAGCGCGTTCCCGTTTTCATGGGATGCTGGAAAGCTGAGCAGTCGCAGTAATCCCAAGTTCCCGAAGTCGATCAGTCAGATGTTGAATGACGCTCTGCCAAAAGGGATGCCGAACACGCATCCAGCAGACTCTTCCCCGGGTTCACGTATTGCTGGAGCGCGACTGTTATCGCAATTGCTTGACGCTGGCCTCTGGAAGATCACGACCGAATGCACGCACCTGATTGATTGTTTGGAGAACCTGATACGTGATCCGGATAATCCAGAAGATGTAATGAAGGTGGATTATTCAGAGAACGGGATTGGGGACGACCCGTATGATGCCGCGCGCATGGGCATTCAGTACATGCTCAAGGCCAACCCACTGCCCAAGAGCGTGGTGATCCAGAGAGCAGTACAGGCGGCAATGACGCGGACCGCCATACCTGCAGGTGCAACACTTCAGGAGCATGTGGCAACCTGCTCTGAATGTATCGAGAACTCACTGAATCCAGAGCGGCAAGGAATTTATTGTGCAGCAGCACAGCAGATAGGAATGGCAGGACGCTACCGGCCACAGCATCCGACAAGTGAACCAGACTTTACTGCGGCCCATCTGGCGCACAAGCGGGCTGAGACTGATTACAACAAGAAGCACAGGCCGATGCAGTTAAAGAAGAACTGGAGAAGGAATTGAAACGCAGATCATTTATCGGTGGAGTCATTGGAATACTGACAGCGGCTCTGGTGCCGTTTAATGGGAAAGCCAACGCGACTGAATTCCCTTCAACTGGCGGAATACCTGTCACGGGGCCAAATGGCAAAGGCACTATGAGCCTCAGAAAGCCAACAAAGGTCTACGATGTGTTGGCATTTAATGGGCAAACGTTATTCCCGCAGTACAGTAAAGACGGCGGCTTGGGTTCAGGGGAAATGTTGTTCTGGACTAGAGAAGATAAAGAATACGCCGTGCCTGGATATTACCGCGCCAAGGAATGGCCATCATTGAAGCCTCGCCTTGATCTGGAAATATTTGATGCTGGGAATCTTCCTGAGCACGCGACACCATCGCTGATGGCTATTCATTAAATGACCTTCTGGCGCTGGCTCACCACATCACTCTACACACGGCATCTTGAGCAGGAAGTGGCGTCACTCCAGCAGCAATTATCCGAAGAGCGCTCACAGCACCGTGAGGACGTAAAACAGTTGACCGCTGCCCTTAGCCCTGCGCTGTTGAAGCTTGTTAGCCAAGGGCAAGCGCCGGTGTCCGCGGTAGTCGCTGAGCAGATCAAACCAGCACATCGCATTCATGTGGCTGAAGATAAGAAGTCGGCTGAATGTGTTTGCGGCTGGGCGTTCGGCAGTGTCGATCCTGCTGATTTGCAGAACGCAATCGCACAACACCGCAGCAGTTACGTTAAGCCAGTGCAGATCAACCGGGCGCGCTGGAGTGGGCCAAACGGGGCCCGGGCGCGACTGGAAGCGGAAGCGGCAAAAGAAGTTTAGAGAGATATCCAGAGTGAGGCGATCCCGCGCCGTTACACGAACCTTGTAACCTCGTGCCCCTGTGAGGAAGGCGATCCCCAAGTGCGACCGTTTTCTGAGCCCCTCACTCTGAACTGAAACGATTATAGCGCTTAGATTTTAAAAGGAGATTCCATGAAATTTGGCGATGCAGTAACTTACACAGAAAACGGGCAGGAGTTTAATGCAGCTGTCCTTGGACTTCGCGACCTCGACCACCATGTCGGAGAAAATGGAGAGCCGCTGATTCATCTGGCATTCTTCAAAGAGACGGCTCAGCCGGTTATCGGCACCAGCCGGCAGGCGGAGTTGGTCCAATTCCGAACGGACGTGGCCCACGAATCACATGCCTTTAGTAATGAAGCGCGGGAAGCCAACCGGCGCAACCCGCTGCCAACGATCTACGCTGGCGGGCGCTACCGCGAAGCCGGAACGCTGGCAATCTCACTGACTCCACACGAACTCGCTGCGAAAGCAGCAGTGGTGAAGGTGGAAGAGCCGAAGCCTGTCACGCCACTGAATGCAGTGCCCTTGACTGCTGAGCAGATCAACGCCGCAACAGGTCTGCCGAAAGATGTAGTTCAGGCCGTTCTGGACGAAGAGAAGACGCCAACTCCGGTCAACACGCCACCGGCTGGCACAGTTCAGTAAGCACTAGAACCGGGGAACCGGTATTGCTGGCCGTTAAACGTCGGACCGCGCAGCAACTCAATGCAAGGCGGCAGTGAATAGGTAACAGCGCAAGCTGGTCGGACAGCATTTATCGGACAGCATTTAGAGGGCGGCTACGGTCGCCCTTTGCATTTTCTATCGAAAGTAGAGAGATAGAGATTCTCTTTCCTGAAAGGAAAACATCTCATGCCGAAGTACGGAACAGATGGCGGCTATGTAGCCAACCCGCAAATTGCCCGCATGCGTGAACGGGCTGGAAAAGAAAAAGCATCCGAACACAAGAAGCCAGCGCATGAAGGCCACGAAGGCGCGGAACACGAAGAGCATAAGGTTGCGAGCCACGTGGAAACCCACAAGCACGAGGATGGTTCAGGCTACAAAACCATCACCCATGGCCACGACGGCAGCGCGGAAGAGAACGAGCATGCCAGTCTGGATGAAGCGCAGCAGCATCAGCGTACCGCCTTTGGTGAAGACCAGCAGCAGGAAGGCAACACCGAACCATTGCCGGACGGCAACGAAACGGAGCAAGCCTACTAATGCCAGTCGGGAACGATGGACTCTATCGCGCCAATCCGCAGCAGGCCCGCAACGCACAAAAGCAAGATACCGCCGATCCTGGCAAGGGGAAACTGCGCTGCATACGCATTGAGCCGGCAAAGAACGGCTTCGCTGTTTATGAAGAGCGTGAGTCTACCAAAAAGCCGACGAAGGACATGCCATTTCCTCCGTACGAACCGCCTGAGCCAGCGGTATTCACGGACAAAAAGCAGTTGATTGAGTACGTCGAAAAGTGTTTGGGATAAATGTCGAAGCAAACTGAAGTCGAAGAGTACGCCGAGAAAAATGTCATGGCAGCTATGCGCGAATTCCAGCGACATTTAATGCTGCCCTATGACTGGATAACGCTGTATCGTGACGGCTCGTTGAGTGACGAAGAGAACTGGAAGAATGCTTTGGCTGCGGTAGATGCTGGCTGGGACTGGCGCAAAGAACAATTTCGGGCAAATAGCCCAACACAGGAGCAATAACACAATGAAAAAAATAATTTCCCTTCTACTTCTGGTAGTGGCCTCTGTTGGGCTGTGCTCAACAGGGTTTGCCCAGAATCTTCCGGTGGTCAACCGGAGCTTCGACAGCGGCGTGTTCTATGCGCCAGCCTATGCTTTCGGCGTCAACCAACTGGTAAGCCCTCTGCGGGTGGCAGTAGGAACGGCATCAGGCGCAGGAACTATTACGTTACAGTTTGGGGAAGTCGATTTGGCAGACGGCCGTAAGACCTTCCCATTCACCGGCGTAACTACATTTCCGCCAATCACGATTGGGACCGGTGCGGTTGTTGAAACGGTCACACCTTCTTCGGCAAGCTGCTCTACTCCGCAGATACTCAATACCTGCCAGATCACAGCGACATTCACGAACGCTCATGGCCAGGGCGACTTCATTGCATCCGGGGATAACGGGATTCAAGAAGCCATCAACGATGCGGCAAGCTTCGGCGGAGGCGCGGTGTTCTGGATAATTGACCCGGGAGCAGTGACGCTGGCGACCGGCGCGGCCAATACAAACCTTGGGGCTGTGAACATTCCCGCTCGATCAGTAGTCATGGGAGCCTCGGCGCGTGTGACCGTAACCATTGCCACCTGTACTGGCGGCTGGTCACTCGGTATTTCATCTGGTACTGAGTTCACGGCGGCCAACACAACGCTGACCGCTGGCACAACTACAGACTCATCTACAGGCGGCACTACGTTCATTACGGGGACCGCTGGCGTGCCGATTGCTCATTGCACAACCGCGAACGCCTCTGCTGGCGCAATCCATGCGCGAGTCTGGGGCTATAAGCAGGTTGCACCGGCGTTCTAATGCCAGCCGTATCTCTTCGGCAGCGCCGCGCCATGGCGATTGCCGAGCACCATCCTGAAGAACTGAAAGCAAAGAACCGTGGGCTGCTGAGTATGACGCATCAGCAGCTTCACGACTTTGCGGCAACGCCAGAGAAGGGATTACCCGAGAAGAAGCGCAAGCGGACACTCAGGGCGGCCGTGAGGAAATAAGCATGGCAGACAAGAAGTTCATTCAGAAGGCCGTCAAGCATCCCGGAAGTCTGCGGGCAGCGGCAAAGCGTCGTGGAGTGAGCACGCTGCAAGAGGCGCAGAAAGAATCACACAGCAGCAATAAACACATTTCTGCTCGTGGACGCTTGGGGCTGAGGTTCATTAAGCACGAGATCTAGCCATGTGGAAGCTGGATTCCCTGCGGTCACAAGATAGCTTCGAGCACATGTGCAGCGGGAAAGAAAAGTTTCCATCAGAGTCCGCGGCATTGGCAGGGCTCAAAGTTTACCGGAAGCAAGAGATATTACGCAACAACTCATCGCTGCACACCTATGAATGTAGGTTCTGTGAATCGTGGCACCTGGGACATTGAATGAAAATCGACCGCTATAAAGTCAGCAAGGCCATCAAGGGCGTAACGGAGCAGATAGACGATGAGCGCGTAAAAGCCAAAGCGTTAGCCGATACGCTGCACGTCGTTCACTTTGATGCCAAGACGGCCAAAGTGGCGGAGCAGGTATTTGCCGTGCTGCCTCCGGGCGTGAAGCGGGCGATCCGGTGCCCCTATTGCCGCCACTTAAACATTGAAGGTGGTCAGTTCTGCTGTGTCTTATTGCGGGGAGCGATCCGCAGAGTGCTTGATGCCAAACCAGAAAAGGTGGCAGTGAATTGAAATCCGAACCGCGCATCTGCCACCTGATTCCATTCAACCTGTTTCTCGCTGCGAGAAACATCGCAGTCTTAACCAGGCCGGATGGAACCATTATTCGCTTTGTGAATGTACTTCCACTGCCGGAAGGCCCAAAGGTGTTCGAGTTGTACCAGAACAATTAAATGACCCCAGAAGCTCTCGATCCACAGACAACCGAAGAAGACCAGGCAGAAGAGACGACCGCCGAAGAAGTAGCGGGTGATGATCCTCTTGCCGACAACGAAGAGCTGCAAGGCGTTGTTCGTGATCTTGCAAAGCACTTTGGCTCGGTGGAGAAGTTTTCCAGACGTCAGGAAGTCATAGAGACGCGCCAGCAGCGCTTCTATGACCGCAGCGAGCAGTACATCTTCTGGAACAACCGCATGGGAGTATTTATTGCCGTCACCGGCGAAGGCTCAAGCGGCGGCGTGATGGGCGCAGACTCATCGGCAGAGATGCCGCGCTATACCAATGTGTACAACATCTACACGCCTTATCGCGAATCACTGGTAGCGCCGCTCATTCAGAACCCGGCAGGAGTGAACTTTGAGCCTGACGACCTGATGAACCCGAAGGACGTCAGGAATGCCAAGGTAGCGGAGAAATATAAACAGAAGATCGACCGTGACAACTACCGCAAGAAGTTGCAGCAGGAAATCGGCCGTTTCATGGTCACCGACAACCGTGTGGTGGTCTACACGCGCACGGTTGAAGAAGAAGGCGGCGACGAGGACAAGCCAAAGAAAAAGCAGTTAATGACCGCGCATGGGGTTCTCGAATCAAAAGTGGTCCCGCTTACCGCTAAAGACAGAAAGGAATTGGTTGCAGCGTTTCTCTTTGATGATCCAGAAATCAATTTGGCCAAAGAAGAATATTCAGACATTGCCGACAAGATCACGCAAGGCTCTGCGCCGGTTGCGGAAGCCAGCTTTGAGCGCATCGCTCGCTTAGGCGTTCTGCAAGGCACAAAAGCCATGCTGCAGGCTGGCGACGCCCTGAAGCATCTGGCGGCTCGGCAGTATTGCTGGCTGAGGCCAGCGGCTTTCAATCACGCGCCGAAGAAGAACATTGATGAACTGAAAGGGTTATTTCCTAAGGGCATAAAGGTAACGTTCATTGGCGATGTTTACGCCGGCTCAGTCAATGAGAGTATGGATGATCACCTAGCCATAGGCTGGGCCACGGCCGGCGATGGTATGAGCCGCCCAAGCTTAGGAAAGAAGCTAGTCCCGCTGCAAGATGCCTTTAACGATGGCATGAACCAATGGCATGAAGCTAATGAGTACTGCATCCCGGAAGTTATTGCCGACCAGGAATTGTTCGACATCGATGCGATGCAGGACCGCACGGCAGCACCGGGTGGAATGGAGCCGGTTGAGGTCCCGCAGCGTTACACCGATCTAAGCCAGGCGTTCCACGAGATTTCATCACAAGGCGCCGCGCCAACGCTTGAAGCGGCACTGCAATTCATTCAAGGCCCACTGGCGCAATTCATCAGTGGCGCAGTAGCAACTCTGATTGGCGATGCAGACCCGGACAACAAAACCAAGGGCGGTATTCAGATGTTGCGCGATGCAGCTCTGGGACGCATGGGGCTGCCATGGGGACAGATTCAAGACTTGATGGCGGAAGCTTATCGCCAGGGCGTGAATTGCGCGGCTGACGATGCTGAGGAAGGCGAGACATTTACCTTTGCCCGTTCCGGTCGCAGAGCACAGCAGACATCAGGCGAGACGGTAAATCTTTCAGGTCTGAAAGAAGGATCGTTCCGAGCCGTCCCTAATACAGATTCAAGCTTTCCTGAAACCACCAGCGCAAAGCGCGGAACGTGGCTGATGTTGATGGATAAGGCGGGAAGCAATCCTGTGTTGGGCGAAACAATGAGCCAGCCCGACAACATGGAACTAGGACAAGACCTGTTGGGAATTGATCTGGTATCGCCGGGAGTCGAAGCGCGCGACAAGCAGCTTGAAGAAATCGCGCAGATGTTGAAAGACCCGCCGATTCCTCCGAGTATGCAGGTACTGGAAGCTGCCGGAACACAGAACCAAGCGTTACAGCCAGTGATTGCGCAATACGTAATTTCCTTAAAACAGGCATCGCAAGGCAAGGGAGCGCAAGCGTCTGTCCCGCCAAAAGAACTGTGGCCGCTGTGGAAGTCAAGCGTCGATATTCAGGACGAGGACTTTCATAACTACGAAGCGCAGGAATGCCAGGACTGGCTCTCATCGCCGGAATGCCGCGATCAGGAGCGAGCCGGAAACTTCGGCGGCGTGCTGAATGTGCGACTGCATTACCGGCTGCATAAAGCCAAAGTAGACGAAGCGCAACAGGATGCGCAGAAGCCGAAGCCTCCGGGCGGATCGATCAACTTTAAAGACTTGCCGCCGTCCGGGAAGCTTCAGATGGCCGCACAAGAAGGAATCAAACTCACGCTGCAGGACGTGACAGGGATGCCGCAAGAGTTACCACAAAACGGCCCACTTAAGGATAAAGGATAAAGGAGCTACATGCTGAATCTGTTGAAACTGTTTTCTGATGGGAGAGCGCTGCTCTCTATGTTCTGTCTGATGTTTGCTGCGGGCGCACCAGCAATTGGCGGCGGTGAAGGTGGGGAAGGGGCCGCTATTATTCCCGGCGAAGAAGGCGCACCTGAAGGCGGAGAAGAAGGCGCTGCGGAAGGGGAGTCCACCACAGAAGCCGGAGCTGCTGAAGGCGCAGAAGAAGATGGCAAGCCAGAAGTCAAGCCTGAGGTCCAGGCCAGTAAGCCTCTGATCGAAGGTGATGGGCGCACACTGCCAAATGATTTGCGCAAACTGGTCGCGGACACGAAGGCCACCAACCCGGCGATGGCCGCAAAGATCAAAGACCTCTACTTTGGCTATGCTGGCTTACAGAACAAGATCAAGCAGAATTTCCCTGGCGGCCTCGAAGAAGCAATCAAACTGCGCGATGCAGTCGAAGACCTGGCCGGTCCGGAAGGCGTGGAAGAAATCGCCAACGAAGTAACGGAGTGGCGCGGCATCGACCAAATGTTAGAGACTGGCAACCCTGCCATCTTTGACACCATGGCCAAGCAGTTTCCGGAAGGGCTAAAGAAGCTATTGCCTACAGCCGTTGAAATGTGGGCGGACTCTGATCCTGACGGCCATGATCGCCACATGTCCGGAGTCATTATTGGAACACTGAACCAGAACCAGATTACCGGCGACATCTCACGGGCAATTGACTATATCGAGATGGAAGCGCAGAAATCTCCGCTGGTAACCAAGGCTCTTGACCTAATTAAGGGAGCACTGGGGAAAGTTGACAAGATCGCACAGTTTGCCCAGTCCAAGCCGAAAGCGCCAGAGCGCAATCCTGGCCAGGATGCCATCGACCAGCGAGATCGCGATGTAAAACAAAAAGAGACCACGCTGTTTGTCAAAGAACTCTCGGGCGATGTGGATGGCTTCACTAATCCAAAGATCGATGCGGAACTCAAGAAGCTGTTAAAAGGCAAACCCATCACCGATGGGGCGAAGAACGTGTTTTTCACCAAAGTGCGCAAGGTGGTGGCGGACAAGCTGCGCGCCCAGCCGAAGTTCCTTGAGAAATACAACGCGCTGATCGATGCGCGCAGCCGCGATGGCGCTTATAAGTTCCTGACGACAAGAATGGACCCGTTGCTCTTCCCAAGTCTGGACGGCAAAGACCGTGGGGCCATTGAGCAGGTATTTGAAGAACTTTACGGCAAAGCCACGCTGGGCAGCGGAACAAAAAAGAAAGTGGTCACGCCTGCAGGCAAGCCAGCCAGCGGAGCGCCAGCCGGGAAGGTTGAAGGCTGGATAAAAGTATCGCCGGACAAAGCGCCAAAGCCTGACGAGATCGACAAGAAAAGGACTCCGTTTGAGATGGGGTTCAGGAAGCAGGCCATCTTAAAGAACGGCAAAAAAGTTTACTGGGGAGACAAGGTACCCAGTTAAAAAGTTTTTACTCTCACTCTTCTGTGACGCGATCGGATACGCGGCCTCACTGGGGCGAAACCGGGACAGAGAATGAGAGCGCAACAGAAAGACAGTAATACCAATCACAGCTCAGGTTCAGACGCGGCAATTCCCAAGCCGAGAACCAACCTTCCAAAAAGCGCAAGCACGACTCCACACGCGGCACAGCGCAAGCCGGGAACGGTTCTGAACGGGTAACCGGGCGAGTTCAAGCACACAGGAAAAGCTATGTTTACCAAGCTATTACTGCGTCTGCTGAACCACCTGATGTTCGGCAGCACGTTGTTTTTCGGAGATGTAAGCCAGGCCATCGGCATGATGCACGAGCAGGTGCGTCCCGAATTGCCCCGGCTTTACCCGCAGGACGAAACGCTGTGGGCGGAGATTAAAACCAGAACGGACATCACTACCGTCTCTGACCGTCCTACCCGCGTTCCCCTCATGCTGCTCGCTGGCGGAAAAGTCCGCATCGGCAACCCAAATGGATCTGATTTGGGCCGTGGCAGCTCATTCACCACCGACGCTATGACGCTGGTCCCCGTGTACATCTTCTACGCGGGTGAGTACACCAAGTCGAGCGAGATCAACACCAACTCCACCGAAAAAGCCATTGAAGATTACGCCACTCGCACGATGAAAGAGGCGATGAAGCAGTTGAACACCACCATTGAAGCAATCCTTCAGGGTGATGGTTCAAACACGCTTGACACCGTCGTCTCGCTGGCCAATGGCAACACCACCATCAACGTCAACAACGGCAACCAGTTCATGGACGACCAGGACATTGATATCTGGTCTGCCGTGGGCGGCGTGTTCCGTGGGACGGTCACGATCCTTTCAGTGGACAACGCAAACAATGCGCTGTACCTGAAGACCGCGACTCCTGCCGGCACAACCGCTGGCGACGTGATTCTGGTGAACGGTTCACCGGGCGTATCCAACTCCGGATTGTTCGGCGTGAAGTACTGGCAGGTCAGCTCAAACACTGGCTCTGTCGGCAACCTCTCCCGCGCAGCTTATCCGGGCAAGCTGACCACTCCACATGTTTCCGGTAACAACCAGTCTTTGACCCCGGCCATGGCGCGGCGCCTTCAGTTCCAGATGCAGAAGGCGATGGGCGTGGACGCTCCGGACGAAGAAGAGTTGATCTACCAGTTCAACGTGGACATGGATGCAGCTTGGGAAAACACCGGGTTGAACGTGGCCACGGTGATCCAGAACCAGATTTCCGGCAGTGCTTCAGTGGACATGCTGAAGAAGTCCACACCAAAGACCTTTATGGGGCGGCGCAAGCTGCTGAACATCCATTCGGCCTTTGGGCGCATTGACGGACTGGCCCTCAAGCACTGGTTCCGCTGCGAGAACCAGCCAATTGATTACTACGAGGTTGCAGGACAGACTCTGTTCCCAACCTACGGCGGATCAGGCGGCTTGAACTCCAGCATGATCTTCTACTTGTGGACAGGCGTGCAGGTCGGCAATGAGAACGTGCGTGCTGGCGTATATGCAGACAACATTGCATCTCCGGTCACTTCGTAATTGTTGTGAACGGCTGATAAATGGCTGGCTTGAGACCCCATCCCGAGCCAGCCGTTTTTATTTGAGTGATGGGGAAAACGAAGGATGGGGAAAAGTGAGCGATAAAGACAAGCCAGAACAACAGCCACCATTTGACCCGATGAGAGCAGAAGATACATTTCTGAATCTCTGGGTACTTAACCAGAAAACCATTGCTGACATACCGGACAGCCTGAAGAAGCTCGTGACTGAGACAATCCCCGTAGATGCTCGCCACATGGAACATCGCCTGCACGATGGGCGAGAGTTCGCTCAGAACGTGTTACAGTTTGGCGCAGTGTGTTTTCAACCACGAGATGATTTGAGGCGCTGGGGATGCTTCATCGCGCAAGGGCAAGCGCCAACAGCGAAAGAGATTGAAGCTGCGCAAGCAGCGCTACTTAACACTCAATTCGAGTTGGCCACAGAGGCGCTCGCGTTCCGGAACGATGGCCCACACGGCCTACAAAATATCACCAAGCAGCATATTAAGGCGCTGAAGTACGTCGCGGAGCATTTCTATGATTGAAGTCATCGAATATAACGGCGTAGAGCGATTAGTTCAGCATCTTCCCATCGGCTCACTAAAGGACTATGGAACCAATGCTTACGGTGAGGCCATCTGGCGCGTGGTCTGGGCTGAATCGCATCTTGCCATCTGCGGAGGGCTGCATCGTTCGTACGATAAAGCAGCAGGCGGCGCTTCCAAGGATGTTGTTGTAAGACAAAACAAAGGCCGCGACCCCAACCAGTTGAAAGCCGAAGCCGCTTACAAATGGCTTCCACTTTACCCCGGTGTACATGCATGGGTTTTAGAGCAATGGAAGTCAGCCATCTCTTTTACCGGCATGACGCGGGAAATGTTCGAGCTGGAATACCGCGACGTGGAAACCGGACTGCTTGAACTTGGGCCATACCCAGATCGCGGCGAGTACGCGCATTCCTATACCTTCCCTGCTGGCTACACGCCGGGAAGAGACAGAGTGGTTGAAACCATTCACTGGGTTGAAGCAGGCTGGAATTGCACGCTGGGAGAGCACAAAGAAGCCATTCTGAAAGAAAACACAGTCAGAGAAAAAGATTGGGAGCGCAGAAATGTTGACGCGCAACGCGATGCGCGCCGGGTAGGCAACGGCCACGCGCTCAACCTCACACCGGGAAAACGTACCACACCAAATTTCAATAAAACGGCAGACGAGCTTGGGCTTGTGCGCAGGCCCGGGCCTTTCGTCGCCGGTCGTTAAGGAGAAATAGATGCCAGTCGGAACAGTTGAACAAGGCCAGTTAGCGCGTCAGGAACTTGCCACCAAAAACCAGAAAATCATCAGCACATTGCCGGAAGAACTCCGCATTGCCGGTGATCCCATCAAGATATTCAACGTCTCAAATCAGAAGTGGGAAGTATCCATGGGCGGCCTGGGTACGTGGACCATTCACGCCTGTGAAAAAGGACAGGCCCATTCTGAGCCACTTGAAGTCCCGTTCATTATGAACGAAGGAATCATGGTGGACATGGAACACATCGAGTTCCGCGCCATGGCGGGCATGAGATTTGCCGAGTCAATTATCGGCATCGGTCAACATCGCCATCCCACGGAAGACCTGCGGCGCTGGGGAATATTCGTTGCGGCGGGAAGCGTACCCACGGAAGAAGAATTGGCAAAAGCGCGCTCGCAGTATCGCGAACGGCAACTGGAACTCGTTTCCCAAGGCGATGGCTTCTATGGTGATGGCCCTGCCGAATACAAAAACATCACCAAGGCCATGCGCGAAGCTATCGACTGGCTGGTAGCTGAAGGCGTGGAAGTAGAAGAGCGCCCATGGCACAAGATGATCAAGGCCGGCCAGATTGAATGCCCCGGCTGCTTCCAGAAAGTTGATCCGCGTACCATCGCCCACATCGGGCCCAATGGCTGCGGCTGGGTGCTGAACGAAGAAGAAGTAATCAAGCGCAAGATGCGCGGCTATGAGCACCTGTGGCTTGAGCGCACCGTTACCCATCACTCTACCGAACCAGAGAGCAGCGAAGAAGGCGGCAATAAGGCCAGCGGCAAGCGCAAACAGTAATCCATGCCAGTCATTCCTCCTGTAGGTCCACAGGTTCCTTACGATCCGCTTGAGTACGTACTGAAAGTACTTCGTGTCATCTTGAATGACATGAATGTTTCAGCGGCGGGAGTACTACTGACTGACAACAAGCCAGTCGTGCTTCCACTCATAAACATGGCGTACCGGACACTACAGGAGGACTTGACCAGCAACGGCGTGGAAACTTTTGCCAAAGAAGCCATCCTGGCAGGTATGGCCGCTGTGCCTCAGTCGGTAACCGACCCGGCAATTCAGCCGTACATCGGCTATGACGGTTTCTTTGATGGCCTAAATATTGACGCATCTCCCGTTTTACCGCAGGACATGATTGGCCCGCTGCGCCTCTGGGAGCGTAGGAGCGGAATAAATGGCCGCTGGTGTGAAATGAACCGCGCCAACGATGGACTTCCTTCCGGACCACGCGGATCGCAGTTGCGGGTATGGGACAACCGGGAAGATGGAAGAATTTACTTTGTTGGCTCCAACCAGGTGAACGACATTCGCCTGCGCTACAACGAATATCTTCCGGAACTAATAACCGTAAACGATCCAGTGCGCATCCTGCGCTGTGATCGTGCTCTGGCTTATAAGGCGGCTGAGATATTCACCGAGCCGCGGTCAGGCGACAGCGAAAAATCCTCAGTTTTTGCCAGCAAATATCAGTACTACCTTGACCGCATGTGCGAGCGCACGGCACGCAGAAAGCAGCGTGGCAATCATCGCCGCAGGCCATATAGCTGGGGAGCACATGGCGGCTGGGGATAGAACAAAGTTTTCAGTTTTTAAATTCCAACCAATAAACGGGGAGAACCAATCATGCTTCACGTAAAACCACACATCGGGCCGACTCGCATCTATGAGCGTCCGCGCCGTCTGCGCGACCGCGTGCGTGAGGCGCTGTTCAATGCCTTTACCTTCTGCGCCCTGACATTGACCGGCCAGACAGTCTCAGGGACGCCATTCCAGGGCTTCGACAACGGCCAGAGCACCACGACCGTGTATTTCACCATCACGCCAACCGGGAGCTATACGACTGGTGGCGACACGCTTGACCTGACACAGCTCAAAGACATTCTCAAGAGCGATTACCCTCCACTTCAGGTGTATCTGCAGTCGCAAAATTCTGCGGGCAACTCCGGCTGGTGGTACAACTATCGCCCCGGTACGTCTCTGGCCACGGGTAAGATGCAGATATTCGGCAGCGGAGCATCGGGCGGCGCGTCCCATCAGGAACTGGCCAACGCCACAGCGTACAACTCAACCACACCAAGCATTGCCGCTGACGTGATTGTTGGCTGCGCGATCTGCGTCCGTCTCTAAAACAGCACTAAAGCCTATTGATTAAGGCCGCTGGGCAACTGGCGGCCTGTTTTATTCCCCGAAAAAATGCCAACGCCGCTTACCGTCACAGATGTCCCTTTATCGCTGTTCTCTGGGCTCAACACCGAACTCTCGCCCAGTGACCTTCCTGAAGGCGTATCGCCGGACAACCAGGATGTCGCGTTCCTGCCGGGCTCTGTCTTTACGCGGCCCTGTCTGCATAAGATCATCACCACTCCTCTGTTTCCAACCGCGACCAGGACCTACGCCAAAAGCTACCAGCGCAACAACGGATCAGTCCTTAATCTCTATCTCTATTCCAACGGCGTAATAACCAAAGAAGATCCGTTCGGCAGTCCCGGAGTAGAAGTACAAATTGCGCAAGTGGCTGCGGGAGCCTACGCGCAATCGGTTACCGCGCAAGGCAGAGAGTATATCGCCATCAACGATGGCCTGCATGGCTTAGATGTTCCGCTGCAATTCGATGGTACGAATATTGATCGAGTAAGTCAGGATGGACCTGGCGCGCCGCCATCGGTCGCGGACCTGAATGCAACTGTTGCAATCTCATCGATCACTCCGAAGGCTACATCGACAATTGCCAGCATTTCCGAGACTGGAACTGTCGTCACGGTTTTTACGACAACGCCTCATGGGCTGACTACAAATGATTCAATCTATATTTTTGTAGCGGCTGGATCCGGGTATAACGGCGGCTCAATTCAGGTACAAAGCGTCCCGTCTCCTACTTGCTTTACTTACTTTGCCGGCCCAGGGCTGACTCCGACAACGGGCGGGACGGTGTTTCCTGCCGTGGTGACAGTGGTAACGGCAACTCCACACGGATTAAATCAAAACGATTTACTTTCTATTACCGGAAACACGGCAAACAACTACAACAATGGCGCGACATTCACTCCTCCATTGGCAGGCGCAAGCCAAACCAATGGGCCAGATTTCATCGCCTCGAGTATTTTAAGCCCGACCAGCTTCCTGCTTTTCACTTTTGCACCCGCTGTGGGCCCGTCAACAGGTGGAACCTTGCAGGTAGGCGGCCAGATTTCTTCTGGTGGACATGGATTAGTTTGCATGTTCCTGACGCGGAATGGCTACATTACGGCCCCAAGCCCATCTACAGCATGGATCAGTGCCGGAGGAAAGCAGGCTCAGGTAACAAATATTCCTATCGGACCAGCAAATGTCATTGCTCGCATTCTGGCGTTTACCGGATCAGGCGGGGACAACTATTTCTGGATACCAGCTGGCGTTCCGGGTGCCGCTGGCGCAACCATCATCAATGACAACACCACCACGTCGGCCATAGTAGACTTCGCAGATAACGTACTCTTCAATGCGACGGCCATTGATATTCCCGGAAACAACCTTTTCAATCTGGTAGTGCTTGGACCGTGTCTGGGAGTTGCTTGTTACTCTAACCGACTACACTGGTGGGGCGAGCGGAACACAGTACAGAACCTGCTCAATATGGGCTTCGAGGGCGGTACGTTGTCAGGCGCGCCCAATGTTCCACTGGGATGGAGCACGGCGGCAGATGCAGTATTGACCGCTATTCACTTCGGCGTCGGGCTTACCAGCACAGGTGATGGAACCGGCAACGCACGCGGACTCATCGAACAAAGCGCCTTTCAGGATGAAGTCAATATTGCCATCCTAAAGCCCAGCACACAGTACTCATTCCGGGCGTGGGGAATTGCAAGCGCTGCCAATGCGCCGGGTTCACTGGTGGCTGAGTTTTTCTCTGGCGGCGTAGCTATCGCGACTGCTTCCATACCACTGGCTAATTTCCCATCCACCGGGGGATTCCTTCAGGCTGATTTTAATGTCGCAACTCCAGCCATAATTGCGAGCGACACACTGTTGCGCGTTTACACCGTGAATCAGACTAACGGGCAGAGTTTTACGCGAGATGATTTAAAGTTGATATTTACCACCACACCCTTTCTCGATAACCAGTTCCGCTCAAGCTATGCGACCAACCTTGAATCCTACGATGCATTGACAGGAGTCATGGGGCCAGCAAGCGATCCCAACCCTATCCGCTGCCCCAGAAAACTTCGCGATCAGTTCTACATCATTACAGGTGGAAGATTGCACCAGACGCAAGACAACGCTGGCGAGCCTTCTACGTGGCAGGTAAGAGAGATTGAGGAAGATGTCGGCGGAGTCTCATCGCGCTGCGCGGATGGCGGAGAATCATGGTTTGTCTGGGCAGTAGCGACCGAAGGCGACAACGACGAAGGCGGCCCATCGTATTCCTTGCGGATTTTTGATGGCGGGTCATCGGCAAAGATTTCCCAGGAAATCCAGACGCTTTATGACACGATAAATCCAGCCGCGCAATCAACCATCTGGGTAAAAAACAACCCTGGCGCACGGAGAATCTATGTTGGCGTTCCGGATGGCTCTGCGACCGCTCCCAATCTGATTCTGCCACTTGATTACAGAGAACTCGACAGCGCGCCGCAGATTGGCGGCAATGCGGCCATACGCATCAGCTTTACCGGAAAAATGATCGCCTCTGACCTGGCGCGCAAATGGTCGAAATGGAATGTGCTTTCTAATGCCGCTGAAATTCTGGTTCGTGGCGGTACAGTCCCGAACGGAGTAAAAAAACTTTGCGTCTGTGGCGGCAACGGAGTAGCTCCGGGGCAGAGCACAGTAAACGCTTTCGGGAACGTCTACTTCTTTGACGCATTGAAGCTTACAGACGATGACTACGGAGTAATGAGCCCGTATTACATCACCTACTTTTTTGTTAATCACGACATGGAGCAGCAATTAGGGATTGGCAGCCACAGAAAGCAGTTTGGCGACATGGAGCACCCGCTCACGCTGTTTGTATCGGGCGTCGGGCTGCTCACGATTACACCGTTGCTCAATACGCTGACGAACGCGCAGCCAGCCATCACGCCAGATGCAGGATTACCGCTCAGTCAGGCCCCAACCGGAGATACAGAGTTGCAGGCAGATGTCACAGGAGAGCGCGTGGCCTTCAAGATTTCAGTGGCGCCGCTGCCTGGTACCACAGACGTGCAATTCAACCTGCAAAAGATGGTTGTGCCGATCATGCGCGCCATGCTGGGGGTGAGAGGAACCTAGATGCCAAATTTCGCATATCCCCATAAAGCATGGGCCAGCCAACAAGACCCGCGACTCTCTGAAATATTCGATGCCTTTGAGCAGGCAGTGAATAAAGTAGGCGTCCAGACCAACGCTAATCCTGTTGGAACATCAACCGATGCGCCGCCGCAGATCAGCGCAGTTACTGCCAAAGTTCTAGTTCCCGGCACTTTACATCTTCAGATAGCAGACAACAACCCAGTGACCCGTGGGCTGTGGTACCACTATGAAATTTCAAGCTCACCAAACTTTGAAGTCGGGACCGTGATTCACGCGGGCGCAACTCCATCGCGGGATTTGATTGTGAGTCCTGGGGCGGGGCCGCTGTTTGCCAGAGCATACAGCCAGTACCTTACTAGCTTGCCATCGCTGCCAGTGCTGGTCTCAGGCGCAGTTGATCCGGGTGGATCAGCAAGAACAGGTTCTATCGCCGGAGCGGGAAGCGGAACCGAGCCACAGCAAGCGCCACAGCCGGGAGCAGGGTTCGGGTTTCTTCCATCGCGGCCAGGAATTCGCCCGGCATGATTGACCGCAAATACCAGAAAGCCGACAAGCCGGCAATCGAAGCCATGTTTAGTAGGCAGGGCTTTGAATATGAACTACCAGATTTCGATAGCAATAATTTCCTTGCCCGGCGAGTACTGGTAGATGCGTACGACAGGCCGGTAATGGCCATAGGAGCGCGTCTCACGACGGAAGGCTACATGCTGCATGATCCTGACTGGGAAACGCCGGGATGGAGACTGGCTGGCTTTGAAATGCTACACAGATCCATGCGGGTTGAGTTAAGAGAAAAAGGTGTGCAGGACATTCATATCTGGCTTCCGCCTGCGATTGAAAGAAGTTTCGGACGACGATTGATGCGGGATTTTCACTGGTCAAGACCGCTTTGGCCCAATCTAGTGAGGATGGTGTAAAAATGGCGCGCGGAGCCCAAGATCAAGCATCCAAGAATTTCGACAACTCACAGACCGTCCTCAACCAGGGCAAGGGCGTAGCCAGTACTGCTGGAGAGAATGCCGGCCATCTCTACAGCACCCTTGTTCCGCAATTAGAGCAGGAAGCCTCAAACCCAACCGGATACGGCGGCGATGAGCCGGCTATCAACACAGCAGCCCAGCAATCAACCGGAGGCGCTCTGGCGGCAGTAAAGGGCGAAGCAGGATTGAGCGCCTTAAGAACTGGCAACGCCGGCGCAGGAGCGAATGCGCTGGAAGAATCGGCGCGTGATGCCATGCGCACCAATTCAGAAAACGCTCTGAACGTCACCAAAGACAATGCCGACCTGAAACAAAAGCAGCAGCAGGCAGGGATTGCCGGGCTGGGAACGCTATATGGCGAGAACTCGAACGACGAGTTGGCCGCTCTGGGGCAGGAAAACAACGCCATTGGTCAAGGCAGTAACGCAGTAAACGCAGAGACCAACGCCGGCAACTCAGGATGGTTCCAGAACCTGACTGGCTTCATGAATGCGGCGGCGAACGTTGGATCAGCAGCATCTGGATTCAAACACTAAAAGGCGAATCTATGTTTGATCAAAAATATCTAGACAACACATACTCGCCGGCAGATCAGTTAATGATCTCGCTTGGGCTGCATCCCGACCAACAGGAAGCACAGCAGCGCGTAGTGGATGCCATTCAGGGAAATTCCAGCGACCTCGCGACAGGGGCCAACGCAAAGCAGGACACAGAAGACCGCATGCCGCGGACGCCCATGTCACGGCCGTCCGCTCCCGTACCGGCGCAGCAGGCGCAACCCGCGCAATCGGCTGATAGTGGTTCGCCCATTCCAATCGCCAGGCCGGGAAGTTCATCGCAAAGAGCCATCACAATTCCAGGCGTCAGTGATGGACCGGCAAAACTTGCTGCCGACCAAACTGAAGTTCAAAGGCTGCAGGATACCGGAAGCGGCATCAGCCAGATCAAGCGGAAGCCATTGCGGATACTGGCGCGCATCGCAGATGTTGCGGGCTCTGCCCTGTTCCCGACGATTGCCGAAAATATTCCCGGAACACAGTTTCATCACCAAGTCTTACAGAATGAAGCGCAAAGCCGCGTAGGCACTGATTTGGCGGAAGAAGAAAAAGGGCTCACGCTGCAGCATCAGAATCTGGAAAACGCCAATCTGGAAAACCCGCCCGATAAGACCGGGGATACTCCAGAAGAAAAAACCATTCACGACCTGATGGCCGGAGAGAACGGCAATCCACGCATCAATCCAGACACCAATAAACCGTACCAATATCTGGAAGCCTATCAGACCGTAAAGCAAGCTGCTGACTCGAAAGATGCATTCCAGTTGTGGAAAAAACAGAATCCGGGTGCCTCTGTTGCTGACTGGCTGAAATTACAGCAGGACAACAAGAATACCAAGCAGAGCACGGAAGATCAGTACATTGAGGAATACCGTAAAACCAATCCTGGCTCTTCGATAGCCGATGCAGTCAAGGCATACGCAAGCGACACGCAAAAACCAGAGCGTCTACCGAAGCAAATGGTCATTGGCCCTGATGGGACAGCCATCGAACTTAGACCCGGAGTAAAGGTGCCGCAAGGAACGCAAACTGTGAGCGAGGACCTGAAAGTAGGAAAGCCGTCCACAGACGAGCAGAGGCGAGCTGACCTGACTGAAAACCTGAATGAAAACCTGACCCAGCTCGAAGATATTGTCAGGCGTCGCCCTGAGCTATTCGGCAAAGTAGCGGGAAGAATGACGAAAGCAAAAGAGTTCATTGGGAGCGACGATCCCGATGTTGCTGCACTGAAGGGGATTGAGGACAGACTTGGAATGGTGGCGCAATCTTCCCACGGCATGAGGTCAGCCCAGCACGTGGAAGCAGCAGCTAACTCCATTCTAAATGGATACAAGAACGGGCCAGATGCAATGCTCCGCTCCATCGCAGACGCTCGTAATAGCTCAAAGACATTCACTGACGATGCGGCGCGTGCAAGCGGAAAGCAACCGCAAGCCAAAGTGATTCCATACTCCGCAAACGGCAAGACCTACAACATTCCCGAAGATCAGGAAAAAGAGTTTCTGAAAGATCATCCCAAAGCGCAAAAACTCTAAATGACAGCAGACAAGTGGTCACAGTACGAAGTAAATCCGGGGAGTTCCTCGCCTGCCGTTAATGGTGCGCCAAATGCCTCTGCTACATCTGCGCCTGATCGCTGGGCGAAATATGAAGCCAATCCGGCTGCATCGCGAAATAGCCCTGTACTGCCGAAGATGACTGATCCCAGCGGGAATCCCTACGCTCCATCGGACATGAGTGATGCTGGAGCGAAATTAAAGCAGGGATACAAAGTCGGTCCACCTGAGCAGCAGCCAGAGCCGCCACCCATGGGACTCCCTGATGTATTCGGAAAGGTCAATTCAGGCGTAGTTGATGCGGTTAAGGGAGTGGCACAAATACCCGGCCAGGTGAAGCAGGCATTTACTGCCCCGCCAACCCCAGCAGAAAATGCCGAGGATGGAACGCAAGGGCCACCGAGTCTCAGCCGTCGAATTGGGCTGGCCGCAAAACGCATGATTGCCGATCCAATGTCTGCCGAGTTGCAAAAAGGCCGCGAGGATATGGCGCAAGGCCACATCTCTGAAGCTATCGGGCATTCCGTTGCTGGCGCGCTCCCACTCTTTGGCCCGTTTGCTGCGCATACTGGTGAGGCAATCGGGAATGACCCTGTGCGCGGCGGCGCTGAATTAGCGGTTAACATGGCCGTCCCGAAAGTTGCCGAGGAGACTGGAAGCATCGCTGGGACGGCAGCAAAAGGAGCCGTCAGTGTAGCTCCAAAAATTGCCAAGAGTATCCAGGTAATCGCCAAGCCGTTCGGCAACCTTCCCGTCCTAGATAAATTTGTTAAGACAGCGCAAGCACTAAAAGAAGTTCCTGCCGGATTGCGCGATGCTTGGGGTGTTAAGCCTCCTCCTGAAGCAGAGGAAGTCAACACCGAGCCTCCGCCATCAATCTATCGCAAGAGCGGAAAGCAAATTCAGGATGCCGTTACCGTCACGCCGCGGCAAATCGTCACGCCCAAGGGCTTATTGACTGAAGGAACGCCGGATGTACCTGCACCCGCTGAAGCTGCGCCTGCTATTTACCGGATGCGTGGCGACCAGATACAAGATGCGGCCACAGCCACGCCACGGCGCGTTCTGGGGCCAGAGAGACAGCTACCAGCAGCACCGGCAGACCGTCCAGTCATTACCCGCTCTGCGCAGCCTGCAGAGCCAGCAGTATCCATTCCTGAAGATAATGAGGCACCATCAACAGTCAATGCGGATGCGCCGCGTGTGCGCTCCGGGGAAGCTGTGCTGAATCAAGCGCTGACTGCATTGGACAACAAATCTCTAATTAAAGTGGCCCGGTCACGCGGAATTGATGTAACACGCGAGGCGCAGCTCAAGCCCGGAGCAGCCAATTCCAGCATCATCAATAAGATCATGGATGACTTCTCGCCCGACGAACTGGATAATGCGCGAGACATGGGCGTAGAAATCAGCCGCAACCGGCCAGAACCCACCAATGATCTATCTGCCGGCGCATCAAAGGCCGAACGCGAAGCCGACGCCGAGAGACAAGCGGAAGCGTGGCACTACAAAGTCCTGAATACGTTCTTTCCAGACGTCGCGATTCCAAAAACGATGGCGGCAAGAGCCCAGGCTGTGATTGCCAACCGGCCAACCATCGCCAGAACGCCGGCTGCTGCCCTACAGGATATTTCTGCCGCAAATGCCAATGGCAGAGCCGTGTTGCCGCCTGAAGAAGCGCCGCAGCCAGCGGCCGCACCTAAAATTGCCAGAGTACAGAAGAATGGGACCCGCTTACCACAGCCACAGGTAGCCACAGAACAAAACATGGAACAATTACTGGCTGATTCACTTAAACCTGATAATGTGGCTGCGATAAAAGCCAAAAACCAGCCGCCAGCGGAGCCGGTATCACAAACCCGTGGCCAGTATCCCGACCTGCGCGCCGAATTTGATAAATTGTCGCCTGAAGATCAGGTGCGCGGCCACTTCGTCAGCGATGTAACCGGATTGCCGAACAAAAAAGCGTTTACGGCTGCGGAAAATTCAGCCAACGCCAAAGCCTATGCCATGTCCGACGCTGACGGCCTCAAAGCCCTCAATGACAAGTACGGATATGAAGCAGGGAACGCTCTTTTAAAGGCCAAAGCCGATGCTCTGCGAGAAACTGGCCTCGAAGCCTACCATGAAAAGGGTGATGAGTTTCTGTTTCGCGGCGAATCAGCCGAGGATCTGAAAGACAAACTGGATGAGGCCAACGATATCCTCAAAAATAAGAAAATTACAGTGGAAACGACAGACGGAAAGGTATTAAAATTCAAGGGAGCACAGTTCAGCCATGGAGAAGCCGAAAATCTCGCGTCCGCAGAAACGCAGCTTAAGGCTAGTAAAGCCGCCCGAGAAGCAGCCGGAGAACGCAAGCGCGGCAAACTCGGCACCATCAAAGAAGTCAAATAATCCCGACCCTGACTACATCGGCACCTTTGACGAACTGATGGAACTTGACCCCAAGACAGTAAAGAGGATCACCGTTCCGCCGACCACAGACATGGGCCACAAGATCCTTACTCACAAAATTCAGTAGCGCAACTCCCCTTAAAACTTATGCCCGTTATTCCGCCGTCTACTGCTGTGCAGTTGTTAGTGACCATTGCAGGCAATGAAATCATTGTCGATCAGCTCAATGAGCCAGCGCCTGTGTTGAGTACGACCACGCTTTTTGACCAGAGCAATAACCTCTCTGGCGCAATCGACGCAATCGAAAACTTCATCTTCTCTCTCTAAGGAAAATTACCTCAAATGAAAAAGTATTTCCAAACACTCGCATTCGTGTGTCTGCTGCTGTCTGCCGTTGTTACCTTCGCCCAGGGCGCGCGCAAAGATGATATTGCTTGGACCATCGGAACCAGCGTGTTCTCAGGGAACATGATTATCACCGTGCCAAGCGCAGGGATTACCGTCTGCGGATCGCCGGCCGTGGGCGCTACTCCCACCACGCCATGCACCAATAAAGCCACTACATTTACCGATTCAGGATTGGGAACGCCGTGCGGATCGACAACGCAGGTAGTGTTGGCCGGCACGAGCACATGCATAGCCAACGCAGACACAACAGGAAATTTTGGCTTCTGGGTTGTGCCTGGGATATACACGGTATCAGAGTGCAACCTAAGCAGTTCCACGCCAGCATGTTTCAATTATCCAGTCACGCTGTCAGTGCCAGGCGGAAGCCCTTTTACCACATTACAGATGGTTGAAGGCGCAGCACCAACAGGAGTAGTAGGACAAGACATCCTGTATGCCGATTCGTCTCTACACAGACCGAGATTCATTAATAACAATGGATCTCCAGCGACTGTAGCGTTCTTGACTGATATTCCGGCTTTGTCAGGGGCGACCAACACAATCACTAAATTCACATCATCGTCCACCATCGGCAACTCCTCGGCAACAGACGACGGCACAACCTTTACAGTTCCGGAAAAATTTACCAGTAAAAGCGAAAACGGTCTGGAAATAATCCATGTCGATCAGTATGCCAGTTGGGGATTGGCTGAAGCCGATTGTCCATCAGTAGGATGTATTTTAGACGGAAGATCATTGCTAGCCCCTACGGCTATTGGTACGTTCGATCCGGGAACTACGGCAGCGGTGCATATACTTTTGGGGCCACAGATTTACACCCTGGACCATTTCGTGGTTCGCAGCGGATTGGAAATATCCGGGTCAGGTATAGAGAATATTCAAGGCACCAAAATTCAGTTGGTTGGAACTGGTCCTGGTTTTATTATGCCAGCTAGTGTGTCTGCTATCTCAGTGCAAGGAGTTTTACTGCACGATTTTGAACTGGAAGCCACTGCCGGTAATACTGGTCAGGATGGCATGTTTTTTGATGTGTCAGCGAGTAATCTTGCGGTAGGAAGTAACTTTGAGTCATCCAAGATTCAGAGAATCACATTTCAAAATTTTAAAGGATCGGCTGTTCACATTAAGGGCAGAATTGATTCTGCAACCAGTGTAGTTCAATTTAACAGTTTTGAACTTTTGAATATAATAATTCCGACTGGTAATACCACTATTGGTTCAGCACTACGAGCTGAGGGCGCAGTAGGACAAAATGTCTTTGTTAATAATATCTTTGGAGAATCTGCGAGCGGTGGAACATTAATATATTTGGGTGTAACCAATACATCCGATACTACCCAACCATATTCTAATTGGTTATATGGTTCCACCATCCAAGGTGGAGACATTGGAGTATTAATCAATGGATGCGCCGTATGCGTTTTTCGAGACTCCCACGCTGAAGCAGACAAAATCTTATTTCAGTTTAAAACCCCTACAAGTGTATTCAACAGCGGAACATTGCTTGATGGCGGGGTAGCCAACGGCAATGTAGGAACTAACTCCGGAGCGGGAGCAATTATTGATTCTAGTGATGCCAGTAATGCAACACATTACATAGCAAAACTGACAAACTGGACGTTCAATGGAACTCCCGATAAAGTTGTAAATGGAATTTCCGGAGGTTCGAGTGCAATTGTTCAACTTGTCGACAATCATTTTGAAGCCACCACGCCAGCGCCTTCCACTACGCACGCAACTCCCGGTTACGCCACAACCACCACAACTTTAAATATTCAGAATGCAAATTCGGCGTTCATCAACGGATGTAGCGGCGGTGCGATCACAACCATCACATCTGCATTGTTGCCGGGTGAAATACTCACTCTTGAGGGCAATACCGCTTGCCAGTTTGCTACAGGTGGAAATATTGGGCTGGGAAATAATAGCTCTCCCATCACTCTCCGCACTGGCCAGGTAATGCAGTTCCTTGCTATTGACTCAGCGGGATCTACAGCCTGGATATTGATTGATGCACAGCCTGCCACAAGGTCTCAGCGGTTTGGCTCTTTGTGTTCCACAACGGCGGCTGCGGGCTCTTCCTGCACAACACCAGTAACATGGGCCAGCGCCTTTGCCGATACCAACTACACCCTAACCTGTGAAGGCGTTACACAATCGAACTTCCCGACTTGGTCTATTGAGAGTATAACGGCCTCAGGTTTTTTGATTCGCATAACGGCAGTGACAGCGGCCATAGCGACCTACGCGTCCATGCATTGTAACGCGCGGCACGACCCATAGCGTCCCCGATTTCTCCGTTTGATTTAACGAACTAATTTTCGTTTGATCTGACGATGTTGAACACTAGGACGATCAGAAGCAGAAGGGCAGCGTAGACGAACCACAGATTCATTTCTTCTGAACTTTTATTATGGAATATATGGAATCAAGCATGGCGCGCTCTGGTTTGCCGTTCCTTCTCGCAAAGAAGTTATAAATCACATCTTCAATTTCAGTCATGGCAAGTAAGATAATTATAAAAATGCCTAGAAAAAATGCTTTGAAGATATTAAATACGGCCAATCCAGCTACGAAAATGAGCTTCTTCACAATGCCGATTATTTTAGCCCTCGCAATTTGATTTGTCACGCAGCGGCAGTTTTCTCCATAACTCTTTAATCAACCGGATAACGAAACCGATAATCTTCCAAGGCCAGAGAGCAGGAGAGCCGTTCATTTACTTCTTCAGCGCTTTCTGTCCAGCGGATGCCTCATGGGCCTTTCCGTGTTCGTCTGGGGTTGCCTGGTTTAATCTGTGGCGTCGTGAATGCATGAGTGCGAATAGGCCGCTGAACATATATCCGAAACTGGAGGCAAGTCTACCAGTGCTTGGCGATCCGGTCACTGATTCGATGAATACTCCCAAAAGTATCCCGACAATGAAACCAAGAAAAGCGGCAAGGCCTGTATCTTTTTTATGCTGGCTCTTGACGACGGAATATGCGATGAGGCAAATGATAAAAGTAATATAAGCTGTGTTTTCCATGGCGTTAAATTGTACCCCATCCCTATAAGCGCCATCGCTCCATATTCGTGAGCATGGAGTTGTTGATTCCAGACGTCAGGAACCATGAAATTTATCATCTGGCCATGAGGGCAGACCGACAAGGCCATTCTTCTCTTTCAATTTCTTTAGTCCGACGTTGGTTGAGATCGACTGGTTGATGCTCTTTTCTTTGTGGGCTCCGAGCGATGCTCCGCCTTCGATGACCGCAGTAATTATTATTGCTCGCGGCTGCGGGTTGCCTACACGTTTCAGGAAAGAGCAGATGGCATCAAAGGGCGACATGTTGGTGAACATGCCAGCGAAGCCCATGGCCGGAGCGCCAGCCTTTATCGCCAGCAGGTTTTTTTCAGTGGCCTTCCAGACGGACAACTCCTGTTCCAAGCGTTCAATTTGCTGGCGCACGAACGCGATATCTGGCGGTGATTTCAATTCTGGCATTGTGCTCACAGCACCGCGACCACCGACTCCATAAGGTCTGGCCGGCGCAGGCTGTAAATATTTTCTATCCGCGCGCAGCAATCATCAAATATTTCTCTTATTTTGGCGGAAGGCGGTGCGATCTCAGATTCCTCGACGGATTTTGAACCAAGAAGGCTATCACACTCCCGGCGAAGCGTGAAAGCGCCCTCGTGCAGGGCCAGGATATGTGCTGCTTCTTCGTCCAGATTGTCCTTGTCGATGAACTGGATTTGTGATTCCGCGAATGGCAGGAAGGCCTTGTCGCACTTTTCCCGAATGCGGCGATATTCGGCTTTGCGGTCCTCGTTGACCTTTACTTTCCCAAGATTTTCAATTAGTTCAACCAGTGAATTGTCGTTCGGTTCGATCATGCTTTATTTCCCTGTGGCGCTGCGATTTAGGTATTTTTTTACTGCGCTGCTGCGGCTGTGATAACCGCTTCTTTCTCATCCTCGAAATCTTTCATTACAATTTCTACCTTCTCTGGCGTGGCCTTCTTGAATACCGGCGCTTTCATCAGAAGCGCGCCAGTCCAGACCAAAAGAGTCAGAAGGTATGAGCCCATCCCGGCATATCTAGCTGCTATGGCTGCTTCAAGTCCGCCACGACCTCTAAAAAAGACAGTAATACTGCAAACCGTGAAGTAGAGAACGAAGCCGAAGCAGATTAATGCGGCTCTAGTTTGACGGCGGAAAACCTTTAATGTCCGCCAGAAAATGAAGATTAAGGTAAACGTCACCCATAAAGCCCCGGCCATCCACTGTTCAGCAAGGATGCAGGCGCGTAC
This sequence comes from Candidatus Angelobacter sp., assembly GCA_036495645.1. Lineage (GTDB taxonomy): Bacteria > Acidobacteriota > Terriglobia > Terriglobales > Acidobacteriaceae > Angelobacter. The sequence continues at coordinate 29,746 of DASXMN010000026.1, forward strand.
ATGAGTTTCGCCATGGGACGCCCACAGCGGGAACGCAGCAGCCAGCGCGGCGGCGATGCCAGTCCCAGCCATCAATGTCCGTCTTTTATGCACCCAGTCCGGCAATGCTCCGCTCGGTCCAAGTAATTGAATTGCAAGCTCTCCAGCAGCAACGGCGGCAAGGATGCAGCCAAACAATATCAGCACATAGTAGGTGACAAAGTAAGTCCTGCCGCCGATGCTGTAAATGGAGAGTGAAGCAATAGAGGCGAATGTCTGGAAAAATACATATCGGCTGAAGGCGGGTAAGGTGGCGTGGATGTCGCTACGAAGCAGGATAATGCAAAGGCAGGCACTAGCTACGATGATGCACAATTCTAAGACAATCATAATCCGGCTGTACCTCGCTCGCTAATGGTTGGAGGGATGCAGCCGGAATTCTACGCCTGGACTAACAAGCCAGAACAGAATTATTTTTGTAAAGAAGGCGGCAAGCCGCACGGGGGGCAGTTCGGTGGAATGCAGCACTTCTGCGCGGGCGGAGCTATAGATGCCTGAATAGGCTGATCTCCGGAAGCGCTTACTACCGAGCAAAAGCAAAAGGTTAAGGCCACGACACTGAGGATGCGAATGGCAAGTTTCATTGGTTACTCCATTGCCGCAGTAGCGGCGCAGGGTTGACTGTAACATTTTTGGTTGCATTAAAAATCGCCTTTTGGCTGTAATTTACGAAAACCCAAAGCGGCACACTGCATGACACGGATGTGACACTTGGTTTTATAAGCGATTGATTAGAAAGAGGAAATTGGGGTGGGTAGTGGGGGTCGAACCCACGACATCCAGAGCCACAGTCTGGCGTTCTGCCACTGAACTATACCCACCGTAAAGGCTAAGAAACCCATTTTACACGATTCGCGCTCACATCCGTCAGAATGCCGCAAGAGGTCCCCTCATAATGGCACAGATGCGACGCGAGCCGAAGCGTCTCACACGTTGGATCTGCGGATCGGGAAAAGCGGGCAGACCGGCCCGACCGAGTAATCCTAATTCATGGAGCAGGCGCCGGATTCATGGAGCAGGCACCCGGGCCACGGGGGTTCCGCATGATCCGCAACAGCCGGTGGAAACGCTGGCTTCCTGCGATTTCTCTCCGCGCACTGCAATGCTGGAAAGCTGCTGGCTTAGCCGCTTGCTCTCACATTTGGGGCACGCGGCCTTTTTGCTTCCCATCACAATGGCTTCAAATTAGTGATTGCAGAGCTGGCAGACATATTCAAAAATCGGCATATCGGAATAGCTCGTTTAAAATTATAACTGCACGTTTAATCCATACGGCTTGTTCCAACGCTGAGAATGTTGTTGAAGTATGGCTGAAAAACCCAGTATTCCGGTTTTCGATCCTTACGTTCCGCGGCCGTACCTGCGCAACCGCCATGCCATGACGTTGGCAGGAAATTTCCTGCGGCGCACGAGTAACCTGCCCGAACCGGAAGAATGCCTGTATCGCGTGGACTCCGATACTCAAGTGCTGTGCCACTGCCATTGGCACGCCGATGCCGAGCGCCGGCCGACGGTAATCATCGTGCACGGGCTTGAAGGTTCCAGCCTTTCCCGGTATGTGATTGGAAATGCCGGAAAGGCCTGGGACGCCGGAATGAACGTTGTCCGGATGAATATGCGCACGTGCGGAGGCACCGGACAGCTTACTCCGTCACTGTATCATTCTGGCCTTTCCAGTGATGTGGGCGCCGTGCTGCGTACGGTGATTGAACAGAGAAAAGTGAGTCGCGTGGGATTGATTGGCTATTCCATGGGCGGGAACCTGGTTTTGAAACTTGCCGGAGAGCTGGGAAATGTTGTGCCTGTGGAATTGAAGGCAATCGCGGCGGTTTCTCCGGCAGCGGACCTGGCCGCCTCAGCCGACGCCATGCACGTGGGCGGCAACAAAATTTATGAATGGAAATTCCTGGTCAGCCTCATGCGGACCTATGAGCGAAAACGCAAGTTGTTTCCCGGGATATATAAGAAGGTTGAGCGCTGGCCGGCCAGTATTCGTGAGTTTGATGATGTTGTCACAGCACGCTATTGCGGATTCGAAAGCGCCGATGATTATTACAGCCGCGCTGCTGCATCGCGCGTGATTGAGAAAATCGTGCTCCCAACCCTGGTAATCCACGCCACCGACGATCCTTTCATACGGCTGCTGCCGGAAACTCGGGCAAAGATGATGGCCAATCCGCATATCACTTTTTTAGAAACGGCGCACGGAGGCCACTGCGCGTTTCTCGAGCAACCTAACGGCTATGACGGTCGCTGGGCAGAACGCCAGATCATGCACTTCTTCCGCCATCATGGAATGACTGATGCAGGCTGACTTTTCTGTCGAGCTTGGCCGCGACGATCCCGCACTGGAGCTGCCCTGGAGCTCTGATGGCCCGTCAATTCGATATTACGATCTGAAGGCAAATCCCGAACTGATTGCGCAAATTCCTGAAGCCGCAGCATATCCTCCGCTCGCAGCTTTTCTGGCGCGAATCAATGGGCCAGAATTTCCGCTGGCAACCGCGAAGTGTGACGCGTGGTTTAGTAATGATATTTTTCCAGAAGAGGAAATCTTCCGCGCGGACCGCAAATTTGTTTCATATATCGACCTGGTATTTGTGGATGAAGACGTGCGCCAGTCTTTTGAAAAGCATGAAGCCTTTGCCAAGGAATTGTGCCGGTTGCTGAGCCACGCACCCGATCTTGCTGCCACGGTGGAATTGGTCATTCGCCGCTGTTACTTTCATAATTCACATTGTGAGATGAACCCAGCAGAAGTGGCGGCAAACAGCCGCAATGCTGTCAATGCATTCGATACCTCCACCGCTCCCCACGCGCTTGATGCCCCAAATGCCTCAACCAACGGATTCAATCTTACGGTGTACATCACCGGCTTCGGCAACGGTGACAGGGAACCGGTCTGTCAATGGGAAATCGCACTTGCTCTCTTGCAGCACGCAATGGTCCAGTGGAGCGCTTCAAGGATTATTCGATATTGAAGGTAATCAAATCGTAGGCAGACTTCTAACGTGGGAATGTCGATAGTCGGAGCTGGTGGAGTACATAGGATTTCTTGATTTGGGCAGTAACGCGATCGGCATCTATCAGGAACCCGGATAGATAAAGGGATTGAGCAGTTGACAATCTACTGAATTGCCCAATCCCCCGAGCGGCGGCACTTCCTGACTACGGCAAATGGTCCAGATAGCATGCGCCGTTCGTCAATTGTGCTGGCGGCGTAGGAGGAGTGGCCCACGGCTTTGCGTTAAAGTCAAAAAATTCCTGCGCCATACTAGGCTGGGCTGCATCGCGGGCCGTGAGATTTGGCAGATTGAAACGCTCTTCAATCAGTTTCAGCATGGCGGTGTAGTCCATGGGAACATGGGAAACATAATTCTTTTTGCTGAAAGGTGAAATTACCACCAACGGCAGCCGATAACCCGAGAATTCGAAATTGCAGGTCGGACTGGAATTAATACTTCCATCCTTGTTCGTGCAATCGTCACCAGGACGGAGGTCTTTGGGGGCAATGCCATCAGGACTGACGGTCTGCATTGGGGAAACGTGGTCATAGAACCCGCCAAACTCGTCCCAGGTCAGGATAAAGATCGTATCTTTCCAGGAAGGGCTTGCCATCAAGCCATTGATCAGTGAAGCCACGAATTTGGCGCCAGTCTGAATATCATTCGCGCCGCTGCCCAGGTCAGTGGGATGTTCATCCAGTCCTTCGGCTGATGCCGGCTCAACAAAAGAGACTTGAGGCAGAGTGCCATTATTGGCATCGACAAGGAATTGGTCCACGGTTGTAAGGTGTTGCGGCTCTTTATTTATGATGGTGCTCGCATAGGTAAACTGGTTCAAATAGCTTTGCCCCATGAGACAAGTTGCGGTAACGCATGGGTTTGTCCCGAGTAAAGGATGAACATAATCTTTCCAGGTAATCTGGTTTTCATCCATCACTTGCGCAATTGTCTTGGCGGTCAGAGCTCCGGTGGTTGCGTCCGGCGGATAAGCATGGCCCTGAGAGGTCGCTGCCAGCAGGTACTCACGATTGATCTGGGTGCGTGACATGGCAGGTGAAAACCAGCGGTCCGACGTGGCGAAATTCGAGGCCATAAAGTAGTAGTAATTCAGGCTGTCACCATCGTAATAGCCCATCACGCGTGCTCCAATCACGTCATGGATCGGGCCTTCATGGCCTGCTGTCTGGGCAAATCCATCGCCCATGAAGACAGTTGAAACATGATCATGCTTATTGAAGTCAACGTGGCTTTCATTCCATGACGGGCTGGGGTTTTCCACGCACATGGTTTGCAACTTGAAGGCCTGAATCGTCGGCGCTGGGCCGCCACCGGCGGGCGGATCGCCTACGTTCGTGGCGGTATCCGGCATGCCGTCAAATGTGGTCCCGTTGGTTGCCTGGGGAAAGCCGTTTTGCTGCCAGTACTGCATCAGGTGGCCAAAGTAGTGGTCAAATGACCGGTTCTCCTGGGCCAGAATAACAATGTGGTTCACTGACGACTGAAGCGTCGCCGGAGTTGGCGTGGGCGTTGGCGTGGGCGTAGGTACGTTCGGAGTTGGCGTCGGCGTTGGCACGCCCGCGGAAACCCCCGCACACCCCGCGAGTGTTATGGCAGCAACGAAAATGACTAAAGGGCACAGTTGTCTGGACATTTGGTAGAACCCCACAAAACTGAAAATTGTGATGGGTATTCCAGAACAGCGGGTTGTACCAAATAGATACCCGACATTGAACTTACCTGAACAGGCACAAATAAATTTCAGGAACTCTGGCTCCAGAATTACATAGAGCAGAATTAAGGTGCTTGCGTCGACCGTGGACATTCTCCCGCTGGCTGGCTAGGAGAAATACCCAAGGGAGGCAGGCCGGGCCGGACTATACCCGCTAATTCAGAAGCAGGAGAGAATATTTCATTGGTTCAAGGGCTCTCAAGCGGCTTGGAGCGCAGCGACAATATAAAATGGATCATCCCAGGCCGGGATGGCGGAACTGGCAGACGCAGCGGACTTAAAATCCCTTTTGAGAATTTCACGGAATTACCGCATGATGCCACGTACTGTCAATCGCGCATTCTGCCCATGAAATCAGCGGATGCGCTCTGGCCAAGCTGCCGGAAATCGCCTGCTCTGGGGAAAAGAACTGGCCCCAAAACTAGGCACCAAAAGGGTGGTAGGGAGGTCACGTTCAAGGAGGTAGCCGGGGAGTTCCCCGCCCTGCTCTTGGGAAAAGGCATAGCGACTTGGCCTACTGACTCCCAATTTTCCATTTGCAATCTTGATTCATCTCCGGGCAGCAAGATCAGAACCGGGTTAGCCTTTTTCTATGAGTTGGACTGACTGGCGGAAGCGGCTGACAAACGTGGATGGTACGACGAGATTTTTGATTATGATGGGCCGTGCTGCTATGAACTAGGCACGGGCGGACCGCGTGGCGGCGATATTCAGCCGCACTATGTCGGTGAGACATTGAATGAGAAACGGCGAATGTGCCAATACGGGCGTGATGGCTCTCACCTTGGGAAGATTATTCAGTCGCATCTGCGAGACGGCTGGTGTCTTTATTATCGTGCTCACTGTGCCGACACTAAGGATCAGGCAGTGCAGATGCAGAATAGGCTATTGGCGAAATACAAGTACGATTGGAATATCATCTTGAATGGCAGGTGCTGAAGCCTAAGCAGCGTACTGCGTACCGCCTTTTCTACTGGGTAAGCGCAGTCAGCCCTGATAAACTTAGTAGCAGTCTAAAAGTATGGCGCTGAAAACCGTAGGATGGCTTCAACGAGGATTCGCCGAGGCGAGAAATGCCAGTGGTCGCCGCTATAGATGTTCTGTAGACATACGCTTCGAGCACAGAAAATGGTCGTGGTCGTGGCAAATCTTCGATTCGACACGAAAGCACCGTCGCGTGAATGAGGGATATTCACGCTTTTTTACTGATGCAAAGAAAGAAGCGGCTAAGGCAGTTCATGAATATTTGAAGAGTAAGAATGTTGTTAAACGTGCGGCAGTTCGTTGGAATAAGAGCGTGGCGCTAAAGGAAGGGGCGTTGCACTAGCGCATGGTGCTCAATTCTTCGGCTCCTTACGGACACGGCGGTAGACTGCTTCATTCATATTTTCGCGGCTCTTCACCCGTAGTGGGTAATCTGCGCAATTGTGCTGCTCAAACGCAATCTTGATGCTCTGTTCTGGCTCCTCGGTCTGTTCAAGGAACGGCACGGTCCAACCACACATACTGCATCCCCAACCGCTGCCTGTGAACTTGAGTGATCTGTCTATTTGTGCCATGCTTCAAGTCTACGCTGAATAATGCCTGTTGCTCATGGCGGGGAGATATACGGCGCATTGCACTTTGGAGAGACAGCGACTAGAAAGGCCAACTGACACCAAAACTCACACCAGCACTTCTCGCATGATTGGGAGCGAGTCACGGGAAATCCGGTAAACTGTTATTGTAGAAGAGCTTAGGTCATCCAGGCCGGGATGGCGGAACTGGCAGACGCAGCGGACTTAAAATCCGCAGGGCTTAAACGGCTCGTGGGGGTTCGAGTCCCCCTCTCGGCACCAAGATCACTAGATCCTTCGACTCCGCTGGCGCTTCGCTCAGGATTTCGGCAGCGGTCTCCCCCTTCGACTACGCTCAGGGTCGCGCCCGCTTACCGCCTCAACTTAAAATCCGCAGGGCTTAAATGGCTCGTGGGGGTTCGAGTCCCCCTCTCGGCACCAAGATCACTGGAGATCCTTCGACTCCGCTGGCGCTTCGCTCAGGATTTCGGCAGCGGTCTCCCCTCGACTACGCTCAGGGTCACGCCCGCTTACCGCTTCAACTTAAAATCCGCAGGGCTTAAACGGCCCGTGGGGGTCGAGTCCCCCTCTCGGCACCAAGTATATGGAGTTATTTTTGTCGCTCAAAAGGACATCTGCTTACTCCGCCAGCTTCCGCTCGATGCGGCGGTCGGGGATCAGCCACATGATCGCAACGATTACATAGCATGCGCCAGCCATCCACGGCCGCGCAAAGGCCAACGGAATTGCCGCCGCGTTGATTGCGATTGAAATTTGTCCCTTTTTGTCGCTCCCAATGGACATCGCCAAAGGCGAGCCGTGCCCATGCAGACGAATGAGAGCTCTTGTGAGAATGAAATATGCAATGGCAGCCAACAGCAGGACTATGCCGTATACAGCAACCGGCCACGAATCGAAGTGGTTCTCACCCATCCAGGCAGTCGTGAATGGAACGAGTGAGAGCCAGAATAGCAGGTGCAGATTTGCCCACAGCGTCGCGCCATTGACGCGTTGCGTTGCGTGTAACAGGTGGTGATGGTTGTTCCAATAAATGCCGATGTAAACGAAACTCAGTATATAACTCAGAAAAATGGGAACGACTGGGCGTAACGAGGCGAGGCTCGTTCCTTGTGGCGATTTCATTTCCAGCACCATGACCGTGATGATGACGGCAAGGACACCATCACTGAACGCTTCCAGGCGGCCTTTGTTCATAGCCTTGTCTTAATCATGGATGGGGGGGGCGGTTTGGGACAAGAAGGCGTTTAAATAGGTGTCACCCGCCGGTGTTCGACCTTTTAATCGTTGCCCGATGTGCCCGACGCCGCTGTTTCTTCTTGGCCAGGCGAGCTTCAGCGAATTTATCGACTACATCTGGTGAACCAGCTTTTGTCTTTTTGTCTGCTGTTGTGTTGGATTCAGTATTGGAACTCATCGTTTTCTTCTCCCTTTACGAGTGCTTTAACGCATACACACTTGCTGGACAACCATTGAATTTGTAAGAACTTCCGTATAAGGCAGTGGAGCCTGAAACATAAGGCAGTGGAGCCTGAAACAAGCAGCCGTTTTCATATTGCGCGCAGAGTCGTTCCGCAGTACAGGCACTTCTCCTTACCGCGGATTGTAATGGAGTGGCAGGTTGGACACATGACTTGTGAACGATAGCTTGCCACGTGGACGCGGACCGTTCGCATCCTGTAAATCCTGAGCATTGCAACCATTGAAATAAAAGCGACAAAAATGCTGAGACAAATCGTACTTGTGTCCATAAAAACCCCTTCCAGATCTAATCCTGCTGTCGCTCGATTCACGTGACCGGCGCAAGCTAAAAGCACCGAGTTCATGATGAGCCCCTGATTACCAATCGGTTGCGCAGAGAACGTCGCGAGAAATGGAGTGGTAAATCCCACAGATGCGGCGAGGAGAGCGAACAACTGCCTTCAGATTAGTCTTCAGCAGACGCTAAAGCAAATGATTTCCAGCGAAGCTGAAAGTGCAGATTGAACTGATGTTTCAGATGAACTGCCAGGGCCAGGCGATGCGAATGAAGGGGAACCCGCCAAACGCAGGACTGCCCGGAGCACTCAACGCGCGTCCGGGCAGTGATTTGATGATTTGGCTTACAGAACTTTTACGTTTTCTGCCTGCCAGCCTTTGGGGCCTTTGGTGACGCTGAATTCTACCGCCTGGCCTTCCGGCAGGCTCTTGAAACCGCTGGACTGGATCGCCGAGAAATGTACGAATACGTCTCCCTCACCGCTGTTGCGGGTAATAAATCCAAATCCTTTGGCGTCGTTAAACCACTTCACAATTCCTTGTTCCATATTGTTTTTGTTCCTTAAATTTTTTGATATTTCCTGCTGAGAAGATTGACTGGTTACTGTGAGGTGGGTTGTCGCTTTAAAGGCTGGACCGGCTCGCTAACCGCTGGTGAATCACTTAACTGGAAGTCTAAGTATACCACGTATACCCACGCAACGGCGGTAAAACATACGGAATAAGGGTAGACAGAACGCGCCACAGTCGGCATGAAAGCGAACCGCACCTAGAACGGTTCATGCAAGAAGAACAGATACATAAAAGCCCTGAGTACGCACTGCCCGCGTCGGCAGCCGACGATGCAAACGCGGAACACGCTATTTACGATGACGATGCCATTGTGATTACGTGTCCATCCGTTCGACCCATTGAGCGCGCCATGCGGGGGCCTCGAACGGATCCGCAAAGTACTGTGTTTCCCGCGCAACCTCGTCGCCGCTGAACTCCATGATGCTTACGGTGTAGGACGGCTTGCCGTCATATGTCAGGATGAATTCGGTGATCCAAAGATCGCCGCTGCCAATGATTCGCCGGACAGCGAAGCGCTTATTGCTCGGCTGACTAGCGCGCTGGCCCTGTATGTTCGCTCGACCGCGAGTTCGCTCGCCTGACTGTGGGTATTCCAGCACCGCGTCCTCGCGATAGATGCGGTGCTCCGCTTCAAAATCGTTGGCATCGGACGCCGCCCAATGCTGATCCAGAGCCGCACGTATCTCTTGATCTCGCACTCCAGAATACTGATTTTTCTTTTGCTGATCGTTCATTTTGAGCCTCAATTGACAAGAAGCTGAATGTTTTAGGGAAATCGGGAGTATACGATGTCTGCGGTCGCGGTGCTAACTGTTGATAAATCGCCATTACACACATTGACGGGTTAAGAGTGTAAACGACCGTTATCGCAAAAAAGCCAACAACCCACGTCAGGATTTCGGCGACGTCTCCCCCTTCGACTCCGCTGGCTTCGTGGTTTTTCATTTTCGATTCTCCCGGCCCGGCGATTCCGAGCAGTGAGCGAGAGTTTGGAGGCTCGGAGGTTAGAGCAACTTATCCGTCGAATAACGTCGAATCCAGCTCTGCTTGCACTACAATTTGCCTTAGTAACCGCCAATAGAAAGTAAGGAGGCATGCCGTTGAACCACATAGCTATTGCCACTTTCGTGATGCTTTCCATTTCCGCAGTTGCGCTTTCGGACTATGACCATTCCCCGACAATAGGGCCAGAAAAAGGTTGGCTTGTAATACAGGGGGGTGGCCAATTAACGAACGAGGTTAAGGACCGCTTTGTAGCTCTTGCAGGCGGCCCTAACGCTGAATTCGTCTTGATTCCCACCGCTGAGGCTGACGACAAAATTGATGTGGAACGCATGCGTATTGGGTTTCTCAAGGGGTTCGGGGTGCGTTCAGTTACCGTGCTTCATACTCGTGATCGTGCGCGTGCCAATTCGGCGGGCTTCATTGAGGCACTCCGGCATGCAAATGGCATTTGGATAGATGGCGGCCGCCAATGGCGACTGGTGGATGCGTATCTTGGCACTCCAGTGGAAACGGAAATCAAAGCTTTATTAGCGAGAGGCGGCGTTGTGGGTGGCGGTTCTGCTGGCGCAACCATTCAGGGCTCATTTCTTGTGCGCGGCGCGCCAGGCACCCCAAGGAACCCCGACGGCGATAACAGAATAATGATGGCCCCCGGATACACCACCGGTTTCGGGCTACTTCCTAGCTCAGCAATTGACCAGCATGTTGACACACGCGAACGCGAAGCCGATTTGCACCCGGTTATCTCCAAGCACCCTGATCTACTAGGAATCGGCATTGACCAGAGTGCTGCAATTGTTGTCCATGGCGATTCTTTTTTTGTCGTTGGCGGGCAAGTGGTAATTCACGATGGTAGGAAACACGATGCCGCGCCATACTACTTTCTATCTTCCGGCCAAGCGTTTGATCTAAGACGGCGCGTTGCCATCAGTGACGATTTTCCACTGATACTTGTGTTGACCGCAGCAAACCGTTCAATGGCTCTGGCTGGCATCAAAACGACCGGCACGGCCCTTCTTCAATCCAGGAGCACCTCCGGCGATCAAGCGCGACAGATCAATTACGAGTGTGCTGCTAGCTTGTACAGCATTGGAAGAACCGCATACGCAGCACGGCCTGATGGGCCAAGTAAGATTCAAGTTCTGGTGCGTGATCTCGGCACAGATAAGCTGCGGGAGCACCCCTGCACATATTAGGAATGCGCAAAGCAAACCCAGATACGCAGCTTGTGGAATTGGCAGGCAGGAATTGGCTTGCGAGTGAACTTATGCAAGCTGGAATTGAAGTAGCTCGGCCTGAACGTGATCGAGGAATTGACCTTATCGCTTATTTGGATCGTGACGTGCAAGCTGGAAAGTTCATCGCATGCCCAATTCAGATGAAGGCAGCACAGCAACAAGTGTTTAGCATTGATCCCAAGTATGCCAAGACTCCCGGCTTGGTACTCGCATACGTTTGGAATCTTGGCAATGAGTCCCCTACAAAATGCTTTGCGCTGACCTACTCTGAAGCGCTGGCCGTGGCGCGCAAAATGCGTTATACACGAACCGCATCATGGCGCACTGGCGCTGGCAGCCGGAAGCGCGGCTATACGACAACCCGCCCATCGAAGGATTTGCAACGCTTGCTTGTCGGGTACGAAATGGATGCAGTGAAGTGGATGGAGAAGGTGAAAGTGTCAGAGGAAACGCAGCGTAAGGCGATGCGTCACTGAAAAGTAATTATGCTTCAGACTGTTCTTTTCGACATACTGACGCTTCTCTCAGCCACCACCATTGCCCTCAACCTGTTGCCCTGTGATCCTCATCACAGTCCAGCGCTGCTGGTTTCCGGTAAAGTGCACTTTCGCAATGTGCATGGTTATAAATAATGTTGTGGCAGCAACAGAGGGACGCTCATCTGTCCAAGATTTTTCAAGCATCCATCTGGCTTCAGGGTTACCATAAGAAGACAATGTGGAAAGGAGAAAATGTATGCCAAACAACTATGAAAATCGCGTACTCGTTCGCACAAATGCTCGCCAACTCAGTGCCGAGGAATTCCAAGAAATAATGGAGAAAGGCAAGACTCAAATGACGCAACTCCCGAGTATGCCTTTTCATCCTGACTTTTAACAATTACAGCGGTCCACTAACCTGGCATAGCGGTGGACCGCCGTTTCCCAACCCTGGCTGGCTCACTCCTGCTAAGTGCCTCAACTTAAAATTCGCAGGGCTTAAACGGCTCGTGGGGTTCGAGTCTCCCTCTCGACACCATTAAGTTGTTTATGTATCAATAACATTCAGTTCGGCTCACATTACCCAACTTCGCGTCGAAAGGAAATGGCCCTCTTTTAGTTTATTAATGTGAAGTTAAATAATTTATCCAGGTATTTTGGGCGGCAACTCCGTTTCCCGTGTAGTACATCACAGTAGGCGAGGCAATGGAAATCGCCGATGAAACGCCTCTTTGTTATCGCCGTTTCGCTCTTGTTATCGCTCACCTGCTTAGGCCAGAGTTTTTTCAGGCAAGTCTATCCGGCTGTAGCAGGACCTTCCCAGCCCCCAACCGACATCTTTAATAATCGTGTTCATTTCTGGAGTTGAATCATGCCATGTTACCGGTTTCTCTCAGTTCTCGTTGTGCTCAGTGTTGCCCTTCCAGTTACCGCCCAGGTCAGCTTCAACTCCACAATCTATCCGGCGCCGGCAAATTCATCGCTTGGATTCTCGGTCGCAGCCGATATTGATCGGGACGGAAAGCCCGATATCATCGCGACCGATGGTTCCAACCCTCAACTTGTCGTCTGGTATGGAACGGGCGGGGGCAAGTTCGGATCGCCTGAGTTTATCGGCCATCTCGACGGGCCATCCGGTAACATCGCTGTGGGCGATTTCAATAATGATGGCAAGCTGGATATTCTCGCTGCTACCGGACAGAGCCACGCGGTTGACCTCCTAATCAATCAAGGCAATCGCACGTTCGCAGTGCGGCCGATTCCCATGCCCGACTCGCCCAACTGGGTCGCGGTGGGTGATTTTAATAACGACGGGAAGCTCGATTTCGCCGTGTCGTCGTCCAAGCCGGATACACCGGACACAGTCACGAATTATATGCAGATTTTTTTCGGCAACGGCGAAGGTGGCTTTACCGCAGGCCAAATGCTGCCGCTTCCGTCTTTCGCCACGTCTTTCATCATCCCACGCGACCTGAACAAAGATGGCAAGATTGACCTCGTCGTCCTGGGCGCGCCTACCACTATCTTCCTGAACAACGGAGACGGCACCTTCACAGCCGGGCAAACTTTTGACGCGCCTATCTTTGGCACTTACAACTCCGGTACCGTGGGTGATCTTAACGGAGACGCGGCGCCAGACCTGGCCCTGACTAGTATGACGTTTTGCGGCCCAGGCTGCGGCGAAGACACAACACTTGAGTCGTGGGTGAATGACGGTACCGGTCATTTCACGAAGAAATTACCGCAACTGCCGGTCGTCATAACCGACGCTCTCGGTCAACTTGTAGATCTTGCAGATCTCAATTACGACGGCAAACTCGACATGGTATTTGAAAGCGACCGGGGACTGGGCAATGCGCTGGGTAAGGGAAACGGGACGTTCGGCGCCGTGCAGCAGGTTGTTACGAACGGCTTCTTCGGCAATGCCGGTATTAGCGGGCTTCTGACCTATGATCTGAAGAATGATGGGCAGATGGACATCGTTTCAACTTCTCTAGCTTCGTTACTGGTGGAACTGAACACCTCGGCAAAACCTGATTGTGTACCACCGAATTCGAGTGCTGCTGGGAGCACGGTCTGCTCGCCCGCTTCCGGAGAAAAGGTGGGGGCGACTTTTCCGGTCCGCGCAGCAGGAAACGGCCCTGTCGACATTCTACGAATGGAAGAGTGGCTCGATGGAAAGAAGGTTTTTCAGAGCCTTTCGAATCAGCTTCGCAATAACATCACCGTGACTGTCGGGCCGCACACCCTCACGATTGTTACTGTCGACGTGTTGAATACCATCACGAAGAAAAGCGTCTCTCTATCGGCGATCGCCTGCAGCGCTCCCGCAACTGCGGGGGTCAGAATCTGCACACCGACGGCAGGTTCAAAAGTGGGTTCCCCGGTTTCGGTTGTTGCCGCATCAACCCCGCCGAGCGGAACTTCCATCACGGCTATTCGCCTCTACGTTGATAATCGCGCCAAAACCACGGCCGGCGGATCGAGGCTCTCAACTTCGGTATCGCTGGCCGCTGGATTACATCATTTGACCGTGGTCGCGTACGAGTCGAACGGCCACGCGCTGACCTCGTCGGAAACGATCACAGTTCCTTAACGCATTCAGCAGTCCGGGCAAAGACACCTAGCTAGTCTTTGCCCTTTGAGCTTTTGTCTGCAGAGAAGCAAATCGGCGTAACGGCGACGATTTCAGGAATCCTGCGCGCGGTCTTCTCTCGGCACAACTACATTACAAAATTGCCCCAAACGCAGAACTGCCCGGAGCTTGAAAGCATCCGGGCAATACGAAACGGATGATAATGTGCAGCCCGCTGCCTTTTACCCTCGAAAACGAAGCCAATATCCCTGCGGAGACCGATTCGTATTGCAACCGCCCCTTGAATCGCGTAGCTTGAGAAGTATGAGTCCACCCAATGTGAACACTCCTCAGGCTTTCCGATCCAAAGTTGTTGTGAAAGGCCCCATTCGTTGTCACAAATGCCAGATGCGTTGTCAGGACGCCGAGCAGTATCTCAGCCATACCTGCGTCCCCCCCCCAAAAATCCGTAACAGTAGCGAAGTCTAAGTCGCTTGTCCTCCCCCGGCGTTGCCTCGCGCGACGGCGAAAATCCGGCCCAGGACAAATTTTCACGTGACAGAAACGCGCCCGAAAAGGCCTCTTGTGATCCTCATCACAGTCTGGGCAGCCCCTTCCGTTTAAAAGTCATACTTTTGTAAATATGCGCCTTCAGGAATAATGTTCTCCTGGATATTTTGGGTGTTACCATACCGAGTTTTGCAGAGAGAGGAAACGGACATATGAGAATTGCGGTCCCACGGGAGCAGCAGCCAGGTGAAGCCCGGGTGGCGTTGGTGCCGGAATCGGTAAAGAAACTGGTGGCAGCCGGCGCGGAAGTTGGGATTGAAACCGGTGCGGGCGTTCGCGCCGGATTTCCCGATGCCGACTACCAGACCGCCGGAGCCAGTGTAATGGGCCGTTCCGATCTGCTGCCGGAAGCTGACATTCTGGCTTGCGTGAACCGGCCTGAGCCGGATGACTTTGCCCGGCTTAAGGCGAATGCCGTGATCATCGGCTTTCTCAAGCCGCTGGATGAACTCGCTGCTCTGGAACCAATCATCTCCCGCAAACTCACCGCGTTTGCCGTGGAACTTGTCCCCCGTTCCACGCGCGCTCAATCCATGGACGCGCTTTCTTCCATGGCCACCATTGCCGGATATAAAGCTGTGCTGATTGCCGCTGCACGGCTGCCCCGCATGTTTCCCATGTTGATGACGGCTGCCGGCACAGTTCCTCCAGCCAAAGTTCTTGTGCTTGGAGCAGGTGTCGCCGGATTGCAGGCCATCGCCACCGCTCGAAGGCTTGGTGGTGTGGTGGAAGCCTATGATGTGCGCGCTGCCGCCGGGCAGGACGTTAAATCGCTGGGCGCAAAGTTTCTGGAAGTCGATCTGGGCGGCATTGAAACCCAGGATGCAGGCGGGTACGCGAAAGAACTTTCTCCTGAAGCCCTGCAGCGTGGACGTGACATGGTCGCAAAGCGTGCCGCTGTTTCTGATGTGGTGATCACCACAGCACAAGTGCCAGGGCGCAAAGCGCCTCTCATGCTCACCGAAGAAGCTGTTAAGAGTATGCGTCCCGGTTCAGTGGTGGTGGATCTGGCGGCTTCCACCGGAGGCAATGTCGCCCTGACTAAACCTGGAGAAGATGTGGACCATAATGGCGTACTGATTATGGGACCACTCAATCTGCCTGCCACGGTTCCCGGACACGCCAGCCAGCTCTACTCCCGCAATCTCACCAGCTTTATGGCCCTCATCAATGACAAGGGCACGCTGAAAATCGACATGAATGACGACATTTTGAAGGGCGCCTGCGTCGCCTATCAAGGTGGTAATGTCCATCCCAAAGTGGCCGCAGCCCTCGGGCATCCAGTGGCCTAGCGCAACAAGTTGTGGAATTAAAGGAGACCTGAATGGAGCACTTATTGTTTCATCCTGTGGGATTTATCGCTGCCCTGGCTTTAGCGGAAAAGGGGCAGGCGCAAGCGCAGTCATTGAGTCCCGCCGTTCTCATCGCGTCGCTTTATGTCTTTGTGCTGGCGGCTTTTTTGGGCTACCAGGTAATTTCCCGCGTGCCTCCGCTGCTGCACACGCCGCTGATGTCAGCGACAAACGCCATCTCCGGTATCTCACTGATCGGCTCGCTGGTGATCGCCGGTTCGCACTATGACCGGCACCAGATGCTTGCGTCGATTCTGGGCTGCGCGGCGGTTACTTCCGCCATGATCAACGTGACTGGCGGATTTCTGATTACCGACCGCATGCTCAAGATGTTCCGAAAGAAAGAAACGCCAAAAGAAGCCAAGCCGGAGGAGAAAAAGTGAGCCACGCTCAATATTTTATTGAAGCCACTTACCTGATTGCCTCCTGCCTATTTGTGCTGGGATTAAAGGGGCTGAGCCATCCTGATTCAGCGCGCCGCGGCATGATCATGGCTACGGCAGGAATGGCCGCCGCCGTTATTGGCACGTTGTTCCATCCTGATATTCACAATTACATCTACATCGCGATTGGCATGATTTTGGGTTCCGTCATTGGCATACCCATGGCCATGGTTCCCATGACTGCCATGCCGCAACGGACCGCGCTTTCACACGCCTGCGGTGCTATGGCTGCTGCCATGGTGGGCATTGCGGAATACGTAATTCATGGCTCCGGGCTCGGCGGCGTAAAGATGGGCGCACTGGGTCTTGAAGTCATGCTCGGGTCGCTCACTGTTACCGGCTCTTTGATCGCTGCCGCCAAGCTTCAGGAAATGATGCGCGGCACGCCCATCATGTTTAAAGGCCAGCAGATTTTTAACCTGGGACTGTTCATTTTGATGGTGGGCTCGTTCATTTACTGGCTGGTGAATCCAGCGGCCGGAACATTTTTCTATGTCATGGTGGGCTGCGCCTTCATTTTTGGCATCATGCTGGTGATCCCCATCGGCGCGGCTGATATGCCTGTGGTGATGTCACTGTTGAACTCTTATGCCGGCCTCTCTTCGGCAGCCACAGGCTTTGTGCTGGGCAACAACGTTCTGATCATTGCCGGCACGCTTGATGGATTCTCCGGGTTCATCCTGTCAATCCTGATGTGTCGCGCGATGAACCGTTCCATGACTAATGTGCTCTTCGGCGGCTTTGGTGCAGCCATTGCCGAGGCGACCACAGTCTCTGGGTCCATGCGCGAAGTCAGTATCGATGACGTTGCGGTCCAGCTTGCCTATGCTAATCAGGTGGTTTTTGTCCCCGGCTATGGCATGGCTACCGCACAGGCGCAGCATGCCTGCCGCGAGCTTGGCAATCTTCTTGAAGAACGCGGTGTCTCGGTGAAATATGCAATCCATCCCGTAGCAGGCCGCATGCCCGGACACATGAATGTGCTTCTGGCGGAAGCGAATGTTCCGTACTCTTCGCTCTATGAAATGGAGCAGATCAATCCGGAGATGCAGGCCACAGATGTAGCGATGGTGATCGGCGCGAATGATGTGGTCAATCCCGACGCCCGCGATAACCCCAAGAGCTTAATCGCCGGTATGCCAATTATTGAAGTGGACAAAGCAAAATCTGTTGTAGTGCTCAAGCGCGGCAAGGGCAAGGGTTTTTCCGGACTGGAGAACCCGCTGTTCTTCAAGCCCGTTACGGGCATGCTCTATGGCGACGCTAAAGCCAGCCTGACGAATCTGGTGCAGGCGGTGCAGAAGGTTTAGCGATCTCACACCGCAGCAATCGTGCGAAGCTGATATAAATCATTCTTGATGTTTGCTGATCGCACGAACTGGAACCTTAAAACCAACCGTCTGGCTGACGCGCTGGCTCACCACAAGAGCAGCGGCCGCAAGCTGCTCGATTTGAGTGCGTCGAATCCGACCGAATGTGGCTTTACCTATAATGCTTCGGCAATCATGCGCGCGCTTTGCGCTCCGGCGTCGCTGCAATATCATCCTGATCCGCGTGGATTGAAATCTGCGCGCCAGGCTGTGTGTGATTACTACGCCAGCCGCGGGGAAAGCGTCAGCATTGACGATCTGCTGCTCACGATCAGCACCAGCGAGGCGTATTCGTTTGTCTTCCGTCTGCTCTGCAATCCGGGGGATGAAATTCTGGTCCCCAGTCCCAGCTATCCGCTGTTTGATTTTCTGGCGGACGTGAACGATGTAAAGCTCATTCGCTATCCGCTTTTCTACGATCACGGCTGGCACATCGACATGCACGCGCTAAAGCAATCCGTCACTTCGCGCACTTGCGGAGTGATCATTGTTCATCCCAACAATCCTACGGGACATTTCACCCGGCCTGAAGAAGCCACCCAACTTAACCAGATATGCTTGGCCAGACAGATGGCGATCATCGCCGATGAGGTCTTTCTGGACTTCGCGCTTGCGGCTGGACAAAAAAGTTTCACCGGCAACACCGGCGCGCTCACCTTTACCATGAGCGGCATATCCAAGATCGCTGGCCTTCCGCAAATGAAATTTTCCTGGCTTGCTGCCAGCGGCCCTGAGGCGGAGAAAAGGGAAGCGCTGGCCCGCTTGGAGATGATTGCCGACACATATCTGTCAATGAATGCTCCCATCCAATTAGCGTCGCCTGTGCTGCTGCAACAGGCAGCGCCGTTCCAGCAGCAGATCATGGCCCGCGTACGCACAAATCTTGCCGAACTGGATTCGCAACTGAAAGGGAACAGCCACGTAAGCCGGCTGAAGGTGGAAGGCGGCTGGTACGCCATGTTGCGCGTCCCGGCAACGCGCTCTGACGAAGAGCTTGCGATTGAGTTACTGCAAACCCAAGATGTATATCTTCACCCGGGGCACTTTTATGATTTTCCCAGTGACGGATATCTGGTGGTGAGCCTGATCGCACCTGAAGAGGCTTTCAAAGAGGGTGTGTGCCGGGTTTGTGCATACGTGGGCAGCAAAATGATCAAGTAACGATCAATGGTTCAGGATGAACTTTGGGAAGTGCGCGCGGTCTCAAACAGGATTGCTCGCGGGTTGCGCCTTGCTCCATGCCGGACGCTCAACCAGATGCCTTGCAACAATGCGCCGGATGAAGTACAGCGCGGCCAGGAAGCAAACGACTTCTGCTCTTGCCGAAGGAGCGCGCAAGCGCGGTAATCGTGGATTGTGAAACTCGACAAACTGATTGAAGTCCGGTATTTCGGAAATCAGGAGGCAGGAAAGATATTCCTGCCCCCTGTATCAACAAGTTAAATTTGTTAACTCACAGTCAACTCAAAAGTCACGACCTGGGATCCGCACAGATCCACATAATACTGAACCGTCAGGCTTGTAACTGAAAGGGGAGTCGTAAATGTTCCCTCAATCGGCACGTTGGTGCTGCCGATTCCAAATTGCTGCAGTTTGACCGCCGCAATTACGTTCGCGTGCTGATCTAAGACCTGGGCGATGATAGACCCGGTTCCGCAAGTCCCGCTCTGGTTGGTAGCCAGTGTCATATTTCCATGTACTTCATGGACAGTAACCGGCGACGCTATCGTTACCGGAATCTGCACAAGCCCCGGAGGGGTGTTAAAGGTTGCTGTTGCTCCAATTGTGGCTGTAATAGGCGCACGATCCACCTGCCAGTTATAGCCGCCCCATGAAGTAGAGGCTGAACCTGAGGTAGACGTTACCTGTGCGTGCACGCTTATTGCTGACATGAATACCACTAACGCAAGTGCAATTCGAATAGAGTGTTTGAAAATTGAGTTCGGCATCTGTCCTCCTTCAGGACAAAAATTCTTGATATGGAATATAGTTTCGATTTCAGTCCGAGTTCATTCAATCAACTCATGACCAGGGACCACGATGCAGTCTGCACACCGCATGAAGGGATATAAAACTGGATTGTCATTGCGGTGACTGAGAGAGGAGTCGTGAATGCTCCTTTGATTGGGATATCGATGCTGGATTTCCCAAATTGAACTATGTCAGCAACGGCAATCACATTCCCGTTCTGGTCTAAAACCTCCGCAAGGATAGAGCCTTCTCCGCAAGTACCTGATTGCCATACAGAATAGGCAAAATTTCCGTGGATCTCGTGAATGGTTGCTGGACAAGCCATGCTCACCGGAATCTGCAGCAGGCCAGGGGGAGTATTACTTCCTGTTTCTGTCGTAAGAGTAGTGGTGCCGGCCAATTGGTCCACTTGCCATTGGTAATAGCCCCAGCTCGTATTTGTTGTTGGAAGTGACGTCGAACCGGGGCATGTAACCATGAACCCCGATAAGGCCGGAGTAAAAAAATGTGACGGAGAAAAAGAGTTCAACATAAACAAACCCCCGTCAGTTCCAGTTTGGGAATAAGATCCAGGAGCCATGCTTAGCGTGGCAAGCATAACTATTGCTAACTTATACATTCTATCCTCCGCAAAATTAATTTGTGTTCTAGCTTTAAGAAAGCTAGATGTTGTACCCATTCGTAGCAGATAAAAGGCAATATATATATAGCTATTAAGTACAGTGGCACAAGGCATAATATGACATGCATATAGATGGACTTAAGTACATTATCAAGTTATACAAAGCTTTATCCGGGGCGGATTGTACTACACAGTAAATATTAGATAAAAATAGGATGGTGGATTTATTCAGAATCAGCAACGAATTATAGGGCTAGCTGTGACATTTCAAGAGGTTGTCCATTCGAGCAAAACCATAGAAGCTGATTGTGATGAGCAGTCAGTTCAACCTAGAAGGCCGAATGGACATTCATAAGAATGCACGACTTACCTTCATCCGTCGACAGCAGTTGGCACAAGACGTCCTTGTTCAGAGGATGACTTTGAAGGCTGCCGCTAGCGCTTTCCATGTCTGCGCTCGCACCGCCGCCAAGTGGACCCGCCGTTATCAGCAGGAAGGCTTGGCGGGATTGTACGATCCTCGCGTCCGCATCGCTCTCCCGGCTTCTCCATTGCGCAGTTCACGGGTTTGAGCCGCGCCACCATCAGCCGCATTCTTCTTATGCAATATGCCTCCGGGAGACAAAGCTTTCAGATTCCGCAGTGCGCCAGACTGGTGCCGGTTCCGCTTTTGGCACTAATAAATAAGGGTAGCGCCAAGGTTGCATACCCCGAAAATTAAGTTCTGGTCGTGCGCAGCGTCAGGTCGCCCACTCCGACGTGAGCATGCAAACGATATTTACCCGGACCAATGGTCTTGAATGAATGCCACACTCCGCTTTTCACTGTCTTAAAAATCGGAGCGTTTACGTCGCCGATGCGAACAGAAAAATCTGCCTGTGAATAGTCTTGAGGGCGTAGGGCAGCTAATTCCAGATTACCTGTTTGCACTTCAATATCTTTGTTGCCTTCAACATCGCCTATCTTTAGATCGCCCGAACCCATTCGCACGCGCAGGTCGGTCTTGCGCGGCACCTCAATAACAGCGCGAAAACTTGATTTCTGCCCAGCAATTTTTAGATAGTTCTGGCCGTGTCCAGAGCTGATCTGCACCTGCACGTTGCGGACCTCTTCAGGTTTTCCATCTTCATAGACCACGGCAATGCTGCCAAATTCGCTGGCTACGATCTGGTAGTCTCCGGAGCCCAGATTTATCTGAAGCGGCTGGTTTGGATCAGGCCGCAATTCACAGCGTCGTGTATGGGCGCTTTGTGCCCAGGTAAGAGATGCAGACAGTGCGAGTAAGAAAGGCAGGAGTCTTTTCATTACACGCCTCCTTGCAATCTATATACGCCGGTTGGACTGGAAAGGTTCCGCGGAGTCGCGAATCTATTTGGGCAGGGTCTTTGCGGCTTCGTCAGCCGACTGCCGCAGCTTGTATCTTTGTATCTTTCCTGTGGCAGTTTTAGGCAGCTCTTTCACTACTTCAAATGTTTGCGGACATTTAAAAGACGCCAGCCGGGCCAAAACAAGCTGGCGAATTTCTTCAATCACTTGCGGCAAATTATTGACACCATTCTTTAATACGATATAAGCGGCAGGCTTTATCAGTTGATTGCCATCAGCATTGCCAATGGCCGCAGCTTCCTGCACCATGGGATGCTCCAGCAGCACGCTCTCAATCTCAACCGGGCTCACCCACATGCCTTTCACTTTCATCATGTCGTCATTGCGACCCACGTACCAGTAATATCCGTCTGGATCGCGGTAGTACTTGTCTCCAGTGTGGATCCAGTGCCCTTGAATCGTCTCTTTTGTTTTCTCGTGCTGGTTCCAGTAGCAGGAACAGACAGAGTCGCCTTTGATCAGCAAGCTGCCGATCTCGCCATCGGGAACATCTTGTCCGTTCTCATCCACAATGCGAGCTTCATAGCCGGGCATGATCTGGCCGCTCGACCCCGGCCGCACCGCTCCAGGCCGATTGGCAATAAACATGTGTAAAGCTTCGGTTGAGCCAATCGCGTCCAGAATCTCAACCTTAAAGCGTTCCTTGAAGCGATGGAAAATGGGCGCAGGCAGGGCCTCCCCTGCGGAAATACCATATCGCACGGTGGAAAGATCAAAGTCCGCCCCGCTCTCACGCTGATACGAAAGCAGCGTGGCGTAATTCGAAGGCACTGAGAAAAACAGCGTGGGTTTGTGCTTTTCGATCACGGAGAAAATGTTTGGCGGCGAAGGCGAACCCGGCCAGAGAATACTCGTCGCTCCAACTGCTAGGGAAAAATACAGGCCATTGCCCAGCCCATAAGCAAAGAACATTTTGGCTACACTGAAGAAGCGGTCGTTTTCCGTGACCTTTAATATCTCTTTAGCGTAAAGCTCGGCGCATACAACCATGTCGTGATGCAGGTGAACACAGCCTTTAGGAAAGCCGGTGCTGCCGGAAGAATACAGCCAGAACGCCGCATCATCTTTGCAGGTAGGCTCTGGCTCAAGTTCCGGGGAACTATCGTCCAGCAACTGCTGAAGCGACTCCATGCCTTCCGGCGCTTTTCCGAACACCACGATGGTTTTAAGGTAGCGGAGCTTCTCTTTGGGAATGGCCTGGATCTGCGGCAATAGTGCTTCGCTCACAATCAGAACCCGCACGCGCGAATCATTGAGGATGTATTCATACTCGTAGGGTTTGAGCAGAGTGTTGATCGGGATAGGTACAGCTCCAATCTTGATTCCGCCAAAGAAACAATAAGGAAACTCAGGAGTATCCAGCAGCAGCAGCCCGACGCGCTCTTCCTGACGCACTCCCAGCTTCTTTAGGGCGTTGCCGGCGCGGTTCACTCGCTCAAAAAGCTGGCGATAGGTAACGCGCTCGTCGCCGCATTCGTAGGCAATTTTGTTGTCCCGGCCTTCGCGAATATGGCGATCGACAAAATGCGTGGCTACGTTAAAGATGGTCGGCAGTTGAATGGATTTCATTTTGTGAAATCTCGGCCCTGAGCCTGCGAAGGGGAGAGATCCCTACCATAATAAACAGACCAGATGAGAATGTATTAGGGTAGTGGGGCAGTTTCAGCGCATATAACCGGCTATGCTCGAGCAATTTGGCACACAAATGCAGTCAAACGGAGACCCACTGTCTGTATTTACCTGAGCGTTATCATCGCGATAGGGGCCCCTCGCCCGGCTCGGGGTAAAAACAAGATAGGGCCCTCGCTCCGCTTGGGGGTAAAAACAAAGGAACTTGCAGCCCCTCCCAGCCGTAACTACAGGTGAACCGGAATTGCAAAAGCGTGATAATTTTGCCATTCCGTTAATAACTGGCATCTTCTCTCGTCTGACATCTTGAGAGGAGCACCGTACTAAATTGCAGGCCACAATGCAAATAGCGCAGGCGAATATGGCAGTCATGGCCGGAGACAGTTTCTCACCCGGGCTGGAGAAGATATTTCTGGAACATAAAGACCTGGTTTTCCGGGCGGCCTATCGGGTCACCGGAAATACAAATGATGCAGAAGACGTTTTGCAAACCGTCTTTTTGCGGCTGGTCCGGCTCGAGAAGTTCCCGGAAATTACGAACCTACCCGGATATCTGCACCGTTCCGCGGTGAATGCGTCTCTGGACTTGCTGCGGGGAAAGAAGGAAACTTTTTCCCTGGATGAAGACCCGAACCAGGCTGAAGTGGCGTCCACCGATCATGGGCCCCATTCGGCCGAACTCAGGGACTGGTTGCGCCACGCTCTGGCGAAACTGAATCCCCGCTGGGCGGAAATGTTTGTGCTTCGATTTATAGAGGATTACAGCAATCGTGAAATAGCCGGATTTATGAATACATCGGCTGCGGTTGTTGCTGTGGTGCTGCATCGTACGCGTACTCAGCTCAAGAAGGACTTTAAAGCATCGACGAGAGGAACCCGATGAAGCATCAGGAAAAAAATCGCGCCAGCAATGCAGGCGAACAGCTTGATCACGCTCTGAGCACCATGCGTGAAGATCAGCCTGATCGCGAAACCATGAACGCCGCCGGAGAGCGCGTCTGGCAGCGCGTGAGCCAGGTGGCAAACTTTGCAGCCGGCCCGCAGGTTGAATCCATTTGCGGCTGTAAAGATGTAAGAAAATTGCTTCTGCAATATCGCGGCGGACAATTGGCTCCGGCACGCGCGTTGTTAGTGGAATCCCATTTGCATGAATGCGCCGACTGCCGGCGAGAATCTGAAATTACCAACAACCAGCGCACCATGCCCGCGCCGTGGAAGCAGGAGCTTCCGCAGCTCTCCAACACCGGTTTCCGCTGGGTGGCGGCTGCCGCTGCCATCGTCCTATTTGCGTTTGCGACTTACTTTGTGCAGGACAAATTCTTTTCCGGTCCGCAAGGCATGCGCGCCCGTGTGGAATCTTTGAATGGCATACTGAGCCGCGTAGGATACAGCGGGGATCAGCCGCTCAAAGTGGGCGACGAAGTCACGGAAGGCGAGCGCGTGCGCACTGGCGGCGGATCACATGCCATGCTTCGGTTGCGCGACGGCTCTGTGGTTGAAATGAATGAGCGGGCCGAGTTTGGCGTTTCCATGGGCCGTAAAGATACGACGATTCAGCTTGAGCGCGGAAACATCATTATTCAGGCCGCTAAACGCCAGACCGGACACTTATATGTGGCTGCGCGCGATTGCCGCGTCTCGGTTACAGGCACTGTTTTCTCGGTCAATTCGGGAATGAAAGGCTCGCGTGTTTCCGTGATTGAAGGCGAGGTTCGCGTGGCTGAGGCCGGCACGGAAAAAGTCCTTCATCCCGGCGATCAGCTCACCACGAATGCCAGTCTGGGGACAGTTCCGGTAAGGCAGGAGATCGCCTGGAGCCAGAACCTGGACAAGCATCTGGCCCTGCTGGCTGAGTTCGCACACCTCAGCAACAAGCTGGGAACAGTGCAATTGCCCGGCCTGCGCTACCAAAGCCCTTTGCTGGCAACCTTGCCTGCCAATACGGTTGTTTTTGCGGGCATTCCCAACCTGGGCGACGCAGTGCAGCAGGCCAACAAACTTTTCCAGCAGGAATTGCAGGAATCTGCGGTGCTGCGCGAGTGGTGGCAGCAGGCGCAGGCAGGGAAGAAGGACGGCCCGGAGTTTAACGAGATCATTAATTACGTTCACGATCTTGGCCAATATCTGGGCGACGAAATTGTGTTCTCCGTCGCGCTCAATGGGCACGATGCCAGGCCTTTAGTAGTGGCCCAGGTGCAGCACGATGGACTGAAGCAATTCATCCAGCAGGAAGCGGCAAAGTATGCGGAAACAAATTCACATATTCAGGTAGTGGACGAGACAGAGCTCAATCAGCTAATCGCGGAGAAACCCGGGAAGCAGTTGCTGATTCTCGTTCGTCCTGACTTTGTTGCCGCATCTGGTGATGCTGCCACGCTGAAGCAATTTGTTGCCGGATTAAACAGCGGTGGCGGCGGATTTGCCGCTACGCCTTTTGGTCAACGCATTGCTGCCCAATATAAAAATGGCGCTGGCATTCTGTTCGGCGCGAACCTTGCGGAAATGACTGCCTCGCACCGGCCAAGTAATCCGGTGCAGGGTGCGCATTTTGAAATGACGGGGCTTGCAGACGTTGAATATCTGATCGCTGAGCGTAAGGGAAGCGGGGAGCAGGTGCAAAACCGCGCTCAAGTAACGTTCGTCAGCCAGCGGCGCGGGCTTGCTTCGTGGCTGGCAGCGCCAGCGCCGATCGGCGGCCTGGACTTTGTATCGAAGGATGCAGGCGCGGCGGCGGCATTCATTTCCAAGAATCCCGCAGACATGCTGGACGATGCTTTGAAAATCGCCAACACCGACGGCAATGCTGCGGAAAATATTGCGCATGGGGAGGCGGAACTTAAAATCCGGTTCCACCAGGACCTGGCGGACACTCTGGGTGGCGAGGTAACGCTTGCCCTGGATGGTCCCATTCTTCCGACCCCTTCATGGAAAATTGTGGCTGAGGTAAAAGATCCCGGCCGACTGCAATCTACCATCCAGCAACTGGTTACAGATGTGAATGACCATGTCAAAGCAAATCATCCCGGTTTGGCTCTGGAGCAAACGGCTGCAAACGGCCTGACTTTTTATACAATTCGCCATCTCGACGAAACAAAACCATTTGAGATTACGTATACATTCACTGACGGATACATGATTCTGGGGCCAAGCAGGGCACTGGTTATGAACGCAATTTCGATTCACCAAAACGGAAACTCGCTGGCACGCTCCACTGATTTCCGCGCCCTTTTGCCGCAGGACGAGCAACCAGATGTCTCGGCGGTGCTCTACCAAAATCTGGCGCCGGTGATTGCGCCCATCGCCCAGCAGCTTTCGCCGTCGCAGTTGCAATCATTGCAGCAGATTGCGGCGGAAACCAAACCCAGCGTGGTGTGCGCCTACGGCGAGAATAATGCCATTCGCGTGGCCACCAGCAGCCGGCTCTTTGGCTTTGATCTGAACACACTGGCTCTTTCCACCTTAATGAACCTGACGCAACCCCGGCAAGCGAGCGGACATAAGATGCTTCATCTACAGAACTGAGGCCGAATGCCTGCAACTATTGAAATGCAAAACCTGACGGTGCAGCTGGGCAACAGGACAATCCTGAACCAGTTGAACGGCTCGCTGTCAGGCCGCTGTATTGGACTTCTGGGGCCAAACGGATCGGGCAAGTCAACCCTGATCAACACGCTTCTTGGTTTCTATAAACCGATTGCCGGCGCGGCCCGCATTTTCGGAAAAGAAGTCCAGAGCAGCTTGCGAGATCTGCGCGCAATGATCGGCTACATGCCGGAAAGCGACGCATTCATCGCGGACATGACCGGCGTAAGATTTGTTCGCTATATGGCCGAACTTTCCGGCCTTCCGCGCAGTGAAGCCATGGAGCGCGCACATGAAGCTTTCTTTTACGTCGGTCTGGGGGAAGCGCGTTATCGAAAAGTCGGGACGTATTCGCTGGGCATGAAGCAATTGGCAAAGCTGGCGCAGGCCATCGCCCACGGACCACGGCTGGTCCTGCTGGATGAACCCACCAATGGCCTTGATCCTGAAGCCCGGACAAGAATGCTGCAACTGGTTCGCGAAATCCGCGATACCGGCGAAGTCAGCGTGCTGATCTCTTCCCACCTGCTGCGCGATATTGAAGAGTGCTGCGACCAGGTGCTGATCCTGAAAGATGGACGCATTGCCGCAATCTGCAATCTGGAAGAAGAGCGCAAAGCCAACCTTAAATTCCTGGAACTTGAAGTTACGCAGGGCAACGGTTTTCTTGAGTCGGTGCGAGGCATGGGCTGTGAGTGCGCGACTTTTGGCGCCGGGCGTGTTCGCATCGTGCTGCCTGACAATATCGATTTGCGCCAGATCTACCGCACGGCTGCGGAGCACTCCGTACAAATCCGCCGCATGAATTACCGCAGAGACAGCCTGGAAGATATTTTCCTGAAAGCCATGTCTGGAACGCCGCAAGCAGCTTCATCACCACAAGGGAGCGCAAATGGCCGTTTATAAACGCACCTACAAAGCTTACAGAGGCGCGCTGACGCCTGCGTGGTCGCGGTTCACAGTGCTCTCGCGCTATGGACTCTCAACGCTATTCAACTCGCGGCCGTTTACCGCCTATACGGTTCTTTGCTTCCTGCCTTTTCTGATTGGTCTGGCCTACATCTATATCGTCCACAATGCCGCAGTGCAGGCTGTAATGGGCATGCGCATGGGCAACGCCATGCCGGGATTGATCAACAATGATTGGTTTTTAGGATTTCTCGGCATTGAAGCGGGCATGGGATTTATTCTTGCCGCGTGGGGCGGGCCAGGAATGATCACGAAAGACTTTGCCAATCATTCCGTGCAGCTCTATTTAAGCCGGCCCATTTCACGGACAGAGTATCTATTCGGCAAGATTTCTGTTCTGGCCGCCCTGCTTTCATGCACCACCTGGATTCCCGCCCTTGTGCTCTTCTTTGTAAAAGCTGAACTTCAGGGAAATGGATGGCTGTGGCAGAACCTCTGGATGGCCGGATCGATCGTCCTCAGTTGTTTGATCTGGATTGCCATGATTTCGCTGATCTCCATGGCTGTGGCAGTCTGGGTGAAGTGGCGGATCGCCGCGACCGCGCTCATGCTTGGCATATTCTTTCTGCTGCCGGCTGCGGCAGCTATCCTGAATGCGATTCTGCGCACGCAATGGGGGAACCTGATCAACCTTACCCACATGATTACGCTGGTCTGGATGCGGCTTTTTCGCGAGAACATTTCTGATCTTCCTCCAGCCTTTAACGGCGTACCTTTGTGGGCTGCGTGGGCTTCATTGTTGTCAGTCTGTGTGGCGTGCTTCTGGCTGCTCGACCGCAAATTGCGGGCGAGGGAAGTGGAGCGCTCATGACCACCGTGAACAATGGCATCGTTTTTGAAAACGTCTCAAAGTTTTACGGTGAAGTGCTCGGCGTAAATCGGGTGAACCTTACTTTGCCTCCGGGTGTTACCAGCCTGGTTGGTCCTAACGGTTCTGGCAAGACAACGCTGATGAATCTGGTCACAGGACTAGTCCGTCCGACGCAAGGCCGCGTGAGCGTGCTTGGACTCACCCCGGACGAACCGGAAGAATTCTTTCGCCATGTCGGCTACTGCACGCAGTTCGATTCGTTTCCTAAAGGTGTGACAGGTTTTGAATTCATCCAGCAATCACTGCGGCTGCGCGGACTAAGCGCGAGTGAATCTGCGCGGCTGACAAAAGAAGCAATCGACCGTGTAACTATGGGCGAAGCTGCTCATCGGCGCGTGGCCGGCTACAGCAAAGGAATGAGGCAGCGAATCCGGCTGGCACAGGCCATCGCGCATCATCCCACGGTGCTGGTACTCGACGAACCTCTGAACGGCCTCGATCCCATGGCGCGCGCTGAATCCATTGCGCTGTTTGAAGCGTTGGGTAAACAAGGTCTGCACGTTGTGATTTCCAGTCATGTCCTTCACGAAGTGGACAAAATCTCTGATCAGGTTGTTCTCATGAGCTTTGGCTACGTCGTGGCTGAAGGGCAGATCCACGGCGTCCGCACCGAGGTAAAAGAGCATCCCATGCAGATTCTGGTGCGTTGCGCCAGTCCGGGATTACTGGCCTCAAAACTATTTGCCCAAGACCACGTTGTAGAAGCCAAGCTGAACAATGACGGCAAAGGTGTCTTAGTCCGCACCAAAGATGCTGACCAGTTCTATCAGCTGCTAAATAAAATTGTGGTGGAAGAAGACTTCGCCGTGGATACAGTGGCTCCAAACGATGATGACGTGAACTCTGTTTATCAGTATCTGGTTGGCAGCGGAGGAGGGGCCCTATGAGTTCAACAGTGATTGTGCCAGCACGTAAATCACTCAGCGAAATGCCATGGCAGCTCTGGGCTACTCAACTGGCAGCGGTCCTCCGCATTGAGATCAAGAAAACACTCTGGATGCGCCGCAGCATCTGGATTTATATTCTGGCCCTTGCTCCCACCCTGATGTTTGGCATCCATGCGCTCACCAGCCCGATGGGCCGCAATTGCAGCATTGAAGAAGACACCCGAATTCTGGCATACACGTTCCAGATCTTTTACTTGCGAGTGGGAATTTTCTTCGGCTGCATGGGCCTATTCACCTGGCTATTTCGTGGTGAGATCGTGGAGAAAAGCCTGCACTATTATTTCCTCGCGCCGATGCGCCGCGAGTTGCTGGTAGCAGGGAAGTTTTTGGCCGGATTTATCACTACCTCACTAGTGTTCTGCGCTTCCGTGTTACTTTGCTTCACTTTTGTTTACGGTCACTTCGGCGCGCCAGGCCGTGCGTTTGTGTTCAGCGGGCCGGGCCTCGGCCATCTGGGTTCCTATCTGCTGGTAACAGTGCTTGCGTGCCTGGGCTTCGGCTCGATTTTTCTGATGCTCAGCCTGATCTTCAAAAACCCGATCATTCCCGGAGTTGTTGTATTGCTATGGGAATCGTTTCACGCCGTAGCGCCTTCTCTGCTGCAAAAGTTCAGCGTGACCTTTTACCTGAAGCAGCTTACTCCAGTCACGATTCCGCCTGACGGCTTGATGGCGCTCTTCACCGTGCTTGCTGAGCCGGTCTCGCCTTGGCTTGCTATCCCAGGATTGCTGGCTCTGAGCATAGCTATCCTGGTTTTCGCGGCATTCCGCATCCGCAGGACCGAAATCAGTTATCTGGCAGATTGATTACTTCTGCAAAAACGGATTCGTCTCACGCTCTTCGCCGATGGTCGTAACCGGCCCATGTCCAGGCACTACTTCTGTTTCATCGGGCAATGCCAGCACCTGAGTGTGCAAAGAGCGCAGGATCTTTTCCATTGATCCGCCTGGCAGATCAGTGCGGCCAATGCTGCCGGCGAAGAGCGTGTCGCCGGCAATCAGTTTTTTTTCTTCAGGAAAGTAGACGCAGATGCTGCCTTCGGTGTGTCCGGGAGTGTGAATCACGCTGGACGATATATCCCCAATCTTCAGCACCCGGCCCTGGCCGACGGCCTCATCCACCTGAACGTCTCCGGGCGGCCGCATTCCTATCCAAGCTGCCTGCATGTCGAGCATTTTCAGCAGAGCATAGTCATCTTTGTTCATCAGGATGGGAGCGCCGGTAGCGGCTTTCAGCTTCATCGCTCCGCCTACATGGTCAATATGCGCGTGCGTGATCACGATCTGCTTAAGCGTGAGCTTTTCCTGGCGCAGGATTTCGAGAATCCCTTCAATTTGATCGCCGGGATCAATGACCATCGCTTCATGGGTCTGCTCATCGCCAATGACTGAGCAGTTGCACTGTAGCGGCCCGACAGGAAAAATTTTGTGGATCATATGAATATGCTACTCCCAGCCCGGAGTGGCTCATTCGCCAGTTCAAGATTGAAGATGCCGCGCCCGGAGGGTACTGCTCGTCTCAAAGCAATCAGCCGCCCGCAGGCGGCTTTTGCTAAAAGTTATTGTTACTTCTTTGGCGTCTGCGCCGGCGTCGGCACCCTATCCATCAGGGAAGATGCGCCGCGTGAAGTGGAGATGTAGGTAAGCGCCATTGACGTGAGCATGAAAATGATGGCGCACCAGGTAGTCAGCCGGGAAAATACGGTGGCGGTTCCGCGCGGTCCAAATGCGGTCTGGCTGCCCATGCCGCCGAATGTTGCGGCAATGTCGGCGCTCTTTCCGTGCTGCAATAGCACCACCACAATCAGCACCGCGCAAACAATTACGTGAATCAGGGTAATAAAAGCTGTAAGCATTGTGTTCTTAGAAAATCCTTTCAAACTTGGTGCGGAAGGGGGGATTTGAACCCCCACGCCTTTCGGCGCCACCCCCTCAAGATGGTGTGTCTGCCAGTTCCACCACTTCCGCTCAGGGCCTGTTTTGCACCCACTTTGAGCGCTAACGCCGGATGGGAGAAAAAGGAATATCGATTATAACAAATTCCATTTTCCTGAACCAGCAGCTCTGTACAGCCAATTTCAACGGATAAAGAGCATTCAGGTCATTTCAAGTTCATGTCCGGAATGCTCTTAAAAGCGATTCTGGGCGGCGCAGCCTGCCGTACTTTGTGGATTCCCCCGAGATATAAGGTCGTAGAACCATATTTTGCATTCACGCTGTCCATCACCTCCGCCACGCGATCGAACTTTCCTGCTCCATACATTTCGTCAAACAGAGTCATGTTGCGCATATTTTCCGGTAGTAAATCCATCAGCGCCACGCTTACCATCACCGGCCTGCGTTTTGGGCAGTCTTTCCACGCTTCCTGAAAGACGTTCACCAGGGTCATCGTGTCCTGGCAGGGAGGGAAGCGCAGGCTGGCTTCCCAGAGTGGACGGTCTTGGTGCATCCAGTAGCCGTTGGCGTCTTCGTCCTTTGAGTTTTTATCTTTCGAGAATAGAACGTAGATCACCATGGCGCTGGTCCAGAGCTTCGCCTGGCGCAAACGGACCGCAGCTTTATGCAGCAGCTTCTTCCCGACGGCGCAAGCCTGTTCCGGCGTCCGCAGCTCAGGCGGCAGCACATGCTGATGGCTGATGCTGGTCTTTTGCGATTCGCGCTCATCAAAGTCGCTTCCGCGCAGCTTCAGCCAGAATCGAGTGCCCAGTACGCCGCCCCAAAGCTGCGTCATCTGGTCCATATTAAGCTGCCAGAGCTGTTCCATGGTGGTGATGCCTTGGCTAACCAGCCGCTTTTCCATCTGGTGGCCAATGCCGGGCAGATCGCGCGGCTTCAATTTAAAAAGCACCTGCGGAAGCTGGCTGGCAGTAATCGTCACCAGGCCATCAGGCTTTTTCATGTTGGACGCAATCTTGGCTAGAAAACGGTTCGGCGCAAGACCCACAGAGCACCGTAGCGTCTTGCCCACAGTGCGGATCGCCTGTTTTACCTGCCGCGCCAGCTCCTGCGCGTTGGAGATTTGCATGTCACGCCCGCGAAGGCGGCACTCCATCTCGTCTATGGATATAACTTTTGAAACGTGCAGGCAATTTTCTTCCACTGCCTGGATAATTTTCAGGTGATATTCAACATAAATTTCATGCCGGGCCACCACCACATTCAGGCCAGGACATTTCTTCCGTGCTTCACCCAGAGCAGTTCCGGTGCTTACGCCAAATTCCTTGGCTTCATAACTGGCGGCAATGCAGACCGTCGAATCCGCATCCACCGTTACTACAGCAGTAGGCTTACCACGAAGGTGGGGCTGGACTTCCTGCTCCACGGAGGCGAAGTACGAATTCATGTCCAGAAAGAGCCAATTAACCTGTTCTGCGGCTTGAGATGCGCCCGGCATGACCAAGCGAAGATAACACGTATAGAGAAGATAAAGCAAATATTCTCGTGTGTGATGCGATCAGTCTGCGATCACCGGGGGTATCCTACCCCCATGCCTTAACTAGGATTCAAAAGCACTTATAGCCTTCGATCCCAGGGTATCCCTGCGTGATGTTGGCGATTCTCCTGCTCTTGCCTTCCCGATCACGTGCGATATCGGCGATCACGCGCGATCACGGCGATAGGTGCGCTTCGCACCCCACCCCCTACCCTCCCTGGCTCCCCATTTTTAAAAGACTTACACGCTTCCTCCCCATTGATCCCCAGCCGCCTCTGTTGGAAAGAAAGCAGTTATAGGATTCCTCCCCATACCGTCCCCATTTGGCGTGCACTTTGGCGTGAGCGAGCAAGGGAGGTTGCTTTTGGTTTGCTAAGAGCTAATAGCTAAGAGCTAATGGCTATTTTATAGCGCAATTCACGCCGGCAATCACGCGCGAACTAGTTCATCCGCACAGGACATGTCTTTTGCGACCCTCTGCCTGACATCGTTCATTGTTCTAATGGACGAAGCCCGGATGGACGAAACTCTAGCTTCTCCACTCATCGCCAAGCTTCACCGCAAGCCCATTGATCCTGTTCAACTCGGCCCGCTGACTAGTTAGCGCTGGGTTGCAGGACAGCACCCCAGTGAACTCAGCGCCGGAGGCGCGAAAGAGTTTAGCCCAGGCGCGTAAGCCCTGGGTAGGTGTTAAAGAAGAATTGAGCGCCGTAGGCGCGGCACATAGATTTCTCCGAGTTCATCCGGCAGAAAGTAGCAGTTTGAATCTGCGATATAGTATGACCGCAGCTCTGGTATTGAACAAAAGCCATCTGGATCTGAAATGGATAGCTTGATGCGTCAATGGAGGAAATAGAAAGAATGCAAACTCATGGGGATTGGGAGGTAATCAAGCCTTTGGGCGAAGGTGGACAAAGCGAAGTATTCCTCGTGCGGAGCCCAGAACGGCGCAAGGAGCGGGCAAAATACATTGAAAGCATCAAAGAGGCCCTCGGATTGCCGCGCGAGAGTAACTACTTGATCAGTAAACTCCCCGCAGAAGAAGCTGCCCAACGCTTGTCTGAAGCAATCACAGGTCATGCACGTCCAGAGCTACCCTCCGAACTTGGAGCTCTCAAGCTCTTTACCAAACTTCGCATACCAGGGCCGGAGGGAGAGAAGCAAGCTCTGGGACGCCTTAGAACAGAGATCTCGATGATGCAAAAAAATGACAACCCCAGTCTCTTGAAAATGCTGGATTCGAATCTCAACCAACGGTGGATAGTCACCGAATACCACCCAAAAGGGACATTGGCAGACCATCCACTTGCTTATAAGGGTAATGTGCCCCGTGCCCTGAGGGCATTTCGGTCATTGGTTGCGGTTGTCGCAGCGCTACATCATCCCGAACCAAATATAATCGGCGTCGTTCATAGGGATATCAAACCTGCAAATGTGTTTTTTGGAGATAACGATCAGTTGGTCTTAGGTGACTTTGGAATTGTTTATTCGCCAGAACATACACAACGATTGACCCGTACAGGCGAACCGGTCGGACCATGGGACTACATGCCACCTTGGGCTGAGGATCAGCGATTGGAGGATGTGCAGTCTAACTTTGACGTTTATATGCTGGGCAAATTTTTGTGGTGTATGGTGTCAGGGCGCTTACGGCTGCTAAGAGAGTATTACAATTCTCCACAAAGACCCGAATACAATCTCACGCTCCAATTTAAGGGCGATCCTCTCATGCACGTTGTAAATTCAATTCTCGACATGTGCCTTGTCCAAGACCCAGCAGATTGTTTGTCATCAGCTCAGGAGTTGCTTGAAATTGTTGACGACCATCTAGCTACGATCGATCGAGGCGGATATCCGCTCCGAAAAAACGTCCCCCGCCCTTGCCGCATATGCGGTAAAGGTTTTTATCAGATCGATGATTCCTTGCCACGACCATTTCTGGATTTACGAAGCTCTGGTCCGCAAGGGGATAAGGTAGGCGTTGTTAGAACTCGACATTTCTTTTGCAACAGCTGTGGCCATGTCGAACTGTTTCTCGCAAACTCTGATGGCGCTGGTGATAGATAAATCTAGGCTGCTTTGCACCTCGATTCACTATCTCTCACGTGCTTCGGCCGACAACACAACGTCAGGGCACGACTTGAGCGCCTTGCTGGGATGAGCACACGCCGCGTGCCCCATCCCTTCGCGCCGTTTGCCGGGTACCCAATCTTTCGCGCAGTTTGCGAAAGGGTTCCATTGCAATAATCCTCATCCCATCCAAAATTGCACCGCCTTCATCCATTACCTGCAACTGGTAGATAATATCCATTCGTCCTGCAACAAATTTGGAGCTGCCCAATGCAAATCAAAGATCACGTCTTCCTCGTCACCGGCGCATCGTCGGGAATCGGACTGTCAACGGCGGTCGCGCTTGCGGAGCGTGGCGCTAAAGTAGCGCTGCTGGCCCGCAGCAAAGAGGCGCTTGACGAACTCTCTGCGCGGCTCCCCGGCAGCCTGCCCATCATCGCCGATATGACGGACTTTAAAGGCGTGCGGCAAGCGGTGCAGAAAGTCCATCAGCATTACGGACGCATCGATGGCCTCATCAACAACGCAGGGCGCAGCTATGCCGCAGCAGTGGAAGAGATTGAACCGGAGCTGTTTGATGAAATCTTCCATCTCAATGTTCTTGGACCCATCGTGGCTATGCAGGCCGTGATTCCCATCATGCGCGCCCAGGGCGCTGGAAGCATTGTGAATGTGAACTCCGGAACGGCTTTCATGACCATTCCTCAATACAGCGTCTATTCTGCTTCCAAGCGGGCGCTCCTTGGCTTCAGCCTTACCTCACGGGCGGAGCTGGAAAAGGACAAGATCGTGGTGAGCGAAGTCTATCCATTTATTACCGCAACCAATTTCGGAAAGAACCGGATGGGCAATCCAGCAGGCGGCGGCCCGGCTTCCAGCTATGCCTCTGGCGACACTCCGGAATTTGTGGCCAACATCATTCTGCAAGCGATTGAAGAAGGGCAGGCGCAGTACTTTGCCAATGATCGGCTAAAGCAGATGGCAGGCGCATAAAGAAACATCAACTCAAGGCAGCGCCAAGCAGACGGCGCCATTGTCGCTTAGAACTGTTTGCTTGAGCTCGCGCGCGAGCTGCTGCGCAGGAAGAAGGTCTAACCCTGGGATTAAGGTCGATTTGTTATATGAACAAACTATGAATTTTGAGCCAACTTGAGAGAGAACGCCCGACTCAAAGACACTTGAGAGGTGCAAGTACCTTGAGGCGTGCTTTTCTATGTTTTTTAAGCCCTCTATTTCTGGCCCTAATTGTCGGATGCGGTGGTGTGAAGGATTCGTCTACTTCACCCGCACCGTCCCCCGTCCCCTCCCCGTCCCCTACGCCAACCCCCGTTGTGGCGCAAATTAAGAATGTAGTTGTTGTAATCATGCAGAACCGCTCGTTCGATAATCTGTTCGGTGTTTTTCCGGGCGCGAATGGCATCCAGCCTGGAGTGCCGGGTTTCACGCAAAAAGATGCAAAAGGTGTGACCGTTACACCGCAATTGCTGACCAACGATGCCACCGGCGACTTGCCACACGCGCGCAATGACTTTCTGCGGGTATGGGATTCCGGAGCAATGGATAAGTATGCGTTTTTCAATGGCGACGTTTCCATGGGGCACTATGACAGCACCACTGCGGGAATGAGCACATTGTGGAGCTATGCGCAGCAATTTGCGCTGGCAGATAACTTTTTTCCGTCCGTGATGGGCGATGCTCCGTCGAACCAGCTCTACTTGGTGGCGGCGGATGACAACAACACTCCCGGAACACTTCAGCCGTTCTTTCCTCCGTGTAACACTGAAGTAAAGGCCAGTGCCGGATATACTTTCCAGCATGTCGGGGACCAATTGGCGGCCAAGGGGCTTACATGGGCGTGGTATCAGGAAGACCTTGGAATATGCAGTTCATACGTGCCGCAAGAAAATCCATTCCAGTTCTTTACTGACGCGCATGACTCTCCCAACATACGAGACCTCACCAAATTCACAACTGATCTAGCGGCAAGTCAACTGCCGGCGGTGACGCTTGTGCAGCCGGGTCCGCCGCACAGCATGCATCCAGCGGCTGGCGTTCCCGTCTCCAATGGCATCAACTGGCTCGACGGCTTCATTCGTCAGATCCAGGCGTCTCCTGTGTGGGCGAATGCCGCCATTGTAGTGATCTGGGA
Source organism: Candidatus Angelobacter sp. (assembly GCA_036495645.1). GTDB lineage: Bacteria > Acidobacteriota > Terriglobia > Terriglobales > Acidobacteriaceae > Angelobacter. The sequence continues at coordinate 67,084 of DASXMN010000026.1, forward strand.
CTCAAGCGGTGGTTGGTGGGACCATGTTCCTCCTCAGCAGGTTGATGACCAGGGACTTGGTCCACGCGTGCCGATGCTGGTGATTTCTCCGTTCGCGAAGAAGAATTACATTTCCCACGTGCAGATGGATGATGTTTCAATCCTGAAATTCATTCAAACCACCTTCGGCCTGTCTCCGCTGAACGCAAGAAATCAACTTGGCAACGACATAAGCGATATGTTTTCTTTCTGATTGGTAATAGAAAAACGAGGGGGCCACGCAGTTGTTTGCGTGGCCTTTTTTAAGCGCGCGGCGGCTTCGAGCGCATTCCGGCTAAGTCATTCCGCCGGAGCTTCGTGTGTAATTCCGAGGTAGGCGCGGCGCACAAATTCATTGTTCATCAGCATTTCCGTAGGCCCTTCCAAAGTGATGCGTCCGGTTTCCATCACGTAGCCATAATGTGAAATTTGCAGCGTGTAATTTACATTTTGGCCAACCAGCAGGATGGTCACGCCCTGGCGCGATATGTTGGCAATGAATTCAAAGATTTCGTCAACCAGTTTAGGCGCCAAACCAAGGGAAGGTTCATCGAGCATGAGTAATTGCGGTTCAGACATCAGGCCGCGGCCAATGGCGCACATCTGCTGCTCGCCGCCGGAAAGCGTCCCGGCCATCTGCCGCCGCCGTTCTTTAAGGCGTGGAAAAAGCTCGTAGACCCTGGCCAGTCCTGGATTGGCCCGCGCGCGAAACTGCGGAAGGAAACATCCCATCAGAAGGTTTTCTTCCACTGACATCCCAGGCCAAAGCTGGCGGCCTTCCGGCACCAGACTTATGTGGCGGCGCACGCGATCACGCGCGGAATATGTAGTGATGTCATCGCCGTTCAGAAGCAGCCGTCCCTTTTTCGCCCGCAGCACCCCAGCCACTGTATTCAATGACGTGGTTTTGCCTGCGCCATTCGAGCCGATAATGCAGGTCACCTTTCCTCTATGAACTGAAAACGAAACGCCCCAGAGGACCTGAGTGGTACCGTAACTGACTTCAAGATTCTCGGCTGCCAGAAGCGAGTCGGATTCAGTAGTGGCAATCGGTAATTCAGGCACTCTTTTTGCCTTCAAAAGAACTTTTACCCAGGTACGCTTCGATCACAGCTGGATCATTTTGAATGTCTTCCGGTTTGCCTTCCGCCAGCTTCTGGCCGAAGTTCAAGACAGTGATGCGGTCACAAACTGACATAATCGCTTTCATGTCGTGCTCCACATACATGATCGTAGTTCCGCTTTCCCGCACACGGTGAAGCAGGTCCATCATGGCGCGGGTTTCTCCACCGGTAAGGCCGCCGCAGATTTCGTCAAGCAGGACCAGCTCTGGCGCGGTTGCCAGCGCGCGGGCCACTTCCAGGCGCTTCTGTTCTCCCAGAGAGATCGCGGATGCAAGCACGTTGGCCTTGTAGTCAAGGCCAACAAGTTTCAAAGATTCCATGGCATGTTCTTTCGCCACTCCCGTGCGCGTCACTGAGCGGCGGCCATAATGGACCGCGACCTGAACGTTTTCAAGCACCGTCATTGCCTTGAACGGACGCACCACCTGATGGGTTCGAGCAACGCCTTTTTTCACCAGCGAAGCGGCATCAAGGCCGGTAATATCTTTATCGCGAAAATGAATTTTGCCTGACGATGGACGCACCGCGCCGGTGATCACGCTGAACAAGGTTGTCTTGCCGGCGCCGTTTGGTCCAATGAAGCCGCAAATCTGCTTTTCCGGGATGTCAAAGCTAACGTCCTTCAACGCCGCCACGCCCCCAAAGAACTTGGTCAGCGTTTGGACTTCCAGAATCTTCACGTTTTCTCCTAAACAGCCGGAAGAGACGCCGCAAGAGTCCCAGCAGGCCATCAGGCTCCAGCAAAATGATGATAATCAAAAGTGAACCATAAATCAGAAGGTGGAGATTAGGAAAATGCACCACCAGTTCCTCTTCCACAGTGCCAAAAACCACTCCGCCCAGCACCGCTCCCCAAACGGTCCCAATCCCGCCTATCACAGGCATCAGCAGAATTGAGATGCCTGTCTGGAAGGCAAATACGTCGCCGGGATAAAAGAATGCCGCGCGACGGGCATAGATTCCGCCGGCAATGCCGGTAAGCCCGGCGGCAATGGCATGTATCCACAACTTGGACGTGTAAGGATTCACGCCCACCGCGGCGGCAGCGTCTTCATCCTGCTTGATGGCGCGAAGCGCAAGGCCAAATTTACTGTTGGCGATGATCGTGGAAACAATGACCGCCAGAGTTACCGCTGCTATCGCGGTGTAGTAATGCTCAAGCTGGCTAAAGGGCTGGTCTTCAGTGATGCGATAGCCACTTGCTCCGCCAGTAACGTCAATGTTGTTCATGATCACGCGAACAGCTTCAGTCACGCCGATTGTGGCAATCACAAAATACGGTCCGCGCAGCCGGAACGTTGGCAGGCCTATCAGGAAAGAAGCGAGCATGGCGATAGCTGCTCCGCCAATAAAACCGAAGTAAGGACTGTGTCCCGCATGCATGAGCAGGGCCGTTGTGTAGGCTCCCAGACCAAAAAAAACGGCAAAGCCGAACGATACCTGTCCTGCCATGCCCCCAATCAGGTTCCAGCCCAGACTGGTGGTGGTCCACATGGCCGTAATAAAAATTAGCCGGATGAGATTGTCGCCGGGTCGGGCCGCAGGCAGCAACAGCAAAACCAGCAACAATAACCAGGGCAGTATGGCCTTGGCCCAGCCGCCAGCTCCAGAAGGGCGCTTCATGCGGCTTTCCATCTTCGCTGGAACAAACTGGCCAGGCCCTTTGGCATGATCACCAAAACCACAACAAGCAAGCCGAAGGAAATTGCCGGCTGATAGCTGGCAGGTATTTTCAGAATGCCGAATGTTTCCACCAGAGCAAGCACGATTGCTCCAAGAGCCACGCCGGAAACCGAATCAAGGCCGCCAAGCACGATGATGACAAAGGACCGCAATAGAAACGGCCGGCCGAAGTCCGGACTGAAAGAATAAAGCATGCCAAGCAAAGCGCCCGCGAATCCTGCGAAAGCGGTTCCCAGGCCAAAAGTAAGGCGGGCAGTTTTCTCGTCGTCCACGCCGACGATCTGTGCCGCGTAAGGGTTTTGGATCAATGCCCGCATGGATCGTCCGAACCAACTGCGATGAAACACGATTTGCAGGACGATCATGCAAAACACCGCTGCCGCGAATACCACGAGATTCACTTTCGGAATGGAAATCTGCCCAATCTGCACCGAAGACAGCGTGAGTGGGGTCAGAATGGATTGGTCCTCATTGCCCCAAATCAGGTACGCAACATTCTGCAGGACCAGAAGAAAGCCGAACATCAAGAGCAGCGATGCCAGCGTGGGAGTATTTGATTTTGGGAGCCAGCGTACCAGAAGCCAGTGCACCAGCATTCCGAACAGAAAGAAAGCCGGCAGGGCGAGTATAGCGCCAAGAATTGGATCAATGTGAAAGCGCTGGAACATTTCCAGGGCAAAGTAAGCGCCCAGCATCAGGAACCCGGCGTGCGCCAGGTTCACGATTTTCATCACACCGTAAATGACCGTCATGCCGACGGCCATTACTGAATACACGCCTGCCAGCAGCAGCGATTTCAACAGCAGGTCGAGATACTCGACAGCTTCCATGAGATTGAATTAGATAGCCCTGTGCCGTATTACTTAGCTGGAATCGGCGCCACTGCTTCGCCGGTTGCCGCATCTTTGGGAAAAACGATGTCCACTTTGTTGTCTGGTTTATTTTGCGTGATCACAAAGGGGTATTCGGCTTGTCCATTGGCGCCAAATTTCAAGACCTGGCCGGGAAGCACTGAATCCTTCAATTGTGCTTTTTTAAGAGCGTCGCGAATCGCAGTCTTGTCCAGCGAACCGGCCGCCTGGATGGCTTGCGCCAGGATGCGCATTGCATCATAGGCGGGAGCGGCGTACCAGGAATCCACGTCATGTCCCGTGAATGCTTTGTAATCTGCGGCAAACTTCTTTGCCTGCGGATAAGGGAGCTTGTTCGACCACCAGATCCCGGCAAAAATGTAGTCAGTACCGGCGCCCAGCGCCTGGCGGGCGTTCGCTTCAGGCCCGCGCGCGCCGTAGCTGATCATCTGATGGTGAAGGCCATTTTGCAGGTATTGGCGATGCATGGTGATGTAGTCAGGCAAGTGCGCGTCTGAAAGGAAGATATCTGCGTGGCTGTTCTTTACTTTCTGCAGTATTCCGGAAAAATCGGTGGATCCCAGCTCGAATTTTTCATTGAGGACGATCTGAAGGTAGCCTGGATGCTTGTTCGACCAATCCGTGAAGCCCTGGACATAATCGGTGCCGTGGTCTGTGTTCTCTACCACCATGGCAACTTTCAAACCCTTCTTAAGCTTGCCCTGGTCCATGAGAGACCCAAGAAACTCGCCTGTAGTAGTGCCGATCAGCGCAACCGGGCTGAGCGTTCCAAAAGCATATTGGTAGCCCTTCCCGAAAATGGCCGTAGCCCCGGCCCCCGTTGTAATCCATGGAGTTTTGTAGCGGTCAGCCATTACGGATTCAGCCGTGCCCAGCGCAGTGGAATAGCCGCCGAGAACGGCTACGACGTTATCTGAACTCATAGAGCGCTCGGCGAGCGAGGCCGATTTCTTGGAGTCAGAGCCGTCATCATAAAAGATTTCATTGATCTTGAGCTTCTTGCCTTTGCTCTTCACCATGATGCCGCCGGCGTCATTGATCTGTTTGATGGCAAGTTCGATTCCTTCTTTTTGATACTGGCCCGGCTTGCTCTCACTCCCGGTCGTAGGCAACACCACTCCGATGTTGATGGTGTCATCCGCTGCTACTGCCCGGCCTGAACCAGCGAAAATCGCCGTCATTCCGCAGAGCAGCAGAACAGTCACCAGCCCCCTGCGCAAAAACGCGGCAGTAAAAATTAGAGCTTCCCTCATAGTTCCTCCTCAGGCAGTCTGCGGCCCGAACATCAAAAGACCGGAGTTTATCAGCACAATGGCTGGCAAATACAGATGTTGCATGATATTCCTGCCTAAACAAAATTAACAAGAGGCTGTCATAAAACTCTCTGGGGCTGTCTGCGGAAGGCGAAATCAGGTTAGAGAATTCCGCGCTCGGGGCACTTTCCGTGGGCGATTGTTGTTCCGGCTCTCATTTCTGCTTGACATCTGCGCTAATCCGGCTACCCTAGGGTGCCAAATGGTGACAGGTGTTCTATTACGTTGCGCAACAAACAATGATTATCATCCCGGAGCTCGGTTTTCTGCACAACGGGCACTGGGAGCAGCACGCTCATTTTGGGCGAGATAATGTTCGGCGCCAAGTCAGGTCAACATATCAAGGACCAGGTCCGGCCGGCCTGAGTTCCTTCTAGGAGGGCCACAATGTCCAGCACTTACATGCCGATAACGTCATCGGACCAGATTTCGACCTCAAAAATTTGGTCGGTGATTTTGGCGTCGTCAGTCGGAACCATGATCGAATGGTACGACTTTTACATTTTCGGCACCTTAGTGGCCTACCTTGCGCCCAAGTTCTATCCGCCTGGCAATCAATTGTTCGCGTACATCGCTTATCTGGCCACTTTCGCAGTGGGCTTCATGGTGCGTCCCTTTGGCGCGCTCTTTTTTGGGCGCATTGGAGACGTGGTTGGCCGGAAATATGCTTTTATCGTCACGCTTTCGATTATGGGTGGCGCAACAGCTCTTGTGGGAGCACTGCCTACTTACTCCCAGGCTGGCTGGTTCTCTCCGGTAGTTCTAATCGCATTGCGTGTGCTTCAAGGCTTGGCTCTGGGCGGTGAATACGGCGGTGCGGCAGTTTACGTGGCGGAGCATGTTCCAGACAACAAACGCGGCTTCTATACCAGCTTTATTCAAATCACAGCTACCCTCGGCTTATTTATTTCTATTGCGGTAGTCCTTGGAACACAGAGCCAAATGAGCGAGGATGCCTTCAAAAGCTGGGGCTGGCGCATTCCATTCCTGGCGTCACTGATACTGGTCTTGATTTCTCTCTATATACGTTTGCAGATGAAGGAATCGCCCATTTTCCAGCAGATCAAATCTACTGGTATGACCTCCGCGACTCCCTTGAAAGAAGCATTCACGGTACCTGAGAACTTCAAGCGCTTCCTGATCACATTATTTGGCGCAACCGCGGGTCAGGGCGTGGTGTGGTACACGGGGCAGTTTTTCGCCCTTTTCTTTATGACGGCAATATTGAAAGTTCCAGCGCATGATGCAAGTATCATCGTTGCCAAGGCCTTGTTGTTGGGGATGCCGCTGTTTGTGCTTTTTGGCTGGCTCTCTGACCGGATTGGCCGCAAAAAGATCATCATGGCCGGATTGATTCTTGCTGCCGTGAGCTACCGTATTCCGGGAACTGATATTGGCATCTATCCCGCGATGCAACGAGCGGCAGGCAACGACGTGAGACACGTGGACGCCACCAAGAACAAAGTAACTGGAGCGACGGTGCTTACGCCCCAAACTGTGGATGCAACAGGCAAGCTTGTCGCCGCACCTATCGCCAACAAGGCGGATAAAAACAAATTGATGTGGCTGATTTTCCTGCAGGTCATTTTTGTCACCATGGTTTACGGACCTATTGCAGCGTTCCTGGTGGAATCATTCCCTGCGAAAATCCGCTATAGTGCACTTTCATTGCCCTACCATATAGGCAATGGAGTCTTCGGGGGGCTGGTCCCGCTTGTCTGCGTCTGGATCCCCGCAGCGACCGGTAATCCGTTTGATGGACTCTATTATCCAATTGGCATCGCTTTAATTACATTTGTTGTCGGTTCGATCCTGCTTCATGACACCAAAGGAGTCAAAATCTGGCAGGAAGTGGCTGCGCCTCCACCGTCTGGCGCGTCAGGCGTTGTACGCAGGTAGGACGCTTGCGCGAAGATGGCCCGGTAGGTGTAGGATAATCTGTTTCGGACTGGCGGGTGGCAGCCGTTGCCACCCGTTTAGTCATTGCGGCCCGATCCCTGCGGGCCAAAGCGAGTTCGCGCGATTCGATTTCGAACACAAGAGGTCAAGGCCATGGCTGACGCTCGCGTAATGAATGAAAACGAACAAGAGACAGAGCTGACCGAAGCGCAGATAGCCGTTCATTGGAAAGAAGAGGAGTATTTCCATCCTAACTCTGCTTTTATTGGTCAGGCATACCTGACCGATCCCGCCGTGAACGAACGCTTCAGCGAAAAGCATTTTCCCGAATGCTTTCGTGAATATGCTGACCTTTTGAGCTGGGATCAATATTGGCACACCACGCTTGATACCAGTGACGCTCCTTTTTGGAAGTGGTACGCCGGAGGCAAACTCAATGCCTGTTACAACTGCGTAGACCGCCATCTGGAAAAGTATCGTAATAAAGCTGCGTTGATCTTTGTGGGAGAACCCGAAGAAGTTCCTCCGGTGGCCATTACTTACCAGGAGCTGTATTACCGGGTAAATGAAATGGCGGCGCTTCTGCGTGATTTCGCCGGGCTAAAGGCTGGAGACCGCGTCACCATCCACATGCCTGTCGTGCCTGAGTTGCCGATCACCATGCTGGCATGTGCGCGCCTGGGAGTGGTCCACTCTGTTGTCTTCGGCGGGTTCAGTGGAGAAGCGTGCGGAATGCGCGCTGCGGATTCAGGAAGCAAAGTCCTGGTCACCATCGACGGTTATTATCGCAGCGGCTCGATGACGGACCATAAGGAAAAGGCAGACATCGCCGTGAAAACGGCCGAGCATGAAAAACACACCGTCGAAAAAGTCTTTGTCTGGCGCCGCGAGGCAGGGAAGTATCACTCCAAAACCAAGATGGTGGAAGGCCGCGATTTTTTTGTGGAAGACGTGCTCAAGAAATATGCAAGACAAGAAGTCGCGCCGGTCCCCATGCCCTCTGAAGCTCCGCTATTCCTCATGTATACCAGCGGCACCACAGGCCGTCCCAAAGGCTGCCAGCACGGAACGGGCGGATATTTGTCGTATGTCGCAGCCACTTCAAAGTACATACAGGACCTTCACCCGACAGATGTCTACTGGTGCATGGCCGATATCGGCTGGATCACGGGCCATTCTTATATCGTCTATGGCCCATTGGCGCTGGCGGCAACTAGCGTCCTTTATGAAGGGGTTCCCAATTATCCTGACGCCGGCCGGCCGTGGCGTGTGGCCAAACGCTTGAACGTGAACATTTTTCACACCTCGCCAACAGCAATCCGTATGCTGCGCAAGGCTGGGCCGGACGAGCCGGCAAAATACGATTACCACTTCAAACACATGACGACAGTTGGTGAGCCGATTGAGCCTGAAGTCTGGAAATGGTATCACGAAGTTGTAGGTAAAGGCGAGGCAGTGATCGTGGATACATGGTGGCAAACAGAGACTGGCGGAGTTATTTGCAGCACCAAGCCTGCCATTGATCCTATGAAGCCGGGCAGCGCTGGCCCTGCCTTGCCTGGAATTTATCCTGTCATCTTCGACGAAAAAGGCAAAGAAGTGAAAGGCGGCTCTGGCAAAGCAGGGAACATATGTATCCGGAACCCGTGGCCGGGAATGTTCCAAACCATTTACGGCGATCGAGACCGTTTTGTGGAGCAGTATTACCGCAAATACAACAAGAATCCCAAGAGCAAGGACTGGCGCGATTGGCCGTATTTTGCCGGTGATGGCGCAGTGCAGGCGCCGGATGGCTATTTCAGGATCCTTGGCCGCGTGGATGATGTGATCAATGTCGCGGGCCATCGCCTGGGCACTAAGGAACTGGAATCTGCGTGTCTCACCGTCACGGAAGTGGCTGAAGCCGCCGTGGTCCCAGTGGTGGATGAAGTAAAAGGACGCGTGCCGGAAGTTTACATTTCACTAAAGCCTGGCGCACACAATGCGGCGGCAGTGCAGGAGAGCGTGACCAGGGCCATCGAGCATCAGATTGGTAAAATTGCCCGGCCAAAAAAAGTGCATGTGGTCCCTGACATGCCCAAGACCCGCTCAGGTAAGATCATGCGGCGTGTGCTGGCTGCCATTTCCAACCAGATGGATACAGGCGACGTAACTACGCTCGCGAATCCTGACGTGGTGGAGCAGATCCGGGTGATGGTGCAGGGAAATCGTCCGGTTGTGAAGAAAGATGTTCCTGAAGACGTAAAGAGGTTTGGCGAAGAACGTTGACGCTCTGCGCGGGAGCAAATTCTAAGCTGACATTGCGATTAAAAATCGTTGAAGGACTGAGGAGGCAACATGAAGGAAGAGAAGAAGGGCAAGGGTGTAAGTCGAAGAGATTTCATCAAAATTGCCGGAGCTGGCGGCATTGCTGCTGGGGCGCTCGGGCCTGCATTCCTGTTTCCTGAGCGGGCGGCCGCGCAGCAAAAGACGCTCAAGATTTTGCAGTGGAGCCACTTTGTTCCCGCGTTCGACGAATGGTTCAACAAGAAATTTGCCGTTGAGTGGGGACAGAAGCACAACACCAACGTTGTAGTGGACAATATCAACCTGGTGGACCTGAATACCCGTGCCGCATCGGAAGCCCAGGCCAAGAAAGGCCATGATCTGTTCATGTTCCTCTCGCCGCCGGCAGCATATGAGAATCAGGTTATCGACATGTCGCACGTGTACCAGGAAGTTGAAAAGAAGCATGGCAAGAAGATTGACCTGGCGCACAAGTCTACGTTCAACCCGAAGACGAAGAAGTATTACGCATTCTCTGATTCCTACGCTCCCGATCCAGGCAACTGGCGCAAGGACCTGTGGTCGCAAGTCGGGTTCCCAAATGGCCCGGACACATACGACGACCTGCGCAAGGGCGCCAAGGCAATTAAGGACAAAGCAGGAAACCCGTGCGGGTTGGGGCTCTCACAGGAACTCGATACCAGCATGGCCATGCGCGCTCTGCTGTGGTCATTTGGCGGAGCGGAGCAGGACGAAGCCGGCAATGTAACCATCAATTCCAAGAACACAATTGAAGCGCTCAAGTTCATGAAAGCGCTGTATCAGGAATCAGAAACGCCGGAAGTCTTTACCTGGACGCCTCCTTCAAATAATCAGGCAATGCTGGCGGGCAAAGTTTCTTACGTGGCCAATGCCATCTCCATCACACGGCAGGCTGAGCGCGAGCATCAGCCCATAGATAAGAACATTATGATCAGCCGGGCATTGAAAGGGCCGGTGCGCAGGATCGCGGCTGAGCACGTGATGGATTGCTACGTGATCTGGGAATTCGCGGAGAACAAGGATGGCGCCCAACAATTCCTGATCGACTACATTGACGCGTTCCACGATGGCTTTGTGGCCGGCCAGTTCTATAACTTCCCCTGTTTCCCAAGCACGGTACCGAACCTGCAGAAGGAAATCTCCAATGATCCGCGGGCGACGCCCAACGACAAGTACAAAGTACTGAGCGATGTTCTGGATTGGGCGACGAATGTGGGCTATCCAGGGTATTGCTCTGCTGCCATTGACCAGGCATTCAAGAGTTGGACGATCCCAACCATGTTTGCCACAGTGGCACAAGGCAAAGCCACTCCGGAAGATGCAGCCAAGACTGCCGAAGCCGAGTACAAGCGCATCTTTGAAAGATTCAAATAAACTGAGGACTGAATGGCCGTCGTTGAAACCCGGAAACTAACCAAGGTTTTTAAGCAAGGAGAGCTCGGAGCAGTTAACGAAGTAGACTTGGAAACCCGCGAAGGCGAGTTTCTGGTTTTCCTGGGACCTTCGGGTTCCGGGAAAACCACGCTCTTGCGGATGATCGCCGGCCTGGAATCCCCCACGGCCGGCGAAATCCTTATCGGCGGAAAAGTGGTGAACGATCTCACGCCGCGTGAGCGCCGCATCGCCATGGTGTTCCAGAGCTACGCGCTTTACCCGCATCTCACCGTTTACAACAACATTGCTTTTCCTTTGAAGGCGCAAAATGTTCCAAAGAACCTTCACAAGGAAAAAGTAGAGTGGGCCTCGTCCCTGTTGGGAATCGGCGGGCTCCTGCAACGCAAACCGCGCGAGCTCTCCGGCGGCGAACGCCAGCGTGTAGCCTTGGCACGCGCGATTGTTCGCGAGCCCTCGGTCTTCCTGCTGGATGAACCCCTTTCCAATCTCGACGCCAAGCTGCGTCTCTCAGCCCGCGAAGAACTGGAGCGCTTTCACCGCCGTGTGGGCACTACAACAATCTATGTGACCCATGACCAGGTGGAAGCAATGGCGATGGGTGACCGAGTCATGGTGCTCAACAAAGGAGTAGTGCGCCAGCTCGGAACGCCAAAGGAAGTCTATGACGATCCTGCCGACACTTTTGTGGCGACCTTTCTTGGATCGCCGCCCATGAACCTGATGGAGATGGACGGAATGATTGTCGGCTTTCGGCCTGAGCATTTCCGGGTAACCGAGGATGTCAAGGAGAGCGCCAAAGTTACATTCAAGTTCCGCGTGGAGAACGTGGAATACCTGGGCGCGGAATTCATTCTGGCCGGCTTCCTGGAGGGGGGCAAAACCGATGGGAAAAAAGTGATTGCGCGCCTGCTGCTGGGACAAAGTTTTGAGATTGGCACTACACACGATTTTGCCGTGTCGGAACGCCATTTAAAATTTTTTGACGGTACAACAGAAAAAAAGATCACTCCGAGGAATGTCGCATGGCAGTAGGCGCTGTTGCAAAACCCGGCAAAGGAAAGTTCAAATCCGCAGGCGCGGCGCGAAGCCCATTGCTTGGCATTGCCATGTTCAGCCCCGCCGTTTTGTACATAGTCCTGCTGATAGGGCTGCCGTTTCTTCTGGCAATTTTCTATGCGTTCAGTGACGCCCGCATTGGCACGGACATGGACTTGGCGCACTTCTGGAGGCATCTGGTCGGGCTGGACAACTTCCGCAGCATCATGCAGAGTCCCAGTTTCAGGGCGGCACTCAGGAATTCGATCATTTTTACCGTTACCGCGCAGATCATCGTGATCGTTTGCTCCACCATTCTCGCCATCGCCCTGGAAAAGCCGTTCCGCGGGCGCGGGCTGGTGCGGTTTCTCATCCTGCTGCCCTGGGTCGCGCCGGTTTCGCTCGGCACCATAGGCTGGAAATGGATCCTCGACTCTATCTATAGCGTGATTACCTGGGTGCTGGTCTGGCTCGGCTTCGTCAGCCAGTATTCGCCGCCCATGTGGCTGGGGCAGGAAGGCTTGGCCATCACTTCGGTCATCCTGGTGCATTGCTGGCGGTTGATCCCGTTTTCCACGGTCATCCTGCTGGCTGGCCAGAGCGCTATCCCGAAGGAAATTCCGGAAGCTGCCTCCATTGACGGCGCTGGATTCTGGCGCACACTGTTTCAGATCAACCTTCCCATCATGACGCCGATTCTGGGTGTCGCCATACTTTTTGGGACCATCTTCACCTTTACGGATCTGGCCGTGGTCAACCTTTTGACCAATGGCGGCCCGTACGACTCAACGCAGACTCTGCCCAACCTGGCGTTTACCCAGGGCATTCAGGGTAGCGACCTGGCGGCAGGAGCGGCAATATCCGTCTTCCTTGTGCCGGTGCTTGTGGTGATTGCATATCTGATGTTACGCGTGGCCAATCGGGCGGAGGTGGTGTGATGGCGACCGCAGCCAAACTCAGCGCGACCACAGCCAGCGCCAAAAGGCCGGTGGGGATTACTGCCATCAGCACTCTATTGCTGGTTGCGGCCCTGGCACTACTGGTGCGTACGCTAGTGCATCACGTTGGCGGGCTTACCGGCGTGTTCCGGTTGCTGGCTGTGCTGGCGATAGCGCTGATTGCCCTGGGACTGTGGAAGCTGCACAACGGCGCGCGCACTCTCCTCTTTTTTCTTTTGACAGCGGATGTGATCGGCTGTGTGACGGCGCTCTTCCTGTATGCGCTGCGTACCTCGCACTATAGCCTTGCAGTAGCGCTGGTGGTGCAGATGTGCATCTCCGGGGCGATTGTCTGGTACCTGCAATCCGAGGGCGTGAAGCGCGCCTTTGCCGGCTTGAATCCCTGGCCGACGACAGTGAAGGCGCTGGTGCTCACGATTTTCACCGTGCTGCTGGCGTTTCCGTTTTACTGGATGGTGATCGCCACCTTTAAGCAGAACATCGATCTCTATGGGATGGAGAATAATCCATTCATCTTCAATCTTCCGCCAACACTCGACAACCTGCGCTTGCTGTTTACGCAGACGCGGTTTTTGCGCTGGCTGGAGAACACGGCGCTGGTCGGCGGGATCGTGGTGGTGATTACGCTGTTGCTGGCGGTCCCCGCAGCCTACGCATTGGCCCGGCTCACCGGCAGATGGGGAGAACGGTTGGGCATTGGGATTTTTCTTACTTATCTGGTGCCTCCGACTCTGCTGTTTATTCCGCTTTCCCGGGTTGTGGCTTCACTGGGCTTGCAAGACACCATCTGGTCGCTGGTCCTGGTTTATCCCAGCATCACGGTTCCTTTTTCCATTTGGTTGCTGATGGGCTTCTTTAAATCGATTCCTCGCGAATTGGAAGATGCGGCCATGGTGGATGGGCTGACGCGCTTTGGGGCCTTTATCAGGATGGTCGTGCCGATCTCTCTTTCCGGCATTCTCACGGTTGTGATCTTCACCTTCACGCTGGTAACCCAGGAATACGTTTATGCCCTGACGTTTATTTCCCCAGAGTCGCAGCAGATGGTCGGTGTAGGCATTCCCATCTTCCTGGTGCGCGGTGACGTTTACTTCTGGGGATCACTCATGGCGGCCTGTCTGATTGCAAGCCTGCCAATTGCGTTTGTCTATAACTTGTTCCTTGATCGGTTCATCGCCGGTTTTACAGTGGGGGCGGTGAAGGGATAGCTGGATTTGCGTGCTCACGCTGGCCCGGTTTGATGGCGCAGGAGGCGATTTTTCGGCGAAGAATCATGATTAAAGAATGCAAGGGATTGCACAAAATACTTGACAGAACCGCCGCCGAAGCGGAAAGTAATCGGCGCAATCCATTTGCTTTAGTTCAGTTATGCTGCAGAAGAATTGGCCGGGCTGCGCGCGCAGACCTTCTGCTGCCGATCCAGTATTAAGAGTCATTACCAACAAGCAACGCATTTTTTGGAGGTGCAAAGCACATGAATGTGTTTCAGCAAATTTTAGCTCCAACCGGAAGCATGTGGTCTACGATCCTGCTCGCGTTAGTCCCACTTGCCGCCTTGTTGTTTATGCTTGCCGTGCTTCGCATGACGGCGTGGCTGGCCACTATCATCGCCGGCGTCGTCACAATTCTGATTGCCGTGTTCGGCTGGCATGCGCCCATGGGAGACAGTTTGCGCTCCTATCTTTACGGCGGTTTGCAGGGCGCGTGGACCATTGATTGGATCACGTTCTGGGGCCTGATCATTTTTAATACGCTGGTGCTGACCGGAGATTTTGACCGCTTTAAAACATGGATGGTGAATCAAGCGACGGTTGACGTGCGCATCCAGACGCTAATGCTGGCTTGGGCCTTTGGCGCTTTGCTTGAAGGACTGGTCGGCTTTGGGTATCCCTGGGCAGTTGTAGTGCCGATTCTTGTTGGTTTGGGGATTGTGGACCTGGAAGCAATTCGAGTGGCTGCGCTGGCCAACAATGCGCCAGTTTCTTATGGCGCTCTCGGTTCTCCCGTACTGGCCTTAGCGGCGGTAACCGGGCTGCCCCTTCTGGCATTATCCGCATCGATCGGCGACATGGTTGCCGTACTGGCGATTTTGCCGCCATTTGTTCTCATTTACCTGGTCAGCGGATGGGAGGGTCTGAAGGAAGCTTGGCCGCTGGCAATTGTAGGCTCGCTTTCTTATATCGCAGGGCAATGGCCGACAGCGCACTACCTGGGACCGTATCTGCCCGATCTGAGCGGCGCTCTCGTCTCGTTCTGGGTATTGTTCTTGTTTGTCAAGGTTTGGAAGCCGAAGAACATTCGGGCATTCGGTGGAAAGATTATTACCGGCGCAGAACAAACCAAGGCTGCCGCGGCCGATGCAAGCGGTGCTTTCCGCGCCTGGCTGCCTTATATCATCCTGGTAATTGTGGTTGTGTTGTGGACTGGCCCGTGGTCTCATCTGCCCGGCAAGTTCTCGCACAAATGGGCCGTTTCAGCCATTTCGTCTGTAACCCATAAGCCTATTTCCTCGACATTCAACTTCAATCCGTTGAGCGGCGGGACGGCCATCCTGGTCTCGTGGATCCTAATTCTCCTGTTCCTGCGTCCCAGCATGGACACGCTGAAAAAAGTGTTTGCGCGCACCTTTAAGCAGATGTGGGGCGCCTTGCTGGTGGCCTTCTTTATTTTTGCCATTGCTTACATCTTTGTGTTTGCTGGAATGGCCAACTCGCTGGCATTCGGCTTCTCCAAGGTGGGTTGGCCGTTTGTGATACTTGCTCCGATCCTTGGCTGGATTGGCGTGGCTCTCTCCGGCAGCAATACATCCACCAATGCCATGTTCGGTCCCATCCAGGCTGTTACCGGGAAGCTGCTGAATCTGCCTGTGCTGCTTGCGCCAACCCTGAACTCGCTGGGCGCGGAAGTGGGCAAACCGATTGCGCCGCAGACCGCCAGCGTAGGCGTTTCCACCAGCAAGTTTGTTCGCAGTGAAGGCGAGGTAATTCGCCATAATATGGTGTGGACGCTGGCTGTCCTGGGATACCTGATACTGATCGGATTGCTGTTCTATTTCGTGTTCCCGAAGGAAATGAGCTTGTAAAAGCCTCATCGTTAAAAGGAGTCTATATCCATAGGAACACCGCCGGAAACGGCGGTGTTTTTAGGTTCAATTGACGGGTGATGTGCTTTTTGGTGATATCTGGGAAGGCAAAGAGCTCGCCAACAAGGAATGGAATGTCACACGCATCAGATTCACGCTTACTTGGTGCTTTGCTGGACTCCTGGGACCGAAATAACACCATTCTGCTCAACCTGCTCCGCGCCCTGCCAGAGGGTGGCCTGGAGGCAAGAGCCAGGGAGGGCAGCCCATCCGTTGCGGAACTGTTCACGCACATCCACTTTGTACGGCTTGTGTTTGTTGCCGAGGATGCCCCCGAGTTCGCCCGAGACCTGCCCAAGCAAGAGTGGGTGGCCGAGCGAGACCGTGCTCGCATGGCACAGATGCTGGATGAAAGCGCCAGGGCGGTGCGGGAAGCTGTAAAGGGCCGGCTGGAAGCAGGCCGTGACATGGACCTTCACTATGACCACCCGATCCTGCTGCTCCAGCACATGATCTGGCATGAGGGGTACCACCACGGGCAGATCAAGCTGGCTCTTAAGCTGGCGGGCCACCCAATGACCGATCAGGAAGCCGGGCCGATCACGTGGCAGGTCTGGATGCGTAAGACGTGAGCAGTCTTAAAATAAATGGACCGGAACTGATCGAGCGCATTGAGATAAAGAAGCCCGCAGAAAAGCAATCAACGAAAGGGAATCAGAATATGGAAATCAAAAGAAGCGGCTCGCAACCCTCTGGCAAAGGACCGGCAGAATGGTTTACTGGCAACGTACGGATCGATCCGCTTTTTCAGGCGCCCGATCCGGCATTCGTGCAAAGCGCCAGTGTAACCTTTGAGCCTGGCGCGCGTACTGCCTGGCACACGCATCCGCTCGGACAGACCCTCATCATCACGGCGGGCTGCGGCTGGGCTCAGCGTGAAGGCGGACCGGTCGAGGAGATTCGGCCGGGTGATGTGGTCTGGTTCTCCCCCGGCGAGAAGCACTGGCATGGGGCCACGCTGACCACGGCCATGACGCATATCGCCGTTCAGGAAAAGCTCGATGGCAAGGTTGTCGACTGGATGGAGAAGGTCAGCGACGAACAATACAGAAAGTGACCTTTTTTGTCGCCTATGGACCGGCAACCCGGAAAAGTCACATCGAGATTTTGCCGCTGGCCGCTCCGCGGCCCCCGTACCTCATGGTGGAATTTAGTTGGGTTCCCGCCTACACTATATTTCGCCAACCAGTTATTTTGAATCCTGATGACCGAGCCCTCCACCCCGCTGATGCGGCAATATGCCGCCATCAAAAAGCAGCATCCCAACGCGCTGCTCTTCTTCCGCCTGGGGGACTTTTACGAACTCTTCTTTGAAGATGCCGTCGTGGCTGCCAAGGAACTCCAGATCACGCTGACTTCGCGCAACAAGGAAAAAGACCACGCCATTCCCATGTGCGGCGTTCCCTACCACGCGGCGGAAAATTATCTTTCCAAGCTTCTTCGCAAGGGTTTCAGAGTTGCTATATGCGAACAGATGGAAGTTCCAAGCGCAGCCACCAAGCTTGTACGCCGGGAAGTTACACGCGTGCTCACGCCAGGAACGGCTATTGATTCAAGCGTCGGCTCGGAGGAAAACAATTTTCTCGCTGCCTTGGCGCGGGCCTCTGGCGCCGTCGGATTGGCTGCCCTTGATCTCTCCACAGGAGAATTTCGCGCCACGGAATTCCGCGGCCCCGAAGCCGAACGCCGCATCGTGGAAGAACTCCAGCAACTTCGGCCACGTGAAGTTCTGTATCCCTCGGGTCTGCCTTTGTTCGATCAACCACCGATGGCCGGCCGAGAAACTGGCACGCAGGGCGCTACAGCACCGCAGAAATCTCAGCCGGACACGATGGCCAATTTCCAGACCGGCAGCGCCATGCGCTTCACGGAAACGCCGCTGGAAGACTGGGTTTTCAGCCCCGACTACGCCGTGCCCCTGCTGGAAAACAAGCTTGGCGTGCTCTCACTGGAAGGCTTTGGCCTGCAAGGCCGGCCGGCGGCCGCAACCGCAGCGGGAGCAATCCTTCACTACGTTCGCTCTACCCAGCGCGGCACGTTGGAACATGTGGATCGCATCGGCTTTTATGACCGCCAGGAATATCTGGTGCTTGACGCCGTCACCGTCCGGAATCTTGAGTTGGTGGAACCGCTGTTTGCCAACACCGGCGCTGAGGTCACGCTATTTCGCGCTTTGGATGCCACGCTCACGCCCATGGGCAAACGCCTGCTGCGTTCCTGGATGCTGCGGCCCTCCATTGAAATAAACGAAATCAACCGCCGTCTGGATTCTGTTGATGCCGGAGTAAAAGAATTCGTCGCGCGTGAAGAATTGCGCCACGCTCTGGAAGGCGTGCTCGATATCGAACGTCTGCTAAGCCGCGTGACGCTGGAGACCGCCAATCCACGCGACGTGCTTGCACTGTGCGCCAGTCTGAATCGCATCCCGCGCATTAAAGCCGCCCTAGCCCGACTTTCCGCAGAACGGCTCACAGAACTCCACGGACTGCTCGACGAGCTTGCTGACCTACGTGAGCGCATTGAAAAGACCATCGTCGCCGAGCCGCCTCTTACGCTTGCCGATGGTGGCGTCATCCAGCCCAGCGTCGATCCGGAACTGGACGATCTGCGTAACCTCAGCCGCAACAGTAAGCAATATATCGCTGAGATTGAAGAGCGTGAGCGCAAGCGAACCGGCATCAACTCGCTCAAGGTTAAGTTCAATTCTGTTTTCGGCTATTACATTGAGATCAGCAAAGCCAACCTGCATCACGCGCCGCAGGAGTATGAACGCAAGCAGACCCTGGTGAATGCTGAGCGCTTTACCACGCCTGAGCTGAAAGAATATGAAGCCAAGGTGCTGGACGCACAAGAAAAGATTGTTGAAATCGAACGCCGCCTGTTTACCGAACTGCGCACCGGCATTGCCGCTGAGGCCCGCCGCATCCGGCAGACTTCGCTCGCGCTGGCAGAAGTGGATGTGCTGGCCTCGCTGGCATTCATCGCACAAAATCGCGGCTACTGCCGGCCTAAATTTCGCGGCGATAGCCGCTCCCAATCCAACGAAATGCCCGCCACAGGATCAGACGAGCTTGAAATCATTGAAGGCCGCCATCCCGTGCTGGAGCAATTGGAGCTTACCGGCAGCAATGACCGCTTTGTGCCCAACGATCTTTATCTAAACTGCAACAGCCACAGCATTCTGCTCATCACCGGCCCCAATATGGGCGGTAAATCAACCTACCTGCGCCAGACGGCCCTCACAGTGCTGATGGCGCAGATGGGAAGCTTTGTTCCTGCGCGTTCGGCGCGGCTGCCCATCATCGACCGCATTTTTACCCGCATCGGCGCAAGTGACAATCTGGCGCGCGGCCGCTCCACTTTTATGGTGGAAATGACCGAGACGGCAGCAATCCTAAACACAGCCACGCCGCGTTCACTGATCTTGCTCGACGAGATTGGCCGCGGCACCGCTACTTACGACGGCCTGGCCATCGCCTGGGCCGTAATCGAATACATCCATTCCACCAGCCGCGCTAAAACGCTTTTCGCCACGCACTATCATGAACTCACCGAACTGGAGCGGCTGGAAGGCGTGAAGAACTTTCATGTCTCGGTTAAAGAAAATGCCGGCGGCATCGTCTTTCTGCGCAAAGTGGAACCCGGCGCTGCCGACCGCAGCTATGGTATCGAGGTCGGCAAACTGGCTGGATTGCCGCCTGAAGTCGTTGTCCGCGCGCGTGAGGTGCTGCACGAACATGAAAGCGCCGAGCAGCAGACCACTGCGCATCTCTCTCCCGGAGCAAGCGAGCCAGAGCCGCAGATGCAGCTCACCATGTTCACACCGTTATCGCAGAAGATTATTGATCGCCTGCGCGCCGCGGACTTAAATAACCTGACTCCGCTGGAGGCGATGAATCTGCTCAATGAATTGAAGAAACAAATCGAATAACCGGGATCAATCTCGCGCGATTCCTCCGTATCTTTGTGTTCTATTGCGCTCTGCGGTAAATCTGGTTTTAGCTGAGTGCTGAGCGCTGACTGCTTCCGTATAATCGTTAACGCATGGCAAAAACTGACAGCCTTCGCCAGCAGGTCGGCCAACTGCTCATCCTTGGCTATGACGGCCTGGAAATTGACGCCAAGCTGCGCACCACGCTGGCTACGCTTCAACCCGGCGGCGTGATCCTGTTTGCCCGTAATATTGAAGAGCCCGCGCAAACCTGGCGCTTGCTGCGCGACTCGCAGGCCACAACGTCTGTCCCCATGTTTCTTTGCGTTGACCTGGAAGGCGGCACCGTCGATCGCCTGAAAAAAGTCATTGCTCCCGCGCCATCGGTGGCCGATGTTTTCGCCACCGGCAATCGCAAGCTCTTTCGCATGCACGGCAATATCCTGGGACTGGAAGCCCGCGCTCTGGGCTTCAACACCGATTTTGCCCCGGTTTTCGACCTCGGTTTTGACGCCTCGCGCTCTGTGCTCACCAGCCGCACTGCTTCCGCCGATCCGGCAAAGACGATCATCTATGCGCGCGAATTCCTGCGCGGCCTGAAAGCGGCAAAAGTTCTGGGCTGTGGCAAACATTTTCCCGGCCTCGGCGAAGCCAATCTTGATAGCCACCATGACATGCCGGTAGTCCAGAAAAGCTGGCGCAGGATGTGGGCGGAAGATCTGGTTCCTTACCGTGAACTGCGCCGCCAGATTCCCTTCGTGATGGTGGCCCACGCTGCGTATCCTGAGGTCACCAATAACAAACTGCCGGCCTCGCTTTCACGCAAGTGGATGCAGGACGTGCTGCGCAAAAAGATCGGCTACAGCGGACTCATTATCTCGGACGATCTGGAGATGGGCGGCGTGCTTTCCACCGGCGAGATCGAAGATGTCGCGGTCGAGACGCTGCGCGCCGGAGCGGACATGTTTCTGGTCTGCCACAATCAGGAGCTGGTCTGGCGCGGCTTTGAGGCTGTGTTGCGCACCGCTGAGCGCGACCGTAAGTTTGCCGATCATGTAGCCAAAGCCGCACGTCGTGTGTTGGCGTTCAAGAAACGTTCCGCGGAGCTACGCGGCTTTGCTGCCGAACCCAAAGCCAAAATCGTGGACCATCTCAAGAAGATCGTGACCGATTTTTCCCGCGTCATCGGCGGTGAGGTGATTGACGACCGCCTGCACTTATCCAAGGAGATCAACGTTTGATCGTTGCCGGAGTCATGAGCGGCACTTCCGCCGATGGCGTGGACGTGGCCGTGGTCAGCATTCAGGGGCGTGGATCATATCTGAGCTTTGATCTTCTCCTCCACGATTCTTCTGAATATCCCAAAGCCATCCGCCAGGCCGTGCTGGCAGCCATGAATGCCAGCCAAATCAGCGTGGCTGAACTTTCGCGACTCAACTTCCGCCTGGGGGAGTTTTATGCTGAAGCCGTCAGCAAGGCGCAGAAAAAACTCGGACGCACCCGGCTGGACCTTGTCGGCTGCCACGGCCAGACTATCTATCATCAGGGCACAGCGGCGCCTTATTTGGGCGCGAAGATTGCCTGCACATGGCAGACCGGAGAAGGCGCAATAGTGGCTGCGCGGCTGGGAGTGCCGGTGGTCTCTGATTTTCGTCCGGCCGATATGGCCGCAGGTGGCAAAGGTGCGCCTCTGGTGCCATTGCTCGACTATGCAATTTTTCGCTCCAAACACCGTGGCCGCATCGTGCAGAACATTGGCGGCATTGCCAACCTGACGGCGATTCCTGCTGCCGCAAAGCCGGACGACTTGCTGGCTTTTGATACCGGGCCGGGCAACATGGTGATCGACCGGCTTATGCAAATGCTCTTCGACAAGCCTTATGATCGGGATGGCGCGATTGCAGCACGCGGTACAACACTTAAACCAATACTTGAAGAGTTGCTGCAGGCGCCATATTTCAAGCTGAAGCCTCCCAAGACGGCTGGTCGTGAAGAGTTCGGCAGCGAATATGCCGAAAACTTTCTGCGCCGCTGCGGGCGCGCGGCCAAAGCTGACGTGATCGCCACGGCCACTGCCCTGACAGCTTCCACAATGGCGCAAGCGCTGGAGCGTTTTGTGCTCAATAAAGGGAAGTACAACGACTGGATTGTGTCCGGCGGAGGGACTAAAAACGCTGCCCTGATGAAGATGTTGCAGCAGCACGCCACTAACCTGGGCCTGCGGCTCAAGCATTCTGATGACTTTGCCATTCCCAGCCAGGCCAAGGAAGCCGTGGCATTTGCCTTGCTGGCCTATCAGACGTGGAACCACCTTCCTGGCAATGTTCCTTCAGCCACCGGCGCGGAGCGTCCGGCCATTCTGGGCAAGATTTCTTATGCCTAACCACAATTTTTTTAACCACAGAGGGCACAGAGAAACACAGAGGGGCTTACTTGAAAAGTCGCATCTTCTCCGTGTTCCTTTGTGGCATCTCTGCTCCAGTGTTTTTCTTTTCTTGAGATTTCGTTTGTTTATCTACACGGGATCCAGAAAACTGCGAACGGACTTATCTGCATATATCAAACTCCTCCGCGTTCCTCTGCGTCCTCTGTGGTTGAGTTGTTTGGTTTTGTTGTTCTGCGTTTCTTGCTCTAAGCATCCTGACGCGAACACAGTGGTCATGATTATTGAGAGCAGCCCCGCGAATCTTGATCCCCGCATCGGCACAGACGCGCAGTCAGAACGCATCGACGAATTGATCTTCGACCCTCTTGTCCATCGCGACGAGCATTTCAACATGGTCCCCTGGGTCGCCGAAAAATGGGAGATCCCAGATCCGCGCACTTACATCTTTCATCTCCGCCAGGGAATTCATTTTCATGATGGCCGCCCATTAACTTCACGTGATGTCCAATGGACATTGGACAGCATTCGCAACGGCTCATTCACTACGCTCAAAACCACGACATATAAACTGATCGACCACGTTGACGCCCCGAACGACTCTACCGTCATCATCCATCTTTCTGAGCCTGACGGTACAATTATTTATAATCTGTCAGAGGGCGCTTTTGGCATTGTGCCTTATGGCAGTGACAAGCAGTTCAGCCGCAATCCTATTGGCTCCGGGCCATTCCGTTTTGTATCGCAAGACCCTGATAGCCAGGTGGTCCTCCAGCGAAATGACAATTACTGGAACCGGCATGCTCAGGTGGAGAACATCCGGCTGGTGATTGTGCCAGATGCCACCACGCGGGCGCTGGAGTTGCGCAAAGGCAGCGCGGATATTTCTCCGGGCGGCTCGCTCAGCGCCGATATGATCGGCACGCTCCGTCACGAATCGAATCTTTCCATTGAGCAGCAGCCTGGGACTGTGATGGCTTATCTGGCCTTCAACCTGCGCGATCCTATTTTGAAAGATGTGCGCGTGCGCCAGGCGCTGGCACATGCGATTGATCGCGGCGCCATGTTGCATTATCTTTTTGGCGACGAGGGGCGGCTCGCTGACAGTGTTCTCCCGCCGCAGCACTGGGCTTACAGCGGCAATGTGGCCCACTATCCTTATGATCCCGCCAAAGCGAATGCCATGCTGGACGGAGCAGGTTACGTACGCGGCAAAGACGGCACCCGCTTTCACCTGACCATGAAAACTTCCACGGAAGAAACCACGCGTCTGCTTGCGGCGGTGCTGCAACAGCAATTGCAGAAGGTCGGAATCGCACTGGATATCCGCAGCTTTGAATTTGCCACCTTTTATTCTGACGTGGAGAAAGGCTCATTCCAACTCTATTCGCTGCGCTGGATCGGCGGTAATGAAGATCCGGACATCTTCTACTATGCCTTCCATTCCTCCAGCTTTCCGCCCAAACACGCCAACCGCAGTTACTATGTGAATCCTGAGATGGACCGCCTCATTGAAGCCGGCCGCAGCTCCGTGGACCAAGAAAAACGCAAACAGATTTATGCGCAGATACAGCAGATATTGGCGCGCGACCTGCCTTATATCGACCTCTGGTATTTCGATAATGTTGTGGTGCATTCCACGCGCGTCCACAACCTACATGTGAGCGCCGCCGGAAATTACGATTTCCTTGCTACGGTCGAACTGGCTCACTAGACAGATCTGGTCATCCTCGCAACCGATTTCTTTCTGGCCTGAGACATTCCTGCTGTTCGGCGCGTAAATGGTAGTATCAAAGATTCATGCAAATCCTCTTTATTGGCGACATATTCGGCAGTCCCGGGCGCAAGATTGTCCGCGATCATCTGGGCCACATCGTGGGGACCAACAAGGTTGATCTGGTGATTGCCAACGCCGAAAATTCCGCCGGCGGCTTTGGCCTTACGCCAGCCATTGCCGACGAATTGTTCGATCTGGGTTGCCATGTGCTCACCACTGGCAATCACATCTGGGACAAACGAGAGATCGTCGACTACTTTAATTCGGCCAACGGCGATCCCACGGGACGCGCCCGCAAAGTTTTGCGTCCGGCAAATTTTTCTGAAGGCGTTCCCGGCGTTGGCGTATATGAAGGCTGCACGCAGCAGGGCCAGAACTATGCCGTCATTAATCTGCAGGGGCGCGTCTTTATGCATGATACCGACGATCCTTTCCGCAAAGCCGACGCATTGCTGGCCGGCATCAAAAGTAAAGTCGTGGTCGTGGACTTTCACGCTGAGGCAACATCAGAAAAAATCGCGCTGGGCTGGTATCTTGACGGACGTGTAACGGCCGTTCTGGGAACGCATACACATGTGCCAACCGCGGATACGCGCGTTCTGCCGAACGGCACGGCATTTCAAACCGACGTCGGCATGACGGGGCCGTATGACAGCGTGATCGGCGTGCAAAAAGAGCAGGTGCTGCAACGGTTCCTGACCGGATTGCCGGGACGGTTTGAAGCTGCGAAAGGCGATCCACGTTTCTGCGCGGTGTTGATTAGTTGCGACGCCGCCACCGGACGGGCGCACTCTGTTCAGCGATTGATGCTGGGAGAATAATTTTAAGAAAAAAGGCAGCCCATGCCGGGCTGCCTCCGTGTAGAGCTGAATTCCTCTGGCTAGCTGGCTTTCTTCTTCTTGGCCACGCCTTTCTTGGCTGGTTTTCTGGCTGCTGGTTTCGCTACCGGCAGTTCACCTTTGTTCATAGTGAACATGAACGGGTCGGGCGTATATTCAGAAATAACGCCGATAATATCGGTAGTTGCCCCTGCGACCGGAGGCTTAGTCATCGGTTTTTCCATGGTGACGCGCATGTCGGCCTTATTAGCGGCTTGGTTGTCATCGCTGATGGCGACCTCCATGGTGCTGGGATCCGGAACCGCAATTACTTTGACCGGAATCCTCAACCTGGCCTCACCATTCTTTTCCTTGGCCTGAATTGCTGCCCACACTTTCTCGGCTGCGTCTTTGTTGGCTGGAGTCTTATCGCGGCAAGAGAGCACGAGTTCCCAGTCACTAAACGAAAGGGTGCCAGGATCATTCTGCTGGACCGCTTGGGCAGCCAGGTCACAGGGTGTGGGAGCTAAAGAAATGCTGGCGACAAAATCAGCCGGCGGCGCGGTCTGAGTTTCGGCTGTGGCGATGCGCTGGTTCCAATCATCAGTATTGCCGTGGTATTTTTTGTACCGGGAAAGGAAGTAGGGCGACCATGCCTGGAAGGCTTGCGGGTTTTGCTTTTGCGCAATGCCGAGCGCCTTGGCGCCGTACCAGAAACCAAGCGGATCCATTGGATTCGATTGCAGCAGCGCGATGGCCATCTGGTAGTTGTTGCCCAAATCATTGGGATCGACTTTCAATGCCTGCTCGTAATACTTGCGCGCTGCCGCATAGTCTTGCTGTTGCAGTGCGCCAAATGCAGCAGTACCGGCAAAGATGGAAGTCATCTGGTTGCGCATCTTCTCGTAATCGGCGTCATTCACGCCGTCCGGCTTCTTCCAGTTCGGCAATTCCTGTAGTCCGCGCTCTGCGTCGGCGCGTGCTTTAGCGCCGGTAGCCGCGTCTTTGATCTGGCCACGCTCCATGAAGACCACGATGGCCAGCGCGCGAACGTTGTTCGGCTCGATCTGCAGGATCGTGTTGGCGATCTGCTGGACCTTTTGCTGGTAAGCTGCCTGATTGCCGCCCGGTTGAGTGCTGGCCTGCTGGTAGGCCCCCATGGCCTGCTCCAGCGCATCGATTTTTACAATGCTATTTGGATACTGGGCCACAAACGCTTCCATGGCCGCACCCTTTGCGGCTGGATCAGTCGTATTCAATGCTGTGATGTAGGCGTTATATTCAGCCGGATCTTTAATCACTTTTTGACTGGTGGGAACGTTGGCCTGCTGGTTCCCCGCTGCTGGTTGTTGTCCGGCTGGGGGTTGACCGGTGGGTTGTTGGGCGGGCGGCTGTTGCGTAGGCGAAGTTCCCTGACCCAGGGCTGCCGTGGTTAGCGCAAGCACAAACGTGACAAGCACTCTTTTCATTGCGTTTTGCTCCTTCAGTCCATCTCTGCCAGATTTATGCCCCGATGCTCCTTATCGCATCTGCCATTCAGGCATGTCTTTTCCCTTAAATACTTAGAGTCACGGATTATAAAAGACGCACCCCACATTTAGGCAAGCACTTCAATAAAATGGCACTTTACTGCTCAGATGCAGAGCAGTTTCTCACAGTTATCTCTGATGCCGAAACCTGCTCCTCTACACAACGTTCTTCGCCATTATCAGTTAGCCTAGCCCGGGCAGGGAAGGCAGAAATCCTGCATGATTAGACACCAGGCGCATCAAAACGTTCCGAAGAACTTAAGTGCTGGCCGCCGGGTGGCTAGAACTGTGTTCGAAAGGATAGAACCCGTATATGAATAGCATGTTAAAAGACAAAACGGCCCTTATCACCGGCGGTGGCCGTGGGATTGGCGCAGCGATAGCGCTCAAACTGGCCAGCCTGGGCGCAACCACCATTGTCTGCGGACGCACGCTCGCCCGGCTTCAGCATACAGTTGGGCAGATCCGTTCAGCCGGCGGCCAGGGTGAAGCCATGGCCTGTGATGTGGCGGACTGGAATTCTGTGGCGGCATTGGCCGAGCGCGTTCAAAAGACCAGCGGCCGGCTCGATATTCTGGTAAATAACGCCGGCGTAGGTTGGGGAGGCGGCCCGCTGCACACCATGCCTCCGGAAAAATGGGACACAATTTTTAACACTAACCTGCGTGGCGTGTATTACATGATTCGTGCCTTCGCGCCCATGCTGATTGCCGCCGGGGGCGGTGACATCGTGAATATCTCATCTCTTGCGGGCAAAAATGCTTTGCCCAATGGCGCAGCCTACTCAGCTTCAAAGTGGGGGCTGAATGGCCTTTCTTATTCGGTTGCGGAAGAGCTGCGCGCGCACAACATCCGCGTTTCCATCGTCTGCCCCGGCTCGACGCACACGGAATTCTCTCCTCATGAAGGCAAGAGCGCTGACAAAATGTTGATGCCGGAAGATGTGGCCCATGCCGTGGAGATGATTGTAACTTCGCGCCAGCAGGCATTTATGAGTGAGGTGCTTTTAAGGCCGACGAGAAAGCCGTGAAGAATTTGGTAATTGAGTGAAGGAGAAATTTGGTAATTGGGTAATTTGGTAAATGGGTAAATGAAAATCTGAGAACGAAAGGATTTGTGCGTCGCGAAAGATCCCGTTAGTTCATTTACCAATTACTAAATTACTCAATTACCAAATCTTTCCAATTCGCTTCAGCGCTCCGGAACCATGACCGGTTGCTGCGGATCAAGTGGTTTACCGGCATTCGGAGGAATTGGGACTAAAAGCGCTTCTTTGCGATAGACCAGGTTGCTGGCATTGAATGTGGCAAGCTCAAAGCCGTGTCCATGTGTGATGGCATCCGTAGGGCAGGCCTCCACGCAATAACCACAGAAGATGCAGCGGTTATAGTCAATGTTATAGACCTTGGCATAACGCTCAGCGCCGCTGATGCGGTTCTCCTCAGTGTTCTCGGCAGCCTCAATGTAAATACAGTTAGAAGGGCAGGCAGCCGCGCACAGAAAGCAGGCTACGCACTTTTCCAGGCCATTTTCATCCCGCTGCAACTCGTGCAGTCCACGGAACCGCTCCTGAAAAACCGCGCCCTGATTGGGCAGCTTTTTATTGGGATAATCTTCCACCACGGTGGGTGCAAACATCTCCCGAAACGTGACGGACATCCCTTTGACAATGCCGAAAATATCACTGAAGACCGACATGCCAACAGTATAAATCGGAACTACAAAGGACACAAAAAAAGCACTACCTCTTCCAAAACTCCAGGTGCACCTGCGCTATAAGCCGTGAGATTTGTTCTCGATCCACAACCTCCGGGAGCGACGAACTGGAGACTGCTTCCTCGACTTCTTCCGCCAGCTTTCGTGCATGCAACAAAACACGCTCCAGTGTCCAGTTGCCGCTGCGGACTTCAATCAAGAGTTCTTTTTCCGGACGCGGTAGCGTAATTCGCCGGTGCGCCATCAATTCCAGACATTCATAAAGCAGTCGCAATCCATGCATGGCAGCTTTAGTGTCATAGCCAAATTTTCCGATGTACTCCGGCCGCTGGCCCTTTTTGCCGGCCCCCTTTTCGCCGGTAAGACGTTTGAATTGATCGTCGGCAAACCCGAGAAATTGCTTTGCCGAATTACGGGACAAGAACAGTTCACGTTCAGACTGGATTTTCTTCCAACTTTCGGGCGGGACTTCCTGCGGTTCAGCGAAGAGAAAATGCAGAGCCGTGGCATTTCCCTTGGCCGCCATGCCAGCCCACTTGCGCAATGAGTAAAAAGTTATGTCAACATCCTCGGGGCCGTTGCGGCGATCGTCACCGGCAGTGGACCATACGAAATGCTCACGAGGATCAAGCCCGAGAGCCTGATCAGGATCCTCAATGTAAACGCCGTAAAGATCGGTATCGTCGGTTTGGCCAACTTTTGCGCCATGTAACTCTGAACCGCCGACAAACAATTGAATTAGGTTCTGCGGACGGTTAAACCCGGAAAGGGCGACCAGATTCAGCAGAGAGCGGCCGGCCTCCGCCTCCAGATTTTTGTTTACATTCATTTTTTTGCTCTCAGCTCCCAGCACTTGGGCGGGCGCTGGTATCAGCATTGTCCAATTTCAGAAGCAGAGATTTAGCGTGGGC
The DNA here is from genome assembly GCA_036495645.1 of Candidatus Angelobacter sp. GTDB lineage: Bacteria > Acidobacteriota > Terriglobia > Terriglobales > Acidobacteriaceae > Angelobacter. Next base: position 95,896 of record DASXMN010000026.1, read on the forward strand.
GACGGTGCGTCCGAGATCGGAGGCGATGGGGAAAAAAGGATTGCCAGTCAATATACGCGCCTTTCAGATGTTTTAGATTTTTATCTTCCGGCCATAATCTGGCAGTCTTTCAAGATTGACTTTGGCTTTTGCCAATGGCGATTGCGCAAAAAAATCTGTAAGGCTTTGGGATTTCTTCAAGCTTGTTTGCTCTTTTCTAGATTTTGCGGATTTTCTTTGCTGCCGTGATTTGTTCTTTTTAATAAATCTGTCCTCCCACTCTTGATATCTTCCGGTTTTTCCCAACCGCTTCCAGCTAAAGCCTGCGCTCTATTCTCATTGGTGGCAACATTTTATTGGAACACAAACCTTAAAGAACAGCTCCATACACTCTTTCTATGCAACGCATTGTGGTAATCTTCATCGCCGATGAAAGGACTTTCAAATGAAAAAAGGCGAATTCACATGGGAATCTCTCACTGCCCTGGGCACGTTAATTTTGGCCGTGGGGACGCTGATTACGGTTATTGTTATGACTGTTCAGGTTATGGATGCTCGCGACATGGATAGAACCAAGAATTTGATTGATTTGCGTAAGGAGTTTGATTCGAGCGAGTTTGCATCCGTCCGCCAAAGTTTGGCGGCAAAACGGCTGGATCGTAATGGTCATTTAATTCCATGGAAATCCAATGAAGCTCCCCCTGAAGCTTACGAAATTCTGAATTTCTTTGACTCTGTGGGTATGTTACTAGACAAAGGACATTTGAATGCAGATGATGTTTGGGAACAGATGAGCTATTGGATATCAAACTACAGCGAAGATTTCAAGAATGTTATTGCAGAAGAAGAAAAATATGATCCATATGCGTATAGTGATTTCAAGAAGCTAGCGCAGGAGATATATAAAATTAGCGAACAAAAATATAAGCAGCCACTTTCAATACCCCAAGATGACTTAGAAGATTTCTATCATTACGAGCTTAAAAACCCATTAGTTTCATCTCCTAAGCCAAAGCCCCACAAATGATATGCGGATTATTTTTGATCAGAGCTGATCTGCGCAAATGTTTATTCAATCCCCAACTCTTTCCACTTTTTGTCCACCAGTGCTTTGGTTTTTTCGTCCATCAGGATTTCATCAGGCCAGGGGCGTGTGAATCCTTCCGTGGGCCATTTGCGGGTAGCGTCAACGCCCATCTTGGAGCCGAAATTTGGCAGGCGCGAGGCATGGTCAAGTGAATCCACCGGCCCAAGCGTGAACTGTATATCGCGCTCCGGATCAATATTATTGAAAACTTTCAGCACCACTTCGCCGATGTCCTGCACATTCACATCTTCATCCACCACCACAACGCACTTGGTAAACATGGCCTGGCCGAGCGCCCAGATTCCGCTCATGACTTTGCGTGCGTGTCCGGGATACGACTTGCGGATGGAAACAATCATCAGATTGTGAAACACGCCTTCCACGGGAAGATTTACATCCACAATTTCTGGCAGAGTGAGCTTCATCAGCGGCAGAAAGATGCGCTCTACGGCTTTGCCCATCCAGGCATCTTCCATAGGCGGCTTGCCGACGATTGTGGTGGAGTAAATAGGATTCTTGCGGTGCGTGATGCAGGTAACATGCAGCACCGGATACTCGTCTTCCAGCGAATAGAAACCAGTGTGATCACCGAAGGGGCCTTCTGTGCGTAGTTCGTCGAGTTTGACGTACCCTTCGATTACGATTTCCGCTGACGCAGGAACTTCCAGATCGACAGTTTCACATTTGACCAACTCCACGGGTTTTTGACGGAGAAATCCCGCGATAATAAATTCTTCGATCTCCGGTGGGGCTGGGACAATCGCAGAAAAAGTCAGCGCCGGTTCTGTGCCAATGGCGACAGCCACTTCCATAATTCCACTGGGACGCTCACCCGCCGCCAGCATGGAGCCACCACCGGAACGGGCCATGATGTCGACTGAAGCACGTTTCTCCGCCGCCGAGGGCGGCTGCGCTCCATGAGTTTTCTGTTTCGCGTCTGAAGGCTGCGCAACAGATCCCGTACGCAACATGTCGCGATAGTGCTCGGCCGCGACCTTCTGCCGCTGCCAATGCATGCCGGCAGTGGTTTCGTCATAAACCTGGATACGGTACATCCCCACGTTGCGTTTACCTGTTTTGGGATCGCGGGTGATCACGCAGGGCAGGGTTATAAAGCGGCCACCATCCTGCGGCCAGCATTGCAGCACAGGAAAATCAAGAAGCGAAAAATCTTTCTTCTTGATGACTTCTTTGCACGGCCCGGTAGAAACGGTTTTCGGGAAGAACTTGCCCATATCCGCCAGCATGGGCAGCATCTTCAACTTTTCCAGAAAGCCTTCCGGCGATTTCATATTCAGCAACTGGCGAATGCGCTCGGCAATTTCGTCCAGGCGGTCCACGCCCAGCGCCATCTGCATGCGCCGTTCCGAGCCAAACTGGTTAATGAGCACCGGCACTCCGTTGGCGCCTTTCACGTTTTCAAATAGCAGGGCCGGACCGCCGGGACGCCCATATTTTTTGGCCGCGCCCTTGGAGACACGATCAGCAATTTCGGTTATCTCCAGAATGGGATCGACCTCCGCTTTTATCTTTTTTAATTCGCCGGCATGGTCCAGCGCAGCAATCCACTCTCTTAAATCGTTATATGCTGTCATGTTTGTCGCTTCGCTCCAAACCGCTGGAAGATTGCCGCTTTCGGCCAGGCATTTCGTCTCTCCGCCATGATCCTTGGTGCTAGATCATCTAAGCAAACAGCGGACTGGCGATTATATAAGGTGGCCGTCAGCGATTCAGGGCCGGTTGTCCCCTTAGCGATCCTCAGGAAATTTGCCGTCACCACTCTGGCCCAAGCGCCTGGTTGATGAGCCGCCCGACAACCTGTGAGCAGCAACCCTCATCTTAGTTTTCGAGTCATCTCCCCAGGAGCATCCGGTCCCCATGGCCACGGCAATCAAGAACGAAAACCAATATATAGACGCATTCCTGAAATTAACTTTGCGGCCCGCTGCGGCATCTGATCTTTTTCCCCTGCTTACCTCGCTTACGCCAGAACAACGGCAGGATTTTGTGGAGCTTGCGGATTCCAATCATGTGGTCATACGCGCCTTTGAAGTGTTGAACCGCGTGGCCGGCAATCGCGGTAATGCTGACATACAGGCGTGGGCGGTGGAAGTGCTGGGCAAAGAACGCGCCCGCATCGCCAACGCCCTAAACCATCTGGAAGCTGTGTGCAACGCTCTGGAAGAAGACGGCTGTCCCACGGTAGTGATGAAAACTCTGGACCATTGGCCTGATCTGGGCAACGATCTTGATCTGGTTTCCACCGGTTCGAAAACGAAG
>DASXMN010000027.1:0-17119 GCA_036495645.1 Candidatus Angelobacter sp.
CAAGGCTTCTATTGGCCAAGTGTAAACGATGCGCAAGGTCCCGATATCGCCTTACCAGCCATGACGAGAGTCCGAATAGCTGAACTTCCTTGGCTGTCTGATCGCCTGCACTGAGAGAACGCAGATAGTCCAATTGACGGCGTTCCGGTGTCATTCGATAAAACAGTGAATATTCAAGTCCACTGAAATGGGCTTCACTCAAGAAGCCCGGTATTACTGCTACTACCAGCAGGGCCAGGAGCCATGGACTGTAAATAAAGACGGCTGTTGCCAAAGAAATCAAGGTCAGGAAGTCTTGCGCTACCGAAAGCAGTTGCGTTAGCAGGCCGATGCGTCCGGTGGTTTGCCTTTGGGCGCGTTCCAGCCGGTCATAAAACGCCGGGTCTTCAAAGTGACGGAGATCAAGTAACGCAGCGTGGGAGATGAGGCGCTCGCTCATGTGATTCGAGCAGAGTTCGCTGAACAGAGCCTCAATAGCAGTGGATGCTTTGTCTAGCACTTCACCTACGGCAACAATGGCGAGTTCGATTCCCACCAGCAGCCATAGGCGAGAAATATTTGGCTGCCCTGAGCGTGCGGTCACAACGGTATCAATTATCAACTTGGCCACCCAGAGCGTGGCAATTGGGACCACGGCACGAAGCAAACGCAGAGCCACTGTCGCAGCCATATACCCGTGGTGGGCTGCCCAGGCCATACGAAGGAATTGCGGGACAGCACGCAGCGCAGCAAACTTGTGCTGCCATGTGAAATCGCTGCTCCTTCTGAACCCGCGAGGTGACTGTTGTGGCTTTGCGACTGTAGGTTCCAAAGTAGTTGTATTGTAATCTCCGTCGGTTAGCATCAGTGCTGAGAATTGCAGTGGGATTGAGCGGAGCATTCTCTGGGTCTGCAAACAGCCAACACCAACGAAAGCCGAGTGGCCAGTTGTTTAATGGTGTTTTACGACGGTCTCATTGTCGAGCACTTCGACCAATTGCATCATGCCGCGATCTTCATCCTGTGCTCCGCAAAATTCTGTACTGCACAAACGCTGAGCAAAGCATCTCTCGCAGGGGCATTTTGGGCCGGCCCACACTTTTGTCATGAGGTTGACGAAATTGCTGGCCGCTTCCAATTTCGCAGATGTGAATGACAGGTTTAGCCACGGCGGATATGACACTAATAAGGAGGAACTTGGACTGTAGGCAGATTTGAGGCGGCGAAAGCCCCCAATTTCAATAAAGATCAACAGCTTTCCACGAACGGCGTGCAACAGGTTCAATAGCAGTCACTTACAAATCCCAAAATTCCACCAATTTCAATAGGCCTTGGAATCTGGTTCGGGACCAGGGATCGGAGGGTCCAAACCTCTCTCCGACCAAATCTTTTCAAGCAGATACACGCCTTCCAAAACTCCCCAAAATCCCGCCATCGGTAAAAATGCGACAGTGTTGACCTCGCGGGTTTTCCCATAAGAGATTTCACAAATCAGCCAAGTAGCAGATTTAGTAGCAGAATGTTGAAGAAACTAGATCGTTTTGCAAGGGAGTGAGAGACCTTGATAGAGTCAAAGTACGCGGCCAGCAGGGTTGCGCCCGCACGGAAAAGCACGGTGTTCCTGGCCACACCAAGGTTTTCGATCTCCGTCTGGTTGATCAGGGGAGGAAAATCAAAGGCGCGGACAGCCGAGGAGGATTCCATGTTTCACCTAATATGCCTCAGATCCGACTCGGCAGGGTGAGAGATTTCCTGTCCAATTATTTCTTGCTATTTCCCGATGCGCCTTCCTTCAGCAACCCGCGCACCAGGGCGCTAAGAGAATCCTTGTCCTCCAGCCTGGGATCGCCGCCGCGGCCTCCGCTGGCGGCGCGGATGGTCCCCGTGCGGTCAATCACCACAACCTGTGGGATATTCAACACCTCAGTACCGCTGCGGTCCAGGTATGCATCAACATCCCCTTTTGTCGCATAGCCGACGGGATATTTCAGTTTTAAATAGTCCACCATGTACGAAACCATCTGACTACCGACGTTCGCATCCACAGGGCTGGGGCTCGGCGGATCAAAGACAACTCCAACAGCCTGCAAGCCTTGCGGACCCAGTTCATCGTTCAGTTCGTTCAGAGTCCTGGCAACACGCATGCAATGTTCTGATTTGATGAAAAGGAATTCCATGACCACAACTTTGCCTTTCAGGCTGGAGAGCAGGATATTCTTGCCCGTAGGTTCGGAGATAGTAAACTCAGGCGATTTGCTTGGTACCGGAACCGACGGCAGCGCAACTGCTGAAGCAATTACAAACATCGCCAGGAAAATCCATATTGCCTTCTGGTTATTCATAAGATTTGTGCCTCCCGTTTGAGCACTTTGTTTATCGATCAATGTGTTTATCGATCAATGCTCATCGTGACTGTGTATCGCTCCACCCGCCTGCCTGTTTCCACTTGTCTGTGATCTTCTGCATCTCAGCCACCCCTGTGGCGGCGGCTTCTTCCGGCGTCTGCTCGCCCTTAAGCATTCGCGCCACCATTTTGGGAACCACGGAGCTGTTAAAGATTTCCATATATGCCGGATTTGCCATTGCGGGCGCACCGAGGTTCGGTGTCCAATGCAGCGCGTCCTTCAGTTCTACATATTTGTCAGAGGGAACGGCCTGCGCGTCCTTGGAAAGCCGCACAATAAGATCAGGAACAGTTTTGGGATAAATGGGAAAGTTGCAGCCGAGGCTTTTCTCATATCCAGCCTTGGAGCTATCAACCAAATCAGCCACAAACCGTTTGGCGCCACCCTGATTCTGCGCAAACTTCCAGATCACGGAGCAATTGGTGACGTGCGGCAGCGCGGTTACGCCCATTCCGTTCCTGCCGAGCAAGGGCGGCTGTAGCAGGATCTTGCTGGCCAGTTGTGGGTCTTGCTTTTCAGCCGCGCGCAAAAGGCTGATGCCATTGGCGGAGCAGGAAGTCTTTCGTGCCAGCATGGCCCGGACATTGCCGCCTGATCCCCACGCAAGTTGATCGGGAGTTCCCGAATCCTTGTAAAGGGCCTGAATGTACTTCAGGGCCCCGGCAGCAAAAACATTCTTGTTGAACAGTACATTTCCGTTTCCATCCAGGAGCCAGGCGCGAAAGGCATAAAGGATCGTATGCAGCGTGACGTTCCCCTCAAGCGTTGGGGAAAAGGCCAAACCGCAGGGAATGCCGAGTTGGTCGCGCAATTTTTTCCCGCCACTGAGCAGGCTGCCATAGTGCACGGGGCCCAGAGGCATGCCCACTTGAGCCCAGTGGTCCTGATAAAAGAGCAGCGGCGAAGGGACCCAGTAATCAGCGAAGGCGCAATATGTCTTGTTCCGGGGATTGAATGTTGAGCGGTGCGCCAGTTGCTGGATTGCGCCATATTTGTCGGCAGCTGCTTGATAGACCTCGCCGTGGTCAATTGCGTTTTGGCGATATTCGGAGGGAGACCACGGGAAAATAAATACATCGTGTCCTTTGCCGGCCTTCACCTCGGCGAAAGCGCGTTCGCGAATTTCCTCTACCGGAATAATGTCAACGGTAACTCTGGTATCGTTCTGCCTACCCCAGTCTTGGGCCATCACGTTGGCAAACCATTGATCGAACTCAGGCAGAAAATGGGCCCATTTCGCGATCCTCAGCGCCTTTTGGCTGGCCAACATACGGCCAGGAAAAAGAAAGAATGGGCCCAAAGCGGCTGAGCCAGCCGCCAGTTTGAGGAAATCCCGGCGAGAAACTTTCTTGCCCCTGATACTAGGCATTTTGGTCCAACGGCTCCTTGAGACACCTCACCCCTGGCAGGGCATTGGGCCATGCCAGGGGCCTTTTATTGAGCTTCTACATCATCGACTACAACCTAGTTAGCTGCGGTCGCCGATGACACCGCTGAGTTCAACTGAGATTTCTGCGCCGCAGTCAATTCATTGGGGAACACTCCGAAGATTTGCAAGCTAAGGAAGTCAATGGTAAGGTTAAAATCCAGCGGCACGCCGTTCGACCTGTGTACCTGATCTAGGAACGTGTCCTTTGCGATTGCGCCGGCACGCGGGTCAGGAATGGCCGGACAAACGAGCCAGATCGCACCTCCGTCCGATCCGTCCACCGCCTCCTGGCCTTCAGCTCCACAGCCGTTGGCTTCAAGCTCGTTGTTGAGTTCATTCGCGGTCAAAATAATGGGAGTTCCATCCAGGTTAAAGCCGTTCTTTTGACCGATGGCCTTGAATATGGGGGCACAGACAGCATCGGTGGTATTGGGAGGTTTTGTGAACCAGAAGTAGGTGATGATCCACATACCCAGCAGGTCGTCGCAGAAATAACCATACGGGCTGTCGCTGACGCTCGCACACACACTGGTATCGGTGCTGATGCAGTTTCCGTCGCTGCCGTCCATGGCGTTTCGGTTAGTGGCGAACCGCCAATCCTGCCTCAGGTTAGGAGTGAATACAGCATTGACGGTGCTCAAATCGAAGCAAGGTGTCGGAGGCGCGAGGGGGCTCTGCATGTCCGCGTTGCACGGATTGCCGGCAAATTGACCATTCGCGAGAATCTGCTTCACCGCCGCATAAGCCTCAAAATGACCGACGATGTCCTGCATGGCGATGCCGCGCGGGTTGACGTTTGTAGCCCCGGTCGTGGGGTCGGGCCCTGGGACAATCGAGATTGTGCTGCCGCCGCCGGCAGCGATGGTGCCTACCTTGCGCGTGTAGCTGGATTCAAAGTTATCCTGGGTGGTCACGAAAGCAAGGATGGAGATGAACTCAACCGTTTCCGGCGTGTTATTGGTAAAGGGACTGTTGCCATCGTCCGCGTTGCCTCCTGTGGTGGCCAGGATGCGGAAATTTCTGCGCGTGGGATCCGTGGCGGCGCAGTTACTGTCGGCCACATAGTTTTTCTGGTTGCCTCTGGCCGGCGGGCCGGTTAGCCGGGTGGTTCCGTTGCCGTCTCCGAAGCGAAGCACCAACTTGGTTGGGTCGATGCCGTTGTCTCCGTAGAACTGGTCGCTGAAGTCGCAAGGCGGAGGGTTAAATCTGTCGTCTGCATCTCCGCCGATGGGAGGCGCATCCTGCTGGGCTGCCGCCTTGGGACCCGCCAGGAATAGGAGCCCTACCAGCGCCAAAGTGGTAACAAAAAGGGAAGCATGCTTTCGTATGCTTTTCATCGCTTGAATTCCTTCCTCCGGTTACTGCCGGGCGATCAACCCGGCCCCCGGAATTGAATAACTGTCCTAACAACCAGGCCGTGCGACCCGTCAGAAGACCTCAGGGCGCCATTCACCGCTACTTGCCTCAGGGTGAATCATCCAGGCGATGGACTCGGCGACAAACTGCGGACGAGCCATTCCCGGACACGCTCCCCATAACATCAGCGGTTCATTCCCGTAACGCACATTCCCGATATGCTGGGTCTTGTCCTTGTCAATCGCCGGGTCGGGATAGGTGAAGCCAATGCCCTTGCGGATTTTTTCCATGTCCTCAGGCTTGCCTGTCAGGAATGTCCAGCCTGGCTTGGCCTTGAACATCTCCCGGTAATGCCTGATAACGTTTACGTCATCCTCTTCCGGCTTCAGCGTGAACGAGTACATGAAGAGCTTCGTGCCGACGTCGGCGCCGAGCATCTTTTGCACCTTGGCCAGATTGGCCGTCACCGTGGGACAGATTTCATCGCATTTGGCAAAAAAGAAGTTCAAGCTGACGGCTTTGCCTTTGATCAGATCGTCATAGAACATCACTCGTTTGCCTTCGTGCGTGACCAGGGGCAGGTTGGGCAGGTGCAATTGCTGGAGCCGCTGCCGGGCCAGATCGGATACCGTGGGTTGCTCACTGCGGGCAGATATCTTGCCGGCTTTTTCGGCCACGGCCGCTACCGCTCCCACGAGAGGCGCCATTGCAGTCCACCTCAATAGATTCCTTCTTGATAAATCAGCCATTGTTCTCAGCATCTCCTTTCTGCGTCCCGGGCCGGGTTGCGGCCCAGGATGCAGAATTGCGGTTAGAGTTAAGGCACCAGGATGTTGTCCTCCTGCCCTGGCGGCACAACGTGCCAGATCGCCATCATGGCGTGGTCCTCATGCACCACGTTATGGCAATGGATGGGGTACTTGCCCAGCCAGTCGCGGAAACGGAAGAAGAGCTGCACGCGCTCGTTGGGATGCAACTGGGTCACGTCCTTGCGCCCCAAGTCGCCCGCCACGGTCGGTTTAGCCCGGTTACGCGAGAGGATCTGGTGCTCTTCCAGGTGGATGTGGATAGGGTGCGTCCAATCACCGCTGAGGTTGGTCAACAGCCACTGTTCTGAGCTGTTCTGCCGCACCGCGAAGCGGAAGTGTTCAGAGAAGCCGCTGGGTCCTATGCCGCAATCCATGAACTGGCCATTGATCGACCATTGGCCATTCAAGCGGTCAAACTTGAAGGTGCGGACGATCCTGGCCTCGGCATTGGTGTCAGGCAGTTGGTAGAACGTGGGATTCGTCGCCGGATCCACGCTCTCATCCTGAACCTGAGTTCCACTCACCCGGAACTGCATGACCAGGTCACCTGCGCCGGCCGGCTTGATTGCCCCCTTGGTTGCGTCGTTGAGAACCAGGGCGCATTCGGTATTGGGACTGTTTTGCGGGAAGAGCTGACTATCCACCGCTGCCGGCCCTTGACCACTGAGCTGCAATAGGCGGTTTTCCAGGTAGATGGTCTTGCCGGCAAAGTTGCGGAAGTCGATGATGACATCCACGCGCTCGGCCGGGCCGATGCGGACACTTTGGACTTGAATAGGGTGGGGTATAAGGTTGCCGTCCGTGCCAATCAACCAATATGGGTTGGCCTGGCTCAGGTTGTTCAAATCGGTAAGGAAGAATTCATAGAAGCGTGACGGGCCGGGATCCAGCATGCGGAAGCGGTAGCGCCGCGGCTCCACATTCAAGAACGGCTGGATCACACCATTGACCAGGAACTTGTCGCCCAGGATGCCATCCAGATTGAAGAGATCGAAAACCAATTGACCGGTCTGCGGATCATAGACCTTGTCGGTGAAAGCCAGCGGGATATCGTGCTGCGGGAAGCTGGGCAGGCGGAAGCCGGTGCTGTCACTGCCGGTGTCAAACTGGTTAAAGAGGCAATAGAAGCCGAACAGCCCCTTGTAGGTATTCTGCGAAGTGAAGTCCACGCGGTGGTCGTGATACCAGAGCGTGGCCAATGCCTCATTGATGTCGCCGTCGGGCGCGTGGTCAGAGTTGAAACCGGCCAGCACGTTGGGATAGTACTGGTCGCAAAAGTGCCCGTTGGTGTAAAAGTCGCAGGGGTTGCCGTCGCTTTCCGAGGGGTTATGCGCGTTGTGCAGGTGGGTGCTGACCGACGGGAATCCGAAACCGGTGTTGTTTTTCTGCGTGATCGCAGGCAGTGAGTTGGTATTGCGCGTGAGCTGCGGCTTGCCATAGAAGGCCTGGTAGGTCGGGCCCGGGCTCCGCGTGCCGCTGCCATCGTCGAAACCCCAGAGGGTTTGCGCAGGCAGGGCCGGGTCGCTGGTCTGCCGGGCGGTGAACTGCCTCTGGTGGATGTTGTACAGAATCCCAGGAACCACCGGGAACCGGTTGGGGTCGATCTGTGGCGCCTGGAAGGGAGCGGCCCGCACTTCCCCTGCCCCGACGTTCGGATTTTCCATAGGCGCGGGATTGAGCGCACTTACTTTCCGCGCGACCGGCATGATCGGCAGCGGATCGATAAATGGCTTGGTTCTCGGGCTTTGGGTCTGGTTTCCGGGGACGCAGTTCTGGTTCGTGCCCGGACTGCGGTTCGGATCTGCCCCACTCGGAGGTTGGTTCGTTTGGACTGTTGTCTGAGCTCGGGCGCTCAAGCCACTCTTGGCCACCAACATTCCGCCTGCGGTCAGCAAGCCCATTTTGAAGAGGTCGCGCCGACTGGTGAGACCTGCGGCGATTAGTTCGCGCCTGTTCTTGGCGGCATCACACATTTCTTTAAAGCGTCGCCTGGAGACCTTTTCTCCGAATACGTTGTAGTACATGTTTTGCCTCCTCATGCGTCGGGCCGGATCGCATCTTCAGGAATCAAAGAACGGCGCCGGCATTTTTCGGTTAGGTCCATCACTTTCCTGTCATCACTTCTGCGATGGCGTCACACGCTTGATGTGACGTCTGAGAAACGTACTCTATGCCTCGCGTATGGCCGTGCCAATAGCAAACAATTAGCTGAATTTGCTTTTTGTTAGCCTTTTTGGCGAGGGGCTGTTGTTTCTTGCCGGTAGCGGTGCGGCGCCTGCATGAAATGCCGTTCAAAAGCGCGAATGAAGCTTGATGTGTGCTCGTAGCCGACGGTGTACGCGATTTCCTTGATGCGCAGATTGGTGTGGACCAGCAGGTGTGCCGCCCTGGACAATTTTTTTTGGGTAAGCAACTGCCCCAGAGACACGCCGGTTTCCTGTTTGAACAAATGTTCCAGGTGGGAGTGGCTGAGGTTGAATTCCCGTGCCAGGTCCTCAATCCGCCGCAACGGCTCCGACTGGATCATTTCGAGGATTTTACGCACGCGTCTTTCCTGCACGATCAGTTCGGGCTGGTCCGGTTTAAAGCCGTTTGTACTCGCCTGTGACCCTTGATTGGGAGCGGCTGCACCCGGCGCATTCGACGAAGTGGGATTGGAACCGTTCTGCCTGCCAGAAGATTGAAACGCACACATGGAACTCCTCCATGATCCGTTTTCAAGTCTCCGCAGTCCCACGGTGAAGAGAAATTCGGACCAGATGCGAGCAGGCGATTATCAGTGTGGGTGGCGCGTCCTCCCAGCACGGTTCACTGGCAATCTCCCGCTTTTCAAACTCCTTCTCTTATTGCTGGTCCTTATTTTTTGCTACAGTCATCGACTGTGGAGCGATTGTCCATCGCAATCAGCTTTATTCACGGTAGGATTCGGCTATCATCCGCCAATGACTTGCTGACCTGATTCTTCGAAAAATGCATTTGCCCCATACGGAAAAGCCGCCGCTTCGAAGACCAGACAGCACTATCTCTCGTTGCGACGTATTTGAATGCAAGGCAAGTAGCCGAGTCAATGAAGACTGATTAGCTGAAAGCGCTATTTCTTAGCCATGGGCGCTAAACGGCGCTGTTTGGTTGGAGTTCTCTAATGTGGGCAGCAGAAATATGCTCTGGTGATTGACAAAACGGCGCAAAAAAGTCTTGCCCTCTAAGGCGCAGCCAATTCCTGGCTTCAAAAGCTAACAGCGCTGTTTTTTGCGGTAATTTGCGGGCGCGGAACCAAACTTCTTTTCGAATCCGCGATCAAAGCTGGATGCGTGATGATATCCGACTGCGGCGGCAATCTCTTTAATGGATAGCTCTGTCTCTTGCAATAGCGCCGCCGCTCTCTCCAGGCGTGCGTTCCTGACAAAGTTATTCAATGCTATCCCAATCTGGAGCCGGAATAAATGGCCAAGGCGTGAGGTGCTTAGGTTTACCAAACGCGCAAGTTCCAGGATTGATTTTGACGGATCTTGTTCAATACATTGTAGTATCTGACGAATTCGATAATCATCCGGCATAGATTCTTGCGCCTCAATATGCGCGCAGGCTGCCGACATGAATGGACACAACAGTATTCCATCATTCTTTGGTCCGTTCAGCCCGCGCCGCTGACAGGTCCATTTGATTTTGTAGTTTGGGCTTCCGCCTCCCTGGAAACCCGACGGAACTCGAATTTGGAATCCGACCCGATTTCCAGGAACTTGGGCCTCTTTTTTCTTACATCCTCCTGGCTTAGACCTTCTTCGTAATCGCCCCTTTCAGTGCACATTCTAAAGAAAACCTGATCTGCAATTTTGAGTAGAAAGGGAAGCCTTGTCAATGCCAATACTTCTAAACTCGTATCCCAATTCCGCTTGCGGTTAAACAGTTGGAATCAAGCTGATCAACATTGTGCATTTTCACCTGGGGCGGGAATTTTCAGGACTTTGGAAAGCGTGCAACTTATTGAAGTAATGGTCGTCTTGTGTTTTAGATATGTTTGGACTTGCCTAGCACGTCTTGAATGTTTTGGCACATTCTTAGAGGGCCTTCTACCTTGCTCATGAATAAATCAGCGACTGCGGCATCTGCTGGAATCTCGTTTACTCCTGGTATGCGGTCCAGGAATTCTGGACTGACTGCCGGTACTGTAAGCAAGCCCAGGCATTGGCGTGAAGGTGCCAATAGTAACGTTAGGGTAAGCCGAAAACTGGGATACAATCCAGCTTCCCCCTCCACAGCCGGCCGAAATGTCGTTTTCGTTTCTTCAACGCGGAAGTCTGCCTGAATACGCCCGCCAACTCGTTCTGGCCAGCGATGAACCGTCACTTGTTTTGGAAGGCCTGCTCACCGGCATTGACAATCTTCGCCATGATGTTTATCTCAGCCCCAAATTCAGCGAGATCGCGCGCCAGCACATCTTCAGGCTTGTGGCTAAACACGGTAATGTAGAGGAACTGGCGGCCGAGGAGCGTATTGGAGGGCAAATTCCAGCCCGCTCGCAACGCCCTGCTCCCAATCGGCCTTTTGATCCGGCAGAATTCAAGCGTTTTCTCACAGAACTTCACGTCGTGTCTTTGAATCGAGCCAAGACGGAAAGCAGCATTTCTCTTGATCTGCTCTTTCGCTTGGCAATACTCAAATTTCAGCGAACCGAGCTCCTCAACCAGTATGCCCAAGTGCTGGAGCGCTGCCGCGCCCGCGTAAAGTATCACGAAGCACCGCGCCAGTCCGGCAACAATCGCACGCTGGAGATGCGTGAGCGCCTGGCCGGCTTCCAGATCAACAAGAAGACTGTGCTGCGCCGCGCTGGACAGGACTTGTTCGTACTTCTGCGTGAGGCGGAAAAAGAGACGCTGGGAAGAACGCGGCGCTCATTATTCGGAGATGCCGAAGCCGCGACCTATGAGCTATTTCTGAACCGGCTGGTGTTCAGTGAAGACGGCCAGGACAATCTCCTGAATGCTGAGCATTATGTAATGCTGGGCAATTATGATCGCGATAGAGACCGCTTTCACACCATGCGGGAGATTGCATCGCAATATCTAAAGTCGCTGGGAGTAGTTTCTGAGTCGGATGATGCTCGGGTGGATGGCTTCCTGAATGTGCCCGAAAATGCGCATGAAATCATGGCCGCCGGCGTGCCCGATGACATGAATCCCAAGAGCAAGGCCCAGAAGGTGCTGCTGAATGCATGGACGGAGCTGCTGGAGCGGGAGAACGTGATCAGCAGCGTGATCGCTTCCTATGAAACGGTGCCGCTGCTGGCGCAGTATTCACCGCCAATCAATCCGCAGCAGATCAAGAATGCACTTATCTCGCGCGAGGAGCGCAAACGCGTGGAGGCGCTGCTGGAAGAGCACGGAAAAATTCTGCCGGACGGGCTGCATGCCGCGGTGCGAAAAGTGGAAGGCTGCAAGCCCGCTGAGCGCGCGAAATATGCCGGCCGGTTCTTTGCCGACTTCACCCGTTATCATCGCGACCTGCGCCGCATGGAAGTAATAGTCGCGGCAATGGAAAGCGTCAACGTGCTGGGCAATGAGCGCTTCCGGGAGCTTTCGGCCGTCAACAATACGCTCTACGAATTTTTATTGTCTGAAGAACAGAAGCCAGCGGAAGAAAAGGTGATTCATCACGTTGTACTCAAGGCGGACATCCGGGAATCGACTACGCTGACGCGCACGCTGCTGGGAAAAGGCCTGAATCCAGCTTCTTATTTCAGCCTGAATTTTTATGATCCCATCAACAAGCTGCTGCCTAAATATGACGCGAAGAAAGTTTTCATTGAAGGTGACGCGCTGATTCTGTCTCTGTTTGAGCATGAAGGAGAGCCCGCGCTCGGCGTGGCCCAGACTTGCGTGCTGGCGAAGGAAATTATCCAGGTGGTGACTGCCTATAATGAGCGTTCGCTGGCTGCCGGGCTGCCGAGCCTGGAGTTGGGAATTGGAATTTCCTACCAGGATTCCGCGCCCATGTACCTGATGGATGGCAGCAAAAAGATCATGATTTCCAAGGCATTGAATGAGAGCGACCGGCTTTCTTCATGCAGTAAGGGCATGCGCCGGCTGCTGGAAGACCGCGAGTTGCTGTTCAATGTTTTTTCTTTCAAGTCTGTGGAAGATGAAAATACGGGTGGGAATCCGGATGAATTTTTGCTTCGCTACAACATTGGCGGCATTCACATTAATGAAGCCGCTTTCCAGAAGCTTCGCGGAGAGATATCCCTACAGGCCTATGATCTAAAAGTCCCAATGATCTGGCAGAAGTCAACGGTGCGGGTTTATGCAGGTGTTGTGCCGGTTGGCCAGGGATCATTTCACCAGATCATTTTGCGTGAAGGGCGCATTGCTCACGTAGACGCCCGCGATTTTTCTTTCAAGAATTTTACGGATCGCTACTATTACGAAGTCTGCACCAATCCCAAGATTTATCAGGCCATTGAGAGCGTTTCAAACCTGGTGGCAGCGCGGTAGTCAGAATGTGCTGCGCGGAACTTTATAAGGAACTCGAACCACTGCTTCCACATCCACCGGCGTGCCATCTTTCGTGCCGGGGCGGAATCGCCACTGAATCAGCGCCTTGCGCGCATTTTCGTCCAGGCGCTCATCAAACCCTTCAAGCACCCGGACCTCACCCACACTACCGTCAGCGTGGATAATGGCATAAAGAACCACAGTTCCTTCCACTCGGTCCTGCATCAAGTCCTGCGGATATGCGGGGTCAACTTTCCGGATGGCTTCCGGTGCGCTGAGATCAGATCCGCCATGGCCCGTAGCGTTGAGCTCCGCAAAACGGATATTCCAGCTTCCCGTAGAGGAGGACAAGTTGGGCATGCTCAGCCGCATGGAATAATGCCTGCGCGCGCCGAAGATTTTTGTGTCGACACTGTCATGCGGCAAGTCAGTATGGTCTGGCGTGAGTGGACGCGCAGCAGACGGAGCGGAAGATGCAACTGCTGTATTGCTGGCAACTTTGGCCGGCGGAGCTGAGACATAAATATTGAATGGCGTTTCAGCGCCTGCATGAGTTGTGCCAGGGCTGGCGCCTTCTTTAACTTCCGGGCGAGCCGTTGCGTTGGTACGCCCTGAGGGGCTGGCGGCAAATTCTCCCGCGCGGTTACCTTCCGGAACGGAGACGGGTTCGCTGGGCGCGATTGGTTGAGCGTTTAGCACCAACATCTCTCCCAAAGCCTTTTCACGCGCGGCGCTCCCGTTTGCGATAGGCGGCGCGGGCGGCACAGCTATGGCGTTCTGAGAAGGTAAACCGATATTGCCGAGATTCCTGCTCGTGGATGCAGGAGCAGGCGGAGCTACCTGGGGCGCGGCAACTGGAAGCGAGAGAGATTGAAGTGCGTGATTCGTAGCTGCATCCGGCGCAGGCGCGGCAACTGCCGGTGGGGCTTGCGCGGGAAGCTGGAGAGCGTTGGGCCTGCGGACGGTGAGATCAGGAGCAGGAGGCACTACGATGGCCCCCTCAAGGGGCAAAAAAGAGATTACGCGACGGCTGGCTGGAGCTGCCGCAGGCGCTGCTACTTCTGGCCGCGCAGCCGGCGGAAAAATCAGCGGATGAAGGCTGCTTTGCAATACAGGTTGTGGTGGCGGCGCAATCTGAGGAACGTTGACCGGCAGGACGTGCATGGGATGATTCACCGCCACCGGCGCTCCCGGAACCGAAGTTGAAGCAGTCAAATTGGGCAGCGGCACATCCTGCTTCAAAACAAATGAGCTCGGCTGCACAATGTTTTGCCTGGTGCTGATGTGGTTCTCATTCGTGACCACAATTTCCTGCGGTGCTAGCTCCGGGTCAGCCTTCTGCGGGCGCGCGCGCCGTGGCGGCTGAGGCTTGCTGTTCACCGGTGGAAGGTATTCAGAAACTTCATAGTGCAGCACGGACTGGTTAGGTGGCGCTTGCGGCAATACATGCGGCTGGTTGAGCCATGCCAGATTAATCGCATAAACCGCGGTGATTACCAGTGCATGTCCAAGAAAGGAACGGCGCACCGGCTTCCAGGCCACGGGTCGATGGACCAGAGCGTCCGCCCAGTATTCAGCGGGCTGGGCGCTGGTCCAGACGACAGGCGGGGCGGCGCGGAAAAGGTCGGCAATATTGCGGACGAAGACATGCAGCCACGGTGCGGGCTCAATCAGGAACTGAAGGCCGCGTTCGGAAGCCGCGGATGCCTCGCTTGAAGCCGCTTTTTTCGTCGACTGCATTTAGCTTGACTTCCCGGTGATTACCACGATTATATCTGTATTACCACATGACCCAGCTTATGCTTTTACGCCGAAAGACTATTGCTTTTCTAACCTTAATCACCATCGCAACCGCCTGTTACGCGCAGGGTGGATTGGCCACACGCGGCCAAAACAAGGCAAGCCAGGAAGATGCCGCCAATGCCACAGTTCCGCACGCCGCGGAAGACATCTCCGGCATGTACAGCTTTCTGAAAGAAGGAGAGTTCCTTCAGATCACGCTGGAGAAATCGGCGGTCACCGGATACATCTCCCGCATGGGCGACTCAGACAGCGACAACGGTGTGTTTCTGGACCAGTTTTTCGCCAAGGCTGACGTCCAGGGCCATGATGTTTCATTTACTACAAGAGCTCTGCATGGCGTGTGGTTTGAATTTAAAGGAAAGTTTGATCGCGGGCCGGGAAAAAACAAGGGCGATGACGCATATTACATTCTTAAAGGCACGTTGAAAGAGATGACCACAGCAGGGGACAAGACTGTAACTGCGCGATCGCGCGATGTTGAGTTCAAACTGCTGGCGCAACCTGAATGACTCCGGTGAAACAGCTCCGGCGAAGAGCAAGAAGTCGAAAAGCTTAAAATTGGATTGGCGCCGATAAATGCTCGGGCAAAAAGTTACACCTGACTTTTCCACCTTTCTCCACAGGCATTGTTTTGATATGCACAGGATAGTCACTGAAATTTTCTGGAATCTCAATCTGCCATATTGCCGCGCGACCTTCTGCTAATAGATATTTTCATTACTCAAGTGTGAATGTTCCGAGCGACAGTGCGGTCCCGTTCCGATGGAACCGACGGCACACTCAAGGGATGTGCTGGAATTTAATCTGCGTCGGCATGGCTGCTGGCTGCGGCCGTGCCTTATCTCAACTTGAAAAAGTTGAGCGTGAGAGAAATTCGCCGAACTGTCAGACGCGGCTCCGGCAACGGGCAGCGCAAGAACATCCACCCCGCTAGCCCGGTCTGTATGGCTGGTACAGGCCGGGTTTATTTATTTCATGCTAAGATGGCGTTTCGCTGGGTTTTCTCCGGCCGACGCCCTGTTTTATGCGCCACGGAATGGCGCTTAGAGACTTTGAATGGCAACGACTGACCGTATTCTTGATCGCGGAATGCCCGCCAGCATGGATGCAGAGCGCGCAATTCTGGGCGCAATCCTGCTGGACAACTCCGCGTATCCGCAGGCCGCGGAGCATCTGCGCGCGGAGGATTTCTCGCTCGACTCGCACCGTCGCATTTACTTGCGAATGATGGAGCTTGCGGAGACCGGAAAGCCGGTTGATTTCGTCACGCTCACCGAACAACTGGGGCAGCACAAAGAGATTGAGTCGGTCGGCGGCGTGGCCTATGTAACGTCGCTCACGGACGGCCTGCCGCGTGTCAAGAACATTGAGCAGTACGTAAAGATCGTGAAAGACAAGGCGCTGCTGCGCGGGCTGATTCATGCCGCCACCAGCGCCATCCAGCAGGCGTATGAGCAGGAAGCGCCAGCGGAAGAGATCATCGACTCAGCGGAGTCGGCGATCTTCAAGGTGGCGGAGCAGCGCATTGGCCAGGGATTTCTGGGAATTCCGGAGATCGTAAAGCAATCGTTCGGATCGATTGACAAGCTATATGAGCAGGGCCAGCGCATTACCGGTCTGGAAACGCACTTTGAAGACCTGGACGGGATGACCAGCGGGCTGCAAAAGTCAGATCTGGTGATTATTGCGGCGCGCCCGTCAATGGGTAAGACCGCTTTTGCCATCAATATTGCGGAAAACTCTGCGGTGCGGGACAACAAAGTGGTTGGCGTGTTCTCGCTGGAAATGTCGCGCGAGTCATTGCTGCTGCGCCTGTTGTGCTCGCAGGCCATGGTGGATTCACACAAGCTGCGCACCGGCTTTTTGGGCCGCGACGATTATCAGAAACTTGTGGCCGCTCTGGCCGCGTTGGCGGAAGCGCCCATTTTTATTGACGACACGCCGGGAATTTCGATTTCTGAAATGCGCGCCAAATGCCGCCGCTTGCAGCAGGCGCAGGGCCGGCTGGACTTGATCATTGTCGATTACCTGCAACTCGTAGCGGGCACGCCGACGGGCGGCGGCAAGCGCTATGAAAACCGCACGCAGGAAGTGTCGGCTATCTCACGTGGACTGAAAGGGCTGGCCAAAGAGATGCGCTGCCCAGTGATTGCGCTTTCACAGTTGAGTCGCGCACCGGAAAGCCGCACGGGGAATAACCGTCCGCAACTGGCCGATCTGCGTGAATCGGGCGCGATTGAGCAGGACGCCGATGTGGTGGCGTTCATCTTCCGCGAAGAAGTTTATAAACCAGACGATCCTGATCTTGAGGGCAAGGCGGAATTGATTATCGCCAAGCAGCGCAACGGCCCAACCGGCGTGGTAAAGCTGGCGTTTATCAAGCGGTCCACGCGGTTTGAGAACCTGGCGCATGAGAGCGGGCCGGGAGAGTACTAGAACGCCTTGTGTTTTCAGGAATTCCAAACCGATAGCCCATAGTATCATCCGTCCAAAAATGAGTACTCTCACTTGGCTGCATCTTTCCGATTGGCATCAAAAGGCCTCCGATTTTGATCGGAGAGTTGTTCGTGAAGCATTGTTGAAAGACTTACGGCATCGAGTCAGAATTGATTCGCGATTAGAATCTGTTGATTTTATTGTTTTCTCTGGAGATTTAGCGTTTTCTGGAAAAGATTCTGAGTACAAAATAGCTGGATCGAATTTCTTGAGCCAGTTTTGGACACAGTTGGCGTGAAGAAAACCCGCCTCTTTCTTGTGCCGGGTAATCACGATGTTGATCGAAAATATCTGGAGTTGTTTGCTTCTTGGTGTGGGCTATTTCGGGATAGAAAGAAAGTTGCAGAATGT
>DASXMN010000028.1:0-16010 GCA_036495645.1 Candidatus Angelobacter sp.
AGCCGTTTTTCCTGACGGAGTCGCTGTAGATCTGGCGAATGGCCTTACCTACGTTACTGACGTTGATTCCAACAATGTGATTGTGCTGAAACCATAAATACCATCGTCCTCCCGACGTTATAAAGGAGCAGGAACCTGTCCCTGCTCCTTTTTGTTTATTGGCTACTATTCATCTCGCCTCTGGAATGTTAGTGAGACCAAAAAAGCAATCGAGACTTCTGGATCTCGCATAACAATTAACCCCTGCTTACCAACGATAGATCGTGAATTGGTCTGCATAGCCGGTGATGCTGCTGCCGCCGGTAATGCCATCCACCTGGAAGTTGGGGCCAAGCACGTTTGCTCCCCAGCTTGTGCCTGACGATACATTCACTGTACACGCTCCACCATTGCAGGTGAAGTTTTGTACCGTCCCATCAATGGCCTCGGCGTCAAACGTAATGGATGTCGGGCTTGGGTTGCGATGGAACTGGATCTGAACATGGTGCCATCCGGGCTGGAATTGACTGCGAGAACAGGTTTGGTCCGCGGTAAGCGGCCATCCGTTGCCGAGTTGCCAGTGGCCAGCAACCATGTTGCACTGGGTGGCAAAGATGTATAAGTATTGCGCCGGATTTCCGACTGTTTGATTGAGGTCCATTTCCAGGTTGTAAACGGCATTAATACTTGCCTGATTGAAGTACACCCAAACGTCATACTGGAAATGCGAGTAAACATCGTCATTGGCGCTGCTTGAGTTGCTCAATGGTATGAACCAGCGGACGCCGGCCCCATTGCTGCCGTCATAATTCATTGTGTACTGCCGGACTTGCGTATCGCCGGACGATGGCGTGGCGGGAGGAGAGACTACGCTCGTAGTGCCATTCTTGTTCCCAACCGTCCCGCAGTCTGGCTGCGTCAGCCACAACTGAAAACTATTACCGGTAGCGCCGCCCACGCCCTGACCTGCAGATCCCGGAGGGCAGCTATCGTAAGATCCAGTGTAGTTGTTCAATAATTCAATTCGACTGTAGGCGTTGGCAGTTGATCCTGGCACAAGACCACCGCCGCCGGTAGTGCTTACGGTGATGCTCACATCAGTTTCACAGAGACCGCCATTCACGTTCCACGCTTTCACTCGTAAGAGGTGGGCCCCGTTGCTCGGCGCAGTGACACTTTGATTAATGGATTGCTGGCCGGAAAGAATATGATCGGTGAGGTTGTCAAAAGAGTATGCCATGCTGCTGGTGGATGCGCCGTTGCACGCCGAAGCCTGCGCCTGCAATGGGAACGTGCTGGCGACAGTGGCATTGTTTGATGGCGCGCTGACTACTACGGCTTGCGAGGAGACGGTGATGTTCAAATCTGTTTCGCAGAATGCGCCGCTGTTGCCCCAGGCTTTTACGCGCAGAATGTGACCGCCTGCCGTGGTAGTTACCGTCTGATTAATAGATGTAGCGCCATTAAGGATGTGGTCGGCATTGCTGTCAAAAGAATAAGCCATACTGGATGTGGGTTGCGTCTGGCAGTTGGCCGCACTGGCTTGAAGCAGAAATGATGAAGCCACAGCGACCCCATTTGCAGGCGCTGAGACAGTAACGTCGGCATATGCTTTGGTTGAGATGCTGGAAATGAAAATCACAGACCAGAGAATAAGCGTGGAAGTGCATATAGAACGCAGACTGAGCAACTGCATGGTTCCCTCCTGAACTTTCGGAAATGATAAAAGGGGGGGAACATACAAACATTCTGATGGACGGACGGCGTGAAGTGTTGTGAGGCAGGAACACAAAAAACAGAGCTGTGCAATAACTCAGTGCCAGCGCACGTCCCTCCAGTCTGGGCGGCCACGACAGACTTGATCCTTGCCAAAACTTCAACGACTGGCCAAACTACTATTGCTATGTGAGTGTCCGGGATAGTAGTAGGCTAGTTAAAGTCCGCGCTGCCAACGCGCAGCACTGTCCTAACTTTCTTCCCACGGTCGCTCTTTCCTTCTTCTGCGGTCTGGTGCGCCCAGGCGCCATATACTTTGTTTCCATAGGCCGTGATGGCAAGATAGTCGCCCAGAAAATCACCGTCAGCCGCAAACATTTCGGGGTCCCAAGTGTAATTCTGGAATGTTTTGCCCTCATCGGTGGAGCGGGCCAGCGTGACGGAAGTTCTTTCATTGTCCGTGCGACGGTCATAGAAGATCAGGTTAACCGCGCCGCTTTGGGGATCAACCGCCATCCATTGAAAAAACTGGTCATTGCCATTGTGGATAGGATCGCTATTCACGCGAACGGGCGCGCCCCAGGTGCGACCATAGTCTGTGGAGGAAGAAACGAATATATCAACGTCGCCATTGGAGTAGTCACTCCAGGCAATGTAAAGATTGCTGCCCTGTTTTGCATGAGGACCCTTTTTGGCGGGACGAGGATCCATGCCGATCTGAGGAAAACCATTGGAGCGGGCGACGCCGGTAATGCCGAAATAGCCCGGCCCGGCAGCAATCACGCGGCGTTCTTTAGTAAACGTCTGGCCGCCGTCATGGGAAGTGGCCATCATGATTCCGTCGCGGTCATCCCAGATGGTGTAAAGCGTGCCGTCAGGCCCAGCTACACCGTGAAATCCCTCCAGCGCACCATTGTCATCGCGCGGCAGGCCGGAAACGCTATTCAGTTTGATCGGCTTGGACCAGGTCTTACCGTCATCCGTAGAGCGTGAAAAGAGCAAGTCGCTCGCCGCCAGCGTGAACTGTGTCCAGCCAATATAGAGATTGCCCGGATGCACGCCGCTGGTGTCCGCCACTACCCATGGCTTGTCTTCAAAAGGAATGTCAGGAGTAGATTCATGCGAGATGATCGTGATGGCATCAGGTTCCCAGGTCTGTCCGCCATCAAGCGAGCGGCGGATGAATATTCCGTTGCGCGTTGCGCGTTGCGCCCAGTAATTCGTGGTCCCCAGCTTATCAAAAGCGATGTAACAGAGAATCGCATGGCCGGCGGCATCATACGCCAGAGAGACGTCGCCGGAGACGCGGTAATTTCTGGGCGCCGTGCCCTCGGCGATCTTCCATGTCTGGCCGCCATCCTGGGAATAAGCCGCGCTGGCTGGCACCTGCCACGCCGCAACCACGCGCTGAGGATTTTTTGCATCTACGACGATTGCAGGCTCATTGAAGTAACCGGGCTTGGGGGTGATATCGGTAATGTGGGCCTTGGGCGCGGGCGGCGGCTCCTGCGGGAACATTGTGTTTGGAAATAAGAGGCTTGCGCACAGGACAACCAACAGTGTTGAGGTCTTCATAAGTTTAAATCGTGATAAGTTTCAATCGCGACACATTGTAAATGACTCTTCAGGCGCTTACGGTCATCGCGCCGGCACGTCTTAATAAGAGGATATAATCTGCTTTCAATTCTGATTCGCCTTCAGAGGTGCAAACTCATGCGTAAATCCCTGTCTTTTACAATCGGCGCTGGACTGATTTTGTTGTTCTCCTTTTCGCTTCACAGCCTGGGAGCCAATCCTGCGGAGCCCTCTGCGCCGGCACAGGATGGCACCATGCCCGCGCTCACTGCCATTGCAGGGCAGGGCATGATGAGCACTGAGGCTTATAACGATCTGGAAGAACTCTCCGACTATATTGGCGGACGCGTGACCGGCTCGCCGCAGGCAGGCCAGGCAGTGCAATGGAGTATGGACAAGATGCGCGCCATGGGCCTGGAGAATGTACGCGCGGAAAAGTGGCAGATCTCGCGCGGCTGGACGCGCGGAGTGGCCGAAGCCGAAATCGTGGTGCCCACTCATCGTAAGCTCTCAGTGGATTCCATGGGATGGGTCGGATCCACCAAAGAAGGTGGTGAAGAAGCCGAGATTGTGCCGGTGAACATCAATAAGCTTGAAGATGAGATGAAGAACAACTCCGCTTCCTGGGCCGGCAAGGTGCTATTGATAGTGAAGAAGGGCGCTGCTCCGCCTCCCGACATGGCGGGGTTTGCCAAGCTCGGCAACTTCCTGAAGAAGGCGCATGAGGTCCATGCCGTGGCGGTCATCGGCGGACAGGGAGGATCGTTAGCGACGGGCATGCATCTTACTCACACCGGCGCGATGGGCTTTGATACTTATTATGAAATCCCGGTCGTCAGCATGATTGCGGAAGACCAGCAGCAGATCGAGCGCTTTGTCGACCAGGGCAAAACCGTGCGGTTAAAAATTAACGTACAAAACCGCGTGACCAGCGGGCCGGTGGATACGGCCAACGTGGTGGGCGAAATCCGCGGCAGTGAGCATCCTGAACAGGTGATTGTTGTGGGCGGCCATCTTGATTCCTGGGACCTTGCCGATGGCGCCACCGACGACGGTTGCGGCGTTGCTACTACTCTGGGCGCGGCCAAGGCCATCAAGCTCAGCGGCTTTAAACCTAAACGCACCATCCGCTTTGTGCTGTTTACAGGAGAAGAGCAGGGACTGCTTGGCTCGCTGGCTTACACCAAAATACACAAAGATGAATTGCCGAACCACGTGGCCGCTGTGATTCTGGATAACGGGCAAGGTCCGGTGGTTAAGCTGGATATGGGCGGCCGCGATGATCTTGTTCCGGCAGTCAAGAAGTTTGCTGACTCGGTAAAAGCTTTTGGCGAGGTTGACGTGGACGACAATACTGTCTTCGGCACGGACGCAGGCCCATTTATCCTGGCTGGGCTGCCGGGCATCAACATGGGACAAGATTCGCCCGAATATAAGTACACCCACCACTCCGCCGTGGATACCTTTGACAAAGTAAAACCTGACCTCCTCACCCGCGACGCCACCGTCATGGGCTTGACTGCTTTCTGGATCGCCGACCGCCCTGAGCGCCTTGCCAGCCCGTGGCCTCCGGAGAAAACCGCCAAGATGCTGAGGGAAAAACATAGCGATGTCTTCCTGAAAGCTTTCGGCTTGTGGCCCTTCGGAGATTTGGGCAAGGACCAGACATCCATGCAACCAGCGCCGGGCTCAGGCCAGAGGTAAAGATACTTTCGCGATGAACAGACGCGGAGAGAACTGTGATCGTTCTTTCCGCGTGGTTTCTTAGTAATTTCTTACACTTCTCTCAGCAAGCTTTTCTCTCTAAGTTTTTTTATTCACAAAATTTTATCCAGCAGTTGTGAGCGGGCACATCTCTGACCAGAGCTGCTGCATCTTTATTGATTTAGAACGCACACGTCCTGGCCCCTGGACAGTCGTCTTGCGAGAGATCGCGCAAACGTCCCATTTGCCGGCGATTTTGACCGGAGGATGAGTCCAATATGACACTCGATGCAAACGCAAATTCGTCTACGCGCTTTTCTTGCCTTCACCTTTCAGCCGTAATTAAAATTGCTCTAGCCACCTCCGCGCTGATTATTCTGGCCGGATGCGGCGGCGTAAAGGCCAATACGGCTTCACCAACACCCACACCGAATCCGTCTCCCTCGTCTTCAGCCGCGCCAACCGTGCAGCTCGTCGCGTCACCCGCGACCGTTGCTCCCGGCGGGCCCGCGACGCTGACATGGTCTTCAACAAACGCAACCGCGATCATCATTGATAATAATGTCGGCACAGAAGGCCCGAACGGCAGCATTGTGGTTACGCCCTCAGCGACCACAACTTACACTGCTAAAGCATCCGGCCCAGGTGGAACGCAGACTACCTCCGCAATGGTGACGGTCAGTGCGCCGCCTCCGGTTTCAGGCTCCGCGAACGTGCTCACCTGGCACATGGACAACGGCCGCAGTGGCCTGAACAACGGAGAGGCGACGCTCACGCCTGCTAACGTAACTCCTTCAGGCTTTGGCAAGTTGTTCTCATACTCGGTAGACGGTTACATGTATGCCCAGCCTTTATATGCTTCCGGCCTGAACATCAATGGAGCCACGCACAATGTCGTCTTTGCCGCTACGGAAAAAGCCAGCGTGTACGCCTTTGACGCTGATAACTTCGGGGATGGCAGTCCGCTCTGGAAAGTCTCATTGCTGCAAGCAGGAGAGACTCCGCAGGCGGGAGGAAATCCCAAGCCATTTCAGGGACTTACTTCCACTCCTGCCATCGATCTAAGCAGCAACACCATGTATGTGTTCACGTCACAAAAGGGCGCTTCCGGATCTCCCTTCTTCCGTCTGCATGCCATCAGCATTCTCAACGGACAGGAAAGGGCTGGCAGCCCAGTGGTGATTCACGCGTCGGTTCCGGGAACAAATGCTGAGTCTGTGAACGGCGTAATCACCCTTACTCCGGCATGTCTGCAACGCGCCGCGCTGCTTCTTTCCGGAGGCACAATCTACATCGGCTTTTCCGCTTGTCCCACCGGCTGGGTTCTGGCATATGACGCAGCATCGCTCACGCAAACCGGCGTGCGCAATATGAGTCCGAACGCGGATGGATTCGGCCAGTTCGGCGGCGCAGGCGGCGTCTGGATGGGCGGCGGCGGTCCTGTGGCCGACGAGCAGGGCAACGTTTACCTCAGTACCGGAAATGGCCCGTATGATGGCGGACCGGAATGGGGCAACTCCTTGTTGCGCGTCGATTCGCAGTTGAACGTTCTTGATCACTTCACGCCTCAGGACTTCGCTTTCCTGCAATGCCGTGACATGGATCTTTCTGCCGGCGGCGTATTGCTCATTCCCGGCCAGCAGCGTCTGTTGTTGGGTGGAAAAGCCGGCCATATGTACCTGGTCAACACCGCCAGCCTTGGCGGAGTGCAGCCCAATGACGCCGGCGCGGCGCAATCTTTCTGGTTTACCCAGAACAGCCACTCCAGCGGAAGCTGCGTGGACAACCACAACAACACCGTCACGGGTGAAAGCGCGCCGTATGCTTTTTATGGCACGGCCGCCTGGTTTAACGGATCGGCTTACATTGGCGCCGCTCCAGGACCGCTGCGGCAGTTCTTCTTCCAGGGCGGACAGTTCGTCCAGGGCCCATCGGCTTCTACCATCATTAACCCATTCAGCTACGGCGGGACTCCATTCATCTCCGCTAATGGCACGCAGAATGGGATCGTCTGGATGATCGACCACGTCCATCCGGTGCAGGACCCGTTCACCGCCACTCCGTCCACGGCAGTTCTGCACGCCTATGATGCCACCGACCTTACTCACGAGCTTTACAACAGCTCGCAAAATGCAGCCGACGCTCCAGGATTCGGAATCAAGTTCACGGCCCCGATCGTCGCCAACGGCAAAGTCTTCATGGGCACCGCGCATGACCCGGTCACCGCAGCCGATCCACATGGTGAACTCGACGTGTACGGCCTGAAACAGTAGAAAGAAACAAATCGGTATTCCGGGCAGGTCAGGGCATTACTGGCCTGCCTGAGCATTGATGATTCCGATGCAATTAAATAACGTTTCCAAATGCTTCGCAAGCTTTCAAAAATGCCGTACCCGCATGTTTTGCGCCCATTTGAGCAATATCTTCGACGAAACGGTCCACAGCTGCTGCCTCGATCGGAAGCGACAGCGTCACGCACTGGATTTTCCCCACTGCGTTGTAGTCCGACTCGATCATTGAATCCACATAGGCATGGCCAGACTTGTCCGCGCAATAGAATCGCAAGTTCACACGTCGGCCAGGCAAGGATTCGGGACCGAAGGAGCCAAAGGTTGCTTCACGAACGTCTGAGGAATTCCTCGGAAATCCTTCAAGCCTTCCAGCAGTTTGTGCCAAGTGGTCGAGTTCTAGATAGACATCCGCAGCGCCGCCAAAGGCTCCGTTCGAAGCCGAAATGCGAACCTCCAAAAGATGAACATCCTTGTATATCACGTCAATACGTATCCCTAGATCGCGGTGCATCAAAGCATCCTCTTATTTGAACTTAAAGTCATCCACGGTACCTTTTTGTTCCCTTTAGAACGAGTCCCATGAAAATGTCGTTTCCCGCGACTCGGAGTGCGATGCTCCACTTTGCCGGAACCCTGATTTAATGCCTTGTTTCCAGCTTTTTCCCGAGTGTTGCTTTCAGTCTTGTTGATTTGTGGGCTCCCGCTTCCTGTTAATTTACGCCCTTGTTTGTCAGTAGCTTGGCCGCCGGCTGTCACCCCAGGTGCGTCTTCTGCCTTTACAGGCCCGAGCGGGCCTCCACCTTTTCTTGCCCCGCCGCTGGCAGGTGCGGGCTCGGACGCGTGTTGAGTTTCCTGAGTTTGGCCGTTCTGCGTTTGAGTTTGCTGGTTTTGTCCGGCCACTACAGCGCTTATTGCCTTCATTGCAGGGCTATTGGGGTCGGCTCGCATAAAGACAGCTCCACCCAGTAGTGGTCCTAACGCCCCCAAACTCGGTATCACGGGTTCAATTGCCACCGGTACTTCTTCGGAAGTTGTTACTACAACCTGCACGACTTGCGCTACTGCGTCCTGTGGATCGTGCCCGTCAGCATCCACCCTCACCGTGGGAATGTTGCGCACGTAGCTGTACTGGTTGAGTGATTGCGGATCGGTCAGGTCGGCGTAAGGAACAGGAACGGGAACCGCACTCCAGTCCGGGGTGATGAACCTGCCCAGCGCGTTTGAGTAATACCGCGCTTCAAAATAATCGAGGCCGGTTTCTGCGTCGCGTTCTTTGCCGGTGAATTTATAGTGATTGGAGTCGTTATTTGTGAACTGAAGTTCGCCACCCCACGGATAATAATCGGATTCCGCTTTGATGGTTCCAGCAGCATCGGTAACGACTGATGCGGTCTTCAAATGGTCAGAGAAGTAATAGAACACCCCACCCGTGCCAGTCGGGCCGTCGCGGCGGGCCACACGCTCACCGTCAAAGAAGATGTATTCGCTCTTGGTGGTTCCGGCGAGGTCGGTTTCAGCCACCACACCGGGTGTCATTGCCCAGTAAAGCGTGCCGTTTGCCGCCAGATTCCCGTTAGACTTACGCACGCGATTGCCATCGCCATCGTAAGTATAGGTATAGCCCGCCGAGCCCGTAAGGCGATTTTCCTGGTCAAAGCTGTAACTCAGGTTGGCCGTGGTATCGAATGTCATGTTCCCGGCGGCATCGTATTGGTAGTCGATTTCGGAGGCATGTATCCCAGTTGTCGCATTGCGCTGTTGCGCCCGTTTTGGCTTTGGCCCGCGTTCTGTACCTAATTTTTATCGAATCAAATGTCGTCCAACTTCCGCTTTAATTCCTCAATTACCAGTCCCGCTCCAGTCCAGCGATGAGGTTCAGTTGCTCCTTTCCTATTTCACTTGGTGGCGATCCGGTTTGCTACGCACGAAAAAAAATTTGTCTCATGGAAGTTTCCCCAAAAGTGCGTAGCAGTTTCAAGGGCGATCTTCGCATTGGGCGTTAGCACTTAGTGTCGTATCGCCGGTCGCAGCGGAATCGTCGGATTCAGAGTTCCGGTCTTTAGATCCATGGTCGCGGTAGTTCCTGAGTGCTCGTCCCCGCTTTACGGTTGTAACAGCTCTTTGAGTGCGGTTATTTGACGCTGTGTCAACTTGGCGCGGAGCAGGTCAGCTTCCATAGGATACACGGAACCGTACTCGGCTTGTTTGTTCTTTGCTGGGTACATCGCGTCCATGTATGCATCCCGATAGGCGATCCAGGCTCTTTCTGCAGCTTTGATCTTTGCAACCACTTCCTCTTGCTTCCCGGCCTGTGTGAGCACTTTGCGATAAACCGCATTCAGTTCGGCGTCCGCGCGTGCCGCTTCCTCGCTTGCACAAGCGTTCATCTCCATCTGAGTTTTTGTTTTCGCATTGCAAGCGTGGTACTGCGCCGAGTCTTGAGCGAAAGCTAGAAACGTAGCTAACAGAAATACAAGCGGCAGATATTTCATTGAAGTATGCCTCCTCATTGGTATGCCCCCGCGGTAGCAGGTAGAACCTCGGGACTACAGATATCCTTACGGGCCGCCATAGTCTCCCTTCGAGAAGAGACTCCACTCATCGGTGCGACGAATAGTCAATCCGTTCACGACTTTTCCACCGGCACGATTCCAATCCGTGAAGTTTCCCTCCGTTACATTTTTCCCCGCGTTGATGTTTTTCAGGAGAGTGGATTTACCTAGGTTTCCCCCGCCTAGGTTGTAGGTGAAATCGACCACGGCATCAAACTTGGCTTGTGAGAGTTTTGCAGTGATCTTGCCGTTCACTGCATCCACGGCTGTCTTGGAGTCTTGGGAGAGTAGTTCGCCAGCCTTCTCTTTGGTGATTCCCTTGCTGAAGTCCTCGCCTGCTTTAATCAGGTGCCCGTATCCAATCGTAGGATTGCCGGCACTGTCGTCATAAACTGTACTACTATATCCCGCATGCCGCTCGATAAACTCTAGTCCCTTTGGGCTTAGGGACATGCTCTGATTTTGCGCACCTTGACAAATGCAAATAGGCATCCCATGAACCGTTATGTCACGCAATGGTATTTGCAATTGTGATAAATCAAGCAAATTCTGGTGCATATCGGGTAATTCGGTGGCGTGTCCATTAGGATCAGCCTTGCTCGCCGGATTTCCTCCAACAAAATTATATAGATTGAGCGTTTGCGGATCCGCGAAATTCGCATACGGCACTGGAATCGCCGTGGACGACCAATCCGCAGATACCCAGCGCCCCAGTGCGTTCGAGTAATATCTGGCTCCGAAGTAGTCGAGCCCCGTCTCAAGATCGCGCTTTTTGCCGGTGAATTTGTAATCGTTGGAATCGTTGTTGATGAACTGGAGTTCACCACCCCAAGGATAATAGTCTGACACGGCCTTAATCGTTCCAGCAGAATCTGTGATCACCGAAGCGGTTTTTAAACGGTCCGAGAAGTAGTAGAACACTCCGCCTGTGCCGGTCGCTCCATCGCGGCGGGCCATGCGTTCACCGTCAAAGAAGATATATTCACTCTTGGTAGTTCCGGCGAGGTCGGTTTCCGGCACCACGCCCGGCGACATGTACCAGTAAAGTGTGCCATTTGCCGCCAGATTGCCATTTGACTTGCGCACACGATTGCCATCGCCATCGTAAGTATAGGTATAGCCCGCAGAGCCCGTAAGGCGATTCTCCTGATCAAATGTGTAATTCAGGGCAGCCGTGGCATCGTAAGTCATGTTGCCGGCAGCGTCATACTGATAATCTGTTCCCGACGCATGAATCCAGTTGTGCGCGTCAGCGGTAACAAGAAAATTCTCTGCACCGCATTTGGTTATGCTCTTTTGCAGCAGATTACCCCAGGCGTCATAGCTGTAGCTGTTGCCCCAGTATTCGATCTTGTTATTCACGGTCATTGCATTGCAATCGGTCCCGGTATTCTGTGCTGAGGTCACCCGGTTTAACGGGTCATAGGTAAACGTCTGGTCGCGACCGTGCGTGGTGTCTTTGTAATTGGTGATGCCAAAGACATTGCCATTATTGGCGCCGCTTCCCGTCGTTCCATTTCCTGCATGGAAGTCATAGCCGATGGAATACACAGTCTGGCTGGGCGACGTGGCGGACATGGTGACCGGTTGAAGGCGTTTGTTGTAGCTGAACGCATTAGTGATTCCAGCAAAGGTGGCGCTGTTGCCGCTGACAAAGCCAGTCGGCCCGCCGTCCGGACCATAGGTGCTGCCAGTAATGTAATTAATGCTGTTTCCGCTATCCACAGCTGAGAGAATATGGCCCGCAGCATCCGGCGTGTACGTCACCACAGCGTCGCTGGGATAATGCAGTTTGGTAAGCGATCCACTCAGGTTGTATTCATAGCTCAGGCCCTTTGAGATGGCCGCGTTATTGGCCCCAGTGAGCGTTCGCGTTTCTGTGGAGAGCCGCCCCATGATGTTGACCTGCTCCCCCAGATCTGAGGGCCTTCAACTTTGAGGAATTCGCTGGGTGCTTCGGCTGCGCTCAGGATGTCATTGAGTCTTAACATTCTGGTGAATCTGCTCGAGGCTATCGTCCACTGTTGACCGTATACTTGGGTCATTCAATGCTTGCTTTAACGCAGGAATCACAAGTTCCAGGTCCAGCTTGTGATGGAAAACAGATAGATCACCCAGGCAAGTCGCAGCTGCCCATCGTACCCGCAAATCGGGACTCGTCAAGCAGCGTAAACATTGTGATTGCACCCATTTCCAGTCGCTATCGTGATAAGCCGCACTATAAAGGGCCGCAGCGATCGAAGGGGGATCATCTGAATCGAACAGTCTTAAAAGCTCTTCTCTTGTTTTACGTTCAACATGTTCATAATTTAGGTCATCTGCGCTCATTTGATTACTTACCTGACACCTGTTAATTATCTCTGTGCTGGATGACGATCAGGTGCGGGTGCGCCACGTTCAAGGGAGTGCCATCCTTGGTGAATTTTACTTCCACAACATATTTCCTGCCGGCCTCCCCACCAAAACTCCCAAACAATTTGTAGATGTACTTATCTTCAAATTTGCATGCGCATCGATTGGGAATCGTACCCTTGTCAACAACGTGGTCGCCATCCCACACTGTCCAGTCTGCTCGCAGCAGTGGATCATCGCTGCTGCAATCCTGCGGATCGCGCAGGCCCGAAGTGACGCCCATCATACATTGCATTTGAAGGAATGGAAGCGGCTTCTCTACCTGAACCATGATGTCATACCATTGCGCCACTGCCGAAAACTCAGGTGTTCGGACGGTACCGACGGCGAGTGATACGGGCACATCCACGACGGAATATCTATACGGGTGTTCTTTGTGCCTCCCTGCAAAAGCACTAGGAACGAAAAATAAAGCACAGATCGCTCCACTTGTGGATAGAAGCCACTTGCGCCCGAACAGTCCTTTCACCCGCCCGCTCCTGTTTGTTATGCAGTATTGTTTGAATGAGTTCATTGCGAACCTCTTTCGAGCAACAAGATGTCGTGTAGAATGAATGGAATATTTACCTCACCATGGGAGATGCCTGACACTCCTCCGGCATCGCGGCGGGACAACGCATCACTCGTTTCCTTGCTGAACAACGATTAAGTGAGGATTGGCGATATTCAGAGGTGTGCCATCCTTAGTAAATTTCACTTCCACTACATACTTCTTGCCGGCTTCACCCGCAAAATCTCCGAGGAATTTGAAGATGTACCGCTTTGTATATGAGGCAGCGGCCTTAGTTGTGCTCGATCCGCTCGATACAATATGGCCCTCATTCCAGACATTCCAGTCCGCTCGAAGCAGGGGATCATTGCTAGTGCAATTCTTCGATTCAAACGGGTTGGCGGTAACTCCCATCATGCACTGCATCTGCTGAAATGGAAGAGGCTTCTCTACCTGAATCATGATCCAATACCAGTGGGGGGCGACAGGAAACGCAGGTGTCCGGACAGTTCCGATCGCGAGCGATACGGGCATATCCACGACGGAATATCTATACGGGTGCTCCTTGTGACTTCCAGCCAAAACACTTGGCACCAGGAACAACACTCCTAGCATTCCGCTTATAAAACCAATCAGCTTGCTTGTTGATATCCATTTCATGCATCACCTCCGCTTCGTTTTGCCTTTGTACTTTCGTGTTGCCAGTCCTTCATGTTCTCAGTGTTCCACCCACAGTATTGCGCGCAAAATGGCCGGACCGAATATTTCTCTATGCGGCACACCTGATACTTTTCCTGCATGAAGTACGCTTTCAACGAAGCCAGTGCAGTTGTTGAATATGAGATTGTAATGCCCAGGATTCGCCGCTCGTTTCGCAATTTCAGTGCTCATCGCCTGAGCCTGGTCGGCTGAGATCGGAATATGAAGATAAGAATGGCGCGCAACCTCGCCATTCTTGGTATGTGCTTGAAGATCATCTTCTGGATGGCCTGCAGGAGCCCTGAACAATCGAGTCCACCAATGAACCTTGGGATCGGCGGTAGAGTATCCCTGAGTATCGTCACTATCCACTTGGATCCCGATATGCCCGAAACCTCCCGCACCAGTCGGCCAGTACGAAACACTTGCATAGTGTGTCGATGCACCACTGGAACTTGATGATGTAGAGCCGTTCTGCTGTTGGGCCTTTTGTGCGTCTTCTATCTGGTAGCCGAACACTAAGTTCTGCATTGCTGCCAGTGTGAGTACAGCCTGAGACTGTGTGGGGCCGCCCTCGTTAGGAGGGGCAGCATCTAAACCCGAGGGCCCATCAAATTCATGATTAGTTGCATGCCCGTCGGGGTCAATCCCATTGATGGGATTGTTATCCACATAGCTATAGAGATTTAGCGTCTGCGGATTGTCCAGATGTGCATACGGTACCGTCGCCGGTCCTGCCGACCAGTCGGAGGTCACAAATCGTCCCATTCCATTCCAAAAATAACGCGCGCCGAAGTAATCAAGGCTGGTTTCTGAATCACGCTCTTTGCTGGTGAATTTATAATGGTTTGAGCCTGCCGCCACCACGAGTTCGGTTCCGAACGGATAATAATCGGATTCCTCCTCGATAGCTCCCGCTGCGCTCGCCACTAGACTTGTGGAACTCAGATGATCTGAGAGGTAGTAATGTACGGTATTCGCCGGCAGACATAGGTCAAACGACTACCCTCGATTTCATACGGAAAGAACACTTCTGCGGAGTACCCATCGGCATGTTCCACGCATACCTGAATGGCATCACTTTTCTTGCCGGTGTCAGGAAGATTCACGCGCACGTCGAATACAATCGCGGTGGCCTTGCACTTGCCGGCGCTTGCTGCTTCTGAGAACGAATCGCGGAGTACAAAAAGCAGGTCCTTGGACTTTGGATATTCGGTGTCCACGTCTTTTGCCCCAACCTCCACGATCTCGCCGTTCGGTTTCATGTAACCACCGTATGGATAGAATTCGCCGTATTCGCTGAGCATTCTTTCCGCCAGCGGCAAGAGAGCGTTCATCAGCTTTTCGCAATCCTGTTTGCTGTTCATTTCGGCCCTAAGTCGTCCCTACGAGTTACTGTGGTCCCCTGAGCTGCATTATCTGTCACGTGCGTTTTAGTGCCGGTAATTAGATTGTGCTCTCTTCCGCTTTGTTGATCAGCTTCCTTTTGGATTCGGAGCTGGCGCGTGTTGCTTACCGTCTTAGCATCCTTGATCTCGTCAACAACCTTGGTTGTTCTGAAAGTCAGGAATTGATTTCCCTTCAGAAGCAGTTACGGCTTGCGTGTTTTTTGTTTCGCCTATACTGTTGAGCACCTTCGATTCGCTCGCTGCACCTCTCACTGCGTTTTGCTCGATTGTGCTCCCGGCGGCTGGTGCATCAGCCCCGGCGGAAACCACGATTCCGGCGACGGTTCCGGTCACCATGCCCACTGCCTGAGTATCATTGCTCGGTTGGAACTGGGGAATCGGCCCACTCGTGCTTTCGCCCATCGTGATAAAGGCATTCTCAGCGGATGTGGTGAAATTCACCAGAGACTTGCCAATCCCAGTGTAGAAGTCGGCATTGGCCTTGTTCTGGCGATCCAAATCAGCCAAGGTTTTCGGTGCGTCAGCCGGATTGGGGCAACCGTCAGGACAATGCCCATCCAGATCAGCCGTGGCTAGCGGATTGTTCCGCACGTAGCTGTACTGATTCAGAGATTGAGGGTCGGTCAGATCCGCATACGGTACCGTCGCCGGTCCTGCCGACCAGTCGGGGGTCACAAATCGTCCTAAGCCGTTCGAGTAATACCGTGCCCCGAAATAATCGAGTCCAGTTTCTGCGTCGCGCTTTTTCCCGGTGAACTTGTAATCGTTGGAATCGTTGTTGACGAACTGGAGTTCTCCACCCCAAGGGTAGTAGTCGGATTCGGCCTTAATGGTTCCAGCAGAATCAGTGATCACCGAAGCGGTCTTGAGATGATCAGAAAAGTAATAGAACACGCCGCCAGTTCCAGTTGCGCCATCACGGCGGGCCACGCGTTCACCGTCAAAGAAGATATATTCACTCTTGGTAGTTCCGGCGAGATCGGTTTCCGCCACCACGCCCGGCGACATGTACCAGTAAAGTGTGCCGTTTGCCGCCAGATTGCCATTTGACTTGCGCACACGATTGCCATCGCCATCGTAAGTATAGGTATAGCCCGCAGAGCCCGTAAGGCGATTTTCCTGGTCAAAGCTGTAACTCAGGTTGGCAGTGGCATCGAATGTCATGTTCCCGGCGGCGTCATAC
>DASXMN010000029.1:0-20485 GCA_036495645.1 Candidatus Angelobacter sp.
CAGCTTTGGCATTACGTCTCCCATCTTTCTGGACAACCTTAAGACCAACGGCGAACAGCTTGGGACGCTCGCTGTTCCCACGGACCTGATTGTGACCAGCTTCAGCTCAAAATCTGAGCTGGCGTTGAACCGGTCAACAGATGGCAAGTCCATCGTCTTTGTCGCTTACCATGGTGGCCCCGGATTCGTTACCGCGCCAAACCAGTTGGATGTTTCCAATTCCAATACGCCTGGCGTTGTCGACCCCACCAACCCTGTAAGCTCGCAATATTTCCGCTCAGTGGCTGAAGTGGATGCCAGCGGTCATATCCAGGTCACTGACGGAAATGCTTACAGCGGCAACAACGGTCGCGCGGCATTCAAAGCCAATGGGCTGTATTTCCTCACGGGTAATGACAATAACGGCGGACTCTCTTCCAGCCAGCTCGTGGCAACGCATGTTGGGGTGAATCTCATCACGTCCACGGGCGCTGAACTGCTGGTTCCAGGCCAAACGCCACCGGTTCCGCCCAGCATCAACAAGCTCGGCGAATTTGCCATTACACAGGTCGGCTATGCTGCGCCGGACAAAGCCGGCAAAGACAATAATTTCCGCGGCCTCACCATTTTTAATAACACCATGTTCGTGACCAAAGGCAGCGGCGGCAACGGCATCAATACGGTCTACCAGGTTGGCCAGAGCGGCGTGCTTCCCAGCGGATCAACGGCCCAACTTGCAGCAGAACCTATCACTATCCTGCCGGGCTTCCCAACTTCACTGGCCAGCGGCGTTGACCAGCAAGGTAATACAGCACCGGTTTCGTTTCCGTTCGGCATCTGGTTCGCCGATGCCAACACTCTCTACGTTTGCGACGAAGGCGATGGCACGCTGGTAACACCTCCGGTCAACGGCAACGTAGCGGATGCAGCCAGCCTGGCGACTGCGGGCGTACAGAAGTGGAGCTTCTCCAACGGCGCGTGGCATCTGCTTTACGTCCTTCAGAACGGCCTTGATATCGGCGTTCCCTATAGCGTTGCCAATTACCCGGCAGCCCTCAATCCCGCCACCGGTGGTTGCCGTAACCTCACGGGACAGGTAAATGGCGATGGCACAGTGGATATTTTTGCCGTCACTTCAACCATCAGCGCCAGCGGAGATCAGGGCGCCGACCCGAACAAGCTGGTGACAGTGACTGATCTTCTACGGGCCACCACTCTGCCGCAAGCTCGCGGCAACGGAGATGATGACAAGCGCATCGGCCGCTTTAGCACTATTCGCTCGGCCAATGCTGAAGAAGTGCTGCGCGGAGTAACGTTTGCTCCGAACGGCGGCGACAGAGACGATGACCGCTAAAACCGAAATGAGCCGTTGCAGCGTAATTTGAGTTGCAACAGAGGCGCTCACAAGAAAGGAAGGGCAATCGTCCCTTCCTTTTATTTTGGTGCCGGCGACCGGCTTTCTGACTGGGAAATTCTTCGGCAGTTCGGCGGAGTTGCTTACTCCGCCACTGCCCGATATCCTCCAGTTATGTCCACACTGGTTGAATGCGTACCAAATTTCTCTGAAGGCCGGGACAAGGCCATTGTTGACGCTATTGTTGAAGCCATGAAGATTCCCGGCATCTCGCTTCTCGACCGCGAGATGGACTCCGACCACAACCGCTGCGTGATCACCATCGTCGGCGACCGTGAAGCCATTGCCGAGGCAGCCATTCGCGGCGTGGGCAAAGCCTCTGAGCTGATCGATCTCACCAAACATCAGGGAGCGCATCCCCGCATTGGCGCATCGGATGTAATTCCGTTTATCCCCATTGAAGGTGTCACCATAGAAGACTGTGTGGCCATCGCCCGCAGAGTTGGAGAAGAGATATGGAAGCGCTTTAAGATTCCTGTTTATCTTTATGAATCTGCTGCTATAAATCCAGAGCGGCAAAACTTGGAAAACATCCGGCGTGGCCAGTTTGAAGGATTGAAGGAAGACATTCTGGTGAATCCGGCACGCTGTCCTGATTTTGGCGATCCGCGCTGCCATCCCACTGCCGGCGCAACGGTGGTTGGGGCGCGCAAGGCGCTCATTGCCTATAACGTGTTTCTGAATACCAAAGATGTTGATATTGCCAAGAAGATTGCGAAAGCTGTGCGCTATTCATCCGGCGGTTTGCGCTATGTAAAAGGCGCCGGATTTGAAGTTCGAGGGCTGGCGCAGGTTTCCATGAACCTGACGGATTTTGAGCAGACGCCCATCGCCCGCGTCTTTGAGTTTGTAAAACGTGAAGCCGCTCGCTACGGCGTGCAGCCCATCAGCAGTGAGATTGTCGGGCTGATTCCAAAGAAAGCTTTGGAGCAGGCGGCTGAGTGGTTTCTACAGGTAGAGAATTTTGATTCGTCGATGATTCTGGAAAACCGGCTGGCTGCTGTGACCAGCGGCAAGATGGCCATAGGCGGCCTGCGTGCTGGGACTGAGCCGTTCATTGAACAGCTCGCTGCGCCCACGGCAACTCCCGGCGGAGGCAGCGCAGCAGCCGCAGTTGCTGCCATGGCGGCAGCACTGGGCAGCATGGTGGCCGCGATGTCTCGCACCAAGAAAGCTTTTGCTCAGTATGAAACACAATTAAGCCAAGCGGTAGCTCGGCTGGCGCAACTGCGAGAAGAACTCAAAGCCTGCATTGACGCCGATGCTGAAAGCTACAACCAGGTTTTGGCTGCGTACAAACTGGCAAAAACTTCCAGCGACGGTGACGCGGTAATTGAGACCGCCATGAAGGGCGCCACCACTGTTCCCATGGAGACAGCTCTCCTCGCGCGTGAAGTTGGCGACATCATCACCAGCCTTAAGCCCATTACCAGCCCTAACATGGCTTCAGACCTGACGGTTGCCTCATCTCTGGCCAGTGCGGCCATCGTGGGGGCATTGGCCAACGTGGAAATTAATCTGAGTTCAATTAAAGATGCTCGTTTTGCCGAGGACATACGTTCTAAAGTAGGGCAACTCCAGAGGTGAATACCTTAAGTAATGGGAAAATAGCATCCTGAGCTGCACCTGAACGCATCACATCTGGCAAAACCGGATTAATATATGAATATGAAACGCACTCTTATGATCATGCTCGCTATCCTGGCGAGCGGCCTGCCGGGCTATGCCGCCTCTCTGGGGACGGCTGCGCGCACGGTAATCCCTGTAGAAGTCCAGCAAGTCATCAACGTGGACTATCGCCGTATGCGAAATTCCGAGACAGCCATGGACATGAAAGCCAAACTGCTGCCGCCCAATATGAAGCAGTTTGAAGACGCACTTAAAGATATCGGCGTGAACCCTGACAAAGACATTGACCAGATCACTCTGGCTTCTTTCCGGCTGAAAGATAATGGCTTGCAAATGATTGGCATTGCGCA
This sequence comes from Candidatus Angelobacter sp., assembly GCA_036495645.1. GTDB lineage: Bacteria > Acidobacteriota > Terriglobia > Terriglobales > Acidobacteriaceae > Angelobacter. The sequence continues at coordinate 3,373 of DASXMN010000029.1, forward strand.
AGGGATATTTCCCCGCAAAAAGCTGGCCCTGAAAATCGCCAAGCAGAAGATCAAAGGCACCAAGAAGAACGGCTCTGTCATTTATCCCATGTCCGGTGGGATGCAGATGACCTTTCTGGATGACTACACCATGCTGTTCGGCGACATCTCCGCTGTAAAAGCCGCTTTGGATGCGCGCGACAACTCCAGTATGAGCCTGAACGCGAATCGCGAAATCACAGACATGATTCCATCCGTGGAAGCGGGAACTGTCTGGAGCGTGCTGGATTCCGCCGGAACTCAGACCATGCTGAAGTCTGCACTGGGCAGCGCCGCCGATCTTGGCGAATTCGATACCATGAAGAAAAAGCTGCTTGGCTCACGCTACAGTATGGATTTCGACCACGGCGTGGATTTCAACCTGAACGTCCTGACTTCAGATAATACAACGGCTTCAGCCCTGTCTTCTGTACTGAAGGCTGGCATGCTGTTCAAGAAAATGCAAGCAACGCCCACGGAAAAAACCGCTATCGACGGGACCTCGGTAGACAATGACACTAACAAGCTGGTTGTCCGCTTCAAGGCTGACGACAAGAGCTTTCAGCAATTGATTGACTCACCGATGTTCGCATCAGTGGTGCGGTAGCAAGAGCTTAAACCGCGAAGGACACAAAGAAACACAAAGGTTTTCCATCCTTCTCCTTTGTGTTCCTTCGTGTCCTTTTTTGGTTAAAGCTTTGTGTTTTGGTGTCTAGATATCTGTGCTCAATGCCTGTGCCAGATCTTTAAGTGCTTTCTCGTTTCTTCGATACCACATCCACAGCCCGTGTTTCTCCGCCAGGACCAGTCCTGCGTTCCTCAAAATGGACATGTGATGAGAAATAGTAGGTTGCGAAAGCGTTACATGGTCCTGCACGTCACAGGCGCACATGCCCACGCCTTTGCCAATGGAGCACTGACCCTTTTGTTTGAGCAAACGAAGGATTTTGAGCCGCGCTGGATCGGAAACAGCTTTAAACATGTCGACAAGGCGTTTGTCCGTAAGCGTAGCCATATTGATTAATTTCTATATAAATGATCTCCTCAATGTGCGTCAAATCCCCTGAGCAGAGAACATAGCTATGCTTGGACCGCCTCAGAGTCCTGTTTTTGCGCTACTTGTGAGCGGAGGTTGGCCAGTCCCTTGAGCGTGTTGTACCAGAAGGGTGCTCCCAAACTCAAAAAGCCGGCGGTGGCCAGAATTCTAAACAGGGTGTTCCATCCAAGTTCCCAAATCTTCCACCAGTCTTTCGGTACCTCAAAAACCTTGGCGCTTGAGAGATCTTGCTGTATGTCCTTGTATGCCTGTGACAGGTTTTTAGAATCTTCTTTAGCATTCCCGCTGGATGGCTGTCCGTCAACATTCATATATTTTTTCATCAGATCGTTGGAAACATTGCTGAGGCTGGCCCGCATGGCTGGGTCATTTGTTAGTTGTGTATAAATTTGAAATGCGTCCAGGTGATAGACCACGGCAAACATCAGCGAAAACACAATTGTCCAGATGCGCATCTGCAATGTAAATCTCTGCTGGACGCGGTCCATGGTTGAGTTGAAGGCTGCTTCCAGCCGTCCCAGGGCTTTTGTGGTTTTGTCTGAAAGTTCTTTTAGCAGTTGGTCAGCAGACGCGGTGGCATTCGGGGCCAATTTGTTCATGGTATTGGCCAGCATGCCGGCTTCGCGCGCGACGGTGGGGTTTATCTGATCCAAAATCGCTTGAATATTGGCGGCATAAGGCTTGCCGTTGGAAACCAGGGTCAAGAGCTTGGCCAACTCTTCCGGACGGATTGTAGTAGCCAGCTTCCATCGTTGCGGAGCATTGGCCACGCGCGCAAAAATGGAATCGGAAGCCAACTTGTGCGTGAGGACATCATCGGCAATTTTTTCGGCGTTGGGCTTTAACTCTGAATCAAGCGTTTCCAGCAGATCCATGAGGCCGTCTTTTAAGTAGGTGGCGCGATGCCCTAACAGACTGGAGATCATTTGGTTAATGATGGTAATCAGCAGGCTGACTCCCAACATGATAGTGGCAAAGGCGATCAGCGTATCAACTCTTTCCAGCATTCGGGTACTCCAGTTTTGGTTTTGTACAGTATTAATCAATAACGAAATATTCTTGTTGCCACCTTTAAAAATCGAATAAAAATTGAGCGCAGCGTATCAGATTTTTTGTCGCAGCGCTTGCAAAAAGTAACTTTTGCGGTTTTCAAGCATCTCATTGAATCAGCGTATGGAATGAATGTAAATGTATGGATGATTCCAGCATCTTTTCCGGCAATGAGCGCAAACAGAAAGAGCAGCAAATGCTTCAGGCCGGACGATTGCCTCCGGGACAGTCGCTCACGCTGAAATGGCCGGTGCTGCATTATGGATCGGTGCCACGCTTTGATCCCGCGCGATGGGATTTCCGTATTCGTGGACTGGTGGAGCAATCTGTGCGCCTCACATGGGATGAATTTAATAAGCTGCCAAAAATTAAGACGCATAGCGATTTCCACTGCGTCACGCGCTGGAGCCGTTTCGATAATGACTGGCAGGGCGTCGCGTTTCAGGAAGTCCTCAAGCTGGTGAAGCTCAAGCCGGAAGCGAAATATGTGTTGGTCCATGCCGAACAGGGATTCACGGCGAATGTTCCGCTGATTGATCTGGATCGCGACGACGTGCTTTTTGCTACTCACCATGATGGCCAGCCTCTCACCGCTGACCATGGATATCCCCTGCGGCTGATTGTGCCGCATCTGTATGCCTGGAAATCAGTGAAGTGGGTGCGTGGGCTGGAATTCACCGCGACCGACGTTGCGGGCTTCTGGGAGCAGAACGGCTATCACATGTATGGCGATCCGTTCCGGGAGCAGCGGTTTGATACGGATTAAGCTTTTTCTGAAATCCCGAGCGGAGCGAGGGAACCCTACGGCAGCGATGCAGAGCAGTTAGCGCAAAGGACGCAACGAGCGCAAAGGAATGAAATTGTTACGCTTCTTTGCGGCCTTCCCGCCCTTTGCGGTAATTTGCCAATTGCTATTTGCCAATTGCTTATTTCACAATCGCGTTATAGCCATCCCCAGCCAGCCGCGTGCGCATGGCTTCTGCGTCTTTTTTATCGCTGAAGGGCCCAACCTGCACGTGGAATAGGGGATCGCCCGTATTATTGGCGACGAAAACCGGATATTGCTTCTTTTGCAGCGCGGTTTTCAATATCTCCGCATCTTCCTGCTTTGAAACCGCCGCTACCTGGACCATAAATGATCCGCCCGCACTGCTCTTAGCATCAGTCCCTGCCGGACTTGTGGGCTGGTCTGGGCTCTTGCTGCCACTCGATTGCTGGGCGGTTGCACCCTGATCAGCAGGCTTTGCGGAGCCTGTGTCGCTGGCGGCTGCTACCGGAGCACAGTCAGGCGAGCCGGGCGGACAGCTTTGCGTTTTGATATCGGCAGCTTTATTGGCGGCGGAAGGCTTACCCGCGGCGTTGCCGCTGGGGACTGAAGCGACGATTTCCGTACGTCCGCCCGCGCTGGTGCTCTTGCCCAGCAGATATCCCATGGTGAAAAACACGCCGCAGAGAATTGCCAGCGCAAAAAATATACCCAGCAATTTGCCTGTGCTTAACGTGATCTCTGTGTCGCGAACCTGATCGGTGTCCCTTTGCCTCATCTGTGTCCCAGTTGCCATTCATCCCCCGGTCTAAGCGCTTAACTCGCCTCAGTGTAACCCGGTTTTGCTGAATGTTACCGGCCAATTTTGTCTACTGCTTTGGTAATCGCGGAGATCATGTCCACTGGTAACGGGAAGACGATGGTGGTGTTTTTCTCCACGCCAATCTCGGTCAGGGTTTGCAGGTAACGGAGTTGTATGGCGATAGGCTCGCCGGAGAGGATGTGCGCGGCCTCCTGGAGGCGCTGCGAAGCGGAAAATTCGCCTTCCGCGTGGATGATCTTGGCGCGCTTTTCGCGCTCTGCCTCAGCCTGCTTGGCCATAGCGCGCAGCATCGATTCCGGCAGATCAACCTGCTTCACCTCCACATTGGAGACCTTTACGCCATAGGGCGCTGTGTGCTGGTCAAGAATGCTCTGGATGCGCGCATTCAGCTTGTCCCGATGCGCCAGAAGCTCATCCAATTCCACTTCGCCCAGCACCGAGCGGAGCGTGGTCTGAGCAAATTGCTGCGTCTGCCAGTAATAATTCTGTACCTGCACCACGGCCTGCGGGGCATTCAGCACGCGCCAATAGATAACGGCATTGACCTTCAGCGTGACGTTGTCACGGGTAATGATGTCTTGTGGCGGCACTTCCAGCGCCTGCTGGCGCAGATCGACGCGAATAATTTTGTCTACCGGCGCAAATACCAGAATCACGCCGGGGCCTTTAGCATCCTGCATCAGGCGGCCCAGGCGGAAAATTACGCCGCGCTCGTACTCGCGCAGGATTTTGATGGAATTAATAATATAAAGAAACAAAATCACAATTACAGCTAGACCGAAGATCGGCACGGTGCCTCCATCTGGTTCGAGTGGGGAATCGAACGGATTCTATGGTACCCAAGCGACAAAAGCAAAATCATCCTGTAACAAGGGATTGGGAAACTTGTTCATGCAAGGGTTCAACATGAAGTATAAGGTTTTCAACGCGTCGTACAACTACTCTTCCGCCGGCGGCGACATTCGCGGGTGAAACAGCGTCCCATAGCTCGCCCTGGACGAATACTTTGCCGGTTGGAGCCAGCGGTGCACATACAATCGCGACTTCGCCGATCATGCCTTGCTCTCCGGTCACAATTTTGTTTCTGCGCGCCTTCATTGCAATCGACATGAGGAAAATGGTGATGGCTCCCATGGGAAGCGCCACTGAAAGAGCAGCCCAGAGCTGAACACGCATCTGCGGTATGGGGCCGTCCACCAGCAGCAGGCCGCCAAGGACCATCAGTAAAATGCCTCCCGCGCCGGCCACGCCATGCGTTTGATATTTGGCTTCAAGAGCAAAAAGCAGGAATGCGGCGAGTATCAGCACAATGGAGATGTACCGGAAAGGCAGCATATTCAACGCATAGAGAGCGAGCAGAACGGCCACAAATCCGACAACTCCGGGGACAACAGCTCCGGGATGATTGAATTCGAAGTAAATGCATAGCAACCCAACAGCAAAAATAATGAAAGCGATGTTGGGGTCCACCAGAAATGAAAGGATATCTTCTTTGAGCGTCGGGTCCTGCACATGCACCGATTTCCCGGCGAGATGCAGGGTTGTTTTGGAGCCATCAAAGCGCGTAATAGTCTTGCCATCAAGCTGGCGGAAGAGATCGTTTTCGTCTTTCGCGATGTAATCGATCAAATGCTGTGCAAGAGCTTCATCGGCGCTGAATGATTTCGACTGTCTCACGGCGCTTTCAGCGACTTCAACATTGCGTCCGCGTTTGCCTGAGTAGGAGCGCAAATGCGCAGCCGCATCGTTTTCCAGCTTGTCTTTCAAAACCGGGTCCATGGTTTGTCCGGAAAGCACAGGGTGGGCGGCTCCGGTGTTTGTTCCGGGGGCCATTGCGGCGATATCTGCCGCCTCTAAAATATAAAAGCCGGCGGAAGCTGCCCTGTTCCCAGCGGGGGAAACATAGACAATCACCGGCACGGGAGAGGTCAGGATTTCATGCACAATATCGAGCGTTGAGCTGACAAGGCCGCCGGGTGTGCGCAGTTCAATCAGCAACGCGTCAGCATGAGTGCGCTCGGCTTCCTGAACAGCGCGGGTAATGCGCTCTGTCACGATTGGCTGGATGGTGTCATCCACCACGATCTTAAGCACGTCAGCCGAGGCGGCGCGAGACAGACAAATCAGCGTGAATACAGCTGCGATTTTTGCGATGCGGAGTTTAGAAAAGATATCCAGATGCATAGTTCTTACCTCAGGGTTGCGGAGACTGGGCTTTACCCGTGGCTCGTGCCGCCATATCGCGTTTAAGGGCCGTGGCGGCTGCATTGCCGGGATCAAGCGCAAGAACGTGTTCAATGTCTTGTGCCGCCGCTGATGTTTTGTTTTCCGCCAGATCAATCCGGGCCAGCACCAGATAAGCTTCAGCAGTGGGTTGCAGTTTGAGTGACATCCGGGCCTCGTTGCGGGCCCCAGCCGGGTCTTGCCCGGCCTCAAGCACGCGGGCCAGCCCGGCATGAGCTTCAGCGCTGGTCGGATCGAGCACCACGGCTTCTCGAAATTGCTTCTCTGCCTCTCCTGTCAGGCCGGATTGCAGCAGGTCTTCACCGTGCTGGATATGGAACGCAGCATGGCTCTTAGGATCAGACTTGGCCAGACGTGCCTCATTCGTGTTTTCGATCTCCAGGGCAAGCTCGCGAAAAGTGGATTCATCGTAATTGCGCTTGATGCGTTCCAGCGGCAAACGCGCTGGCTGCGCGCCCGCGGCAATGGTTTCAAGAAAAGTCTTCGCCTCAGCATCAGGATAGATGGCCAGCAATTCGCGCAGCTCCCGGGCCGCACCCTGCGAATCGCCTTCGCGATACAACGCGACGGCCAGATTGAAGCGATAATCAGGCTCGTTGGGATCTGTCTCAACAATTCTCTCGAAGTAATCGCGTGCTCCATGCTGGCCGCGGCGGGCAGTTACGACGCCTATATTGTTGAGCACCTCGGTGAGCGGGAGCCGGGCAGCAAGAGCACGGAATGCACTGTCTGCCTGGTCCATGTGGCCCCCGTAAAAGGCGGCCAGCCCCAGATAAAATTCGGCTTCGTTGGAGTTGGCGTCCCCCTTGGGGACACGCGCCAGCCAGTTCATTGCGGATTCATAGTCCCGCGCTTTGTAATAACTTTTACCCAGTTGGAGAATCGCTAGCGCATGCGCCGGTTCCAATCTCACCACTTCTTTAAGGTGCCGTATCTTTTCTTGTTCGCTGGAAGCTGTTATGCCGCGAACATAATTCTCCAGAACCTCGGGCCGCTGGGCAGGGAACTGGGCGATGAAGTCCGACTTCGATACCTTGCCGGCAAGGTTGAGCGTGTTGAGAACGTCCCATGCAAGCGCGGACTGGATAGCAATCAAATCAGTGAGTGCGCCGGACTCAGTAAGCTCCGGACTCAGACGAAGCCGCTCCATATCCATGAGTCGAGCATGGGCGCTGATGCTGGCGCCCTCGACGCGATAGTCGCCCATCAGCACGTAATCAGCGTCAAGCTGCTGCGCAATCTGGTAAAGCGTGGCGCGGGACGGCTTGGCAGCGGCCGGAATGCCAAGGCGGTCAAACGCATTCAGGCGGTCTTCGCGGCCCATGATGAACAGCCCACTCGGCGTAAGCCGTGTACCCAGGACCTCGGGAAAGGCTTCGCTGATCCAGTCAACTCCCGGCGTATTGGAAGTATTCTCAAAAGGTATGATCAACAGCAAGCGGCTCACGCGGACTGGGCCGGGTTGCTGCTGGGCCGGCAAAGGCAAAGTTACAGCCCTGGCGGCAAGAAGCAGCAATGAGAGAACAATACCAACTGGTTTTCTCAAGGTAAGTAAATTATAGGCCACTTTGGATTGAGGAATAAACACTTCATATGCAGACCAATGGTAGATTGTTCGTCCTGACGGGCGCGGGAATCAGCGCAGAGAGCGGAATCCCAATCTTTCAGGGAACAAACTGGCGCGGGCACAGCCATTATGAATTGGCCAACATCGAAGCCTGGGAGCACGATCCGGCGCTGGTGTGGCAATACTACTCTGATCGCCGGGCAAGCGCCCGCCACGCCCAGCCCAATCCGGCACATGTTGCGCTGGCCGAGTGGATGAACCAGCATGGCCCTGCGACGCTATTTCTCTGCACCCAGAATGTAGATGGTCTGCATGAAGCCGCTGGCTCGGAAAACGTTGTCCATATTCACGGCAAATTATTTGAGAGCAGATGCGCTGCCGGGTGCGGCCAACCTGCCTTTGCTGACTACAAAGAATATTCTCAAGGTGACCTGCCACGCTGCTCCTGCGGCGCCCTGCTGCGGCCGAATGTCTGCTGGTTCGGTGAACAGCCATATGAGCTTGACCGCATTTATCATGAACTGGAGACGTGTTCCATATTTCTTGCCATCGGCACGTCTGGCTCTGTGCAGCCTGTTGCGAGCTTTGTGACCATGCTCAAGCAAAGAGCACAATCTGTTCGAACAATTTTTCTCGGCCTGACCGAGCCCGCCAATGCACACTATTTTGATGAAGTCCATCTTGGGCCAGCAAGCGAGCTTGTGACGGAAATGCTTTTGGAATTGCAGGTAAGAAGCTTTTAAAAAATTCTGGAGCGGGAGACGGGAATCGAACCCGCGACCAACAGCTTGGGAAGCTGTGACTCTACCACTGAGTTACTCCCGCCCGTGATAGGGAACTGCCGTGATTATAGCTCTTTCCATTCCTTCTGCCACATTGCTTGCTGCCGGAATTGCAGTATCTGAAAATGGAGCGTACGCAATCGTGACGGTCTAACAGCGGTTATCGACTCTGCGACACTGCGGCCTGCGCGAGCTTTTCCGGAAGTGTCTGGAGTCTGCGGCAAGCTTCCTCTAGTTCGGCATCCGCTTTGGCAAAGCAGAACCGTATTAGATGGTCTCCGCCGTGGCCGCGATAGAAGGCGCTTCCTGCAACTGTCGCCACGCCGGTCTGGCGCAGCAGAGTCATCGATTTCTCCTTGCTGCTTTTGTCGCCCAGAATGCCGGCATCCGCCAAAACGTAATAAGCGCCCTTGGGGACTGAGGGAGTCAGGCCAATTTCATTCAACGTGCTGCAAAGCAGGTCACGTTTGCGAAGATATTCCTGGCCGATTTCATCATAGAAACTCTGCGGCAGCTTCATAATTCCCTGGGCCACGCCAATCTGCAAAGGCGCGGGCGCGCAAACATAGATAAGATCGTGAAAGTAAGCAATGGCCTGCGCCCATTTCCTGTCGCAAACTGTATAGCCAATGCGCCAGCCAGTGATGCTGAATGTCTTTGAATAACCAGAGATCGTAATAGTGCGTTCGCGCATTCCCGGCAGAGTTGCCGGGCTGATGTGTTTGCCTTCATAGACAAAATATTCGTAGATTTCATCTGTGAATACGAACAGGTCGTGGCGCTCAGCGAACTGGGCTATCCATTCCAATTCCTCGCGGGTAAAAACTTTTCCAGAAGGGTTTGCCGGTGAGTTGATCATGATGGCGCGGGTACGGCTTGTTACCACGCTCTCAAGGTCTTCACGCTGTAAGCGCCAATCTGGAGCTTGCAAAGTGATGAAAACCGGCTTGGCTTCCACCGCGATGAGCGTATTCAGATGGTAGCCATAAAAAGGCTCAAACAGAATCACTTCATCGCCGGGATTCAACAAGGCCAGGCATGCAGCATAAAATGCGCCGGTTGAGCCGGAGTGAATGATGACCTCAGTCTCAGGATCGCATTCCAGGCTGTTAAAGCTGCGCATCTTGCCAGCTACGGCGCGGCGGATTTCGCTCAGGCCCTCCGCCCGCGTGTAACTGTTGATCCCATCCTCCATCGCCCGGCAGGCTCCCTCGCGTACAACGGAGGGAACAGGCGTATCGCATACTCCCTGGGCCATGTTGATGCCTTTGATCTTCTCGCATTCAATTGACATGGCGCGAATCTCAGACTGCACTGTGCGGGCAGCGCGTTGACTGGCGGAAAGGGGCATGAGAACGATCTCCTCAAAACGAGCGTCTTTATACTAGATTCTAGCGCTTCAAAGAATTTTAATGCCTTTAATGGGCAGTTATGACCTGCCTTTAATCCGTCTCTAGTACAAAATAAGAAAATCCTAAGTCTTTTGCTGATATGGGCTTGCAGAAACCCGGCTTCTCGGCAAACGCCTGCTCAGGTCAAACACAAATTGTTAGGAAAGCCGTTACGAAAAAGCATTGAGGAATGCGAAAAATTGCCGATTAACCTATTGATATGACTGCCCGGCGGCAAGCCTTGTCTGGCCGGCATGTGAGGAGGCTCTAAAAGTGGACGCCGAAAAACAAGACATTTCCGGAGTGAATCGAGAGATAATTGCACGTGCGCTACAAAGCCAGGGGGCGGGATTTAATCATTTGAAGACTGAGCGCTTTGATCCACAGTCATTGTGGGACCGGGTGGACGGAGACATGGACCTGCTGCGCGAATTGGTTGGAGTTTTTGCCGAAGAAATTCCCCGGATGCTGGCGAAAATTCACGACGCGATCCAACATGGTTCGGCCATAGAACTAGAGAAGGCAAGCCACAAGATTAAAGGATCTGTACTCCAATTTTCCGCTCATGCTGCCGCGGCAAACGCATTGGCGCTTGAAGAAGCGGGGAGAAGCGGATCAATTGCGGGAGCTGGGCCGTTGCTGGAGAAACTCAGACAAGAGATTGAAATATTGCAGACAGCTTTAAATTCCATGATTTGCCTCTAACGACGGTAGAGAGATAAAGCGGAAAGAACTCGCGAGTAGTTCGTATGTCAACAATGGTGATGGATAGTCGGCGGACGGAACTCCTGCAGGTGCTGCTGGTGGAGGACAACGTCCTGGATGCCAGACTGGTCACTGCGCTTTTACGATCACCATCCGCTGCTTTGCAATGCCGGCATGTTACCAGTCTTACGGAAGCGCTGGACCATCTGGCGACCGAGCATCCGGACGTTGTGCTGCTCGATCTGAATCTTGATGACAGTGCGGGCTATGAAACGTTTTATCGTGTGCGCCAGGCAGCCCCAAAGGCAGCGATACTGGTCCTCAGCGGATCGGATGATGAAGAGCTTGCCATCCGCACAGTACGCGAAGGCGCGCAGGATTACCTGGTAAAAGGCTCTTTCGATGGACGGCTTCTGCTGCGCTCCATCCTCTATGCAATTGAACGCAAAAAGTCAGAAGAGGCGTTGCGCAGTAGTGAAGCCACGGTGCGTGCGATCTTTGAAAATTCGCTCGATGGAATTGTAATTTTTGAAGAGAACGGCCTCTGCGTGGAAGCCAACGCGGCGGCGGCGGCGCTGGTCGGCGTACCGCGCGAGGAACTGATTGGATGCCGGTTATGTGACTTTTGCGAGCAAGGTTTCGAGGAAGTATGGCGTGACCTGAAAGACAAAGGGAGCGGACGCGGTGAGTTCTGGGCCCAGCTTAAAAATGGCACACGCCGACTGGTGGATTATTGCTACACCGGGAATATTCTTCCTGGCCAGCATCTGGCGATGCTGCGGGATGTCACCGAGCATCGGGACCTTGAAGAACAGTTGCGGGAGTCGCAAAAACTGGAAGCAATAGGCCGCCTGGCGGGAGGCGTGGCCCACGACTTCAATAATATTCTGGGCATCATCAGCGGCTACGCTGAACTGATGCACTCCAATGCATCGGTTGGAACAGAGCGCGCTCGTGCCGGAAAAATTGTGACTGCCACGGAAAAGGCAGCGTCCCTTACGCGCCAACTGCTGGCCTTTGGCCGGAAGCAGGTAATGTCACTCAAGTTGCTGGATTTGGCTACCGTGATGGAGGGTTTAAGCAGCATGGTGGACTGCCAGATGAGCTCTGAAGTTCAGGTGAGCATCCAGGCAACCAAAGGTCTGGGGTTGGTGCGTGCAGATCAGAGCCAGGTGGAACAGGTGATCCTGAATCTTACCGCAAATGCGCACGACGCCATGCCCGAGGGCGGAACACTCACGATCAATATCGACAGATATCAGAGTCCGAAGGAGGAAGTTGAGCTGCCGCAGGGCGAATATATACGTCTTTCCATCAGCGATACGGGCAAGGGCATGACCGAAGAAGTGCAATCGCGCATATTTGAGCCTTTCTTCTCCACAAAAAAGACCGGGTCCGGGCTGGGGCTTTCAACCGTTTATGGAATTGTGAAGCAGAGCGGTGGTTATATTACTGTGGAATCCGCGCCGCAGCAGGGAACAACTTTCAGCGTTTTTTTACCCGTGCTTTGTGGCAGTGACTTGAATCCGGCCCCCGCACACGTGGAAAAGCCATCTCATGTGACCGGACATGAAACCGTTTTGCTGGTGGATGATGAAGAAGACTTGCGCAATGCATCATGCGAGTACCTGGAGAGCTGTGGTTATAGCGTGCTCACTGCCGGGGACGGCAGAGAGGCGGCAGAGATTTCTGATCGCTTTAGCGGTCCAATCTCTTTGCTGATCTCTGATATTCTTATGCCCAAGCTGAACGGACGTGGGCTGGTGGAACATATACGCAAGACGCGTCCTGAAACAAAAGTGCTGATGATTTCCGGCTATGCCGATGATGCCGTTCCGCGCCACGGCATTAGCCTTGACCTTTCTTCCTTTTTACAAAAGCCCTTCACCTTTCAGGCCCTGGGCACAACGATCAGGGCGTTGCTGGATAAGAACGGTCATTAACCACCAGAGCAAGCGGCCGTTTCTTCGTGATACATTCACATTGTTCCCTATGACAGAACGCGCTACTCCGCGATGGCTTGACCTTCTGTGGCTCCTTTTTCTTGGCGGACTTGCGCTTATTCCTCCTGTGGGGGAAATACATAAGCAGCTCATTCTGTTAATCATTGGAATTTCACAACTGCTGGAAAATCAGTTTGTGCGGCTTGCCGGCAAGCCTGGCCCGGGCATTATGGTGCTGATCAAAATTGCCCTGGCGACGAACCTGATCAATCACACTGGGGACCTGGCAGCCATCAACAGTGATTATTACCCGATCTACTATTTGCCCGTGATGACCGCGGCCATGTATTTTGGGCCGCTGGGCACGCTGCTTTGGACGCTGGCGGCATCGGCGGCATACAGTTCGTTTCTCTATCAGGCGCACCAGCATTTTGCCATTACCTCTGAGAGCATTTCTGAATTGCTGATGCGGGTTTTGTTCTTTTTCTTTGTCGCCATGACGGTGAATCGTTTTGTGATGCAGTATCGGGCGGAGGCACGCCGGTATCAGGCAACTTCAGAGACGCTGAGCGAGGCCAACCGCAGCCTGAAACTGGCGCAAGAAGAAGCGCGACGGGCCGAGCGCCTGGCGGCGTTGGGGCAGCTTTCCGCAGGATTGGCGCATGAAATACGCAATCCATTGGGCGTGATCAAGGGTTCGGCGGAAATTCTGACGCAAAAGCTGGAGAGTGCAAATCCCCTGGCGAAAGAGCTGGCCGGATATATTTACACTGAGGTCAATCGGGTGAGCGCGTTGGTAAGCCGGTTCCTGGATTTTGCCCGGCCTTCTCAACTAGATCTCAGGGCCACCAATTTGAGCATGGTGGTGGAACGCTGCCTGAAAACCGTTGCTGAGCAAGGAGCGTGTGCGCGGGTAAAGGTTGAGAGGTCGTACACTCCCGCTCTTCCGCAGGTAATGCTGGACCAGGATTTGTGCGAACAAGTGTTTACCAATCTTCTTATGAACGCCTGCGAAGCGATAGGCGATGGCGGTGGAGAGATGCGGGTGCGAATCGGCCCGACAGAGGCGGAAGATGCGCAGGCTGGCGTTGTTGTTGCGATTGAGGACACAGGCCCTGGAGTGCCGCCTGAGTTAAAGGAGCAGATTTTCAATCCCTTTGTTACAACTAAAAAGTCAGGCGTTGGGCTTGGGCTGGCGATTGTCTCAAAGATTGTTGATGCGCATGGAGGCTCATTAAAGCTGATCAGCGAGCCGGGGCATGGAGCATGCTTTCGCGTTGCATTTCCCGCTGCCATTTCCGAAGTCCCGAGCGCAGCGAGGGACCCCTCCGATCAGAAATGAAACCTTGGAACGGTGAATGATTTGTATAAATATTTCTAAAAAAGGGGTCATTCACCCTCAACAGGGGCGGGTTTTGGGATTGCAGAAGAAATCATAAATGGCAAACATCCTTATTGTTGAAGATGAACCTCGCATGCGCCGGCTGCTGGAGATCAGCCTGAGTGAAGATGGGCACAGTGTCCATACTGAAGGCGATGCGGAAAAAGGTTTAGCGCATCTGCGGAAAGAATCCGTGGACCTGGTTGTTACCGATCTCAAACTCCCGGGAATGAATGGACTGGAATTTCTCCAGGAAGGGAAGCGCGTGAACGCCGCGGTCCCTTTTATTGTGATGACTGCTTATGGCAGCGTGGAAACCGCGGTGGACGCGATGAAGGCCGGCGCCAGCGATTACGTGTTGAAACCCTTCACCATGGCGGAAATGAAGCTGGTCATCCACAAAGAGCTTGACGTCCAGCAGGTGCGTGATGAAAACGTGCGCCTGAAGGAAGCTTTGGGCAAACGCTATCACTTCCAGAACATCGTAGGCCGCAGCAAAAAGATGCAGGAAGTGCTGGCGCTGGTGGAACGCGTAGCGCCGACAAACTCTACAGTGCTGATCGGCGGCGAAAGCGGCGTCGGCAAGGACCTGATCGCGCGGGCCATCCACCAGAATTCACGACGCGCTTCAGGGCCGTTCATCAAGATTAATAGCACAGCCATTCCTGACACGTTATTTGAAAGCGAACTGTTTGGCTTTGAACGCGGAGCATTCACTGGCGCGCTGGCCAGCAAGCCGGGCAAGTTCGAACTGGCCGACAAAGGCACATTGTTTCTGGATGAAATTGGTGACGTACCTACACCCATTCAGGTAAAACTCCTGCGCGTGCTGCAGGAGCGGGAGTTCGAGCGGCTGGGAGGAACGAAAACCTTAAAGGTGGATGTGCGCATGATTGCAGCAACCAACCGCGATCTGCGCGCCGCGCTGGAAGAAGGCACGTTTCGCGAAGACCTGTATTACCGGCTGAACGTGGTGCCGATTGATATTCCACCGCTGCGTGAGCACAGGGAAGATATTCCTGAGCTTGTGGACCATTTTTTGAGGCGTTTTGCCGCAAACAATGAAAAAGAGATTGAGGGGATTACACCTGCCGCGGTCAACGTACTCATGGAATATTACTGGCCGGGCAATGTCCGGCAGCTTGAAAATAGCATTGAGCGAGCGGTGGCGCTGGCTGCAGGGCCGGTGATCGACGCTAAGGACATTCATCTGGATACAGTCCATGGAAAAGGCCAGCTTGCTACATCATCTGGAGCAGATCACTTTCTTCCTGAAGGCATGACGCTGGAGCAGTGGGAAGATAACATGATTCGTGAAGCGCTGCGCCGTGCCAATGGCAATAAAAGCCAGGCTGCGCGGCTGCTGGGGCTTTCGCGAAATGCGTTGCGGTATCGTCTGGGCAAACTGGGTGTGGCGGATGAGGGGGAGTAACGCTTAAGCGTGAAATCTTTCGGAAACTGAAACGGAGAGAGCGAAAAGAAACGGCCATCCCACAACGAGTGTGCTGGAATGGCCGCTCTATATATTCTGAGTTTTATTTTTGTCCGAAAAGACTGACTTCCGGCCGGCGCGAAAATGGACGTGCCTTGCCATACCACAGTTCCAGGCTCTGCACCATGCGGTCGCCTTCAAGTGCAATAGCGCGGCTCCTGTTTCCCTTACGGATAACCTCACGGACTTGCAGGGTTTCGGCCTGTCCGTTGCCATAATGGACCACAATTCGGTCGAACTCAATGGGCGCATTGTTTACGCGGACCTGCAGGAAACGGTAGCGTCCGGCGGCCTTGCCCACTTCAATGTTGTCATGATCATGCTGGCCGTCAACGTGGGCCTGACCCAGGTAGATCCAGTTTTCGGCATGCGCCGCTGGAGCCAGATAAGCCAATAACGCAATGGCAAAGAATGAAACCAGAACTTTCTTCATGTGTAATTGCTCTCCTCTTTGAGTTACGTGCATGGAATTGCGTGCATGAATTCCGGAACCGTGCTCATATTGGTGTTTCTTGGGTAGCCGGTCAAGTTACGAGAGTGGTTCCGATGAATGAAACACGGTACTCTGAAATAAGTTTCTCAGGGTGAACAGGAAGTACACATTAGTTCTAGCCCATTGGTTTGCGACTCATGCGAAAAGGCTCAGCGACATCCATCCTTTGCCAAGGCGAGCAGCCATTCCAAAGCGGGTCTTCCTCGCGTCCGCACCTCACAACTGAGACTTGCGATTTTGCGTTTTCGGCAGCAACCTACCGGCAATGTTCTCGATTCCCAGTTAGTACCCGGAGGTAACCAACGATGCGTAGACGCAATCTTCTATCAATTGTGCTCGTGTTAGCAGTTTGTATACTGCTCACGCCCACGTCATTCGCCCAGATCCAATCAACTATTACGTGCCCTGCCGGACACGGCTACTGGGATACATTGAGTTTGTTGGTAATGGATCCAGGATTAGCTGCGAACCACCATATGGAAGGATTCGATCCAACCACCGGAAACCCGAGTTCGTATGTTTACACGGAGTGGTGGCAGAACAATAGCAAGGTCTGGTACATAAAAAATCCGCAAGGCAATCCCTGGGACGTTAAGCTTTACGACTATCAACCGAGCATCCCATCGCAGGGCTACATCTACCAATGGGTAACTGAACTTGATACTTTAAACGGCGTAAATCACTGGAGCGATCCGACGAGCTGCCGGAAGCACAATAATGGCAGCAGCACAAGCACGGCCGATTACTCTTATCCCGAGATAGCTCGATGTGCGGTGCCCGACGGCGAGAATAGCTCGTTTTGGGTGCCGGCGCCTCCGGCGCAGCCCTACAACAGTCAGTACTACACCTATGTCAATGGCGCAATCCAGCCGCCGCAAAATTTGCAAAACGCTTTGATGGAATTAAAAGGCCCGGGTGGACCACTCACGATTTATTGGGGCAGCGATACTTCGCAGCCGATTTCGGTAAACACGATCATCTTTCAATACACCTACAGTTGTTCTCAGCAGAGCGTGAACTCCTGCAAATCACGCGAGGTTTTCGAGTATGCATATGACCCGACAACGAATCCCTATGATGGCATCAAACACAGTTATGGGTGGGTACGCTGGCGTTCTTATCACAACCAAACCAATGGCGACGCAACGATGGCGGCAAACTGGGGGCAGCCTACGCAGACCTCCTATTCAAACCATGTCGTGACGGGGCAGACGACCGTCAACTTTCAATGTTTCTAGAACATTGATCCACTTTATGCCGCGCGAATGGGCTGATGGCGGGCACTCGCTGCCGGAGGCTAAGGCCAATGCCAATGTGAGCGGGACGCCTTTACATGTCGAGTTGAGTTTAGCTATTTGTATAATTTGGCTGCCCCCCAGGGATTCGAACCCCGATATGCTG
>DASXMN010000030.1:0-5027 GCA_036495645.1 Candidatus Angelobacter sp.
CATGGTGAAGGAGTTTCAGTCTCTCACTCGGGCAACAATCGCAAACGGAATGAATATGGTCATGAATCTCGCACAAACAACCTATTTGGGAACAGATGCGCTCGGATCCATGATTCAGATTTCTTCGACCCTGCGGCAATCGAATCGCGAACTGTGGCTAGCAGAAATGCGTCCTCACCTGCTGCGGATGCTGCAAAGTGCGCACCTCAATATGTATTTCATGGCTACGACCAGCGTGGATGATGCCATTTACAGAGCAGAACGGGCAGAACAGCGTCATCATATGCGCTCGGCAACTTCACGTCGAACAAACCGCATGGCTCCGGCGACGGTACAGATCAGATTTGAAATTCTGCAGGACATTTGCCAGAAAATCGCCGTCAAGAGTCCCGCTATGTCCACTTCGCCTCATAACGCAGCAGCGGGTTACGTACTCCATACATAGAAATCGAAATAGATAAAAACACTGGCAGCTAAAGATTGAAATAAATAGAGATATCGACATATCCAAATGACTACTTTATTTTCCATGATCGGTTTGTTTCTGGCGACAATCACGGCACCGCTGATTGTCGAACTCTTTCTGGTCACTGCAGCCAACCTCCTGCCCAGAAAAAGAACACTAGACACCGTCGATCTTGCCGACCGTCGTTTGGCAGTCGTGGTACCAGCGCATAACGAACAAACTTCTATTGGCTATTGTGTCGAGAGCCTGCTTGCCTCGTCCAATAAGGACGTCAGAATTTATGTTGTCGCCCACAACTGCACCGACTCGACAGCCCAGATTGCAGAGTCGGCAGGCGCGGAAATTCTTGTATATAACGATCCGGATGCCAAGGGAAAAGGACACGTACTCCGCTTTGGTTTTGAACACGCAATTCAGTGCAGTGCAGATGCTATTTTGGTCGTTGACGCAGATTCCACAGTCTCTGTGAACCTCATCCCGAAGGTGCAACAAGCAATCTCCAGAGGTGCTGAAGCCGTTCAGTGCCGCTATGAGATGGAAGGTGCCCGAAAACATCTCAAGACCGAACTGATATCACTAGCGCTCCGAGGATTTAACTTCATTCGTCCACGCGGGCGTCAACGGCTAGGGCTGTCAGCCGGGATTCTGGGCAACGGATTTGCGCTTTCTGCGGATGTTCTCAAGGCCGTACCTTATGACGCATTATCAGTTGTCGAGGATCTTGAATATCATCTTCATCTGGTGCTGGCGGGCAAGCGCGTCCATTTCCTCGAAGATGCAGTCGTCTACTCCGAGCTTCCTGTTTCAGCTAAAGGTGAAACCATCCAACATTCACGCTGGGAAGGAGGCCGCCTGCGGGTTGCCCGCACATGGCTACCTAAACTGTTCAAGGAGCTTTTGCGCGGCAGGCTGACTGCGCTTGAGCCAATGCTCGATCTAGCTGGACTGCCAATCGCCTTTGGGATGATCGCTTTGCTCGTGGCAGCCTGCTTGCCTTTGTTCTGGGTGCGTCTATATGTAGCGGTAGCAATGGCAATCTTATTGACGCACGTGCTAACGGCAATCTGGGAAGGTCCAAGACGCTTTCATACTCTTTGTCTGTTATTGCTGGTTCCCTTTTACCTTCTTTGGAAACTTCGGCTTATTCCGAATGTCTTGCGTGCTTCCAGCGCAAAAGCGGCATGGGTCAGGACCGAACGTAAGGCAGCAAGGAGCACGATATGAGCACCTGCCTGCTACAGAACATGTTTCGCATCGACGTATCGCTAACAAACAGCGTTAAGAGGTTTACTCTCATGAAACGTTCCTACTTCACTTTCATTGCGTCTGCACTTGCATTGACCGTGCTGTTGTTTCCGGCAACTGGCAATTCCCAACAGACTGCCATGAACAATGCTCAACCGGACACACCCCAGCTCAAAATCAGCCCATTGAAGGCCATGCAAAACTTCGAGCCGTCGGCGGACGAAGAATATGAGATTGGCGCCGGAGATGAAATCAACATTGATGTTGCCGGTTACCCCGAGCTGACTGGGAAGCGTACCGTGGGTCCGGACGGAAGAATTACGCTGCCCGTTACCGGTTCAATTCAGATTGCAAATCAAACACGTGAGAAGGCTGCAAAGACCATCCAGGATGCACTCGGTGCCTATTACAAGAACCCGTCAGTAACGATTGGCATCGACAAATACGGCTCAAACCGCATCTTGATCCTCGGCAATGTGCAACACCCCGGTGTCCTGTATTACGACAGCACACCGACACTTTTGGATGCAATCGCCCGAGGCGGCTTGATGGCCAATTCGACTACCAGAGACGGAATTCCAGAAAAGTGCGTCATCTACCGCGGCAACGACCAGGCTTTGACTGTGGAACTGAAACAGCTTCTACAGAGCGGAAGCTCGATGGCCGATATTCGCCTCCGCCGTAACGACATTATTTTTGTCCCTGTGCAGCAACAAGATTTTGTGTCCATTCTTGGAGAAGTTCAACATCCCGGTGCTCAACCTCTTACGCCTGAGTTGAACCTGCGATTGGCAATTACCCAGGCTGGCGGACCCTCTGAGGGCGCGGGAGCTTCCCCCACGATTCACATTGTCCAATCGTCGACCAACAAGACCATCACACTTTCGTGGAAAGAACTGATGAAGCCGAATGGTGGAAATGAAGTAACACTCCATGCAGGCGACATGGTCTTCATTCCCAAGAGCGGTTTTCAAAAGTTTGCCACGGTCGTTTCAAAGATCAGCCCTCTGGCTACGCTTGCGGTGTTTGCTGCGCCCTAGAATGGACGCGCCACCGATCACGGTATCGCTTTCCCCAACACCATACGAACAACGATAACGGTCAGAAATCTTAAGGATCATCACAATGTACATGACCCCGGTCAATCCACAGGAAGCGCGCGGTGCCTCAACAGCTCCACAAATGCCGCTTCGTCCTTCATCAACAGGACCTGCATTGAGGATCAATGTGCTCAAAAGCCTGCGACTGCATGCAGTCTCTGCCGTTCTTGTCGCACTTGTCATTCTAGGTCTCGGTCTTGCTGTCCTCTTGCGGAGAGGCGTTGTCTACGTTGCCCAAAGCACGATTTATGTGTCGCCAACCTTCCCGAAGACGCTGATCGAGGATCGCGAGCAGGAATACCCTTACGACTCCTATGTGCAGCAGCAGGTGCATTCCATCACTCGTTATGACGTAATGGAGGATGCTCTTCATCAGCTCCCGCAGGGAGCGTGGAAGCGTCCGGGGGAAACCGATCGTGCCGCGATTGAACGCTTGCAGAAGGATCTGGATATCAAACGAGTTGGCTTGACATACCAGGTTTCAATCACACTCCATCGCCCCACGCCAGATCATCTGGCCGACATCGTAAACGCTGTCACGCAATCTTATTTGGCCAAAGCAAAGGATGAGGAATTCTACGGACGCGATGACCGTCTCTCAACACTGCGCGACACACGCGATGATCTTCGTAAAGAACTCGACACGCGCATCGAAGAGCTGTCTGGAATTACAAAGGCATTGGGCGTAGCCAAGGTCGGAACTGAGGACTCCAGTTCCAACCCTTTTGACGATCAACTCTCCAAGATGCGTACGGATCTGACCACCGCCCACGAACAGCGTGTTCAGGCGGAAGCCGAACTGTCGTCATTGAAAAACAGTGACCCGTCGGTTCCTAACGCGGCCTTGAATGCAGCGGCAGATGATCTGATAGCGAGTGACCCCGGGCTACTGGCAATGAAAGCGGACTTGGCGAAAAAGCGGAGTGTTCTGGTGGACCAGCTCAGTACCCTTACCCCCAATCATCCGTTGCGCAAACAGACCGAAGGTGAGTTAGCTCAAATTGATCAAGCGTTGCAAGACATGCAGATGGATCTGCGCCGCAAGGCGGCCGCGCGTCTTGAAGCTAAGAATCGCGCCGAGCTTAACCGGACTTCGACGATCGAGGCAAAACTGGCCGGTGACTTGCAGAGAGAAACGGATGCTGCAACGTCAGCCGCTCCAAAGTTGCAGCGCGCAGAAGAGCTGAAAGCGGAGATCACACGTCTTCAGGCACGCTACGCTGAAGTGGACGATCGCATTAGCAATCTGGAGCTGGAAAGCAGCTCTCCTGGCTCCATCCATCTGTTCGCTGCTGCTTTGCCTCCAGTAGGACCGGAATCAAGCAAATTACATTTGCTGATTCTCGCGCTCTTTCCGATTTCAATTTTGTGTGGGATCGCGGTCGCTGTGGCTTTCGATATCTTTGATCCGCACATTCACACAGCAGGCGATATGGAAGCACTCCTCGGCTTCGCACCCATTGGAGTGCTGCTCGATGATCGCGACATTACACAGCGCGTCGTCGACGAGTGCTCTCTCCGGCTCGCAGCTGGAATCGATCACGCTGTCCGTAGCGTAGGTGCGCGCACATTTGTTGTGACTAGCGTTGCACCTGGTGGGGGGACTACATCGATTGTTCAGACGATGGGCAGCACATTGGCACGACTCGGTCACAAAACCCTAACAATCGATGCTTCCGGCAATACGGACCCGGTCGCCTACGTAACGCTCGGAATGAATGACAGGACGACAGAGCCGAGCCAGGAGTCTCACTTCGAAAGTACGGATCATTTACAGGCGATGTCATCTGTACAACTGCAATCGTCTGCAGTTTCCCCTCAGCCTCGATCCGCGAACATTGCACCGTTTTACAGTTTTGCGGCAAAAACATTTCAGAAACTGACCACCGAATACGATGTTATTTTAATGGATACTGCTCCATTGCTTATTTCGGCTGAAACGGAGTACCTTGCCCGAGCAGCGGATGTCACGATTCTAGTGGCAGAAGCAGGCAAAACCACCAAGCGTAAATTGACCCGCTGTGCTCGCCTGCTTGAGCGGCTCGATGTAGCTGGTGTGGCTTCTGTCATCAACAAAGTTCGCCTCATTCGCGCAGAAACCGACCTTCAACAGGATTTACGGGAATCAGAAGCCCGTTTGAACGAAATGAATCTCAGGTGGCATCCGCACCGCAGTTCCAATCAAGTCCCGGTATCATCGTTCGATCCGGAGCCGG
>DASXMN010000031.1:0-329813 GCA_036495645.1 Candidatus Angelobacter sp.
CTCGGACGCGGCCTGCAACCTCCCCGCTTCCGCTGGGTCCCGTTCGATGACGCGCTGATGTTTCCCCTGAACAATTCCATGCTGTCCCGTGAAACGCCCGACCGGAAATTCTTTTTTCAGCGCGAAACCATGCTGCTTCGCCGGTATATGAAAGAAGTTGACCATGAAACTCTGCCCGCAACCTTGCAGGAGTATCTTGATAAAATCATCACACCGGTGTTACAGCACCAGAAAAAAGAAGGCGCTGTAGCCATAAAATTTGAAGCCGCTTACCTGCGCTCGCTCGACTTTGGTCCTACTGAACCAATGCAGGCAGTCCAGCAGATTTATGCTCACTTCATAAAGGGCGATATTCCTCCGAACGCCGAATATACCCGGCTCCAGAATTACTTGTTCCGCTATATCGCTGGTGAAGCCGGAAAGCTTGGCCTGCTTGTCCACATTCATACCGGCGGAGGCTGTGGAACCTATTTCATGCTCATGGGCTCGAACCCGGCCCTGCTGGAATCGGTGCTCAATGATTCTTCCCTGCGCAAAACCAAGTTCGTTCTGCTGCATGGCGGCGCTGGCCCGTTTACCAAGTATGTGGACTACCTGCTGATGAAGCCGAATGTTTACACCGACTTTTCCGAGCAGACATGGCTGATCTCTACCCGCAGCCTGAGTGAAAACATACGGGATTTATTGGAGTGGTATCCGGAAAAGGCGATGTTTGGCACAGACCTTTATCCCAATACCCCTGAGATCAACTGGGAGGAAATTGGCTGGCAGACAACACATTCCGCGCGTGAAGCGCTGGCCATTGCGCTGACCGGAATGATGCAGGACGGGGAAATCACCCGGGAAAGAGCGCTGGAGTTGGCGCACATGGTCCTCCATGACAATGCTGCCAAGCTTTATGGTTGGAGCAGTAGCTCCAAATAACCACCGTCTATTAAAACCATCGTCTATTGAAACCAGCTGAGCAGCTCTTGCTTGAATCGCTCCCAATATGTCATGGTCTGCAGACGCGCGGACTGCTGGGTAGGATCAATAATTCGATCGACCTTCTTGAACCCAGATGGCACCTCAAATAACTCCGGCGGGAGTGGAGCTTCAACAAATGCTACAACCTCGGTTTCTGAGACACTGTGATCCGAAATCTTGCCCGGCAGTGCAGGTTCCTGCAAAAAGGTGGTTTTAACCTTAAGCGGGAACCCTGGTCGCGGGCCGGTGCGATGCACTTCAATCTTGTCAGAACACCTGGGCTTTCTAACGCCCCCAACTAGCAGTGTCGCCACTCCTGCTTTGGGACGCTTTTGCGGCGGCAATACATCAGAATCGATATACCAACCATCCATTTCACTCGAACTTCCGTTGTAACAATTCTCTGGTCCGCTGATGCGAGTTTCTTTGGTAATCATGTGGCGCGCCATGTGGCCAAACATTTCTTTCCGCTCGCCAGTATCAATCGTTTCGATATTGACAATCAGGGTCTTGCCGCTCGGTGTCACATGAATCGGTTTGGCGTTTGGGCGGATACCGCGAAGGTCGGTCTGGTAGCTGACGTACTCATGCGCGTCGAGATCAAGATCGTAAACCTGTATCTTGTCAGCTTCCTTTTTCCTGATCAAAGCCCGATGATGTCCCTGCACGTTGCCGGAGAATCGCTGCATCTCTGTCCGGGAGTTTTCACCGCTCAGATACTCTGTGACATCGAACGAACTACTGCCGGACGAATGCCGGGTCGTGATCTTCAGGTCTTTGGATGCAAGATCACTGGGAGCAGGTTGAGCCATAGCCGCGGTGGACAACAGAATCGATCCAAGTAAATACGTCCAATATGGAGATTGCACTTTCCCCCTCCTTAACTGCGGACGTTAAATATCTATCGCCAAGCCCAAAGGATAACAATTCCGGCGCAATTGAGGTCCGTATCTGTCTCAAAATAAGACACGCCGCGACCCTCTATTTTAATGTATTCCGATAACTTATTCCTTGACTTGGAATCAGTACCACGCGAAACTCACCATGTCTGAATAGCTCAATGTTTCATCCGGAACCGTTCCCTCGACGGATCCGGTCTTTTTCATAGAAGTGCCGTAATTAGACGTACACTGCAGTTTTTTGCAACTTGTCTTTTAGGTTTTAGCTGTAAACACGGTGAACTTTTGCCGCGGCGTGGGCCGAACCCGACGGGTAGGGATTCACTTCTGGGATTTCCAATGAGACACGTGTGTGCTCTGGCCGGATTCCTGGGCGTGAATGCAGGAAAGGGGCACTTCTCAATGGACTTCCAGGACAAGATTCTCAAATGTGTGGATTGCGGCGCCGACTTCGTATTCACTGCCGGTGAACAACTCTTCTTCCACGATAAGCAATTCAAAAACGAACCCAAACGCTGCAAAAACTGCAAGGGGAAACGCGCCCAGGCGCTGGGACTGCCGCAGAATGGCGGTAGTTATCAGCGGGTGGAAACCAAGGCTGTTTGCTCAGGATGCCAGCGGGAAACCACTGTGCCGTTCAAGCCCACGCAGGGACGTCCTGTGTTTTGTCGTGAGTGCTTCCAGCAGCGCAAAACTACGGCTGCCTCCGCTTAATTGACCCTAACCCTCTCCAGAAGTTGGGTATTTCGGGCGCATGGGTAGTAGTGTGCTTTACGCGGGTCTCTTCGTCGACTGCGGGCCTGACGATTTGGCGCCGGCGCGCGCTGCCTTATGCTGTCTCTGGTCTTCGTGCTGGATCAGTAATACTTCAATGCGCCGCAGCAGATCGTCGGTGTTCATGGGCTTTACCAGCATGGAGTTGGCGCCCTGCGTCTTCCAATCACCGCCAAGCAGAGGATAGGCCGTAAGAATGGCCACGGCTGGATTGTAGTCAGTCTTCTTGGCTGCCCGAATCACATCATAACCGGCCTTCTCATGCTCCATCTTCATGTCCGTGATGACCATGTGATAGGTGTTGGCCTTGAGCTTGGAAATGGCCTCTTTGGCCGATGCCGCTGTTTCCACTTCAAACTGGTGGATTTCCAGGATGGTTTTAAGGGTCAGCAGAATGGCCAGTTCATCATCAACCAAAAGAATGCGGCGTTTCATGGGGAACTCCAGTGAGATTCTGAAAACTACTTACATCGCGCCATTCAGCATGCGCTTTAGGTTGTATTGCGCTGATAAGATGCAGCAGCAACTACTTTGGTTGTGAGCTGCTGAAACGGTTCAAATCTCTTTTTTCTACCGTCCCATTATAATGCTTCATGTGCTGGAATATTTTGTACAAAATTTTGGATGCCGCGCCACACAGGCTGACGGCGCGACCCTAGAGCGCCAACTTGCGACACACGGGATGTCTTCGGCCAGTTCGGCTATTGAAGCCGATCTGGTAGTACTCAACACATGCACGGTGACGGCAGCGGCAGACCAGGACGCCCGCGCCTCCATTCGCCGCATCCATCGTGAAAATCCGCGCGCCAAAATCCTGGTTACCGGCTGTTATGCCCAGCGCGCCCCGCAGGAAATTGCGGCACTACCGGGAGTCACATGGGTCGTGGGAAATTCGCATAAACACCAGATACCAGAGATTGCCGCCGCGTACGATTGGAAATTAGAAATACCTAAGAATCTTGACGAGGATACACATGACCGGCCGCGGAACTTTGTCTCGCTGGAATCTGTGGCTCTTTCCGCGCCTGTATTCACTCTGGTTGGCGATATCTTCGCCCACACCGAACTGATGGCTGCTCCGGTTTTCGCCGGCGAGAGCATTGCAGAAAAGACCCGTCCTAACCTGAAGGTGCAGGATGGCTGTAATAACCGCTGTTCCTTCTGCATTATTCCCAGCGTCCGCGGCCAGAGCCGATCAATGAAGCTGGAGCGCGTGCTGGAAGAAGCCAATGCGCTGGTTGCCGCAGGTTATCGCGAGATAGTGCTCAGCGGCATCAACCTGGGCCGCTGGGGACGGGACTTTCAGCCGCAGCTAAAGTTTGAACAACTCGTCCGTTCCCTGCTGGAACATACTGGCATTGAAAAAATTCGCATCAGTTCCGTCGAACCCATGGATTGGAGCGATGAATTAATCAAGCTGGTCGCCGGATCGCTACGCATCGCCAAACACGCGCATGTTCCACTGCAATCCGGCAGTGACCATATCCTGCGGCGTATGCATCGCAAATACCGTCCCTGGCATTACACGGAGAAGATCAGGAAAATCCGTGACGCCATGCCGGATGCGGCTATCGGCGCCGACGTAATGGTCGGCTTTCCCGGCGAGACCGATGAACTCTTCGAAGAAAGCCGCAGCTTTATCGAACACCTGCCATTTACCTATTTGCATGTGTTCACATATTCATCGCGACCGGGAACAGCTTCAGCCGCAATGCCGGATCAAGTTCCCGTGCACGTGGCGAGGGAACGCAACCGCGTGCTGCGCGAGCTAGCGGCAGAAAAGAACCGTGCTTTCCGCAAGAGTTTTGTCGGACGCTCTTTGGAAGTGATTACACTCCAGGCTGGTGGCGATCATTGGACAGAGGCTCTGAGCGACAATTACTTAAAGGTGAAACTAGACGGTTGGCACGCGCCAAATCAGATGTTGCAGGCCCGAATGACCGCCGTAACCGCTGACGAGCTCATCGCTGCACCATAATTGCGGATCTGGATACAGTATGGGTCAAGGACAATTGTGAGTTTTAGTTGACCCTTTTAAGATCCAAGGAACCGAATTTGGAGTCGGCGCTAAAAAAAATTCCTGAATTGCAAGTTGAAGACAACATTTCCCTTGCGGTCGCCTGGTTGGCTGTTGATGGTACGCGCGTATCCAACCTGCAAAGCGAAGTTCACAATCATGAATTCAATGCCCCCACCGGCTGATTCCAGATGCCTGCTCGCGTTTCCCGTAGTCAGTTCGGCCACATCAAACAGCGCCAGCGGCTTTAAAGAATAGATATTGGCACGGTCAGCGATGTAATTGACTGGCGTGGCTATTTCGCGATCTACAAGAGCTTGTGCTTGCTTCTGGGCATCCGCCGCCGGAATACCCTGCTGCACTAATGCAGCCTGAATGAAACTGACAGCCGATCTCGTGCCTGCAGTCTTGAGCATTTTCTTAAGTGTCGTGTTCGTGGCGTCATCGATGACAACATCAGGGATCAAGGGACGGGAAAGCCCGGGAACCGGGACAGTTAAGGTGGTGCTTACATTCCAAAATGAGAAGCCACCCAAATTCACATTGTTCGTCACACCTGCCTCTGTCTTGCCAAAACTCCTTAGAATAGGCGGAAGTGGCCCGGACTGTAAAAGAGTGTCTGGAGCTTCATAAAGAAAATTACTTCCGTTATTCCCAGCAAAGAACTGTGCGTATTGTGCCGGAGTACCCCAAGTGTGGCCGTATCCGCCAATGATCTGCAATCCAAAGCTTTGGTTGGGCGCAACCAAAAAGTCTTTGTAAAGGGCCGTGAAAGCAGCCATTTGTTCGTAACTCGCCTGATTGTTTGGGTTAGCGCCTGTGAACCATAATCCGGCGCGGGCTGTCGTCTGGGCTACGCTGCCGTCAAATAAAACTGCCGCAGAACCTGCGGCTTCAGAAGTATTCACCACTTGCCCGACAGTTTGCGGAATCGTATGGCGGGATGCGCTGCCCCCTCCCCAAAAATAACCGTCATGCAGATAGTTATTCTGGAAATGAAGATTGGCTTTGAGACCAACAGTTTCCTGCGATGTTGAATCACTGGCTGTTCCCAGCGGTTGCTTTTCATTGTGCTGCTCAATGTGCAAGGCGAGGCTTTGCACCATAGAGGTTGGCCATGTCCTCTTCAGGTCCACAACCTCAGCCGCGTTATAGAAGTTGTGATCGACGGAGCGCGAGAGATCGGCCGAGGCAATGGCTTCCAACGCATGCTTATCCGAATCTTCACGCTTCAAGATGTTCCCAATATCCAGAAGATTGGTTTTCAGACTGACCGAAGGCGTGGTTCCCGTACGATTATCGTGGTCCACACCAGCGGTGGGATTCAGAATCAACAACGGCTTGGGCACACTCGAAAAATAAGTTGAGACTGGACTGCGTGGCACCGGCAGAATAAGGCCGGCTTCATTGAAACGGACAAGCCGTATTTCATGGCTGGCAAATGTTACATCTGCGCATTTGTTTTTTTGCAGGTCTTTCATGCAAATGGCGGGATCAACAATGCGAACACAAGAATCAATCACACGGACAGACACAAAGCCAAGATTGGCAAATTCGCGCGCCACATTTTTGTTGTCGTCCTGGGACATCTGCTGCGCGATGGCCACCTGAGAGGCGGAAAGGACATCGGGAGCAAAGATGGTTTTAGTTTTAAGCGGTATCTGTGGCGGATTGAAATACCGGATATCGAACTTTATGGCATGCACCCACACCTGGGCATCTGCCGTGAGGTCTTCTCTGCACCCTTGTGCGAAAGAAGCTCGCGGCAGAAGCATGACTGCCGCGAGCACACATAGGCCCAATAAAGAAACCAATCTACGCCTCTGCAAGGGGTACCTCTGCGCCACTTAAACGTTGACTGATGTAACAGCTTGACTCATCGCCTGGTGCAAGGCCTGTTTCTGTTGATCTGTGGGATTTTGTACTCCATCAAGAGCTTTGGCTGCTGGGTAAACTTGATTAGTAATCGCATCGGCCTGTCCGCTGGAGACTCCTTGCGAAACCATGGATTGAATGCCCTGCTGCTCCGCGGTAGTCCCGGAGGTGAAAGAAACGTGGACGATCTGATCAAAGTCCGATCCTGTAGCTTGTTTCTTGTACAGGTCAAAAACAAGCTTCCAGATTGGATCATTGCTCGCAGAACAATCCTTTTCCACCGTAACCTCAAATTTGAAACCGGATTCAGGGCTAAAAACCATTACTTGAAGCACAAAAGGCTTGCATTTTTTAGCCCCAACAGGAACAACACTGATTGACGAACTCGCCACTGAATCCCTCCTTGATTGCTTTCTAACGAATTAGCGGGAAAATTCCCTTTTTACTTTGCCATTCCAGAGACATTTTTTTCTATAATGATATCTTTTCGTCAAGATAGCCGGGCGTGACCTTTGAATCAACTTACCCGCGACGAACAGACGAACCAGCAAGTTTACATGCCTCCCCGTGATCCAGATGGTCATCCACCCATGCTATAATTTTCAAGTCTTGCCACATTTGTGGCGCCCCCCGCAATTCCACTAACGTGAGTTTGCCGGGAGGGTTCAGGAGGATCGCATAGATAAACGCTTTATTAAGATGAATGAGCGCATCCGCGCGCGCGAGATACGCGTGATCGGCCCGGATGGTGAACAGCTCGGCATTATGACGCCACAGGATGCGACTCGTAAGGCCCGTGAACAAAGTCTTGACCTGGTAGAGATTTCGGCCACTGCAAATCCCCCTGTGTGCCGCATCATGGACTATGGCAAGTTTCTCTACGAGCAGGAAAAGAAAGAACGGGCGGCAAAAAAGAACCAGAAACAGATTGTCCTGAAAGAAGTGAAATTCAGCGTCAACGTGGACGAGCATGACTACGTTACTAAACGGAACCACGTTCTACGGTTTCTTTCCGAAGGTGACAAGGTCAAAGCCAGCCTGCGCTTCCGCGGACGCGAAATGGCCCACCAGAACCTGGGGCGCAAGGTGCTGGAGCGCCTGGTGAATGAAGTCGGCGATAAGGGAATCGTGGAGTTCAGACCGCGCATGGAAGGCAATACCGTCCATGTAATTATGGCTCCTCCCAAGCAGGTGCCCGGTGGCGCTGGAAAGAAGCAGGAAAAGCCGCCTCAGCACTCCCCTGCACAAAGCGGCCAGAGAACGTAAGTCAGTAAAGAGCAGTAGCAATTGGCAAATAGCAATCAGCCAGTGCGATCTGAAGGGCAGACGAGAATCTCTGCGCGGCTAGACAGAGCTACTGCTAATTACTAAATACTAAGGAATATGCCTAAACTGAAAACACACAAAGGCGCCGCTAAACGCTTTAAGAAGACCGCGACCGGCAAGATCAAGCGCGGTAAAGCGTTCAAGCGCCACATCCTTACCTCTAAGGACACCAAGCGCAAACGCCACCTTGATACCGATACTCTGGTGAGTGCGGCCGACGCGCCAAAAGTCAAGAGAATGATCCCGTACTAATTGAGCCGATTTGCGGGCGTGAATGAGGCGCGAGCCGAATAAAAGCCCGCAGGCGAAATCCCGAACCATAGATAAGGGATCTCAGTTTAAAATCCGGGACAGCGTTCGGCCCGCCTGATGAAAATCGGTGCTGAGGCTGGATCTGAAAAAGCGCTCATATCGAAAGATAGTGCGCAACGCGAGTGAAGAGGGACCCTAAACCTTCCCTCCAGCCGCGATAACCGCCGGGAATCCGGCAACAAAAAAGGGAGTAACTCATGCCTCGCGTAAAACGTGGTACTAAGCG
This sequence comes from Candidatus Angelobacter sp., assembly GCA_036495645.1. Classification (GTDB taxonomy): domain Bacteria; phylum Acidobacteriota; class Terriglobia; order Terriglobales; family Acidobacteriaceae; genus Angelobacter. The sequence goes on from DASXMN010000031.1 coordinate 8,396, forward strand.
CCGCCAGCGCCGCAAAAAGATACTTGAGCGCGCCAGCGGGTATTTTCTAACAAAATCAAAACTTTATCGCGCCGCCAAAGAATCGGTGGAACGCGGACTCAAGTTCGCCTACTCCGGCCGCAAGCAGAAGAAGCGCCAGTACCGCTCGATCTGGATTGTGCGCATCGGCGCAGCGTCGCGCGCCCAGGGCGTCAGCTATAACCAGTTCATTAGCGGGCTCAAAAAGGCCGGCGTGGAACTGGACCGCAAGATCCTGGCCGATATCGCGACCAATGACGCAGCAGGCTTCATCGCATTATGCGAAACGGCCAAGCGGGCGAATGCCAAAGCGGTAGCGTAGCCGAACGAGCTAAAACACAAGGACACAAAGATTCACGAAGGATTTAATATCTTTTCTAAGTTACATCTTTGTGTTCCTTCGTGTCCTTGGTGGTTAATTTTTTGCCGCCCAGAGTACAATTCCAGCCATGCTTTCTCGCAGATCTTTTTTCAAAACCGCTGGTCTGGGCGCTGCCGTAGCTGCCACTGCAAGCCTTCCCACTGAATTACTGAGCTGGGCGGAGCCGCCGCGCACCGTACAGCCAGGCGGGCCGATCCTGCTCAACAGCAATGAAAACGCCTACGGGCCGTTCCCCAGCGTGCTGGCCATGAAGAACCCATTTCTGGACGCCAACCGCTACCCTGACCGCGGTTATGACAAGCTGATTGAGCGCATCGCCGCGATGCACAAGGCAAAAGCTGAACAGGTCACGCTGGGCTGCGGCTCAACCGAGATACTCAAGATCGCGGCCAGCACGTTCACCGGTCCGGGAAAGAAGCTGGTGATGGCATCCCCAACGTTTGAAGCGATTGGATTTTATGGTGAAGCTGCCAAGGCTGAGGTCATCAGAATTCCTCTGGCAGCCAGCTATGCCCATCAGTTGACGCAGATGGCGGATGCGGTGGGAAAAGATGGCGGCCTGATTTACATCTGCAATCCAAACAATCCCACGGCCAGCGTAACGCCGCGGCGCAGCCTGGAAATTTTTATCCGCAACCTTCCGCCCAATACCTATGTGCTGATGGATGAGGCGTATCACGACTTTGTCCCCGTTGCCGCAGACTACATATCTTTCCTGCAAACACCCATTGATGAAGACTGCGTGATTGTGGCCCGAACGTTCTCAAAGATTTATGGTATGGCCGGACTGCGGCTGGGTTATGCCGTGACTTCAGCCAAAAACACCAAAGCAATGGCGGCACACAAGCTGCAGGACAGCACGAACATATTAGCGCTGCGCGCCGGTCTGGTTTCTCTGGATAATGAGGACGACCGCAAAGCCGCGATCATGAGAAACGGTTTTGATCGCGATGAATTCATGCGCCAGGCTATCTTGCGCAAGCTCCATGTAATTCCTTCCTGGACCAATTTTGTGATGTTCAATACGCAGCGACCCATCCGCACCGTGATTGACCACTTTAATAAAAATAATATCCGTATCGGGCGTCCCTTCCCGCCGATGGACACGTTTGCAAGAGTCTCTCTGGGCCAGCCGGATGAGATGAAAGCGTTTTGGCAGACGTGGGACAAACTGCCGAAGTAGCTGCTGATTAAGCGAGGTTTTCACGCCGCGTTCATCGCGAGTGGATTTCAGCCTATTCAGATACGGAATGCCCGAGACTTCTGCTTGAGTCTGCCGAACAGCCGCACCAAAATCCAGCCGCTCTCACCAGTGATCGTCTCTCCGAACCTTCGAGACAACTCGCCCTTCCGCTTGTCCATCTTTTAATAATTGATCTCTTCCAAACTCTTTAGGAGGATTCATGCCACTTCTGGATCAGGCCGCCAAATTTGCCACTAACAAATTGCCCAAAGTCATCAATCCCAAAGCCCACGCCATTATCGATTACGTAATGGCGGCATCATTTTTCGGAATGGCGGCATTCTTCTGGCGACGGAACAAACGAGCAGCGGTAGGCGCGCTGGTCTGCGGCACGGCTGAAACCATTACTTCCCTATGCACTGATTATCCAGGCGGAGTTGTGCGTGAGATCAGCTTTGAAACTCACGGAGCCATCGACTTCGGCCTGAGTGGAATGGTCGCGAGCCTGCCCGACATACTCCGTTTCAGCGACGATCGAGAATCCCGTTTCTTCAGAATGCAAGGTTTGGCGCTGGCCACTGTCACGGGTCTAACCGACTTCACTGGCAGCGGCGAAGGCAACCAACTGGAAGAGCTGGATCGTCGGTCGGCGTAGCTTTTTTGAAGTCCCGAGCGCAGCGAGGGAACCCTACGGACGCAGCCCGGTATTACTTGTGAATGCTGGATCTTTCTTACTGCTGTAGTTAAGCAGACATTCTGCACCCATTCGAAATCGCATATTGGCCGCGAACGTTGTTGTAAAAGGGTTCCCTCGCTGCGCTTCGGGATTTTCAGATCAAGCTTTCTTCCTCCTTATCCACAAGCGATTGCGTTATACTCCGCAAAGAACTTCATCCCCCTGAGGTGCAATGCGCTCATGTCATTGAAACTTGCTCGCGAAATGGAAACTGAGACGGAAACAATGGAAACACGGAACGGCGGTGACGATTTTCCCGCGCTGGAAGAGAAAATTTACAAAGCCATTGAGCTGCTGAAGTCGGCGCGCGAAGGCAAAGCAGCCGCAGAGCGCGATTCCAATCGCCTGCGCGAGCAACTGGAAACCCGCGAAGAAGAGATGGATGTCCTGCGCGGAGAAATGATCGCACTGCGCAAAGAGCGTGAAGAAGTCCGCGCGCGCGTGGAAAAAATGCTGAAGCAGATGGATGCCCTGGTAACCGAAAGCTGATATGGCTTCAGTCCAGCATGGCATGACCACCACCCAGTTTGATCTACACGGATATGAAGTGGTGCAGACTCTGGGGTTGGTGCGCGGCATTATTGTCCGCTCACGGTCAATTTTCGGCACCATCGGCGCGAGCCTGCAGACTCTGGCCGGCGGCAATATCACAATCCTGACCGACCTCTGCGAGAAAACCCGCAGTGAAGCGCTGGACCTGATGCTTCAGCACGCGGGACAGCTCGGCGCCAATGCGGTAGTGGGTGTCCGCTATGACGCCACGGAAATCATGCAGGGCGTGACAGAAGTGCTGGCCTACGGTACAGCGGTAGTGGTGCAGCCCAAGCGGGATTGACACAGCGGAGATTCGCAAGAATTCTCTTGCTTATCCGTAAACTGGCAGGATAATCAACTCAACACTGCTTTTTAAGGAGAACCAGCGTGGTGACTCAACCGACAGCAGCGGCGCCCGTCCGAGTGGAAATTTACGATCAGGTCTATAACCTTCGCGGCGTGGATGCGGAATACATCCTGAAGCTGGCGCAATATGTTGACGGCAAAATGCGCAACGTGGCCGAGCAAACCTCTACCATTGATTCTCTCCGCCTGGCTGTGCTTGCGGCGCTGAATATCGCTGACGAATATCACATTCTGAAAAAGAAATATGATCTGCTGGCGGGGGAATTTAACCGCCGTGCCGGACAGTTAGCGGGCGCGCTGGATGAAGTGCTGCAAGATGAACGTCGCGCAGGGTAAGTCGGGATGGCGTAATTCGGCGCGTCGGTTGTTCACGAAAAAGCAAATATCTTCTGCGGCGATTGCAAAATGCTGGCCCGTCCTCTTGCCATCTACTCTGCTTTTCTTTAGCATCAGTCCTGATAACCGGCCTGCAACGCAGGTGAGAACGGTAACCGTTCATGAACCAACATTCAATGAACAGGGGGCCTGACTCGTATAATAACGGCTCGGTGTGCGATGTTCCGCCAGTACGGAAATGCCTAAAGAGCCGCGGCGGGTTCCCACCATCTCAGGATGGGTTCAGAACGGCCCGGTCGCACGGCCAAGTGGGTCGGTTGTTTTCCATTTAGTAAATGAGTAATTTGGTAATTGTGTAATTTTCGAATCTGTTTAATCAAAGATTACCTCCTCCGGCCGTCATCTCCGTAAGATCGATCCAAGTTCCCCAATCACCCATTTACCAAATTACTCAATCACCAAATCCTCTGTGCCGATACAATTCCCTTCGTGCCTGACTCTGCTTCAATCCAGAGATTCACCACGTCGTCCGACGACAAAGGACGGCGTCTGGACCAGTGGCTTGTCTCGAAGCTTCCAGATGTGAGCCGCGTTCGCATTCAGCAGCTTATTGAGCAGGAGAAGATCAGGGTCAATGGCAGCGTCCCCAAGGCTTCACTGAAGTTAAAAGGCGGTGAGGAGATCGTCATTACTGGCACGGTTGAACTGCCGCCGTTGAAAGCTTTTGCCGAAGATATTCCGCTCGAAGTTATTTACGAAGATGAGAGCATCGCAGTCATCAATAAACCCGCCGGTATGAATGTGCATGCGGGTTCCGGCAAGGATGGGGCAGGCAATCGCGGCACCATGGTCAACGCGCTGTTGCATCGTTTCAGCCAGCTCTCAGAGATCGGCGGAGAACTGCGGCCTGGAATCGTACACAGGCTCGACAAAGAAACCAGCGGCCTTGTGCTGGTGGCGAAATCTGACAAGGCACACAGAAAACTGGCAGAACAATTTTCCCGGCGCGAGGTTAAGAAAACTTATATTGCGCTGGTGCATGGCTGGATGGAAAAGAGCAAGGGCACGATCAATACCGCCATCAGCCGCGATCTGGTCCGGCGCACCCGGATGACTACGAAGCGCGCCCCACAAAGCAAGCCCGGACGCGAGGCCATTACTCACTGGCAGGTGACAAAGCAGATTGAAGGCGAGTACGGAAAGTTTTCTCTGCTTGAAGTGAGGATTGAGACGGGAAGGACGCACCAGATCAGAGTGCATCTCTCTTCCATCGGGCATCCCGTGGCGGGAGATATGCTTTACGGGGCTCCCGGTAAACTGTTGAGTTACGGAGGTACAGGATCAAAACCGGCATCTCTGGAGAGGAATTTTCTTCACGCTTTCGCGATACAATTCCGGCATCCAATTACTGAGATGCAGCTTTCATTCCAGCAGCCATTACCGGCTGCGCTAAGAAGTTTTCTGCGGCAAATCGGGGATTGAGGAATGTTTCCCAGACTATAATGTGTAAGAGAGCTCCTGACATGTATTTCAAAAAGGTACTTGCGTTGTTGTTTATATTTACGCTGGCTTGCTTCTGTGCTGTCGCCCAAACTGCACCGTCGGCCACACAGCCGCCAGCCGCAGCCAACGCAGTTACCCCGGGTACGGCCCCCGACGATACCCAGCCTGTGCAGACTTTCCACAGCCGGTCGGACGAAGTAAACGTAATTTTCACGGTGACCGATAAACACAACAGATTCATCAAGGACCTTAAGGAAAACCAGTTCAAATTCCTGGACAACAACAAACCTCCCAAGCAGATCATGAATTTTTCCGCGGAAACCGACCTGCCTTTGCGAGTGGGATTGTTGATTGATGCCAGTAATTCGATTCGCGACCGCTTCCTTTTCGAGCAGGACGCAGCCATTGAATTTCTGCACCAGATCATCCGCCCAAATACTGACAAAGCCTTTGTGCTGGCTTTTGATGAAGTCTGGGACCTCACGCAGGATTTCACGGGCGACCTGGATAAGCTGACCAAGGGCGTAAAAGTAATACGTCCGGGCGGGGGCACCGCCTTATGGGACGCTGTGTTTTATGCGTGCCGCGATAAGCTGATGAAAGAGCGCGAGAGCGGGCCGGTCCGCAGGGCAATTATTCTTGTTTCTGACGGCGATGACAATCAGAGCCGCGTTCTGCGCCAGGAAGCCATTGAAATGGCCCAGCGCGCCGGTGTGATTGTGTATACCATCAGCACCAATCTCAGCAACAATCCTGATGAAGGAGACCGGAGCCTGAAGATGCTTGCCGAAACTACCGGCGGCCAGGCTTTCTTCCCTTTCAAGCTTCAGGACGTGGCGAACGCCTTCCACGATATTCACGAAGAGCTGCGCAGCCAGTATTCAGTGTTCTATAAACCAGAGGGCTTTGAGGCCAATGGCCAGTTCCGCGCAATCCAGATTGCGGCGGAAAACAAGAAATACAGAGTCCGCGCAAAAAAGGGATACTACGTGCCCCGGCAATAACTTTCTTCATCAATAACCAAAGCGGCCCGGTTTTGCCCGGGTCTTTTTTAGTCAGCACTCGGTTGATCCATCCGGCCACTCTTCCATGCCCTGACTGCTCGTTAAGCCAGATTGCAACTATAATGAAGGAAACGACGCATTCCTATGTCCTTCAAACAGTGTTTTGTTTTCTTTACTGTATTCGCGATGGCTGGCGGAATCGCCACGGCACAGCAGCTTGCGGCAACACCAAGCCCCACACCCGCCGCTCAACAACAGGCCGGCGATGCCAAGCCTGAAAAAGTCCCGACCGTTCGCATCCGCACGGACGAGGTCAACGTGGTTTTCACCGTAGTGGATAAAGAAGGCAGGTTTGTTCGTGATCTGAAGCAGGACCAGTTCAAGATACTCGACAATAAGTTGCCGCCCCGCCAGATTATGAACTTTGCCGCACAAACTGACCTGCCGCTACAAGTCGGTTTACTGATTGACGCCAGCAATTCCATCCGTGACCGTTTCCAGTTTGAGAAGGACGCGGCTTCAGAATTCCTGTATGAGATTATCCGTCCCAAGACTGACCGCGCGTTCGTCCTGGCGTTTGATGAAACCTGGGACGTGACCCAGGATTTTACTGGTGACCTGGACAAGCTTCGCACTGGGATAAAAGCAATCCAGGCTGGCGGTGGGACCGCGCTTTGGGACGCCATTTACTTCGCCTGTCGTGACAAGTTGATGAAAGAGCAGTCCGATACGGCCGTGCGCCGGGCGATTATTCTTGTATCCGATGGCGACGACAATCAGAGCCACGTTTATCGGCAGGAAGCCATGGACATGGCGCAACGGGCGGGGGTCATTATTTATGCTGTAGGCACGTCACTGATGGGCAACCAGACCAAAGGTGATGAGAACATGAAAATGCTTGCTGAAGCCACGGGCGGCCGCGCTTTCTTTCCCGCCAAGCTGGATGACGTAACGGCTGCGTTCACTGACATTCAAGAGGAGCTTCGCAGCCAGTACTCCATCTCTTATCGGCCGGACCAATTTGTCGCCAACGGAACCTTCAGGCCAATCCAGATTGTGGCTGACACTAAAAAATACAAAGTACGGGCAAAGAAGGGCTATTACGTGCCCAGGCAATCGGCGCAATGATTGCTTCCAATACGTGTCTTGCTGTTCGCCAACCGCTTACCTGCTGGCCGCCGTGTCATTAGGCGGATAATATCCCTTGCGCGCCTGGATTTTATAGCCATCCTTGGATTTGATTTCAAGTCGGCGGAACTTACCGTCATTGACAGCATTTGTAGACGTGAAACCCAGCGTGTATTGGCTCCGCAGCTCATTTGAAATCTCATTGAATGCTTTATCCAGTTTGTCCGGACGGTTCACAGTGATCACGCGCCCACCAGTTTGTTCGGTCAGCTTGCTCATATCTCCGTAATTCGAGGAAAAACCAGGGTCGGTGATGAGCAATACGTAGGCCACCACGTCAGCCCTTTGCGCTGCTTCAATGGCATCTTTCAATTTCAATTGGCTGCCCTGATCTTCTCCGTCTGTCAGGATAACCATGGCCTTGCGTCCGGATTGGCGGCCCAGCACCTCGTTCGAGGCAAGATAGGCTGCGTCAAAAAGTAAGGTTCCTTTATTCGATGAAGAAGCCGTAGGAACTGGCCCAGGACGGCCCATGGGCGCCATGCCGGCAGTATTCGTATTGATGCGGGCCTTATCCATGCCGGCGCGCAGCAAATGGTTGCTGTTGGTGAGGTCCTGCAGCAGATCCACGGAAACATCAAAGCTGATCACAAAAGCCAGATCCTTTTCCGTGAGCACCTTCTGCAAAAATCCGCCAGCCACCACTTTTTCCTCAGGAAGAGTCCTATTCATACTGTAGCTGGTATCAATCAGAAGACCGAGCGTGAGGGGCTGGTCAGTAAGGGCCGAAAAATATTTAATTGTCTGAGGCTTGCCATCTTCTATCAGTTCGAAGTGGTCTTTGGAAAGGTTGGGAACCATTACACCGTGCTTGTCCTTGACCGTGAACAGGACATTAACCAGGTTCACGTTTTTGCGGTAAGTCGGAATTTTTCCCTGGTCGTCTTGCCTCTCCTGGGTAGTTGAAGGCGGAGCCGAGCCCTTGGGAGGATCAAGTTCCGGTGACTGCCCGTAACAAACAGGCGCGGCAATGAGCGCGAGCGCAAATACTAAAAATAAGATCCGCATAAAGGCCCTTGGCACAGCCTTTCTTGTGTGATGTGATTTGATCTATTGTATTAGATGCAGGTGAGTTGCCTGGCATCCGCCCTGAAGGCATTACAATTGCTTGACATACTGCGGCCGGGCAAATGTGCGCAACATTCCGGCCCTGAAAACGTTCTAAGCGGTAGGAGGAGCTGATGCGTAGGTTGACCCTGGGCGTGAAAGGGCTGATGTGTGCCCTGTTTCTGGTCGCGTTATCTCTGATAGCGCAACAAAATTTCCCTGATGCCCCCAAGCCTAAGGAACAACAGTCCCAGCCACCCCAGCAGACCGTCCCAGACACTCCTCAACCCAAGCCACAGCAGCAGGGCCAATTTCCGGGAAATGCGCCGACGGCCCCACTCAATACTCATACGGACCAGCCTGAGGCCACGCCCACACCAGTCCCGCAACCACAACCCGCTGCTGTTGGACCGGACGGAATGTCGCCCAGCCGTGAAGAGCTGTACAAGATGAGCATTTCCGTCAACTTCGTGCAAGTTCCGGTAAGGGTCAAAGACAGTTCCGGTAAGTTGAAGTCCGGCCTGGGGCCCACCGATTTCAGGGTCTATGAAGATGGAGTACCACAGCAGCTCAAGTATTTTACTGCCGACCCATTTCCGCTTTCCGCGGCAGTGGTGGTTGCCACGGATTTACCTTCCACAACCATGAAGAAGGTCAATGAGACCCTTCCGGCCCTGATTGGGGCCTTCAGCGAACATGATGAGGTGGCTTTATATCGCTATGGCCATACGGTGCAGCAGGTTTCTGGTTTTTCGGGGGCGGGCAATATCTCCACAGCCACAGTCAATCGTGTCAAACGTCCGGGGCGCGAAGGCGGCCCACCTATGACAGGTGGTCCATTTGGTGGCGGCCCCAGCATCAACGGACATTCCATCAATGATCCCAATGCCGGCGGCCCTGGGGATGTGCAGACCCCACCGCGCGAATTTTATGTGCTGAATGACGCTATTCTTCGCGCAGCGCAAGACCTTTCCAAGCGCGACAAAACCCGGCGCCGCATCATCTTTGTCATCAGCGATGGGCGGGAGTTGGGCAGCAACGCGAACTATGACGAAGTCAAAAGGATACTGCTCGCCAACAACATCAGCATTTACGCCGTAGGCGTTGATACAGCGGCTATCCCGATTTATGACAAGGCAAACCGCATCCGCGTGCCTGGATTTGGCACGGGAAACATTCTGCCCCGATATGTCTCGGACACGGCGGGCGACATGCTTGCCGAATTCGACCGGCAGGGGATCGAAGAGGCGTATGCCAAGATCGCGGACGCAGCCCGCAATCAATACACCCTTGGCTATACCACCCAGGCCACAAAGTCGAGCGCTTTCCGCTCCATCGAGGTTCGCGTGCTTCGTCCGAACCTGACTGTTTTTGCCAAAGAAGGCTATTACCCGTTGCCGCCGCAACCACAGCAGCAGCCGAAGCCATAGCCTATGGTTACTTTTGAGGGCAATTTTGGTGATGCAGGGAATTGGACGCTAAGGCAGAAGCGTACAATTGGATACCGCCCCGCTTCCATGCGGTTATGATATAAAAAAGTCTTTCAGCAGGATGATTGTTCGGAACCGCAAGCGTGCAGGTTTGCGCGCCCTGGCCCGAATGCTAGGAGAGCCTTGAGTTTCATAAACTTTGCCGCTCGCGAGATTAACTGCAAGATCGTCTATTACGGCGCCGGTTTGGGCGGTAAAACAACGAACCTGCAGCACATTTTCGACAAGACGGTTGACAAGCAGAAAAGCAAGATGATCTCCCTGGCCACGGAAACGGACCGGACGCTTTTCTTTGACTTCCTGCCACTGGACCTTGGAACAGTGCGCGGCTTTCGCACCCGTTTCCATCTTTATACCGTCCCTGGCCAGGTTTTTTACGATGCCAGCAGAAAACTGATTCTGCGCGGCGTGGACGGCGTGGTTTTTGTGGCCGATTCACAGGAAGAGCGCATGGACGCCAACATTGAAGCATTGGATAACCTGCACGAAAATCTCAAAGAGCACGGATACGACTTCAAGAAAATCCCTTACGTGCTGCAATTCAACAAGCGCGACCTGCCCAGCGCGATGCCGGTGGAAGACCTGAAACGTGAACTCAGCAGAAAAGAAGAGCCTACTTTCGAAGCAGTCGCCTTTCAGGGCAAAGGCGTTTTTGAGACGCTAAAGGAAGTCGCCAGGTTAGTGCTGATTGAGTTGAAGAAGGGCTGATCCCGAGCGGAGCGAGGGAACCCTACGAATTTACAGATTATGGTATCCAATTCATGAGTGCTTGCAATGGGCCAGAAAAGTAAGGGTACCCACATAAAAGTAAGGGTACCCACATATTGAGAGCACATAGCGATCTCTCGCTATGCTCGAGATTAAAAAACTTTTGAGGCAATCGCCTTTCAGGGAAAAGGCGTGTTTGAGACTTTGAAGGAAGTCGCCCGCGTGGTGTTGATTGAATTGAAGAAAGGTTAGCTTTTCTGAAGTCCCGAGCGAAGCGAGGGAACCCTATGGTCGTAAACTCATAATTGAAGGGCTAGCGCCAGCAGCCAGTTTCTGCCACAGAACTTTACTCTAGCCGCAGATTTCCCCAGATAAAACGCAGATTAAGAAGAAACAGCCGCGAATTTCCGCGAATGCACGCGAATCTCAAAAATATGGTTCGTTTGATTCGTGGCTAGGCTTTCTCTGGCTCGCCAGTCTAGAAAATTTCAGCACACATAGACATTATTCTATAGCCGTAAATCCTCAAATGGGCTGCTGATAACAATCCTGAAAAAGCGATTAGTATAACGATTTCTGGTTCGGCTAAGGATTTCTTAAAGCCATGTTGAATAGGGCCCTGTTTGTTCGGTAGTCTTGATCCAGGTGTTGTTGCGACAGTGGATTTTCTAGCGTGTTGGAGAAGGAAATCGGAATAGTTGAAAGGAGAAATCTATGTCGAACAACAATGAAAACCGGGTACTCAGCCGCAGAGGCGCCCGTCAACTTACATCGGACGAACTGGAACAGATCACCGGGGCCGGCGGCCCGTTTACCCGCGCAAGCCATACCGGAACCAACACAATAAACAACCCTGATACAGACATGGACTCGTAGCACCCACGGCGGCCCTCAACTCAATTGCTTTCGGCTGATTTGTGCTTGGCCGTCTGGAGAAGGCACCTAAAGTGAAAGGAGAAAACTCATGTCGAATAGCGATAATCGTGTGCTCATGCGCAAAGGGGCGCGTCCACTGGCCCAGAACGAGATTGACGAGGTCACAGGCGCCCGCACGCCTTCCGTTTTGAGCGTAATCCGCACTGACAGCGGCAAGGACTTCACCACTGACGAATAGCCAGTCGCATGTTGTAATCCAGCGCGACTCGACACAATCGATCCTGCCCAAGATATGGGAGAAGAAATCAGGATGGGGAAAGGAAAAGTACATGTCGAATAATACAGACAACAACCGGGTGCTCACTCGGAGGGGCGCTCGCCAACTCTCTCAAGAGGAGCTGGACGGTGTGTCAGGGGGCCTGATTCCAACGCGTCTGAGCGTGCTGGTAACAGGGCCGTCCAGCCATCCCGACCAAAGCTTTGATACATAACTTTTGTCTCACTGTTCGCTTCGGACAGGTTGATTTTCCCAGGCTTGGAGAAGGCTGAAAAAGGAGACCACATGCCGAATGATAGCAACCGGGTGCTCACTCGAAGGGGCGCTCGTCAACTTTCCCAGGATGAAATGGAACAGACAGCCGGAGCAGCCAACACGCTTCTCAGCGTCATTATCACCAACCAAGACGGCAATCGAGACCAGAGACTGGATAACTAATTACCGCAACTCATTGAAAGGAGAAATCCGATGTCGAACGATAATAACCGGGTGCTCATCCGGAAAGGTGCCCGCCAGTTGACCCAGACTGAGATAGAAGAGGTCACGGGCGCGAGGCTTACGGTTGCCACCGCTCTTCCAACCGGCACTATAAAAAGTCCCGATGAGATGTTCGACCAATAGCTGGCAGCCTTTTAGTCACTGAATAACAACTGCGGAAGCGCGGCTTCGCAGGCCGGCGCTTCCGCGTCACCAGGACAGGCAATGAAAATCATCGTGCTGGCGCATCCAAAAGACGACCATGCGGCACCCGTGCAATGGGCCCTGGAACAGGCCGGTTACCAGGCTTCATGCTGGAGCGGCGTTTCCTGGACTGAACCGGAGCGGGCATCGCTGCTTGTGAATGAAATTCCTAACATTCAACTGGGAGCGCATCGGCTGGAGCAAGGTGACGTTCTCTGGCTCCGCCAATCGGAGCATCAGCAGGTGGAACCGGAAAAAGATGGTTCGCCGTCTCCTTCTTTTTTCGACGAGCTGGCTTACATGTTTGAAAGCCTGCCGGTGCGCTGCGTCAATCCATATTCAGCCTTGCGCATGGTCCGGAACAAAGCCGTCCAGTTGCGCCTGGCCCGGAAGTCAGGATTGAAGGTTCCAGAAACGCTCTTTTCGAATTCGCCGGTTGCAGTACGGAAATTTTTTGATCGCCACCCCAGCGATGCCATTTGCAAAGCGTTTGCTGCGCATGTATGGCAGCAGCAAGGGTCCACTGATATCTCCGTAACAGAGACTTTTTGCCTGGACCGCGAAGAGCTGCCCGCGGACGATGAGGTCTTCACCTATGCTCCCGCCATCTACCAGCAGATGGTAAGAAAGCAATTTGACGTGCGTATGGTGCTTATGGGAGAGCGCGTTTATTCATTTGCCCTGCGCACCACAGCAAATTCTCTCGACTGGCGTCATGACGCAGCCCTGAGAAACGTTGCCGTGGAGCGCATCGCCACGCCTGCCGCGGTGGAGAGCGGCATACTCAGGTTCGCCGCCGCTGCCGGTGTCTGCACTGGCTCGCTGGATCTTGCGGTGGACCGCAACGGAGAATGGTGGTTCCTGGAAATCAACGAGCAGGGCCAGTTCCTGTGGCTCGACGACTTTTGCCCCCAAGCCCAACTGCTCGAGAAATTTTGCGCATTTCTTACCGCGCCGCAGGGCTCCAAGCCGACGCTGGAGGAGCGACAGGGGCTGTTTCCCTCGATCGCCGAATATGAGCGATCGCACCAGAATGAGGAAGCCCTGAATATCGCCACTGTCTCGGCGGATGCGCCGTTCAAGTCTCTGGAGCCGTAATGGAAGCAACTCAGCATTCAGTTTGTCCGCAGTCAGCCATATCTCATTACCGCAAAGGCTGCGAAGGGCGCAAAAGAAAAAGGAAATTCATTCTCTGAATTTCCTTTGCGTGTCTTTCGTCTCTGCGGCGAGCTGCTTTGGCTGAATGCCATGTGCTGAATGCTAACTGCTACTTGTGATCCAGCAGCGGGGCGATCCCGCCAAAGTCCCGCGGAGATTTGCCGGCGCCACGTCCCGCTTTGGCAGCCATGGGCGATCCGGAGTTCATTTCTCCATATTTTTCCAGCAACACCGGCACCAGGGCGCCCTCGGCTTCCTTGGTAAACGTGAACTGGCCCTCTTTCCGGTCTATACGGATGAAATCACCCAGCTTGATCTGCCCGGTCGCCACCAGGTTGGCCAGCGGAAACACCACATTCTTTTCGATGGCCCGCTTCAGGTGCCGCGCCCCGTACTTGGGATCTGTGCCTTCTTCCAGCAGAAACGCTTTCACAGGCGCGGTGCAGGAAAAAACAAACTGACTGTTTCCGGTGGCCTGAAGAATGCGCTGCTGCACCATTCCAAGTTCGATTTCAAGTATCTGTTCCAGATGCTCGGACCGAAGGGTCTTAAAAACGACAATTTTGTCGATCCGGTTCATGAACTCAGGGGAAAACTTCCGCCGGGCCGCGTCCTGGGCTGTGCGAGTAATCTTGTCGTCAAGTGCGGCATCTACCTGCCCCATTCGACGCGTGTTGCCAAAGCCAAGGCCGCCAGTCATGAGGTCATCCATCTCATGGGCGCCGAGATTTGAGGTCATCACGATCAGGCACTGCGAAAGATCCACGCGGCGATTGTCACCCAAAGTGAGGGTCGCTTTATCAAGGATGCCAAGCAGCAATTGCCACAGGGCATCACTGGCCTTTTCAATTTCGTCGAAAAGCAGAAGCGTTAGCTTAAGTTTTTCCGTGTGCCATTGATTCAGTGCCTCCTGCGTGAGCAAGGGGTGGGTTTCACGGTGCCCCAGATAGCCTGGGGGTGAGCCGATAAGTTTTGCGATTTCATGACTGTGCTGAAATTCCGCGCAGTCAATCTTGATGACGGCCCGGGGATCGCCAAAGAGCGTTTCCGCCATGGCTTCCACTACCCGGGTCTTGCCTGAGCCGGTAGGGCCAAGAAAGAGCAGGTTTCCAACCGGACGCCCGGGAGCGTTCAGGCTGGCGAGAAACATCTGGTAAATTTCCACTACTTTTTCAATGGCCGGGTCCTGGCCAACAATCTTCCGGCGCAATGTGGAATCAAAATCCTGTGCATCGGCACTGCGCCGTGTAGGATCAAGTGCAGTATTAAAGCCGGTCCTCATAATTGCACGCCTCTTTCGCCGAGGGGCTCCTCCCCTATTCCGGGGAGACGTAAATGTGAGATGGAATTGCGAGCTATTAAGTTGTCATTACTAACTTGCCAACAGCAGTACACATGCATCTCAAGAGATTAGATGCAGAGTGCGTGACAAAAGGCCAAGCACTCCAGCCATTTTGATCAGAGTACCCGGATGCGTGCTAAGATGCCTGCAACGACCCCGGGAAAGAGTCCCTGAATGTTATCCAAGAAACTTCGTTTCATCTCTTCTGCGGCCCTGATTGTGCTCGGGCTGATTGTTGCCATTGTGGTCCTCACGCGTCACGGACAGATTCAAGCTGCCGCCGCTGCTGAAAAGCCAACAACAACGGTAAAGGCCCCGCCCGCGCCCCTGCTGCCACAGGAACTGCCGCCCGGAACCATCAGCCTTACGGCAAAAGCGGTCACCACTGCTAAATTTGTTGCCCGCGAACATCTGTCAGAGTCTTCTTACATGACAGTGGCGGAGTATGTAGATGCCATCGCCAAAGCGAACAGTGGGAAGACAAGTTTTAAAAAGGGAGAGGTCATCCTTATTCCCGGGATCGAACCCCAGCCAATCGTGGAAAAGACTCGTCTGTTCCCCAAGGAAACTGAAGTCCGTGCCATTTACCTCACCGGCGGGACAGCGGGAAGCGCACATGGCATTGATCTGGTCCGGCGCTGGCGGCAGGCGGGGGGAAACGCCGTGGTGTTCGATATTAAGGACAGCGACGGAACCATCAACATCAAGTTTGATCATCCGCTGGCACGCAAAATTACACATTATCCCATCACTAACCTGCCGAAATATGTGCGTTTCCTTCATTCACTGGATCTGCATGTGATCGCCCGGCAGGCGCTCTTCCGGGATGACAATATCGCGCAGCACCATAGTGAATTGGCAGTCCAGTCCAGAAGCCTCCATCAGCCCTGGCGGGAAAATGGCAAGCTGGTCTGGTCAGACAGCTCTAATAAAGAGGTCCAGGATTACAACATTGCCCTGGCCAAATATGTGGCCACATCTGGCGTGGACGAAATTCAATTCGACTACGTCCGCTTCCCGGCTGAAGGCAACCAGGCTGACGCGCAGTTCGCCTTCCAGAAAGACCCAAAGATGCATCGGGATGACGTGATTGCGAGCTTCCTCGATCGCGCCTACAGTGAATTGCACCCCATGGGCGTTTTAGTTTCAATCGACGTATTTGGCATCATGGCATGGCAGCGTCAGGTGGACCTAAGCCACACGGGCCAGGACATTGCCAAGATGGCGAAGCATTGTGACGTGATTTCGCCCATGATCTACCCCTCGCATTTCTTTGGAATGGATGGCTATACCGCTCCGGGTGACGCTCCTGAGCACTTCATCAGCGAATCGATGGACCGGTTTGAAAAAGTCACCGCCAGTTCCGGCGTTGTGTTGCGCCCCTGGCTTCAGGCTTTCCGCTGGAGAACCAAGACCTATTCGCCCGAGTACATCCTGAAGCAGGTAGGAGCATCCAAGGCGCACCATGGAGATGGGTTCCTCTTCTGGAACGCTGCCAATGATTACTCCAAGCCTTTCATTGCCATGCCAACGATGATGGGGAATCCTAAAACTTATCTCTACACCCCTCCAGCGGCGGTTGCCCAGAGCACTCCAGGCTCAGCAATCCCCGAAAAAGCGACCCAACAGCAGGCTGGGACACCTAACCGGCAATAGAATCGCACCCCGGCAAACATTTGTAATCGGCGCGTTAAGAATTTAGCCGTATCTAATGTTAGCCGGGGAAATTTCCATCAGATATAATGTGCCGTCGCCTGAGTTTCCTAATCTAAGTAAGGTAAAGCCTTGACGGGCCCTTTATGGACCTTGCCATGAGCTTGAATACATCAGGCAACGGGACATTCACAATCTGAAGGAGCCCTCATGGCGATCCAAGCGACCGAAAAGATCTGGCACAACGGGAAACTGATCCCCTGGAAGGATGCACAGATCCACGTAATGGCGCACGTGGTGAATTACGGTTCCTCGGTTTTCGAAGGCATCCGTTGCTACGCGCCAGGCGGCGCTCCGGCCATCTTCCGGCTCAATGACCACATGCAGCGGCTGCTGGATTCGGCCAAAATCTACCGCATTGAACCTGAATACTCTCTGGATCAGCTTTGTGCCGCCGCGCTGCAACTGGTGGCCGCCAACGGGGTGTGGCCCTGCTATCTGCGACCCATCGTCATGCGCGGATACGGCGAAGCTGGCGTAAACCCGTTCAATTCGCCCACTGAGGTTTACATGACCAACTATCCGTGGGGAAAATACCTTGGTCACGGAAACGTCAGCGATGGCGTGGATGTCTGCGTCTCGTCATGGTCGCGGATCGCGCCGAATACGATGCCCGCCATGTCTAAGGCCGGCGCCAATTACATGAATTCCCAACTCATCAAGATGGAAGCCATCGTTAATGGCTACGTAGAAGGCATTGCCCTGGACGTAAACGGCTTTGTGAGCGAAGCCTCGGGCGCAAACATTTTTATTGTGCGGAAAGGCAAACTCTTAACGCCGCCGCTGGGTAACTCAATCCTTCCTGGTATTACGCGTGAAAGCATTATTACGCTGGGCGAGGACATTGGCCTGACTGTGGTGGAGCAAATGATCCCGCGTGAAATGCTTTACCTGGCCGACGAAGTCTTCTTCTGCGGCACCGCATCAGAAATCACTCCCATCCGTTCCATTGACAAGATCAACGTCGCTAATGGCGAAACAGGCCCCGTAACACTGGCTTTGCAGCGCGAATTTTTTGGCATCGTGAATGGCACGGCGCCAGACCGGCATAACTGGTTCACCACCGTTCCAGTAAATGACCGGTCAAAGCAGCCGGTGGGCGTTTAAGCTAAGAAAGATATTTTGAATTCAGGGGCCGCGCGAAAGTACGGCCCTTTTTCTTTCATTCCAGACTGTCGGCTCTTGATGCTAGTTAAACCGCGCCATCAGTTCCAGTTCGCGCGGAAGCAGGGTATTGAGCCGATCTTGCAGCTTCTTCATCTCCGGGCAAGTGGCGCGGTCAAATGCTACGCCAGCGCGGCCGCTGCTGTGCGACCATACAATTTTCCCGGTTGCGTGGATGGATGCCGGCGGTTCAGGCAGGACCAAGCTCATGTTGACCGAGGCCCCGTGCGGCAGCGGTTCGGTGGTGTTCAGGCATAGTCCCGTCTGGCTCACGTTCAGTATGCTCGCCTGGTGCAAGGTCCTCCGCCAGCCGCGATGATTCAGCGTTCCGGAAACCAGCTTTACCGGGAGCGTATGCCGGTAAGTGGCTATTCTCTGCTGCGCCATGCTGGTGTAAGACGCTTTCAGGCTCCTCACCAGCATGTCCACGCTCACGGGCTTGGGTACCCATAGTTGAATGCGTTTATGATTCGAATCATCGAGACACCCAGCCGGCATTAAGCCAACACAAACTCCGCGCCAGCGCGTTGAAGGCTGTAGCAGGGCCAGTTCACCAGCCCGAGGCACCTCGAAATCACAAATGGCAAGATCAAGCCTGGTGCTGCGCACAATCTGTTCCACTTCAGAAATACTGGAAGCGGAATGAACGTTCATTCCAAAGTCCTGAAGAACTCTCTTTACCATGATCGACTGCCGTTCAGACAGCAGAAGCAATGCAGAAAAAACATTCCACGGTGTGAAAACCCTCGCCTGCTTAGGCAGAATATTGCGCGCTAAATTGTCTGTGCTCATTGTCGTCCCATCAGGACCTTTGCTCAGAAGTCTTGGCATTCTGAAGCAAAGCGGAAGTTGAGCGCCGTGCGCCACATCACCGTATTGCGTGACCTGCCCACGACCTTGTGATAGGAGGGTCTCACATCAAAATGAGAGCACTGCACCGAATTTCTACTTATGCGGCAATAAAATTCATACTAGGGCGCAATTCGGTAGAGGGATTCGGAGGACTAGGTAACTTTTTAATATTAGCTTTTCAGTCCTTCGAGCAACGGGAAAACGCGTTTGTTTACTGGAATATGTTGCACGCAGCCTCCGTCCCTCTGCGATATCCCGCGAACTAAACCACTGGCCAAAAGAGAACTTTGTGCAGGGCTGAAAGCAAATGCTCACTTTCAGCCCAGTTGAGTCCTGGCGTTTAATAGGCGCGGAACCGATCTCCCTCAATAAGTTGAGTTCGGATTCCATCTATTGTCGCTGGAATAGAAGAACGTGGCATTCCGCGCACTATATAAATCGCCAATGCCGTTTCGGCCGGATTGTCTTTGCTAATGGCAACGCCTACTCCCTGAATTCCCGCCTGTGACATCAGATCGGCGACGTGAGCTTCCTTTACCGCAGTTGCGCGATCAACATCCAATTGGGCGATGGAAATTTGCTGTCCCTGACTACCTTTGGCATCGAATACCACCTTTGTGCGAACGCCATCAATCAGCACAGGGATTGGGGCTTTGAGCGCTCCGGTTACATGCACCACCAGAGAGCCTTCTCTGGGCGAATCTTCACTGGCTCCCAGTTCCACGGACGCAATCGCTGGATCATGCATTAGCATTGCGGCATTTACCTGCCGGGCATTTTCGACGCGCAAGCGCTCTTGCGAAGAAAGCGCATGAACCACGGCACTCAAAGGCCCAACCTGGGTTGCAGGTGATACTGATGCTGTTGGCTGGCAGCTTACAGGGTGATCACCGCCGCCCACAATATTCAAAACAATCGGCGGCCGTGCATGAGATGAAAATTCATCGATAACATCCTGAATGGGATTTGCAATTGTATTTGTCCCATCGCCGGCAAATACCATGGCCACTGGGCGGGCATTGACCGTGGTGACAATCAATGAACCGGAATCGCCAGCGGCACTGAATCCGCTATCACTGATCACAACCTGCCCTACAAATTTGCTGGTAAAGAGCGTTGGACCTCCACAGAACGAGGCAAAGTCCACACTAATGGTTCCGTTGATGCTGCCGATAGTGGAGCAGGTCAAGCCGGTCGTCCTGCCACTCTTGGCCACGGGCAACCCCAGTGCAGGCGCTTCCAGCGTGGAGGAAGGGGGCGCTGCAGCAATGCTTGTCGGCCCGGGAACACCCAGATCAAGAATATTGCCGGAGGCGTCCACGGTTCCGGCCACAATTTGCGCCAGAGCTGCATCCACATTGCTTTCCGCAATTCCATTACTGGTGGGCGTCGGGAGCAACGCGGATTGAAGGCTTAAGTTAGCCACGGTGTTTGGAGAAGCAAAGCAAGCCGCCGCCCCGGGCTGGTTAACCGCCTCACCCGCCAGTCCCTGGCCTGACCGGGCCAGAACATGGCTATTGCTCAAAATGAACTGTCCACCATTGAAATTCCAGAGGCTTCCCAGCGTACCGATGCAACATGCATTCGGGCTAACGTCCTGTCCATTTCCGCCGGTAGTGCCCAATTTGATTGGAAGAGTCTGAACGCCAGCAGTGTCATTGGGGTACACCACAAGCAACGACGCGGTCGCCGAAACTGCTGAGTTGGCCTGCGATATGGCTTTAATGGCGAAGCCATTTGTGGCAGGAAAGACGGCGGGTGGCACATAAACGCCGCTGGCAGTGATGGTGCCGATGATCGAATTGCCGCCTGGAATACCATTCACGCTCCAGGTTACCGGGAGGCCCGAGCCCGTTGCAGTAAAAGTCTGGGAACTACCGAGGGCCACGTTGGCAGCGCCGGGCGAAACAATTAACGCTGCTGGCGATGGAGTGGGCGTCGGGGCTGGAGGCGTGGGACTTGGGCTGGGCGATGGCGTTGGACTGGCTGATGGTGTTGGGCTGGGAGTTGGTCCGGAACTCAGCAGCGTGTTATTGGCGCCACCACTGCCGACACTGCCACACCCGACGATGCCCAACAAGCTACAGACAACGATGATTCCCCACGACCGGCGCATGATCGAGGTGAATCCATATCCAGGGACACTGCATTTCTTTGTACTTCCGTTCGCAGAACCTTTTACAGCAGACATGACTATGTCCTTCTCCCGGAAGCCTTACGCTGGAGAATTGAAAAGCGTGTCCGTCGCGTCTTGTGCGCGCAGCCATATACCAAGGCATATTCATGGACACAAATATTTTTAGGTCAATTGCTACGGTTGATAAGAGCTGGTTGTCCCTTCAATCCGCAAAAATTCAATTTTTTTCGGAAATCACCAGCCCGATGGTGAGGGGTGCAAGTGTAGCCTATCTGGCATGGGAAAAAGCAAGAAAATTAAAATTTTTAATCTGTTTAAACTTGTGATTCCTTGAAAAGTTTTACCTATTGCTTTGCCCTACGTGCCCGCCACTCTTCAGCCGTAATCTCCCAAATCTCTGACGGGAATCGGCCGGAGACGTAATCGCGGTCTTCCATGCCAACCATGCGCATTCCTTGTTTCGCAGAGATTCGACAGGACGCAATGTTGTCTGCGGCTTTGGGAACACGCATAAAGGGCATCTTCAGGACGTCAAACCAATAGTCGGTTACTGCGTCACATGCCTCAGTCATCAGGCCTTGCCTTTGCCACGGCAGTCCCAACCAGAAGCCGCGGTTCTTAATCTCGCCTTTACGCAAAGCGATCAGCCCGATCATTTGATCAGGGTTGGACTTGAGCCGCAGTGTCCAGTGCCATGCGTCTCCGCGCTTGTCAGCAGGCAGTGCGAAGTCGCGAAAAAATGTGTACGCGCCATCCGAAGGATAGGGCCACGGCACAGACTTCGCCAGATATCGCACAACTTCCCAATGAGGGAAGATTTTTTGCGTTTGCTCCGCGTCGGCCAGCTCCAGCGGACGCAGGATGAGACGAAGAGTTCCCAATGTGGGGATCATCACTCGATAATAGAGAATTTCCGCAGCCACTGTGGCCCGAAAGAAAAAATACGGGGACGGCAGAACATCCGGTCCTTTGATCTAATTATTACGCTAGACAAGTTGACATACGTATATTTGCCTGCCTGACGTACTTTTTATCCAGCTACTTTGATTTGCTTTGCGGAGCTGAAGCCGGTTTCTTCTCCGAATCTTTCAACATTGCAACCATTTCATCCTGCATGCGCTGACTCATCTTTTCAATATGCTGGCGCATAATCGGCATCATGGCAGCCATGGAATCTGCGGTTACAGCGGGTATTTCCCGCAGCATTTTTTGACCGGTTGGTGACGAATAAAAGACTACCAGAGCATCAATATCACCTTTGGTGAAGTGCTTCTGGTAAACCGGCACCATGGCTTGAAGGATGTCATCCCATGGCATGTCTTTCATCATGTCATCCATCATCTTGTTCATGCGCTGTTCAAAATCAGACGGCAAAGAGTCCTTATGCTGAATGTATTGATCATGAATTACCTGATGCATCGGCTTTGACATGGCTTCAACCATCTGGCTCATCATCTCGCGCGAGTGCATGACATCAAGGTATTTTTCAACGTCTGCCTTGGTAGCCGGAGTGTCAGCCGTGGCTTGCTGGGCCAGAGATGGAAGGCACAGGACGAAGCTCATCGCCATGGTTAGCAAAATCTTCTTCATTATTAATTCCCTCTTGTTGCGGCAGAGTACCTGATTTGGATTGAGGAGTCCAGAAGTTTTGCAGCCGAAGTTAAACATTGGCACGTTTGATACTAGACAGCTAGAACTTAGCTGGCTTTAACCTTCGGTGTTTTTATTGGCGAACTAGCCGGCTCGGTAATCAGCCGCGCGCTGTGGTTATACGTGAGATAAGCCCAGGCCCATTCAGACATAACAAAGAGGCGGTTGCGGAAGCCGACCAGAAACAACAAATGGATAAAGAGCCATGACAGCCACGCGAAATAGCCGGAGATGTGAAATTTGCCGAAGTCGGCGACGGCGCGTGAGCGTCCAATGGTTGCCAGACTGCCTTTATCAAGATATTCAAATATCTCGCGCGGCTTGCCTTCCACTGCACGCTTGATTTGACGCGCGGCAAACTTGCCCATCTGGATTGCCGCTGGCGCAACGCCCGGAACAGGTTGGCCGTTGTGCCTCTTAGCCGATGCCAGATCACCGGTAATAAAAACTTCGGGATGTCCGGGTACGGTGAGATCAGGTTGAACAATTACGCGTCCGGCTTTGTCTATGGGAACGCCAAGCAATTTCCCCAATGGAGAAGCCGAAACCCCCGCGCCCCAGAGAATGACCGATGCAGGAATCTTTTCTTTGCCCACCGAAACCCAGCCCGGCTCAAGATTGGTGACCATGGCGCTGATCCGGACTTCAACACCCATTTCTTTGAGCTGGCGTTCAGCGCTGGCGGAGAGGTCTTCCGGATAAGATGGCAGAACGCGCGGTCCGCCTTCAAGCAAAATAATTCTCGACTGGCGCGGATCAATGGAACGAAATTCTTTTGTCAGATGATGGCCCGCAATGTCAGAAATTGCACCTGCCAATTCCACGCCCGTGGGTCCAGCGCCCACCACTACAAAGTTTAACGGCGGCGGAGTGCGATGGACGTACAGCTCCCGCTCGGCGGTTTCAAAAGCCATCAGAATGCGGCGGCGGATCTCCGTGGCGTCTTCTAAGGTCTTTAACCCAGGCGCAAATTGCTCCCATTCCGGGTGACCAAAGTAGGCATGGGTCGCGCCGGCGGCCACAATCAGGTAATCATAGGGCAGGTCATAGGGCATATCCAGGCCATCCAACCGGACCAGGCGTTTTTGCAGGTCAAAGCCAATCACTTCACCCAAAAGCACTTCAGTATTTCGCGCCCGCCGAAGCACGGTACGCACCGGAGAGGCAATTTCAGCGGGTGAAAGCACTGCCAGTGCCACCTGATACAGCAGCGGCTGAAAGGTATGGTGGTTCTTGCGGTCAACCACCGTCACGTCCACAGGGACGTTTGCCAGCGCTTTGGCGGCATTCAGGCCGGCAAAACCAGCCCCAATGACCACCACTCGGGGTCTATTAACGTGCTGTGTCATCGGTAACATTGTAGCCAGCCTAGACCCAACGTACACTGCTGAAGGTAAAAGCTTTAATGGCCCCTGTGTTCGAAATGAGGCCGACTTGGGGTAGCCAGGAAAAAGCAGGTTTTTACTTGGGCTCCCCGATTGTGTTCCCGGATGCTCCGTGGTACGTTGCAGCCAATCAGCAACGCAACATAGTTAGATGGCGTGCTGCCAGCCGGGATTCTTTAAAGCCGGAATAGTTTAGCCATGTTCTTAAGCCCAATGTTTTTAAGACCCGTGTTTTTAAGACCCAGTATTTAGGACCCAGGATTCTTGGTAAGAGTGAAAAATGCACATTGATGATCTACTACGAATTGCGATGGAGCGCAAAGCCTCCGACCTTCATTTGAAAGTTGGCAACTATCCGCACGTGCGCGTGGATGGCGACCTTGTGCCGCTCACAGACCAGCCGCGCGTTTCCGCGGAAGACATGCTGAACATGGCTTTCAGCATGATGTCCAACCGCCAGAAGCAAAAGTTCAAAGAAGTGGCCGAACTTGATATGGCCTACGGCGTCGCCGGCCTGGGACGTTTCCGTGTAAACGTGTTCCAGCAGCGCGGCAACGTCGGGCTTGTCCTGCGCGTGATCCCAACCAAGATCCGCGCGCTGGAAGAGCTTTATCTTCCCAAAGTGATTGAGCATATTTGTGAAGAGGCCCGCGGTCTGGTGCTGGTAACCGGCGTGACTGGTTCAGGTAAGTCAACCACACTGGCCGCCATGCTTGACCGTATTAATTCGAGCCGCTCAGAGCACATTATTACGATTGAAGACCCTATTGAATTCCTTCATCGTGATAAGAAAGGTTTTGTCAACCAGCGTGAAGTGGAAGTTGACACCCCATCATTCGGGTCTGCCTTGCGGGCAAGTTTACGTCAGGACCCGGATGTCATCCTGGTAGGCGAAATGCGCGATCTGGAGACTATTTCCACCGCGCTGCACGCCGCCGAAACAGGCCACCTTGTTTTCTCAACACTGCACACGTTAGATGCAGTCGAAACCATTAACCGCATCATAGCTGTATTTCCTCCACCGGAGCAGAAGCAAGTGCGTATGCAGCTTGGCGCCACATTACGGGCCGTCGTCAGCCAGCGACTTGTAAAACGTGCAGACGGCGCAGGCCGCGTCCCAGCCACCGAGGTCCTGATATCCACAGCGTTTGTCCGCGAGTGCATCATGGTCCCGGAAAAGACGCGCCTGATACATGAGGCCATTGGCGCCGGCACCTCTCAGTACGGTATGCAGACGTTCGATCAGTCCCTCTACGATTTGTACTCGCAAGGCCTGGTCAGCTATGAGACCGCACTGGAGAACGCCAGCAATCCAGACGACTTCAAGCTCAAAGTGCAAGGCATCCATTCCACAGCGGACGCCGCACGCGAGCAGATGGAGCAAGCCGGATTTAGCGCCGGAAGAGCCTAAGCTCTTACATAAACAACCACCAACGACATACCCAAGGGAGACGCGGAAGAAGCGGCTCCCTTTATTTTTTAAAATCCCGAAACGTAGCGAGGGAACCCTACAACCTTGTTTACAGCCGAGTGGCGCAGATGATCGGATACGATTCTTTGATTCCCTTTTCCGTATCAGTGTTATCAGCGTGAATCAGTGGTAAGACTTTGCCTTTTCCGATCACCAGATTTTCCTCCGTGTTCCTTCGTGTCCTCAGTGGTAAAGGTTTTGATCTTTTTCCGATCACGCGCGATGTCGGCGATTACGTGCGATCACGGCGATTCTCCCTACCCCCTCCCTTTGTATCCCACTGCATTCCAGATCATCCCAAAACGGCGTGCACTTCAGCGTTGCCGTCAAGCCCGACCACTTGGGTCCGTTCTTGCGCGGGCTGGGATGCTATCACCGCATGAGCCTGCCTTCGCTGGCCGTCCAGTTCCGGCACAATCTTTATCCGAAACATGGCCTCATACGCCTCTCTCCCTTCCGGGGTATCGGTCCTGTACATATCCGGCGTAGGCTTCCATGCAACCTGCTTGGGCCTGTCCTCTAATCCGCAATCATCCTGGTTCATCAGAGGTGAGCCTTGGTTCTCCTCCTTTGCACCCTCTGCGACTGCTCCATGCAATGGCTTTGCGGTGAAAAGGTTTAGGTTTTGGTTTGAACTTTTCTCTTCCTCCGTGTCCTTCGTGTCCTCTGTGGTAAAAGGCCTTTGTTTTTGGTGTTGGTTCTGGCCGATTGCTGAATGCTGACTGCTGAATGCTTCCTCTTCATCCACCGTCTCCCGCACCGCCTCTTGAGCCTTTGCCTGCCCAAACGTCGTCTGTCCCACGTTCTGCAGTGCAAGTTGCATTGAGTACAACAGCAGCCCCGCCTTCTTCGTTGAGATCGTGTCTTCAATCAGCGCCTTCTGTATCCGCATGATCCCAATCTGGATCGCGTTTGCATCCTCCTGCGCTGGTAAACTCAGCGCCAGCGCACGCGCCTCCATCATCTGCCTGTGGGCAAAACAGTAGATGTGCTTCTTCATCTGCGGAGACTGGCAACCCGTCCCGTCCTGCCTCACCCAGCGGCACCGTGGAGCCGCGTCCGCCAGCTCAAGTCTCGCCTTCAGACGCAAGTAAGCGTCTTTGTGCTCCTCCGCGCCTCGCGTCACCCGCCCTACCAACTCCGGATTCTCCTCCGCCAGCCTCTCCAGCTCGTCGCAGGTCTCTCCAATCCTCCTTATCAGCGCATCCGCCCGCTGCCGGACACGCTCTTGCTCTTCCATCCGCAGCCTCTGACCATCCTGATCTTGGCTCAATGGCTCGCTCTGCCGCTGATGTTCCTCATATTCGTTGTCACTCAATTGTTTACCGTTTACGATTCCGTGCGTCATGGCTTCAGTGGTCCTCATTTCCGCTGTTTATCGGACATAGACACTGCTACAAATCCGAATTAGGCAAAATCAAACTAGTGTAGTCCAACCTCTATGCACGAATCAATAGCGAAATAGGACATGCCCCTTTTTTACCAGACGTTGTAAAATCCACCGCGATTATTCCTGATTATGTCTTTAGAAAAGACGTGTTTGGCCACCATAGAAAAGACCGCGTTTGGCCTTCCATGCACATGTAGCACAGCCGCCCTCGGCTGTGGCTGTGGCTTTGGTTTGGCTTTTGCTCTTATTATCTAATTGCGCGGGTGCCCCATCACCCCGCCTACCCCAACGAGACACCGTTCCGAGGGCCGAGCCCTCGCCATACTTGCCCTCCCACGCTCTTCTGTGAGGCCGAGGAATCTGCTCCGCTGCATTCGAGGGTACGCTACAGTCTCCCACGCATGAAAGCTTCTGGGTTTTACATCATGTTCGAACAAGTCGCAGAGGCTTTATACGGGTTTGCCCGCAATATCGTCAGCCTTTGTTCGTATCGGGGCAAATCCGTTACGCTCATCTCGTGCTGGACGCTTCAAGTCGTCCCTTGACACTTGTTTCGCGAACCCACACGCAAGAAACAGTACATCGAATCCCACTCTTTCCAAACAGCGCGAAGAAGTGGGCAACCGGCGTCAAACGGGAACAAGACTAGAACGTAAATCTTCGCATATCGACGATGAAGTCACGAAGGTAACCATGCGTTGCTAAAAGTATCAACTCCTATCTTTTGACACATGATACGTTACATCCATCATATTCATTTGTACAAAATGTTAGGAGGCTTTACTTCATGCGTTCATTTGTCTTAACCTTGTTATTCTTCATTCCACTTGCACTATTCGGAGATACACCCATTTCTTGCAGTCTAATCCCGTTCACGGATACAACACACTCTATTGATACAAAGACCGGGGTTATTCTGAATTATCCAGTGGCAAAAACGCTGGCTGCTTCTCAGCTGAAGAGTGTTCCAACTTACGATCCAAAGCGTTCTTCGGTCATAATTCACGTTGTGTTGCTAGAGAATACCGAGGACATAAAGACTCCTGGCGCTTTCGCAGTAACTGTTAAGGCTTCACACTGGTATGCAGTAGACCCTGTGGAAGATTGGTCAACAAGCTCAACTAGGCTTTACGGCACAAATGAACCCTTTGTGCTGCTAATCTTCTTAAAAACTAAGGAGAACTCATTTTCTACCGAGTACAGCTACACTTTTGCTGGTAGAAATCCTGCGCCTGTTCAAGACTTAACTGATGCCGCAAAGCTTTTTCAAGCCACAGTAGGATCGCCTGTGAAGGGAATACGTGCACAGTTTAGTCCCGCAATTGCCGCCGCCCCGGAGATAGACCAATTTTGTTGGACTCAGATTAGTGTTGCCGCGCCAGGTGCGATTGATATAACACCAAAAGTGGCATCTTCGGATAGCACTAACACAGTTGTTGCTATCGACGCGAAGCCTACTGAATTTGACGACGAGGGCTTTTATCATTGGGACGTGAGCGTCGGTGTTCCGATCCTCAGCTATAAACAACTTCAAGCCGTAACTGCTCCTGGAGCTGATTTGACAGCTAATGTTGATAAACGGAACTTATTTCTTGTTGGCGATTGGTACTTGAAACCTGTAGACGTAAAGAACAATGGTTTATCAAAGGTGCCGTATCTTGTCGCAGGTGCGTCGGTTGCATCGAAGCCTTTACACAGCATTTTGGCCGGGATCGGGTGGGGGCCTACCATCGCAAATTTCTACGGCGGTTTGCTCATCATTACAAATAATTTACCGAATCATCAAACAGAACGCGTTATAAAAGGTGCTTTTGGTATAAACCTTCCAGTACGTGCAATTATGGGTAAGCTTGGTCTGAATACTCAGACGACATCGGGAAAATAGAAGAAGATGTGTCTTCGAGCGATATCACCAGGACTGGAAATCATGCTTTTTGGAAGCTTCATATCTTAAAGGGATTTCGGCTTGTCCCAACTTTCGATCACTTGAGAACAACAAGCTCCTCCAATTCCATCATCGGATACACCGCCTTTTTGCGCATTTTGCGGAAGGGTGATCTACTCAATAACCTTTGATGGCCTCCCCATGAGACAAGTGTCAGGGTACGACTTACGCGTTCGCCCGAGATGAGCGCCGGATGCCCCATCCTTTTCCGCGTTTTTTGCGAAAGGGTGGGATAAGAACTATTTCGAATCAACAAATACCGGAACTGCTCTAAGTCCAATCTGCACAGTCCTGTTTCTCCAAATGAATAGTGCCGAAAGCTGCTCCACATCTCAGAAGATTCGACGAGTCCACGATTGACTGGATTGCAATGCATTCGCCACTGCCGCTCGGCGTTGTGCCCTTTTATAGCAAGGAGAGAATGTTGCTTACTAAGGATTCAACTGCGCTGCGTGAGCAGCAACCACTCCGGCCAATCGGTCAAGTATCCCTTTAAAGCCCCTGAAGTCGATTGTTCCAGCATTCGCGTCTACATACTGCGAGAATATTGCCTTCCCATAATGGGTCTGAGGATCGTAGTTGTTTTCAGGAGAAAAACTCTTATTGTTTAATTTCACTGCTTTCACCTGGTCTGTAAAGGAGTCTTCGATGTTTGACTGAGCCACACCTTGCTTTGGAGGAGTCAGTACAAGGTAAAGATTTCCAAAAATGCGCATAAAAGGATTTGTTGCCAGGGGTTTTGTTTTGGTAATCTGCTGCACAACGCTTCTTATGTTACTTGCCCCATCATCGTTATCGACAAGCAAAATGACAGGATTCTGCTGGCCTACTACCTTGAAGCGCTTCAACTCTTTGCGGTAAAGATCTATGAAGGACTTTATATCTCCGCTTCCCCCACGGAGTTTTAGAATTCTTCCTGTGCTGGTATTTGGGTATTTGAATATACGTATATTCTTCAACGAAGGATATTCTGCCGCCAAGCTGCGTATAGCATGCTTTAGGTATATATTGTCTGTCTTTCCTTCACATATGATCGTGGGCCTAGAAGCCCAATAAAATTCCTGGAAAATAAGGAATCTGCGATACAAATTTTCCTTGGAGCTGATACCTGGCGGTTCTTGGTCGCGGTGATTTTCTGAAATGCGCTCGACATTATACCAATCCACTCTATCGATATGACCGAACATCCCGTGAAGTTGTCTCAAACTTCCTTTGTGGCCAACGGGACCACGCATCAGCTCGAATTCTCCGGTCATAAAAAGTCGATGTGCCATTGCTCGGACAGACCGCCGATATTCACTCCGAATGTTCACTTTCGTGTTAACAACCAGCCCGGTGACCTCCTGCCGAGAACCGCTGTATTGAAGGCGAGTCTTTTCAGGATTTTCTGTGAAGCCAGCATGGGCAATGATGGTCGCGAGGCGGTCACCTAGCATCCACTTGTGCGGCGCACCGGGTCGGCTGATAGCTATGCTGGTAGGAAATTGAGGCTTGTTCGTCGAAAATGTGAGATCGTCTGCATAGCGTGTGTAAGTGCATCCCGTTTGAGATGCCAGTCTAGAAAGCTGAATATCAAGGACGTGGCCGATAAGATTCGAAATGACTGGTGAGCATGGACTGCCTTGTGGCAAGGAGTTATCGTGGCAAGCTATCTGAGCGATGATTGTAGCGATGCGCTCGGAAAGATTGAAGTTCTTGTCTTTTATAAAGAAGCCGCGGACCCGGCCAAAGTTGATCGTCCCGAAGAAATCTTGCAAGTCTATATTGAACACGTACCTTCTTTTCCTATGCTTAACAGCATTGGTCATGATCGATCGCTTGCGCTTGAATCCGTGTGCAATGTGGTCTCGTCGCTTGCTTGCAGTATTGATCTCGTCAACGCAATTTTGCAGCAGATCGGCGAGTCGGCGCTGCAAAAACATTAGATCATCGACGGGAGCATTGATTTTGCGAATTCCACCTCCCCTCTTTGCGATCTCGAATTGTGTATACTTTGTCGCCGCCGACTTTCCGTAGACAATGTATGCCAGGCCTGCGGGCGTAAATCCAAGGAGTGCTGCGAGATCATGAAGAGAAGTGGCCGATTTCAGGGTCAATAGCTGGGACATTGTGAAAGGTGGAACTAAGCTCAATGCCTACAGCCACTCTTACGCGAGAGCCATGACATGTAACGTGCAAAGCGAGGTCAAGCGATTGCGACGCGACGGTTGTAACCTTGTCGTCACTTGCCGCGAAACACGGCAGAAAATCTGGCTGTAGGCGGAAATATAGTACCACACGTTTCCCGGGATCAATTTTGCCCGATCTCTTCGAATGTCTTCAGCGCTGTTACCAAGCGACATTTCGAACACAGAGCTGCATGCCACGGCGAAGCGCACTAATCGCTCAGGCGCTAAAATCCTCATGCATACCGGAGAGGATTTTTTTGAAAGTCGCAACGTTCAATATCAACAACATCAACAAGCGCCTTGATAATCTTTTGCGCTGGCTGGCCCAGGCTGAACCGGACGTGGTGGGCCTGCAGGAACTCAAAGCCGCGCAGGGCGAATTTCCCGCGTCGGCGCTCCGGGCAGCGGGCTATGAAGCAATCTGGCAAGGCGAGCGTTCTTGGAATGGAGTGGCGATTCTGGCTCGCAACCAAATGCCTGTGCTGACGCGAGCGAGCCTGCCGGGCAATCCTGACGATCACCAGGCCCGCTACCTTGAGGCGGCCGTGAATGGAGTGCTGATTACCTCGCTCTATCTGCCTAACGGCAACCCGCAGCCGGGACCTAAGTTCAACTACAAGCTGGCATGGTTCGAGCGGCTGCTCACGCACGCCGCCGGACTCATCTCGGCTGGGATTCCCGTGATACTGGCCGGTGACTACAATATTGTACCCACGCCGCAGGATATATATCCAACTCGATCATTGGATAACAACGCGTTAATCCAGCCGGAAAGCCGCGCACTGTTTGCGCGCTTGCTGGCGCAAGGCTGGACAGACGCGCTGCGCAAGCTGCAACCGGAAGGGCCCCTCTGGACATTCTGGGATTACAAACGCGAGCGCTGGCCCAGGGACAAAGGCATGCGGCTTGATCACCTGCTGCTTTCACCGGCGATATTTGACCGGCTTGTTGAAGCTGGCGTTGACCGATGGGTGCGCGGTGAGGAAAATGCCAGTGACCACGCTCCGGCGTGGATCGTGATAGATCAATAAGTTCTCCCAAATTATGGGGTATTCAGCCCTCGCTTCCCTCAAGAACAAAATCGGACCAGGAGCAGCCGCCCAGATCTCCTCACATGTGGAATACAACTTTAATGGTGGTTTCCACCTCCACCGGATTTCCTTTTAACAGGTATGGCCGGTAACGCCATTGCTCCACGGCGCCGATAGCGGCTTTCACTAGGACTGGATCGCCTTTGACCGCTTTGAGATCGTGGATCAGCCCATCTTTGCCGATCGTGGCCTGCAATATGACCTCGCCCTGAGTGTGGGCTCGCAGCGCCTCGAGTGGATAGATCGGCTGGACATCACGCACTTTAAGGCCCTCCGCGACGCCCGAGGAAACGCGCAATTTCTGTGGAAGATTTCCGCTGGAGCTTTCACCCGATGTACTGACAGCAGCCGGCAATGCCGATGCATTTGCGGATGAATCGGCCGGAACCTTGACATCAACGACTTTGTCCTTAAAGGCAAAGTCGAAGGGCATTTTTGTGTTTACCTTCACCGCCTTCCCATTGTGGATGTAGGGTTTGAACTTCCACTTCTTCATCGCTTCCTGCGCAACCCTTGCCAGGTCCGGGTCCCCACTTATGATCTCAGCGCTCTCCACATCGCCCGTTTCGGAGATCAGTAGTTGTATCCAAACCCTTCCCTGTACCCCGTTTTTCGCCGCCGTTATGGGATAATCCGGCTTGGGAGCGTTGATGGCGATGAGATGGGTTGAATGTCCCGGACTGGCGGGCGAGGCCGTTGCGGCAGGCGTCGGGGATGGAGTGGGCTGCGCTCCGCTTTGCGCGCAGGCTGGGAAACATATACCGAACAAAATGGTCAGTGCGAACATCCCTGGAAGGTGAACTTTGGCCATTGCGGGATTTTATCGTTAGTACGGCATCGTTGCCAGAACTTACAGTTCTGAAACATGACGAAGTCTGTTCCCGCTTTTTTCATGTGAAGCAATCGTCGGACCGATAGCGCCCAAAAAAACTTTTGCTGGAAAAGCGCATCCACCGCGTACGAGGCCGGATTACTGGCCAAAGACATGCCATGCTTGAAATAGCAAGGCAGATCAAGCTGGTATCGAAATGCGGGCGGCCTCAATCAACAAGCCCGCGTTTCACCGACTGCCGTGGCAGTTCGTCCCACAGTAGTAGAATCTGAAGCTCTGGATCGAACTGCGAAACTTTATGCGCCCAGCCATTCTTGCCATGTTCATCGAGTCCTCTGGCACCGCGCTTGCCATGTGCGCTGCCGGCGTCGCGCTTTTGGTGATCGGAATATTGGCCGCGAAAAACGATATCGCACAAGCCCACGGTCTGGACAAGATCGTGGCCCTGGCCAATTTGTGTTATGCAGCGCCGCTGGCAGTCTTCGGCACATTGCATCTCTTCGGCCCGCAATTCGTCAAGGACCTTGTGCCGCCGTACATGCCGGGGCGCATGTTCTGGGTCTATTTCGTTGGCTGCGCGTTGATCGCCGCGTCCCTGAGCATTGCCACGAAAATTCAAGTGCGCTGGTCCGGCCTGCTGGTGGGGATCATGATGTTCATGTTTGTGGCGATGCTCTATTTACCTTCCGGGCTGCGCCACCTGCACGCCAGAATTACCTGGACCATCGTCTTCCGCGAGTCGTCGTTTGGCGGCGCCGGCTGGCTTCTTGCAGCCATGGCAAAAGACGGATGGCGCGGCAAAGCCAGGAGCACGCTGATTACTGTGGGCCGCATCGTGATCGCGCTGGCCCTGATATTTTTTGGCATTCAGCACTTTCTTCACCCCATGGGACTTCCCGGAGTCCCTCTGCAAAAACAATTTCCTGCCTGGGTTCCAGTGCCCGTGTTCATTGACTATGTAACCGGCGCAGCTCTTATTGTTGCGGGAGCGAGCATTCTGCTGAACAGGAAAACGCGGACTGTGGCGGCCTGGGTCGGCGGCTGGATTTTGCTGATGGTCCTGATCATCTATGTTCCCGTCATGCTCATGGCGTTATCTGATCCGGATATCGGCACAAAGATAGAAGGGATCAACTACTTTGCCGACACGCTGCTGTTTGCCGGAGTGATCCTTGCGGCGGCAAGCGCGACGCCAACATCACGCACGAAACCTTCTGTTTCAGATTCAATGGCACACTCCGCTCCGTTGCGCGCTAAGAAGTAGCTGCTTCTGCCGCTTCTGTAATACCGGGTTAAACGTCTAACTAGAGATTGTTGCGCCACCAATGTGAGATTGATATAACCGAATCATTCGAGGGGCACCATGTCTTTTCTTCGTGATTTGAAAGTTGCCATACGTTCTTTAGCCCGGGCACGGGCGTTGTGGTTCACCGTAGCCACCACCCTTGCGCTTGGGATTGGCGCTAACGCGGCCATTTTCAGCGTTATTCGCGGTGTGCTGCTGCGGCCGCTTGCGAATCGCGACGAAGATCGCCTGCTCTACGTGCGCCAGAGCGCTCCGGGAATCGGCGCCGACAATACGACGTTTTCAGTTCCAGAAATCAGTGACATAAGCAGCGGCCTGAAGAGCATCAAGGAACTCGGCACTTTTTCCGCCGTGGACTTCACCCTTCTTGGGCTAGGCGAGCCACGCGAGATCCGCGCGGGCGTGGTGGATGGCAATTATTTTGACGTGATGGGCCTCCGCCCGGTGCTGGGACGCCTGCTCAATCCCAGTGATGATGGCCCAAAAGCCGCGGGCGCGGTGGTGCTGACGTACCGGTTCTGGGTCAATTCACTGCACTCTGATCGCGGCGTGATTGGGAAAGTGGTCCGCCTTGGAGGTTTTGAAGGCAGCCGTTCCGCCACCATCGTTGGCGTGTTGGAACCATCGGTTCCTTATCCGGTGGAAACCGAGATGATTGCCAACATCGTCACCAGCCCGCATCACTTATCGGCAACTATGGTGACTGGCCGCGAGCATCGCATGACCGAGGTGTTTGCGCGTCTTGCTCCCGGCGCAGACCTTGACACTGCCCGAGCGGAGCTGCGCACTGTCCATGCAGCCATGGTGTCCGCGCATCCTGACGTTTATAAGCCGGGCGACCATTACAAGATTGAAGTAACGCGCATGCATGATCAGATCAATTCGCGCGCGCGGACAATCTTGTGGGTGTTGTTCGCGGCATCCGGACTGCTGTTTGTGATTGCCTGCTCCAATGTCGCCAACCTTATTCTGGCGCGGGCCGTGCGCCGCGAACCGGAGATGGCCATTCGTGCTGCGCTGGGATCGACCAATGCGGCCTTCAGGCGTTCGTTGCTTGCGGAAGGAATTGTGCTTTGCGGCAGCGGTGCTCTTGCAGGCATTGCCATTGCAGCGCCGATGGTGGCAGTGCTGGCCCGTTATGCTTCGCGGTTTTCAGTGCGCGCGCTCGATCTTACACTCGATTTCAGCATGATTTGGATCGGTGTTGCGCTCGCAATGGTGGCCGCCGTTTTTCTTGCCTTTGTGCCTCGCCTGCCTGCTCCGGATTCCTCCGCGGGATTCGGCCTTTCCAGCAGCGGTGTGCGCGTGAGCGGAGGAAGCAGCCGCCGGCTGGGTATTTTTGCCGTTACGCAAATCACGGCCTCGTTCCTGCTGCTGGCCGGTGCGGGCGCGCTGGTGAAAACCCTGCTGGTGCTGGAGAAAACGCAGCCCCCATTTGAAACAGCGCACGTGCTGGCCGTGAATCTGCCGGTGATGGCGGAAGGAAAAACGCCGGGCCAGGTACAGGATTTCTATCGTGAAGTGGAGCGCCGCGTGAGCACTCTGCCGGGAGTGCAGCATGTGTCTTCAGGTTTCGGCGTTCCCTGGCGCGACGGCCAGGCTTTGAGCATCAGCTTCACCTTCTCCGTGGAGGGCGCGCGGCGCGACAACAGTGAGGACCTGCGCGCACGCTTCCGGTCGATCTCGCCCGGATTCTTTGAAACCCTGGGAGTGCCGCTTCTGGAAGGCCGCGACTTCAGAGACACCGACCGTAACGGCGCGGAACGCGTGGTAATCATCAGCAGGAGCGTCGCCCAGCGGCTGTTTCCAGGACGCGAGGCCGTGGACCGCCATCTGCAATGGACGGACGGCGTAATGAAGTTTATCGGCATCAGCACTGAGCCGCGGCGGATCATCGGCGTGGTGCCCGACGTTGACGATGAAAACATCATCCCGCAACCCGCCATGACGGTGTATCAACCCTCAACCCAGGAAGGCTGGAATGGGCGTCTTTTCGTGCGCGCACAAAATGATCCGTATGCGCTTGTCCCCTCCATTACCCGGACAATCCATGACATGTCGGCAGACCAGCCCGTGGAACGGGCCAGTTCGCTGGAAGATGTGCGCACGGAAGTTCTCACGCCGGACCGTCTCAACGCAATCGTATTCGGCGGATTTGCCACGCTGGCGCTGTTGATTTCTGTGGTGGGAGTGGCGGGCGTGCTCGCGTTTTCCGTAAGCGGCCGCACGCGCGAGTTCGGCATCCGCCAGGCGCTGGGCGCTCAGCCGCGCAGCATTCTGGCCAAGGTCCTCTCTGAAGGCCTGATGATTGCCAGCCTGGGTGTAGTCGCGGGTTTTGTGGTTGGCTTCGCCCTGGAACGCACACTCGGCAAGTACATTGGAGTAGTGCAATTGCCGGGGGCGCTGCCCTTGCTTGCATCGGCTGCGGTAATACTGGCTGCTGCGGTAATCGCGTCAGCCCTGCCGGCTGCCCGTGCTGCCCGGGTGGATCCGGCGGAGGCGCTACGGTCTGAGTAAGTATCTCTGATTCAAGCAACCCAGAGTAAGTAGCCCAGAGTAAGCCTGCTACGGAGACCCCGAGGCAAGGGGAAAAACCCAGAGCTGTGCTCGGTGATAAAGTTGGCTCATGGCCGACACCACAAATTCCCAAAGCTTTGAGGAGATTGTAGAGTGGGCATACAGCACCCTGCCCCAGAAGATCAGGCGCCTGCCAGACTTCCCCGGCATTCAAGTGGTTGACGAGCCTCCTCCGGACGTATTGGAGGAAATATCGAACAGAGAAAAATGGCGTGCAGGAACTGAGTTATTGGGATTGTATAGCGGCACATTCAGGACGAAACGGTCATTCGCCCAGTTGAAGTATGCCCCCGATCTGATATTTGTTTTTCGTGGTCCTATTCTGCGGTGCTCAAAAGGAGATTTGCGGGCCGAAGTGAAACGGGTGGTCTGGCATGAAGTTGCACACTGGCTCGGCTATGAAACCGAGGAGCAAGTGGAAGCCCTGGGATTATGAGCCTTGATGCCCTGATACGTGTCTCATGGGCCGAAAATTGGGAAACATTCCGTCTGTCCTGGGGTTCTATGATGATTTATGGCTGATTCACCATTAAATCCATCAACTCAGGCCATCGTTTCCTTCGCTGTCCTGCAATACCAGCCGGCATTTTATGGCCAGTGTCCATTATTTAGGGTTCTCGATGATCTTGAAATTTTCAGGATGGAGTGCGATTCGCCTTTCCGTCTCGAATTTCTTCGTTACAATCAGCGTACCTGAAATTGAGAATTTGAGATCGCCGAATTCAACCTTTCGAGACAGGATTCTGAGTTTCAGTAGATCATCTAACTCCAATGCAGCAGTCCCCACTCTCGCATCCCCTTTAATGGAAGTCTGCTGTGATGGATCATTATCAATGATCAAATACCATCCCATGGGAAGAGGATCAAAACCAACAAAAGAACCTCCTTTGATCGAGAGTTCAATACCGTCAATGCGCTCACTATCTTGAAGATGGATATTCTGCAAGACCATTCTTTGATCTTGGTCCTGCGCTACCTTACCTGCAAAAAGAGTGGTCGAAAGAAGGACAAGGCTGAAAATGAACCGCCTCGAAATCGAAGAAGTATAGTGTTTCATTGGCAAACCCTCGTTACTGTCACGGATACGTGACCTGCTTTTGTCGAACCGGTGAGAGCGGTGAATGCCGCCGGGGTTAGGTCGATCAAATGATTTGGATCGCTCCGCAATGGGTGGATTGCTCGACCATCTGAACCGCGTAGGAACGGGCCTGTGTCATTCACTGTTACTGTCACAGCAGTGGAAGGACTGTTAACAAGCGACACTCGCATCACATTACCCATTTGAACGATGCCTGGCTGAAACATAGCGGCATTCATACTATTCGGATTGAAAGGCGCTCCGCTGGCAGTCTTTCCAGGAAGATTATAATACGTGGCAGTGCCCGTAAGGGTCAGCGGAGTGCATGCCTTATTCTTCCTTGGGGCTTTTTTCGTTTTCGCGAATGCTAGAAAATCTTCATAGGTAGAGGCAAAGCCGGGCGTCCCTTCCTCATCGAATCCAGGGTTGAAAGTTGGTAGTGTCGGCCCTGGGACAGCTACCGCAACAACACGCCAGCAGGGGAGGACTTCTCCAAAAGTACAATCATTCGGACCACCCGGCGGATCAAGCGGCTCAAGCCCGTTCGAGTCCCAGCGACAACTGTTGGCAGCATCGTCACAGAGATCATCATCCATTCCCGAAGGGTCAACTAGGTTCATAGGATTATTCGTAACATAAGCATACCGATTGAGTGATTGAGGATTGGTGATATTTATGCTTCCCAAATATGGGTCTGCTGAAAGAAATCTTCCCCAGCGGCCAGCCTCAAAACGTACATTGGCATAATTGTATCCTGTATCGGAATCATATTCGTAGCCCGTAAAATCGTAATTGTTACCAGCGATGTTCGTAAAGACCTGTCTTAAAGACCCAAATGGAAAATAATCTGCTTCCCACTGCACGGCTTTTCCATCACCGCTGGAAACTACTGCCGTCGAGCCCAGATGGTCAGAGAGATAATAGTATGGATTTCCAGTGCTAATCGGGACAAAGGCTATTCGTTTATCTCCAATAAACACATAATCTCTTGTAATCGAGCCACTGCTCGTTCCAGTTGCGATTGGATGCAAGTTGTCATCCACCCAATAAACCGTTCCGTCGGACTTTTGAACGCGCCGTCCGTCTCCGTCATATGTATATGTGGTTCCGGTCGTTGGATTCATACGCTCTTCGGCGTCATAGTTCATATGTACCGAGGTGTCGTAAATAAGGTTTCCAGCGGAATCATAAGTGAAACCAGTATTGTTGATGCGATTATTATTATCCACTGTCAATGTCATAGACTCTGCCATACCTTTTATCACATTCTTTTGCAGTAAATTTCCCCATGCATCATAATCATAAGAGTTGCCCCAGGTAGCAGCGGTCGGCGTCTGAGCCGTCGAGAGCCGGTTGAGGTTATCATAGGTATAAGCTGTGGTGCGGGTACTGTCTCGTCCATTAGTAACCTGCACAACGCTGCCGTTATTGTGTCCTACCTGAGCATAGCTATAGCTAAGATTGAGCAGCGTTAAGGGCACTGGTGATGTTGCCTGAAATTGTGTCGGCTGTAGGCGACTGTTGTAGGTATTCGCAAGGGTGATTGCATTCCAACCTGTAACCGCACCGTGAACACCATTCGTCAGCAGACCAGGAGGGGAATATTGAGCGCTCGAAAAGAAATTTATGTTATTCGCGGTATCAGCAACAGAGGTTGTTTCTCCGGCATTGTTGTAGCCATAGCTGTAAATGCGTCCGCTTGGATAAGTCATTGTGGCAACGGAGCCGTCAAGATTATATGTATATCCAATGCTTTTTGTCACAGTACCAATTTTCTGTTGGCATTTTACAGCACGCCCCATGGAGTCAAAACTCCACGCTGTTGCCCCAGAGACATCGGTCATTCCGGTACGCGCTCCATTGCCATTGGAGATCGTCAGCCCATTGAAAGACGTTTGATCATAAGAATATGCAACCGAAGGAGTACCATCTGAGTAGGTCTTTCCAGTCAAACGGCTCACCGCATCATATGTATAGCTCGTTATAATGGCTCTCGCATCAGATCTCTGGCACGGAACCGATGGATCGCCTGCGCATATAGCGCCCGTCGAAGTAGTATAATAGTAATTTGTAGTACCAGATTCAGGCGCAATGGCTTGCGTGAGGCGAGAAAGACCATCATACACAAAGCTCCGAACTCTCCATTGAGCCGCCGCCGCTCCACCTTGCTGTGTTATTGTTTTAATGTTGTCAAACACATCGTATATTGTGTCAGTTTCCCAAGTCAAAGCTCCGGTAGTGTCGTTTGGCTCATAAGTAGCTGTTGTTCTGCCGAGCGCATCAAAACAGGTCTTGCGAAGCCGCCCGGTTTCATCTTTTGCGGTCACGCAATTGTTTGAATAAGTTTCTTGAATTGTATCCAAGTCAGGCTGCGTAAACTGTGTCACACGTCCAAGGGCGTCATATGCCATTTGAACCGTGCCGTCTGTCGGGCTACCGGCGACGCGATGTGGGTTTGATACCGAAGCCACCCTTCCATTTCCATCATAAGTGGTATCAGTAGATGTTGTGCCTACAGGGTCGGAGGTCAATTGCTGATGAGCAAGTCGTCCAAGGGCATCGAGCAATGTTGCTGTAGTCAGCGTTTGGGAAGGAGTTATTTTCGTGGATTGAGTCGCGCTCGTTGCAGACGTGTACGTATTGATGATTTGTCCGCCGTCAGGAAAATTAAGCTGAAGCGGCCGTAGCATTGAGTCGTAGGTATATGTAGTGGGGTTGTTATTGAGGTCCCAAGTTGTGATAGGCAGCCCTGTATTCACATCATATTGCGCTTTGGCCACATGAGAAACCGCAGGAAGCCCGGTACTCGGAAATGTCGTTTGAGTTAAATAAGCAAGCGTACCGCGATTAATACCATCGCTAAAATTGTCAGCGTAACTATATTGCGTAATATTTCCCAGTGGGTCTTTCCCGGTCAGCATGTTTCCGGTATCGTCATAGGTAAATGTCGACGAGAGATTCATTGTTCCCGCTACCCACTGCGTCAATGTCGTAAGGTTTCCACGAGACACCCCCATTGCGATATGCTGCGGCACGCCGGTTGTTGTAGCTGTGCTTGTTTCATCATATCCAAATGTTGTAAAGGCTTGCTGGGCTCCACCACCATCTTGAACTGTGATTGTATGGGGTGCTAGGCCAACACCTGTAATAGCGTATACAGTTGACGTTTTTTTAAGAAGACTGCCGTGTGGACTAGCTCCAAAATCATATTCGTCTACTTCGGCAGGCAACCCTGATGCAAGAAGGGTCGTATCGGTCAGGCTCGTTAAGCTTGGGCCCACCGTAGAGTATTGTTTGACCTCTAAAATCGGCAACGTTATGGAGGTCGCCGTACAATCGGGCGTACCCGTGTTGTAGCATGTATCGGTCGTAAGCAGCGTACCTGCTGGTGATCCTTGATTTACAATGCGATGCGTTTCATAGAAATTTGCAGGGCTTCCAGCCGTTTGAAAATTGATAACGGTTATATTTGGTGCAACGGGCGTTCCATCAGAGAACGTGGTCGTCCATGTTGCCCCTGACCCAGAACGTGTGTAACCGGTTGTACCGTCGATTGTCGCCCGATTTAATCCCGCAGTGCTGCCGTCGGCGCATTCAATACCGTTGCTTCCGCCAATGTATGTGTATTGAATTGTGCCGCCCGTGCGTAATGTGATTTCGCTGATTCTTCCTGTGACGCTCCCTGCATGTCCCGGCGTGGGCTCATACTGGAATGAATAAGAGCTTCCGTCCGGCAACGCTACGCTGCTCACGAGGTTTACGGCGGTCGCTGGGTATTCAGCTACGCCAGCGCAACCAAAAGCGGTTTGAACGATGTATGAAGTGTAGTTCATCGTAACCGAAGCTGGAGTACCGGATGATGTAGTGTAGGTAAATACAGTAGGACTTGGAGCCGTACCAGTAACGGTCAGAGCTGTCAGTCCAAGCGTATCAGTAAAGGTGTTGCCACTCGTGCTGATCTGGTTACCATTGCGGTCAGTGAATATTCCCGCACCTGCGGTTGATCCGATGGGCGGCTTGAAACTGTGTCCATCCGGCGTTGTGATCGTCCACTTCCCAGTGGTAGTGGTGTCAAGTACATCGCCAGAGGCATCCTGGCTCGTAGTAACATTGTCAATGCCATCACCGGGACAACCACCGGCAGTGTTGTCAAAAGAGTGAATTACACCAACCCGATCATGGTATTTGAAATTAAAGAATCTTGGTTCAGTAGTGAATGCCTGTGAACTAAGATTTTGCGAGATCAAACCACATTCTTCATTCGTGCTGTCACGAGTGAGGAAACCTGTTGCGATCTCGGAGATGTTACGCCACCCCCAATTATCCACAGGCGTCCAACCTGTCGCACCAGGGCTCCATATAGATGTGTCCACACTTAAAACGTAATCGAAGGATGTTCCTCGGCCCGGCTTCGAAAACACAGGTATTTCGAAATGTACGTTTAGGTTGCCAAGATTATGACATCTGGACCGGACGAAAAGCTACCTAGCGGCGGAACTCCGGTAGACACTTGAGCTGATGCAACTAATGTTGAAATGGCGAAGCAGAGGAAGACAAACCACGGAATAGAGCTTTTCATTTATATCGCTTTCGGACCTTTGGCTAATCATGTGTGGGAACCGCTTAACGGTCGCGTTGCGATATAAACATAAATCCTTAATAGATGAATATTATATGAGGAAAACTCTTAGTTTAAATATGGTTTTTGCCTAAGCCAAGCTGTAGGTATGGTAATGACGATTATAATTTATATAAACCAAAAATATTCTACAAGGAATGGGAAACCTGGGACAGATGGAACATTCCCCAGCTTTTCGGATTGCGCGACACGCACCAGGGCATTGTCCAGTTTCGCTATTGATTCGTGCAGCAAAACTGGCTATAGTCTGGCAGCGTCAGAATGTGCAAGATCATTGAAAATTAGTAAATGGGTAATTTGGTAATTGAGGAATGGGCTGAGGCCGGTCTGGATCTTTCGACTCTCAGCTACGCCGCTCCCCTTCGACTACGCTCAGGGCTTCGCCCTGAGGCAAAAACGATGGCAGGCAGAAGCCGGCGAAGTTTGCGCCCGCGCGGCATACTTGACCCACAACCCTCTGCCGGTCGGAAAGGTGGCGACTGATAAATAGGACGTCTAGACAGCATGATTGGGACCATGAAAAACAAGAATAAAGGACCCCGACAGGCTGTCGACAGGCCTTTCGAATTGCACTTCGGTCTTTGATTGCAACAAAACGTCCATAAGGGGGTGGGGCTCTGGCTGAAGGATGCAGGCAGAGGGCCACAAGGCGGGCCACCCGCTACTTCCTGGTTTTGCCACTTTGCTGCCCAAGCTGAATTTCTTTGTGTCATTTCACCTGATGGTCGGAAAATCCCAGTTCGATGTGGGTGGGAGCGCCATTATAGACCGCATCCACCTTCAGCGTGGCCGGCAGTTGCATTCCGCTGACTGGCTGATGATCAATCTTCACGTCGAGCTTTGTCGCGCCTGGTCCTGAGGTGGGAGCATAATCCCCCGCATAGCCGGAGAGGACAAGCCCTTGTGCTGTGTGCGTGAATTGGGGCCGGACGGAGCTGGTGAACTTGGGCGACTGCACCCTGATGTCAGAGATGATGAAGTCCTTGCCCATCCGCGTTACCACGTCCGCGTCACCGTCTTTATAGGTGAGCCGGTATTCGCCGCCCAGATCGTCCAGCGTGTAGGCGCTTTCCGTTGCGGGAAAGGGCGGATTCAGCATAAATACTGACCAGGTGGTGAAAAAGCCGTCGAGAAGCTGGTCCAGTCCCGAGTAAATCTGGTCAAAGCCCTGGCGTTGTTGTTCATTTACCGGTTCCGCATCCGTGTGGTGGGTCATCGCGACTTTGCCGTCTTTGTCCATGACCAGGGAGAAATGCAACCCATTCAGCGACTTCAGCCCTCTCGCCGCGCCCTCGGGATCAGTCTTAAGTTGGTCCTTGAGTATGATCTCCCAGTTCGGCTTGACGGTGGCCTGGAACTCGTTTAACCCAAGCGCGCGGAGACTGTAATAAGCCCGGCGTGCCTGCGCGATAACCTGCTTCTGCTCCGGCGTAGGCGATGTGCTTTTTGCCTGCGCGGCAGCGGACGTGGCCGGCGTGGCCGATGCCTTTGCGCCCGTCTGGGCATGCGCAGCAGCACCAAGACTACAGATAAGCAACAAGGGCAGGCATATCCTGAGCGAACTGGGTTTCATGGAAACTCCTTGGTCTTTTTTTCGAGGGAATGGCCAAGTATGCACTCATTTGCCGCTAAAACGAAAAAGAAAAACTGTACGGACAGTTACTCCGGTTCGGC
Source organism: Candidatus Angelobacter sp. (assembly GCA_036495645.1). Taxonomy (GTDB): domain Bacteria; phylum Acidobacteriota; class Terriglobia; order Terriglobales; family Acidobacteriaceae; genus Angelobacter. The sequence goes on from DASXMN010000031.1 coordinate 52,297, forward strand.
CCACTTGCCCGATTTCCGACCACGCGCGAACGTGGTCTGGTTGCCAGGGACCAGCTGATTCCCGGTGATCGGGAAATAGGGTGATCGGAAAGGCAAAACCAGCTCTCCTTTTCGTCCTGCGGAGAGGCATCTTCTCGCCTGCAAAATCTTTCTCATTGCCAGATATGGCAAAGGAGAATTGAAAATGGCGGATGAGACTCTTGATCTAATAAAAGAATTGGTCCAGACCTGCAAAGATGGTGAGACCGGTTATACCCATGCCGCAGGTGTGGCGACGGATCCCCAGTTGAAGGCATATTTTAGCGAACAAAGCCTGGAAAGGGCCCGCTTTGGCCAGGAACTCCGCGCGGAAGCAGAGCGGCTGGGTGACAAACCTGAAGCTTCCGGCAGCGTGTCTGCTGTTCTGCATCGGGTATGGTTTGAAGCCAAGGCGACAATTGGCCTGGGCGATCAATCAATCCTGAACAGCGTTGAACAGGGAGAGGACAGGGCAAAAAAGGACTATGAGAATGCCCTTGCCAGCCAGCTTCCGAACGACGTGCGCGGCACTATACAGCGCCAGGCAGACAGCGTTCTTAAGGCCCACGACCATGTGCGCGACATGCGCGATGGACTGGCCCAACCCGGCGAGAAAGTAGCCTAACCGGGAAAGGCATTTACCGCAGAGATCGCAGAGGAACGCTGAGATCGCTGGAGGAAAGGCAAAACCATTAAGTGACTCGGCATCGGCGGTATAATGATCTTCTCCGACAGCCTGGCGATGAACGTCCAGCTATCGAGGGGAGGGTAAATCCGTGTTCCGCAGAATGGTTCTTTTAGGTTGGGCGCTTCTCCTGTCCATGACCACCGCATTTGCCGCTCCGCAACCGCAGCAGGACCAGGACAAGTCCGGCCAGCAGCAGGAAGATCCAGAACAAAAGCAGAAAGATCAAAAGCAGGATAAAGACAAGAAAAGCGGAGACGATGACAAGTTCTACCATGGCAAGGGAATCAATGACCTGAATGCGATTGGTGACCGCAACGTGGGCTGCAATCGCGGTCTGGGAAACTGGTACACGCTGGACGCACAGGTGAGAATGGGCCAGCAATTTGCCCAGCAGGTGGAACAATCGTCACACCTGATTACCGATCCTGTGGTGAACGAATACGTCAACAGGCTGGGACAAAACCTTGCGCGCAATTCCGATACGCGCCTGCCATTCACCATCAAAGTGCTGGACGTGGAAGAGCCCAATGCTTTTGCGCTGCCCGGCGGCTACATGTTTGTGAACGCCGGAACACTTCTGCTGGCCGATAATGAGTCCGAGTTGGCGGGCGTGATGGCGCATGAAATCGGGCATGTCGCCGCCTGCCATGCGGCGCGTGAGGCCACGCGCGGGGCCCTGGCCCAGTTCGCGATGATCCCGGTGATAATCATGACGGGAGGCATTGCCGGGATTGGAGTCAACCAGGCTGCGAACTTCGGAATACCGGCTGTTTTCAGCAAGTTTGGCCGTAACTTTGAAGCCCAGGCCGATTATCTTGGCGTGCAGTACGCCTACAAGGCCGGCTATGATCCGAATGGCATGATCGACTTTTTTGAAAAGTTGCAGGCCCTGGAGAAGAGACGTCCAGGATTTGCAATGAAGCTTTATGGCGACCATCCGCAGACGCCGGATAGGATCGCGCAATCGCAGCGTGAGATCGGCACCATCCTGCCGCCGCGCGATCAGTACATCATGGATACATCGGAGTTCCAGCAAGCCAAGAAGCGGCTGACCCTGATCATGAAACACAAACTCCCTAAAGACGGCAAGGAGCAGGAGAATCCGGAGCTGCGCCGCACCGCAGGCGATAAGAAGCCTGATGAAAACGGTGGTGGCGATCGGCCGGTAATCAAGCGCAACCCGGAGAATAAGTAGATATAACTGCCGGGGCGGCGTCTTTTCATTCAGTGCTTTTGCGGAAAGAACGGAGTCATCTGCGGTTATGGGAATATTTCCGTCTCACATCCTACAAAGCGTTTGTTGATTCATCATGCCCCGAAGGAACCCATGGCCGCACTGATCGATGCCATAGATATTAAGCGCAAAATGTTTTTTGAACTGGACGGCACGCCTTTCCACTGCCTTGACGTGGAGGTTAACACTCCAACCGCCCGCGGCGGCCAGACTCTGGTCCGCCTGAAAATGCGCAACATGCTCACCCGCGCCGTCTTTGATAAAACCTTTAAAGCCAGCGACAAGTTCAAGGAACCCGACCTGGAAATGGTTCCGGCATCTTACTTATATAGCGACGCGGACGGTTTTTACTTTATGGACCAGGAGAGCTTTGAGACTCTTGCACTCTCACAAGAGATGATTGGCGACGCGCAAGATTTTCTTGGCGAAGGCCTGATCATCCAGGTGCATAAGTACAATGGCAATGCCATCGGCCTGCAACTGCCTCCGCATGTGGAGTTGACGATTGCCCAGACGGAGCCAGGCGTGCGCGGTGACTCTTCCGGCGGCAACGTGACCAAACCCGCTACGCTCGAAACCGGGCTGGAAATCCGTGTGCCTCTTTTTATTAAAGAGGGTGAGAAGGTCAAGGTCTCCACGGAGACGCGGGAGTTTGTGGCCCGAGCGTGAGGAAAATCGGGAGATCGGGAAATCGCGCGGGATCGGGTGATCGCAAATCAGAGACCATCGGGGGACAAGGGAGCCTTCCTTTCTCTCGACTGGGTGCTTGGTGAAAGACCCAGCATGTTAGATAAGGGATTATTCGTGTTTATTCGCGTTCATTCGCGGCAAACCTTCTTCTGCTATCCTTCCCTTTCATGCCGTTTAAGCGCCCAAAGAAACTTTATGACGACGAGAACTCTCTGTATGAATACGCCGTTCGCTCTCTGGGACGCCGTATGCGAACTGTCGCGGAGTTGAAGCGGCTAATGCGGCAACGTGTCCCGGAAGGCGAGATTGGCACGCTGCTGGTGGACATGGTGGTTCTGCGCCTGAAAGAGAAAAAGTATCTGAATGACACGCAGTACGCTACCGCCTATTCGAGCTTTCGCCGGGACAACCAGAAATTTGGCCGCCGCCGGGTGACTACGGAATTAAAAGTCAAAGGCGTCCATGCCGACGTGATCGAAAAAGTGGTGGACGAAGCTTACTCGGCAGTCAACGAAGAAGAGCAGGCGCGGGCGTATCTGAAACGCAAGCGGCTGAAAAAGCCGGAAAACGACAAGGAAACCGCTCGCATTTTCCGGGGGCTGATGCGCGCGGGCTTTAGCGTGGGTATCGCCATCAAGGTGCTAAAACACTGGAATGTCGATGAGGAAGTTTTGACCGCGCTGCAGGAAGAAGCGGAGGAGTGATACAGGGCTGCCCAGCCCATCATCACGAAAGAGCCAGCTCAATTTCCGAACGCAGCCACCACCCAGAAATTTGCGTAGCCATGTTCCTGATCGGGGCGGAAGCACACGCCAAATTTCATACGGTGAAAATTCGGGTCCGCGATGCGCGTCATCAGTTGCTCCGGCAAATGGTGCGGCTCAGACGAGGTAAAAACCACCACGGAGCTTGCACCGGCGACGTTGCCCACCAGTTTTGCGGCGTTGCCATTTGTTGCGCAGGCCAATTCGTGCAGCTTCGTGTCAGGCTGGACCTCAAGTCTCCTGATCGCGCGGCCATTTCGCGCCGCATTGAATGATTCCGCAAAAGCTGCGCTGAACTGCGCTTCAGAGTACATGGGAACAAGAAAGATGAAGTCCTGCGTTACGTAGATCTTTCCCGCGTGCTCCGCCACGCCAATTCCAACGGCATTGTATTTTGGATTGAGCATATTGGCGCGATGGCCGGACGACCCCATGAGCGCCAGATGCACGTCTTCAATATATTCGGTGATAGCAACATTTTCCGCAGCTATGGTAAAGCGTACGCCAGTTGCGCCAAGGCGCTCTGAAAGCACGGACTCACCCTGGAACTGATGAGAAAGCCTGTTATTTTCACGCAGCAAGCCTGCATGTGTGCGCGCCGCGGCGGCTATCTGATCATTCCATTCAAGCACCGGCAGGCCATTCCTCGTGCGTTCCTGGTTCAGATCGTCAAAAACGCGCTTTTCAGAAGACGACATGGACGAGGCGGCCACAGCGAAACTCGCCCAGAACAGCAATAGATAACTAAGATGTCTTAGCCGCAACGTCCTCATGCCGATTAACAATGCCTTCATGCCGCGCTATTCCGCTGGAAAAAATGCCGCTACAACCCAGAATTTAGAAAAGCCATTCTTGCCGCCGGTTTGCAGACACACGCCGATGTTCATGCGCTCAACCGTTTTATCTCTGGTGAACTTTTTCAGATCGTCCGGCAGCGGACCCGGCGCAGACAAAGAAAATATCACCAGGCCGGAAGCGCCCGGCAGGTTTTGAATCAACCTTTCCGTGTCCAGATCTTGCGCGCAGGCCGGCTTCTTCAGATGAGGATCAATAACAACATCCACTGGCCGAAGCCTGTGCGCGCGCCTGGCATGGTTGAAACTGGCAACAATGGCATCGCGAACCTGCTTTTCGGTATAGGAACCCAAAGTGTGAGCAAAGTCCTGGGTGACAAAAAGCTCATCCCCCTGCTCAACAATGGAGATCCCAATAGCGTTGTAATCCTTGTGGAGAATATTGGCACGATGTCCCGGCGATTGCATCAGGGCCTTGTGCGCAGCGTCCACATCGGGTGCTTCCGCCACATTTTCCGCTACCGAGTTAAAACGCAGGCCGGTTGTGCCAACCCGCTCTTGCAGAAGCGGCTCGCCGGGAAACTGATGCGAGAGGTCCCGGTGCTCGGCAAGAAGTTTGGAATGCGCCAGCGCCGCTTGCGCCAACTGGCCATTCCATTCCAGTTTGCTCAGGCCGGCCTTTTCCCGCTCATGATTCACCAGGTCAAAAAGCTGATGCTCACGCTTAGACTGCGCATGAACGTTGACCAACAAAATACAAAAAGCAATCGCGACAATGGCCCGATTCATTCAATGCAATTGTACGTGAGAAGCTGTTGCGTTCCATCCCAACAAAAATCCGAATTTAGTGATACAGCCAGCGACGGCCCCAGTTACTTTCCGCCGCCGGCAACAATGGAGATAGCCCGATCAATAACTATGCCCGCTTCGCTTTCAACTCACCCAGAATGCGGTTGATCTCGTCTTCTTTTTCCATGGCGGCAAAACGGTCTTCCACGCTGGCTCCCGCAGATGAAAGCAGTTCGGTCGTGGCCTGTCCAATAGCTTCCTGCCGCATGACCTTATGCTTCATGCGATCAAATGTTGCTCCGTGATTGGGGCCAGACACGGCAGACTGCGCATCGGCGGCCTTACCCAAAGTGCGGGCGCGGCGAGACTGGGAAATCAGCAACTCACTCCGTGAACGCGCTTCTTCCAGCTTCTGTGTCAGCTTGTTGAGAGCATTTTTGAGTGTCTCCACTTGCAGCGCCTGGTCGGCCACCTGCTGACGGAAATTTTCCGACATCTGTTTATAGTGCAGTCCGCGCTCAATGGCCGCGCGCGCCAGGTCATCCTGTTTTTTGCCGACGGCCATCTCCGCCTTGCGGCCCCAGTCGGCAATCTTCTCTTCATTCTCTTTTTGCTTTTTCTCCAGCAGGTGCTGATCGGCAATCGCAATGGCCACCTGTGTTTTTACCTGAAGCAACTGGTTTTCCATGTCCAGAATGACCTGCTTGATCATGATTTCCGGATGCTCAGCTTTGTCGATCAGTTCGTTTAAATTAGCGCGGATCAATGTTGAAACTCTTTCCAGTAATGCCATAACGCCTCCAAATCCTTTTGACTTGCTCTACTTGAGCTGTTTACGAATTCAGTTGCCCCGTCCGCATGTTGCGTGGCTGGAAACGGCCGCGACGCGCCCGAACGGAGCCAATCACCAAGCCCATAGCCAGACCCGCGCCCAGCCATATGATCCAGACGCCAGCCAGGAGCGCAGCCACAATTCCCAGAATCGCTCCCAAAACCAGACCAACGAGCGAAATTTTCTTCATAACCTTCTCCATCAACGCAGTGCATTTCAGAACCACCGGCAGGCTGTCTGCGCTGCCCAGACCTGCCGGCCACCATCGCTAAAAAAACCGCAGCCGATGCCAGTTACTTGGCTGCCGCCTTGGCCTTGACCGTGGACGAATCATCACCGCTCGGCAGTTCGGGTGAAGGCTTTGGCGTTTTGTCACCGATCTGCTTCACCTTGGAGAACAGCTCCGCCATGCTCATCCCAGAGAGCGCTTCAAACAAGGCCGGAACCTGCGCCGCGATTGCCGCCATATCTCCGGTAATCTTGCTGGCTCCAGCAGTTGTGCCGTTGCCGGTAGAGACGATGGTGATCTTGTCCACGTTGGCCAGCGGCGCTGCCATGGCGCGCACAACTTCCGGCAAGCCGCTGATTAACTTATCCACCACGGCTGCCTGGTTATATTCCTGGTATGCCTCGGCCTTGATGTTCATGGCTTTGGCTTCAGCCTCACCCTTCTTGAAGATGATGTCGGCTTCAGCTTCACCCTGCATGCGGGTGGCGCTGGCGCGGCCTTCAGCTTCCGCGATCAGGCGCTGCTTCTCGGCTTCCGCTATGTTGAGCACGCGCTGCTTCTCAATTTCCGCCTGCTTCAACACGGTAGCAATCAGTTCATTCTGGTGGCGCGCGATCTCGGCTTCCTGCACCTTGGTCTGCTGTTCTTTCTCAATGAGTTGCACCTTGACTTGCTCCGCAATCACCTGCTGTTGCTGGATGTTCTGCTGAATTTCGTAGGCCTTATCAGCCTGCGCCTGCTGCTTTTTGACCAGTTCAGCATATTCGGCCTTTTTCACTTCCAGATCGCGCTGCGCTTCTGCCTGCTTAGCCTGGGAAAGCGTTTCCGCCAGCACACGTTCCTGATCGGCCTGGGCGCGGGCGATAGCTGCGGCGCGCTGCGCTTCCGCCATTTTGATGGCCGTATCGCGCTCAGCTTCAGCGGCGGCAACGTCAGCGTCGCGTTTGATGCGGGCAACGTCGGGGCGGCCCATGTTGGCGATGTATTCATTCTTGTCGCGAACTTCCTTGATGGTGAAAGAAACTACTTCCAATCCCATCTTGCTCATGTCACCGGCGCAGGTGGCGCGCATGCGGTCGCCCACCATCTCCGGCTCTTTCACAATCTGCTCCACCGTAAGCTGGCCGATGATCCCGCGAAGATGGCCTTCCATCACCAGGCGGATCAGGCCTTCACGCTGGGGCGGCGTCTTGCTGAGAAATTGCTCGGCGCCGGTGCGGATGGAAATATCGTCTGACTTGACCTTGATCTGGGCCACGGCCTCAACCGTCACCGCGACACCCTGATTGGTGTATAGGTCCTGCTGCGGCGCAACGTCGAACGACATCAATTCAAGGGACAAAAGCCGGCAGCTTTCAATGAGCGGCCAGATCACAGTGCCTGCGCCTTTGACAACGCGCGGCGTCTTGCCGCGCCCATACACCAGCAACGCTTCATTGGGTCCAACTTTACGGTACAGGCGGGCAAGCATGCTGATGACGAGCATGATTGCCAAAACGGCCATACCGGCAAAGATCGCGATTGTTTGCCACTCCATAGATCCTCCTGGGAATTTCACAAACTCTTCTCCTCTTCCGCCGGCATGACTCCGGCCCTTTCTGCAAGCTCGCTCCAGCGACGCACGTACGCTATTCCGTGATCAAAGCGCGTGACCACCACTTCATCACCACGCTTTATTTCTTCGCCTTCTTCACTGCGGGCGGCGCAGGCTTTGCGCGCGCCTTCCTGCACAAAAATAATTTCGCCCGTGCCACGGCTGCGAATGGTCCCGCTTACCTTGCCCAGCACGCCGACCATTTCAAAATCCATGGGATCAAGACTGGACTCATGCGCCAGAAAATACTTTGCCGCAAAGACAAATACAATTCCCGCTCCCACGCATCCGGACAAAGTTGAGAATGCAAGTCCGGCAAATACCCAGATGTGGCGCAGATGGACCAACAGGTATCCGGTGCCGCCGAACCATGCCAGGAACACCGCAATGGTCATGGGATTGAAAAATCCTAAGCTCGAGCCGCGCGCGCCACTGGCTCCGGAATGCCCTGCTCCATGCCCAAAATGATGCGGCACATGAAAATGGAAATGCAGCGTGCCGCTTAAAAATGAGAACGCGGTATAGGCAAATCCCACGACGAAACAGATTAGATAAAAGAGTTCCCAGTTCATAAACTAAGCCTCGCTTATCTCCGGCGCGCCCTTCTGCTGCTGCGGGCGCAACACGTGCAGCAACTTTTCCGCCAGCTCAGGCGTTTCCAGAATCGCTTCCATCAGCACCAGGCAACTGCGTGAATCCTTGTGCTTGGCCAAGTTGAGCAGCGCGCGGCTTACCGGGGGATCGCGCCGGAAACGCTCCGCGCCCTGAATCAACCAGAGATCCAGCGTATCTTCCGCCGCGCTCAGATCAGACAACAGCTCATTGTGAAACCCTTCCGGATCGTCGACCAAATATCCGGGATGAACGTTGAAAAACTTTGCCAGCAGCAGGCGCGTTTTATTTGTCAGGTGCGGACGCGCGCCATTCTCAATTTGCGAGAGATAGCTCTGGCTGATCTTCATCTTCAGCTCGCGAGTGACAGCTTTTACGACTTCCTGCTGCGTCATCTCTCGACCAAAGCCGCGAAGATTGCCTTCCATCAGCCTAAGGTAGCGTAATTTTTCACCAAGCTTCATATTGCTAATCGCAATAACAATATTTCAATATGCGATACGTGTCAAGAGGAAATTAGCCTTAGATTTGACCTGTGTAAAGTACTGATTCAAAATTACCTTCGGCCAGGCAACATTTTGGATTTGCCTGCGCTTTTTAATGTGATACCGTGCCGCGAGATGTTGCCTGGAAACAGCAGCAGAAAAGAAAGCGCTCCGCTCCGCTGCTCGCGGGCCCGTTCGACCTCGTGTTGCGCTCAGGGCAGGCTCTGCGACGCACGGATGGGATTCTTTTCTGATTCTTTCCTGCCGTTGAAACGGCGGTCTACTGCCAACCGTCCCCTGGCGGGGACTGCGCGTTACCGTTCGCCCGCGCGAGCCGGGGGTGCGCAATGAGGAACACATACCCGACACCCGGAGAGATTGCCTTACCAAGCGTATAGGGATCAAATTGCAGCGGTAATTATTTTCGCTATTGATTGTAGGCGAAAATATGGCAAAGCAGATCTTTGCAGAGCTGCTCTCAAGGGAGCAGGAAATTGATCTTTGACAATTTAATTATCGATGACTTAATTGTCGGTAACCAGGGCCGGCGCGGGTTGGAAAGTGCCGATCTTTACCAGTATTCGACCGACGCCATAGAGGTATCCGCTTTGGTGGGTGCCCAGGGTGTCCGGTGGCCTTTGCAGGTAAACCAAGCCGCCCTTGGGAATGGTTCCGGCGGGAGGCTTGGGCAATTGACCAAAGCCATAGTGCCAGTAAGGCGAATCGCAGGTGGCTACATACGCCAGATAATAACCATGTGGCATGGTGCAAAGCTCCAGGAAGTTGATTCTGGATTGTAGCGCAATTGAGCAAGCTCGGGATGGAAGAAAAGTCACTCGATTCGAGGCCGAAATCAGGCTGAAAAATGGCTTCAACCGTTCGGTGGCCGTTCGGTCGAATTGGATAAAAGCTTTGCTTGCAACAAAACGTCCGACCCCCGGTGGGGGTGGATAGGGATTCACCTTAGATCAGGCAAGATCTTTTACCGCAAAGGGCGCTGAGGGACGCAAAGGAAAAGAAGAGATCGGTCGCAGGCGAGGGGCGCCTGCGGTCCTGGGTCGGGTGGGCGGTATCGTGCGATCCAGCGTTGTACGGATTTTAATCGTTCTTGAGAGATAGTTCGTCGGGGTGGGCGTTCACATATTCAAGGGCTTTTTCCGCCATCTGGCGTTCGCCGGTGTAACTGAGCTTGCCGGGGGCTTCAGCCAGCGGGAGCCAGTAAGCGCGGCGCACTTCATGCCGCATGGCTTCAGTGATGTCATCGATCTGGCCGGACTGGTATTTGGTGAGATAGAAAGAAACCACCTTAAAAGCTTTTTCGTTGCCGGCCCACTTGCGGACGTAAACATACTTGATGTCGCCAAGCTTGGTGATCAATGCGGCGCGAAGCCCGGTTTCTTCATGGACTTCCCGCAGGGCGGTCTCAGCGGGCTTTTCCCCGGAATCGACATTGCCTTTGGGCAGCGCGACCACATGTTTACGGTCCTCTGGCTCGCCTTCGCGGCCCGGCTCAATGACGGCCACCCACCATTGTTTTTGCATGTGGCGCAAAACCAGCGCCCCGGCGGAAAATTCTCGCAGCATTTGTTTAAAAGTGCTTCCTTGAACACGCAAAATCGAGCAAAAGGAGCTATTTACACGGGATTTTGACCCAGTTTCCGGCCCATTTTGAGGTTACCAAGGTTACTGTACGTTGTGCAGGTTTAAGGGAAAAATAAGAGTGAAACTAATTGTTCATCTTTAGCGTTCAAGTTACTGTGCAACATTTGCGGTTAGGCAGCATCTTACGATAGTAGGTGCAAAGCTGGTCCGGCAGTCGCAGCAGTAAGGAGCCCCGGTGAAGAATCCGCTGAATAAGATCGTACGATCTGTGCGGGCCCTGGGGCGCGAGCTTGCCCGCCAGACAATCCCTGAAATTCCCGTCGAAATACCTAAGATACCAAAAGTAGGAATCGCGCTGGGCGGAGGATTTGCCCGCGGACTGGCCCACATTGGCATCCTGAAAGTGCTGGAAGAAGAAAATATTCCTGTAAATTTTATTGCCGGAACCAGCGTGGGATCTGTGATTGGAGCCGCCTACGCCAGCGGCATAAGCGCCAAAGAGCTGGAAGAAGTGGCTGCGCTGGTGCGGTTCAAAGATTTTTCCCGCTGGACTTTTTCCCGCTTTGGCCTGTTCAGCAATGACAAGATGGCTGTCTTCCTGCGCAAAATACTGCGCTGTAAAACATTTGAAGAACTGAAGATACCGTTGGCGATTGCCGCAACCGACATTATTACCGGAGATCCCGCGATTTTTACCACGGGAGAGTTGATTGATCCTGTCCGGGCAAGCTGTGCGTATCCGGGAATGTTTCAGCCAGTGAAAATTGGCGGCCAGTTACTTGTGGATGGCTTGCTGGCCCATTCAGTCCCCGCCATGCCATTGCGCGATATGGGCGCCGAGCGCGTTATCTCTGTCCATCTGGCGGCGCATTGGGTCAAACCGGGCGGTCCACGCCATGTATTTGACGTGATTGGGCAATGTTTTTCGATTGCGCAGGAGCGGATGTGCGGGCCATGGAAAGCGGCTTCCGACATCGTGTTACAGCCGGAAATAGGGGAGTTTGCTTATGACGATTTTGTCCGCGCCCCCGACCTGATCCGCTGTGGAGAAGTTGCCGCCCGCGCCGCCATGCCGGAAATCCGGGCATGGATGCCTTTGCCAACTACAACGGTAGTCACGGAACCAGCGGCAAACCAGGGATGGCAGCCATCCACCGCGCCCGCAACAGCCAAAAGTTAAAGCAGGCTAAAGGCAAAGTGGGTGAGCCGATCACCTTCCGGCGAGAGGACATCAATGACTACTCTATCCGTGATGGGCATTGTGCCTGCGTTGATATTTACGCGATAGACCCGCTCGTCATAGGGAACATCGGCGGGCATGCCGATCATTTCAACATTTTCCGGAACAATTTCGCGCGATTCCATACCGCTGTAAGCACGGATGCGGAACTTGAGTTTCAGCAGAAGGTCCTGCGGGTCTTCCGCTACGTTGATGGTGGCAGCAGGCGCATCAAGTACTACTTTGCGCAGCGATGCAGTAATGCGAAAACTGAAACGCTGAGGAAATTCGGTGATCGTGGAGCCGTCGGCGGCAATGAGCTTACTTTTCGAGCCGTCGGCTATATGCTGCGCGCCCTCAAGCTCAGGGCATTCGATCAGCCCCATCAGCGAAAGGCTTGCGCCTGAAGGTTTGAGGGTGACGATCTCATATCCAGCAGGCATGGCGGAGTGTAAACCAGGGCCGCTCTTTGCGTCTGTCCGGATTGCCAGGGTTAAAGTGGTGGCGAGGACCACAACGATTCCGGTGGTGCAGCGTGTTTTCATTGGCTGAAATTCCAAAGCAAGGCTTCAGTGAATGGCGCGGCCGGGCTATGCCGTGATACACAAGAAGCTCATCTGATGAGAGAAGGATAGAGGGAAAAAAGATGCTTCGCCTTTTGTGTTTTACTGCCCATCCCGACGACGAGGCGGGCAGCTTCGGCGGTACGCTTCTGCGCTATGCCGGACGAGGGGTGGAAACTCACGTAATCTGCCTTACTCCCGGCCAGGCGGCCACGCATCGAGGCAGCGCCAAATCAGATGAGGAGCTTTCCGCTGCCCGCCGGAAGGAATTTGAAGCAGCCTGCAAGCTGCTTAAGGTCAGCCAGGGTACGGTGCTGAATTATCCTGACGGAAAACTCGACCGCCAGGATTTTCACGCTGTGGTTGCGGACCTCACGCGCCGTGTGCGCGAGCTGCGTCCGCATGTGGTGATGACCATGGGGACTGAGGGCGCGATTACCGCGCATCCTGACCACTCCATGGTTTCTGTTTTTGGCACCATGGCCTGCCACTGGGCTGGGCGCACTAACCGCTTTGCCGATGAATTAGGGAACGGGCTTACGCCGCATCGGACGCAGAAGCTCTACTACGCTACCGCGCTGTTTACCATGCCTGACCGCCAACCGGTGGCCCTGGCGCCCACTACAACGGTGATCCAGTTAGAGCCGCATGAAATTGACACGAAAATTGCCGCATTTAAGCTTCACACTTCGCAACAGCCGCTGTTCGGATTCTTTGAAGAGACAATCCGGAAGCGCGGAAAAACGGAAGTATTTCATCTGGCCAATAGCATTACGCCGCGTAAAGCTGAGATGGAAACGGATTTGTTTGCCGGAGTGGAAGAGTGAAGCGGAACGGGTGATCTGGAGATCGAGACATCGGGTGATCGGAACCGCGATGCCGCACATCAGTTAATTTTTTGTAGTGCTGCCATTTTGCCAAGACGAAGCAAAGCCCGCCAACATTCGACGGGCTCTTTTGGCTAATTGCCAACTGCTAGTTGCTAATTGCCGGCGGTTACTTCGCCAACGGCTTAATAATGTCGCTCAACATGTCCGGTTTGGATTCATCGCGGACGAGATGAGCGTATTTTTCGCCGTCGTGATAGTTGAGCGTGAACGTCTTGTAGTAGTCGCCGTTCATCACCAGCAACTCCAGGTTCGGTCCGTTGCCCTTGCCGGCCTTGAGTGCGTCGCGGAGAATATCCGGATCAAACTTCCTGCCATTGACGGCGATCAGCGTAGTTCCGGGAGCAATGCCGGCTTTCCACGCAGGACTGTCCATGATCACGTCGCGAATGCCGCCTTTGTCATCAAGCGAAAGTCCGATGGAGAAACGTGCGTCCACGGCATTGTGGACTTTCTCCATGGCTTTGGTGAACTCGCTGGCGTTGTCGTCATACACCAGCTTCCATCCGCTGTTGGTGATGCCGCCCAGCGGCGCTCCCGGACCATAAGTATCAAGGCGGTCGCGCAGGAATTTCTTCCAGTCATAAGGCGTGACCTGATTCAGGGTATTGACAACGTCGTCAAACGTGTAGGGTTTCACCATTGGAGGCGTGTTGCCGCCACCGTGAAAGATGTGGCAGAAATCGGTCATGGATTTCGCGCCGTTGGTCTGTTGGCGGATGACTGTGTCCGCTTCCAGCCAGATCAGAAAGCCTTCAGGATAGTAGTCCACGCTGCGCCGCCAGCTCTCAAATTCCGGCAGCGCGCCGTAAAGAATCTGCGCTGCATCAGCCGTATCCTGCAGCGGACGCCAGCTTCGTCCGGGCGTGTGATCGAGCGCGGCGGCCGTTTCCGCGGTTTCGTCAAGGAACTGTTGTTTGGTCCACAGACCGGCGCGCGGAGTAAGAATTTCCCCCAGATATTCCGTGAGGCCTTCATAGACCCAGAGCAGATCGCCTTCCATGGGCACCTGGTAATCAGGCGTTGCCAGCCCTTTTGGGCGGCGATATTTGCCATTCCATGAATGTGACATTTCATGCGGCAGCAGGCCGGCGGCAAGCCAGCGCGCGTCATCGTCAATCATGGTGCGCTCGCCTATGCGGTCATCGCTGGATTCATGGTGTTCCAGCCCAAAGTGCGCTGTATGGTCACTCAAGGTGAGCAGGAAATGATAGTCGCGATAATGCCGCGCTCCGTAAAGCGCACCCGTTTCAGCAATCAGCCGCTTATAGTGCTCGATGGTTTCAGGCGGCATTTGCAAAGCGGCATCGCCATCGGAAACCTCATCAATGTAATGCTGGATCGGGCCTTCCGGCGTTAGGGGAATGCGGCGGAAGTGCGCTCCTGCAAGCACCGGCGAATCCACCAGCGTGGTCAGCGACACCTGCTGAAAATTAATTTGTCCGCCACTCTCGCCCGCTACTGGCAGCGCGGTCCCATAATGCCAGCCCGCAGGCAGCTTTAAGGATGCCACAATCGGAATATCGTCCGTGTGCCTGCCCGCAATCAACGGATAAAGCACCACCTGGTTCCAACTGAGCATGTCGAGCTGAGTTGTGGCCGACGCTCCCGACGAAAAGCCCTCTGGCGGAGCGGGCAATACCAGGTCCAGTTGCGCCTCCAGCGTATTTACGCCTTGAGGCACAGTTACATGGATGGTAAACATTTCATCCAGATCACGGCGCCAGGTCAAACGTTGTCCATTGGCAAAAAACTTCAGACCGGTCAGATCGACGATGGGGCCAGTGGGGCCGTGCTCGCCGGGAATCCATTTAGGAAAAGCCAGATTGACTTCTCCCGGTGTAACGGGGATCTGCAATTGCGCATGCAGAATTTTTTGCGGTGCGCTGGTGGCGTCAACTGCAAGCTTAATGGGCTGGGACGACGCCGCGGGAGCAGTAGCCTTTGCGGCGGATTTCTTTTTTTGCGCCAGAACAGGTTGCGTTAAAGCGGCTATAACAATCAGGAAACAAAGAAAACGCGCGGTGCCTTGAATGGTTTGCATGAAATGATTGACTCCAAGAGAGTGCACCAGACTAAAGAAGCATCGCGCCAAACGCAAGAGAGACTGTTGATCGCGGGCAAAACGGCTGCCGGACAGGCGCTTTAGTTATCGATAATTATTTCGGTTTTTTCTTCTTTGCCGGAGTGGGCGTTTCCGCCTGCGCGCCCGTCACGCTGGCCAGAACATGGTCGAATGCTTCTTTGGCGGTCATCTCTTTGTTGCGGCTCTTATTCTGGCGATACTTGTGCTCGCTGTTGCAGGTGCGGCAGCGCGTCTTGAGTACTTCCTCGCCCACCATGGAAACGATGGAATGATCGGTGCTGCGTTTGCAGCGCGAACAATGGTCGTCTATATCGTCGCCCAATCGCATGGGGTTCTCCTGCTGGAAACTGCTCCAGCTATTTTGCCGTGAAACAGCCCTTGTTGTCTTGCGGTTTATGATTAAATCTCTATCGTGCCTCCACAACGCGGCAAGTTCATCACCTTTGAAGGCCTGGACGGCGTAGGCAAGTCCACGCAATTGGAAAACCTTGCCGTATATCTGCGTGAGCGCGGGATTGACGTGATCACAACCCGGGAACCCGGCGGGACCATGCTGGGCGAAAAGCTGCGCGCTGTCCTGCTTAGCTCACGCACCTCTGGACTATCACCTATTGCGGAACTGGCGTTGATGTTTGCCGACCGCGCCCAGCACATTGATGAGCAGGTTTTGCCGGCGCTCAATCGCGGACAGTGGGTCTTGTGCGACCGCTTTACCGATTCCAGTGAAGCCTATCAGGGTGGAGGCCGTCAGCTTGGCAGCGACGTTGTGCTGCAACTTCATAAGACGTTATGCCGCGATCTCCAGCCTGACCTGACCATACTTATGCTTTCTGACGTGGCCCGCACCGTCGCACGCGCACGCCGGCGGAATGTGGAGCAGGCCAAATTGATGGCAGAAGATGAAAATCGGTTTGAAAAAGAGAGCCGCGCTTTCTATGAGCGCGTCCAGGCTGCTTATCTGGCTATCGCCAAACGAGCACCGCATCGTGTGGCAACCGTGGAAGCAGGGGAGGCAATCGCGAAGGTGCAGAAGAAGATCGCGCTGATCGTGGAAGAGCGTTTGCTTTCCGGTTAGCGCGGGCGAAAGAAAGAACGTCATGATCGGGGAAACCGCGTGGCATTCCGCATGATATAGCACTTTATTGCCCTACAATAAAACTGTAAGTGATTTAAATACAAAAGCATAGATTGACTGAATGAATGTTCATTCATTATAATTAAAACTGTGTTTTGAAGAGCTGTCTATCTGCTCAGTAGGCATTTTGATGGCTAAAGGCTTTAAGTATTTTTTCAAAGATTCCGTTGCAGCTTTGATGGATGCGGCGATTCAATCCCGCGCCACTGCCTGATCAATGAAAACTGTTATGATTTTGAACGACTCTCGACTCGTCTACTCACCCGCTCGACCAGAATCCCAGGAGATGCCCAGATGAGTAATGTTGCCGTTCCTGTCGTCCCTCAATCCCGCACTTCCAACGGCGCTGCCGCGCAGGCAGCCCCCCAGGGTATGAAGACTGGCCATCAACGCATTAATAAGGTAGCCGTGCTGGGCGCGGGAACCATGGGCGCACGGATCGCCGCGCACTTTGCCAATGCCGGAGTGCCTTGCGTGCTGCTGGATATTGTTACGCCCGACGCTACTCAGAGTACCGACAAAGCAGCGCGCAGAAAGATCGTGGCCGGCGGACTGGAAGCGGCGGTCAAATCCAAGCCCGCGGCCTTCTTTGAAAAAGGGCTGGAGCGGCTGATCACCATCGGCACGTTTGATGACGACCTGAAACTGCTCGTCGACTGCGACTGGATCATTGAAGCCGTCGCGGAAAATCTAGACATCAAGCGCGGCCTGCTCAAGAAGGTGGAAGCCGTGCGCAAGCCCGGCAGCATTGTTACCACCAACACCAGTGGGCTCCCTGTCGCCAGTATTGCTGAAGGATTCAGTGAAGATTTTCGCCGTCATTGGTTTGGCACTCACTTCTTTAATCCTCCGCGCTACATGCGCCTGCTGGAAATTATCCCCACGCCGCAAACTGATCCCGCCGCCATTGAGACCGTCTCGCATTTCTGTGATGTGCGCATGGGCAAGGGAATTGTTGTTGCCAAAGATACGCCGAACTTTATTGCCAACCGCATCGGCACATTTGCCGGGCTGAACGTTTTCCGCGTGATGCAGGAGATGGACCTGACCATTGAAGAAGTGGATGCGCTGACCTCAAGCGGTGGCTGGACCAAAGCACCAACGTTTCGCACCATCGACCTTGTGGGGCTTGACGTGCTGGGCAGCGTAGTCACCAATTTCAGCAAAAACGTACAGGACGAGCGCTCTGACCTGAAGCTGCCTGACTTTTTTAAGCAGATGCTGGAAAAGAAGCTGCTCGGCGACAAAGTGAAATCGGGCTTCTACAAAAAGATCAAAGGCCCACAGGGCGAGGAACGCCAGACCATTGACTGGAAGACGCTGGAGTACCATCCCACGCAGAAAGCTAAATTCCCTGCTCTGGAGATGGCCAAGAACATTGAAGATATGGGTGAGCGCCTGCGCACGATACTGAACGGCGACCCACGCGACAAGGCAACGCAGTTTATCTGGACCACGCTCTCCGACCTCTGGAACTATTCCGCCAACCGCATCCCTGAAATCGCCGACACAGTGGTTGAGATCGATCAGGCCATGCGCATGGGCTTTAACTGGGAAGTCGGGCCATTTGAAGTCTGGGACCTGGCCGGCCTGGAACAGACCGTCGCGCGCATGAAGAAGGAAGGCAAGCCGGTTTCGGCCAATGCAGAAAAGCTTTTGGCCGCCGGAGCAAAGACCTGGTACAAAGACGATCCTTCATCGCCCTCCGGCCGCGCTTACTTTGATCTTCGCACTGGACAATACAAGCCGGTGCAGGTTGCTGAAGGCGTGTGGTCAGTCTCAACGGCAAAAAAATCCAACGGCGTGGTGAAGAAGAATGCCGGAGCTTCGCTCATTGATCTGGGCGATGGCGTGGGCTGCATCGAATTTCACACCAAGATGAACGCCCTGGGCGGCGACATTGTGCAGATGGTCACGCAATCGCTTAAAACGGGCGGCATTGGCGATCAGTTTGAGGCTTTCGTGATCACCGGCGACTCGGCGAATTTTTCCGTTGGCGCCAACCTGATGATGCTGGTGCTGGCCATTCAGGAAGAAGAGTGGGACGAAGTTGACATGGCCATCAAGCAGTTCCAGAGCATGACGCAGGCCATCAAGTTCTGCTCACGCCCCGTGGTGACGGCCTCTTATGGCATGACGCTGGGCGGTGGTTGCGAAATCAACCTGCACTCAGCCGCTCGCCAGCCCCACTCTGAGCTTTATATGGGGCTGGTTGAAGTCGGCGTGGGGTTGCTGCCCGGTGGCGGTGGCTGCAAAGAAATGCTGCTGCGCGCGCTGGACAATGCCAAAGCCGTGCGGCCTGACGGTCGCGGCGAATCGGTGGAAGTAATGGAAGGCATGAAGCGCATTTTTGAAACTATCGCCATGGCCAAAGTTTCCACATCCGCTTATGAGGCCCGCGCTCTGGGTTTTCTTTCTGAAGGCGACGTGATTTCCATGAATCGCGAGCGCATTCTGGCGGATGCCAAAGATCGAGCTCTGGAACTGGCCCGCGCCGGCTATCGCGCGCCCGTCCCTCGAATGGACATTCCCGCGCCGGGAGAAAACGTGCTTGCGACGTTGCGCCTGGGAATCCATCTAATGAGGCAGGCGGAATATATCAGCGACCATGATGTAAAGGTCGCGACCAAGGTGGCGGAGGTAATTTGCGGCGGCAACGTAACGCCGGGAATGCCGGTCAGCGAGCAATACATCCTGGATTTGGAGCGAGAAGGATTTAAGTCACTCTGTGGCGAGAAGAAAACGCAGGAACGCATTCAATATACGCTGAAGACCGGCAAGCCATTAAGAAACTAACAGGTGACCGCTACAATCAGTTCTAGATTAAATGCTGCGAATAATTCAGACGCGGGACGCCAGACAGGAAGTGCAGAGGGAAATAGAGCACATTGCGCATGGCATTTCATCAATACGATACACAATAGAAGAGAGCCATTATGGTGCAAGACTGTTACACTGGCGGATAAAACGCACAATTGTCCCTCTTATAGATATAGCGTTAGATATCAAAAGTGGATCGCTTCTATATGTGAAGTTACTTATTAATAAGGATGTGGTGTTCTTGGAGCGGACCAGGCTGAATATAGCGCATAGCTATAGCGGAATCCCACAGTTTGATCTGAGTCTATGGAAAAAAGAAGGAGAAATGAAAAAGTTCTCCGATCAGTTCGTTGACGAGCTGAAGATGGTGGCGGTTAGGCAGTCCATTGGGAATGATGGTTGGCTCTTTGTTGATGCAAAGTTTAATGGGCCCCATCGGGAATATATGATTGATAGCTCCTTATCAATTATGGCTGATGAATCATCTTGTATTCAAGGTATTTTTATCCAAGGCTTATCCAGGGATGAAGCACGCTTACTTGAGCCGATTCTTTGAAGGGATTGTCGTCCTCTAGATGACATTAATTCACAAGTAAAGAAAGAGATCAATGCGGGCGAGGCGAAAGAAGATGGCAGAGAAGTTATGATAAGAGTATGCATGCTGGTGTGTATTGTGGCCGCAGCCGTGTTAATGACGGCCAGTGGTGTCGCTCAAAGCAATTCTATCCAGTACTCCATTCGCGTGGTTAATCCCACGGTATCTCTCAACGCCGTCACCTTTAATGCCGCCGCGGCTACACTAGTTTCGGCTACAACCGCGTCGATTGTTCCCATCAATGCCAGCACTGGCCCCCGTTTGCGCGCCGATTTTGCGCGTAAATGGCCAGAGTTCACGCTGAAGACCGGCAAGCCGCTGAGGAACTAGTGAAGAAACGCGGACTCGTCATCTTCGGTGTGTTTGTCCTGCTGGGAGCGTGGCTGATGGTGATTGGCTATGAGTTCCTGGAAAAAGAGAACGCTCGTTTTCAAAAGAAAGTGAAAGCGGCCAAGGAAGAGCAACAGCGTTGTGTGGCGCGAAACTCAAAGTACAGGAATTATGACCAGTTTCGCACCAGCATCCGGGTGCCGTACACGTCAGACCTCTCACTGGAACGATGGATGCGGCAGTTCAGCACGGTGCACGCGGGCATGAGCGAGTCGGAGGTCGAGATCATTATGGGCGCTCCGGATTACGCGCGTTGTGATGTGAGTAAGCAGGGTGACAAGTTTCTTGGTTCGACGTGGCAATACGCAGTGGCGGTTCCGCAGGATGTGTCTAATGATGGACAGAATAGTTTGATTAGTGTGACATTCGGGCCGGATGGAAAGTTGAGCGACAAGAGCGCAGTGAACATGCAGCCCAAGCCGAGTCCCACGCCAACGGCTTTGCCGGTTACGACGGCAACTCCGGAAGCCGCGCAGTCCCCGTTGGCAATGCCTTCGCCAAGCCCGAGCCCGGTTGTTGCTCCGAGTGCGACTCCTTCAGCGCCGCAGCAGCCAGCACCGGCGGCAACGGCAACTCCGTCGCCGATGCCACAGTGAGTTTATTGGAATGATTTCTTGAAAGTAAGAGATATGGTTAAGAAGATCGAGGATGATGGATGGAAGTTGGCGCGTACTCGTGGCAGCCATCGACAGTTCCACCATCCTACAAAGCCGGGAACTGTAACCATTGCAGGTCATCCTTCAGCGGACATTCCGCCAGGAACCTTGAACAGTATTTTGAAACAGGCGGGGCTCAAATGAAATATCTGGTTATTTATGAGAAGTCAGTGAGTGGTTGGGGCGCTTATGTTCCAGATTTGCCCGGTTTAGGCGCAGCAGGTTCGACTCTAGATGAAGTAAAACAATTGATAAGAGAAGCAATTGACTTTCATCTTGAAGGAATGAGAGAGCATGGCGACCCAATCCCCGAGCCCAGCGCTGTGACGGAATATGTTTCGGTGAATTAACTCACTTCAAAACAGTTCAGCGCCGCAGGCGCGAAATTATTGAGCCGCGCGAAGCCCTCGGTAGGCAGAGATAAGAAGGGGAGCCCCCCAAAGGCGGTATAGGTAGAGCTTAACGATTGCAGGCGAGGGCGCCTGCGCTACACAAGTTTTTTGGGGAATGAGCCAACGGGCAAGAGCCAATGACAATGGCTAAGGAGTTAAGAACGAGAAGCTACTCGCCAAAAGCTAGTAGCCAGCAGCCAGGAGCTAAAGCAATGCGTGAAGTCGTAATAGCAAGTTCAGTTCGCACCGCAGTCGGCAAATCAGGCAAAGGCACATTGCGCGCCACGCGCCCGGACGATCTGGCCGCAGTCGCCATTAAAGGCGCGTTAGACCGTATCCCGCAGCTCGATAAAAAAGAGATTGAAGATGTGATCATTGGCTGCGCCACGCCGGAAGCCGAGCAGGGCATGAACGTGGCCCGCATTGCGTCATTGCGCGCGGGGCTGCCGGTGGAAGTTTCCGCCATGACCATCAATCGCTTCTGCTCTTCGGGATTGCAGGCCATTTCGCTGGCGGTGGACTCCGTCGCATCAGGACGCGCCGAGGTCGCAATCGGCGGCGGCACCGAATCCATGAGCATGATTCCTATGGGCGGCAACAAGGTTTCCATCAATCCGTGGCTGGTGGACCACTACCCTGATTCATATTTATCCATGGGACTTACCGCCGAGCGGCTGGCTAAACGCTTTGGCATCTCGCGCGAACAAGCAGATGAGTTCTCATTAAACAGCCACAAAAAAGCCATTGCCGCCATTCAGGCAGGCAAGTTCGAAGACGAGATCGTGCCGGTGCCGGTAAGCTTTACCACCCCCAACGGCTCCAAGCCCAAGCGGATGGAGATCATTTTTAAGATTGATGAGGGACCGCGGGCTGAGTCGACGCTGGCAGCCTTGGCAGCTTTAAAGCCTGTTTTCCATGCGAAAGGGACGGTGACGGCGGGAAACTCTTCCCAGACTTCGGACGGCGCTGCGGCAACTGTCGTCATGTCCAGTGACAAAGCCCGGCAACTCGGCATCAAACCAATGGCGCGTTTGGTGGCATTTGCCACGGCTGGCTATCTGCCGGAAGAAATGGGCCTGGGACCGGTTTATGCGATTCCTAAAGTCCTGAAAATGGCCGGTCTGAAGCTGGAACAGATTGACGTGATTGAGTTGAACGAAGCGTTCGCCGCGCAGGCGCTTTCTGTGATCAAGGAAGGCGGGCTTGATTTGAACAAGATCAATCCGAATGGTGGCGCTGTGGCCCTGGGGCATCCACTGGGATGCACCGGCGCAAAACTTACGGCGACGATTTTACGTGAACTGAAGCGCCGCAACGGGAAATATGGAATCGTGACTATGTGCGTCGGCGGCGGCATGGGAGCGGCGGGGATTTTCGAGAACATCGCATGAGTTCTTTACCACAGAGGGCGCAGAGGAACACCGAGGAGAGCGGGATTAATTGCGTAACATCAGCCATCATTGGCGCAGCGATGAAGGTCCACTCGGCGTTAGGCCCGGGTCTTCTGGAAAGTGCTTATGAAGCCTGTTTGATGCATGAATTGCGTAAATCTGGATTCAACGTGCGGTCGCAAGTGGAATTGCCGGTGATCTACGATGGCATCCGGGTTGATCTTGGTTACCGCATCGATTTAATTGTCAACGATGTAGTTATAGTTGAGTTGAAATGCATTGAAAGAATTGCTCCTATTCACGAAGCACAGATTTTGTCGTACCTGAAATTAAGCAGGAAGAGAGTCGGTCTGATTATCAACTTTCATGTTCGTCACCTGAAGGATGGAATCAAGAGGTTTATTGAAGGAACGAACTGAATAGCTCTGCGTTCCTCTGTGTCCTCTGTGGTAAATGGTCCTTTGTGGTTAAAACGAGGAGAAATCATGGCAACAGCAACAGTCCCAAACAAAACCAAGCTGGCAGGCGGAAGCTTTCTGATTCAAGAGCATGCAACTGATAAGGTTTTCACCCTGGAAGACCTGAGCGAAGAGCACCAGCAGATCGCGCAGACTACGGAAGAGTTTGCCCGTAATGAAATTCTGCCCAATGCGGAAAAGATTGAGCACAAGGAATTTGCCGTCACACGCGGCCTGATCCAGAAAGCGTGTGAAATCGGCATTGCCAATGTGGACATCCCTGAGCAATATGGCGGCTCAGACATGGACAAGATTTCTTCGGCCATCATTGCCGAGCATATGTCCGTTTCCGGTAGCTTCAGCGTGGCATTCGGCGGGCATACCGGCATCGGCTCGCTGCCTATTGTTTATTTTGGCACGCAGGAGCAGAAGGCCAAGTATCTGCCCAAGCTGGCGACAGGTGAATTGATCGCCGCATATGCGCTTTCTGAATCCACTTCCGCCTCTGACGCCATGAATGCCCGCACCAAAGCCGTGCTCTCTGCGGACGGCAAAGAGTGGATATTAAACGGCGAAAAAATGTGGATCACGAACGGCGGCTTTGCCGATGTGGTGATTATCTTTGCCAAAGTCGATGGCGAGAAGTTCAGCGCGTTCATTGTGGAACGCAAGTTCCCCGGTTTCCAGTCTGGCAATGAAGAAAAGAAGATGGGCATTCGCGGGTCTTCCACCACGCCCATCATTCTGAATGACTGCCGCGTGCCGAAAGAGAATCTACTGGGTGAAATCGGCAAAGGCCATGTGATCGCCTTCAATACGCTGAATATCGGGCGCTACAAACTCGGCGCTGGCGTGGTAGGCGGCGCGCGCAATTCGTTGAATAACTCCATTGGATATGCCAAGCAGCGCAAGGCTTTCGGCAAGACGCTGGCTGATTTCGGCCTGATCCAGGAAAAGCTGGCCAACATGGCTGCGGGAATTTACACAGGCGAATGCATGTCATACCGCACAGTCGGCATGATTGATTCGGCAATGTCGGAGATCGACAAGAACTCGCCGGACGTCTATAAGGAGACGGCAAAGAATATTGAAGAGTACGCAGTGGAGTGTTCCATTCTGAAAGTGTTTGGCTCGGAAATGCTCGACTATGTGGTAGATGAAGCTGTCCAGATCTATGGGGGTTATGGCTTTGTGGAAGAGTATCCGGCGGAACGCGCCTATCGCGATTCGCGCGTGAACCGCATCTTTGAAGGCACGAATGAAATTAACCGCATGATCATCACCGGCTGGCTGTTGAAGCGCGCGATGAAGGGCCAATTGCCGCTCATGCCGGCAATCAAAAAGCTGACGGATGAAATCATGTCCGGCCCCAGTTCGGCGGAGCCGCTGGAAGGGCCGCTGGCAGCGGAGCGCACATTAGTCAGCAATGCCAAGAAAGCCGGGCTCATGCTGGCCGGCGCCGCCGTGCAGAAATATATGGCTGCCATCGAGCAGCAGCAGGAAGTTCTTGCCGCCATTGCTGACATGGTAATTGAGATCTACGCCATGGATTCGGTCGTACTACGCACGCAGAAATTGATTGAGCGCCAGGGTGAATCGAAGTCGGCGCTGGCGATAGCGCTGGCACAGGTAAGCCTGACCCATTCCATGGACAAGGTCGAAGCAGCGGCCAAGAAAGTTGTCGCCGCTGTTTCGGAAGGGGACATGCTGCGCACACAGTTGGTGATCCTTCGTCGCTTGTTCAAGCATGAGCCGTTTAACGTCATCGCGCTCACGCAGCAGATCGCCAGCAGGCTGATTGAAGCGGGAAAATACGTGCGGACGTAAAAGCAAGATTAACCACAAAGGACACGAAGGAACACAAAGGTTTTCTGAAATCCCGAACCTGCGATGTTGCAGGTGAGGGATCACTATAGCGGCAATGCTTTCCGGGCGATCCTGAAAACATCGCGGCAATAGCGATCTCTCGCCTCGCGGAGATTTTAGAAAAGAACCCCTTTGTGCTACTTCGTGTCCTTTGTGGTTATTGGCTTTTGTGGTTTATGGTTTTCACATGAATACAGAATGCAATCGCATCGCTGATCAACTAGCTTCCACCATCAACGGTGAGGCGTGGTATGGAAATTCCCTGCGTGAAATTCTCGA
This sequence comes from Candidatus Angelobacter sp., assembly GCA_036495645.1. GTDB lineage: Bacteria > Acidobacteriota > Terriglobia > Terriglobales > Acidobacteriaceae > Angelobacter. The sequence continues at coordinate 77,365 of DASXMN010000031.1, forward strand.
TGGCGTGACCGCACAGCAGGCGCAAGCACATCCCATTCCCAATGCTCATTCCATCTGGGAACTGGTTGTGCATTTAGAAGCATGGTGCAACTTTGCTTACGGAGCAGTGCAGGGAACCCCGATACCTCCCTGGCCGGGGATGCCGAAAGAGCTGGACTGGCCGCCCACAGGCAAATCGAACGAACAGTCATGGCAATCTGCGGTAAAGTCATTTTTTGCCGGCCATCAGAAGATCGTCGAGGCGATCAAAAAATTTGACGATGAGCGACTGGAAGGGACCGTCCCGGGCCGGACCTACAATTTTTATCGGCTGTTCCAGAGCACGACGCAGCATGCTGTCTATCATTCCGGACAGATTGCATTGTTGAAGAAAACATTTTCTTGAGCACGATCCAGTTTTCCACCGCTTCATCGGTTGTCGCGAACGGTTGGTTAAGGTAAAGTCTGGTTAGCTCATGGTCTCAACCAATCCGCTTGTTCATCTCACAAAAGTTGAAGTCGAATCCGCCGTTCGCGCTTATTGGAAAGCTCTTTCAGCCAAAGATGTAGTCCAGCAGCAGAATTTTTACGATGACCACGCCGGGATTTTTGCCACAGATTCCGGTAAGCTGGAGCGCGCCCGCCTGGTGCTGCTGCGCAGGCAACGCGAATATCTGAACGCCGCGACCAAAACAACGGTTCAGGTGGGAGAGATTGACGTTGAACTGATCGGCCCAAACCATGCGCTGGCACTTTATACCATCCGCCTAGATGCAAGACACGTTACCAAAACTTCTTCTACAGGCAGCTCGCTTTCAGAGGAGCACCTGGAGAATGCGCGTGTGACACACGTGTTTGAGCGGCAGAGCGATGGCGCGTTGCGCATCGTGCATGAACATATCTCCGTGCCGCGCGTATAAAAAAATAATCCCTTGAAGGAATCATCCGCTTTTAGTAAAGACTCTGCCTGTCATTTCCTGTGCAGGGGTTCCGCCGGCCATCTGCTGGGCCACAATCATTTCCCGCGCCGCGGGACGGAGCGCAGGTAATTTCAATCCAAAAACAATTGCGCCGATCACGGCGGCCACCCCGCCAATTCCAACAGTCATGGGCGCTCCCAGTTTGTGGGCAAGGCTTCCAGCCAGCAGAGCGCCTAGGGGGGCCATGCCCATAAACGTCATGGCGTAAACGGACATTACGCGTCCACGTAAACGGTCCGGCACCATGCTTTGGATCAACGTGTTGGAAGAAGCCATTTGGATCATCATGCAGAATCCGGTAGGGACAAGCAGCAAACAGGAAAGCCAGAGAGTTCGCGAAAAAGAGAAGAACAGCAAGGCCACGCCAAAAGAGGCGCAGGAGATCGCTACCCAGGTGCCAAGCCCGTGAACTGTCTTTCTTGTGGCCAGCACCACCGCGCCGCAGAGCGCGCCGACGCCGGAACATCCCATCAGCAAGCCCAGAGCTTGGGCGCCACCGTGGAGGATCTGGTCGGCAAAGAGCGGCATAAGCACCGCATAGGGCATGGCCGTAAAACTCACCAGCCCCAGCAGCAGCATAAGAGCGCGCACCGGCGTGCTGCTGCTGACAAAGCGAAAGCCCTCAATAATGTTTTCCAGCGGAGAGCCTTCAATGGCCTTGCGGGGATGGTCCATTTTCATCATCAACAGGCCCGCAATTACAGCCAGAAAGCTAACGCCATTGGCAAAAAAGCACCATCCTTCGCCGATGCTGGCTACCACAATGCCGGCAGCGGCCGGGCCAATCACGCGAGCGCCATTGAACATGGATGAATTGAGAGCAATGGCATTTACCAGGTCAGCGCGCGCAACCATGTCAGCGACGAAGGCCTGGCGCGCGGGAAGATCAACGGCATTGACTACTCCCGTCAGCGCGGCCAGCGTAACCACATGCCAGACCTGCACTCGATGCGACAAGGTCAGGAACGCCAGAACAAAGGTCAGAACCATCATGCTGGATTGCGTGACTACAAGAATTTTCCTGCGGTCAACGCGGTCTGCCAGCGCGCCGCCGAGAGGCGCCAACAGAAAAACCGGTATCTGCGAGGCAAAAGCGACCGTGCCCAGAAGCAAGGCCGACCCGGTGATGCGGTAAACCAGCCAGGATTCTGCCACCTGGTCCATCCAGGTCCCGATCAAGGAGATAAGCTGCCCGGCAAAAAAAAGCTGATAATTGCGATGGCGCAACGCGCGCAGGGATTCAGGAAGCTTTGACGAGATTGATTTTTTTAAAGTTTGTGAACTGTCCACGTCAATTTGATGCACACTGGGAGGCCGGAAAAATACTCCGGCAGCCATTCTCAGGGAAAAGCGCTTGGTTTGTCGAGGTCAATATAAAACCATGCCGTAATTTGTAATTTAAAGAGTGGCCGGAATGCCACAGCTATGGCTTCGAGAAGTAGGCAAAAAGTGTCAAAAGTGATTAAGACCTGTCACCGCAAGCCTTAACCAAATCCTCCCGAAACGCGAATCAGGATTGGATTACGGACAGGTTACGTTCAAAAACCCCAATAAAATCGCAAGTTTTTGCACTTTTACTATTTACAGGAACAACCTGGGCAGGGTATGTTTGTACTACTCGCGCGGTACTCGTGATTCTCTTTCGGGTAACAGCGTTCAGCGCGTGGAGGCCTTGTAAACACGCGTGTTCTCCCATCCCTCGTTCAGGAGTAAAGAAAAATGGTTAGGAAATCAATTTGCCTGGGTGTAGTTCTGGCCCTTGGCATGGTAGGAAGCTCTTTTGCCCAAAACCTCTCTAGCGCAGCGCAGGCCCAGGTCGGCCCGATAGGTTCATCTGCCGACGCAACCCATGCAATCACACCGCAGTTGATCAATCATGTCCCCTCGGAACTGGTTGCCGATGATTCCAGCAACGGCCCAAACAGCATTGCCGGCAATCCTGGCAGCGTCGCTAATGTAATTTCAGTCCCCAACTTTACCCGGTCATTCACCGTCAACGGCGTAACATTCCCTTACACCATGGTAGGGAATGATCCATCCCTTGGCCATATCACCACCGTTCCAACCAAGATCGTGGCCGTGTCCCTGCAATTGCTGAACGCGGACGGCACAGTTTTTGACACCGTGAACGCCACCCCGTTTGTGGTGCCCACATTGAATTCCCCCGACTTCCAGAAATTCAAGTACGAGCATGACGCGACTTCGGGAATTCCCGCCGAGCCTACCCAGTTTTCCGATGCCATTCAGCGTGCCGAGTTTGCCAGCTCAATGGACCCGAACTGGCACACCGAATTGGCCCCGCAAGTGGTCGACCACATCTCAATCACGGTTCCGAAATTCGTAAATGTGCGCGTCGGCAGTACGGTGGTCCAGGCAATTAATTACGTTTCTGGTATTGCCGCTGATGGCAACCGGTTTGTGCTGATGCTCAACCTGTTCTTCAACCAGCAACTTAATGTGATTATGAATAACGAGATTGATGCAGGCAACGTGACAACCGACGCTATTAATTTGCCGTTGTTCCCCAACACTTACCTGTTCTCGTTTAATCGTGCCAACCCGCAGGCTCCAGGCGGCTGCTGCGTACTCGGTTTCCACACTTACTTTACCGATGGCGCCACGCCTGAGCACCGCTGGATCACCGATTACGCCAGCTACATCTCTCCTGGAATCTTTGGCGGCGGGTTTAACGACGTGACCGCGATCAGCCACGAGATCGCTGAAACCTACAACGATCCTTTCGTCAACAACGCTACGCCGGTCTGGCAGTTCCCGGGCGAGCCTGGTGTTTGCCAGGGCAACCTGGAAACTGGTGACCCGGTGGAAGTCCTGGCGAATGCAACTTTTCCTGTTACCCTGAAGGTTGCGGGAGTGCCCACCACCTACCATCCGCAAACTGAGGCTCTACTGCAATGGTTTGCACAAACGGTCCCGTCAGATGCTCTTCACGGTGCTTATAGCTACCCGAATCTAACCGCCCTGACTGCACCAGCTACTCTTTGCCACTAAGAACAATAGTTCTTAACAAAATGGCACCGGAAGAATCCGGTGCCATTTTTTGTCATTCAAGTTCGACGTATTTCTTCACTAACGGCACAAGTAAGCAGCAAACTATTGCACATAGTATTAATAAGCAGAAAGAGCGCGCCATGGCGAAGCTGAACCGCACTCCTCGTCTTTAATCATCAAATCCATCTTTATTTCTGGTTTTCATTGCAGAGTAGGCCAGAGTAGGCGTATTGTTGTTGGGCCCTCTGCAACTCTGAATTTCAGGAGCCTTAAGATATGCGACCCTCTCTCCGATTTAGCTTGTTTGTAGTCTTCCTTTTCGCTCTCACCTTTACTGCTGGCGCCTACGCGCAGCAGGCAGGCGATGATGCCATTGCCCGTGCAGCCATCGCCAGCGGCCGGCCAGATATGGGCGAACGTGGTGTCGTGGACGCTCAACATGTATCAGTTTTTTCGATCGGTTCAGTGGTAATCGACGCTGCTAGCGGAAAGGTCGTAGGCGGAAATAATTTTGCCAGCTTTAACCGCAACGCCAATGCCAGCGCCGCCGCTCTGGCCGGCAATGATGATAACCTCGACACAGGCGATCGCCGGCCCAACGTATCACCCATCGATCAACTCGACACCATTGCCACATTTGACGGTGCGTTTGTAGCGCAGGCGGGTCCTGACGCTGACAATGATTTCCGCTTCACGATGGTAGGAAATGACCCAAAGCTCGGCGGCACAACCGTTTTCCCGGGCCCGATCTTGGAGGTTTCCTGGCAATTGCTCAATGCGGATGGATCGGTCTTCAAAAATGTGCCATTCGCGCCCTTCGAGAAGCTTTTTCTTGAGTCTCCGAATTTCGAGCCACTCGACTATCGCACCGGGCACAACATTCAGTTTGGAGACGCCGTTCACCGCGCCGAGTTCTTCAATGTGATGAAGAATAATTGGCACACCGTGATCGTTCCGCAAGTGGTAGACAGAGTCACGATCCAGGTCCCACGCTTTGTGAATGTCCAGCTACGGGACGGCACCATCGTCCAGGCCCGGTCTTATTTCACGGGAACTGCAGCGGATGGCAGCACCTTTATAGAGATGCTGAGCCCACTTTTTAACCTCTTCTTTGACAATAGCGAGATCAATGAAATTAACCTGGGCAATTTCCGCACGAATGCGATGAACATGTCGCTGTATCCCAACACCTTCCTGTTCAATCTCAACGCGGCCAATCCCAATGCTCCCGGTAGCTGCTGCGTTTTGGGCTTCCACACCTATTTTGCCAATTTTGACGGTCTGTTCCCGCAGCAACGCTTCATCAGCCAGTTCGCAAGCTGGATCTCGCCGGGACTTTTTGGCGCCGGATTCCAGGACGTGACTGCACTCAGCCATGAGTTGGCGGAATCGTTCGGCAACCCTTTCGTTTCCAATACAACACCGAACTGGCAATTCCCTGGCGAACCGGCCAATGTGGCTGCGTGCCAGAACAACCTTGAAGAGGGTGACCCGATCGAGGTATTGGCCAACGCAACTGCCGCCATTGAGGTGAAGGAGAAAGGCTTCGATTTCATCTACCATCCCCAGAACATTCCACTGCTGCAGTGGTTTGAGATGGGCACCGGTTCGAGCGCAGTTGATGGCTCATTCAGCTTCCCAGATGAAACCGTCCTGCCACATTCCGCTCTTCCTTGCCCGAATGGCATAGGCTAGAACTTTTGTTTGACAGCAAATTGCATCACCAGGGCGCCGGATTTCCGGCGCCCTTTTTTCATTCTTCAAACGCCCGACAATATGGTAGTGTGCCGATTTCGATCTAAAGTGACCGATTGCTTAGGAACGGGTTCTCGCTGCCGCCATGGATTGTCTGCTCATTCGCTTCGCTCACCCAGGACTGAAAGTCTTGTGCTGGGCCCGCGACTTGCAGGCAAACCACATAGACGCTGATACTCGGAGTGGGTCAATTCCGGCCAAATTAACCCAAGGAAAATATTGCATCCTTCCCGATGGCCTGATACTCTAACTAACCACTTAGTTAATTAATTTAACGGCTGCAAAGATTCCATTTTTCGGGTTGCTGGAACGCAACTTGACGCCACAAATCCTGAACATGGCGTGTGCATCTAAAAACCAGTGTGTTTAATGAGAAAACAAGAATGCGGACGCAAGCTCTTCTGATCGTTACATCTATAACCTTTTTTGCGCTTCCTTCTGCTGCTCAGCTTCCAATCGGGGGAGGACCGCCACCGGCAGCAACGGACCGCCAGTCGCCGGCCGTTACAGTTACGCTTCCACCCTCTCTTGATTCCTTCAACGGCAGCGGAACGGTGGACAAACTGGTCCCCGGAGTCGTCCAGCTCTCTTTGCTTGACGCTCTGGATCGCGGGCTTAAGCACAATCTGGGGCTCCTGCTTTCTCAACAGCAGACAGATCAGGCGCGGGCGCAATATCGCCGGCAGTTAAGCTCCTTGTTGCCGAACATCTCAGGAAATGTCAGCGAAGCTATCAACCAGATCAACCTGGCTGCCTTCGGCATTCCGTTGCCGGCAGGACTTACGTCGCCGGTAGTCGGGCCGTTTGGGATTTTTGACGCTCACGCCAACATGAGCGAAACCCTGCTCGACTTTAATGCGTTGAATAAGGTCCACGCCGCCTCTGAAAATGAGAGAGCGGCAAAATTTGGCGTGCAGGACGCGCGGGAATTGGTGGTCTTGCTGGTGGGCAACCAGTACTTGTTAACCATCGCAAGTTCATCAAGGCTGGAAACAGCCAAAGCCCAGTTCACCACGGCGCAAACCATTTTCCAGCAAACCCAGGATTTGAAAAGAGCCGGGGTAGCAGCAGGTATTGACGTTTTGCGATCGCAAGTGCAAATGCAGACGCAGCAGCAGCGCGTGCTGGCTGCACAGAACCAGTATGAACAGCAGAAAATGTCACTGGCGCGGACCATCGGTATGCCGGTGGCACAACAGTTTGAACTCATAGACAAAGTGCCATACGCTCCGTTTCCTCCGTTGAACATGGAGGAAGCTCTGGCCCGCGCTTATAAGGTGCGTCCGGAATATCTGGCGGCGGAATCCCGCGTGCGCTCAGCCGAGCTGGCGGTGAAAGCGGCAAGAGGCGAGGCGCTGCCGACGGTTGAAGTGGATGGACAGACAGGTTTCATCGGCCCTGCGCCGGGAAGCGCGGAAGCCACTTACAGTCTTTCGGCTGGCGTCCGCATACCGATATTTCAAGGCGGCAAAGTGAAAGCCGATGTTGATCAGGCAGCATCACTGCTTCGCCAAAGCCGTTTGCAACTGGAGAACCTGCGCAGCCGCGTGGAGTTTGAAGTTCGCTCCGCGCTGCTTGATGTGAAAACATCTGACGACCAGGTTACAGTGGCTAATCAGCAGATTGATCTGGCTGCCGAGCAACTCAAAGAAGCGCAGGACCGCTACAAAGCCGGTGTTTCCGGCAGTCTTGAAGTTGTACAGGCGCAGGAAGCTGTAGCGGGCGCCAATGAAAATCATATTCAGGCGCTGTATCAGAACAATGTAGCCAAGCTGACGCTGGTGCGCGCCCTGGGCGAAGCAGAGCAGCGGACACGAGCATTCCTGGGAGGAAAATAAAATTGGCTGACCAAAAGATATCGCAATATGAAGAAGAAGACGTAAAGGAGCCTCTCCGCAGGGATAGCGAATCGGTCCGTTCGGACGGGAATGAGCAGGTTAGTGTTGAAGAAAAGCAGCCCGAGAGCACCGAGGAGCGCCGGTCCGGCAAGGATCGCCGCTCGCTCACAGAGCGCCGGGTTGGATTCTTCCGCACGCATCCGCATGCCAAGTGGATTATTGCCGCACTGGTGATCGTCCTTTTGGTGGCCGGCTTTATTGTGTGGCAATATTATTCCGTTCGTGAATCCACTGACGACGCGCAAATAGACGGCCACATAGATCCAATCAGCGCGCGCGTTACCGGCACCGTTGTGAATGTGCTGCATGACGACAATGAGGTAGTGCAGGCCGGCACGTTGCTGGTGGAACTTGATCCCAAAGACTATCAGGTAGCAGTGGACCGCGCACGCGCGGACCTGGCTAATGCACAGGCCAATGCGATTGCGGCCAACGTCGGCGTTCCGCTCACACAAACCACCAGTTCCAGCCAGCTTCTTGCCGCCGATGCAGGCGTGAAGGGCGCGCAACGCGACATTGAAAATGCCCAGGCCAAACTGAATGACGCTCAGGCAAATTATGCCAAGACGTCCGCTGACCTGAAGCGTATGGAGATGCTTGTGGCGAAAGATGAAATCTCGCGCCAGCAATATGACGCTGCCGTGGCGGCCAATAATTCCGCTAAAGCCAACGTGGACGCCGCAATCGCCGCGATTGCCAGCGCTGAAAGCCGTGTTGCCCAGGCGCAAGCGCAGGCCGAAGCCGCGCGAACTGTTCCCGAGCAATTGAAAGTAACGCGCGCACGCGCCGGTGCAGCTTCCGCGGAAGTGCAACGTGCCATCTCCACGCTGGCGCAGGCCGAACTCAATCTTAAATACACAAAAATCGTAGCTCCTGTGACTGGTGTTCTCAGCAAGCGCAACGTTGAACCGGGCCAGACCGTCCAGGCCGGACAACCGTTGTTTTCCATCGTGAACCTTGATGACATCTGGACCACAGCAAACTTTAAAGAGACACAGCTCAGGGACATGAAAGTGGGGCAGAAGGTCAAAATCAAAGTTGACGCTTTTGGCCGCGATTACCAGGGCACCGTTGAATCCATCGGTGGCGCTACAGGGGCCCGATTCAGTTTGCTGCCGCCGGAAAACGCAACCGGCAACTATGTGAAAGTGGTGCAGCGCATTCCGGTCCGCATCCGCTTTGATAAAGGCCAGGATACTAACCATCAACTGCGTCCGGGCATGTCAGTAGAGCCGACAGTGTTCACCAAATAATTCGCCGTAGCGGCTGTGCTAACTGCGGAAGCGGTTCGGAGCGAAGCGACAGAGTAATTTTCGCGAAAAGCCGCGAGGCCGTAAACGCCGAGCGGCAAGCAACAAGGCAGTAAGCAGATCGCCAACAACAAACGCCGAAGCAGTTCGGAGCGAAGCGACAGAAACAATGGAAAAGCCAGCCATCAATCCGTGGATCATCGCTATTTCGGTGATGCTCGGCACCTTTATGGAGGTGCTCGACACCACGGTGGTGAACGTGTCGCTTCAGCACATTGCCGGCAGCCTTTCCGTGACGCCGGAAGAAGCCACCTGGGTGCTCACTTCATACCTTGTGGCCAACGCCATTGTGCTGCCGCTTACCGGATGGCTGGCCAATTATTTTGGCCGCCGCAACATTCTCCTGATGTCAGTCGGTGGCTTCACTCTTTTTTCTTTTCTGTGTGGCATCGCGCCGAACCTTCCATTGCTCATCATTTTCCGCGTCTTCCAGGGCGCAACCGGCGGAGGCCTGCAACCGCTCTCGCAAGCCATCCTGTTAGAAGCTTTTCCGCCGGAAAAGCGTGCTAAAGCTATGGCATTCTGGGCGTTGGGCATTGTTGTTGCTCCCATGCTTGGGCCCGTGCTGGGCGGCTGGATCACTGACAGTTACAGTTGGCGCTGGCTTTTCTACATCAACATTCCTATTGGGGCCGCGGCCGTTGTAATGGCCTTGCTCTTCATTCACGATCCGCCATACATCAAGCGCGGTGAAGGCGGCGTGGACTACTGGGGCATCGGCTACCTCGCACTCGGAATCGGCGCGCTCCAGATCATGCTCGATAAAGGTCAGGAAGACGATTGGTTTGGCTCGCACTTCATTCTCATGCTCGCCATTTTCTGCGTGATCGGCTTTGTGTTTTTTGTCGTGCGCGAACTCATCATCGGCCATCCTGTGGTGCAGCTCAAAATCTTCAAAAATCGCACCTATGCCACAGGTGTCTTTTTAATGACCGTGCTGGGCTTTGTCCTGTATGGCAGCACCGTCTTGCTTCCACTCTGGCTGCAAGGTCTCATGGGATACTCCGCTCTTGAAGCCGGTATGGCCATGCTTCCACGCGGTCTGGGATCATTCGTGTTTATGCCGATTGTTGGTATTCTCATGGGCAAAGTCGAGGCGCGCAAACTGCTCGCCATCGGACTAATTGTTGCGTCGTACAGCCTTTACCAGCTCTCCAAGCTCAACCTGAACGCCGGATACTGGGACATCTTCTGGCCACAGCTTTTGCAGGGCACGTCCATGGGATTGCTGTTTGTGCCGCTTACCACGATCACCAACGGACCTATTCCCAAAGAGCAGATGGGCAACGCCACCAGTCTCTTCAACCTGATGCGCAATATCGGCGCCAGCATTGGCATTGCCAGCGTAACCACCATTTATGCTCGCCATGCTCAGTCGCACATCAACACTCTGGGCAGCAATGTAAGCATTTACAACCCGGTGGCCCGGACGATGATGGCCTCAATGAAGCAGGCCTTTATGGCCCGCGGCATGGACGCCGCCAGCGCCTCAAGCCAGGCCAATGCCGGAATCTTTGGCATGGTCGTGCAGCAGGCCTCCATGATGTCTTATACCGACGTCTTTTTTCTTCTGGCCATTATGTTTGCCGCCTGCCTGCCGCTGATTCTGCTGATGAAAAAAGCTCCCGAAGGCGGAGGCGGCCCCGGCTCCATGGCGCACTAAAAAGAAGTGAGATTTTTGGAGCGCCCTCGCCTGCGGTTTTTTCCATCCGTGTTGATCGGTGGTAAGTCTTTTTGGCTTTCCTTTGTGTTCCTTCGTGCCCTCTGTGGTAAAAGCTTTTGGTTTTTTCCCGATCACCGATCATGTGCGATTACCATATCCCCGATTTTCCCATCTTTCCGATGACGTGCGATGTCTGCGATGATCCGATGTCGGCGATTCTGTGGCCCTCTGCCTGCTCCCCACGCTTGCGGACAGGGTACACCCCCAACTAGGTCAACCCCGAAAAATATAGACTTACACGATTCAACCCCGGGGTTAACTATCTCAAAATCTGGGTTTGCGACCCTCTGCCTGACATAGTTCATTGTCCAGATGATCTGCTGGAGTGTGATGGGTTTTTCTTCCGATCACCCGGATCAGTAAGCACTGGATTGCTAGGTCTGCTCTGAGCATGTCAAAAGGCATTCCCGCCTGCGTCCCATGATCAATGTTTATAAAATAAATAGCATCTCATTGGGTAAAAATTTGTTGGCTCGTTGACACTAAAAATGAGTATAGTTTCTGTTTAGTTTAGTGTAGTATGTTGATACTTAATTGCTACACCTCCTTCACGAACAGGAAAAACTCGCTTCAAAATTAAATATTATTGTTGAGGAAAAGAATAATGCAGCGCAATTTTAAGGTCGTCTTAACACTTTTATTGGTTCTATTCACTGGGCGCTTATGCCAGGGCCAGCTTACTACAACGCCTCCATCACCAATTGACCTGGGACCGTCAGCGGTGGGAGTGAGTACGGGTTCTGATAATGGACTGACTGACGTGGTGTTCAAAAATACTGGAGCAGGAACATTGACTATTATAACCGCCTCGTTCTCGCCCCCTGTTGCCGGCTTCACTTCGGAAAGCACAATGCCGCCGCAGCCAGTTATTATGGGGCCTGGAGAAACGAAGGAGACCGATATTTTTTGGGGGGCAGCCGTGCCGGGCAAGAATACAATCCAGCTCACCCTGGGAGACAATTCTTTTTCCGGCCAGGAAGTGTTTATTCTCACCGGGACAGGATTCACTGTCCCAGCGAATGATGATGCCATAGTCCTTGACCCAAATGCTCCCGCTAGCATATCGGTTCCTTCAGGAGGCAGCTCGACATTTGTCATATGGGCGCTTGCAGGGAGCGGTTTGTCGAATTTCAGTGCGAACTTACAGTGCGCTGGCACTGCGGGAGTAACATGCAGCTTCGATCACAACCCCAATCTGGACCTCAGCAATAGCCTCCGCCCTGTTGGACGCGACAAGGTCGTGGTGACTGTTACGGCGCCGGCACAAACAGCCGCGCTACGCCCAGTGGGGCGGTTCACGGCATGGATGTGCGGATTTGGCGTGCTCGCAATCGTTTTTTGCGGGAAAAACCGTGCCCTGCTGACCACGGTCGTTCTTGCGGTGGTCTGTCTGAGCGTTGTCTCCTGCGGTGGCAGTGGTTCTACCGCACGCGGCCCGCAATCTCTCATGATTACTGCCACGCCGGCAACCGGGTCAACCGGAGGCGGAACCCATACGCTTACAGTGCCTATTGTTGTGCAGTAATGTAAGGCAGCGCTGTTCGTTTTCGCACATCATTATTTAGAATTGTTCTCTGCAAGCCGGCTCCCAAGCGTGAGCACCTCGCGATCCGGTTTTCTCCCACCACCCGCATCGCCTCGCAGTCCGGAAATCCCGCCTATACAAGCAGCACCAGAAAGCCCAGCCGTTCTGATATGGCCCCAAAAAGATACAGCACCCCGGCCTCGTTCGTTGGCGCAAACACTGCGGGCAGCCCTGCAATAGTCCGCCATACATCGGCCGGTCCTTCAAGATCTTCGGCACGGATGGTGGCGCGGACATTTTGGGTACGCCACTCTCGCGGCTGGCCCTGTCTGCAATTGCATCCAGAACGTCTTTTTACTCGGCAGCCAGTCCCTGCCCTTCGGCGTACAACTTCATCCCGTCCGGCACGTTGTTCCAGGCGCCATATATTCTCAGCAGGGGTCTTACGCTGTAGCGGCTCAACTGTTCGTACTCAACCAGGCTGGGGACCTTCTTGAGCGTGCGCACAATTCCAGTCCTAGAACAGCGGTTCTATCGGGACTTTTTTCCCGGCTCCATTTTTTCCAAGCCGCACGCCTCCAGGGCGCGTTGATAATTGCCAAAATGCTTTCTTATGTTGCGCGGGGTCACGCCCACCTGTTTCAGCAGTTCGGCGCGGCTGGACACATGTCCCAGCTTCGCCATACTGGCCACAATGGCTGCTTTTAACTCGTCCTTTGTTATCGTCACCTTTCCTCCATGGGCCATTCACGCGGGGTTTCTTCCATGTGGATGGGTGAAAGTTTCCCGTTCACGCGGCATTTGCGTGTGATGGCAGAATCAAAAAGAGCTTGGTTTGGCATGGCTCAGACTTCGGAATTGTTTGTATCTCTCTTGCAAAAACTATCAGCCTGCATTTAAACGATCATTAGGATCTGGAAAAAGCTGAAGCCAGCTAGACACAAAGCTAATTGCCAATGGCTAGAGCAGATCTAGTGTTGCTGTAGTCCGATCCGGTGGAAGAGCGGCCCTTTATGGCCGCGTTAAGGGCTTTAAAGACGTGGGCTTTAACCTGGTAAAAGCCATCGTAGGACTACATCAACGATGAAACTGGTCTAATTGCTAAGTGCTGCTGGTTTTCCTAATCTGCGCTTATCTGCGGAAATCTGCGGCAAATGGTTTCTGGTTCGTGTTGATTCTCGGTTAAGTCCCCTGCCCACGCGCTTATAAGGCCCGCCTTATCTTTTCTTGCCCACGAGACAAGTGTCAGGGCACGGCTTTAGTCGTGCCGTAAAACGCAACAAAATAATCTTTCCTTGCGCTGCAGGCTCGCGCGCAGCGGAGCGAAGCGCCTAAAATCGCCGCCGGCTCCAAACAGCAGGAAGGATGCGCCGCCACAGGCCAGCAATCAACTTGTCGAATGTGTAAATCCCACGTGGCCAAGTTCTGCCGCTCCGGACCATCTGGTTACAGTCAATACCTGTGACGTGAATTATCTTCAGGTCAGGACCGCTGGATGGGCTTATCAGAGTCCACAGACGAACACGGTGCAGATCTTCCGCTCCAAAAATGGTGAAAACAGCAGCCATTTTGTTTGTCTCTACTGACTCGGTGTGTGAAGGATTGGGCGTACAGGAATTCTCGCTTGGTTACGCCCTGGCAAATTAGTTTTCACCAATGCGTCTACGCGCGACTTCCAGCTACTTTGGCGTTCTGAGTAGACGCAATTCTTTCTGCTCGCTTGAAGCTGGGCTCCGGAACAATAAGCTTCAATTACTCTGAATCAATACCAGCCCGGTCTTGTATTCCTTCCGTCCAACCGATAAAATAATACTTAATTGGTATTGTATTCAGGTTCTCGCCCCTTTGTAGGGAGAGCAGAGCGACAGAAGCAGATGTTCAGACTCAATAAATTGACGGATTACGGCATTGTGCTGATGGCCCATGTGGCGCGCAGCCCGGAAGAAACGCCTCATACCGCGCGCAGCCTTGCCCAGGAGACGAAGCTCCCTTTGCCAACCGTGGGCAAGCTGTTGCGTCAGCTTTCTGAACACCGGTTGTTGAGTTCGCACCGTGGCGTGAACGGTGGTTACAACCTGGCGCGTGAAGCTCGCTCTATCACCGTTGCTGAGATCATTCTGGCCCTGGAAGGGCCTATCGGTTTTACCGAATGCAGTGTGGTAAAGGGCCTGTGCAATATGGAGCGTTCCTGCGCCATTATGAGCAACTCGCAGATTATTGGCGACGCCCTGCGCGATGCCCTGGAGCACGTTACGTTGTCCGACCTGAACCATGAGATGGCGCACCACGAGCGCCGGCACGATAAGGAATTAGTTGCATCGATTAAACCCGCGGCCAGCATCGCGGAAGGAGTGAGATGAGCAGCACTGTCAACCAGATTAACGACCTCACACAACAGGAATATAAGTGGGGATTTGTCACCTCAATCGATGAAGACCGTCTTCCACCGGGGTTGAGCGAAGACATTGTCCGCGCCATCGCCCTCAAAAAAGGCGAGCCGGAATTCATGGTGGAATGGCGTCTGAAGGCGTATCGCTACTGGGCTTCGCTTGAGCAGAAGCACGCCGAGCCAACCTGGGCCAATGTGAAGTATCCGCCCATCGACTATCAGGCGCTTTCCTATTATTCAGCTCCCAAGCAAAAGAAGGAACTCAAAAGCCTTGAGGAAGTCGATCCCGAAATTCTGGATACCTACGCCAAGCTCGGCATTCCGCTGCATGAGCAGAAACTGCTCGCTGGCGTCGCCGTTGATGCCGTCTTTGATAGCGTCTCCGTGGCCACAACCTTCAAGGCCAAGCTTGCTGAAGCGGGCGTGATCTTCTGCTCGTTTTCTGAAGCGGTAAAAAACCATCCTGATCTGGTGAAGAAGTATCTCGGATCGGTAGTCCCATCCACAGACAATTTCTTTGCCGCGCTGAACTCCGCTGTCTTCAGCGATGGCTCATTTGTTTATGTTCCCAAGGGCGTTCGCTGCCCCATGGAGCTATCCACCTACTTCCGCATCAACGCGCAAAACACTGGACAGTTTGAGCGCACGCTGATCATCGCCGACGAAGGCGCTTCCGTCAGCTACCTGGAAGGCTGCACCGCGCCTATCCGCGATGAAAATCAGCTTCACGCCGCAGTCGTTGAATTGATCGCGCATGACAACGCGACCATTAAATATTCCACAGTCCAGAACTGGTATCCCGGCGACAAGGAAGGCAAGGGCGGGATTTACAACTTTGTCACCAAACGCGGAAAAGCGCTGGGCAAAAATTCCAAGATCTCATGGACGCAGGTTGAGACCGGCTCCGCCATTACCTGGAAATATCCAAGCTGCATTCTTCAGGGTGACAACTCCGTGGGTGAGTTCTATTCCGTGGCGCTGACCAATAACTATCAGCAGGCCGATACCGGCACCAAGATGATTCACATCGGCAAGAACACCAAGAGCACGGTGGTTTCGAAAGGCATCTCCGCCGGGCACGGTCAGAATACCTATCGCGGCATGATAAAGATCCTGAAAGGCGCGACAGGCGCGCGCAATTACACACAGTGCGATTCGCTGCTGATCGGCGACAAGTGCGGCGCACACACCTTCCCGTATATCGAAGTCAAAAATGCAAGCGCTCGCATGGAGCACGAAGCGTCTACTTCAAAGATCGGCGAAGACCAGATTTTCTACTTACAGCAGCGCGGAATCTCTAAGGAAGAGGCCGTCAGCATGATCATTAATGGCTTCTGCAAAGCGGTGTTTAAAGAATTGCCAATGGAGTTTGCCGTGGAAGCGCAGAAGCTGCTCGGCATTAGTCTTGAGGGGAGTGTTGGATAACGATGAGTCTGCTTGAAATTAAAAATTTGCATGCCAGCGTGAATGGCAATGAAATCCTGAAGGGCATTGACCTCACGGTGAATCCCGGCGAGGTGCATTCCATCATGGGGCCGAACGGCTCAGGCAAGAGCACGCTAGCCCAGGTGCTGGCCCGTCGCGAAAGCTATGCAGTCACCGCCGGATCGATCACCTTTGACGGTAAAGACCTGCTGGAGATGAAGCCGGAAGATGCAGCCTGTGAAGGGCTCTTTATGGCTTTTCAATATCCGGTGGAAATTCCCGGCATCAGTAATGCGTACTTTCTGCGTGCGGCGTTAAATGCCATCCTCAAGCATCGTGGCCAGGACGAAATGGATGCCATGGATTTCCTGCCGCTGCTGAAAGAAAAAATGCGCATGTTGGAAATGGACGAGCGTTTCCTCAACCGTCCTGTGAATGAAGGCTTTTCCGGCGGCGAGAAAAAACGCAATGAGATCGTCCAGATGGCGGTGCTTGAGCCCAAGCTGGCCGTGCTCGACGAAACCGATTCCGGCCTTGATATCGATGCGCTCAAGATCGTGGCTCATGGCGTGAATGCCATGCGCAGTCCGGAGCGCGCCATGGTACTGGTAACTCACTATCAGCGGCTGCTCGACTACATTGTGCCTGATTTTGTTCACGTTCTGGTCAACGGACGCATTGTGAAATCCGGCGGCCCCGAGCTGGCATTGGAGTTGGAGCAAAAAGGCTATAGCTGGACTGAAAGCGAACTGGCCGGCGCAAGACGCTAGCTTCTTCTGAAATCCCGAGCGAAAGCGAGGGAAGCTTTATTGCAACCGGAAGTTTTCAGGTGGAACAAAAATGGAGTCGCCCCCGCAAATCTTGAAAGAGCGTAGGGCTCACTCACTCGCAAAAACGCGAGTTCGGGATGATAGAAAAAGATCGAGGGGAACATAAGAGTGATCACAGCAACCCAGGCTCCGGAAAAATATCAGGAGATCTTCGAGTCCCTTACCCGTCGCGCCTCTGCCCAGCCACGCTGGCTGCAATCCTTACGACAGGAAGCCTTCGCTCATTTCGCTGAAACCGGATTCCCCACAACGCATGACGAAGACTGGCGCTTTACCAGCGTCGCGCCGGTCGCCAATACTGCCTTTGAACTGGGTGGGCCGGAAGTTGTATCGAAAGAGCAACTGGACCAGTTCGGTGCCTCGCAGTTCCCTTCTTATCTGGTGTTTATCAATGGGATGTTTTCGCAAGAGCTTTCACACCTGGGGCAGCTACCCAAGGGCGTAAAGGTTAGTAGTCTGGCTGCACAGCTTAAGAATGATGCGGCTGAAATTGAATCTCATTTAGGCCGGCATTTGAATTTTCAGCGTGATCCCTTCGCCGCGCTGAACACCGCGCTGTTTGAGGACGGCATCTCCATTGAAGTCGCTGAAGGCGTGGTGGTTGAAACCCCAATTTACGTGCTCTATGTGACCGTTCCCGGCGCAGTGCCCACCATGAACCATCCGCGCAACCTGATCGTTGCCGGAAAGAGCAGTCAGGTCACGGTCGTTGAAGATTATGTTTCGCTCGGCGAGGGCATATCATTTTCCAATACAGCAACTGAACTCATCGCGGGGGACAACGCCAATGTTTCGCATTACATGATCGTGCGTGAAGGCGACCAGGCATACAACTTCTCTACTTTGCGCATCCAGCAGGGACGCAGCGCGAATGTGGCAACGCACTCTCTGCTATTAAGCGCCGCCCTGGTTAGAAACAATGTCCATCCCGTGCTGGCGGGCGAAGGAAGCGAATGCCTGATCAATGGCCTGTTCATGGCCAATGGTCGCCAGCACATGGACAACTACATGCTGGTGGAGCATGCCAGCCCGCACTGCGATAGCCGCCAGTTTTACAACGGCATTTTGAACGGCCAATCGCACGGCGTGTTTCACGGACGCATTATTGTCCACAAAGACGCGCAAAAGACTGATGCCAAGCAGACCAATCGCAACCTGCTGCTCTCTGATGATGCGCAGATTGATACCAAGCCGCAGCTTGAAATTTACGCCGACGACGTAAAGTGTACGCACGGCGCTACTATCGGCCAGTTCGATGACAATGCGCTGTTCTATCTGCGCTCGCGCGGTCTTGCGGAAGCTGAGGCCCGTCACGTTCTGCTTCTGGCTTTTGCCAATGAGTGTCTTGATCGCATGAGCTCTCCGCAAGTGCGTGAACACCTGGAAAAACTGGTGGTTGCGGCATTGCCTGTTGCGGCCCGCGCTTCCGGCAAAGTTTCTGTTGACGGTGGAAAGCGAAATTGGGAGGAAGTAGGATGAGTACAGTCGCCAAAATACCGCACGCAATCGAATCTCCCCTCTATGACGTGCAGAAGATTCGCCAGGACTTCCCCATCCTGCACCAGACCATTCATGGCAAGCCACTGGTATATCTCGACAACGCCGCCACCACGCAGAAGCCGCTGGCGGTGATCGAAGCCATTGAAAACTATTATCGCCGCGACAACTCCAACATCCACCGTGGTGTGCACACTCTTTCGGAGCGTGCGACTGAAGCTTACGAAAAAGTCCGCGTTGCTGGCCAAAAGTTCCTGAATGCCGCCGATGCAAAAGAGATCATCTTTGTGCGCGGTACCACAGAAGCCATCAACCTCGTCGCCCAGACATACGGCCGCAAGAATGTGGGCAGCGGCGATGAAGTCCTGATCACCGCCATGGAGCACCATTCCAATATTGTGCCCTGGCAGTTGCTCTGTGAAGAGAAGAACGCCAAGTTACGCGTTGCGCCCATCAATGAGCGCGGCGACTTGCTGCTGGAAGAGTTTGAAAAGCTGCTGGGCCCCAAAACAAAGATTGTTGCCGTCAGCCATCTTTCCAACGCACTAGGGACAATCAACCCAGTTCATGAGATTGTTCGCATGGCGCACGCCCGCAACGTTCCTGTACTGGTCGATGGAGCGCAGGCCGCGCCGCGCATGCCGGTGGACGTGCAGGCTTTGGATTGTGATTTCTACGCCATTTCCGGCCACAAAATTTATGCCCCCACCGGCATCGGCATCCTTTACGGCAAAACCAGGCTGCTGGAAGCAATGCCTCCCTGGCAGGGCGGCGGAGACATGATTGCCTCCGTCACTTTCGACAAAACCGTTTACAACCGCCTGCCATATAAGTTTGAAGCCGGCACACCCAATATTGCCGACACCATCGGCCTCGGAGCAGCATTTGAATACCTGAACAGTCTTGGCCTGGAACAGATCGAGCAGCACGAAGCTGATCTGCTTGAATACGCCACCAAAGCCGTGGAAGCAATTCCCGGTGTACGCCTGATCGGCACAGCCCGGGAAAAAGCCGGTGTGCTTTCATTCGTGATGGAAGATATTCATCCTCACGATATCGGCACCATTCTCGATAGCGAGGGCATTGCTATCCGCACCGGACATCACTGCGCTCAGCCTGTAATGCAGCGTTACGGCATTCCTGCAACCGCGCGTGCCTCTTTCGGTCTTTACAATACCCGTGAAGAAGTTGACGCGCTGGTGAAAGGCATTCGCAAAGTCCAGGAGGTGATGAGCTGATGTCTGAGCTGCGCGAGCTTTATCAGGAAGTGATTCTGGAGCACAGCAAAAAGCCAAAAAACTTCCGCGTGCTTGAGACCGCCAATCATCATGCTGAAGGCTACAATCCACTGTGCGGTGATCACTTCACCGTGTATGTCGACGTGAAAGATGGCGCTATCAGCGACATTGGTTTCCAGGGCAGCGGCTGCGCCATCTCCAAGGCTTCCGCTTCCATGATGACGCAAACTCTCAAAGGCAAATCCGCCGCCGAAGCGGAAGATGTGTTTACCCGCTTCCATGATCTGGTCACCGGACACGCTCCCGGCAATGGAGAGGACCTGGGCAAGCTTGCTGTGTTTGCTGGTGTTTCCGAATTTCCTCTGCGGGTCAAATGCGCCACGCTGGCATGGCACGCTCTTCGGGCGGCGCTCAAGGGCGAGCAGGAAGCTGTTTCAACCGAGTAACGTTATGGCATCAAACGAACAAATCGTTCTCACGCGCGACGTTGACGCCACGCAGATTCCCAGCGGTATTCCCCAGCGCCTTATAGCCGGAACCAGCGTGCGGCTGATGCAGGCCCTTGGCGGCAGCTATACCGTGATGACTGACATTGGCTATATGGTCCGCGTAGACGCCGCTGATGCTGAAGCGCTCGGACTCACGCCAGCCGCTTCCAGCGCGGGTGCTCCGCAGGAATTCAGCGAAAAACTGGTCTGGGACAAGCTGCGGACGGTTTACGACCCTGAAATTCCCGTCAACGTGGTGGACCTTGGATTGATTTACACCTGCAACATCGCGCCGCTTCCGGAGGGCAATAAGATCGACATTACAATGACGATGACCGCGCCGGGCTGTGGCATGGCCGACGTGCTCAAGTCGGATATCCAGCGCAAGATTTCAGATTTGCCCACGGTGAAAGAGCTGAACGTAGAAGTGGTTTTTGAGCCGCCGTGGCATCCCGGCAAGATGAGTGAAGCTGCACGCCTGCAACTGGGGTTGGACGTGGAAAGCTCGCCATTTCCAATGCATTGAAGTGCGGGAGAACGTGCTATTTCCCCACTCGCCCCCCCGCGCCCCTTCCCTGCTTCGATCCAACTTCATAGCTGGGCCTAACAGATAGCGGATGATTTCGAGCACCGCCTCTCCTCGTATCGGCAGATACAGTGCAAAATCGAAATCTGAAAAAAGCGCGGCCGCTTAAGATTATGGTGGCGGCTAAAGCTCTAAAAGATATAGTCCGCACCCAAATTCTCGCGTCTAAATGTAAATTTTTGTTAGAAACTCTAAAAGATTATTCTCTTTGCGTGGTTCCTGCGCTCCAAACAAAGCCAATAAAATCAATTACTTACACTCACATACAGCAGCTCATTGATCCTAAGACTCGGGCCTGGACTGGTGGAATGCTATAGTGAGCCCAGTCGCCGAAGGATTGGCTGGCTAGTGCTATTTGCGGTGTACCGGTAGAGATCGATGCCGAACAGAATGCCCAAAATCGTGCTTGTTCTGATTGTGCTGATGGCAGTCTTTTCGCCATTCATGCAATTCGATAGCTGGGATAATTTTCCTGTGGCCACCGGCGATATTGAATTGCATGTGATCTCCGTCCTGTTTGAGACTGGAATGTTTTTTGTGATCGCCGGGATACTAAAGCTTTTTCCGGCCCTGCTCTGTTTCAATGTACGGCCTCCCGCATCCATTTTTTCCAGCCTCAATCGTGAAGCCGCTCCTCTGGAAACAGAGTTGTTCTGCTTCGCCGTTCCTTTACGTATCTGATCTATTTCTATGCCGAAGTGTGTCCGTTAGTAAGAGCTTCTGTCCGTAAATACATCGGCTCTCTATTCGGACACTGATTGGGTACGGAGCATGCCGCGCGTGCTCCGTACCCGAGACAAACGTGATCGCAGACATAGATAGGAATAGACATGAAATCCCAAGAAATATACGCACCCGCTGAAGCGCCGGCAATTGCCCACGGCCCTGCGGGACTGCTGAATGTAGCCGAAATTGAACAATGTTTTTGTAATGATGGCCTAGAGGTCAGTGAAGACGAATGGCTCGTGCAGGGTTGCCTTCGGGGCGACCATCAGGCATGGGAAGAGCTCATCGACAAATACAAACGCTTGATTTACTCGATTCCCATCAAGTACGGCGCAAGCCCTGCTGATGCGGCGGATGTTTTTCAGGCCGTATGCATTGAGGTATTGCATAGCCTTCCACAACTGAAGAATGTACAGTCGCTGCGTTCCTGGCTTATTACCGTTACCATTCGCCAGTCATACCGGTGGAAGAGAAAACAAGCCAACCACATTGAACTGGATGCCATGGAACCTGAGATAGCGGAGGCAATTGCCTTCACCGCTCCCGTTGAAACGCTATCCCAACTTCAACAAGAGCAGATTGTCCGGGACGTGGTCGCTAAACTGCCGCCTCGCCACCGCGAGCTGGTGCAGCTCCTCTTTTTTGAGCAACCACCTCTGCCTTACGCTGAAGTAGCCAGGCGCATGGGGCTGGCCACTGGGTCCATCGGATTCATCCGCGGCCGCTGTTTGGAGAAGCTACGCAAGGCGCTGGTAGAGTTTGGCTTCAACTGATAAACCGGAATTAAGTTGCGACGCAAGTCTCTTCGCAAACCTGGCTTCGTAGAAAAGGCATGGCTATTGGTTCATGCTTTTCACGGGGCTAGGTACGCGAAGTAAAACCACGGAAAATATGGCTTCCCTCATTCATGTACGAACTTTCCCAATTTTGCAGTTGAGTTGATGCGTCTTTTCCTGGACTAGAGCCGAGAAAACGCCTTCACTGTATTCAAATCGCGGCGGTAGAGTTCCATTGGATCAAGCAGGCGCCAGGATAATTTCACAGCCAGTGAGTTCAAGCGCGGCTTTTCTAACGCCGCAGAAACCGATTCTGCTCCCCCGACAAGGACTTTCAGTTTTCTCACTGTAAACCTCCGCTGCTTGTGCCCGTTTAGAATGCAGTCTTGAAATCCCGCCGCATGGCGATTGTTGCCTTCTGAGAGCCGTAGGGGAGTGGGTTAATACAAAACAGATCGTCTGGATTAGGCCACGCGACACCTTTAGTGGCGTTCTTTTTGTATACCGCCAGTACCAAGTTTAAATATTCAATTTCCTGGTTGAGACCGGAGACAGATCCATCCCATGTGCCAGAGCAAGCCGCTGCTTTCAAATAATGAATATCCTGTTCTATCCCAGCCGCTGCCTGAAGCCATTTCTGATCGTCATTCATGCCCTTGGTCTCCGAAATTGTGAATTACCTACTCGCGTTCACGTGCAATAATTACCAACACACACTGCTAATTTTCATCCCGGTCGGGATCTTACCCGTTAGCTCCAAGTCTTTATCTTTCAATGACCTTTAGCCGGTTTAGCTCTTTGGATTGTTTCTGTTCTGCTACTTATAAGAGTGCAAAGCCGTCGGGAAAATATAGATGGATGCAACCATTGGGCCAGTGACCGAAAAGATTCCCCCTTTCAGCTCCTGAATGAGATTTCTTTCATTAAGCCTGCTGTCCCGTTCCGGGACAGACACTTGCTGAATTATTTCGATCTTAAAGCATTCTTACACCCTGACAAAATCAATATAGCCGCGTTGAGGATCTGCGCTGATCAGCTTTACGCGCAGCTTGTCTCCCACGTCTGCGCCTTGTCCGTGCACCAGTAGCCCTTCCACATGAGGCTTAAGAACGCGAACAAAAGTTCCTTTCGGCGTAGTGCCGGTCACGATGGCGTCAAACGTCTGTCCAATCCGGCTGCTCATGCTGACTGCGGCAATCCGTTTCGACATGCCTCGTTCAACCTTACGCGCGGCATCTTCCTTCACCGTGCAATTGTTGGCGATGCTGCTCAGTTCATCATCTGAATATGGACTCTTTGCCTTGCTCAAAACTGACTTGACCAGCCGTTGCGTGACCACATCGGCAAAACGACGGTTGGGCGCGGTGGAGTGCGTATAATCCTGGACGGCGAGGCCGAAGTGTCCGGGCGAAGGCTGGCCCGGACGTTCAAGCACGTACTCTCCCGGTCCCATCAATTTGATTACAGCCAATGAAACGTCCGCAAAATGATCGGGATCGGCTGCCTTGCGCGTTTGCAGAAAATCATTGAGCGCCTTTGAATCTGCTACCGCGGGAAGTTTACCTCCATGCTGCGCCGCCAGCGCGACAATCCGGTCCCAGCGCTCAGGCGTCTTCACCACCCGCCGGATAGATGAAACGCCGGCTTCTTCCAGCGTGCGCGCAACAACGCCATTCGCCGCGATCATAAAATCTTCAATCAGCTCCGTTGCCCTGTTCTTCTCCTGCTTTTGCAAGTCAACAATCTGGTCATTCAGCATTACCGGATTTACTTCGGCAGTTTCAATATTTAACGCTCCGTGGCGATAGCGTTCATTCTTGAGCGCCTGTGCCACTTCGTCCTGCAATTTGAGTTGCGCCTGCAATTCCGGCGAAGCCGCCACTTTTGCCGGCGCGGGTCCGGTTCCTTCCAGCCATGCTCCCACCGCGTTATAAGCAAGCTGCGCTTTATTGACCACCAGCGCGGGATATATCTGGTGCTTGCTGACCTGGCCGTTGCCATCGACAACAAATTCCGTGACCACGCTTAACTTGCCATCCACTTCAAGCAGTGACGTTGTGCCAGTGGAAAGCTCTTCCGGCAGCATGGGAAAGATATGCACACCGGCGTAAACGCTGCAAGTCTCCTTGTTTGCATGCATGTCGATAGGCGAATCTTTCGGCACGAATGAATCCACGTCGGCAATGCCGACCATGACTCTGGTCGTTCCATCGGAAAGCTTTTCCGCATACTCAATCTGGTCGAGATCGCGCGACGTGTCATTGTCAATCGATGACCAAAGCAGGTTTCGCAGGTCCTGCACATTGCCGCGCGCTGATTGCGGGGACTGGCTTCTAATCTGGGCCAGTTGCTGCTGCACCGCAGGTGGAAAGTCCGGTTCAAAGCCATTGGCCAGCATCAGTTGTTTAGCTGCTGCCTGAAGATCAAAGTGAGAAGGATGGGAATTGTTCATAAAGTGAGCAGAAGCCAAGAAGCTTAACACGAGATGTGGCTTGCTTGCTCCGATGCGCAAAGGCCCCAGCGCAGAAAATCTTATTGTCTGTTGTGATGAGCTGGGGTAAGTTAACAATCGTGATGCGAACATTCCTTTTATTTTTACTCTCATGTTGCACGGCGGTGGCATTGGCGGAGAAGACTGCTCCGCTCTCCAAGGAGCAGTTGGCGGAGATCAGCGTGCGCGGACGAATGCTGGCCGAATACGATCAGGCAGCGTGGCATGCGACCGATGCGGTAATGGCAACACATCCGAAACAGGACAGTGATTCCCGTTTTGTCTGCCGCAAGGCGGATGTGACGTGGACGTGTGTCTTTGGCCGCCTCACCGCAGACAAACTTCTGATCGACTACGAGGCCCTGCAGGGAGCAAGCGCGAAGGAGTTTCAAGTAAAACATTACGAGCCGCCAATGGAAGATACTGGATTTTTCTTCGCCGCAGTGAAGGGGATGTTGCTCGCGGGCAAGGATTTCCAGCTCACGGCGGAAAAACGTCCGTACAATCCGAGTGTGCTGCCAACGCCATCAGGGCAGTTTTATGTGTATATCGTTCCGGCGCAGACGAAGAAAGGCATTTATCCTCTGGGCGGCGATGCGCGTTATCTGGTCAGCGCGGATGGGAACACAGTGGTGGAGAAGAGGCAGTTGCATAAGACCATCTTGGAGACGGACCAACAAGCTCCAGCAGGAGCAAAGATCGTGGCAGGCACGCACAGTCACGTGCTCACCGACGCGCCGGAAGACACAGACGTGTTTTATGTATTAACCAGGAAACCATTGATGCCGGAATACATCGGCGTGGGTAATAAGCGGAGCTATGTTGTAGAGACAGACGGGGCGATTAGGCTGGCAAAATAGGAATGCTGCAATAAAAAGGCCACCGGATCAGGCGGCCTTTTTTACGGAGATTTTCTACCGCGCGAACGTTCCCACAAAAGCGCTGCGCTTGTCGTGCAGCGTCCAGGAGATGTTCAAGTCTTTACCACGATATTCATCGGTCATGGCCACTGCCGGCATTGCATGCGCCGTCTGCGTGAGCGGCTTGTAGAAAGTGTCTTCATTGCCGCAGAGATGGTCCTTGTCGCCGATGGCGCGCGTTTCCACAGTGACCACATCGCCTGCCTGCAAGCGGGCGCGTGTGCTGTGTTCGCCCTCCGCAACTTCCATGTCAATACGGGTATCCACCACGCGGACTACGTGGCGCAGCAGTTCGCCGCCCATTTCCTGGGCGAAATTGATCAGGGCCTGGCGTTGTTCGGGAGTGGCTTGCCGGTCCACGAGCAACACAGATTTTGCCGGATAAGGCTTGCCGTAAGGATCGCCCAGCGTAGCTTGCGCTTTGATGGCGCCCACAACGGTCAACCCGTCCAGCGAAACGCCATCCCATTGGCCTTCGCCAATATGCCAGGCGACGATTGCTTCCTGGCCTGCGGTGTTTACTTCGCCGTTGGCAAAGCACTGACCCACATACACATCAGCACTGCGAGTTTCAAGGTACTCGCCTTTGATCTGAGGTTTAACAGACAACGCCAAAGAAGAATTGGCGAGCAAGAATAATGAGATCATCAAGAATAGGGTTTGCATTTTGCGCATAACGAACTCCAACAAGCTATCTATTCATTGTAATCCTGGCGCAGTTCCATTTGCAGGGTTCAATCCGCATTCATCCGCGTAAACCGCGGCAGTTTCCTATTTGCTGGCCCCGCAATGGCAGCCACGCTCGCCAGAGCAGCAATTTCCTGGCTCGGCCAGCTTCCCATCCGGACCAATACAAGTCTGCGTCATGGCGCACCAGAAAAGCCCATCGCCTGAGCGGGGCACAGTTGGATCAGGCGCGGACCAAATATATTGGCTCTTCCAATGTAGCGCCGAGCACAGCCCCTCGCGCTCTGTGTTGAATCTCTCAGGTACGTTGCTCATGCTGCTCCTCCTGCGGGCGGCGCTCCGACTGCCGCCAGAATGGCCCTCTTAACCGCTACCTGGGCCAGATGGATTTTGTGGGCATTGTGTCCCAGGCTTTTGGCTTTGGCGACTGCTGCTTTCGCCGCCTCATCTGCCGTGGCCTGCGTTACGGCTTTGCCTTGCAGCGCCTGCGCTGCTTCGGTGGACATCCACGGAATCGGCGCGACATGTCCCATCACAATGCGGGCGCTCTGCACCGTGCTGGCATTCATCGTCAGCGCGACAGCGGCTGTGGCATACGGCCAGTCGAAAGCTTCCTTCTGGCGCACTTCGTAATGCGCGGCGCGAACTCCGGGAGCAGGCGGCACGATCACGTGCGAAATAAATTCATCCGGCCGCAGATCGTGTTCACGTTCCTGCTCAGTTTTGGGGATGACAAAAAATTTCTCCACCGGAACTTCGCGGTTCCCGCGCGGGCCGATAATCCGCACTTTCGCGTTGTAAGCAATCAACACCGGAGCGATGGTGGAGGGACTCACGAACAAAGCCGGTCCATCGTTGCCCAGGATCGCGTGATAGCGATTGTCGCCCTGTAGGACCAGCGATTTGCCGTCCTTCTGCGCCAGCAGGCCGTGGCCGGTGCGGAAGTACCAGCAGCGCGGGCGCTGGCACAGATTTCCGCCGATGGTCGCCACATTGCGAATCTGCGGACTGGCCGCATCGCCGGCAGCCGAGGCCAGCATGGGATGTTGATGCTGGATTTGAGAGGCGGCTGCGATTCTATCCAGTGTTACCAGCGTGCCCAATTGCGAAGCTCCGCCTTCATTGCTGATCGCGTGCAGTCCTGCAACCTGCTTGATGTTCACTAGCCGTTTTGGCGTAGTGATTTCATCTTTCATCAGGGAGAGCAGATCACTGCCGCCGGCCAGAATCTCTACTTCGCCCCAGCTTTTTCCGAGCAGTCCCGGCACCTGTTCTGCTCTTGTGGGAACGGCGTAATCAAACGGTCGCATTGTTGCCTCCCTTCAAGGCATTCACCACACGGTCTGGCGTGATCGGCAGGAATGGAACCCTTACGCCGATGGCATTGGCCACTGCATTACCAATTGCCGCCATAGGTCCAACTGTAGGCGGTTCACCCAAGCCAATAGGGCCGCGCTCGTCATACCCTTTGCCTGTCATCATGTGTACTACCAACTCGCCTACATCGCCGATGCCCGCCAGCCGGTAGAAGTCCATATTTGGATTGAGCATCTGTCCCAGATTTGCATCCATTACTTTTTCTTCATAGAGCGTGGTTGCAATCCCCATAATCATCGCGCCATAAACCTGGCTTTCAGCCGTCTTCATGCTGATGATGAGCCCGCAATCCTGCACGCAGACCATTTTGTTCATTTTCACGATGCCGGTTTCCGTATCCACGGAAACGTCAGCCATCACCGCTCCGCCTACGCCGCTGGAAATCAGGTCGCCCGGGCCAGGATTCTTGCCCAGTGCCTGGATCGGCTGCGTGCCCAATCTTGCGCAAGCATCTTTCCAACTCATGCTGCGTGAAGGCGCTGACTTTACCCGAATGCTTCCGCCAACTGCTTCCAGGTCACCCGGCTGGGCTTTGAGAGCAGGAGCGATTTTGGCGAATAGTTGTTCGCGCGCATCAATGGCCGCGCGACGGGTGGACGAGCTCACGCCGCCAATCGTGGTACTGCCGCCTGAGCCGCCGTCTGCGGGGTATTGATTATCCCCAAGATTGAGTTGGATTCTTTCGATGGGCAAACCGAGCGTATCACCAGCAACAATCAGAATCGCAGTGCGCGTCCCAGTTCCCAGGTCCTGGCTCCCGATTTTGATATTCACTGAGCCGTCGGAATGGATGCTGAGCTCGCAGTTGCTATTATGCCCCCGTCCGCCCCAGGTGTGGATCGCCAATCCCAGACCGCGTTTGGTCGTGTCAGTGCCCTGTCCGCGTGGATGCCAGTTCTTTTTCCAGTCGATCAGATCAGCGGCAATCATCAGTTCATCGCGGTAAGTATCGGCGCGATGGTAAGTATCCTCTGAAGGCGCTGTGAGCGCGATGTTTTTGAGCATCAGCTGCAGTGGATCCATGTTCAGCTTGGCGGCTACATCTTCAAGGGCTGACATAGTGATCAGGCACCCCTGCGGGTGGTTCGGCGCCCGCCACGCCCGTGCTGGGCCAATATTGGTAGCGACTGCCGTGTGCTGCTTGCGCTGGTTAGGAATGTTCAGCACATAGGGCATGGGCGGAGCCCCTCCTCCACCGGGGCCGCCTGTGCCCCATGAATCGGATTGCCATGCTGTAAGCGTGCCGTCTTTTTTGGCTCCGACCTTAACTTTTGCAAATGCCGACGGACGGCACCCCGCAACTTCTAATTCGGCATCACGCTCCAGCATCACGCGCACCGGCTTGCCGCCAGCTTTCTTTGAGACCTGCGCTGTGTAAGCGCCCCAGCGGTCAATGCCAAACTTACTGCCAAACCCGCCGCCGATGTGGTCCTGATGCACGTGAACATTCGACTCCGGGATCTTCAATGCCTGTGCGAACTGGCCAGCCAGACCAGAAACGTTCTGCGTGGAGATGTGGGAGAACATATGATCGCTGTCAGTCCACTCGGCAACAGAGCCATGGCTCTCCAGGCAGCAATGCGTGATTACGGGGCAGCCGTAAACGCCCTCAGAGACAACTTCGGCCTCCTTAAAGGCCGCATCGGGATCGCCTTTCACCTGCTCCGTTTCTTTCTTGTAGGGCGAATCCGTTGTTTCAGCTTCTTTCACCGGCGCAGCCTGCAATGCCTTAATGACCTCATTGCTGACTTCGTTATCTTTCATCCGCTGCGCCATCTCGGGCGTGACTTTGAACGTGATCCCGCGCTTTTGCACAGCGGCAATTACCTGGTCATCTTCTGCGTCATTGTTGAACATCTGGAAGAGATCTCGCTGGGTGAGCGGGCCGGTGTTTTCCGCCACGTTCTTTGGCTCCGAAAAATCATCCACAAAATGTGGCAGCGGCTGATATTCCACTTTGATGAGACGCGCGGCATCGGCGGCTGTAGGTTCGTCAACTGCGGCCACTACCACCACGTCATCGCCGGCCCAGTGAATTTCGCTGCCTTTATCCTGAATGATATAAACGCCTTTAACGCCCGGCAGTTTTTCCGCGGCTGCAACGTCAACGCTCACAACCTTGGCGTGCGCATGGGGTGAGCGGACTACCTTGCCGTAAAGCATCCCCGGCCGATGCACGTCATAGGTGTATTTGGCGCGGCCAGAAACTTTGTCTGGGCCATCCACGCGGGAAATGCTTTTTCCAATCAGCGTCCGCTGTTCAGCTGCGGGCCAGCCATATTTGGTATTGTCATCGGCCATGGATCAAGCTCCTTTCGTCTTTGCTGCCTGCATCACGGCCAGGCGCATTCCGGCATAAGTGCCGCAACGGCAGAAATTTCCGCCCAGCCCATGCTTGATCTGCTCCGGCGTGGGATTGGGATGCTGGTCGAGAAAGGCTTTAGTCGCGACCACGAACCCCGGCGTACAGAAGCCGCATTGCTGCGCATCGTTGTCAATGAACGCCTGTTGAATCGGATGGAGATGACCGGGTTCGCCCAGGCCTTCCACCGTGGTGATTTGTGCGCTCTGCGCGTCAATGGCCAGCACTGAGCAGGAGTAAACCGCCTTGCCATCCATCAACACGGTACATGCGCCGCAGGTGCCACGATCACATACGCGTTTGGCCCCCGTGAGTTCAAACTGGTCGCGCAGCGCGTCTAGCAAGGTGACCCGAGGCTCAAGTTGAGCGCTGAGCTTCTTGCCGTTCACATTGAGAGAGACAGGGACTTTGCCTGGGCCATGAATTGCTGGTTCGCCTTCCGCCATGGCGAGAGCGCCGACATGGCTGATGAGCGGCACCGCCGCCGACACGCCGGAAATTTTCAGAAAGTCGCGACGGGAAACGCCAGAGCTGGATGATGATTTGGATTTTTTTGGCTTATCGCTTTGCTCGTGCTTTGCAGGCTTTTCAGGCAGATCGTCCACAGGATGCCTCCGTGACTATGCAGATCGGAATGACAGCAGGTACGAAACAAGGAAATTGTAACTCTCCGTCAACGCATGTGTCTTGCCCGCACTTCTTCAAATCTCAGACAATGAAATCTCGTTTCGGGATTGTTAAAAGAAATTCACCCATGCCGGTTGGGACGAGTTGACACTCTGACGACTATACTTATTCGGCTATTAAAGAAAATCCCATGATTTCACGCCATAAACTTCACTTTTTTATGCTCATGATCGGGAGTTCAATTGTCGCATTCGCCCAAGCCGCCAACTCTGACGTTTGTCCCCACGACGATAAGGATTTCATCTCGATCCGGCAGAAAGCCGAGGCCAAAGATCCTTCCGCGCAAATGGCCCTCGCTTCCTGCTATGACCTGGGCCAGCATGTGCAGCCCGATGGAAAAGAATCCATTCGCCTACTTACCGAAGCCGCCAACCAGGGATACGCGCCCGCGCAGTACGAGGTGGGCCGGATTTACCTGTACGGTCGCGGCGTGCCAATTGACTATGACAAAGCTTTACTCTGGGAGCGGAAAGCCGCTGAACAGGGCGATTCGCGGGCGCAACGGGATCTGGCCTTTATGTATGAGCGGGGCTTTGGTGTCTCTGCCGATCCTGTGCAAGCCGCAGAGTGGAATCGCAAAGCGGCTACGCAAGGGAATGCGGAGGCGCAGCTCCATCTGGCCACGGCGCTCGATGACGGCGTAGGCATAAGCAAAGATACTGAAACAGCACGCACTTGGTACGCCAAAGCCGCGCGACAGGAACAACCGTTGGCGCAGTTGGAACTGGCGAGAGAGTCCGCCGGACAAGGCAATTGTCCCGTGGCGGTTCACTGGTATGAAGAAGCGGCAGGGCACGGCAATGCGCAGGCAATGTATGAGGTCGGCAGGCTTTATTTAAGCAAATGCGGCCCACATAAGGACTTAGCGTTTAAATGGTTCACTATCGGCGCGCGCTTTGGATCAGCAGAGAGCAAAGAGCAAGCAGACCGTTTAGGGCGCAGCCTTACTCTGTCGCAGAAACGTCGTGTGCAGTTGGTGGTTGAGAAATGGATCAAAGAGCACTCTGGCGCTGACCAAGATGAAGACGAAAAAGAAAAGGAGGAGCGCTAGGCTCCTCCTTGAATCCAACTTTAATTCCTAAAACCAGCCTTGTCCGTTCGGGTTTAGAGCGGCTTCAGAGAAAGCCCGCGTTGCCGCCGAACTATGGGTGTCCGCATTTTGGTGGAACGGAACCACTACGTAATGGATTTCACCCGCTTCCAAGTTGACGAAGTTGTGATACGCAACATAATCAACACCGCCCTGCAATCCCCCAAGGGTTGATTGAACCCCGGGAGCAAGAAAGATTACAAAGACAGTGCTGGCGTTGGGAGCAGGAATGGCCTTGCTCTTCAGCAGGTCAGACAGCTTCTGCTGAATGGTCAGGTCATTCACCCTGGTCTGGCTGAGGTCGCTGAAGTCTTCCAGGCGTGGCGCGGCGGGCAGCGTTTTGACCTTGTGCTGTTGCATCTCTACGATATGCGCGTTGCCGGTTGCGGCCGTCACATCCAGCAGGGAACTTTCACGTGAGCGGAATTGTTGATCGCCCCATCCCGCGCCCAGGAAAATGCTTACCTGCTGCGCTGAAGCCAGCACCGGACCACCGTGGAATGTTTTAGGGCCGGCCACGGAGAAGTCTGCCGGAACAATCTGGGCTTTGCCGCCGTCATCGTCGAAAGCAAAGTTCGGTTCCGCCGGACGGTCGATGGCAGACTTTGCATCTGGGGATTTCCCCTGTTGCCCAACCAACAAGGTCGCTGCCAAGCCGACCAGCAATAATGTTCTTAATGCGAATCTCTTCATGGCTTCTCCTATTGAGTCACTTTCAGTGAAATGTCATCCAGTACAAATGAGGTCTGCAAAGAGGAGTCTTCCTGGCCGACGAAAAAGACCTGAATCGTCTGCCCAACGAAAGACGCCAGATTGAACGTGTGCTGTTGATACCCGGTGGCGTGGTTCAGGTTGGAGAATGTCGCCAGCGTCTGGAGCACAGTACCCGCAGAGTTGCGGACCTGCACCTGCAAAGTATCGAATGCTGTGGTGGTCGTGGTTTCAGCTGTATCAATGTGCAGCCAGAAACTAAATGTGGCCGCGGTGGCATTCGCAGGCAAAGTAACCTGCTGCTTAACAGTGTCAGTGGTTGTGGTGCCCCAGCCGTTCATCCATGCGTCAAACGTTCCGGTGTGCGGCGGCTCGGATGCGGAGCTGTTGATAATATTTAACGGAGTATGAGTGGAAGTGAGCACCCACGGCGCCGGAGTCGTTGCGCCATTTTCAAAACCAGCGTTGCCCAGCAGTTCCGTTACAGTCCCGGTCCCATTTGAAACCGTTACCGTTACCGTTGCAGATGTGCCCACATTGCCGGCGGCGTCAAAGGCTTTTGAAGTGATAGTGTGCGATCCATTTGCCACTGTTGTGCTATTGAAGTTGAAGGAGAGCGATGTTGCATTGTTATTGCTGGCCACAACGCTGCCATCAACCATAATCTGCATCTGCGTCACACCTACGTTATCTGAAGCGGTTGCAGTCAGAGCAACTGTGCCTGAAACAGTAGCGCCATTGGCCGGAGCAGTGACGGATGTTGTTGGAGGCGTGGTATCAGTCGTCCCAGGCGTGGTGACGTTTAAAGCAACATCATCCAGTACGAAGGAAGTTTGCAGTGTTGAGTCTTCTTTCCCCTGGTAGAAAATCTGGATGGTCTGGCCTTTGAAGGAAGTCAGGTCAAACGTTTTCTGCTGATATCCCGTAGCATGATTCAGATTGGAGAATGTGCCCAGCGTGGACAGCACCGTTCCAGCGCTGTTGCGCACCTGCAGCGTCAAGGTATCAAAAGCCGTCGTCGTGCTGGTTTCAGCCGTGTCGATATGCAGCCAGAAAGTCAGCGTTGCCGCCGTGGCATTCGCAGCTATTGAGACCTGTTGCATGACCGTGTCGGTCGTCGTGGTCCCCCATCCGTTCATCCATGCGTCAAACGTGCCGGTATGCGGCGGTTCTGACGCTGAACTGTTGATGATTTGAACCGGACTGTGGGTTGAAGTAAGGACCCAGGGCGCTGGAGTCGTGGCCCCATTTTCAAATCCCGGATTACCCAAAATTTGCGCCGTTCCACCCCCGCCACCAGAAGAAGTGATAGTTAAAGCGATGACGGCCGTGTGAGTGATTCCACCGCCGGTCGCAGATACTGTCACATTCGTGGTTCCTGTCGTCGCGGTACTGCTGGCCGTAAATGTGAGCGTTGAACTGCCGGCTCCCGGCGCCGTGATTGAAGCCGGACTAAAGCTGGCAGTTACGCCGGCCGGTAATCCTGTAGCGGAGAGAGAAACCGCAGCATTGAAGCCGCCACTCACCGTGGTGGAAATGGTAGAGCTGCCGGTGCCGGCCTGAGGCACTGAAACAGTAGTTGGAGCGGCGCTCACAGCGAAGTCAGGCGTTGCGGTAGATGAATTCACTGTCAATGCGATCACAGTGGTATGAGTTATCCCGCCACCCGTGACGCTGACTGTTACATTCGTGCTTCCGACCGTTGCGGTGCTGCTGGCTGTGAGTGTGAGAGTTGAGCTGCCACTACCCGGCGCAGCGATGGAAGCGGAACTAAAGCTTGCGGTCACACCCGCCGGCAATCCTGTAGCTGATAACGCGACCGCAGAATTGAAGCCGCCGCTTACTGCAGTGGATACAGTGCTGGTTCCGGAGCTTCCTTGCGTGATGCTCAGCGAAGTCGGCGAAGCCGCGACACTGAAATCGGGAGTGGCCACTTTCCACACATCGGAGATAGGAGCGGCTGTGGTTGCGCCGCCTATATGCGTGAGGCCATACAAATCTTCAACGGTCCGAAGGACATTAAAATGGTTTATGGTTTCGGCGAACTGCCCCTGTTTCACCATTGGCCCAATAAAAATAGTAGGAATCTGGTTGGCGCTGGCATTGTCATCTTCATCCCACGTGATGATTAACAGGCTGTTATGAGTCTGGGCAAACTGAATGTAACTGTTGATGTGCTGTTGCAGCCATGTGTCGCCCTGAGTGATGGTGCCATCATGCATGTCATCGTTCAGATTCGGATCAACGACAGAGACTGTGGGCAAGTTGGTGAAATCTGTGGGGAAGCTGGTGAATGGCTGGTTTGAGGACGCAGCCACGTTGGTGAAATTGATCCATGGGGCGTGCTTCCGCGCATAGGCTCCTGAGGTGCAGACGGTCGAACCGGCGGAAGGCAGGTCTTCTGAAAATCCGGTGAAAGTCTGTCCCGCGGCAGCCAACTCAGAGGCCAGGTTCTCGGTTGAAAAAGTATGCGGGCAGCTGTCATCCGTGATGCCCTGGTTGGTCCCTGAGAATAGGTCAAGATAGTTCGGCTGGCTCGGGTGTTCAACCGCGAAAGATTGCGTGAACAGCGCTCCCTGCTGGGCAAGACTGTTAATGAAAGGTGCGGAGGCCGATCCAATAATCGAAGAGAAAGAATGGTTTTCCTCGATGACAATCACCACATGATCAGGGGGGACAATACCGAAAATGTTTGTCCCCGGGACCGTCAGTGACACGGTGGCAGAATGAGTCACTCCTCCGCCGGTAGCTGTGACCGTTATATTGGAAGTTCCTATAGCTGCGGTGCTGCTGGCCGTAAATGTAAGCCTTGAGCTTCCACTACCGGGAGCCGCAAAGGAGGCTGGGCTAAAGGCAGCGGTTACGCCCGTGGGCAGGCCTGTTGCGGAAAGTGTAACTGCGGAATTAAACCCGCCACTCAGTGCTGTTGAAACAGTGGTAGCGCCGGAACTACCTTGCGCCACAGTTAGGCTCGTGGGCGAAGCGGCGACAGTAAAGTTCGGCGCAGTTGCAGCGTTTATTGTTACGCCCACAACGCTCGTATGAGTGACTCCGCCCCCGGTCGCGCTGATGGTGGCGTTAAACGTTCCGGTAGTCGCCGTGCTGCTGGCCGTGAATGTAAGAGTCGAATTGCCGGTGCCTGGCGCTGCAATCGATGTGGGACTGAAAGCGGCTGTCACACCAGCCGGCATACCGGAAACTGAGAGGCTCACTGCGGAATTGAATCCGCCGGTTCCGGAAGTGGAAACTGTAGTGCTTCCCGAGGCGCCCTGATTCACTGATAAGCTCGCAGGCGCATTACTCAACGTGAAATCAGGGCCCGTGCCAGGATTGAACACGATATCGAGGATGGGATGAATCTCAATTCCATTGGGCGCGACGCCGGTCTGGCCATGCAGAAAATCAAACATTCCCACGCCTGTGATTTTCACGGGGATGTTTGCAGTCTGGAAGCTGGTGGTGGCTGTGAATTTGGCATTGAATTCATTCCGCGCATTGGTAATGCCGGAAAGGAACGGGCTGCCCGCGCCCACGCAGGAGGGAGATGGAATCTCCGTCACCATGGTGTTGCCCGAAGCATCCTGCATGACCAGGTGATAATCGGAATCGCTCTCCAACTTGAACAGAGTCAGGGTTGCGTTAATCACCCATAGGGTCGTCTCCGGCCCGGTAATGCGATTGTTCGGCGGAATTGGATTCGGCGCTGTAAAGGCCCGCATCGCTGTGATGGTTGTATTCGTTGGGGTGTTCAGGTTGACTTTGCTCACATCCGCATCAGTCCCTGTTTTTACTGACCAGCGCTCCACGCCGCATTGGGCGAAAAGTGCGTTTGGAATAACCAGCAGAAGCACAACCAACAACAAACCACTACGGCGCAGATGTTGCATAGATCCAGCCTCCAGGTTCGTCTCGGGTCCCAATTACTGCGGGAATAATAGTTGTGCGCCGCCGAAAGCGATACACGTCTGTGTTAAAGTTCAGGCAAAAAAATACTTCCCAAAACGGAACAGCCAATTGCTTCGTGTTTGGTGGATGGAGCAGTAAAAAAGCCTTAGAGCAATTCATCTAGCGCAATGAACGCTATTTTGTCGTCTCGCCGCCTCCCAGCGTCAGCTTGACGCCGCTGCGGAAGTTGAAAGGTAGCGCAGGAAAACCCGGCGCGGGATCATAGTGTTGGCTGGCCAGGTTTTCGATTGCGGAATAAATCTGGAGATGCCGGTTAATACGATAGCTGCCGCTGACATCGATCTTCTGGTATGCCGCGGCGAGGTTGCGATTCGGCAGCAGCATGGTAGGACCAAAGTTGGCATCGGACAGAAAGGTGCTGCTGTCACGCCGTCCGACAAAGTTTCCACTCAGGGCCAGCGCTAATTTGTTTCGGGCATAACCGAGAT
Organism: Candidatus Angelobacter sp.; assembly: GCA_036495645.1. Taxonomy (GTDB): domain Bacteria; phylum Acidobacteriota; class Terriglobia; order Terriglobales; family Acidobacteriaceae; genus Angelobacter. Next base: position 114,218 of record DASXMN010000031.1, read on the forward strand.
AAACGCTGCCCGTGTGCGGAGCACGATTGAACGGACGATTTCCCACCAGCGGTGAAAACGCCCCGATTGGAATATCCGGAAAGAGCGGGTTAAACGAGGGGAATAGCTCATCACTGGAGAATGACCGGCGGACTACACCGTCGAGATAAGTATAGGCAGCCCGAGCGGTAAAGCCGTGGCCCAGGCTGAGTTCAAGTTCTGTTTCGGCGCCCAGATCGCGGGTCGCCAGCGAATTTACGAATGCGCCAAAAGGAGCCTGCGCCACCACGGCGTCCGGAACTCCCAAAAGAGTCAACCCGAGTTGGCTGACGTCTTCAATCTGGTTGGTAAACCGATTGTAAAAAAGAGTGATGCCGATTTTTGCCCGGCCATTCCAGGCCAGTTGCTCAAGACCGCCATCAAAGCTGCGCGAACGTACCGCTGCAATAGGGCTGATGTGTAACTGCGAAATCTGCTGTGGGCCGCCGGGCAATTGCGAGAGTAGGCCAAACAAGGAATTGTCCGCGGAAAAGAAATCCGGCTCCTGAATTCCCTGCCCATAATTGAATTTAAGCCGGGTGCCAGTCCATGCGCCGCTGGAACTCGGCCGAACGAGATAGTAAGCCAGGGAGGCACGCGGAGTTACGGCGATGCCGAAGATGGCGTTCTTTTCTACTCCCATGCCGAGTGTCGCATACAACCGGTTCCACAAATTGCCATGCACTTCACCGGTATAGTTGAAATTGGTGCGTTCATCCGGCTTTGGCCCGCGTTCATTTTCAAAATGGAACCCGAAGAGCGCGATAAGGTGCGTACCCAATGCATAGTCTGACTGGAAGTCGAGCAGGTCACGGTTATTGAGGATGAAAGATTGCTGCGGGTAATCGCCAGCAAAATCGAGAATGGCCTGGCCGGTGGTGCTGAATCCGTTCGCGCCGCGAATGGTAACTACTTTGCCCAGAAAACTCCCTGAGAGTGGGTCCAATATGCCGGTAGGCGATGGATTGACAAACTCTGAGTTCTGCCGCGTAGCCCCGTAACGCAACAAATTATGCCAGTGCGAGGCTGTTTGGTTATCCAGCGTAACGCCAATATACGTGTTGTCTTGGGATTGAAAGGAATTATCGGCGATGCCGAAGAAATCGATTGCGTTGGGAACATCTACTTTTGCTGCAACGCGCCGGAGGGTCAACCGTAGGCTGGTGGAAGCAAGCGGCGTCCAGCCGAAGTTGCTGGACAGGGTTGCATTGTGGAAATGAGGATTAGCAGACGTATTGCCGCCATCAAAGCGCGCGAACTCAGAAAAGTAATCGAGCTGCCTGAAGATGCCGCCTAAAGCCACGTCCTGATGAAAACTGTTGAAATTTCCGGCGTCGAAGGCGTAATTGAGCTGGGGAAGAAAAGTGGTTCCCCGGACTGTAGTCAGGTTTACCACTCCGGCCAGCGCGTCCGCGCCATAGAGAACGCTATTCGAGCCACGCAGCACCTCTATCTGATCAATTGCCGTGGTGAATACCCCACCAAAGTCCACGGTGCCGCCAATCTCATTCAAGGGAATGCCATCCAGCAGCACCTTGTTCGCTTTGCTCTCACCGCCACGAATAAAGAGGGACTCATTGATTCCACGCTGGCCGTTTTCCAGGATTTGAACGCCGGCAACCTGGCGCAATGTCTCCAACACTTCCGGCTTGTACTGAAACTGGTCTGAGCTCACAACGGAGATGGAAGCGCCTGTCTGCGTTTCCGGCAACCTTGTACCGGTGGCTGAGACGACGATCTCCTGCGTAACGCTGCCTATTTTCAGCGTGAGGTCAACAGCCGCATTACTGTCGCTGCCAACATAGACTGCATCACTTTCTTGGGAGGCGAAGGATGGGGCCTGTGTGTGTACCCGGTATCGGCCGGGTGCCAGCGGAGAGAACTGATATTTCCCCTCCGCATCGGTCGTGCTGGATGCAATAGCCTGGCCCTCGTGAAATAATTGCACCTGCGCGCCACGCACTGCTGCGCCCAGCGGATCTGTAACTGTTCCATGAATGCTGCTGCCTTCAATTGCGAAGGCTGAAAGTGTTATGAAGGCGAGCGCCAGCGCCAGCACAAGTCCGGCGCACCAATGTAATTTCATCATGTGACTCCTCCCGCGGAAGTAGTCAATGGAACATCCAGAGCACGAGAAGTTGGAAAGCTTGCCGCAGCTGCGCGTAATGCATTAGTAAACGCGGTCAGGGGGTCGATTTAATGCGAGAAGCTATCTGGCGTGGACTGCTGCGACTACGCGGCGCAAGATACTCTCCCAAAAAAAAGGAAACCGAAACCCTGGACTGCTAGAAAGCTTTCCGGCTCTCCCTGCGCAGCCGGAATCGCCCAATTGACGGGCACCTGGCCGGTCTCCTGACTTACGCCTCAATGAGCCTGAAGCGCCTTCCCGGGCCATCCCAGTGGCATGTTGCTCAAGCTCTCAGCGATTACAGTTGCGGGGCAGTGGCGGACTCTCACCGCCTTCCCATTACCAGATGGAGAAAAAGCTATATGAGAGTGGCAGGCAAGGTCAAGAGTTCAAAATTTAAATTTCAAATTTGAAATTGGAAATCTTGTCTTCATCCTTCACTCCGGATGCATGCGTACACGCCGCCAATCCAGAAAAAAAGCTTGATGTTGCGAGTGCTCTTGATGATTTTCAGTTTCATAAGGCAAGTGTGCTCGAAACATTGTCTGCTGAGCATCTTCCGATAAGTTACCACGCCCCCTTCCAACAGTCATTCATTGCTATTTACAGTTGAGGGAATTTAGGATGAGCGGTTCAAAAAACTATCGCTCCACGGAGAGGCTCCACAATGTCCTGCGTTGCTTTCGCGAGAAGTATTCTGATCCACCGTACTTTGCCACTTTTGGCTGCCATGATGATGTTTTGTACATGCGCTTTTGGCCAGGCCGATGCCAAACCCAAGCAAGGCAGCAAGAAGCAGGCCAAAGCAGCTTCCAGCGCAGAGAAAAAAACGTCTGGCCAGGAAAAGACGGAAGCGGGTGCGGAGAAGCCGGCGCCAGGCACGGCTGAAGGCGATCAGGAAGAGGCAAATGGGCCGTGGCATGGGCTTACGTGGCGGCTGGTAGGTCCGTTCCGCGGTGGACGAGTGCTGGCCGTAAGCGGCGTTACGAGTGACACGCACACGTATTACTTTGGCGGCGTTGGCGGCGGCGTGTGGAAGACGACCGATGGCGGAGTATCGTGGCACCCGCTGACAGACAAAGTAAAAGATATGGCCCCTTCCATCGGAGCGATTGCCGTGGCTCCCTCTGATTCAAACGTCATTTATGCCGGAACAGGCGAGGCTTGCATCCGTGGTGACATCATCAAGGGAAACGGCGTTTATAAGTCAATCGATGCCGGAAAGACCTGGACATACATGGGACTGCGGGACACCAGCGCTATCGGGAGAATCGCGGTCCATCCAAAAAACCCGGACATTGCGTATGTGGCGGCGCTGGGACATGTGTTTGGCGCGAATCCAGAACGCGGCATTTATCGCACCACTGATGGCGGCAAGAACTGGACCAAGGTCCTTTTTAAAGACGAAAACTCCGGCGGCATTGATCTGTCGTTAGATCCCACTAACCCAAACGTGATTTTTGCCTCCTTATGGCAGGCGCGGCGCATGCCTTGGGGGATGGATAGCGGCGGCCCGGGAAGCGGGTTGTATCGCAGCACGGATGGAGGCACAACATGGAAGCACCTCACCGGCCATGGCTTGCCGGACGGGATTTTGGGCCGGATTGGCGTGGCAGTGGCCTACAGCGGAAACCGCGTATGGGCGCTGGTGGAAGCCGACAAGGGCGGTCTCTTCCGCTCTGACGATGGCGGCGATACATGGACACTGACGAATAGTGACCGGCAATATCGCCAGCGCGCGTTTTATTACACCCATGTTTTTGCCGATCCGCGCAGCGCCGACGGCGTTTATGTGCTGAACACTGGGATGTATCGCTCCAATGATGGCGGGCGCACGTTTCGCCCGATCCGGGTGCCGCACGGAGACAATCACGGTCTGTGGATCGATCCCGGTGATCCCAGCCGCATGATTGAATCCAATGATGGCGGCGCTAATGTGAGCACCAATGGCGGCGCGAGTTGGACAAACCAGGCAGGCCAGCCCACGGCGCAGTTCTACCACGTAACCACGGACAATCGTTTTCCTTATTATCTCTACGGATCGCAGCAGGACAACTCTTCGGTGGCAATCGCCAGCGCTGCGCCGGGCGGAATCGATCGCACCAGTTGGTATGCAGTAGGTGGAGGCGAGAGCGGCTATATCGCACCCGATCCGCGTGATCCGGAAATTGTTTATGCCGGTTCTTACGGTGGTGAGATTACGCGCTATGACCATCGCACGGAAGAAACTCAGAATGTGACGCCCTGGCCCATCAATCCCATCGGCTCCGCAGCGGCTGACCAGAAATATCGCTTCCAGTGGACCGAGCCGATTGCGTTTTCACCTCACGATCCCAGGGCCCTTTATTTCGCTGCGCAGGTCTTATTCAAATCAATTGATGGAGGCATGAGCTGGCAGGTCATCAGTCCGGACCTGACGCGCAATGACAAGAGCAAACAGGTTGCTGCAGGCGGGCCCATCACAAAAGACAACACCGGGATCGAAGTGTATGACACGATCTTTTCAGTGGTGGAATCTCCAGTGCAGAAGGACTTAATCTGGGCAGGATCGGATGATGGTCTGGTTCACATTACCACCGACGGCGGAAAGAATTGGGCCAATGTCACTCCCAAAGAAATGCCCGAGTGGGGCACGGTAAGCATGATTGAGGCGTCCCCTTATGCCGCGGGTTCGGCTTATGTTTCTGTGCAGCGGCACAAGATGGATGATTTTGCGCCCTATATTTTCAAAACAGCCGATTTCGGAAAAACATGGACAAGCATTACCAATGGCATTCCCGCCGATGCTTTCGTTCACGCCGTGCGGGAAGACAAGAAGCGCAAAGGCCTTCTCTATGCCGGAACGGAGCGAGGCGTTTTCTTCTCCTGGGACGATGGCGGAACATGGCAATCGCTCCAACGCAATCTCCCGGTTTCACCTATCTATGATCTTTTCGTCCACGGGGATGATCTTCTGGCTGCAACGCACGGCCGCGCGTTCTGGATATTGGACGATCTGTCACCACTACGGCAGTACAAACCTGAAGTCGCCAATGAAGAGGCGCATCTATACGCACCGAGCCCCGCCAATCATACGCAGTTTGGCGGCGGGTTCTTTGGCGGCGGAGGCGAGCGAGGTCAGAATCCGCCTGCCGGCGCTGTGATCTATTACTCATTAAAGACGGCATTGAAGAAGCCAGAGAAGCCGGAAGAGAAAAAAGCTGAAGGCGCTCCGGCAACGCCAGCCAATGCCTCCCCAGTGGAAGGCAAAGAGCCTGGACAGGCACATGCGGCGAATGCTCCCGTTCCGCCCAAGGCCCAACCTGCATCGAACGAGCCGGGAGATAAAGGAAAGAATGCGCCTGTTACGCTGGAAATCCTTGACCAGAAAGGGGAGGTGGTACGCAAATTTCCGCCCAAAACCCAGCCCGGCGATGAAGCGGGTAACGAAGAGGGGTTTGGGCGTCCGCCGTCACGCGGATTGCCGGCAGAAGCCGGCCTGAATCGCTTTGTGTGGGACATGCGCTATGAAGGAGCAACCCGTGTGCCCCATTCGCCCTTATGGGCCGGCAGCACTGATGGTCCAGAGGTTGTCCCCGGAAAGTATCAGGTGAGGCTTACTGTCCAGGGTAAACAGTACACCGCGCCGCTGGAGATCGTGCCCGATCCGCGATTGAAGGTGACGCAGCAGGATTTGGAAAAGCAGTTCGATCTGCTGATCAAAATCCGCGAGCGCGTGACGCAGACGCATGAGACGGTGAACCAGATTCGCGATATCCGCGCACAAATTACCGAACTGAATAAGCGCCTGGAAAATCAGCCACAGGGGAAGGCCGTGGCTGAGGCAGGCAAACAACTGGATAAGAAGATGACGGAAGTAGAAGAGGTGCTGATCCAAACCAAAGCCAAGAGCGGGCAGGACGTGCTGAACTATCCCATCCGGCTGAACAATTATCTAGTGGCTCTGGGCGGCGTGGTGGAGAGTGCAGATTCGGCTCCTACCCAGGCTTCTTATGAAGTTTTTGACATGCTGAGCAAACAAGTGGATGAGCAACTGGCCAGGTGGAAACAGATTCTGAGTACAGATGTACCGGCATATAACGAAGTCGTAAAAAAACAGGAGGTTCCGGCGATCATTCTGGCCAGACCGGAGGAACATAAAACTGCCGGTAAATAGTGAGAAACAGCTTAGAATTACATCTTTTAAGAGCGGGCCCTGTAGGTTCCGTTTCGGGAAGTTCCGGAATTACCAAAGTGTCCGATATTAAGAGCAATTTAGATTGACCTGAGCAATGCGCAAGGGTAGAGTCGTGCCTGTAACACTTGGAACTTAAAAATGTCGAATACCATGTTCGCAATCTGGATCGGATTATCAGCAGGCATTCTCCTGCTGTTTCTTTATGCAGCGTTTTTGAACCTGCGGCGGAGACAGTCACCGGGAGCGGAACTGGCTGACTTGATGAACTCCTTTTTGCCGGTAAACATGGAAGTGCTTTCCGAGATTATTGATCCTGCTCAACAGCGCCATTTGCAGGAGACCTATGGCCAGGAAGAATTGCTGCGGATATACCGCGAGCACGTCAGCCTGACTATGGAGTGCCTGCGCCGGATGTCACATAATGCCGCCCTGCTCCAACAGGTGGGTTACACGCAACTGCGTAGCGGCAACCAGTTGATTGCAAGCCTGGCGCAGGAAATGGTGGATGCAGGCGTCCACGTCCGTCTGTATACCTTCATGGCATTGATTGTGTTGCAGGTGCGGAATGCCCTGCAATGGCTCCCGCTTTCCTCGGCTGCCAAATGCAGTGATGTCCAAAACCTTCTCTCTTCCAGCCTGATGCCGGCCTATGCCCTGCTCAAAGATAAAGCCGACAATCTTACATGCCTGAAATTCGCCAGCCTGAATGAGGCTCTGGCGCAGAGCCTGTAAGCACTCCGCATAACATCCAATTTACTTAGTGCTTGCCCGGACTGATGAAGTCCTTGAGTGAATCTTCCCACTTTTTTGCCTGGCGCAAAGTTTCCGGATCGACTTTGTCCGTCGGAGTTTGCGAAAGAAGCTTTTGGCTTTTCGAAAAAGTGATGAGCCAGATAAAGCAGGAGAGATTGTAGCCGATGAACTCGATCGTATCCAAAAGGGGTGGCCTATAGTGAAGCCGCGAACGCACCGCGGTATCCGCTAAAGCCGTCGCAGCCTGGACGCCGAATCCAAGGGCAATTCCAAAATCATATCGCGGCCATTCACGGCCCATCAAAGCCATCAATGCTACAAAAAATACTAAAATGGCAGTCCGGATAAAATCAGCGCCGCGGGATGCAGTGAGGAATGCGGCATGCTTGTCTGATGCCCCTGAAGCAGTAACCAGAGTCAGGAGAAGAACTATGGCAGCAGCAAGGGGAAAAAGGTTGCGGTAAAAGCGGACCCGCTGAAAGGCTGGAAAAAGGCGCCTTAAGAACACCTCATAAAGAGCCAGGCTCACAAAAACGGCGCCCGCAAGCTCGGATACCCAATAGACGTAAAAATATACGTTGTGACCAAAGCCGAATCCGACGTACCTCGCGATCCCAATGCATAACGCGGAAACTGTATAAACAAAGAAGAAGGGAAGGTCCCGATAAACCCGCCGCCAGCACATAAGGCCGCTGACAAGCACAAGTGCCAGCACGGGAAACCAAATCAGTAGATTGAGCAAGCCTTTCGTAGGCGTTATCCAGTATCAAGTAAACGAGTTAGCTGCTGTAACATTAGCCGAAAACCTTTGCCGAAGCCATTGTTTATTGGATATTAGACTTTTTGGACCGCCTGCGCTGGCGGTAATGGGAATGGCAGTGGTTGGCCGGAATTCACATTTTGTGCGATCTGCGCTGGCGGCAGCGGGAATGGCAGTGGCTGACCGGAATTCACATTCTGTGCGATCTGCGCTGGCGGTAGCGGGAATGGCAGTGGCTGACCGAAATTCACATTCTGTGCGATCTGCGCTGGCGGTAATGGGAATGGCAGTGGTTGGCCGGAATTCACATTTTGTGCGATCTGCGCTGGCGGTAGCGGGAATGGCAGCGGCTGGCCGAAATTCACATTTTGCGCGATCTCCGCTGGCGGTAGCGGGAATGGCAGCGGCTGGCCGGGATTCACATTCTGCGCGATCTGCGCTGGCGGTAGCGGGAATGGCAGCGGCTGGCCTTGGCTATTCGACAGTGACATTGCCGTTGCTGTCAGGATTACCAGAAATATTAAATGCTTTGCGATCTTCATAAATTCTTTTCTCCAATTTTGCTCTTCAGAATTGCCGGAAAGTTGCCAATAGACTACAGGAGAAATTAGAACACGCCACAACAATTACAAACACCTGCCTATTCTCGAAATTCATATACTCTTCATCTCGCTTTGCGAGTGAATTCTGTACTGTTGACGCATGCGCGAGAAGTATATCTGCAAAGAACATTAATTCAGCAACTTAGCTGGAACAACCTTCAATTCCTAGTGCATTTTGGCCCATTTCTATGGGCGCCTCCCATTTCCAGCGTTCATTCCCATTTTGGAACAAGAGCGGGTGTAAAAATGTACACTAAGGTACCGGTAAGGAATCGTTCCACTCTATGAAATCACTATGCCCTAATGATTACGCAGATGGGCCGCTCGAACGTCAATTTATACAATACTTCGTTCCACAAACAGCTCCCCCGCAATCCCATGCGGTTTTGTCTATGGCAGAAATAGGGAGACCAGCTAAAGCGTCTCCCCTCGAACTTCCCCAATATTATTGGCGGATTTCCGCCGCCAATTGAGGATGCTTGCGATGAAAATCAGTCGCGTCCTGATAGGCTTTGGCCAAAGCCAGCATTTTGGCTTCGCCATAAAGATGCCCCAGGAACGTTAAACTCAGCGGCGTGCCGGGGCCGCCGCCATCCACCTCGCCGTTTTCGTGAACGCGCGCCTTGGGCGCATCGTCACCGCGAAAGCCGTTGGGCACAATCACTGCTGGATGGCCCGTGAGGTTCGTGATCAGCAACTGTGTGCTAAACGTAGGCGCCACAATCACGTCCACCTGGTCAAACACTTTTGCCGCCAGTTCCATTGCTATAGTGCGGGCGCGGTTAGCTTGGATGTACTCCACGGCCGGAATAAAACGAGCGGCGCGAAACGTGTTGGGCCAGTCATCTTTGGTTTGCTGCGTAAGCAGTTTGTCCCGACCACTGCGCGTGAGATCGTCAAAAGCGGCCGCGGCTTCGGCAAGCAGAATACTGCGCATGGCCTGGTACGGATACTTGGGAAACTCCACAGGAATCAGGTCCACACCCATGGACCGCAATTTGACCAGCGCAGCTTCATCAAACTTATGGTCATAATCACGACGTGCAAGGGCCATGGCGCGGTTTGCGCTCTCTTCCTCCTGCTTTTTCTTTTCGTCGGCGGTGAGCTCTTTTTCTTCCTTGGGAGGCGCAGTCTGCGGCGGCGGTGGTTGCAATTCAAAATCCGACTTCAAATAGCCCACGCGCAGCTTGCGCCAGTCAAGATTCGCGTCCCAGTTGAACGCAACATCATGCACGGTGCGGTCATGGCCATCAGGCCCATGGATTGCGCTCAGCACAATCGCCGTATCTTCCACCGCACGGCAAAGAGGGCCAAGTTTATCCATGGTCCAGGAGAGCGCCATCGCGCCGGTGCGCGGGACAAATCCAAATGTTGGACGCAGGCCGGTTATACCGCAGCGTGTAGAGGGCGAGGAAATTGAGCCGAGCGTCTCTGAGCCGATGGCGAATGCTACGCAACCCGCCGCAGTTGCCGAAGCCGATCCGGCGGAGGATCCACTTGATCCTTGTTTAGGATTCCAGGGATTACGCGTCATACCGCCGAACCACTTGTCTCCCTGGGCCAGAGCGCCCAAAGTAAGCTTGGCCACAAGCACAGCACCGGCCGCATCCAGGCGTTTGACGACGGTAGCATCTTCGTCAAACTTCTGGTCTTCAAATCCGCCTGCGCCCCACGTGGTGCGATACCCCTTTACTGCCAGCAGGTCCTTTGCCCCCCAGGGCAGGCCGTGCAGAGGCCCGCGATACTTTCCCGCTGCAATCTCGCGATCGGCTTCTTTGGCCCGCGCCATAGCACGCTCTTCAGTAAGCGTGATCACGAACTTGAGCAGCGGATCATAACGCTTGAGCCGCGCGATATACATCTCCGTCAGCGCGCTGGAAGAAACTTTTTTTGTGCGGACCAGTTCCGCCAGTTGGCGCACGGAAAAAAATGCAATATCTTCAAGATTTCTTGGGGCCGCGCCCGCAATGTTCGGTGCGGCTGAAATTTTCATCGGCCGCTGCTGCGTCTCAAACTTCATGCCGGGAAGAACTGGGTCGAAGATAATCGCGGGAGCAACGTCATTCTTGATTTTAAGGGCATAGATGGCGTCAAACCCTTCGGTATAACTGTTGAGGTCCTCCAACATCATGTCCTTGTATTCATCTGCGATATGAACGTCGGCTATGGCAGCAGCGCTGTCAATCATCTCCCGCGTGACTTTTCCTTTTTCGTCAGCCAGGGCCCAGAGCACACCGGGCAGCAAAGTAGCGGTCAATCCCAGGCGGGAACAAGCAGCAAGAAAGGCCCTGCGATCAAGCATTGATATCTCCGATTCAGAAATGGACGGCCATTATAGCTGAGCGGCCATGAATTCTCTGTTCCTACGCGAAGCACGCACGCCAGTTTGGCCACAGAAACGGCAAGTAGGAACGGCTCATTTAGAATCGACCGAATGAATGTCCTGTTCCAACTCCTTTCCGAACAAGAACTTCCTGTCCTGCTGGAAATGATGCGCGAATTCTATGCGCAACAGCAGATGCGCTTTGATGAAGCCGCCGCGAGCCGGGCCATCAACAAACTGCTTCAGTCGCCAGAACATGGGCAGATTTATTTCATCTTTCGCGGGACTGATCTGGCTGGATACTTCGCCCTTACGTTTTGCTTCAGCCTGGAATTTCACGGAATGTTCGCGCTGCTTGACGAACTCTATTTGCGCGAAAGCTTTCGGCGGCAAAAGCTGGGCAAGGCAGTTGTGGCGTTCGCGGAAGAGTTGTGCAAAAAGACCGGCGCCCGCGCTCTACGCCTTGAAGTAGGCCGGGAAAACGGGCCTGCTCAAGCACTCTATCGTGCGGCCGGGTTTGAAGAAGATGCCAGAAATTTGATGACCAAATGGGTATAAATGTCCTTCGCCGCTGTCCCAGGCAGACGGACAGATCAGGTGTCAACCCCACATAAAACTGAGCAGCAGCCCGGAAAGCAACCGCTACGTGGCCCGGTTCACCAGAGTAATGCAAAGCTGCTGCTGAACGGTAATCGTCCATGCCTATAATTATTCAGCAAACAGCGGAACCTAAACCCTCTCCGCTTGCATCAAACCCGTCATGAAGCGTCTGGCACTTATCGCAGCGGGATGGGCTCTGCTTTTGCTGGGCGCGGTGGGATTTTTACTCCCCATTCTTCCAGGAATACTTTTTGTGTTGATGGGTTTATGCATTCTTTCCGTTGAATATGCGTGGGCGCGGCGATGGATTGCCGCCATACGCCGCCGTTTTCCCCGGGCGGACAAGAAATTGCAGGGAATCCTGGCCTGGGTTGAACGGCCAACCTCCGCTTAACGACCTTTCGTATTAATCCTCTGACAAACATTGCAGGTCCAAGCGCCTGAAAATGACAGTTTCGACAATCCTTTCAGAAAATGCCATCGCGCGTCCTGGCGCTTTCACAGAACATGGCACAATATGGTCATGGTCCAGGGACATGCCCGGCAACTGCCGCTCACAATCGGCGAACTGGCACGGCAGGTTGCAGAAGCCGCTGACAGAATCCGTGGCGCGGTCACAGAAACCCAGGTGGAAGCAATCATGGGTCTGGCTCCTGATGCCGGCGCTGACCTTTTTTTCAAACTGGAAAATCTTCAACAAACCGGTTCATTCAAACTTCGCGGGGCCAGCAATAAGATTCTTTCACTATCCTCCGACGAAGCGGCGCGAGGTGTAATTGCAGCTTCCAACGGCAATCACGGTCTTGGAGTTGCCGCTGCCGTCAAGCGCGCCGGCCTGGCTGCTGAAGTTTACGTGTCGTCGCATGTATCACCGGCCAAGGCGAAGCGGATCGAAGAATATGGTGCGCGAATTCAGCGTGCGGGGAACGATCCGTTGGAAGCCGAGCTGGCAGCGCGTGCTGCCGCCTCCGCTCAAGGCAAAATTTTCATCTCGCCCTATAACGACCCGCAGGTGATGGCCGGACAAGGCACTATTGCCGTTGAGTTGCTGCGGCAGTTGCCACGCGTGGACGCTTTGTTTGTCGCAGTGGGCGGTGGAGGGCTGATTGGTGGCATTGGGGCCTATATGAAATGGGCGTCACCAGAAACGGAAATTGTAGGTTGCTGGCCGGAAAACTCGCGCGTACTTTATGAATCAATCAGAGCCGGACGCATTCTGGACGTTCCTGAGCAGCCTACTCTTTCGGAAAGCACCGCCGGAGCTCTTGAACCTGAATCAGTGACACTGGGCGTATGCGCCTGCGTGGTCGACCGGTCTGTACTGGTCTCCGAAGAGGAAATTCTTGACGCGATGCAAAAAGTACGCGCGCTCAAAGGATGGACCATTGAAGGCGCTGCCGGAGTGGCGGTGGCAGCGTTCCTGAAAGAAGCATCGAATTACCCCGGAAAAAACGTGGTGGTGGTCATTTGCGGAGCCAATGTCTCAGAGAAGGTCTTGAGCCGCCTTGTGTGAGCTATGGCATTCGTCCAGTTTAGACACCAATGGTTCTGAGGACTGGTGAGTGCATGCTTGTAATTGTCTTAGATCAAGCTCCATATCCCTTTGAGCGAAAGGCATCAATCGAGTTTTCCCAGTTGGGCCGGAACGGGAGCGGCTTCATGAGGCATTCTGGAGCGGATAACTTTCGCAGGTACGCCTACCGCAATTGAGTAAGGAGGAATTTGGCCTCGTACTACGCTGCCTGCGCCTATAACAGAGCCTCGGCCCACATATGCTCCATCGAGAAAAGTTGCATTCGCCCCCACCCACACGTCGTCTTCGATGATAATACCCAGTCGCGTAGTGCCCTGGTCCCGTATAGGGATATCGTTACGATCAAAAGCATGATTCTCCGGATGAAAACCAACGTGTTGTCCCATAATTACATTTTTTCCAATCGAAACAAAACCGGAGCTGCCGATGAAAGAATAAGCGTCTACTGCCGAATTATCGCCCAGAGTGATACCTTCACCTAGATTGGATACGGGGGCTCCGGCCAAAACGGAATAAGCGCCTATTTTCACATTGGCACCGAGGACCAAACCCTTCCTCATGAGCCCATCGATGATGACGCCCTTTTCCAGTGTGACTCCTTTGCCAAACCTAATGAAGGCGGCTCCCCTTAAGTTGACATCTTTCGCCATGAACACGATTGCAAAGCGACGTTGCAGGATGAGGAGCTTAACCACCCCACGAATGAGCCAAATAGCACGCCGCATTGACAATCCCAATAAGAGTGTCAGAGGAATGTTTCGGTCGAGCCGGAATGGCCGCCCCTTTATCCTGCTCGCAACGACTTCGGCATATCGATATAGAAACTCGCCCATCAAGATCAACTCCAATAGAGGTTCTGGAAATGCGCCCCGTCGCCATCTGTAATAGCATCATCACGATGGTAGATTCCCTGAAAGCGAGGTCCAACAGCCGTCCCAAACGCCCCGGTAAAGTGCTGCAGCCCGTTTGAAATCCGCCTGCTTCAAAGATCGCAGAGTGACAAAGCCGACGTAAGCCGTCATGGAAAATGCAAAAAGAGGAACTTGGTAGAGAGGCAGATGCTTACGCGCGCATAAAACGGCGTTCCTCATATTATAAAAATCGCGTTTCGCAAGGCCTGCATTTCTCTTGGTATCATAAGAGTCCCGGTGCCAGATAACAGAGGCTGGAACAAACATAGCTTTGTATCCTGCTTCCAAAGCACGGGCCGACCAGTCAACATCTTCATAACTTAAGAAGAAAACTTCGTCCAGCAAACCGATTTTTCGTACGACTTCAGACCTGACCAATAAAGCGCATCCGGTAACAAAGGAAACTTCCCGTGTCTGGTTATAACTTCCGTCATCACGCTGGCGCAATCCAAAATGGACAGGAAAAGTTTTCCAGCGTATATATTTGCCTCCTGCGTACCAAATTTTATCTGCCGGCTCGAAATAATAAATTTTCGGATTCAGCATGCCAATACGACTATCGGTTTCAGCCACTCGAATCATTTCAGAGAGAAATGCCGGGGTAACGATGGTGTCATTATTAAGGAGCAGCAAATAATCTGGATTTCTCTTGAGCGCATCGCGAATGCCGACATTGTTTCCGCCGGTGAAGCCTAGGTTCTTCTCATTCCTGATAACTTTGATTTCCGGGAATTCCTGCGCCAGTGTTTCAGAGGAAGAGTCGATTGATCCGTTGTCCACTAGAATAATCTCGAAAACCGGATAATCAACCTTCCTGAGCGAGAGCAGGCAATCCCGGGTTACGTCATAACTATTCCAGATCAAAATGATGATAGTGACTTTGGGATGTGGGGATAACTTCTCCTCAGGATGTACTCTGGTCAAATCTTCTGGCAAAAGAGCCTCCCCATTGCGCTCATGATCACCTGATCGGCTAAGCTCGCTCGATTGATTATTGCAATGCCAAGTTGATATACGGAGGAACTCACGCGAGGTTAGTTTAACATTAGAGACATTTGGAATTCGGTTGAATCCGGGGATCCCAAGGCCATTTTAACGGAAATTCCCAGACTGTTCGGGATTCCGGTTCGCCTTCGCAGGCGAGGATTACCAACGTAAGACCCTGTTGACTATCAGCTTGAGCGACGGAGGGCAAGAAATAAATGGGGATTGCAAGGCGAGCGGTGCAAGACAGGCCATTCAAATAAGGGGATGAACGGCTTGATGATGCCGGCAGCAGGCATTCTCTCAAAAGCAAAATATTTACTCCAACTCAGGCACTGCGCTGTTCCGCCGAATAACTGCTCGATTTCCTTTGCGGTCAAGGTCTCATCTTGAAACGGAGAGTGAACCCGAAATGGCTCCCCGTGCTCATCCAACGGGAAGAACCGGTTCGGCGTGGCAATAATTATTACTCCGCCCTCTCGCAGTGCCGGCCACACTCAGAGGCAACGGCTTGTCTCTGAGCGCGGGGAATATGCTCGATTACCTCCAGCATGACTATGGCGGCAAACGTCCCATCAGGGAATGGAATTGCCGTTGCGGGAGCAATAGAGCACCACGGCTCCGCCTGCTTACAAGGTGGATACAAGTAGATGCCGTTCGCATCATACCCGCGCTTACGCATTTCCAGTACGTCAACCCCATTGGCACAGCCGATGCTGAGAACGCGGCCGCCCATAACACCCAATTTCTCGAGCTGCGGAATCGTCCATTCGCGGGTACGGCGGGCAGTCTTATCCTATTCGTGATCGGACAGATACAGGGCAGAAAAATCGGAGGGATCGATAACAAGAGTACGAGCCATAGGCACGTCATTTTACACGATCCCAAAGCTCAATTAGTGCTATGCAGCCGTGGCCCTTGCCCTATGTTCAAATGATCGCCAAAGTGGCGCGTAATCGAGCTAACAGATGGGATAATGCATTATGGCCGAATGGCCACTGCGCGGAATCAGGGCAGGTTCGTTTTGTGCTGACCCTAACAAGGCTTTAAGATGGAGCACCACGCTACTATCTCAACCGATGAAGATTGGAATTGACGTACACAGTTTGGGGACGCAGTCTGGCGGCAACGAAACCTATTTTCGCCAATTGGTCCGCGATCTCATTCGCGACCAGAGCAGTAATCAATATCACCTGTTTTATTCGCATCGCTCCGCATTGAATGATTTCCAATGGGACAGCCGTTTCAGCTTTAGCGAGATCCCAGCGAATCCGGTCAAGCGTATTGGCGTTTCTCTTCCCTTGCAGCTTCGACGAACGCAGCCAGACATCTTTCACTGCCAATACATCAAGCCACTTTTTGTGAAAATGCGCACGGTGGTGACGATCCACGATCTGGCGCATGAGCATCATCCGGAGTTTTTTCATCCTCTGGAAGCTTTGCGCATGAAAAAGCTTGTGCGCTGGACTGCGGGCCACGCAGATCACATCCTGACGGTCTCTGAGTTTTCCGCTGCGGACATTGCGCGGCGTTTTGGTGTGTCAAGAGAAAAAATTACGGTGGCCTACCAGGCGGCGGCGCCGGATTTTCGTCCGCGAGATGCAGCGCAATGCAAAGAGCACGTGGCCGAAAAATTTGGGGTCCGTTCTCCTTTTATTTTGTATGTCGGCAGAATCCAGGCGAGAAAGAACCTGCCTCGGCTGGTTGAGGCTTACGCCCGCTTGCGAAAACAAGGCATTGACGCGAAGCTGGTGATGGTAGGCAAAAAGGACTGGCAATCCGAACAACTTTTGGAAAAGATCAAAGAACTCAATTTGAGCGCGGACGTCATCTTCCCTGGCTTCGTGCCTTTTGAAGACTTACCGCTTTTCTACAATGCCGCCGAGGTGTTTGTGTTCCCCTCGATTTTTGAAGGTTTTGGTCTGCCAGTGGTGGAAAGTATGGCCAGCGGGGTGGCAACAATTACTTCGTTTGGTTCGTCGTTAGAGGAAGTTGCCGGCAATGGCGCGTTGCTGGTTGATCCGCTTGACGTTGGCTCAATCGCGGACGCGCTCGGCAAAGTGCTGGGCGATCCTGGGTTTCGGCGGGAACTGGCCGGTCGCGGCTTGAGGCGAAGCGCACAGTTTAAAGCAGGGGATATGGGCGCCAAAGCATTGGCAGTGTATCAGTCGTTGGCTTAAGAATTTGGAGAACTCGGACAGCATGAAGGCATGGCGTTCGCTGCTCAAGCAGAAATCGGGGTTGCGGTCTGTGCCCGGCGTGCCAGATAGTCTTCAAGGCCTTGCTTCCAGTGGGTGAATACATTCAGCGACTTGCTCTTTAGGGCAAAATTTTCCAGAACGGAATATTTCGGACGCGGGACCTTGGCGGGAAACTCTCCGGGACGGGCAGGCTCAAGGCGAACGTCAGTTTTTGTGAGCGCGAAGATGGCCGCAGCAAATTCATACCATGAGCAACTGCCTTCGCACGTTGCGTGATAAAGGCCATAGTCGGACGAGCGGCTAAGCGCCACGAGTTGCTGCGCAATTTGGATGGTAGGCGTCGGAGTAACAAATTCGTCGTCCACCACGCGAAGTTCTTTGCGTTCGCGGGAAAGCTTGAGCATCAGTTCGACAAAATTCAATCCGCCCTTGGCGCGGCAGGGATTGTGGCCATAAATAGCCGATACGCGAACCACGAAATGGCGGGGATTTATGGTGCGCACAAACAACTCTCCGGAGAGTTTGGTATTGCCATAGACATTGAGCGGCATGGTTGCGTCCTGCTCGATATAGGGCGCGTTCTTGCAGCCATCAAAAACGTAGTCAGTGCTGATGTGCATGAGCGCCGCGCCGGTCTCTTGCGTGACCTGGGCCAGGTTACGCGCACCGATTCCGTTAATGTTGAATGCCAGACCCGGCTCGGCTTCGCATTTTTCAACGTGGTGGAAAGCTGCCGTGTTCACAACAAGCTCTGGATACGACGCAGCCAGCGCTGTGTGAACAGATTCCAGCGAGGAAATTTCAAGGTCCTGGTGCGTCAGACTTGTCACTGCATGGCCCGCAGCGCTAAATGCGGACGTTACGTCCCGGCCTAATTGCCCGTCGCCACCTATAACCGCGACTCTCATTGCTCTGCCCCGATTGGACCTGTCATTTGGCTATCTCACTAATTTTTGATTTTGCCCTGTATGACATCAAGACCTTCTATTCAATATACCCCAGGGCGGAAACAGCAACAAAAAGCACGCCAAAGCAACTGGGCATCACAGCAATCCACCATCGCAGCGACTGATCCCTTGAGTGAAGGCTGTTCCCGGCAGTACGGCCGGTATTCCAGATCATTTCAGAGCATTTTTAAGGATCTCATCAAGCTAACCTACGGCTCTGGGCGGCTAGAAATTTAAACGTATAGAATTCCAATGCCTGCCCAGCCTTGATCATGCGACTCGATAATTTCCTCATGCTGGTATTTGCTCTTCAGCTCGCGCCACAGATGGGAAACCTCACATTTAGAATTTTGCGGATGCTCCGCGATGTCATGAAAAGCAACCAATCCTCCGGGACGAACCAGATCAACATATGTTTCAAAATCGCTTTTCACTCCAGCATAGGTGTGGTCACCGTCGATAAACAGCAGATCAAACTTCCTATCCTTACCAACTATGTTCCGCACTGCCGCTTCCATTGTTGGGGAATGCGAGTCCCCGCGCAAAAGGTGCAGCTTCTGCTTGCCTGACACAAATGATCGGAAAACCGGTATGTGGAACCACTTGTAACCGCCTCCATACCCACCGCCAGGAAGATCAAGACTGATGATTACACCATCCGCTGCAGCCAACCTGGAAAGGACACAAAGCGTTCCGCCATGGCTTGTCCCGATCTCCAGAAGTAGTTTGGGATTTAGACGGGCAACAATCTCGGCGAAACGTTGCAGCTCTGAGCGTATCTGCAATGGCTGAAGGATGGGGCTAGCAAGCGAAAAATTCACAATTTCCTGAGGAGTCCAGCGTTTTGTGCGGCGCAACGCTGTGACGAGCGGGAATATCTTAAAGGCTTTGAGTAAGTTCGCTATTCTCATTATTCGAGAGACCTTGCAGCACAGTAAAACTTATAATCGACGCGGCGATGGATGCATCAAGAACCAGATTCGGAAGCAGAGTCGCCGCGAGAAACCAATTGATGAAAAAGCGGTCTACCTTCTTTCCGCTCCAATACTGCTATCAACTCGAGTTTTCAGATCGCATAGTATGGGTTTACGAAGAGCGCATCCGCCCAGAGCGCGTTTCCGATGTCGCCTCGATAAGGCTTTGAAATGTCCCAGAATGCAAAACCAAGCTCCTGGGTTAACAATGCGTATAACGAGGCGAATGTCTCATCACCCTCGTAGTGTGAATGGAAGTTGGTTTCAAGTAATATCGCTTTGGTGGAGCGTAGCGTCGTTAGCGCGCCTGCCAATACTTGGCGTTCGTAACCTTGTACATCTAATTTCAGCAGGTCAATGGTTTTGCCAGTGGGCATTGCGTTGTCTAGCGAAGATATGGCAACCTCTTGTTCTACAACAACTTGAACCGGGTGATTCCTGTAATTGGAGTCAATAAAACTGGATTTTGGTTTGAGTAATGAAGAGAAGTCTGAGGACCTCGTAATATGCAGAAAAGCGGAACCCGGCGCTTCTCCCAGCGCGATTTCGTTGAAGATAACTCCTGGCCGGCTACCCACCCGGCGACGGCACTCGCCCATAGCCTTTGGATTGGGTTCAAAAATATATATCTCGCTAACAGGAACTATATCCAACAAGGATTTGATCCAATGTCCTTTGTGGGCGCCCACATCAATAACGACTGAAAGCGGGCGACGAAGAGCTTTTGGAAAAAGATGAAAGCGCGATGTTTCAATGGCCGTTCGCCTGGCGGGAGAACACGCCAAAATCCAGCTTCCGCTGGAAGAGACTCCCTCAACTAAGCGGAACTGCTTTCTCGCTTCTCTGATTTCCTGGAGAGCAATCGGCGCACAGGATTTGAGGAAGCCGCGGAGCGTCATATTCTGATCTTACTATACCGATGCCGCACAGTGGTGGGCCCGCCGAGCGACTTCAAACTTTGGAAAACGAGCATTCAGTGTTACTTCGACATATGATCTGCAATCGTTCTCTCGAAGATCCCACACATTGCTTGAGCCCATACATTCCAATTAAGACGAGTTTCAAAAGCTTGCCTGCCCCCATGCGCGAGTTGCAGATAGCGCGAGGGGTCGATGAGCAGCGCCTGGACGGCATCAGCGTAATGGGTGCCGGAAGCTTCCGCGGGAAGCAGAATGCCATTTTCACCGTTGCGAACGGGAACACCCCCTCCGTCAGACGCGATCAAAGGAAGGCCGTAGGCATTTGCCTCACAGCATACAATTCCAAACGCCTCCCGACGGGTGGGAAAAAGCATAAAGTCAGACTCCAGGAATAGCCTCTTTAGTTGGTTCTGGTCCGCCGGAAGATTTTTATTGAGGAATGGGATCACGCGTAAACTCGGTTCGCTGGCCGCACCAGGAGGCACACACCCGATCACGGTTAAGCTGGCATTCACCCCCCGTTCCCGGAGTTGGCGCATCGCAGCCAAGGCCGTGTCTCCGCCCTTGCGCTGCCAATCCACGCCGACGAAAAGCAGCCGGCATTCATCCCGCGGATTGCGATGTCGTGCCGCGCAGATCTCTTCCGCGCTCGGCACCTCGTCTAAGTTGGCCCCCATGGGGACAACGCTAATTTTCTCCTCTGGAATTTGGTAATCGCAAACCGCTGACCTTGCAGCCCATTCGGAGGCATATACGATGTGGTCGGCACGCCGCAACGCTCTGCCTTCAACCTGCTCGAGCTGGGCGACCGACCATGAAGACAAACCGGTAAGCTGAGCCGCATAGTCTCGAAAGAGCCTGGCCGTAAGATCACCGTAAAGAACGATTGGCAGTGCTGTATCGAGAAAAGCAATCTCCGTGGAAGCAACCGGCGCAAAGATCAACTCAACGTTCTTAACCTCAGACAGCTTGCGGCTAAAGATTCGGCCTAGAATGCGCGACAAAGCCACGGTATGCGTATAGTCAATATTTTTGCGCAACACCAATCGGGCAAGTTGGCGAATGACTTTACCAGCTAACCACCAGGCTTCGGCCGCCGGCCCTAAAGCCGTCATTTCACCGCAATGCTTTTCCAAAGTCCGAAACATGGAGAAAGTGGTTCCGGACCAAGAACTTCGGAGACGAGGGTCGTCGCGAGTGAGAAATGCGATTCTCATTACCTGCCAAGGCCTGCAGAGATCAGGTGATCTGGCGAACCGGCGGTCTCTGAATTCTGATAGATGGAAACAGCGCAACCGATCAACCCTACGTGGACCCAGAAGAATTCTAAAAGCGTTCCCTCTGTCGTTTGAAAGGTCAATGCATAAACAGCGCATGCCAGCAGAAGAGCGAACAACTCAGTAACTAATTCCCTTCTTAAAATTTTAAAAGCGCTAAGAGCAAGGGAGCCAAAGAACCAAAGCAGCACACCCAGGCCGACTATGCCGGTATCATGAAGAACTCTCATTTCTGTGTTGCCGATCCAGGAAGCCCCAGTAACGTCATCGCCGAAACCGAGTTCCTGGTTGCTGACCAGCAACTGAAAACTGGCGGTTCCGTTGCCCAGGATCGGATGTGCCATGATGCCGTCAGCAGCGCTGACAATAGTGACTACCCGGGTCACCGTATCCCCATCTGCGGAAATATCAGAGACATCCAGAGTGCTGAATCTTTCTATATAAAGCGGCATAACAACTGGAAGCACGACCATGCCGGTGATAAGGATCGTTTTTGCCAACATCTTCATGCGCGCCCAGTCAAACATTTTTATCCTAATGCAAATAAAAATAAGCAACCCCAAAGTGATGAATGCGGCGGAAACTGCGGCGCGTGAAAGAGCGATCAGCATTCCAGTAAAAGTAATTGCCGTCCCCCACAGCAGGATACGGCGACCTTCTTTGAGGTATGTGGCCAGCATCATCACAAATGCCGCCGCGGAAATTGCGCCCAGAATATTCGCCTCAAATTCAAGGCCGTAAGTGCCCGGGATTGTCCCGTATTGACCTATCTCCATGCCGAATTCGGATCCAAAGATAAGGTTGGAGAAGAAACAAAAAACGCCGATCGCGGCCTGGCCGGCGCCGACCGCCAGCAAAATCATGAAAGCCTTCCGAAAACGCTCGCGACTGGTACAAAAAATGCGCAAGAGAAGATAAGGCAAGATAACCAAAGCTTGTTGCATCGCCCACCTGAGTGTCTTACCTGGGGCTATAGACATAACTAACGAACTCAAAAGGTTACATGCCACATAAAGCAGCACCAGCAAATCGGGGAGAATCCAACGAGGGCGCGGCCACTGTTTTCGTGGCCAGAAGGGTACAGCCAGGCAGAAAAGGATTGTAGCGATGTGCTCCGGCCTAACATTCATGCCAAAAACATTTAAAGATAAACGTGCTAAGGTACCGGCAGCAATCAGCCCGATTACAGCAAGCAAGGGGCGGATGGACAGAATATAGATTAAGCTGGCAGCAAAAAGCGCCACCACGGCAATGGCAGCAGTTGCGCTGAGCGGCCCCGCATCTTCACCCCACTTATACCAGGCCAAAATCGCTGCCATCAAGAAAAGAAGAGGCGTTGGATTCGGAATGGTTGCGGGCCTGGCGATAGTGTTCATTTTCAGTCAGAGTTATTGGGAGAGCGCCTGATTCATTTTCTCATACAGGCATGCGCCCGGGCTGCCGACACTATGCCGTTACCTTCCAATATTTCCTGTCTGCGGACTGACATTAAAATCCACGACCTTAGGGTTTTTAACGGTATAACCCAGGGGACTGCGAAAGCCCCCGGCGGACGGCTGCAAACCAATCCCGCTTCCCGCGCCAATCAAACCAGGGGCGCTGCACTGCAGATTTTTCTGCCACCAATTCTCCCCAAAGAAAAAAGCCGAGATCTCCATATGATGTGCTTCATGTGTAAACACGCGAGATCCGTCGTGCAGCAGAGGCCAGAGATATTTAAGACAGGTTTCCAGAGAGTCAACAAGATCGACATCCAGAAATGCCATAACACATTTCTTTTGAAAACCAGGCAGCGTGTGATTGAAATAACCTACATGGAAACTGCACACGCCGATATTACCGAACCGCGAGATATTACTTTTGACCTCTTGAAGGGCGCCACAAAAAGCACCTTTGGCATATGTGTGGACCTCATGCGCGTCCACCAGAACGTGCTCCTGATCGATATCAGAGGGTTCGGGGAGGCCGGCAAAGGAATCGAATATTTCGAGCTGCCTGTTGCAAAGCTCGCAGACCAGAGAAAGATTCGCGGCGCTGCCACCTTTGAAAGAACCACATTCCACAACGGAACCTTCAATTTCGGGCCGGATCTTCAAGATCTCTGTCGCCATTAGAAGATGCTCTAGAAAATGTGAGGCGGTGCTGATTTTTTTGCGGTTTGCTCTCATCTTACAAGCCAGCCTGAGTTTGGTAAAAAAGCCAACCCCATAAGCCCTGCCCGTATCGGGGTGGAAATATTCTGAAAGAAGGATCGGGGCACTCAGGCCCGCCACAAGCTTCTTCCACAATTTTGAAATAATGCGCCACATTTTTTTGGCGTCCGCCTATCTTCGAAGTCTAGAGTGTACTTGCTTCCCGCAACAGGTAACCCGTTCGCGCGTAGCATTTTTTCCGTTAGGGCCGCAACTGCAGCTCTCGATGGAAAATACCCGGCGGAGCGGACACGGTAATGTAGTCCTTAGTTGAAATGCCTTCACTCAAATTGCTCTCGCCTAGTTCGCTAAAGCATGTTTGCCGCCCAACCCTGCCCGCAACGCCATTTTTTCACGGGGCGTGAGCACCCAGCACCATGTCATAGCACTTACAAGCACACAACCCGCAACAGTAAAGATGACTTTGGCAGGCAAACCATGCAAGAACATAGCCACCATAAACATAGCCGTACCTCCCCCTGCGAGGAGCGGCAGCAGAGTCGTAACGAAGCGGTTTTCCGGCAACAATCGCCAAGAGAATAGGAACAACAGCCCGGAATCAATGATCACGCGCAAGAGCCACGCCAGTGCGACGCCCCGGATTCCCATGCTCTTCGCCATCAGAAACAGTGCGATCGCATAAATAGGCAGTTCAATAAGATGAAGCTTGGCGGTAATATCTGGACGTCCCGCACCCTGCACATGGGCAAAGGGAATATAGCCCAGGCTATTGATAAAGACCGCCACGGCCAGGATTCGCGCCACGGGGGCACTTTGGCGCGCGAATTCGCTACCGAGCCAAAACTGCAATCCTTCCGGCGCGAACGCGATCAAAATCAGCGTGATGGGAAACAAGATCAGGAAAATGTACTTAACTCCACTCTCAAACAGAAAAACAAGCCTTCCCCGATCGCACACAGCGGCGGTGGAAAAAGCCGGAAACAGGACGCCGACAAGCGCCCCCGGTACCAGCCACAGTCTGGTAACCATCTCATAGGGCACAGAGTAAAAGGCCACCGCCGCAACTGAAATCAACGATCCGATCAAGAAACGGTCAAACGTAACCATCAGGGGACCAACCACATTGCTGACGGTCATCCAGGTGCCGAAACGAAACAACGGGCCTACTGCGGATGCATGAAATGCGCGCCCGTCATTTAAACCCGGAAACGCGTGAAAGCATGCCCATAGATGTGCCACCCCGGCTATAACACGGCCTAAAACCAGAACTGCCATGACTGCAACCAGGCTGTGGGAAAACGGCAAAATCAGAACGGGGCCGAGATAGCTGAAGATTCCCATTGGAATTCGAATAGCGGTTGCCAGACGAAACCGTTGTAAAGCCTCAAGTACTCCCCGCAAACCAGCGGTAACAATAACGATTGGAATGGAAAGACATATCCAATAAAATGCCTGCCTGGTCTCAGCCCGAAGCTCGACTGGGATTTTCAGGGGGCTTTGGACCAACCATGGCACCAAAAGAAAAGCTACGACCGCGCTAATTACCCCAAGACCACCCATCAGGAACAAAGAGGTCCAGATCATTCCGGGAATTTCTTCCAGACGTTGTGCACCGAGTTTTTCGGCAACCAGCTTGGTCAGTGCCCGAGAGAGCCCGAGATCGAAGAACCCAAAATATCCAATGATCGCCAAGGCCAAGCCAATAATTCCGAGCCACTCAATCCCGAGCGTTGTCTTGAGTATTGGCAAACAAACAATGGCCACCACAATGGGAGAAAATAACCCAAGAAGGTTCCACACGGCATTTCTTGCGAGAAGACGTCCGCTAGTGAGCGTGGCCGGTGGCAGAGTTTCGATTTGAGCGGCTAGAGGTTCTGTCATTTACACAGTGGCATCGAATTCGTTGCTTCCATATTGTAGATATTGACTAGCGGTACGGGACCTTTACGTATGGCTCAATCATACTGTTCCTGCGGGGCGCGCAGGCAGACATTTAATCTCCGGTGCAGGTGTCCCGTTCCCACTCATTATGGCAACTCTCATGCGCGGACACCGGCAGGGTTTGTGGTCGCCTTGGCGCGTTCCCTTTCCTCAAGGCCCTTGAAGATATGGATGTTGTAATAGTTTGGATTATCCCAGTCTTTGCATTTGGACGCGTTTTCAATCAGGTTGCGCACAATGGTGGAAACGCTGTGATGAGGATGGAAACTCAGAATATTTTTTGCCCGCTCAATAGAAACTTTGTAATTGCGGATGTCCTGAATATGCGCGATGTCGAGCGTTGGGCTGCTTCCCGTCTCTTCATGAATGGTGCTCTTCACCAGGTCGGCAACTTCACCCACGGTGTGGTTTCCTGAGGCGATATTAAAGATGCCGGAAAGCGACTGGTTGGCTTCAATGGCCCGGATATAGGCCATAGCGGCATCTTCAATGCTCAGGATAGGACGCCACGTGGCGGGATTGTTCACGCGAATGACGCCATCTTTCATCGCGCACTTGAACATGGTATTGATGATGAGATCAAACCTCATGCGCGGACTGTATCCGGAAACCGTGCCTTTGCGCAGCGCGATCACGGAAAAGTCCGGGTCGATCAACTGCATGACCGCCTGCTCACCCTGAAGTTTGGAGATTCCGTACGGATACGACGAAGAAACCGGGCGGTCTTCGTCGAAAAGTTCATTCTCGGTGTAACCGTACACGGAGCAGGAGCTGGCGTAAATATAGCGCCGAACCCTGGCCTGCTTGGCGATATAACAGAGATACGCTGGCGCCGCTGCGTTGAAAATGAAGTTCTTGCCAGGAGAAAACTCCGCCATAGGATCATTAGAGAGGCCGGCGAGGAAAATTACCTGGTCGTAATCTTTCAGGTCTTTGATCTGAAGATCAAACAGGTCGCGATTGATGATGTGGACTTCCGGCGGCAGGGCATTGCCAAACCAGAACAGGTCAACGACATCGACATCATATCCACGCTCCAGCAGCTTGGGAATCAGCGCAGAGCCAACATATCCGGCACCGCCGGCCACAAGAATCCGCATAAACCTCCTCTGGTGCTCATCTCAGATTATTTCATAGACAAGGCAGGACGCAAGGTGACGAGGGTGGCGGTATCTGCGGGGTCACCGTCCTCAATCGCGGGTCACCGTCCTTAGTCCGCCCAACAACCAGTAGAAACATAATTATGCCTGCTTACTCTCCATAGCCGGGGCTCTGATCGGTCGTGCTTCAGATAGCATAGAATCGTTTGAGGGCAGCGGATTAGAAATTTTGGGGAGAATGACCATGGAATCAGATCCAAAAGCAGGACGCCAAAACGCGCAATCTGGAAACACGCAATCACAAGCCGAGCCAGTACAGGACGTTGCCCACGCTCATCAGTTGTTAAAAGGCTTGAGCGAAAAGCTGAGCCTGGAGCACCATCCTGAATTGCAGGAGGCCATCACGACACTGGAACTGGCCTTGAACAAATTGACCATCGATACGGGCGGGATGTTTTAGCGCATCCAGGACGCGTTTATCACGTTCAAGAAATAACCGAAATGACAACTGCAGTCTTAAGTTGCATCTCAAATAGAATAGACCGATTTATGCCGTGAATTTACAGTCATCGCCCAAGAAGCACAATAGTTGCCCGCCGGCCCACAACAAATCAGCAGTGCTCGAGTCTCTACGTTAGGGGTTTTGCGTCCGAGCGTGTTATCGGACATATGTGTTCGGGCTGGTTTACAAACACATACGGTTATCAGACATTGTATAAAATTTGTCTATTGACACAGCTTTCTTTCTCTGCGATATTGAAGCTGATTCCGACGGGAGCGGCGCCGGCGGATGAGCGGCTGGGCAAGAAAAGCCTAGTTGATGGGGGAAACCCGAAAAGGCCTGCAACCCTACGGTCTGTGACCCACTCGTACGGTTCCCAGTTACTGTGGCCTCATCCGATTCGAGAGACAAAGAGACGCGGGAAAGCTGCGTCTCAGGTGATCGATCAATCGGGTGACTTGGGGCCGTGGGCTGCCTACGGCAGCCATTGGCAATTAGCAATTGGTTTTGTATCGAAGCTGCGTACGTTCTGAACCAGCCCAATCACTTCTCAAAGAAGACAATACTGAAAAAAGCAAGCAAGGTGATACTTAAGAGCAGCGGAGCAGATCCTTCGCCTTCGCACGGTGAGCATGGATCGGCAAGAGTGTTGTGTGCTCCGGCTCAGGATGGCACGTCGCCGGGGGATTGAGCATGATGAGAGGGATACAGTAACTCTGTAACTGCTTTTAGCCTTTAGCTTTGTATTTAAGCTTGTACGTTCTGAACCAACCCAAATCACTTCTCAAGAAGGGCCAGCCTTTAGCACTTAACCGTTAGATACCAGCAAAACCTAATCAAATCACGCAGGCGAAGACGCCTGCGATCCGTAAGTTTTAACAAGAAAATTTGAACGCAGAAACCCACCCGAACGGGTGGTTTTTTATTGCACAAAAAAGCCAGAACAAAACCAAAACAAGCAACCAGAACAATAAGAAACCAGAACAAGAAGCAAAATGGAGCGAAAAACATGAGCGAAAACATTGTCCAGCCCCCAATCAAGAACACCTCTTCAACCCGGGGCAAGCTGATAACGCGGGAAGAAATAATGGCGGTGATTATGGAATGCACGGAGAAGCTGGGGCGAGCCCCAAGCCGCGCGGAACTGATGAAAACCGGGGCCGTGAAAGAACGGCAGATCGTCCGGCACTTTGGCACGTTTACGCGGGCGCTAGAGGCCTGCAACCTGGAAAGTAGTGGCCCGGGGAATAAATTGCCGATCGAGAAGCTATTCCGGGACTGGGCCGGGATGGTGAGGACGCTCAAAAAGATCCCTAGCCGGGCCGAGTATCAGCAGTTCAGCAATCACAGTCCGGCGCCATTGAAGACCCGTTTTCAAAGCTGGAGCAAGATACCGCAACATATGCGGTGCTATGCGGAGGACCACGGCCGGGCGGCAGAATGGAAGGACGTAATAGAGATCATTGCAGCGTACGAAGTTGAACAGAAGGGGCAGGAGTGTACCCCAGCCCCGGAGGGGGTGGAGAGCAAGCCCCGGGTACTGGCAGACCGTCCCCTGTATGGGGTTCCGGTACGGCCATACCCGCTGATCTTTGGGCCGACGAACGAGTCCGGAGTGATCTATCTGTTCGGGACCCTGTCTGCGGAGTTGGGGTATGTGGTGACGCGGATCCAGCCGGCGTTTCCTGACTGCGAGGCGTATCGCATGGTTGATGAAAACCACTGTCAGCTGGTGCGAATTGAGTTTGAACACGAGAGCCGCAACTTTGTCCGGCACATGCACGATGTGAATGGGGCCGATGTGATTGTCTGCTGGAAACATAACTGGGAGGATTGCCCGCTGGAGGTGATTGAGCTGAGCAAGATAGTGATGGGGAAGGGGAGGATCGGGTGATCTAGGCATCGGGTGATCGGGTGATCGGGTATCCAACCGGGGGTAGCCAACCGGGTCAGCGAATGGCAGAGATGAGTTGCAGGCGAAGGAGTTTGCGCTCGACGCAATCTGCCATTTGCACCCCGTCCTTTCTTTCGTGTAAATCTTGACTCATAAACCATCCCGGGAACGTTCCGTCTGTTCCCGGTTATTATGGGGAAGCACACATCAGTTGCGACGCTGCATGCCGAGGATTTTACAAAATCGCTCAGTTCAGGCTGCCCCCATTTCCCGGAGCTAAGTATCTGTGATGCACCAACTTGATTGCATTGCCATGTACGTGAACCGCCATGTCTGCTGGGGTTGAATCTAAAATGACACGTGAATCGAAATGCCAACCGCATTTTCCCTTCCAAGGCCAGACTCCCGTATGCAAATCAGTCCATAACATAAACAGCCACTTCGGAATTGAATGCCAGACAGTGAGGAGAACCAAGTGCCCAAAGTGCAAACCAATTTTGTAAGTTCGTTCGTTAATGAGGTCAGCAATGGGCGCAGTCAGCTTGTCCGGCCCACATAATTGCCACATCGTTGATTGACACCAGCTGAACTCAGTAAACTGCGAGTGTGCTCCGACGACGACCACTCCCCAGGGCAATTTGGAAGGTTGTTGAAAAAGCTGCCATAAATGATTTCTAGGAACCTTGATAGGAAAGTTGGCTGAGCTGTTCAGCATGTAGGCAGTTTTTGTTGCCCAGCGTCCAATGATTAGAGAAGTAGGGCGGTCAAGCTCTTCCAGACGTTTTCTGCCGCGTATTAGATCAGTCAAGACTGGAATGCTGACTTGTTCAAGCTGGCTCATCCACCCGTTGTTACACTTAGCGCAGACACGGCCCTCGGTCATTTGTCCGAGGGTTAGTTCCCGGACACTTTCCGGAGCGTCTCGGATACCGCTCTTGTCATCGCGCATGTGATGAGCCGCTCGGACTTTCACCATCTCCAGATTCAGTTCTCTTAACAACCACCTTGGAAACACGTGTTCGCGGCTTCGTTGCAGAAGTTCGGAACGACAAAACACACACTCTCGAGATTGCGCCTTTTTTGACAGAACATGCCTTTTTTGACAGAACATTAAGAATAATGCATCTCAGGTGTTTACATTAGATATTTGTTTTTTGTTCGGTGCTACTATTCCATCTATGGCAACCGTCAAAAACATTTCAACTGCTGAAGCGATGCGAATGGCAGCAGAAACCGCCTCACATCAGCTTGAGCGCATACGTAAAGAAACGGGCTCGATCTCAGAACAATATGCGTTAAGTGGCATAGAAAATATTCAGCGGATGCAACATGAAGCCGAGAAACTTGGCTATGGAGTTGCGCCGCTGATTAGAGACCTGGAGCAGCAGATGACCACGTTTAATTGTGGCATCACTGACCGCCTGAAGGATTTGGCCTTTCCTGGGAAGCCGAACGACATTGCTGCAGTTTTTGACAGTTTGACAGCTCTTGAGCATCCGCTTAATAAAATCCCCTCGTTCTCAACAGAGTCTATACTGGCGGCGGCAAGAGCGCCTTACGAGACAAATCCAATTGCTCCTGCTGACATGCGAGTAAGACTTCAGCCTGTCACAGACCGATTCGGCAATTTAGGTGACGTAGTCGAAGCGTCTATGGTGGAATTAGGAGAACGGGTGGAACAGAGACTGAAGGCTGATGCCGCGGCATCACAGGCTCAAATGATGCAGCTTGCCAACATGATAGACACTCTTGTGAAGATTACAGCATCTTCCTCGCAGGAAAGCGCCGCTGCTACAAGGAGGAATACGCGGCTTGCAATCATTATGACGATTGCTGCTATTTGCCAGTGTCTAATTCCGCTATTGATGCGCTACTTTCTAAAGTAGTAGTGATGCATCAGCTCCGCAGCCTTTTGAATCTCTAACCGCTTGCAACAATGGAGGGCGGAAATAAAATGCTGGTTTTTTTTAGGGCGCTCCACTTCGTTGCGCACAGGCCTCCGGCAGATCGGAAGGGGCTTTTTCTTCTACTTACCCGGCACTTATTCCTCAGCGCGCACTGAGAGCGCGCCCCCTCGGAAACGTACGGGCTATCAGACGTCCCGCTAGCGCGGGACTGGATTGAGGTAGTGAATGCTTCTGTTCGAATTCGGAATTGTACCGTGTGTCGGTATGCTCAAAAGACAATTATTTGTTTGTAAAACTTTAGGACATTCAAAGACTTGATGTGCTGGGATGCGCTTTTCGATAATTTTGACAGTCTTGGCATTGGCATTGATCCTTCGCCGGCCAATCGCGCGCGGATTCATGGTTATGTTCTTTGTAAATTGCTTCGGTTGAACGAAGAGAGTTCCTGAGGCTATCGAACCAAACTTTCCAGGCATTTGTATCAAACAAATAAGTCTTTGTGCTTCGATTCCATCTATACCATGTCGGTACAGGAGACCCGAACAAGTAAATCCAAATTGCTTCGGCGTGAGGAACTGCCTGTTGCCAACCACTAGTCGTTACCCATCTCAGCAACCGGAAACATATGTACTTGGTAAACCGGTTGTTGACCGGATTCGAGCCCCATTCAATAAGTTTTTCAACTAACCTCGAGTTTTTTGCACTCGGAACAGAAATTTCAAAAGACTTAATAAGTTCTGTGAATCGGTTTCTATCAAAATCCTGCGGGTTGTCGAGAATTAAATCGAAGCCTACATTCTTCCACTTGAAAGAAGGAGGCGCACTTACTGTTGGCCCAACACCAACATGAATTGGATTGAACCCGCGTTTGGCGATCTTCGATGTCTTCACAATTGGGGAGCGAGGTGTTATCGGCTTTGACCCGCCATTCATCTGCCCAACGTTCATTTCGGGCTGCGGATCGCGCGAAAGGGTTTTGCCATACCGCTGGGCCACTCGGCGAAACTGCGCTTCATGTATTTCCGTGTATTCGATGCCGATTCCGTCGAGAAATTCGCGAATCGAGCCTGGTATATGCGGGGCAACCAACCACATTATGACCGACGTTTCGTTGCGTCGCACCAGCTCATCTTTGTATTTGGCTAATTGGGTAGCATCCTCATATTTTGCGACACGCGCCTTCAGTTCAACAAGAATCATCCAGCCAAACTCATCTTTGAAAAGGAGATCGAAACGCCCAACATCAGCAAAGGACTGTTGGCGACCGATGAGCGTAAATTCCTTGTTGAAAAAATCTTTGGGATGAGCGGCGATTAAATCTTCCATGTCCCTTTCAAGCATCGCTCTGAGAGTCCTCCCAAGCCTGCCCAATTTATACCGCAAAATTCATTAGGATGGTGAGTGCCGGTTCGTTCCTTCCATGCAGCACCCACACTTGGGAAACATCTTAGGCTGCGAGTGCTGCGCCTACGGCGCTTTATCTCTAGGCTGTCCATTCCCAGGGCTTAACCACCTCAGCAGCCAAAAACCGGGCTTGCCGGGGACCCCGGGCCTTCGGCAGAGCGGAAGGGGCTTTTTCTTCTACTTACCCGGCACTTATTCCTCAGCGCGCGAAGCGCGCCCCTCGGAAACGTACCGGGCTACTATCAGACGTCCCGCTGGCGCGGGATTGGATTGTGGTAGTGAATGCTTTCTGTTCGAATTCGGGATTGTATCGCGTTATTTAGGATTCACTTCTTCGGAGTGCCGCACCTACGGCGCTTGATCTTTTTACCGCATTATTTCCCAGGGCTTACGCGCCTGGGCTAGACTCTTTCGCGCCTCCGGCGCTGTGGATTCATGGGCGCGGCGGGATACGCATGCGCTGGTCCGGAAACATTCATGATTCGGGAAGTGGGAGACGCAGCGAGGAAGCAGAGGGCCAAAATTTTAAAAAAATCTTGGGACCAACTCTACTGCGGATTACACGGCACAATGCGGATCGGAAAAGAGAAAACTTACCGCTGATTAACGCTGAAAACACTGATAAAGGAAAGATTGCCAAAATCGCCAAAATTGAAAAAACAAACCTTTAAAACGCGGAGGAACGGAGGGAGCAGAGGGCTAAAATTTTAAAACAAACCCACGAGGCAAATCCCTACCGCGGATCAACACGGATTGAGGGATGGGGCTACCCCTCATTTATGCCGTGTCGCACTTTACAACGTTATATCTTCACATTGTTTTGCGTTAACCAGTTAGTAATGGCGGGGTCCGCACAGAAATTTGGGTCCACTTTGAGCGCAACCTTTATATCTGCGATGATTTGTTGTTTTTGATCATCACTAGCTCGGGGATAGAGTCCGATTCTGCATTGGGCTCGGTTGAGTTCATACAATTGATAACCGCTTATATTCAGCCGATTTCGAATTTGTATTGCGTTGGAAAGTGCATCGATCGAGCCCTGGAAGTCGGGAGGGATCTTTTCCTTCAACACATAACCCAATTGCCCGTAGTTGCGATGGAATTGCTGTGCATCATCAGCAGCGACGAGCGCTCTCAACACGGGCAGGACCCGTTCCAACTGTTGCGACTGGGTAGGGCTGGACAGTTTTCGGGCATTTCTTGCCTGTTCGAAAATTAGCAGCCGGGTGGAAGCAGAAGCGTCTTTTATGGCTTGCTTCAATTCTTCCTCTGAAGGTGGGGGGGCATCAGAGGTTGGGTTGAGCTGTTTCATCACTAAGCTGAGCGCGCGAGCGTCTTTATCGGGCTGAGACTTTATCTCCTCAATCTGTCTTGCTAGAACCCCTAAGTCTGCATATTTGAGTTCCTTGCCAAGATATAGGCGAGTCCAAAGAAACCCTACCAGAAATCCGAAAGTCATAAAGAATAGAAACACCAATATCCCGAAAGAGCGGGCTGCATTGCTGCCGTCCATACCCATTTTCAAAAAATCGCCTAAGTCACCTAACTTCTCAGGAATCTTGGTAAGTTGAGTCAGACCAACACCAACCAGTATTTTCGTCAGCCAGTCAGAAATCTGTTCCAGGTTGGTATTCGCCCGATAGCTCACACCAGAATTTTGGCTTTGTGTTCCTGCGCTCTTGTCGGTCGGCTGTTCATCCTGCACTGTGCGCGGGACGCCGAACAAAAATCCGAGAAACATTCCAATCACAATCGCGCAGATCGATATCGTTAGGACGAAAGCGGCTTGCCGATATTCTGGTTTCCCACTGTAAGAGACAACCACAATCACACTGAATATCGCTAAAACAAGCAAATAGCTCCAAGGCTTTCCTACTTCATTGGTATTTAAAGCTATGTTGGTGGTCTTATTAGCTGCATTCTGGTTCTTGCTTTGGAAGAATTTCGAGAGATTAAGCATGAACTCCCCTTCTCGATTGGAGCGTGTTATTGGGCCGGGCTCCGCCCGACGATAATCAGCACGTTGCTCTCTTGATTAACGCAAATCTCTCGCCTTTACCTTTAAAGAACCAGGCAGGACTTAGGCTCTGCCAATTCTGCAGATAAACACAGATTTGCCATCGAATAACTCTCCTAGACTGTTCCCATTTGCACCCTGTCCCGCTTTCCTGTAAACCTTGTCACTTACAACCCCTCCGGTTTTGAACCAAAGCACGGTTCTATACGTATCCTTCGACGGGGAGACTGTTTGGAAGAGCAACAAACAGGGGCACTTGTTCGCCGATGCCTGGCAGGTGATGCCACGGCATGGGAGGAGATTGTGCGTTTACACAACCGCCGGATTTACAACCTGTGTTATCGGTTCACGAACTCCCCGGACGATGCCCAGGACCTGACGCAGGACGTGTTCATCCGGGTGTACAAGACGATGGGCAGCTATCATGTTGAAAAAGGGGCATTTACCACATGGCTGACCACCCTGACGCGAAACCTGCTGGTGGACCATTTCCGGCGCAGCAAGCAGGACCGGGTAACGGACTCAATTGACGCCGGGTTGCGGGAAGAGGATGATTCGCTGTCACTGGGTGACCGGTTGGAAGACCCCGGGCCGAATGCGGACGATCGGCTGGCCAGCAAGGAGACCCAGAAGATGGTGCAGGCGGCGCTGGCGAGGGTCAGTCCGGACCTGCGGGAGGCAGTGATTCTACGGGACTTACAGGACATGGACTACAAAGAGATTGCGGTGGTCCTGCGGGTGCCCGAAGGGACGGTAAAGTCGCGAATAAACCGCGGAAGAATGGAACTTGCGAGATTACTTTCTCGTAATAAAAGGCAGGCGGGAAATGAATAACGATCCAAAACACGGGATGGAATGCAGCGAATTTGAGGCCCTGCTGGCTGAGGCGCTGGATGATTCGCTGGCAGCCGGGAAGCGTCCGGCCTTTGATGCCCATGGCCTGAGTTGCGAAGTCTGTGGGCCGATGTGGGCTGAGGTTCGGGACGGAATGATGATGGTCCAGGGGCTGGCTGAGTTGGAGCCGCCAAAGAACCTGGTTCATAACATTCTGGCGGCGACTAGCCGGAAGGAAGCAAGTGCAGAAGCGGTTGCGGAAGAAGCCAAGCTGGGCTGGCTGGAGCGGTTGCAGCGGAGGATGCGTCCGGCGCTGGGTGGGCTGATGCATTCGCGCTTTGCGATGTCATTCGCAATGGCATTCTTCTCATTGAGCATCACGCTTACGCTGGCTGGAGTAAGAGTGACGGATGTGGCAAATATGGTCAGCCATCCGACTACGCTGAGGAAAAACGTTGTCATGGGCTATACCCATGTTGAAGCCAGAGTAACCAGCTATTACGAGAACCTCCGGCTGGTCTATCAGGTACAGGCGAGAGTCCGCGAGCTGAAAAAGAGCGCGACGCCGGCCGCAGGTAGTGGTGGCAATGAGAAGCAACAGAATCGGAAGTCCGTGCCAAATGATGGCGGACGTCCGCAGCAGTATGAAAATTACAGCCGTGAGCGCGATGGCAGCGTGATCGTCCAAACTTACATGAGGCACCAAGGAGCCCAGATATGAACTGCGCCGTACACAATCAGACCCCGGCAGTGGCATACTGCCGTACGTGCGGAAAAGCGCTTTGCGAAGAATGCAAACGCGACGTGATGGGCGCCGTCTATTGCGAACCATGCATTGCCGCAAGAATTCAGGGAGCAAGTATTCCCGGAGCAACCGTGCCCGGAGCTGCGCCTAGTGTGCCGCAACCTGGCACGCCGAATCCCACTATAGCCGGTTTGCTAGGCCTGATTCCTGGCGTCGGCGCTATGTATAACGGCCAATTTCAGAAGGCCTTCGCCCATGTTGTGATCTTTGTGATCTTGATTGTGATCACCAGCAATATGTCCGGCGTTTTCGGAATATTGATCGCATTCTTTGTCGTTTACATGTCGTTTGAAGCTTACAAGACGGCTGAAGCCCGGCGTCACGGCATGCCAGCGCCGGATCCTCTGGGCCTGGATAAAATGCTCGGACTGCAGGATCCTCACGTCCACTCGGTTGCCGCTTCTCCAACAACAAATGCTACTGCGTATCCTCCGGTGCAGCCGGCGCTGCAAGTGGAACCGCCGCCACCTTCGCCTCTGGCGCGCGACAATGCACCTATCGGCGCGGTAGTGCTCATTGCACTGGGCGCCATCTTCCTTCTCGATAACCTGGGCATCTTCTACATGCACCGTATGTGGCCGCTGCTCCTGATCGGGATTGGGCTTTGGATCGCTTACAAACGCACTGCGCCATCAAGACCGGGAGGAGTTTAATGCCGCCCTATATCAGAAATAAAAACTGCCATTGTGTGCGATGCCGCGCGCATAGTTTGATGGGCGCTGCCGTCCTGATCACTTTGGGCGTGCTCTTCCTGATGGAAAATTTCTACATAATACCTTTCGACCGTAGCTTCCCGGTTTTGTTACTGGTGATTGGCTGTGTGTTGTTGATCGCTCGCACCGGCTCAACCGAAGGCCACATTCAGCCTGGGTGGATTCAGAACCCGATGCCGCCCCAACCATTTACCACCGGCACAGTTCCACCGCCATCGCCACAGCAGCCCCGGGCGGAAGATCCGCCGGCATCAGATCCGAATGATTCGCAGGTGAAACCATGAGTACACCCACGCAAGTGCCGTATTACCGTCCGCGGCCGCGTTCCATAGTCGGTCCGCTGGTCCTTATCACTATTGGAGTTGTGTTCCTGCTGCGCACCACCGGGGTCATTTCATTTCAATCATTTCGTCTCTGGATGGCCCACTATTGGCCCCTGCTCCTGATTTTCTGGGGCGTTGCCAAACTGGCCGAGCATTTCTGGGCCAGACAGCGCGGCGAACCTACACCGCGGCTGGGGGCTGGCGGCATTGTGTTGCTGGTCTTCTTCATCATGATTGGCATGGGCGCCAGGGAAACGGCGGACTGGAACTGGGGCAATCTGCGCACCGATTTCGGCGTCGATGATTCTGACTGGGGCGATTGGTTCGGCAACCATTATGACTTTACTGACAATTTTGCCCAGCCTCTGCCTGGCGGCTCGGAAATCAAGATTCTTTCATCCATGGGCGATATCAACGTTACCGCCAGTGACGATAACCAGGTACACGCCGTGGTTCGTAAATCCTTGCGCAGCGATTCACAAAACAGCGCCAACCGCCTGAATGAAACAACGCGGCCAAAGTTTACCCAGCAAGGGACGCTCTGGCTGCTGGACCTGACCAGCGGTGATTTTGAAAATGCGCGTTTGAACATGGATTTACAACTGCCCCGCCAAATGGCCCTTTCCATCTCCTCCAGACATGGCAATCTGAGTGTGTCACAGCGCGATGGCAATGTAGATCTCTCCACTGACCGCGGCGATCTCAGCGCTGACAATGTAAAAGGCTCAGCCGTGCTGCGGGTGCATCACGGCTCCGTTTCCGCAAAAAATATCACTGGCAACGTGATGGTGGATGGCGATGTTGAGGACGGAACTATTTCTGACGTCACCGGTACGCTGGAATTCACCGCCGGCTATAACGGAAATGTCCAACTCTCTCATATCGGCCAGCACCTGCATTTCAAATCCATCCGTACGGACCTGCAACTCGCCAAGCTTACCGGAGAAATCGACATGGGCAGCGGAGATTTGAGGGCCACCTCCGTTTCAGGCCCATTGAAACTGACCACTCGCTCCAATGAAGTGCATCTGGAAGATGTGAGCGGCGAAGTAGAAGTGGACAATCGCAATGGCATGGTTGAAATCCGGCCTATGCCCCCCCTGGGCAACATTGACGTAAACAATGCCCGCGGTGGAATTGATCTTGAGTTGCCGGAAAATGCCAGTTTCCGGCTGGATGCAGAAAGCAGAAGCGGCAACGTTGACGTAAACGATTTCAACGTGAGCGTTGATAATCGCAGCCAGGACGCTACTGCTCGCGGCACTGTGGGCAAAGGCGGTCCGGATATTCGCTTGCGGTCCGACCGTGGCACCATACAGATTCGCAAACAGTAAGCACTGGCTTGCACTCAAGGGGATTAGGCCAACGTGGAAGCAGGCTTGTTCAGCCTGGCATCAATCAATTCCACGGAGCGGGCCAACACCTGGTCAAGTGTGAGATGCGTAGAGTCAATCACCACCGCGTCCGGGGCAGGCACCAGCGGTGAATTGGCGCGGGTGCGGTCACGCTCATCCCGCGCATGCAGTTCAGCCACCACAGCAGCTTCGGGCGCAGCCGCGGCAGGGCTTTGCAGAAACCGGCGTGACCCACGAATTTCCGGGGCTGCATCCAAAAAGATTTTTACTTCGGCATCAGGGAAGACCTTGGTCCCAATATCGCGCCCTTCCATCACAATGCCTCCGCCCGCGCCCATGGAGCGTTGGCTATCCACCATCCATGCGCGTACCGCCGGGTGGACTGAAACCCTTGAAGCAGCGTCCGTTACTTCCTGGCTGCGTAAACGGTCGCTCACGTCAACGCCATCCAGCAGCACGCGGTTCCCTTCCGGATTCGGAACCAGTTCGATCTTTGACTGTTCCGCCAGGGCCGCCAATCTGTTTTCATCGTCCAGTGAAACGCCCTGCTTAAGCGCCTTATAGGCAAGCGCGCGGTACATCGCGCCGGTTTCGATGTTCGTGTAGTTGTATTTTCGCGCCAGCAAGGCAGCCAATGTGCTCTTACCCGAACCTGCAGGCCCGTCAATGGCGATCACAAGTTTTCTTGTGCCTTGGCTGGGCTTTGGTTCGGCGGGCATTCCATCGCTCATGAATTGCGCCTCCGTTGCTGGTCTGGCGGGGGCGTCATCCGGATGAGCGGCTTGGTTCCAATCGTCACCAGACTCAATTCTCGGGCCTGCAAAAGCGCGCTTAACGCTTCCCGTACTTTTGATCGCGACGTCAGATGAGAAAAAAATTGCTCAACCTCTTCCTGCTCCGCTGCCACAACTGTCTCAAGATATTTGCTGACCAGCGCAGAAATGGCCTCTGGCGAAGAGATGTTCATACCTTCTTTTACCTGCTCCGGCGCCCAGCGATAGAGAACATCCCAGGATGCGCCCGAATGGGAATGGTAATCCACGCGCGTAATCTTCAGGATTGACCACAGCTCATTGAGTGATCGGTCCAGCGCCGCCTGGCTCGTTTCCCTTCCAACATGTTCCTGCAACTGGGGCTTGCTTAACGGGCCATGTTTCTGCAGGGCTTCAAATACTTTGCCCGAGAGTTCAGAAACCTTGGCCCCCTGGGCCTTGGTTTTTGGCAGAGCTTTCGGATTGCGATCGCCAACCAGGGCATAAAAATAAGGAAACAGCGGCGCGGAGATGATCAGGTTTGTCTCGCCAACAATATTCATTTCAAACGCCGATCGTTCACGCAGCAGCCGCACCATGATCGCTGTCGCTTCTTGGGCCCGTGGATCAGCGTAGGCATTCTTGGCAGTCGGCAAACCCGTGGCGGATCCAACATGCGCGCCAATAAAACTTGGTAAAAGCGGCAGCGAGCGTTCCGCATAATTTACGCAAAAACCTACGGCTTCCATAAAGGCGCGGGCATCTTCCAGCGTGCGGACGGCGTTGCCGTCAACGCGCCACAACTTTGCCCGCTCTTGTTCGAGTTCCTGTTCAGTCATGTGTATGGAAGCCCTGGTTTACTCTGCTGCTGGCCAACGCTGTGCCCCGTGCAACAATCTTACGATCTCAACCGCATTCTCTTTTACACGATATATCACGACAAACGGCAACCTCGGCAACGCAGTTCCCTTGTTCCGTTTACTTTTCCGGGTCGCCCACTGTTTGGAAATACATTTAGTTGCGCAACGGCGCTATAGATGGTGCGCGCAACTCGCAAAGCTGCGGAAGGATTATCTTGCCGGATATACCGGATTATCGCAGTGAAGTCGGCAGCCGCTTCCGGTGACCAGCGAACTTCCATTAAGGCTGGAACATCCGTTCAATGCGTGCGACCACCTCATCGTGGCTGACGCTTTCCCCGTTGTCCAGTTGAGTCAACCCTCTCTGCACTTCAGCTCTGAACCATTTGTCATGACTGAGGTAGGCTTCCACTATTTCCTGGACAAGTTGGTCGGCCGCTCGGCCGCTCTCCGATGCAGCGCGCTTGAGCTCAGCTTCAAATTCAGGACTAAAGCGAACTTCCATTGCAATAGTTTAACCTAACAGTCTTTTCACTCCTTTGAAACCTCCGCTCCTCCTTTTCTCTATGTTCCAAAGATTTTGGGTTTGGCTGTCTGCTAAATCCGCTTAAACGCCTTCTGTATCTCCTTCACAGAATATCGCAACACAACCGGCCGCCCGTGCGGACATGTCATGGGACACTCGGTTTTTGCCAGCTCTTTTAGCAGCCATTCCATCTTATTCTGCTCCAGCGGCATGTTGATCTTAATGGCCGCATGGCAGGCAATACTCGCTGCAATTTTCCCCCGGATTTTGTCCAGATTCAAAACCTGCTCTTCCTGCTGGAACTGGTCCAGCAGCTCGATCAGCATCTTCTCTACGTCCCCTGGACGAACCCCGCCCGGCGCAGTTTTAACAGCGACGGTGCGTGTCCCAAATAGCTCAACTTCAAACCCGTTACGTTGCAGTTCCTCTGAAATTTCGCTGAATATCGCCTGTTGTCCCGGCGTCAATTCCACAATCAGCGGCATGAGCAATCGCTGGCCATCCTGAGCAGCGTCGTTTTGTCCGCGTTCGCGCAGGATCTTTTCAAACAGCACGCGCTCATGCGCTACATGCTGGTCGATGATCCACAGGCCATCAGCATTCACCGCCAGGATGAATGAATCCCGCACCTGCCCCAGCGGTTTCAGAGTCGCCAGCGCCAGTTGGTCCACAATCTCCTGCGGCTCGTCTGGCAGGACGTTGCCACAGGTATCCGCGTGGCCATTCAAATTCTGTGACATGGCAGGCGCCAGCAGGGCCCCAAAGCCGCTCACTGTCATGTTTCCTTCTAGTTCAATTGATTCCCGGCCGAATTGCAGGCGCTCATTCACCGGCGGTAGTGTTTCTGGGCGAAGAGCAAAATCGTTGTCTTCGCCGCCATGATGTTGTGCCCCTGGACTCAGCCCCGCTGCGGCTGTCGGCTGCGCAGTGATTTCACGCGTGAACTGCGGCACCGGACGCGCCTTCATCAGCGCCGCCCGCACAGACTCGCGAACAAAATCGTGCACCAGCCCGTGCTGGCGGAACCGGACCTCCGTCTTTGACGGATGCACATTGGCGTCCACTTCCTCATTCGGCAGTTCGATAAACAGAAGCACCACCGGAAAGACTGTTGGCGGCAGAATGTTTCGATAGCCTTCAATAATCGCGTGCTGCACCATGCGGTCGCGAATCAATCTTCCATTGACGAATACATAGATGGAATTACGATTCAGCTTTTGCAGCTCTGGCTTGGAAATAAAGCCATGCAGGCGGATGTCGCCCGGGACCGGCGGCTTATAGTCTTCACCTCTGCGCCACGGCGGCGGCTCGGGAATTCCCACGCGCTCCAGCTTCATCATAGCGGCCAGCGGAATCAATTGGTCCAGCGTCTCACGGCCAAATATCTGATAGATGCGGTCAGAGTGCGACTTCACCGGCGCTGCCACCAGCATCGCTTCTGTGGCCGAGTGCAGTTCGAAATGCTTTTCCGGATGCGCCAGAGCGTAATGCGTGACCAGCGACGCAATATGCGAAAGCTCGGTTGACTCGGCTTTTAAAAACTTTTTGCGCGCCGGGGTATTGAAAAAAAGATCGCGGACCGCCAGCGACGTCCCTGGCGGCAACCCGGCTTCTTCCACCCGCAGTATTTTGCCCCCGGCAATTTCCAGCACCGTTCCGCCATCTTCTTCCGTTGCGCGCGTCTCCAGCAGCACCCGCCCTACTGATGCAATGGAAGGCAGCGCTTCACCACGAAAACCGAGCGTATGAATATTTAAAAGATCTTCAGCATCCTTGATCTTGGACGTCGCGTGGCGTTCAAAAGCCAGCAGCGCGTCGTCGCGCACCATGCCGCAGCCATTATCCGTGACCTGGATCAGCTTCTTGCCGCCTGCTTCCACCTGCACGCGTATGCGCGTCGCGCCCGCGTCGAGCGAGTTCTCCAGCAACTCCTTCAGCACCGATGCCGGACGCTCCACCACCTCGCCTGCGGCGATCTTGTTGGCGACGTGCTCCGAAAGTACATGAATGCGGGCCATTCTCTATTCCGAACGCCTGAAGGCGCGAGGAAACCCTATGGTAAATGTTTTCAAAATAGACGTGAACCAGAAAGGAATTAGGGTAGTGGTACAGTTTGAAAATGAGGAGTTAATAGCAGAGAGTGAAAAATCCCTCAGCGCCATTGTAGTGGAATAGGCATTTCGCCAGAACGTCCGTCCCGATGAGAACCTGAAATCCATGTCGGCTCAAGTCTGTTTCCGTAACTTGTATCGTGTCAGAGATGAAATGTCCTTGGCCAGGACGCCCCTCATAAATACCGATTGTCACATCATAGGTTGGAACTTTTACGGGAGTTCCCCCTGTGCTCGGAGTGTGAATTTCAGCCTCTCCGGTTTGGCTGATACCTAATGCTTTTAGAACCGTTGGATCGACCCCAGTTATTGAGGCACCTGTGTCTATTAGAGCCCTGACCTTTTGCGCTTCTGGGTGTGGTTTCCCAGCAGCTTCTAGCGCCTTAACTCTGGCGATGCTGATCATTACCGCTGCATCAACGATTGGGCCTTGAGGGGAAATTGTCAGGGTGAAATGCGGCACGAAATTAAGACGCTTTCGGCACAACGTTTCTGCTAATAAAAAATACAGGCTCGGTTGCTCGTATCTGTTTTACAAGGAACGGCTGTAGCTTATATTTCTGATAGCCTGCCTTGATTGCATCTTCATACGTGCTAAAAAAATCAGCTATTTGGTCGCCCTGAATGAGGGCAAATTTACCTTCGTGTTGGGTAAGTTCTGGCAATTTTTTCTTGTAAGTTTCGAGTTCTTTTTCAAGTGCCATAAGTTGTTACCGTTGATGATTTTAACTGAACTATTAGGGGTTTACAACGGAATATTGGGCAGCGCCTTACGTTCGTAATGCGTCTTAAATTTGTAAAAGTTAACCAATTCTTCAAGCGTCCAAACATGATCCGTCAAACCCGCTCCAATGCTGGGATCACTGTACCCATCGGAATTATCAAAATTGATTTGGACAGAATAAATTCAAACCGCAGGCAAAACGCCTGCGGTCCAGGAACTATTTCGTCTTAACCCGGCCAGCGGAATCGCACATGCATATCCTTCTATGCTTTGGCTTTGGCGGCGGGTTTTGCGGCGGGCTTTTCAGCGGGCTTACCCGCAGACTTGGCAGGCGCTTGCAGGGACGCTCGCAGCGCCCGGTTTCTTTCCCGCTTGGCGGCTTGCGATCGGTTGCGCGTGTTTTCTCGTGCGTTAAGCTTGGGCATTGGTGAAACTCCTTTTGCGTCCTGCGTATTAAATCTTTGGTCTGCCTTTTATCCTACGCTGTTGCGCAGGCCTGCGGTGGGAATTCGCTGATACGTTCTGATGTGGGTTAAAGCAGAGAATCTACACCAATCGCGCAGGCCATCAGCTAGCCTTGTCAATCAGGATAGAATGATGGCGCTTGCCACAAAGCTGGAAGGGATTGAATGGCCGAGGAAACCGCCGCACCAAAATCGCAACTGCGCCGCGCCATGGGCTTCTGGGACGTGCTCCTGTTCAACATCGCGGCAGTGCTGGGGCCGCGCTGGATCGCCGCCGCCGCCCACAACGGCTCTTCTTCCATCAGCCTGTGGATACTGGCTGCGGTGCTGTTTTTTCTGCCCACGGCCCTTATCATCATTGAGCTTTCCACGCGCTACCCCGCTGAAGGCGGGCTTTATGTCTGGAGCAAAGAGGCGTTCGGCGACTTTCATGGTTTTGTCGCCGGGTGGTCTTACTGGATCTATACGTTCTTCTATTTTCCCGGACTGCTGACAGCAAGTGTGGCCATGTCGGTGTACGTCGGCGGGCCGAAGTATGTTTGGCTGGCGGGCAATCCCAGATACTTGTTGTGGGCGTCGCTGGGACTTCTTGCAGCGGCGGTTTTCTTCAACATCGTTGGTCTTGATATCGGGAAATGGCTGCAAAATGCCGGTGGTGTCTCTACTTACGTCCCGCTGCTGATGCTGGTGGGCATTGGAACTTATCTGGCGCTGCACCGTGGCAGCGCAACGCACTTTTCCTGGAAATCGATTCTCCTCGAATGGCCTCCAGATATTGGCAAGCTCAATTTTTGGTCGAGCATTGCGTTTGCTTTTACCGGCATGGAACTGGTGTGCTCCATGAGTGAGGAAGTCCGCGATCCCCGCAAAACTTTCCCACGCGCCATCTACGCCTCCACCGGACTGATTGCCGTGATCTATGTTCTAGGGACAA
Source organism: Candidatus Angelobacter sp. (assembly GCA_036495645.1). Taxonomy (GTDB): domain Bacteria; phylum Acidobacteriota; class Terriglobia; order Terriglobales; family Acidobacteriaceae; genus Angelobacter. The sequence continues at coordinate 158,646 of DASXMN010000031.1, forward strand.
TGGCGCTCCTTTGGCTGCTGCCGGGCGAGCAGGTTGATCCTCGCAATGGCGTTTTTGGCGGCATAACGCTTGGCTCAGCGGCCTTAGGGATTGGGTGGTTCGGCATACTGGCCGCGCTTCTGGTGACGGTGGGAAATGCCGGTGGCGTGGGCGCAACCGTGGCTGGAGTGGCGCGTGTGCCATTCGTCGCCGGGATTGACAACTACCTGCCTTCGTACTTTGGCAAGATCCATCCCAAGTGGAAGACACCCTACATTTCTATCCTGATTCAGGCGGTAATTTCAGCCGCGATTCTGGTGCTGTCACAATTCAACGCCACTGTGATCGGCGCATACCAGTTCCTTGTGGACATGGCGGTCATCCTCTATTTCATTCCCTTCCTTTATATGTATGCGGCTGCTATTAAACTCGCATACCGGCCGGACCGCGATGCCGGCGGCCAGGCGGTGCTGGTGCCCGGCGGCAAAGCCGGAATCTGGATCAGCGGATCGCTTGCCTTCCTGATTACGCTGGGTTCAATGGCTCTGGCGGCTATCCCTCCCGGCGGGGAGAATACGTTTTTTTTTGAAGCCAAGCTGATCGGCTGTACCGTCGCGTTTGTTGGTACAGGATTGCTGCTTTATTGGCGTGGCGCGCGGCGCAAAGCAGCCAGAGTCGCGTCAAGCACGCTACCCAACCTAAACTGATCTCAACCCATTCCTAAATTTCTGCAACTTCTTTCCTATCGTTTTCGTATCGTTATACAGGCCCTAAATACGTGTGTCTGCTCGCGTAGCAGGCAGCAGGGAGAGTCTCACGATGGGAAATTTCAGCACACAACTCAGGCAAGTATTCCGGCGGCTGTCACGCACTCCAATGTTTACGGCAGTCACCTTAATTACGCTGGCGGCGGGCGTCGGCGCGAATATCGTCGTGTTCAGCGTGCTGGAGGGCATCCTGCTCAAGCCGTTGCCGTATCCTCATTCTGACCAGTTGATAAGCATTTCTCATGCAGCGCCCGGGCTCAACATCAAGGGCCTGCCCGGTGCGCCTTCCAATTATTTTATCTACCGCGACCAGAACCAGACCTTTCAGGAAGTCGGCATGTCCGCGTCTGATTCAGCCAGCGTAACCGGGGTGGGTGAACCTGAGCAGGTGCGCGTGCAACGCATGACCAATGACGTAATCCCCATGCTGGGCATATCGCCACTGCTTGGCCGCCCTTTCTCCCGGCAGGACGATATACCGGGGAATCCAGACACGGTAATACTGATGTACGGTTACTGGCAGCGCAGATTCGGCGGCAATCGCAATGTTGTGGGCCAGACACTGAAGGTAGATGGCAAGCCGAGCGAGATCATCGGCGTGATGCCAAAGAACTTTTCTTTACTGGACCAGCAGGAAGCCGAACTGCTGATTCCGCTTCAATTTGACCGCAATAAAGCCACTCTCGGGAATTTCAGCTATCCCATGATTGCGCGGCTTAAACCAGGAGCAACCGTTGAGCAGGCCACTACAGATGTGGCCCGAATGCTGCCCATTGTGGGCAGAAGTTTCGCAGCGCCGCCGGGCTTCAGCCTGAAAATGTTTGAAGACGCCCATCTTGAACCGAACATCAAGCCTTTGAAAAGCCGGGTGGTGGGCGACGTGGGCAAACTGCTTTGGGTATTGATGGCCTCCATTGGCATGGTGCTGCTGATTGCGTGCGCCAATGTGGCCAACCTGGTACTGGTCCGTGTGGAAGGCCGCCGGCAGGAGCTTGCCATTCGCGCTGCTTTGGGTGCGGGCTGGCGACGCATTGCGTCAGAGCTGCTGTTTGAGAGCGTGGTGCTGGGCCTAATGGGCAGCCTGCTGGGGCTGGCTCTGGCTTATGGAGTTTTGCGCGCACTGGTGGCGATGGCCCCACAGGGCTTGCCGCGCGTAAATGAAATTGGCATTGACGGTACGGTGCTTCTTTTCACTTTGGGACTTGCCGTGCTGGCGAGTTTGCTTTTTGGATCCATTCCCATTTTCAAGTATGCAGGCGCACGGCTGGCAACGGGGCTGCGTGAAGGCGCCCGCGGCGCAAGCCAAAGCCGCGAGCAACAACGCACACGCAGCGCGCTGGTTGTGGTGCAGGTGGCGCTGGCGCTTGTTTTGCTGATCTGTTCGGGACTCATGGCACGGACGTTTGTCGCGCTTACCAAAGTGCAGCCGGGTTTCAATCAGCCCGCGGAAATCCAGACGTTTGAACTCTCAATACCCAAAGCCGACGTTGCCGAAGATGAAAATGTCCCCAGCAGGTATGAAGAGATCCTGCGTAAGGTGGAAGCGGTGCCGGGCGTAAAGTCGGCGGGGTTTTCCAACAGTATTCCGCTGGACGGCAACAGTAGCATCGATCCTGTTTTCGCGCAGGATAAAACTTATCGTCCGGGAGAGCTGGCTGCGCTGCGCCGGTTCAAGTTTGTTTCACCCGGATTTCTTCAGACCATGGGAACGCCTCTCGTCGCTGGGCGCGACATCACATGGACAGAGATTTACAACAAAACGCCCGTGGCGCTGGTTTCAGAAAATATGGCGCGAGAGCTCTGGCACACTCCGGCAGAGGCGCTTGGCAAGCGCATACGCGTGGGCAACACCGACGATTGGCGCGAGATCATTGGCGTGGTGACAAATGTTTATGATGACGGCATGAGCCAGGAGCCGTCAAAAAGCGTTTATTGGCCCGTGGTGATGAGCAATTTTGAGGGCGAGAAACTTCGTGTACACCGAGACACATCATTCGCGCTGCGCACGCCGCGCGCCGGGACTGAAAGCCTGATGAAGGAAGTCCGCCAGGCGGTGTGGTCTGTCGATCCGAATCTGCCGCTGTCCGGGGTGGAAACAGAGGACCATTACTATCGCGCATCTATGGCGAGAACTTCATTCACGCTGCTGATGCTGGGCGTGGCCGGAGTGATGGCGCTCCTGCTGGGGACGGTTGGCATTTACGGCGTGATTGCTTATTCGGTTTCGCAGCGCACGCGCGAAATTGGCATACGCATGGCCCTGGGCGCGCAACGGCAGGAACTAACCGGGATGTTTGTCCGCCATGGCCTGGTGCTGACAGGAATTGGAGTGGCATTTGGCCTGCTCGGCGCTGCGCTTTCCATGCACTTTCTTTCTTCTCTGCTCTTTGGCGTGAAACCGGTGGACCTGGCGACCTACGGCGGAGTCTCCATTGGGCTGGCCGCAACTGCGCTTCTGGCAAGCTATCTGCCATCGCGAAAGGCAGCCACCGTGGACCCCATGATAGCGCTGCGTGGGGAGTGATATAGCTTGACAATAGTTAACCTAATGCATGCTAGGCCGCGATAGTTGTGCTGCGATATCATCACCCTACCGCCAGCTAAAGCCGCAGGGAGTGCCCTGCCCCGCTGGTTGGGAAGGAGCGCATAAATGGAAAGGTTTTTGCCGGGTTTGGTTCGGGCCGCAATTTCTTTAAGCTTGATTATGTTGATGGCAGGCTGCGCCAAGGGCAACCTGTCACCGGTGCCCACGCCCACGCCCGCCCCGGGCAATGCATTTGTTTACACCGCGAACGGGGGAGACAACAGCATTTCCGGTTTTGCCAATAATGCCACTGGCGCGCTCACTCCTGTGCCGGGCTCGCCCTTTGTCGGCCCCGGACAGCCGTTTGGCCTTGCGGCTACGCCAAATAACAAATTCCTCTATGTTTCATCCTTTCAAAATGCCGTGGTAACCGGATTTTCCATTAGCCCTGCCAGTGGAAGTCTTACGCCGCTTGCTTGCACCCCGGCGGTCGCCACAGGCGCTCAGCCATTGAAAATCGTCATCAATCCCGCGGGCACTTTTCTTTACACCGCAAATCAGGTGGGAAGCGTCTCCGGGTTTTCCATCAATACCACAACCGGATGCCTGACCGCAGTTTCAACCATTGCAACCGATACCGTTGCACGCGGGCTGACCATTGAGCGCACAGGGCAATTTCTTTACGTGGTGACCAGTGGTGGAGGAATTGATCTTTTTTCAATCGCGACCAACGGAATCCTTACGCGGCTGGTTAGCGGCGGGTTTGATAGCGGGACCACAACCATGCTGGCGGTAAAAGCTTCTCCTACCAGCGACGTGTTAATCGCCACCGACGGCGGCAACACAAACAATTTCCGCACGTTTACGATTGATACTTTAACGGGGGCGCTTACGCCCGTCATAACCACTGTGAGTTCCGGGCCGCTGTCGCCGAGCGCGATTGCCTATAACCCGTCTTTAGATCCAACCACGCCGTTCTTTTATATCGCTAATACCGGTACCAATAACTTCACCTCAAATCAGGTTGGGACCAATGGCGTAATTGGTGTTAACAATCAGGTGGTAAGCGATCCCACAGGTCCGGTAGACCTGGCGGTTGATCCGACAGGAAAGTTTCTCTACGTGGCAAATAATGGATCAAGCAACGTGGCCGCATTCAATGCAAACATCAACACGAGCAATGCCGATTTTGTATTTATCAGCGCGGCTGGGGCAGGGAGCGGGCCGGCGTCGATTGTGGTGGTGGGGCATCCGTGAGAATAGCGGCTTTTAGCTCTTGGCTCCTGGTCAAATCCAGCGATAAGTTTTTTCGATTTTGCCTTTCAATTTCGGCGATGGCGATCTTTTCCAATCCGTGTTCATCCGTGTAAGGTTTACCTCAAACTCCTGCTTCCTTCGCGGAGATTTTGGAAATCGCCGACCAGTCAAGCTCGCCCATGCCTTGAGCCAGCGCGGCGAGAAAGCGGTCACGCACCAGGCTGGCCATTGGCATAGAGACAGACATTTCTTCAGCGGCGGCCAGGAGAAGACGGTTGTCCTTGAGGCCGAGCGGCAGCTTGAATCCCGCAGGCTCGAACTTTTCTGAGGCAATGAGCGCGCCATACGTTTTGTAAATCGGCGCATTGAACAGTGAACTGGTCAGGATTTCCAGAAACAGGTTTGCGTCCAGCCCAGCCTTGCGCACCAGGGCAAAGCTTTCCGCCAGCCCTTCAATCACCGCGGTGATCAGGAAGTTTCCCGCGAGCTTCATCAGGTTCGCGCCGGAAGCGTCTTCACCGGCGATGAATGTCTTTTGTCCCATGGCGTCAAACAACGGGCGGCAGCGATCGATCTGGGCAGCCGGGCCGGCGGCAACCACAAAGAGCTTGGCAGCGGCAGCGGCTTCAGGGCGTCCAAAGACTGGAGCAGAAACATAATGCTGCCTGCGCTCTGCGTGCGCAGCGGCCAGGCGCCGGGAAAGCGCAACACTGATGGTGCTCATGGAAATATGAATGGCACTGGCGGGAAGTGAACCAAGCATGCCTGCTTTTTCAAAGACGACGGATTCAAGGGCATGGTCGTCGGCGAGCATGGTGATGGCAACTTCGGCTTTGGCGGCAGCTTCTCCGGGAGTGGCGGCAACGCGTGCGCCCAGCGGCGCGAGTTCATCCGCGCGATTTCTGGAGCGGTTATAAACCGTAAGCGCGTGTCCAGCCTTGATCAAGTTGCGCGCCATGGCCGAACCCATGTTGCCTAAACCGATGAATGCGATATTCATGGGTTTATGGATGCGCAAAGCGACAGCAGGGATACAGAGTTATAAGCAGTGATCGGCTGCCGCTGTGTTGGCCGCCAAGCTAAGCCGCTTTCGACATCTGGAGTGGATGGAAAACGTCCTGACTTTGATCCCGTCCGTGAGCATCCACGGTTTAGAGCGATAGTGGAATGTCTGGGGGAGGAATCGGCAGAAGAGCACTGAAACCACTGATCGGAGCGGTCCAAAAAAACTTATCACGATGGACGCAGATACGCGCGGAACCGAAAGCAGAATCTTTTACCGCAGAGGACGCCGAGGAACGCAGAGCGATGCACAGTGATCGAAAGATGCACACTGATCGGAAAGAGGAGGCGCAAAGGCTATGGCACAAATATGAATTCCTGTATAAAGGAACGGGCGATCAGGCTGGCAGCCAGGGACATAAATCCTAAAGCCAGTGAGGCCGTAGATCCTAAGACCCTGAAGGTAGTGAAGCGCCGTCAGCCAAAGGCCGTAAGCCAAAGGGGCTGAAAGCCAAGAGCTAAAGTCTTTAGCTTTAGGATCTTTAGGGATATTTAGGCAACATCTTCAGGCAACCAAAGCTCTTGTAAGTGGCTTCCATAGCTAGTCACATGGGATTATCAGTGAAGCGGGTGGGGGGCAGAGGGCAGCTCCACGCCAATGAGGAAAGCGGTCCGGACCAGGCAGAAAGGAAGGCGGGGCCGGGGAAGCCTTTTATCGCAGCAAGAGGTACAGGGTTGGACAACGAAGCAGCTACACTGCCGCATCCAAGGGAGCAGCGGCCTCAAAAGGTCAAATTGACACAAACAAAAAAAGTAGTCGCATCCGGAATGACCGAAGCCGAAGCGATTAACCTAGCCAAGAGCGGTGATTCGGAAGCGTTTGAGGGCCTCTATGGGCTGCATAAGCGCCGTGTTTATTCACTGTGCCTGCGCATGACCGGTAATACGGCGGAGGCCGAGGACCTGACGCAGGAAGCGTTCCTGCAACTGTATCGCAAGATTGCGACGTTCAGGGGCGAATCAGCGTTTTCAACCTGGCTGCACCGTCTGGCAGTGAACGTGGTGCTGATGCATCTGAGAAAGAAGGGCCTGCCAGAAGTATCGCTGGATGAGGCGCTGGAACCGCAGCATGAAGATGGGCCTAAAAAAGATATCGGAGCACGGGACAATGTGCTGGCAGGGTCAATTGATCGTGTGAACCTGGAGCGGGCGATTGAAAGCCTGCCGCCAGGATACAGAATCATTTTCGTTCTGCATGATGTGGAAGGCTATGAGCATAACGAAATAGCGGAAATGATGGGTTGTTCGATTGGCAATAGCAAGTCGCAATTGCATAAGGCGCGCATGAAATTGCGCGACCTGTTGAAACTCAGTAGAGCCGAAAAGGCCGCCCGCAGATAAAGATAGATAAGCGGCTGAGCGCATTGCGGTTTCCCCCTGTAAGCAAGTTGGGAGAGGATAAGAAAAATGAACTGTCAGCAATTTCAGGAAACACTGCCTTATATCATCGAGAGCGGCGGCGGGGACGAGGACGAATCGCACCTGCGAACCTGCCCAGCCTGCGCGTCGCTGGTGCAGGACCTGCGTTACATCGCCGAACAAGCCAAGCTTCTTTTACCCATGCATGATCCGAATCCACGGGTCTGGGACAATATTGAACAATCCTTGCACCGCGAAGGATTGTTATCGGAGGGTCGAATGTCCCCCCCGGGACATACTAAGAAAAACTCGACCTCCCAAACACAAGCGAAAAGCTGGACGCCCCTAGGATGGATCGTGGCCATTGCAGCCATGGTCCTTTTTGCCGTTGTACTTATCAATTACAAACCAAAACAGTTGCCTCAGGGCGAGTTGTCGGCGCAGAATAGCACTGCCGAACCAACACCATTTAATAGCGATGACCGGCAGTTAATCAGCCAGCTATCGCAGGAATCACCAGACGCGCGCAGCGCGTATGAAAGCAGCCTGCGCGATGTGAATTCGTATATCTCTGACGCCCAAAAGGCGGCGGAACACGATCCACAGGACGCGGCCGCGCAGGAGTTGTTACAGGACGCGTACCAGCAGAAGGAAATGCTGTATCAGATGGCGACCGCCCGTTCGTTACCCTGAGCGATGAGGAGGCAACTCACGGCCATGAACAATCGCACCCAGACCGCGTCCCGGGCACGGCATGCATTTTTATTAGCCACTCTTGCCAGCCTGATTGTCACGGCTACCACGGCTGCCGCTCAAACGTCTGAAAGCCGCAAAGACGCGAAGATCGATATTGTGCCCGGCGGCGCGCTTAACATCGTAAACGGCAGCGGCTCAGTTACGCTCCACTCCAACAGCGGCCATCAGGTGCTGGTCACCTACGTTGTCCATTCCGAGAAAGTTGAAGTTGACCAGAACGCCAGCTCCAACAAACAGCGCGTGGAACTCCGCACGCATGCGCTTCCCGGCCAAAAACCCACCGCCGATGAAGCCAGGGTCGATTACGACATTACTGTTCCTGCAGGCGTTGCTGTGAACGTCAGCACAACTTCAGCGACCATTACTGCGGACGGCCTTAGCGGCGATATCGGGCTTTCCTCTGAGACTGGCCAGCTCACTGTGCGCAATGTGGCAAAATCGTACGTTCACGTTCGGAGCATGACAGCGCCTGTCAGCCTGACCAATGTTTCCCTCACCCACACTGATATTCAATCAAGCGGCGGCGCAGTGCAGCTTAACAACGTCACTGGCCAGCGGGTTTCAGTGGGTACAACTACTGGAAATATTGAATATCGCGGTGATTGCTCCGGCGGCGGCAACTATCTCCTTACCACCCATAGCGGCGCTATCGATGTTACGCTGCCTCCCACGGCTTCCGTGGACCTTAGCGCCCGTTCGACCAACGGCACGGTTGAAAACGCATTTCCCCTGCAACAAAAATCCCACACTTCCTTCGTACCCCAGCAAGGACGTTCCTTTGCAGGCACCTCTAATTCCGGCTCATCTTCGGTTCAGCTCCAGTCGTTCAGTGGTAAAATCCGCGTGAACAAGCAATAACAAGAACGCTGAAGTAGCTGATAATTCAGATTAAGATAAAGTTATGTGTCAAAAGGTTCATGCCATGCGCCCCGGCGCGGGAAGCGCATGCTGGGGATTTTGCCCTTAAATGCGCTGCGTTGTCCTCATCGGATTCATGGGCGCGGGCAAAACCACTGTGGGGCGGGAACTTGCCAGGCTATTGCGCTGGCATTTTCTTGATCTTGATGACGTGGTTGAGCAGCGCGAGCAGAAAAGCGTGGATGAGATTTTTGCCTCTTCCGGGGAAGCGGCTTTTCGCCGGGCAGAAAATGCGGCACTGGCCGCGATTCTGCAAGATCGTCAACCATCCAGCGATCTGGTATTAGCGCTGGGCGGTGGCGCTTTTGTCCATCAGCCCAACCGCGCCGCGATTGAAGCTGCCGGCGCCATTACCGTGCTGCTGGAAGCTCCAGTAGAAGAATTACGGCGGCGCTGCAACGGAGAACGTAAAGTGCGTCCATTGGCCCGTGAGCAGGCAAATTTTGAAAGACTCTTTGCCGCGCGGCGCCCGGACTATGAACTAACGCAACTGAGGGTCCAGACTTTGAACAAGCCGGTGCATCAGGTTACAGCGGAAATCGAACGGCTGCTGAAAACAGCATTAACGGAGGTAGAAAAGTGAAAGCAGTAAAGCTTGCCATTCTCTTGAGCGCGGTGCTCGCGGCGTCAGCAGGTCTCAGCGCAGCCGACAAACCCAAAGAGAAAGACAAGGGCAGCTCCAAGGTCGCGGATTCCGGGACCTTTGGCATTTTCATGAATGGCAAGCGCGTTGGTACTGAGACATTCAATATCACTGAAAAGCTGAACGGCGAACATCGCCCTGAATACTCCACCGCAAGCTCTGAGATCAAGTTTGACGATGGCAGGTACAAGGCCGCACAGTCGGCTGAAATGCAGGTTTCCGCCAAGGGAGAGCTGCGCTCCTATATATGGCATTCCACGGTCCCGCAGAAAGAGGAGGCTTCGGTCGAACCCAAAGACCAGCTTCTGGTGGAACACATCAATCCCGCCGACCAGAAGAAGCTCGACGTGCCACACATGCTGCCGCTCTCCACGGTCATTCTGGACGATAATTTTTTCTCCCAGCGTGAAGTCCTGTTGTGGTGGTACCTCGCCACGGGTTGCCGCCGCCAGGACAATAATCTGCTCTGCGGTCAAGGCAAATTCATAATTCTTGTGCCGCGCCAACACGTCTCCGGTAATGCGACCCTGGAACTGATTGGCCAGGACAAGGTCATGGTGAAGGGCGTTGAGCGTGAACTCAACAAAGTCAAGCTCGATACCAACGGCCCGCAATCGCTTACCTGGCTTAATGATCAAAGCCATGAATCCGATGACTCCCAGTGGGTCTTATGGGTGGACGATCAGTACAGGGTCATTAAAATGACTGTCGCCGGAAGCAACATCGAAGTCGTCAGGGACTGAAGACGTTTGGCAGCAGGTAAGTTCGTTAAATTAGTAAATGAGTAACTTTTTTGATTTTGAAACTTCTATTTGCCGATTGCGATTACTTAATACCCAATTACCAAATTACCCATTTACCAAATTCTTCACAGACCTAGCCCTTTAGTGTTCGGAAAAACAATTAACTCGCGTTAAACTCTGCTTGAAGCATGGCCAAAAATCACCGCTCTGACATTTTGTTCTTTTTCGGCGTGATCCTCACATTGTGGTTCGCTTATTCAGTCCGCGATGTGCTCATGCTCATTTATGTGAGCGCGTTGTTCGCCGTGGTATTGTCGCCGGCCATCGGGGTGATCCAGAAGATGCGGATCAATGGCTGGCGCGCCGGACGCGGTTTTGCCATCATCTTTCTGATCCTCATGCTGGTGCTTGCGGGCGCTTGTTTTGCGGTATTTGCGCTGCCTCCGGTCTATCGCGACGGCCGCAACTTCTCCGCCGACTGGCCCAAGCACCTGGCCGAACTTACTGAGGGGATTAAGCGTATTCCGTTTGCCGCCAAAATAGATCCCGCCGGCTTGCAGAAATACGCTGCGGAGATTGCCGGTGGAGCGGGTGGCCTGTTTCTGAACCTCGCCGGAGGAATCTTTGGGATCTTCACTGCTGTTGTGCTGACGGCATATTTCATCATTGATGGCGATCGCACGTTCCATTGGGCCGTTTCGCTCTTCCCGCTGGACCAGCAGCCTCGGCTTCAATCCACGCTTCTGCGCGCGAAAGCCCGCATGCGCAATTGGCTGATTGGCCAGTCGATGCTCATGTTGAGTCTCGGCATCTCTAGCCTGGTGGTTTATTGGGCGCTCGGCCTCAAATACTTTTACCTGCTGGCGATGTTCGCCGGCATCGCCAATATTCTGCCCATTGCCGGGCCCATCAGCGCTGTTGTGCTGGCTTCCGGCGTGGCCATTCTGGATTCGCCGCAGAAATTTGTAGGCGTAATCATCTTTTTCGCCATCTATTTCCAGATTGAAAGCGTTTTTCTCTCGCCCCGCATCATGCGCCATACGCTGAACCTTTCGCCGCTCACCGTAATCATCGCTCTCATCATGGGAGGCGCCCTGGCAGGTGTTGTGGGAGCGCTGGTTTCCGTACCGACAGCCGCCCTGGTCATGGTGCTGGTGGATGAGTATCTGGTAAAGCGCAAGCCTGCGGAGGTAGCAAGAGCCGTAGCGGCGGATTAAGTTCACCGCAAAGGACGCGAAGTGCGCAAAGGCAAGATTAATGGTGCGGCTCTGCTAGGACTCTCGCTGTTCCTCCAATCTCCTCAACGCTCGAAGCATTCGAAAGAATAGGACATCTTTTCTTCAGCCTTGCCACAGGAAGCATGAGAAGAACCTTTTACAGTATTCCTTTGCGTTCTTCGCGTGCTTTGCGGTAAAAGCCCTTTGCCGTCCTCCGTCTCTCTATAGTGAGATTTGCTGCTGATGCTAAAATCAAATTTCAAGTCCCATGAACAGCAAAATTCCAGTCGGCATTCTCGGCGCCACGGGCACCGTTGGGCAGCGCTTCATTCAATTGCTTGCCGACCACCCGTGGTTTGAAATCACATGGCTCGCCGCCTCTGACCGCTCTGCGGGAAAGAGCTACGCAGATGCCGCCAAGTGGAATCTGGCTACCCCGCTTCCTGCCAGGATCGCTGCCATGAAGGTTTTCCCTTCAGCACCGGATAAATCCACGCCTAAGCTCGTTTTTGCCGCGCTTGACGCCACTGCCGCGCAGCAGATTGAGCCTGCCTTTGCCGAAGCAGGCCATGCGGTTGTGTCCAACTCCAGTGCCTTTCGCATGGCCGAAGATGTTCCGCTCATTATTCCTGAGGTTAATGGCGACCACGTTCCGCTCATCAAGACACAGAAATGGTTCAAAGCGAATGGCGGATTTATGGTAACCAATCCCAACTGCTCCGCCATTGGATTGGTGCTGGCGCTCGCTCCGCTGCACCGCCGTTTCGGTATCGATAAGATTTTCGTCGCCACCATGCAGGCCATCAGCGGTGCTGGTTATCCCGGCGTGCCGTCCATGGATATCCTAGGCAACGTGATCCCTTACATTGCCAAAGAAGAAGACAAGATGGAAGCAGAAACGCGCAAGCTGCTGGGATCGCTGAATAACGCAGGCGCTGGCGTCACTCCAGCCGATCTTGTGCTCAGCGCGCATTGCAACCGCGTGGCCGTGGAAGACGGCCATACCGAATCGGTCTCGCTCAAGCTGCGCAAACCGGCACAGGCGGAAGAAATCATTGAAGCATGGAATGAGTTCCGCTGCCTGCCGCAAAAGCTCAAGCTGCCAACGGCTCCGGAACAGCCCATAATTTATGAGACTGCGCCGGACCGGCCACAGCCGCGCCTTGACCGTAACCGTGGCCGCGGCATGTCTGCCGTTGTCGGCCGGCTGCGGCCCTGCAATATCTTCGACTGGAAATTCACAGTGCTCTCGCACAACACCATTCGCGGCGCCGCCGGAGCAGCGGTGCTGAACGGCGAGCTGCTCAAAGCACAGGGATATCTCGGTTGATTACGGACTTTGCCAGGCACATGCACATGGACGGCCAAGAGAAGCCGTGTGACTCGACTCTGCTAAATTTCGATTCAACTCCTACTCGTCCTTGGCTTTTCTCCGCGCCTCCGCGCCTCCGCGGTGAATTTGTCGCAAAAACTTTTCTCCGCGTCTCCGCGCCTCCGCGGTGGATTTCAATCGCCTTTCTCCATGCCTCCATGCCTCCGTGGTGGGGGTTATCCCGATGATCGTAATGAAATTTGGCGGCACCTCCGTCCAGGACGCACAGGCCATCGACCGCGTTGCTGCTATCGTGCGCGAACGCCTGCATGAGAAACCAGTCGTCGTGGTAAGCGCTCTGGCTAAAATCACTGACCAGCTTCTGGCGATGGCTGTCGCAGCCGGCGACGGTGAGCGCGGCAAAGCGCTTGAGCTTTCCCGCGCGGCCCGCGAACGCCATTACAACTGCGCCTGTGACCTGCTGGGTACACACGCCTTTGAGCAGATTGCCCCTGAGCTGGAAGCCGACTTCAACAGTCTTGACGAGCTTTTGCGCGGCGTTGTTGCTGTGGGCGAACTTACTCCGCGCACCACGGACACGATCTCCGGGTTTGGCGAGCGCGTCTCTTCCAAGATTGCCGCTGCTGCTTTTTCCCAGCGCAACATTGAAGCCGCCCACGTTGATTCACGGAAATGCATCGTCACTGACTCCAACTTCGGCAAAGCTGTGCCGCAATTTGAAGAGACCGATGCCCGCCTGGCGGAAACCGTGAAGCCACTGCTGGAGCGTAAACGTGTGCCGGTGATGGGCGGCTTCATCGCTGCAACGCGTGAAGGCATTTCCACCACGTTGGGGCGCGGCGGGTCTGACTTCAGCGCGGCAATTATCGGAGCCGGTCTTAACGCCGAACGCATTGAGATATGGACTGACGTAGACGGCATGATGACTACGGATCCCAATCTCTGCCCGGACGCCAGACGCATTAAGAACATCAGCTTTGAAGAGGCGGCGGAGCTGGCCTATTTCGGCGCAAAAGTCCTGCACCCGGCCACGCTGCTGCCGGCGATCCAGAAGAATATTCCGGTTCTGATTCTCAATTCACGAAACCCAAAATGCGAAGGCACGCGAATCACTGCCACCGCGCCCAAGAGCAAGAACATTTTCAAGGCCATTGCCGCCAAGAAACGCATCACCGTGGTGGACCTGGTTGCAACTCGCATGCTCATGGCGCACGGTTTTCTAAAAAGTATTTTTGAGGTCTTTGCCAACCATCGCTGCCCTGTGGACATGGTATCCACTTCGGAAGTCAGCGTGTCTGTCACTGTGGACTCGAATGAGTCCATCGCTGCCATCGCCGCCGATCTGGCCAAGCTGGCTGACGTGAAGTATGGCGGCAGAAAAGCTATCGTTTGCCTGGTGGGCGAGAACATCAAGACTACGCCGGGAATCGCCGCCAAAGTTTTCAGCGCCATCCCGGAAGCCAACATTCACATGATCTCGCAGGGCGCCTCAGAAATTAATATCAGCTTTGTGATTGATGAGGACGCCGTGCCTGATGTAGTCTCGCGCCTGCACCGCACTTTCTTCTCTCAGGTGGATCCCGAGGTGTTCGCATGAAAGCCGTTCGCGTGAAAATTCCAGAGGTGTTGGTTTGAAAATATTGGTTCTCGGACGCGGAAAGACCGGCGCACTGGTGGCTGAAGTAGCCAAGGAACGCCAGCATGAAGTGCGTTCACTCGCCAGCCAGGAAAACCAGGACGGCCGGGCGCTGACTCCCGCCACTCTCAAAGAGATTGATGCGGTCATCGATTTCACCACGCCTCACGCCGTCATCGCCAATATTATCCGCTGTATTGAAGCCGGTATTCCCATGGTGGTTGGCACTACCGGTTGGTACCAGCATATTGAAAAAGTCCGCGAACTGGCTGCCGAGCGCAAAGGCGCGGTCCTTTATGGATCAAATTTTTCCATCGGCATGAATTTTTTCTTTAAGGCCGTGCAGGCTGTCGCGCCCATCCTGAAGCATAACTATCGCGGCAATATTGTCGAACGGCACCACGTTCACAAGAAAGACAAGCCTTCCGGAACGGCTGTGACCATCCAGAGGATGCTGGAATCGAATTCCGGTGAAAAAGTGGAAGTGGCCTCAGTCCGCGAAGGCGAAACCGTGGGCATGCACCTGGTCATGCTTGACTCGGCGAACGACACTATTCTCTTCACCCACGATGCCAAATCGCGCGTCGGCTTTGCCGAAGGCGCGGTCCGCGCCGCCGAATGGATTAAAGGCAAGACGGGTTTTTACGAATTCCCGGAGATCGTGGACCAGCTTTAGAAATTTGGTAATTGGGTAAATTGGTAATTGGGTAATTTGAAAACCCGCCGAATTCCACCTGCTCTTCAATTACGCAATTACCAAATTACCCAATTACCAAATCCCTCAAGTGTTTTTGATATCCTAGAACTCAATTATGAACCTACAAGGCTGCGGCACCGCGCTGATCACCCCCTTCAAGCAAGACCAGAGCATCGACGAGAAAGCCCTTCGCTCGCTCGTAGAATGGCAGATTGCCTCAGGAATTCATTTCCTTGTCCCCTGTGGGACCACCGGTGAGACGCCCACCCTGGCCAAAGACGAATGGCTGCGCGTGATCGACATTACCATTGAAGTCGCGGGCGGGCGAGTGCCCATCGTTGCCGGCGCAACATCCAATTGCACCGCCGATGCCGTGGAAAAAGCACGCGACCTCAACCGGCGCAAGGGCGTGGACGCAATCCTGACCGCGTCTCCTTATTACAATAAGCCGACGCAGGAAGGCCAATATCAGCATTTCAAAGCCATTGCGGAAGCCGTGGACAAACCGCTTGTGCTCTATAGCGTGATGGGCCGGACTGCGGCGAACATTGAACCGGCAACCCTCGGCAGGCTGGCGAAGATCCCCAATATCATTGCCGTGAAAGAGGCCAGCGGCAACATCTCTCAGATCGCGGAAGTATTCAATCACGTGCCAGACAACTTCCTGGTTTTCTCCGGTGACGACGCCATCACGCTGCCCGTGATCGCGCTGGGCGGTGTGGGAATTGTCTCTGTCTGCTCCAATGAGATTCCCAAAGAGATGTCAGAGCTGACCGCCGCCGCATTGAATAATAACTGGGACAAAGCACGCAGCCTTCACCGCCAGTTCCTTCGCCTGATGCAGGCCAACTTCCTTGAATCGAACCCCATGCCGGTAAAAGCCGTACTGGCAATGATGGGCCGGATTGAAGAAGTCCTGCGCCTGCCCATGCTGCCGGTCAAATCCGAAACACGTTCCAAGCTGGAAAAGATCGCCTCGGAAGTGGGCTTGCTCCAGGTGCACGCCTCAGTTTCTGATCTGTAGCTTCTTACGGCCCACAAAAAGAGCGGCCACGCCGTTTAGCGCAGCCGCCCATGCACCACTCTGGACACAGCCACCGCGCAAGGAGTTCAGGTTTACCCGATGTCCATGTCCAGAGAGTTCACTCACCTAGGAGAACATCCCTCTTCAGAAGATCGCCCTCGCAAAAGTTTCTTGCAGATTTTTTTATTATCAAAAACATCTTGTGAGTTAAGAAATCTTTAGCCGCTCTGATTTCTCTCATCACTCGCTGGTAAATTGAAGTGCCTTCTCTGCTCTCATGAGACGTGCATAAAGTTCCGCATACTTCTCCGCCATCTTTGCCGCACTGAAATTTGCCTGAGCGTGCTCAACGCATAAAGTGGAGCTGATATCTTCAATATGCTTCACTGCCTCAACTGCCTGCTTCGCGTCATCGACGATAAAACCTGTTACGCCATCCCGCAC
Source organism: Candidatus Angelobacter sp. (assembly GCA_036495645.1). GTDB lineage: Bacteria > Acidobacteriota > Terriglobia > Terriglobales > Acidobacteriaceae > Angelobacter. The sequence goes on from DASXMN010000031.1 coordinate 175,005, forward strand.
GACATCTGGCAACGCGCCATGGTTGAAAGCGATCACCGGAGCGCCCGAAACGGCGGCCTCCATCGCGACCAGAGAGCTTGTCTCCTGTGCCAGGCTGGTGATGAGCAGCGCTTTCGCTTCGCGAAGTAATCGGCGTTTCGCTCCACCCGAGGGTGATGCAACGAACTCAGCATCCGGCATGTTCTCCAGCCGTGGCGCAACTTCCCTCTCAAAATATTTCTGATGATATGAAAATGGATACACCTGCCCGGCAATCGTGATTGGCATTCCGGCTCGCGCAGCTATCTCTAACGCCAGGTGCGGCGCTTTTTCTTCACAGATGCGCCCAAGCCACAGCAAGTGATTACGATCAGCAGAGCTCTTTCTCGCGGCATGTTCCGGCAGGTCGAATCTATCCAGCGCAATCCCGTTCGGCGCCACTCCGGCCATTGCATCCAAGTTAGCAAAGCTACGGGCTTGTGAGTCTGAGACGCAGTTAAAGCTGACGTTCTTCGGAACATTGTCAAAGACTTCCTCAGGATAGAAGCTGCGCGGCAGATGCAACGTAGCCAGCACCGGCGTATCGATCTCGGCAGCCCGTCTCCAAAAGCTCCCCGACATATCGTGGACCAAGTCAAACGGCATTCCGCCGCGCTCGCGCTTCTGCACAAAAGCTACTACACGGTCCTCATGCTCAACCCGCCGCCGATCATAATCATCCGTCTCAACACATGGTTCGCCGGTGGCAAATAATTCTCCGCTGACTCGCGATCCCGCCGACCCGGCCACTGTGGTGAGCGCACCGCGACAGGCCATTTCGCGTTCCAGTGTCCACAGGACCTGCTCCGCGCCACCCGCCGACTCCTCAGTAACACTCAGCAATGGATAAGCAACATAAAGAATGTTGGCCATCTACTTATCAGATGCAAAGTAAGGCTTTGCTGCCGAAAGCTTCGGCGGTTATACTCCGCACTTGCTCCTGGCTGAGTTTCGGTTCCTCAGCCAGGGCACTCCCAAAATGCACAAGCTACGCTCTGAGATCGAACGTCTTTATTCCGCCGGTTCCCTACCCGTTGAAGCGGCAGGGCAGGCCCGCCACATATTCCAGGAATTCCGTACGGCCCTGACGCAGGGCGAAGTCCGCGCTGCGGAAAAGCAGGATGGCCAGTGGCGCGTAAACACCTGGGTGAAACAGGGCATCCTGTTGGGTTTCCGCCTGGGTGAATTGGAAGAGATCAGCAGCGGTGCTCTCACCTTCGTGGACAAGGACACCTTTCCTGCCCGGCAGTTTGGCATTGCTGAAAAGGTCCGCGTTGTGCCCGGAGGATCATCCGTCCGCCAGGGCGCTTATGTTGCTCCCGGAGTGATCTGCATGCCGCCGATGTATATCAATGTTGGCGCTTATGTGGACGAAGGAACCCTGATCGACTCACACGCTCTCGTCGGTTCCTGCGCGCAAGTAGGCAAGCGCGTGCACCTGAGTGCCGCGGCCCAGATTGGCGGCGTGCTGGAGCCGGTAAATGCTTCTCCGGTGATTATTGAAGATGATGTTTTGGTGGGTGGGAATTGCGGGGTTTATGAAGGCACGCAGGTCCGCGGTGGCGCAGTGCTGGGCGCCGGCACAATTCTTACGCGCGCCACGCCCGTCTATGACATTGTGCGCGAACAGGTTTACCGCTCTTCTGCCAACTCGCCTCTGATCATCCCAGAAAACGCCGTGGTAGTGCCGGGATCGCGCGCCATTACTAAAGGTAAAGCCGCCGAATGGGGACTCTCACTTTATACTCCGGTGATCGTGAAATATCGTGATGAGAAGACCCAGGGGTCGATTGAACTGGAGGACTTGCTGCGTTGAGAGAATAATTCACCGCAGAGGACGCGAAGGGCGCAGCGGAATCAGAGATGGACCAACATCGAAGACAAAACGGGCTGTTAATCGCCTTTCTCCTCCTGGCGGGAATTGCAGCGCTGCTCTGGGCGGTGAATCATTACACCGGCGTAGTGGTCCATCCTCACGTCCTTTTGGTTTTTCGCTGCGCCACAATTCTGGCCCTTTGTGGATATGCATTTTTTCGTCGTTCGCTCACTCCTTGGATTTTTGCCGGAATGCTGGTGGGCGCGGAAATCGGGTATCACATCTCCTTTCTTGCGGCAGAGCCACGCGAACGGGTCGCTGCCGATTTTCAGGTGTTGAGCGCCGTATTTTTGCGGCTGATCAAAACCATCATTGCACCCCTGATTTTCGGCACCTTGGTGGTGGGCATTGCCGGGCACTCCAATCTCAAGCAGGTTGGACGCATGGGAATAAAAGCGCTGCTGTATTTTGAGCTTGTCACCAGTGTCGCGCTTTTTATTGGCCTGGGCGCAATCCATATTTCCCAGGCCGGTGTGGGGCTCACACCGCCGGCCAATGCTGCCACCGCCACGGTTTCCGCGCCTCCGGCCAAATGGACTGACGTTGTCCTGCACGTATTTCCGGAAAACATTGCCAAGTCCGTGGCGGAAGGCCAGGTATTGCAGGTAGTGGTCTTCAGTATTATTTTTGGCATCGCCCTGGCGCTGCTGGGCGAAGAGAAGCGCCGGCCGATGCTGGCGTTCTGCGAAAGCCTGTCAGAAACCATGTTCAGGTTCACCAACATCGTCATGCTTTTGGCGCCACTCGGTGTTGCTGGCGCCATGGCTTACACCATCGGCACCATGGGCTTTGGCGTGGTCACAAACTTGATCAAGCTTCTCCTTACGCTTTATGCGGCGTTGATTGTTTTTCTTCTGTGCGTGCTGCTGCCGGTGGCGCTGATTGCGCGGCTTTCCATCAAACGCTTTGTCAAGGCGGTTATTGAACCGGTCACCATCGCGTTTGCCACTGCCAGTTCTGAGTCAGCATTGCCCCGGGCCATGGAATGTATGGAAGCTTTTGGTGTGCCGCGCCAGGTAGTCGCCTTCGTTCTGCCTACAGGGTACAGTTTTAATCTTGACGGCAGCACGCTCTATCTTTCGCTCGCTTCCATTTTTGTGGCCCAGGCAGCGGGGATACATTTAACGCTTGGCCAGCAATTGATTATGGTCTTCACACTCATGCTCACCAGCAAAGGTGTGGCCGGTGTGCCGCGCGCAGTGCTGGTAATCCTGCTGGGTACACTCGATTCCTTTCATCTCCCGGCCTGGCCTGTGGTATTGATTCTTGGCATTGATCAGTTCATGGACATGGCGCGCACCGCCACCAATGTTCTGGGCAACTGCCTGGCCAGCGCCGTGGTTGCGCGATGGGAAGGCGAGTTGGGAGCTGAAACCCCTTCACCTGCGGTTGTGGATGCTGTGGCACAATAGCGGACATGTTCCACGAGCGCACCGGCACGCACATGGTTCCACCTGAACCGCACTTCCGCTGGCGCGGCGGTGAGATCACACGGCTGGAAGGATTTACTGACGCTGTCTTTGCCTTCGCCGTAACGTTGCTGGTGGTCTCGTTGGAAGTGCCGCATACGTTTGAAGAACTTCTGATGGCGATGAAAGGATTTTTTGCCTTCGCCATCTGCTTTGCCATCCTCATGCAGGTCTGGTACTTCCACTACAAGTTTTCCCGGCGCTATGGGCTCCAGACCGTTTACACCATCGTGCTCAACGCCGCCCTCATCTTTGTGGTGTTGTTTTACGTTTATCCGCTCAAGTTTTTGTTCACGCTGGCCATCGGCGGCATGTCCGGCGGAAGGACCGTACCCGTAGAACAGCTAACCCATATGGTGAGGACTACCCATGAACTCTCCCAGTTGTGGTTGATTTATAGTGCCGGAGTGATCGCCGTTTACGGTTTGTTCGCGCTCTTGTACCACTACGCATACAGAAAACGCGGTGCGCTGGAATTGAATGAATATGAAGCTCTCTCCACGCGCAATGCCGTCATTCATTTTGCCGGACTTGCCGGCGTCGGTGTCGCAGTAGCCGTTGCAGCCCTTGTACTTCCGTCAGCATATGTTGGCTATGCCGGGTTCATATTCTTCTTGAATGCTGTCTGGGGATGGGGTGCCGGTTCGGTGATGGGCAAACAACAGAGACTCGTGTTGGAGCGGATGAACGCCCGGTCCGCGACTGGCGCATGACCCTCTAACCGTCCCCAACCGCAGGCATCCTTTCTGATAGCATCATCTGTTGACCATGCCCTCTCACAAACTCCATCTGGTACCCCTTGGCGGCCTCGGCGAATTTGGAATGAACTGCATGGCCGTGCGCTATGGGGATGACATCATCGTCATTGACGCCGGTCTTATGTTCCCTGAGTCCGAATTGCTCGGAGTGGACATTGTGGTCCCGGATATTACTTATCTGATTCAGAATCGCGAAAAAATTAAGGGCATTGTGCTGACGCATGGGCATGAAGACCACATTGGAGCGCTGCCCTGGGTATTGAATGAACTGAAAGTCCCGGTCTTTGGCACTGAGTTCACGCTTGCGCTGGTGGAAAACAAGCTGGAAGAGCACAACCTGCTTGATGATTCCGATCTGCGAGAAATCCGCGCCGGATCGCGCTTCAACCTGGGACCATTCACTATTAATCCCATTCAGGTCACGCATAGCCTGGTGGATTGTGTCGCGCTGGCGATTCATACGCCGCTCGGCGTTGTGATCCATACCGGCGATTTCAAGGTTGATCCCACACCCACCGACAATCGCCTGTTTGATCTGCATACCTTTGCTGAATACGGCAAAGAAGGCAACGTCTTGGCGCTGTTGCAGGATTCTACCAACGCTGAACGCCGAGGCTATACGCCCAGCGAACGCGCGGTGCGCGGCAAGTTTGATGAAATCTTTGCCCGTTCTGAGCGGCGTTTGTTCATCTCCTGCTTCTCATCGTCTATCCATCGCATCAAGCTGGCCTTCGAGATGGCGCGGGAATACAAGCGCAAAATTGCGCTGGTGGGCCGGTCCATGACGGAAGCAGCGGACATCGCTATGGATCTGGGCTATATAGACGTGCCAGAAGGCTTATTGATCCATCCCGGCCAGATCAAGGATTTTGCTCCGCAGCAGGTCTGCGTGATGATCAGCGGCACACAGGGCGAGCCTATGTCCGCTTTGTCTCGCGCGGCGGTGGATAACCACAAGCATGCAAGAATTGAGCGCGGCGATACAGTGGTGCTCTCATCCCGCATCATTCCCGGAAATGAAAAGGGCATCTACCGGATGATCGATCATCTCTTCCGCCGCGAAGCCGATGTGATTTATGACGACGGCTCCAACCCCCCTGTACACGTCAGCGGACATGCCAGCCAGGAAGAACAAAAGCTGATTATGAATCTGGTGAAGCCTAAATATTTCATTCCCATCCACGGGGAATACCGGCAGCTTCGCATACAGGCGGACATGGCGCGATCCATGCATGGCTCGGTTGGCCAGGTGCTGATGCTGGAGAGCGGCGAGGTGCTGGAGTTCGACGAGCTGGGCACGCGCAAGATAGATAAAGTCACAGTCGGGCGCATCTGCATCGATTCCGGCTCGCGGACGGACGTGGTGGAAGACCTGGTGATTAAAGATCGCCGCCACCTGAGCGAGGACGGATTTGTGCTGCCTATCATTGCCATCAACAAGCTCAAAGGGACCGTGGAATCGATCCCGGAAATCGTCATGCGTGGATTTGCCGCCGGATCAGAGGATGGCTTTGTGCGCGAAGCGCGGCGCGTCGTTTCCTCAACGCTGGACAACTCCACACCGGAAGAAAAAGCCGATTACGGAGTCATCAAGGAAAAAATTCGCGCTGACCTGAAGCGTTTTATTGTAAAAACAACTTCGCGGCGGCCGTTGATCATGCCGGTCATCCTGGAGATCTAGGCGGGAAAACAGAAAATTCTTGTACCATAGGACTGACTAGTCGAGCCTGGAGGTCATCGAGCATGACAGACAATGGCTCAGTTTGCGATATTAAGCTTGTTGTCGACCAGCTTACCCTTCAATATGGGATATATAGAGATGAAGTGCGCACATATATTCAGCTTGTCTGTGGATCATCAACCCTTCTTGTAATAATTCTTTTTGGAGAGATAACCGCAGCCCATGATAAGCCTGAGCTTCTTATGCTGGTTCCATTGAGCGTTATTTCTTTCGCGGCCCTTCTCAGCGCCATGTCGACCTTTATGGGGATTGCGGCCTCTTATTCAGAGCTTCTTGAACTAAAAATCAATTTTGTTCTTGGTCGTTTTCCCTTATTTTTATTTGAGAGCAACTACCGTTATTTAAATCCCATTGCCCATAAGCGGGCAGCTTTACCTGTTGTGGCAATCTGGATACTCATTCCGGTCATGCCAGTAACACTTTGCTTTTATTCGTTATGGGAGTTGAAAGCTCTACACCCGCATGCGGCTCTGGTTTTAGCGGTTGTTGTCATCATTTGTATGGCGGGTTGTGCCGTTTCTGGCACGAAAGCCGTTGGCAATATGCGGCAAAGAAACGCTGAGCTTTTTGCTGAATGGATAAAAATATCACTCTGGGCTGACAATACAATGTCCACTAACACCATGCAGCATTATGATCAAGATATCTCTTGATGAAAACTTCAACAGCTAGGCCTCGCAACTCGAGGTTGAAGAGGGCGACGGCTGTGCTTGCGTTCCTAGGGGCCGCTCTACTCACCATCGAGTTAATCCTGGGCCATGTAGTGAATACGCACCTCCGTGCCATGTCACTGCTGCTGCGATTTTCTGATGCGCACGCGCAGGGGCTGCCGACCCGCTTCGCCGATCATCCTTTCAAAGAAGAAGATGGTTCGGCGCTGACTCCAGATGGCCCCCTACGCTACCGGCTTTACACTCCGCAGGACGTTACAAAACCCGCCGCCGTAGTTTTGCTGCATGGCGTCCATCATCTCGGGATCGAGGACCCGCGCATGTGGAACCTGGCGCGCGCTCTGGCTGGAGCCGGTGTGCTGGTGATGACTCCGGAATTGCAGGACCTCGCCGATTATCGCGTAACGCCGCGGACTATTGATGTGATTGGCGATTCAGCGGTGGTGCTCAGCACGCGAATGGATCGCGCGGTCGGAGTGATCGGGCTGAGCTTTGCCGGCGGGCTGTCATTGCTCGCGGCAAGCCGCGCGGAGTATCGCGACCGTATCAGCTTTGTCGTTGCCATTGGGGCGCATGATGACATGGGCCGCGTAGCGCGATTTTTTGCCGCCAATGTGATTACCCAGCCTAATGGCGTCGAATTGCCGTTTCAAGCCCACGAGTATGGAGTGCTGGTGCTGGCATATTCGCACCTGGAAGATTTCTTTTCGCCGCAAGATGTCCCTGTGGCGCGCGATGCCCTACGGCAATGGCTGTGGGAACAGCCAGACGCCATGAAAACTGCAGCGGCGCTGAGCCCATCGGGACAAAAGGAGTTGGATCTGCTCCTGCATCATCGCGATCAATTACGCGGGCCGCTGCTGGGAGAGATCAAGCTGCACAAAGATGAGATGGACGCCGTTTCGCCGCATGGACATCTGACGCAGCTACACGCGGCGGTCTTTCTGCTGCACGGCGCCGGCGACACCATTATTCCTTCATCGGAAACACTCTGGCTGGCCAAAGATGTGCCCGCTGCCGATCTCAAGTCCGTGTTGATCAGCCCGGCGCTGGTCCATGTGAATATGGAAGATAAAATAACATGGCAGCAACAATGGCAATTGGTGGATTTCATGGCACAAGTATTGGAAGCGGCCGATAAGCCGCAGACATTGCATAGATAGGTGAAAAGATAAGGTGAATATGAGCACAAGAATAAAACTGAAAGCTGAAGATGGCCACGAAGCGGGTGCGTACGTCGCCGAAAGTACCGGCCCCGCGCGTGGAGCTATTATCGTGATCCAGGAAATTTTTGGCGTGAACAGCCACATCCGGTCCGTGGCGGATGATTATGCCAGCCAGGGATTTAACGCCATTGCTCCTGCATTGTTCGACCGGGTGCAACGGGATGTTGAACTTGACTATAACCCGCAGGACACTGCGCAAGGCATGAAAATGGCCAGACAGATTGACCTAGAAACTGCTTTGAAAGATGTTGCCGCTGCAATGAGTTTTTCCCGGCGCCAGTGGAGTGCGTTGAAAGTGGGTGTGGTGGGATACTGCTATGGTGGCAGTTTAGCCTGGCTGGCCGCCACTCGGCTGGATCCCGCTGCAGCAGTCGGCTATTACGGTGGCCAGATTGCGCAAAATGCCGCCGAAGTTCCGTGCTGCCCGGTCATGCTGCATTTCGGAGCAAAAGACCCTCACATTGGCCCGGCAGAGATTGAAAAAATCCGGCAGGCCCATCCTGACCTGCCGTTATTCCTTTATGACGCGGGACATGGTTTTAACTGCGACCAGCGTAAGGACTATGATCCGGCGTCAGCGAAGCTGGCCCGGCAGCGCACGCTCGAATTCTTTGGCACTCACCTTCAATGAAGCAAGAAGTAAGGCAACAAGCTGGAGCATCATTGCATCTTCAACCAAAGCTGCTTGTGCGCTGCAATTTTGAAGGTATTTCACTAGAGCGCAGGCCAGCTTAAAATCGCTACACGATATTTCTAGTAAGCTATTCAAGTGAGTATTTCTCCAACCGATGTAAGCGCACCCAAGCCAGGAGTCACAGACAGATTCATCAGTCGCTGGCTTTCATTCTCTAGTCAACGTGAAGAGCAGATTTTTCTGGCCCTGACGCTGGTGATCGGCGCCCTCGTTGGACTGGCCGTGGTTGCTTTCATCGTCCTGACAGAGCGGCTGGGAATGCGGCTTTATCCGGTTGGCAGCGCCCCGTGGAGGCGCGTCCTGATTCCTGTGGCTGGATCGCTGGGCATGGGCTATTTATTATTCAGATATTTTCCTGACGCCCGCGGCAGTGGTGTGCCGCAGACGAAAGCAGCTCTGTTCGCGCGCGAGGGTTATATCTCCCTGCGTACTGTCCTCGGTAAGTTCGGCTGTACAGCGGCCACACTGGCAAGCGGAATCCCCCTTGGACGTGAAGGGCCGTCGGTCCAGGTGGGAGGCGGAATCGCCTCTGTTTTAGGAAGGCGGTTGGGATTACGCCAGGAAAAGGTGAAAGCGCTTATACCGGTGGGGGCGGCAGCGGCCATTGCTGCCGCGTTCAATACGCCAATGGCCGCCGTACTATTTTCTCTTGAAGAAGTCATGGGAGACTTGAACGCACCGGTCCTGGGATCGGTCGTGCTGGCATCAGCCACTTCCTGGATCGTGTTGCGTGTGCTGCTGGGCAACAATCCACTTTTTCACGTGCCGCAGTACGAGTTGGTCCATCCTCTTGAGTTTGGCATTTACGCGGTGTTGGGAGTGGCCGGGGGGCTTTTATCTGCCGCTTTTACCCGGCTCTTGCTCGGCATGCGTGAGCGCTTTTTACTGCTGCCTAGAAAGACGCGTTGGTGGCATCCGGTAACTGGAGGCCTGGTAGTCGGAATGATGGGCTGGGCGGTGCCCCAGGTTCTTGGCGTGGGTTATAGCTACGTGGGTGACGCCCTGAACGGCAACATGGCCCTGAAGCTGATGGCGCTTCTGGTAGTGCTTAAGCTTTTTGCCGTGACCTTGAGTTATGCCTCCGGCAATGCCGGCGGAATATTTGGCCCTGCACTGTTTCTCGGGGCAATGCTCGGAGGAACCATCGGCAGCGTGGCCCACCATTTTTTACCGCTTAGCACGGCCACGCCCGGAGCCTATGCGCTGGTGGGCATGGGCGCGCTCTTTGCCGGAATTGTCCGCGCTCCAATGACCTCTGTGCTTATGATTTTTGAGATGACGCATGATTATGCAGTAATCGTGCCACTGATGATCGCCAATCTGGCCAGCCTTTTTATTTCTTCGCGGCTGCAGAAGCAGCCCATTTATGAAGCGCTGGCGCATCAGGATGGCATCCACCTGCCGAACTCAAAACGGGATGAATTTGGGCAGCGCAGGGTGCTTCATGCAATGCGAAACGCCGTGGAAACATTGTCCGCGCAGATGACAGTGCGAGAGGCGGTGGAACGTGTTCGCGCCAGTAACTTCCGCGCCTGGCTCCTGATGGATGAAGGGAGCATTGTTGGCGTTTTAAACCGGTTAGCCTTAACGAAAGCGGTTGAGGATGGCAAGGCAGAACAAACCCTGTTGAGCCTTCTGGATACGCTCGAATTTCCGCACGTTCACACCGATCACGCATTGCATCTGGCCCTGGAACGCATGAGCGGCGCCCATGTTGATATTCTCCCGGTAGTTAACCGGGCAGATGTTCATAAGCTGGAAGGCATTGTGACACTGCGCGACGTTCTTGATTCCTATGGCGTTGACTCGATTGGCTCTGCATGAGCATTGATTATTCGCGTTGTAAATTGCTGGCTGCCGCCGTTACACGACGTAGCAGCTCTGGCGCTTTCAATCTTTGGCACAGGTCTTCAAAATTCTGGTGCGGTCCTTTCCAGTGAAGGTCTTCGACAGTATCAAAGACCGTTGCATCCAGCCGCAGGGTTGCGAGCGTGCGGAAAAGCAAAGCATCGTCCCACGCGCTGAACAAAGATTCGGAAAGGGTACGCGCCTTTTTGATCGAAGAATGCCACTCGCGGCAATCTTTAGGTATATCTTCAAGATGCGGGTACTGCGAGAAGACCAGGGCCGCGGCTTTCATACCCCAGCCGGCAATGCCCGGATAACCGTCGGCGCTGTCGCCGACCACGGCGAGATAGTCGGGAATAGATTGCGGCTTTACGCCAAACTTTTCCACCACGCCCGCTTCATCACGTAAAAGATCTCGACGGCGGTCAAGCTGCACCACGCGGCTGCCCACAACACTCTGCCCCAGGTCTTTGTCTGGCGTGCAGATGATCACCCGGCCAACGCGATCATCTTTTGCAGCCTTCGCGGCAGCCGAGGCGAGCGCGTCATCGGCCTCAAAATAAACTTCCGGCCACACCAGTACGCCCATTGCTTCCAGCGCTTCTTCAAGAATAGGAAATTGCGAGAGCAATTCCGGAGCAACGCCTTCGCTGGTCTTGTATCCGGGATACAAATCATTGCGGAATGACTCCACAACGTGATCGGTAGCGACACCTAGATGAGTTGCGCCCTTCTCGATCATCGAGAGCACCGAGGTCAAAACGCCGCGTACCGCGCCAATTTCCTGCCCGTTTAAATCTTTTGTTGAGGGCACGGCAAAAAAATGTCGGAATAGTTCATACGTTCCGTCAATCAGGTATACATCCATGCGGCTCTCCGTTTACTCCCGCAGGCGATGTTACATGATTCGATAGTTCCAATACCTCATTCAGCGATCCGCGATGATGGGACCTGGGACAGTCTGCCCAGAATTGCGTTTAAGTTGTTCGATGTTTTGTAATCGTGAATCAAATGCGATAGATGGAGTTAGGCCACTTCTGCTCTCCTATCGCCGTCTAATGTTCAAATCTGGATCGAGGTGACGGTTTTGAAATTCTCTCTACGAAGACAGTCCGGGCAGACATTCTTTGAGCGTCATGGCCTCACAATCGTAACCAGCAGCATTCTTCTGCTGTGGATCGTGCTCTACAGCATTAGCGACGAGAAGCGGCATATTGGCTCATTCTTTGGCAATGCCATCGCCGACTGGACTGGCGTGGTGGTCATGGTCCTGGCGACAAAACATTTATATGAGCGAGGATCAAGCGAGAGCAACGTCCCAAAGAGCAAGTCAACCAATCCTGTACTGATGTTTCTTGACAACCATTCGCTGACCGTCTTCCTGCTTGTGACCGGCATCGCATGGGTGCTTCTCTACGCACATGCTGACTCGGAATCTAAATGGGGACAGGTGGCGGGGAACATTGTCTCTGAGTGGACACAAATTCTGGGCCTTGTTCTGCTGACAAAAAAGCTGGTAGAAACCGGATCAAAAGAAAGCAAAGAGAAGGATTGATGTCTGGGTGCCCGGCGCAATGTTGAGCGACCATGTGGGCAGAGATGACGATTGGGGCGTTCCTCTGCTAAACTAATTAAGTTGTCAGGTACATCGTCTGCCCAACAGCCGAAGCCTGAAATCTGTAATTTTCCAATAAAGCTGGGGACGTAGTTCAGTTGGTTAGAACGCTGCCCTGTCACGGCAGAGGTCGCGAGTTCGAGTCTCGTCGTCCCCGCCAGCTTTTTCAATAACTTAAGTCCGATTGGTGTTCTTCCCGCAATAACATTGCCTTGTCCCAAGCGCTGAAGAACGAATACAAAAATTGGCTCTGCCGCCAAAACTGCTTCCGATAAAAGTACAGTCTCATTATCGACCGTAGCGGATTTCATATTCGTTTAACTGTTTGTCAACAGTTTGTTAATGAAGGAAATCTACGATTGATACAGGTTCTAAGGAGGTATCATGCGAGTGCAAAATCTTTTTGTCTCCTTCAGAGAGCTTGCCAGTAAACTTAGTGATAGGCTCGCCCTTCGCATTCTGCATATTTTTCTGAAATAAATCTGTATACCCTCGATCTGTGTGCCTGCTGTATTTTTCGACATCGGTCCGCAGGATTTTCGAGTGGAATGACTTCCCTACCCAAATTCTAACGGGCTGAGTATGCCAAACCAATTCCGACAAGTGAATCTGGCTTCACTTGGTTTCTTAGAGTGTGGTGTAACCTTGGCTTTCCGGCGGATAATGGTCTCACATGCCAGAGCGGTTTCAATTTCGCGACTTGCGTGAGCTGTTCGCTAAAGCCAATGAGGAAAAATCAGGCGACCAACTGGCCGGCATCGCTGCGCGTTCAGAGCAGGAGCGGGTTGCCGCCAAGCGAACGCTCGCCAACCTGCCTTTACAGGAGATCGCAGACAATCCACTGATCTCTCCCGATAAAGACGATGTCAGCCTGCTGATTGTTCACACGCACGACCAGGAAACTTTTTCCACCATCAAGAGCATGACAGTCGGCGAGTTCCGCGAGTTCATCCTGAGCGACGAAACTGCTGAGGCGGATCTGAAGCGGTTGCATTGGGCCATTACGCCGGAGATGGCTGCCGCTGTAACCAAGCTGATGAGCAACAAAGACCTGATTCTGGCTGCCAATAAGGTCCGCGTGATAACTCATTGCCGCAACACCATAGGCGAACGCGGGGTGCTGGGCATCCGTCTGCAACCGAATCACCCGGCGGATGATGCGACTGGAATCCTGCTCTCTGCATTTGATGGCCTGCTCTATGGCTGTGGCGACGCTGTGATCGGCGTGAATCCCGCCACCGATGCCGTGGATACTGTAAGCGCAATCCTGCACGCACTGCATCGCTTGATTGAGGCATACAACATTCCCACGCAGGCGTGCTGCCTGGCTCATATTTCTACACAACTCAAGGCAATGGAGCGCGGTGCGCCTGTGGACCTGCTGTTTCAGTCTGTGGCGGGAACCCAAAAGGCGAACGAGAGTTTTGGCATCACGTTAAATATGTTGCGCGAAGGACGGGAGAGAGTGCTGGAGCAACAGAAGGATCGGATGATCCGGAGATTGGATGATCGGATCGGAAACCAACAGCACGTTTCAAACGCTGGTAAAGCGCGCTCTTGGAATGACAACAGAAATAAAGATCGAGATCTGGAAGATTTGCTACCAGATCACCCGCTCATCGGCTCACTCGATCAGCCGATTTCACATGTTATGTATTTTGAAACCGGACAAGGCAGCGCGCTCTCTGCTGAAGCGCATTATGGCGTGGACCAGCTTACCCTGGAAGCACGCGCATATGGGGTGGCGCGGGTGTTTGAGCCCTTTCTGGTCAACAGCGTGGTTGGCTTTATTGGGCCGGAATATCTTTATGACGAGCGGCAGATTATCCGCGCCGGCCTGGAAGATCATTTCATGGGCAAGCTGCTTGGCTTGCCCATGGGCTGTGACGTCTGTTACACCAACCACGCCGCCGCCGATCAAAATTCCGCTGACAATCTACTCATATTGCTGACGGCTGCGGGCTGCAATTATTTTATGGGCGTCCCTGGCTCAGATGACGTGATGCTGAATTATCAGTCCACCAGCTTCCATGATGCGTTGGCGGCCCGCCGCTTATTCAATCTGCGTCCCGCGCCGGAGTTTCTGGCGTGGCTCCAAGAAATGGGAATATATAAAGAAGGCGAACCGGCACAGATAGATTCAGGCATGCGCAAACAGCTTGTTGCCGGATTAGACAAGGCAATGAGGTGATGCGGAAAGTTTACCCGTGATTGGAAGCTGTGCGATCAACAATAAAGATTAACGATCACTTTAGCCACGCCGGTGGAGGCATCTCCTCCTTGAGATCCACGCCGCTGGTCTGTCGATGCGTCATCTGCTCTGCAAGATCGATAATGCGCGAAGCCGCCGTCTCTGTGGTCACGCCCCGTGCATGAATATTCGATATCAGATTGCGATGGGCGTCACTGTGGCCTGTGCGCGGCTGGAATGCCATGTAAGCGGAGAGGCTCTCGGCTGTTGCCAGACCGGGGCGCTCGCCGATAAGCAATACAATGACTTTGGGTTTCAGCAGCTCTCCAACATCGTTCATCACTCCCACGCGGCAGTAGTGTATTGCGAAGGGCTGGCCAAGCTTCCAGCCGCGCGCCTCAGCTTTTTCCGCAATCAGGGGCAGCAACACAGGCACCTGCGTGGAAACCGCGGTAACGGAAAGCCCATCGCCAATCACAACCTGCAAATCGGCTTGCGGCACACAATGGGCAGCCAACTGGTTTCGCGCATTTTCATCCAAGCGCCGTCCCAGATCAGGACGGCGCAGATATTCGTCTTTGGAACCAGCCATGGTGGAAACGGCAAAGAGCCTCCATTTATCCACAAACCCGCTGCCGAGGTCTCGTTCCAGATCAAATTCTGCCCGCACGGCATCGCGCGCGGCAGCATGGTCCTGTCGCAAATCAAGCTGCGTGGCCGTGCGATACGCTGCGCCACTGCGCTCCACCAAAACCCGTGCCGGTGTGCGCGCACGAATTTGCTCGATCAGGTCTGGCCACATGCCGCGTTGGAGTTGGTCCGTCATGCTTCAGAGGATCAGTGCTTCAGACAACCGGCTCATAATAGCGTTCGCCGGCGCAGCCACGGCAAACGACTTTGGCGCCGAGCTTTACTTCACGGCGGAAGTTGATTCCTTCACCACATTCCGCGCACACGATGCGCTCACCTTTAAAACCGGGAAATTCTTCCGGTGGCAGTTCTACATGCACCGATTGGGTCTGAAATAACTGATCATCCGGCATTTCACGGTAAGCAAGCATCTGTTGCTGGTTCTTGTTGGGAATTTCCGGGTGCATGGCTTTGGCCAGCGCTTTAGAAGACTCGCGCGCAGCAATGCGCACGGCTTTGCCGGTTTCCACGTCGACAAAGGTGGCTGCCATCTTGCCCCAGTCGCGAAACTTGAGTGCGCGTTTGCCCAGGCGGCAGCCGGTGACCACCATCACGGCATCGGTGGCGCAACGGTCAATCTCCACAAAGGTGACAATGCGCTTGCGATCTTTGCCTTGAGGCTCCTCAAGTCCAAGCTTTTTCAAACCGAGCATGGCCATGCGAACGCCCAGCACCTGTCCGGCACAAAGATGGCCGTGGGCTACGGCGGCATCATCAAGATATTCCTGTAGAGTCTTCATTGTTGGGGACCTCCTTCTTCCGTCACTTCGGGTTGGATCTCCGCGTTGTGCGCGTGAATCACAAAGCTGGCCTTCTCGCTTCCAGCGACGAAAGTCACGCGACTGGGGGAGCGCTCCCACGTTGGAGCGGTGCAGGCCGCGCCGGAATATTCCCTCTTCAGGATAGCCCTGCGCACGCCAATCTGCGCAACCACCATGTAGGACTTTGAGCCATCATCGGAAGAGCTGCAATAAGCGGCGTAGTCACGGTACCAGCTCGCTTCAGAGGCATCTCCGTCAAAGGAAGGCAGGTTGAGTTGCGCAATGCGGCCAGTCTGGCGGTCAACGCTGATCCAACCGGTCAGCCTCCATAGCCATTGAGGGTTTCTGGTTTCGTGAGGAAGTGAGTCATTGAGGCGGATGGCTCGCCGGACCACAAAGAACCGGTCTGTGACTTCATGAACAGAGCCTGCAGTGTGCTCGCGGGTCTTGCCGTCAATGACCAAGTCCCTGACCTTGATTGGCTGCTTTTCACCGGAATCTGTGCGGAGCTCGGCGGAACGCCATGGTCCTAAAAGGATGGTATGCGGCTTGGGTGCGGCAAGGCCGCTGGCTGCAAACAGCAGCAAATTGATGTAAAGATACGCCTGGCGCATGGAAAGGCCAATTATATGACTTCACCTCTGGAAAAATGGTGTAACCGTAAGCATTGGCTCCAGAGAGCCCACTGCTTGGTTTTCGGCGCATGAGGCCGATGATTGTAATGCGGTAAATGCCAAGAACTTAACAACGATCCAGCCATGGGCATCATGCTGCTTAGAATGAAATAGCGGGCAGGTTAACGCTTCCATTTTGGAGCAAATAGCTTTAAAATTATGGACTCCCCACAACTCCCTCATTTGCGGTCGCGCATCTGTAATGTTTATTGGGGCTGCAGCTCCCGGAGTATCTGTGCTTTCCGACGATGAATTACACGAACGAAGGGTTCGAGAGTTGCTCGATACAACCCTCGACCTTACTCTACCCTCTCAGTTAACGATGGCACCCATATCGGAACGGGCAAGGGAGGAGTATGGCCGCTACAAGCAGCGTGCTCCTAAGATCCTGGTAGTTGACGACAAGCTGGATACCTTGCTGCTCCTTCGGGAGCTACTTTCATCGCGCGGCTATGACATTATTACTGCAACTGAGGCCGAAGAAGCAAAGCAGCTGGTCCATACGGAGCGGCCGGAGTTGATCCTGCTGGACGTGGTAATGCCGGGAAAGTCCGGCTACGATCTTTGCCGCGAACTCAAAGAAGATCCTTATACGCGCCTTACGCCGGTAGTGATGATTACCGGGCTTTCTGATCGCGATGACCGGGTCCGTGGCATTGAGGCCGGAGCGGACGATTTCCTGAGCAAGCCTCTTTATCCGGAAGAGCTGTTTGCCCGGGTAAAGTCACTGCTGAAGCTCAAAGAGTTTACTGACGAACTGGAAAACGCTGAGGCCGTGCTTGTGGCGCTGGCGCTGGGCATTGAATCGCGGGACCCCTATACCGGGAACCACTGCGAGCGGCTGGCGCACTACGCTGCTGACTTGGGGCATCATGTCGGCCTGGACGGGGAAAGCATCATTGCTTTGAAGCGCGGCGGCTATCTTCACGACCTGGGCAAGGTTTCCATTCCGGATGACATTCTAAAAAAAGGCACGCGGCTGACCACTGAGGAATGGAGCATCATGAAGCAGCACCCGGAGATCGGCGAGGCGATCTGCCGTCCGCTCAAATCTTTCCGCAACGTGCTGCCCATCATCCGCCATCACCATGAGCATTGGGATGGCAGCGGTTATCCGGACCGGCTCACGGGATACAGCATTCCGTTGCTGGCGCGGGTGCTTCAGGTAGTTGACGTGTACGATGCGTTGCGCACCGCCCGTCCATATAAACCGGCGCTGACCCATGAAGAGGCCAAGCGCACCATGATTGATGAAGCCGCCAGAGGATTCTGGGACCCCAACCTGGTACCCGAGTTTTTTGCGATGCTAAAGAAGAAGGAACAAGCTGCATGAGCGTAGCGATAGAGTTCCCATTGTCGAATTCGGGTCTGGAAGCGGCACAGCCGCAATACAGCATTGTGGTACCTGCATATAACGAGCGCGCGCGCATCGGCAACACTCTGGAGCAGATGCTGGACCATATCCGGGCGCAAAAGTGGAGCGCCGAAATCGTGGTGGTCAATGATGGCTCGCGCGATGATACCGCGAACTACGTCAGCCAGTTTGCGGCGGAGCATCCACAGGTGCGGCTTATTGAGAACCCCGGCAATCGGGGTAAGGGATATGCCGTCCGCAACGGAATGTTGAATGCCCGGGGCAAGGTGCTTTTGTTTACTGACGCCGACTTGAGTTCTCCGATTTCTGAAGCCAGCAAGCTTTTTGCCGCCTTGGAGAAAGGAAATGACGTAGCGATCGGGTCACGCTGGCTCGATCCTTCCCTGCAATTTCAGCGGCAGCCATTGAAACGGCAGATCATGTCGCGCACGTTTAACCTGTTCACGCGCGCGGTGCTGACCTTTCCTTATCATGATACGCAGTGCGGCTTTAAGGCATTCACACGCCGCGCCGCCCAGATCATTTTCCCGCTGCAACGCATCACGCGCTGGGGCTTTGATGCGGAGATTATTTATCTGGCGCATCACCACAAGCTCAATGTGGCTGAAGTTCCCGTTTCATGGGGCAATGATGAGCGCTCAAAGGTGCATCCGTGGCGCGATGGTTTTTACATGGGGCTGGACACGCTCAAAATACGCTGGCTTTCCCTGACCGGTGGATACCACAAGACTGCGGAGTAAGTTCGCGCTCCTGATCTTTGCCTTACTCGGGAACAAAGTAAAAAGCTACAGCGACAATTGCATAGACCGCCAGAAGTTGTGCGCCTTCAAACCAGTTCGTTTCACCGTCAGAAGAAATCATTTCTACGATCACAACTGAAAGCACGATGGCGGCAATTTCGAAGCCGTTGAACACCAGTGTCATGGGATGCCCAAGGGCAAAAGAGACAAAGACCAGGACTGGAGCCACGAAAAGAGCAATCTGCGTGCTGGCGCCGGTGGCGATGGACATGGATAATTCCATCTTGTTGCGGCGGGCCATCATAATAGCGGTGGAATTTTCCGCGGCGTTACCAACCAGCGCAACCACAATCACACCCACAAAAAGTTCCGTCATGCCCAATGCGCGGGTTACCGGAGCGATCTGGCCTACGAGGATCTCGCTCATCCATGCGATCAGAGCTGTGGCAAGGCCCAGTGAAATAATGGCCTGGCTCCGGCTGATCTGGGGTGTTTCTTCCTTCTTGTGGTCCTGAGATTGAAACGCTGCACAGCGGATACGGAATACGAACAGCATATTCAACAGGTACAAAACAATAAGAACGCCGCTGGTCCAGAGGCTGAGGTTTTCCAGATTGACGTCATGATGCTGGAGCGTGCCAAAAACAGCAAGATTGAATACCGCAGGCATAACCAGCGCGGCCACGGCAATCATCAGCATGGTGCTGTTGGTGACGCAGGCAGTGCGGTTAAAGCGCTGTATGGGATAGCGAACTCCGCCGGCAACCAGGCTAAGCCCCAGCACCAGAAGCAGGTTGCCAATAATGCTTCCGGAAAGCGAAGCCTTCACCACGTTGATATGCCCGGCGCGCAAAGCAATAAAAGCAATGATCATTTCCGTGGCATTCCCGAGCGTCGCATTCAAGATGCCGCCAATGGCTGCTCCCGAATAAGCTGCAAGGGCGCCAGTGGATTCTCCTAATACGCTGGCCAATGGAGCAATGGCTAAAGCCGAGCCGATAAAGATTGCCAGTGGAGGCGCATGCAGCAGGTCGAGCACGACAGCCACAGGCACAGCCAGCAGGAGCAGGTTTAGCCAGCGGTGGCTCGTTCTGAGCGGGAACTTGCTCCATAACCTGGAAGGCATGAGGCAGATTGTAATGGATGGGGACAAATCTTAAGCTGACAAGGCTATAGTGCCATGCTTTGGTACCAGGCAGGAGCCGCAAGCGGCGCTGCGAAAAAACTTATCGGGTTAGAAATCGGAATTTAAGGAAAGCGCCGATCAGGAAGCAGCGGCGCGAAAAGCCCGAGCAGACTTAGGAACAACCTGCACACCGCGTTTCCGATCGGAGGTCACCGTCATCTGCGAGGAGCAGGGCCCGCAAAGCCAGAAATGTTCTACCCGGTTAGGCGATTTGGGGGTGGATGGAGAATCCGTACCGCTGAGCTGTCCTGGTCCCTCGATCATGAATATCTTGCCTTCACGCAGATAAACGAGCGGAGTGGAACAGGAAGGATTGGCGCATTTTGCCAGCATGACGTACCTCCGACGGCGGAACTACGACAAATTCAGAATACCTTTGCCGGAATAGATGCAATTTTTGAGAGTAGGGTTAGTCACTGCTTTTGATTTTTTCTATCGGAGTAAGACAGATTCCTATACCAGAACAAGAGCACCTGTCTAAGAGATTTATAATCAAAGGTTTATCGGTAAAGAAAAACATGGCAAGAGCTGATGCTTGGCTTGTACAGGGCCCCCGAATTCCATGTAGAATACTTCTTCCGGCAACGATCTTAGCTAAGGATAGAGTCACACGACGCTATTCCATTTGTAAGCGTCCGAGACTCATACGCAAATATGATGCACCGAGTCTTAATTGTTGAAGATACCCCTTCGGACTTACGCCAATCTACTGCCGTGCTTAAGAAGCTGGGCTCAAAGGAAATCACGACATTTAACAACATCGCCGCCGCCATGCTGTATCTGCAAGATGTGACGGAAGGGACCCAGGAAGCGCCGGACCTCATCCTTCTGGACCTCTCATTCCCTAAGGAAAGTGGATTTGAAGTGTTGCGGTACTGGAAATCCAGTCCCAAACTCCATCCTATCCACATTGTGGTTTGGACGGTGATGGGGGAAACCGAGAAGAAATTGTGCCGGTTTTTTGGCGTGGACCACGTAGTGCCCAAATGGGCGGGAGCCAAGGAATTGGAAGCAGTGCTTAAACAATATTCGGGCGAAAGCTCTTCTGCAGTGACCTAGGGACTAAAGCAGCGCGCCTGACCATTCCAGCATCCAACTCCGTTGCTGCATTGCTTTGAAACTGTCACGCCCGATAGAGGTATCTCGTCCTCACCCTTTTGTGCCCTGCTGGCCACCATGTTTGCGGCACGCCTGATTTGCGGTATCGTCTTTGTGATACCGCCTCACCGACATTGGAGGATTCTTGATGAGTAAGTTGCCTGAGATGATCAGCAAGCACGAAGAGCAGCTACGAACGGAGTGGCTAAAGCAGATGAGCAGCGCAGTGCGCCGCGCCGACCTGATGAGCGATGAAGAGATAAAGTCCCAATCGCGCGAACTGCTGGCGTCGATCGCCATCGCCGCAAAATCCGAAGATTTGACCAACCTGGATGGAGCAGCATGGGCCGCCACGCGCGACATTCTGCAATCGATTTCGACCTCACGGGCCAAGCAGGGGTTCACACCGGGCGAAACCACCAGCTTTGTGCTGTCATTGAAGCAACCGCTGTTCTCCGTAATCCGCAAAGAGCTTTCCTCTACACCGGATGCGATGTTTGACGAGGTATGGAAAGCCACTACTTTGCTTGACAAACTGGGACAGATAACGACTGACACTTTCATGCAAACGCGGGAAAAGTTCATTGCACGGCAGCAGGAAGAACTTATGGAGCTTTCCACCCCGGTAGTGAAGCTATGGGAGGGAATTTTGGCATTGCCGATTATCGGCACCTTGGACAGCGCCCGAACGCAGGTAGTGATGGAGTCACTGCTGTCAGCGGTGGTGCAAACCAATTCCCGTTTTGCCATCATCGACATAACAGGCGTGCCTACGGTAGATACGCTGGTGGCGCAACATCTGCTGAAAACGATCACAGCGGCCCGATTGATGGGCGCGGAATGCATCATCAGCGGCGTGCGCCCACAGATCGCGCAAACAATTGTGCACCTGGGCATCGACCTTGCCAACGTCGTGACAAAAGCCAAACTGTCGGATGCTTTCGCGCTGGCCCTGCAGCGCACAGGCAAAATGGTAGTCAGTACTAACGGCGACGGCCAGAAAAAAACATTCTTTAAAAAGGAGGAGTAAATGGAGCGGATTCCGATCCTCCGCATGGGCCAGTTCCTGCTGGTCACAATTCAGGTGGACATGCATGACCGCCTGGCCGTGCAGCTTCAGGATGACCTGACACAAAAGATCTCGGAATGGAGTTCGCGCGGCGTTTTGATCGATATTTCAACGCTGGAGATTGTGGATTCCTTCATCGGCAGGATGCTCGCGAACATCGCAGGCATGGCGCGCGTACTGGATGCCGAAACCGTTGTGGTGGGAATGCAACCGGCGGTTGCGATTACCCTGGTTGAGCTTGGCATGTCCCTGGCGGGAGTTCGCACGGCTTTAAATGTGGAAACAGGAATGGAACTTCTCTATGAACTGAGAGGAGATTTTCATTCGGAGATGGGTGGATGAAGTCGGTAAAACAGGAAAGTGTGCCTATCCTCAATTCGGGCGACGTTGTTCTGGCCCGGCAGAAGGTGAGGCAATGGGCCACGGAAATGAAGTTTACGCTGGTGGACCAGACCAAATTGGTTACGGCCGCGAGTGAACTGGCGCGCAACGCGCTGGACCATGGCAAGGGCGGCCAGATGATGATCGAGCAGGTCGAGAATTCAACAAGAAATGGGCTCAAGCTGGTGTTTGAGGACCGGGGGCCCGGC
Organism: Candidatus Angelobacter sp.; assembly: GCA_036495645.1. GTDB lineage: Bacteria > Acidobacteriota > Terriglobia > Terriglobales > Acidobacteriaceae > Angelobacter. The sequence continues at coordinate 197,295 of DASXMN010000031.1, forward strand.
ATTCCCGATATCGATGCGGCCCTGCGAGACGGCTTTACCACGGGAAACGGCATGGGGCTGGGCCTTGGCGGCAGCAAGCGGCTGGTCAACGACTTTCATATTGATTCCGAACCAGGTAAAGGAACGCGTATTACCGTCGTCCGCTGGAAATAATGTTTTTATCCCAAATTGTTGCCCTTTCTGATTCCAGTTCCGCCGCCGAAGCCCGGCGGGCAGGCGCGCGCATGGCCGCTTCGCTGGGTTTCAATGAGACAAAATCAGGTGAGGCAGCAATCGTAATCACGGAAGCCGCCCGCAATGCACTGAATTATGGCGGAGGGGGCCAGATCGTCCTTTCGGGGACGCGTTCCCCGTTGGCAGCAAAAATGGACATACTGATCCTTGACAGGGGCAAGGGCATTCCGGATATGGCGCGCGCGCTGGAAGATGGCTATTCCACTGGAGGCACGCCGGGAACAGGGCTGGGCGCCATTCGCCGTATGGCCGAAGTTTTTGACATCTTTTCGAATGACAAGGGGACCGCGGTTTTTGCGCGCATTGAACAAGAAAATACCCAGCAAGAATCCCGGGCCTCTCTTGAGATTGCCGGCCTGGTATCGCCAATTGCAGGCGAGGAGATCAGCGGCGACAATATCGCGTGGGAGAGCACCGCTGAACGGTGCTCAATTCTGGTAGTGGACGGGCTGGGCCATGGACCGCAGGCAGCAGAAGCCTCCGGTGAAGCCGTAAGGGTCTTCCGCGAACATAGCGGCGAAGCGCCTGGAAGCATCATTACGCGGCTGCACGATGCCTTGAAGAAGACTCGTGGAGCGGCGGCAGCGTTGGTGGAACTCCGCCCACTGGCCATGACATTGATCTATGCAGGGGTCGGAAACATCGCTGGAAGCATCATAAGTACCAGCACCAAACTGGGCCGCAGCCTGGTCTCGCATAATGGAACGCTGGGGCACATTATGCCGCGGGTACAGGAATTCAAGATGGAATGGCCGAAAGACGGAATCCTGATCATGCACTCTGACGGATTGCAGTCACGCTGGGACCTCTCTCGCTACCCGGGGATTTTAGCCCGGCAACCTGCGTTGATCGCCGGTGTGCTGTTAAGAGATTTCCGCCGCGACCGCGATGACGCCAGCGTACTGGTAATGAAAGGCGCGCCTGCGATTTAATCCCAGATGACTAATCCCATTTCCACAATTCATCTGCGCAATGAGCGAGACGTAGTGCAGGCACGCCAGCGCGCCCGCGAAATCGCGGCGATGGTGGGCTTTGATAATCAGGAGCAGATCAGGCTGGCAACGGCTACGTCTGAAATGGCGCGCAATGCCTTTCGGTACGCCCGTAGCGGAAAAGTAACTTTTACCGTGGAAACCGGGCGGCCCCAGATGCTGGAGATTGTTATTTCAGACCAGGGGCCGGGAATAGAAAATTTGACTGACATCTTTGAAGGCCGCTACCGCTCAAGCACAGGTCTGGGCCTGGGCATACTGGGCACAAGACGACTGATGGACAAGTTCGACATCTCCAGTAGTCACGCGGGCACAGTGGTGAAAATGAGGAAAGACTTCCCTGTTTCCGTGCCCATGCTCACTCCCACGCGAATGAAGGACCTGAGCGAGAAGATTGCCGCAAAGATGCCCGATAGCCCGTATGACGAAATTGAACGGCAAAATCGCGAACTGCTGAAGACTCTGCAGGAGTTGAGGGCCCGGCAGGAAGAGCTGGCGCTGCTGAACCGGGAACTGGAAGATACCAATCGCGGCGTGGTGGCGCTGTATGCGGAACTGGATGAACGCGCCGACTACCTACGCAGAGCGTCAGAGCTGAAGACAAGTTTTCTTTCCAACATTTCACATGAATTTCGGACACCGCTGAACTCGATCATGTCGCTTGCGCGAATCCTGCTGGACCGGCTGGACGGAGACCTTACCCGGGAGCAGGAAACACAGGTGGGGTTCATTCTGGAGTCGGCAAAAACGCTTTCAGAAATGGTGAATGACCTGCTCGATCTGGCAAAGGTAGAAGCAGGCAAAGTGCGGATGAGGGTTCAGAGCTTCGAAGTATCAGAGTTGTTCAGCGCGCTCAAAGGCATGCTGAAGCCCTTGCTGGCGGACAACACCTCAGTGGAACTGGTTTTTACAGAAGCCGAAAATCTGCCTACATTGCGCACCGACGAAGGCAAGGTTTCACAGATCCTGAGAAACTTTATCTCCAATGCCATCAAGTACACACCGCAAGGTGAAATACGGATTAGAGCGGAGAAGAAGGACAAAGACTTAATTCTTTTCGAGGTTGCGGACACTGGCATTGGTATTGCCCAGGAAAACCTGGAAACGGTTTTTGAGGAATTTACGCAGGTGGAGAATCCGCTTCAGGAGCGATATCGCGGCACCGGCCTGGGGTTGCCGCTATGCCGCAAACTGGCTGTATTGCTTGGGGGCAAGGTCTGGGTAAAAAGCGAACTGGGCAAGGGATCGAGTTTCTTTGCCGAGTTTCCGGTTATCTATAAAGGTGAAGCCGAAATTCCCAGGAACACCAGGGAAGAAATGCCGGCCCCGGAGTTTTCCCGCGATGCCGTGCTGCTGATTGACTCTGATCCGGACACGTTTTCATTGCTGGAGCCGGTTTTCAGGACATCAGAGTTTCAGCTCATCCATGTGGAAAGCCTGGAACGGGCGGAAACCTGGCTGCAGCGCCATCAACCCACAGCCATTGTTTGCGATATGACCAGCTCTGCGGCGTGGGATTTTCTTCGCTTTTTCCAGCAACCAATGGAAGCCATGGAGCAAATCCCGATCGTCGCGCTTGCCGCTCCGGAAAATTCACCCAGAGCGCTGGACATGGGTGCATCGCTGGCCATCAGCAGGCCGCTGGAAGCCGAAAGCCTTCTCCATGACGTCCGGAGAATTACCAGACAGGAACAGCCAAAGAAACTGCTTTTGGTGGACGATAACGATCTGTCACTTTATATTTTACGTGAACTACTGGACCGTCCGTGGCTGAACCTGGTGGAAGCACATAACGGGCAAGAAGCCCTGGACATGGTGGAGAGAGAGCGCCCTGATGCGGTGATCCTTGACCTGGTCATGCCGGGAATGGGCGGATTTGAAGTCTTGCAAAAACTGCGCGATCAGGAACGTACGAGGCGGCTTCCGGTTATTGTTTATACGTCCAAGATACTTTCCGGTGAAGAGAAAAACCTGCTGAACGTTCTGGCCGCAAGACTGATTTCCAAGAGCGACGTGACCACTACGCTTTCACCGGAATTGCTGCTCAGTTCGCTGGCCAAGATGGATATTTCAGGGCCGGGGAGGACATGATTTTCGGATGACGGAGCAATCCAAATCGCGGATTCTGCTGGTGGATGACACGGAGCAGAACCGCTACGTCCTTTCGCGAATCCTGGCGCGCGCGGGCCTGGATGTGGAACAGTGCACAACGGGAGAGCAAGCGCTGGAGCGGGTGAAAGAGTGTCCTGAACTGGTAATTCTTGATGTAAAGCTGCCTGACATTTCAGGTTATGAAGTTTGCCGGCGCATCAAGAGCGATCCGGCAACGCGTTCAGTCCCGGTGCTGCAAATTTCTGCGTCATTCGTGAGCAATGAAAGTAAAGTGCAGGCGCTGGAAGGCGGCGCTGACGGTTACCTGACGCATCCTATCGATGCCACGGTGCTGGTGGCAACCGTGAAGTCCCTGCTGCGGCTGAAACAGGCCGAGGCAATCTCACGGCAGTCAGCGCAGGAATGGGAATGCACCGTTGACGCTCTGCCCGAATACCTGGTGCTGCTCGATAATGACAACAAAGTGGCGCGCTGCAATCGTGCATTCGTTGAACTCAGCGGCAAAAGCTTCAGTGACGTGATTGGCCATGACGGCGTCGCCATTTTGCGCCAGGTTCTGGGTGATGCTGCATTCTTTGCCCGCACTGAACCATCGCGCTACGTAGCCGAACAGCAACACGGGTCGCGGTGGTTTCGTATTACCGCAAATCCCGTGATGTCTGGACAGGACCGCGTTGGGTCCATCGTGGTGCTGACCGACATTACGGAGCGAAAATTGGCGGAAGAATCTCTGCGTAATGCCGAAAAGCTTGCTGCCACCGGAAGGCTGGCCCAAACTATCGCGCATGAAATCAACAATCCGCTGGAAGCGCTTACCAATCTGATCTACCTGGCCTCGCATACCAGCGTGCAAAAAGAACTCCAGGATTATCTTCGCCAGGCTATGAAAGAACTTGAGCGCGTAACGAAAATCACTAAGCAGGTGCTGTCTTTCCATCGTGAAACAAAAGTGCCGGTTGAGCTGGACCTGCGGGAAATGGTGAATTCCGTTCTTGCGTTGTACGCAATTCAATTGCAAGGCAAGCGCATCAACGTTGATCTGGAAAAAGGCGGGCCTTATCGAATCCATGGATTTCCCGGCGAACTCCGCCAGGTGGTGGCGAACCTGATTGGCAACGCCATTGATGCTTCCCCACAAGGCGGAAAAATTTGCATTCGCATCCGCCCAGCCGCAAACGACGGCGTACGCGGCGCTGTTTTTACCATTCATGATGACGGCGCAGGCATACCAAAAGAAATTCGTGACCGCATTCTGGAACCTTTCTTTACCACCAAAGAACTTAAAGGAACCGGACTTGGCTTGTGGCTGGCCAAGAGCATTATTCTCAAACATAACGGCAGTCTGCGTTTTCGCTCAAACTATACTGCCAGCCGCCGCGGAACATGCTTCAGGGTTTTTCTCCCCCAAGGCGTTTCAGTTAAACACGCAAAGAGCGCGAAGAGAGTTGAACCAGCCCGGGAAATGATCCAATAGTTTTTCTCTGCAACTCTCGAAGCAAACTACCGTAGGTCCCGCAAGCTTCATTTTTCTGCAAACTCCTGCCAAGTTCCGCTTGAAGAAGGCGGCCATCAGCTTCCGGCCAGGGCGGGCAGCAACACCATTAAAGCGCCGGCCCACAAGGCCATCCAGATCAGAAAATTTTTCGTCTCCACCAGTTCCCCGTTCATCACCCACTCCCTGAGTTCGTTTTCGACAAACCACGCCGTATTCAGATGCAAGCGTTGGGCCAGAAGCGTATCTCCATTTAATTCAACTTCTTACACGGGCAAGGAAGCAGCCAAGTGTGTCATAGTTCCCGCCAGAGCGTGTCCGGATGCACACGCCGTTCGCGCCTAAAATTACTCCACTGGCGCCGGGCTTTCCAGAACGTCCCGCAACTTGGCCGAAAGCAGCTTAATGCTAAATGGTTTATTCACCAGCACTGTGCCGGGCTTCAAAACACCATCCGGCGCCAGCGATGGATTGGCATAGCCCGAAATAAAAACCACTTTCATGTCAGGCCGCGTCCGGGTGAGGGTGTCCGCCAGTACTGGGCCGGAAAGCGGATCCATGATTACGTCGGTCAGTAGCAGGTCAATCTTGCCGGAAAACGCCTCTGCCAGGGCTATTGCTTCATCGCCGTTGGCGGCTGAGAGAATGCGATATCCAAGCTGGCCCAGAAGGTCTACCAGCACGGCGCGCAAAGACTCTTCGTCATCCACTATCAGAATCGTTTCTGTGCCGCGATAGTAATCCAAGGGGTAACTTTCATTTTTTGCCGCCGGCCAGCGCGGTTTCGGGGCAGGATATGGTGCGATTGTCCACCTTTTGGCGGCCATTTTTCAACTTAAACCGTGTGCGTTCCAGCTCATGGAGCGGAAATCTCCACCCTCTATGGAGACAGCGTTAGCGCATGTACTTCCTCGGTTATGCTCTCTCGGGCACCATGTACTGAACAACAAAGGTTACGATCTGCGTGATTGCTCCTGCCGCTGCAGGCGTCCAGGTGTTCGCGTGCGGAACAAACTGGATGATCAGAATAGTAACAGCGCTTGCCAGAACCCCGGCACTGACCTTCGCCGTTGGCGACCAATTGGTTGTGGCTGGTAGTCCTTTCGGAACTTCCGGTGTTAGTGCTGTCGTTGGGCTTGCCATGATAGGGGACCTCCTGAAACGAAACTCTCCTGAACAAACGAAAACAAAAGTAAATTCCCTTCAGCCTGGAAGTTACCGTCAGCTTTGTTCAGGCAACTACTGAGTAGTGAAGCTTTGGAGAGAATCGTTTCACTGCGCGGGCCTATTCCACTAGAGCTTGCTTGACACACGCATGTTCACGGGCCTTTAATCTCATGCAGCAATAAGGAGGTCCTGTGAAACGATCCTTGGTTGTACTCCTGGTGTTCAGTTGCGCCGTCGCCTTTAGCCAAAAGAAAACGAAAACCGGCACTGATCCATGGGTCGGCACCTTCAAATTGGATGTTGCGAAATCGAAAATCAGCGGCCAGCCGCCTCAAGAAGAAACAGTTAGCGTAGCCTCGGCCACCAGGGATTCCATCAAATACACCATTGGGGGCAAAGACGCGCAGGGCAATTCTTACACCATGAACTATGACGGCAAGGTGGGCACGGCATCGCCGCAGATGATGGAAGGTAAGGAGATCGCGCAGATCACATATCAGATGCCCTCATCCCATCAGTTCACCTCACAGGGCCGCGGCACTGACGGCTCAACCAGCACCGGCGCCATCACTCTTTCAAAAGATAAGAAGACCATCACGGTGCAGGAACATAACAAAGATCCCCAAGGCGCCGAGCGCGATCAGACCATGGTTTACGTGCGGCAGTAGAGGAGTGGCCATTGCCCTCTCGATCACGCATACCTTAAACATCTTCATTTCGTTGAATTATTAAAAGACTCCACCCTCCGCTATTTCACGAAGGGTGGAGATTGTTCATCTAGAACACTACGGAGCAGAATCCCTTGAACAGGGGAGTTTTCGTCCCCTGAATGGCTTCTGCGATCACATTGTCAAATTTATTCACGGCATCAATTCTTGTGTCCTGAAGACCTGGCACATCAATTTTGGTATATCTTCCCTTGTCGAAGGAAAATCCATGTTGCAGCCCGTCGACGGTAGAAACGTACGTGCCCACGACGTCACCGGTATTGCTGATCTTCGTCGGCTGTGAGTGGCCGCCGCCATCTGGAGGATTCAAATTGCTGAACACTCCGGCCTTCCACATGAAGCCATGGGCAGGATCTTCCGAAGAAAGAAAATAAGTTCCAACAATCACACCCTGGTTGTTAATGCTGGTGGGATTCGTCCCTCCCGCTGCTCCGGGGAAGGAAAGGGTGGTAAGTTTACCGTTGTGCAGTAGATAACCAAAGGCTGCATTGGCGGGATTGGGGTTGTACTGGCCGACAATGTCGCCATTGTCATTTATGCCATTCGCTGTCACAACCGCATTGGGGAAGCCGGGAATAGTGATTTGCTTGAAACCACCGGAGTGGACCATAAAGCCGTGCCCGGAATTACCCGCAATATAGTCGCCAACGATCGTTCCTGTCGTGTTCACGTCGCGGGGCTCAGTATCCGTGGAACCGGGGAACATACATGTGGTGAGCTTGCCCTGATACAGCAGGAATCCATGGCTCCGGAAATCACTGGCGAGGTACTGTCCCACAATTCCTCCTACATCGTTGAGCGCCGTGGCCACGGGTAAGTTATTGGCTGGCGCAGGGATGTTCAGTGTTTGAAACGAGCATTTCCCAGTCGAAGATCCATCCTGGGCAAATGCAATGGTTGAGGTGGCGGCGATGAAACAGGCAAACATCAGCAGACAGAGAGCCTTTCCTGTGGCTTCTCATAAAATGAATGGTTCTCCTTGGTATTCCTGGGGGAACGTTGGCAATGAGATGAACTGCTGCTGGAATGGGGTGGCCAGCTCTGTTTACTAATTAGTACTTAGGCATTTCGTCCCAGATAAGGCATTGAGGAAGAAGCATGGAAGGACTTGGCTCTGCCAAGGAACCTGCGCCGCGCGCAGTCGAGGAGAACGGAGTATCCATTTTGTTTGGCCTGACAGTGCTCTCACGAGTTTGAAAACCAGTAAACGTCGGATTACAAAAACGCGAAGGGCGAAATGATTGAGCCCATGCGTAATCTCAGGCAAAGAGATTTTCAACGAGCCCGCAGGGCGCAATTATTGAGCCCAGCACGTGATCTCAGGTAAAGAGATTTCCAACTAGCCTGCAGGGCGCAATGATTGAGCCCACCACGTGAATTCAGTGAAGAGATTCAAATTAGCCCGGAGGGCGAATTATTGAGCCCAGCACGTGATCTCAGGTAAAGAGATTTCCAACTAGCCCGGAGGGCGCAATTATTGAGCCCAGCACGTGAGTGCTGGGGAAGAAGAGATATAAAATCAAAGTCCTGAAAGGGCGACATAACCCGTGTCTCACGCGTTCGTCAAAAACCACATCCATCTCGTTTTCAGCACCAAGGATCGACGGCCCACCATCGCCAAGGATGTTCAGCCTGAGCTTTGGTCTTATCTGGCCGGCATCTGCCGCAATCAGGGAATGGCTGCGATCGCCATCAACGGCATGGACGACCACGCTCACATCCTGTTCCATCTCCCGCCAACTATCGCACTGGCCGAAGCCGTTCGACTTCTCAAGTCAAACTCTTCCAAATGGTTGAATGAGCATGGACGCAGATTCGCCTGGCAGGAAGGCTACGGCGGATTCAGCGTGAGCATTTCCAATACCGCAGCCGTAGCGAAATACATTCGTGATCAGGAAAAGCATCACCGTAAGATGACGTTTGAACAGGAATATCGAGCGCTGCTGAAGAAACACGGCATTGATCCCGATGCCGAATGATTTGCTGAATTATGATTGCTGAAATTTGATTGCCGCGATTATGTCGCCCCCGCTAAAGCGGGGCTTTGTTTTCTTTTGACACATTACCCACCGCTTCCCCCCCAGCTTGCGCAAAAGCGGCGCAATCCGGGGACCCCGGTCGCGGTGGGCTCAATAATTCCGCCCTGCGGGCTTAGGCTTGTCTCGGATACACATCGCCTTTTGCAGCCGAAGGCACAAAAAACTATTGAGCCCAGCCCGAAAGCTTGGTATCGAATAGTAAGAGCCACGGCTTGCCGTGGCGTAATTATTGAGCCCAGCGCGTGAGCGCTGGGAAAGAAAATTGGAAAAAACCTTTCCTCTCTGCCGAAGGCGTGCGCGTAGCGGAGCAAAGTGCAAAAAGGCGACCTTCTCATCTTGATGTCCCGGCTCTTCTGATAACCTGTGCAGCCATACCAGCCCCCGGAGATCATCATTTTCAATGAGCCCACTGACTTGCGCCACAGCATGATCAACGCAATTGGCGAACGCGTAAAGGCGGGAGAAAAGTTCGAACCCGGCAAAGGCTATTCAGACATCATTGGAAACTTTGACGTCCAATTCCGCCCCATGCATCCCAGCGGTTATTGGGATTGGCTGAACTTTGCCTGCTGGTTCTATGACAACGATCCCAAGACTTTTCCCGTCCTCCAGTGCTTCTATCCAGACATGCAGGGCAAATTTCCGTGGGAGCCCGGATGCGAACAGTGGGCCATCGATCAGCAGCCATTCCATGATCAGCCCAAGGTGGATGACAAACCACGGAGCATATCTGATCAAGAAGCAAAGAGTTGATGCGTGCGCATCCGCGCTCCAGTCGCCGCAAGGGACGAGTGCAATAGACCGCCATTTACTGGCGGGAAAGGATTGAAAAGAGATAATTCCTTGCTGCCGCAGGCTTGCGCGCAGCTAAACTCGACACCTAGAGGGGCGGTTTTCCTCGAAACGGGCTGGCCGTGAATGGGTCTGGTACCCCGGTCATTCGAATATGCTTTTCCTGATACTCGGCTTCATGCCTGCGCACGCGTTGTTGGGCTGCATCCCAAGACCGTACATATGGGGTGCCGAGCAACCGGTCTTCGCGTCCCTCCCAGACTTGAAAGTTCTCCAGCACTTTATGCAGGATCGGCACAGCTTTCATCGCGAGCTGATTTGCCGAGATGAAGCTCGAATACTGGTGTCGGTAATGTGGATTTGCTTCCCTGTGCGTAATCACAGCAGCCAAGGTCCTGGTTGTCTGCCGCACCTGATTTAAAATCGCTGTATGAAGATTCTCCTGATCAATGCCGCGAAGATCGTATGGTAGATCGACAAAAATTATCCGCCCTAAATAGCTGTCGGGCATTTTCGTCTGACTTGCCTTTTTCTTCAGCTTCTGGCGAACCTTGGTATAGACATCTACTTCTGTTCCGCGTGGAAAGTTGACCAAAATTCTTCCGTATTCCCTTAAGTTTAAGGGTTCGCCGTTGCGGTGCTTTCGAATGACGTCCGCCTCGTCGCGGCCTTCCGCAAACGCCAGCGTTATTCCGCCCTCCCATCTCTTGCTGGGGTCGCTTGGGTCATTTCTGTAGTCGGCAGGTGACGGTCCGGGTGGCAGTGGTTCTATCTCAATCGTAACTTGGCCGTCAGTGATGGAGTGATATCGCGAATCTTGACGAAATGCCGAGACTGCCTGCTTCAAGCCTCGTTGGATGATCTCAAAATAAAGTTGACCTGTGAGGCGCGTTTGCGCGGTAAGCTTAAGACAGGCGTGAGCAGGAGGTGTTTTGAGGAGTTCCTCTGCCAAGTTGTAAAATTGAGTAAGCACCCAGTATTGCATTTCCTCCTCAGCATCATGGCTGAGAATCGTGCATTCGCATGCTGCATGGACCCCTTGGATTTCGAAGCCGAAATCCCCGATAGCTGCGTCTGATTCGTCGCAAAGGTAGACTCTGCCGAGACCTCCCAACGCGCGCTTCATTCTTACGGCCATTGCAAGTTCGAAAAAAACCGGCCAAAATGCGTCCGTCTTCAGCTTTTCAACTTTTGAATTGAGATTGCGATCATCCTCAAACTCTCGCAGCAGCGCACAGAATTCTAATAACTCGACGACGTAGCTCTCGACGCTGGGGCCGCGCAGCCAAACTTCAATTGGATTCGTGCGCAGTCCAAAGGTGTCCCTGATCTTTGTGGTCGGCATCAATTTCTCGACATACTCTGGTGAAAGCATGCGAACCAGAGTATCCAGGAACTCTTCAATCAATCCACAGGGTAGATCCAGTTTTTCGCGCAGGGTATTTGCAACCTGAATCCAGTTATGCAATTTCTGTTCGACATTCATTGCTGCAAGTCCAAATGTGGCCGGGCGCAGCTTTCGCTGCGCCCGCATCACATAGTTTTCGTCTTTCAACTACTCGCTTTGTGCCGGGCTAACCCCGGCAGTTACTTCGCAGGTGCCAGCAGTTGGCACCCAAGAATCTAGCTGCACCCACTCGTACTCCCACAGCTCATGCACCTGTAGCAGCTCCCATTCCTGGTCATGATCGAGCCACACACATGGCAGCTTGGGGCGTCGCCCAGGTCAACAAACTCTTTGAGCGCGTCGGCGGAGTGGTAGATGCCGCGATCGGCGATGCTCGGGCTTTTGCCTGACTCAGCCGAGGGCGGCTGAGGTCCACGCTGAGTTGCCAATCCACCTTGCGGTGGTTTGGTTTCATAATTCGCAGGCGAGGGCGTCTGCGCTCCACTGAACGCCGAATGCTGACTGCTGGGTACTGCGTTGCCTTCGCCAATGGCCAATGGCTCAGTGCCAATGGCTGCGCCCTGCGGCGGCAACACCATGTCTTTGAACAGCGGATACTGCCGTCCGGTGACGAACCGCAGCTCCAGCCAGCGGAAGATGTAGTCCATGATGCTCTTGGCGATGGGAATTTCCGGGTTGCCGGTAAAGCCCGACGGCTCAAAGCGCGTGTGGCTGAACTTGTCACACAGCAGCTTGATAGGCACGCCATGTTGCAGTGCCAGTGAAACGGCGGTGGCGAATGAGTCCATGAGGCCGGAGACGGTTGACCCTTCCTTGGCCATGCGAATGAACAGCTCGCCCGGGGTGCCGTCTTTATACAGGCCGACGGTGATGTAGCCTTCATGTCCGGCGATGCCGAATTTGTGCGTGATAGAAGCGCGCTCGGCCGGCAGGCGGTGGCGCACCGCGCGTGGCGGCGCTGTCTCCTGCTCATGCATGGTCAGCGGACGCACCGCAGCCAGCGCCATGGTCTGCTGCTCCGGAGAAAGCTTCTGGAAGTCCATCTCCGGCCCGCTCAGCGGACGCTGCGTTGCCGTGAAGTCTGCGCCTGCGGCGGTTTTCTCAGATTTGGTCCCGCGCTTGGCCGCTTCGTCGCGTGAGCTGGCAGCCATGAGCGGCTGCGCTTTCTTTGATCCGTCACGGTAGATCGCCACAGCCTTGATGCCGAGCCTCCAGGATTGCAGGTAAGCTTCAGCAATGTCGTCCACCGTCGCAGTCTCAGGCAGATTCACGGTCTTGGAAATTGCGCCGGAGATGAACGGCTGCGTTGCGGCCATCATCATCACATGGCCCATGTAATGGATGCTGCGCGTGCCTTTTTGCGGCTTAAAGCTGCAATCAAACACGGGCAGATGCTCGTCGCGGATGCCCGGCGCGCCTTCAATGGTCCCGGTGGAATCAATGTAGCCGACAATGGAATTCACCTGGTCACCCGAGTAGCCCAGCTTCCACAGCGCGGAAGGCACAGTCTGGTTCACAATCTTGATCATGCCGCCGCCGACCAGCTTTTTGTATTTCACCAGCGCCAGGTCAGGCTCAACGCCGGTGGTGTCGCAGTCCATCATGAAGCCGATAGTCCCCGTGGGCGCCAGCACCGTGACCTGCGCGTTGCGATAGCCATGCTTTTCGCCCAGGGCAAGAGCTTCGGCCCAGGCTTGGCGGCTGCCTTCCAACAGCGCCGCAGGAACATTTTCTTTATTGATCTTGTTGACGGAAGCCCGGTGCATGCGAATCACATCCAGAAACGGTTCGCGATTGCTGTACCAGCCGGGGCATGCGCCCCCAGTTACTTCCTGCGGAGAAACGCGCGAACTTGCCGGCGCAAGCTGCGGACACTGCTCGGCAATACGCGCCGACTGCAAATACGCTTCGCCGCACATGATTGCGGTAACGCAGGCAGCGTAGTCGCGGCCGGCGTCAGAGTCATAGGGCAGGCCGCTGGCCATCAGCAGTGCGCCCAAATTGGCATAACCTAATCCAAGCGGACGGTAATCATGCGAGTTGCGCGAAATCGACTCTGTCGGATAACCAGCGTTATCGACCAGAATTTCCTGCGCCGTGATCAGCACGTCCACGGAATGGCGATACGCCGGCACGTCAAATTCGCCGTTCGACTTCATGAACTTCATCAGGTTGAGCGACGCCAGATTGCAGGCCGAATCGTCCAGGAACATGTATTCGCTGCACGGATTGCTGGCGTTGATGCGGTCTGTGTTTTTCGACGTATGCCATTTGTTGATCGTCGTGTCGTACTGCATACCCGGATCGCCGCACTGCCATGTGGCTTGCGCAATATTGTTCATCAGGTCGCGGGCTTTGTAGGTCTTCATTACCTCATGGCCTTTTACCGAGCGGGTGGAAAAGTCACTATCGCGCTCAACGGCAGACATAAATTCGTCAGTCACGCGAACAGAGTTGTTGGCGTTCTGAAAAAAGATGGAGCTGTAAGCGTCGGAGTCGGGTGACGAGCCGTCATAACCCATCTCAATCAGCGCCCAGGCTTTGGCTTCCTCTTTGGCTTTGCACTCAATGAAGTCCACAATGTCAGGATGATCGACGTTCAGGATCACCATCTTGGCCGCGCGGCGCGTCTTGCCGCCGGACTTGATCACGCCGGCAAAAGCGTCAAAGCCTTTCATGAAGCTGAGCGGGCCGCTTGCCGATCCTCCACCGGAAAGCTCTTCCGTCGAGCCGCGCAGCGCGGAAAGGTTCGTGCCGGTGCCGCTGCCCCACTTAAACAGCATGCCTTCTGTCTTGGCCAGCGTCAGGATGGAGTCGAGCGAATCTTTTACCGAGTTGATGAAGCATGCAGAGCATTGTGGCGCTTTGTAGCCAGTGGTGGAAAATTCCACTGTGCCTTTTTCGCGGTTCCAATGCCAGTTCTGCGCGTCAGAGAGCGGCTCAAGGCGGTCGCAGCCAACGTTGAACCATACCGGCGAATTGAACGCTGCTTTCTGCTGCACCAGAATGTGGACAAGCTCATCATGGAACGTGTCGCGGTCTTCCATGCTGGCAAAGTAACCCTGCTGCCAGCCCCAGTCGCGGATGGTCTCTGCCACGCGCTGAATCAACTGGCGAACGCCGGTCTCGCGCTGCGGCGTATTCAGCGTGCCATGCAGATATTTGCTGGCAACAATGTTGATGGCGGTCATGGACCAGTCTTTGGGAGACTCAACGTTGCGCTGCTCAAAAATGCTGTTGCCCTTGGCGTCCGTAATGCTGGCGGTGCGCAGCTCCCATTCCACTTCGTCGTACGGCGAGATGCTCGCGCGCGTGAAATAGCGCGGGAATTTCAGTCCCTGAGCGGTTTGTGCCACTTGTCCTGATGCCGGCTGCTGGGTTTGTGTTCTGGTGTTTTCTTTCATGACCTTTGTTTCCGCCATTTCATTCTCTCCCAATTCGCTTTAAAGTCCGCGATGTTGCATTTCTGCTTAGCATGAATCTGCTCGTGATTCCTGCGCTCTTAAGCTTTGCTCAGACTCATGGCATGGGTCACCCGATCTACGGCCCGCTCTGCCACGGTTTTCAACCCGCCACGCCTTTCCGATTCTGAGTAGTCAGGGACCGCTCCCGCAGCCATGGCCTTTACCGGACGTGCTTCTGGTATTTGCGACTGCGACTGTCTCTGCTCTACCGTCGGCATCTGCTCCGCTGCAATCGGCGGTTTCTGTTCAAAGGACTTCCCTTCAACCATCCTTGGTTCAAAGATCTTTTCTTCAAAAATCTTTTGTTCAAAAACCTGGGACGCCACTTCCTGTTGTGCGTTCAGCCAATTCTTCAGCGCCGCCGCCGCTGCCCTTCGATCAGCAATGCCTGGAGCAATGGCATAGCGGATATAGCAGCGTGCCTGTAGAAGTTTTTCCCGTACCGGGCTTCCCGCCGCAAACAGCCGGCTCATCGCCCGTGAAAGGTCGTCGGCTTCAGCAACCTCAAATACAGCCAGCATGCGCCGTGAAGCCGGCCCGGCAGGCTGCACAATTTCTTCCGCCAGGGCAAAAACACCAGGCTGGCTGGGAACCAGCAACAGCCCAAAGCTTGATTCGCAATGAAACCAACGTGACCAGTTCATTTCCATAGGTCTTATCTCCTTCAAGGCACGGTTAAGCGGCACCGGCAAGCCGGCAACGCGTAAGCAACAACAATTGAGTTCACCGCGATTATGGTTTCCGGCGCCACCTCTGACGCCGAGCGTCTTTTTGAATGTCTGTGACCCGTTTTCGGCTTGCTGCGGGCCCGGCCAGAACAATCGTAGTGTTGGAAACTTACGCCTGTATATAGTGCCTGTCAAGAGGCTTATACAATCTATTGTACCTTAGCTGGTAAATCACTGCCAATTCGCCCAAGTACTCTATTTACCGTCTGTTAGCGGTACGCAACCGGAATCCAGCATGGTGGCACGTCAGATTCTCCTCATGGCGTTATCCACAATCGTGGCTTGCCCGACCGTGAGATTGCACAAATTCTTGTTGGCTGGATAAAAATCAAAAGACAAAATGGCTGACTGCTGGTCTTTCGAATCTATCGATACTGAACTGCCGGGTCAATGCCGCAGAATGGTGCAGCGCTGTGGATTTATGTGGATAAAGAGTCCCTTTTTGAAATCTCGAGTCCGCGGCGCGGTAAGTTCGCGTGGAATGTACACAACGGTCTGGCGTTGTGTGATGGCCAATGGAAAGTTGTGCTCGATCTCGGCAGCGCCAAACTCCGCAATCAGCGGAAGCAACGCAAAACAGATAAGAGTCGCTGGGGTCCATTATGGTGCAAAGCATATCTAATGGCGGTTTTTGTTGTCTCATCGCTACATTTTTGTTCAAGAAACTTACGGCCTTTGCCGATGAGCAGCAGTAACCACTATTGTAGTGTACGCATCTATTTAAATAGACATGAAACCAATAAGAGACAAAAAAATAAAGCCGCGGATTGCGCGGTTGAATAAAGTCGTTTTTGGAGTGGCGCTTTTATGGCTTGCCACCTCACTGTTGCTGCTCTTGTTCTATCGGCCAGCCACAACGAACGCCGTTCAACCTTCCACTGCTCACAAAACCATACACTATCAATTTGCGCTGGCGGTCTCTCAGGCTGCCCGCGCTTCCTTTATATATTGATCTTTGCACTTCTCTGAGCAGATGTGGATGGCGCCCAGCTCCATTACGCGGGCATCATCCCAGTGTGGGAGGAAGCGCAGCGAACGTTGCTGCGCATTCGCATTTTCCACTTCAAGGTCGTAACCCGGCCGAGCGTCAGGCGCAAAGCAATTTTTCGGTATGCGAAACTAAGCGCAACGACATACAGCCCAACGAGATAAATTACGCCGCTCTGGCATTCTGCAACGTATGTCAGTCAAGGTCTTTGACGAGGGATTTGGTTGCCATATCAAACCCTGACTTGCCTTCTAGATATGGCTGCCAGTCAGCCTTCAGGATAGCCAGGTACTTGGGCCAGTGGCCGCGCTCCCACAACCCATACTTGATTGCATACGGCACGTAGCCCTGAGTGCCACGTTTAGCCAATTCCTGCCTGACGATCTCTCCGACGGTATAAAACTGGACGGCATGCCACAGGTCGGTACAGCGCTTCTTCTGTAAATCACATTCTTTTGAGAGAGCAGTGGAAAGCGAATCCGTAATAAGGTGGGCGCCTTCATGAAAAATAATTTCAAGGCCGTCCACTCCCTGATTGCCCAGAGTGGTTGATGAAATGATCGTGTGCCCTGGTCCGCTAGTGGTGTAAGCCGCGCCCAATGCATCCACAAAATATGCAATGTCCACCCGGTCCGTTCCGGGCCATCGGTCATTTAGCGCCTGCTCCAGCCGGGGGATTACCTTGGGTTCCAGCTCTCGCAATTGAGGCAACAGTTGCGCCTGCCATCTTTCATTGCTTTTCCGATGCGCTCTCCACCAATGTTTTCCGGTAAACCGGGGCTGCGCTGTTAAGCGCCTGTGACAGATCTGCAGGGAGATGCCGCGCGTCAAGAGTCGCCGCATTGTCATAATCGCCAAGTGCGTTGCCGATGTTGACCATCTGATCGTCAAATAGAAGGCTGCGCCCGCCGAAGTTCTTGCGATAGCACTCCACCGCGCTGTTCCACACCTTAAGCTCCTGCTCAGAAAGATCATTCTTTTCCAGCGGCGTCGCGCCTCCTTGCTCAACATGTTGTGGAACAGGCTTGGCATTCGCTTCGTGAAAAAGCGTGAGATGAAGATTGATCCAGAAGCTGTTGTGAAATTCGTAATATTGGCTCTTTGAATGCGTTGCAACCCGGCTAATAGAACTTTTTTGATGTGGGACAGCTAAACCGAAAGTTGCGTGAAGAAGAATGATGGCAACAATAGCGCTTTTCATCCGTAAAAGCTCCTGGTACTGAATGCGCGGGCTCAATATTTCTTGCAGCTGATTGTTCATCAATGTAAATCGCAGTGGGTTTTTTTTATCCTCAATCATTGCGCAGATCACGATAGCTTCCTTCATTACTCAATTTCGGCGATTTTGGCAATTTTGACATTCCTGGCAATTTTCCGTGTCTCCGTGCCTCCGGCATGAAAGATTGATATATTCCTCCCTTATGGCAAAGAAGCGCATTGCTGTTGTTCCCGGTGACGGCATCGGCAAGGAAGTAATTCCCGCAGCCCTAAAAGTTGTGGAAGCCACAGGCGCCGCCGTTGAGTTCACCAACTTTGACTGGTCGGCTGATCGATACTTAAGAGACGGCACCACCATTCCCGCGGACGGCTTCGCCATGCTGGAGCGTGATTTTGACGCTATCTTCGTCGGCGCTCTTGGCGATCCGCGTGTGCCTACCAATATTCACGCCAAAGAAATCCTGCTGGGCATGCGCTTCAAAATGGACCTGTATGCCAACGTGCGTCCGGTAAAGCTGCTGGATGAAGCGCTCTGTCCGCTCAAAGGTGTGAAGCCGGAGCATGTGGACTTTGTAGTGATTCGGGAAAATACAGAAGGCCCTTACGTGGACGCAGGCGGCGTGCTCAAGCAGGGCACTCCGGATGAGATCGCCACCCAGGAAGACTTCAACACCCGCAAAGGCGTGGAGCGCGTGATTCGATTTGCGTTTGAGCTGGCGCGCAAGCAGTACCGCAAAAAAGTTCTAATGTCGGACAAGTCCAACGTCATGACCTTTGCTGGGGGCCTGTGGCAGCGCGTTTTTAAGATCGTGGCTGCCGAATATCCTGAGATTCAGACCCAGCACATGTATGTGGACGCGCTCTGCATGCACATGGCGCGTGATCCCAAACAGTTTGACGTAATTGTGACCAACAATATGTTTGGCGACATCATCACTGACCTGGCCGCAGCCTTGCAGGGCGGCTTGGGCATGGCCGCCAGCGGCAATATTCATCCCGGTAAGACTTCAATGTTTGAGCCGGTCCACGGTTCCGCGCCACCCTTCGCTGGAAAGAATATCGCTAATCCGATTGGCGCAATCTCCACGGCAGCGATGATGCTGGAGCACTTGGGCTTTTCAAGCGAGGCCGCGCGCATAAATAATGCAGTTCTCGAAGCAGTCCGGCAGAAAAAAACCACGTCCGATATCGGCGGAAATCTGGGGACAAAGGAAGCGGCGGAGTGGATTGCTTTTTCTACATCCCTCACGTAGTGAGGGCCCTACCGCCTAATCAGATCAGCGTCTATCTGCGTTGATCAGCGGCAAAAAGGGGGTGGATGATCGCCCGCACAGCCTATCGAGTTTGTTGCTACCATACCTACGGAGCGGCAATTTTATCCATGAGAAAGCTTTCTTTCGCAGTGCTTCCGGCAATACTGCTTTTTGGCCTGCTGTTTGGGTTCGCGCAAAATACACCGCCAACGCCACAGCCGAACCCGCCAGCAACTTCGGCTCCGCAAGAGCCTTCACCTTCACCATCCCCGCAGCCCCCGCAATCAACTCCACCCGCGCAGCCGCAAAGCACGCCACGTGCGAATCGGGTAGAAGTTGAGCCGGTCGAGCCTGAAGAAAAAGATCATCAGATCACGCCTGCGGAAGCGAAAGAGCTTTTCCGCTCGGTCGATGAGATTCTGCGCTTTGCCAGCAATGATACCGGCCTGCCGATCAAGAAGAAGGTCAAGCGGACCATCGTCAGCCGTGCGCAGGTGGAAAAGTATATTGGCGAGAAATTCAAGGATGACGCGGACCGCATTCGCTTTGAACGGTCTGAGCTGGTACAGAAAAAGTTTGGGCTGCTGCCGCGCACCTTTGATCTCCATAGCTTTCTTGTCAAGCTGCTTACCGAGCAGGTGGCCGGCTATTACGACGAAAAAACGCGCACCATGAACCTGCTGGACTGGAATGAGCCGGAAATGCAGCGTCCGGTAATGGCTCATGAACTTACGCACGCGCTCCAGGACCAGAGCTTCAACCTGGAAAAGATGAGCAAGCATGATGAAGAGATTGAAAAGCGCGGGCTGGACGACTTGCCAGCGCTGATCAGCAATGACGAAGAATCCACCTGCCGTAGCGCCGTCATGGAAGGGCAGGCCATGATCGTGCTGCTGGATTATGTTCTGGCGCCCCAGGGCGGCAGCGTGGAAAAGACGCCACAAGTCGTGGACCTGATGCAGGCATCCATGGATAAGAGCCGCGGCAGCCCCGTGTTTGATAGCGCGCCTTTGATCTTGCAGGAAGAGCTGGCGTTTCCGTATCGCCAGGGCATGAAGTTCATTAGAGATCTGCTGGTGGCAGGTGATAAGCAGCTTGCCTATAAGGGCGTGCTGGAACGGATGCCGCAGACCACGCGCGAGATCATTGAGCCTGCGGAATATCTGGCCGGACATAGAGTGCCGCCGCTGCTACTGCCTGATCTCGGCTTTCTGAAAAAAGACTATGAGCCTTATGACGCGGGAGCAGTCGGCCAGCTTGACGTGAGCATTCTGCTGCGCATCTATGCCGATGACGCAACCGATAAGCGTCTCAGCCCGGAGTGGCGCGGCGGATCATATTATGCAGCCGGACGGCGCGGCGTAAAGCCTCCTGATCGCAATTCTTCAGCGCATATCGGACTATTTTATGTTTCCAAGTGGGCAACGGACATTGCCGCAAAAGAGTTCGCCAAGACTTACGCCGGCGCTTTACCAAAACGCTATACGTCATTGCGCCGCGTGACAGCCGATGCTGGTTTGCCTGGTCGCGATCAATTCATGAGCTCCGATGGCCTGATTCTGATCCAGCAAACCGGAAATGTCGTGGTTGCAGTGGAAAGCTTTGATGAGGATGCGGCGAAGAAGCTAATTGAGGCGGGATTGAAGCAGGCGGAGAAGGGCCAGGAATTTAATCAGTAAAGTGACATAGATAAGGCAGTGTTAAACGAAAATAAGAACAGACAAAACGTGCTCACGCAACGCTCAATCTCACCGGGATTTGCCATAGGTGAGCATCTCCAAATTTCATTTTTCCCGGCAATCTGAAGCAAGCCTTTTTCATAGATCGCAAGTCTCACGGATCTGATCTACGAATACTGGCAAACATAAAAAGCCCGCCTTGCGGCGGGCCGGAAAGTATGTTGTCGGACAGCAGTCAGCCAAAATCGCACAGCTGCTATATCGGGTTTCCATCAGCATCGATCTTATGGATGTCACCCAAATTCAGGTCGCGGATACCTTGCTCCACCTTGCTCATATCGCCAACAACCACCCAGATCAGATGGTCGGGCAGAATAAACTTTTTAGCGATGGCATTAGCGGATTCCGGAGTAAGCGACGTAGCTTTCTCAGTGAAGGTATTGAAGTAGTCTTCCGGCAGCCCATATTGAATTATCTGGCTATATGCGCCGGCGAGTTGCTGCACAGTTTCAAAGCTTCCGGGCAGAGCGAGTGTGGCATTGCTTTGCTCGTCTTTTAATTCAGCTTCGGTAATAGGCTTGGCGCTGGTAACGTTTTTGTATTCTTTCACCAACTCGGCCAGGGATTCCTTGGTCTTGTCGGTTTCCACCGGCGAAATGCTCAGATAAGGCCGCTGTCCACGCGCGGCGGGCAGGAAGCTGAAGACGCCATATGACCAGTGCTTGTCTTCACGCAGGTTCATGTTGATGCGCGAGCTGAACTGGCCGCCAAAGATGTCATTCACCAGTTGCAGGGGAATGGCGTCCGGGTCATTGCGCGGCGGCCCAAGTTGCGCGCCAAAGATAATGCTTTGGCCGGAGCCAGGACGGTCAATGAGGTAAACTGTGTTCTTTTCCGGTTGCTGCACCTGCGTCACATTCTTTTTAGGGACATCACCGGGCTTCCAGCCGGCAAAAAGTTTTTCCAGCTTGGGCTTGACTTCAGCCAGCGTGGTATCGCCCACGACCAGCAGCGTAGCATTGTTCGGCTTGAACCATGTTTCATGCCATTTGGCCAGGTCTTCGCGCGTCATCCTGCTTACGCTTTCTTCAGTGCCCGTGCCGGTTAGAGGCAGCGAGTAAGGATGGCCTTTGCCATACAGCAACTGCGGAACCACGCGCAACGCCATCGACTGCGGCTGGACTTTTTCACGCCGTATGCCGGCAATGCGTTCCTGCTGCAAGCGTGTGAATTCCTTTGCCGGGAACGCAGGATGAAGGATCAAGTCAGCATAGATATCAAGCGCCTTGTCCATGGTGAGCTTGAGCGTATTGAGGTTGACGGTGGCCCAGTCAAGGTTTGCGCCCGCGCCAAAGTTAGCGCTGAGCGACTCCAGTTCTTCACCGATCTTGAGCGAGTCGCGCGTAGGCGTGCCTTCTTCCAGCATGCGCTGGGAAAAGCTGGCGGTACCCGGAGCGGTGTTTGGATCTGCGGCATAGCCGCTATCCACCAGCAATGAGAAATTGACGACCGGCGCTGTATGGCGCTCAGCCAGTACAATCTTCAGACCGTTGGAAAGCGTTGCTTTCTGCATTGGAGGCAGCTTGAGAGACATGGGCTCGCCCAACGCAGGCTCTTTTGAGCGATCAAGCTTGGCATCAGTCTTAAGTGCGCTGGGATAAGGCTGCACTTCAAGAACGTAGTCGCCGTCGCTAAGCCAATCTTTCGCTGTCTGCTTCACTGAAGCTGTTGTGGCTGCCTGGATGCGCTTGAGGTAGTCCTTATAGCAATCAGGATTGCCGGTATAGGTGTTGCAGCGGGCCAGAAGGTCGCTCTTGCCGCCGAAGCCGCCAATGCGCTCCACAATGCGCGCATAGTTGCCGAAAATCTGTGTCTTGGCCAATTGCAGCTCAGCTTCTGTGGGGCCGTTCTTCAGGAAATTTTGCAATTCCTCGTCTGCTGCTTTTTCGCTGTTGCGGAAATTGGCTGCGGATTTTTCGGGATCTTTGTCCGGCCTGACGGTAACAGTCATATCGAACTGCCCGCTGATTTCGTTGCTGTCATCGCCGGAAGTGGCGCTGGTGGCAATCTGGTCTTTATAGACCAGGCGTTTGTAGAGCCGCGAGGTTTTGCCGCGTCCTAGAATTTGCGCGGCAAGATCAAGCTGCGCTTCTTCAGGAGAGCCAAATTGAGGCACGTTCCATATCCGGTAAACACGGGCTTGCGGCACGCGGTCCTGCACCCAGCCGCGATGCGTCCCCGTGCGCTTGGCAATCCACGTTTCCTGTTTTGCAATGGGTGGGCCGGGAGGAATTTCGCCGTAATACTTCTCTACTTTTTGCCGCGCCACTTCCGGTGTAATGTCACCGGCAATTACCAACGTGCTGTTATTGGGGCCGTAATAGGTCTTGAACCACTCCTGCACGTCAGGCAGGGCAGCGGCATCAAGGTCCTTCATGGAGCCGATCACGGTCCAGGAGTACGGATGGCCCACAGGATAAGTATTTTCTGTAATCAACTGCTCGGTCACGCCATAAGGCTCGTTCTCGCCCTGGCGTTTTTCATTCTGCACCACGCCGCGCTGAAGATCGAGCTTCTTCTGGTCAAGCACTCCAAGCAGATGGCCCATGCGGTCGCTCTCGGCAAACAGCGCATAATCCAGCATCGAAGTGGGGACGTTTTCAAAAAAGTTAGTGCGGTCATTGTTCGTCGTGCCGTTCAAATTTGTCGCGCCTACGTGTTCCATCGCGGTCAGATAGGTATGGTTGAAGTTGTCACTGCCGCTGAACATCAGGTGCTCAAACAGATGGGCAAAGCCGGTCCTCCCCGGCTGCTCATTCTTGGAGCCAACGTGATACCAGGTATTCACGGCCACAATGGGAGCTTTGTGGTCTTCATGCACCAGCAGCGTGAGTCCGTTTTTAAGGACGAATTTTGTGTACTTGATATCAGGAATGGGTATGTTGACGCTGCTCGCTGCGGCATGTGCGGGAGCTTTTGCTGGTGCTTTTACGGCGGGCTTTTGCTGGGCGTTCAGGCCAAGGGGACTGAAGCTTATAGTCACAGCCAGTAAGAGGCCCGCGATTGTATAGATAGACTTGCTTCTCAAAATGCCTCCATATCAAAGATCGAAAAAATTTGCGCCGTTGACAAACCTGGCCGGCGCGATTCAGGATTGCAATCGAAACTTGAAAAAAGATTGTTCCGCAGCTCTGGCCGGTGATCTTTTAATACCTCGGCGAAAGATGCAATAAGGAATTTCAAGCTTCTGGGGACTGAGCTAATAATACCAGTGCAGATGGCCCGCTGCTTGGCTTAATAGAGATGTTTTTCTTCGATAAATAAGGCAATCTAACGTTTGCGAGGCCGGTGCGTCTAAAGTCAATGTGAGAGTGTCTGTACTAGCTGCGCTGGTAGTTTCCGTCGCGCTTCTGCGCAACTGAATGGCTTCCAGCCGACGATCATTTCCGGAACTAGCCTCCCGAGTGAGCCCACATGCATTGGAAGGGATGAAGAACAGACCGGCATTAGGTTCGTAAATACCGTCAGCGTTACTTCTTCTTGCCTGCTTTTTTTGTGGCAGGCTTCTTCTTTGCCGCCTTCTTCGGTTCGGGCTTTTTGGCGGCTGGCTTGGCTGGCGCTTTCGCTGGAACAGCCTTTTTAGCTGGCGCAGCTGGGGGTGCCACCTTTTTTGCCGCCACAATTGGAACAGGCGCAGCCTTCTGCTTCGCTGATGCCTGCTTTACATTAGCTTGAGCCGATGATGCAGGCGCGGTCTTTGCCGCTTCAGCCACAGGCGCCGGAGCAGCGGGTGCAGATGCTTCACCGACTGCATTCTTGGGCTTGCGTCCACGCTTCTTGGGAGCTTGATCGCCAGTAGCGCCACTAGCGCCGGCAGCCGCCGCAACTTCCTTTTTCGCTCGGCCGCGACGCGGAGGCGGCGGTGGTGGCGGCGGTTCCGGTGGAGAATATGGCTCCAGGAACTTTACGATTTCTGTGTGCGAACGCAGCTTGCCATCCAGCAACAGCAGGAACGCTTCGTCCAAAATCTTCTTGTACTCCGGATGCTCCGGCGTAATGCGCATCTCCGCCATTTCCGGAAATGGCAACTTCTGCCTAACCAGGGGCCACTTGGTCAGGAAGTTCTTGATCTTTTGCTCCACGGCGGAAGCTCGCGGCGTAATGGCATTGAACAGCAGCGCATCCGGGCGGTTCGTCATCAGGAATTTCCAGGTCTGCGACGGCAGCGCCAAATCGCGGGCCATCAACTTCTTGGCAAAATCTTTGGCATCGTCTTCGAGGTGCTTCCAGCGCTCAACAAAGCCTTTGTTGACGATCTGCTTCTGCATAGTCGCAATATCTTTGTCGGCGAGCTTGCGCGTAAGGAAATGCATCACAATCGGGCTGGCGTCAGGGTTCACGCCGATTTCCTGCATCTGCTGCTTGATTTTGAAAACCTGCGTCAGTCCTGCGGAATCAACTTTGGCCACCGAAAGATGAGGAGCCAGCACTTTGAGCCAGCCTTCTTTTTCCAGCGCTTTCATTACTTCAATGGGATTGTCTTCATGGGCCAACTGCTCTAGTTCATGCCCCACCGCGCGATCGGAAATGTTCTCAATGTAATTATTTTCTTTGGCAGCTTCATAGCGCGCTTGCGTGCGCTCTTCCAGGGTCCAGTGGAAACGGCAGGCCAGACGGGTGGCGCGGATCAGCCGTGAAGGGTCTTCATAGAAAGCATAATTGTGCAGGACGCGCAGCACCTTGGCTTCAATATCGGCCACGCCGTTGAACGGATCGGTGAGCAGGCCGCGCGAGCCTGGATTCAGCGACAGCGCCATGGCGTTGACGGTGAAGTCGCGCCGCCGCATGTCGTCATTGATGGTGCCCGGGGTTATCTCTGCCGGCTTACCCGGCTTGTCATACCGTTCAGACCGCGTGCTGGTAACTTCCGCGCGGACGTTGCCCGGCAGCAGAAGCATGATGGTCCGCGTGGTCTCATCTGTGGCTTCCGTAACCGCGCCGGCTTTTTCAAAATCTTTTTGCAGCTTGAGCGCGTTTCCCTGCACGGAAAAATCGAGATCGCGGATAAGGAAACCGCTGATAATGTCGCGGACCGCGCCCCCGGCCAAAAAAATGTTCATTTCATGCGCGCGTGCAACGTCGGTTACCAGCGTTACGGCCCGCTGCTGGTCCGGCGTGAGCCGGGTTTCCATGAGGTAGATAAAGTCAGCCATCAGTTAAGGAACACACTTTTGCCCTCCCGGCTCCGGCCAAGTGAGCGAACCATTTCTTTCAAGTTTTTCGTAAGTTGCACTGTATACAAGAGTTAGACGGCCACCGCAGGGACCCACACAAACTCGAAACATTATCATAAAGGTTACCTTTTGGCTACCCCATGCTGCTGAATCCTGTGGTGACGCCTTTGATGCCCCTGGAATCAGTGCGAGAATCAATCAATTATGCCTTCCACGCACAAAAAGGTGATCGTGCGCAAAATGGGCCGCGACTCCATCAGCGGCTACGTTTCGCCCGCCCATTTTGTGATTGAAGGCAAGCTGGAACTGCTGAATCCGTCCGGCAAAGTGGTGCTGATTGATCTTGCGGAAGTTAAAAGCGTGGACTTTGTCCGCGATTTCAGTGACACCTCAGCCACCGGACGCAAAACTTTTACCAGCCGCCCCCGCACAGATGGTCTCTGGGTGAGGCTCAAGTTTATCGATAATGACGTTCTGGAAGGCTTGATGGCAAATGACCTCACGCAGGTCATTCCTGAGGGATACCTGATTACGCCGCCCGATACCCGCGGCAACACACAGAGAGTCTTTGTCCCCAGGGCCGCCCTGGTAGAAATGAATGTGCTGGCGGTAATCGGGCGTCCGGAAGCGCACAAGAAGACTGCGGAAGATGTCCGCCAGGAGAAGCTGTTTATTGAACCCTGACGATTTTTCTCTCAGCTTTCACTTCTTCCCGATACAATCACGCCTTTAGGCAGGTTTTCTCCAGGACCCCATTGGTTATGAAGCTCAAAGATATTGCGGACAGGCTGGGCGCCAGGCTTGACCCTCCGGATGCGCAAGTGGATATCAGCAGTGTAGGCGCGATAGAGTCAGCGCTTCCAGGACAGATCACTTTTGCCGTGAGCGCAAAATATGAGGCCATTGCAAAAAGTAGCAGAGCGGCCGCGCTGATTGTCGACGAAAAATTTCCTGCCCTGGATAAGCCAACTCTACGCACCCGTAATCCACAGTTAGCATACGCTCGCACCGTAGAACTTCTGCACGTCGCGCCGGAAGAAAAACGCGGCATTCACTCAACCGCCGTTGTTGATTCTTCCGCGCGGATTGGCGCCAATGCATCTATCGGCGCTTGCGTCGTGATCGGCGCAGACGTTGAAATTGGCGAAGGCTGTACGCTGTTGCCGCATTGCGTAATCTACCGCGGGGTGAAAATCGGGAAAAACTTTTTTGCCCAT
Organism: Candidatus Angelobacter sp.; assembly: GCA_036495645.1. Classification (GTDB taxonomy): domain Bacteria; phylum Acidobacteriota; class Terriglobia; order Terriglobales; family Acidobacteriaceae; genus Angelobacter. The sequence continues at coordinate 224,040 of DASXMN010000031.1, forward strand.
TCCCACGTTTCAATCCGCGAGAACTGCCAGATTGGCGATAATGTGTTGCTGCACAATGGAGTCGTCATTGGCTCAGACGGCTTTGGTTTCGCCAAAGATGATGCCGGAAATTGGTACAAAATTCCTCAAACCGGGCGGGTGGTGATTGAAGACAACGTGGAAATACAGGCAAACTCCTGCATCGACCGCGCCAGCCTGGGCGAGACCCGCATCGGACGCAACACAAAGATCGATAACCTGACCCACGTGGCGCACAACTGTGTGATCGCGGAAAACTCAATGCTGTGTGCGCAGGTGGGGCTGGCGGGCTCAACCGAGATTGGCAAGAATGTCATCCTCGCCGGCCAGGTTGGCGTGGCCGGACACTGCAAGATAGGCGATGGAGTAATTGTGACCGCGCAGAGCGGCACACACGGCGATATTCCGGCTGGTTCGATGGTGAGCGGCACGCCGGCGTTTGATCACAAACAATGGCTGCGCAGTGTTACCGCATTTGTCCGCCTGCCGGAACTTGCGCGAGCGATTCGCGGCAAAGGTACAAAAGAATAATGACGGACGGCCGCACGGAAAAAAAACCGATCAAAGTCCTCCTGCTCGATGACCGCCAGGACAATCTGATCCTGCGCTCTGCCATCCTGCGCAGCAACGGATATGAAGCCATCAGTTCAACCTCAGTTGAAGAAGCCGAGACCCATCTGGGGGAAATCGATATTGCCGTGCTCGATTATCACTTGGGCGTGGGGAAGTTCGGCACTGAGGTAGCGCAATCACTTCGTGACAAGCGGCCTGAGGTCCCTATCATTATTCTTTCCGCCACCTTGGAAAGAAAATTCGGCGGCGTGGAAGATATGCATCTGCTCAAAGGTTATAGCTCAGTGGACGACCTGCTGGCTGCCCTGCGCTCTTTTGAAGCCAAGCGCCGTGGTAAACCTGTGGTCGTGGACGCGCGCAACTTCTTCTATTCCCGCATCGCCATGGCCATGGGCGACGACATTGTCCTGGAAATTCTGGACCGCGACGGCGTCTGGCAATACGTAAATGAATTTTTTGCGCGGCTCTACGAGAAGAAGCGTACTTGGTTCGCCGGGAAAAATCGTTTTGAGGAATTTCCTGAGCTCAGCGACGAATGGAAAGACATTATTCGCACTGTCGCAGACACGCGGGAAACCTACGTGGACCGCAGCTTCCGCTGCCTGCCTCATCTGCCCAAAAAGAAGACCCGCTGGAATTGGAATATCCTGGTCTTCCCGTTGAAGTTGCACGACAACCGCAACGGCGCAGTATTGGCTGCGCGGGTCATCGAGAAAAAATGATAGAAAAAAATGATAGAGAAGAAATGAAATTTTTCCGCTGCACCGTGATGTTCGTCATAGTGGCCGCTCTGGCAGGCTGTCGCGCCCACATGGTTACATTTAAGCTGATTAACACCAGCGCCCAGCCCATTTCCACCATCATTGTCGACTATCCCAGCGCTACGTTTGGCAAAGACAAGCTCGCTCCCGGAGAAACTTTTGCTTCTCCGGTAAAATTTACTGATGATGGCGCGCTTAAGATCCAGTTCACGGATGCCAATGGCCGCAACCACGCTCTTACTGGACCTGTCCTGCACAAGAATCAAGAAGGATTGATTGCGATTAAGTTCGACCAAAATACCGCTACAGTCGATACCAGCGCGGTTGCACATTGAAAATAAGGCAGTGATGTTATCTGCGTTTCATCTGCGCAAAAGCGGCGAAATTGTTACTGCCGCTCCGGCGGCAGCGCGCTATTGATCGCATCTCTCACTGCCTGCACCATTTCTTCTCGCGACTTATATTGCTTTGGGTCAATCGGTCGATGAAACACTAACGTCGCCGTGCCGCTCTTTATGATTGAGCTTCCTTTCGGCATCATCTCATACGTCCCCAGGATCGTAATGGGAACAATGGAAAAGCCGGTTTCCGCGGCCAGATGAAAAGGCCCTTTTTTAAAGGGCATCAACCGGCCATCGGGCGAGCGGGTCCCTTCAGGAAAAATCGTCATATTGATATGGTGTTTCATCACCTCGCCGGCACGACGGATGCTGCTGATGGCTGAATCGCGATTGCTGCGCTCCACCGGAACAATTTCCGCCAGATCCAGCGCCTTACCTAAAATTGGAATGCGCCAAATCTCTTTCTTTGCCAGCACAGATGTGCGTCCGGGAATTAGCGGAACAAGAATTGGCGGATCCAAATTTGAGACGTGGTTTGACATGAAGATATATGTGCCTGCCGGATCAATCTTCTCCACGCCAACCAGCTTTACTTTGACTCCGGCAATTTTTGGTCCGGCAAGCGCCAGCCCCATACCCAGCCAATACAGGAACGTCACATCGCCAGTTATAAGGGTCCAGGGAAAAGCGATGAGCGCGGCCGGAGGAACGACCACGATCCAGAAAAAAAGCGCCAGCAGGCTGCGGAATAGTCCGATGATGCGTACCATCATGAACGGAACACGCCGCGCAGATCCTCCAGCTTGCGTGGCAGCTTTTCATAGATGCCGCCAAATCCACCATTGGATAGGATGGCTACCACGTCACCGCTGCGCAGCTCTGGCGCAATGGCCTCAACAATAGCGTCAGCGTCGGCGATCTCTCGCGCGGGCTTACCTGCATCGCGGATTCCCTGCACCACTGACGCTGTTGTCAGCCGTTCATGTTCCGGAACAGCCTCGGGCTTAAAGATCGGGGTAATGATTATCTCGTCTGCGACGGCGAGGCTGCTGATTAGTTCTCTTTCCAGAACTTTTCGGCGCAGAGTATTTGAACGCGGCTCAAAGATGGCCCACAGACGTTTGCCGGGATAACGCACGCGTAACGCCGTAAGCGTGGCGGCAATCGCTGTGGGATGGTGGGCAAAGTCGTCGATGATCTTAATACCATCCACATCTGCCTTGATCTCCAGCCTGCGCTTCACGCTTTTAAAACTCTTGAGCGCTTCAGCAATCACCAGCGGATCAATATCATAGTTTGCCGCCATCGCGACCGCCGCAGTTGCATTAAGCACGTTGTACTCGCCCGCCAGCCCAAACTCAAAATCCACCGGCTCTTTTCCATCTCGGAACACAGTCCACATTGTCTTCTCAGCTTCAAACCGCAGGTTTGTGATCCTCCAAAATGAGCCTTCTTTCATTCCGTAGGTTTCTACGGGGCACAAGGCTTTTGCGACGCATTCCTTCACGTTCTCATTCGCGTCATAGGCGATGATCTTCCCTTTTCGCGGGACCAGATTTACCAGCCGTTTGAACGCGAGTTTTACCGCCTCCAGATCGGCATAAATGTCGGCGTGGTCAAATTCCACCGAAGTAAGAATGATGGACTGAGGAAAGTAATGCAGGAACTTGGGACCTTTATCAAAGAAGGCAGTGTCGTATTCGTCACCTTCGATGATGAAGTGCTTTCCCTGGCGCAGGGCAAAGCTACTGCCAAAATTTTCCGCAATCCCGCCGACCAGAAAAGATGGATCTTTACCCGCTGACTGGAAAATCCATGCCAGCATGGACGTGGTTGTCGTCTTGCCATGCGTTCCCGCAACGACCAACGGCTGGCGCGTGCGCAGAAAAAGGTCAAACAGAATGTCCGGCATGGAGCGGAAGAAAATCCGCTCGTCCAGAACATATTCAAGTTCTGGGTTCCCGCGCGAAATCGCATTGCCCACAATCACCATGTCCGGCCGCGGTTTCAGATTGGCCTCAGAATATGGCTGCATGATGGGTATGGAAATTGATGCCAGAAAATCTGACATAGGCGGATAGGCAGCGGCGTCTGAGCCGGTGACCTTGAATCCACGCTGTTTGAGCAGCCCCGCGAGAGATGCCATGGCTGTCCCGCAGATTCCAATGATGTGTACGTGCTGTTGTTCCACGATTCAAGATTACCGGATTTACGCGTTTTCGCGAGCGGGAATTTTACGTAGCAGCTTTCAAGGTAGAGGCTTCAAGGATTTTAAGGTGCATGCCTGAGCTTTCCGCCTTCAGTTCCGCCTGCACGCCGATTGGTAGCGTGACATTACCGCTGGTCACGTGGCCCGACTTAAGCCCATAAATAATGGGAACATCAAAAGGCGCAAGCACGCGCATGATGACCTGCTGCAAAGTATATGTCTCGTCCTTGGGCGGAAGGCAGTCCAGCATTTCGCCAAAAACAAATCCGCGCACGCCCTCAAGCTTGCCGGCCAGCCGCAATTGCATCAACATGCGGTCAATTCGGAAGGGCTTCTCTGCAATGTCTTCTATAAAAAGTATTGTGTTATCTGTCTGAATTTCAAAAGGCGTCCCCAGTGACGCCGCCAACATGGAAAGACATCCGCCGTAAAGCCCGCCAATCGCGGTCCCAGAACGCAATACTTCAATACCGGAAATCGGGGCATTCCAGTTGTCGCCACTCTCCAGCGCACTTTTCCAGCTAACAGGATCAAACGTGCCGTCGGCAATATCCTTTGCGACCATCGGCCCATGGAAGCCCACCAACCCAGTCCGATCATGGACTGCGGTCAGCAGTGACGTTATGTCGCTGCATCCCAGCAGTATCTTCGGACGCGCGGCAATCATCCCGTAATCGAGATTTTCTAGAAGATAGTTGCTACCATAACCGCCGCGCACACAGATCAGCGCGGCAATATCATCGCGGCGCCAGACTTCAAGGAACTCGCGGGCACGCCGCTCCGCGCTTCCGGCAAAATAAATGTCGCGATCAAAAATATCTGGTGAGTACACCGGCTCATAGCCCATCTGACGCAGCCGGTTGCATCCGACCAGAAAAGCTTCGCGTTTGAAGCTGCTGGCGGGAGCAATCAGGCCAATCTTGTCGCCCGGGCGCAGGGCCGGCGGCTTGATCGCCTTAAGGCTAGCCAAGGAACTCTCCCTGGCAGATTAATTGCGCCGGTCCGCGCAAAAACACTTTGCCCTCTGTCCAACGCACCACCTGCGTACCTCCCGGCGCATGCACTTTCACTGGCGAGATCACATGGCCGGCGGCTATCGCTGCCACCGCAGCGGCACACGATCCAGTGCCGGAAGACTGCGTCTCGCCGACGCCCCGCTCATAAAAGCGAACGTCAATCTCATTGGGGCCGCTCAAGCGGACAAATTCAACGTTAACCCCATCTTTGAAATCATGGTGGCGGCCGATCTCAGCGCCCTCCGCCGGCCATACAGGGGAAAAGTCTTTCACAAACAGCACGTAATGCGGGTTGCCCATGGAAACCGGCGTTCCATGCACAGGCGCAAAACCTACAGTCATGGAAAACTCATCTCCCACCTTGGGCTCGCCCATTTCCATTTCAAATTCAAAACGGTGCTCATCTCGCGAAATCAGCTCACAATGCTTCACGCCCGCGCCCGTTCGGATGGCAACTTTGCCGGCATGACCCTGGCTTACCAGATACGCCGCAACGCAGCGCGTTCCATTGCCGGAGATTTCTGCCTCACTGCCATCGGCATTGATCAGCCGCGCACTCAAATCGGCATCCGACGCGGGGAAGAGCCACTCCACACCATTGGCGCCAACACCGTTATGGCGATCACAAATCTGCTTGCTGAATTGATGCAGGTCTGCGGGAGCCTCAAGGCCATCAATGATCAGGAAGTCATTGCCGCAGGCCGACGCTTTGGTAAAGGGGACTTTCATCTTAGTCAATGTCCAGCCCTGCCGTAGTTTCCAGGCTGCCCAAGTCTGCTGACTGGCGCAGGCGGTCTATCAACTGTTTGTGTTCATGGCGCGTACCGTCCACGCGGAACACAAGCTTCTCGTTTTCTCCCGACCTGCTCAGCCGCATGGCCTGCATCTCCTTGCCCTGGTCTTCCAGAATCGCATTCACTTCTGCCACCAGATCGTCGGCTGTTTTTCCCGAGAGGATGGAGTAGTTCATATAAAGCGGTTTTAGATTGAATTGCCGTTCCAAAAACCCAAGCACGTGCAACGCAAGATAAATCAGCATGGTGGAAAATATGGCCATTAAATAAAGCCCGCCACCAGCAGCCATTCCAATAGATGCAACCACAAACAGCGTTGCTGCCGTGGTAAGCCCGCTTACCCCGCCTTTATCGTGCAATATAGACCCCGCCCCGATGAAGCCGATGCCGGGAATAATCTGCGCTGCAATGCGCGTGTGATCGCCAATGCCCCACTCTCCAGCCAGTTCTGTAGAGAGAATCGTGAACATGGCTGCTCCGAAACAAATAAACATATTGGTCCGCAGACCCGCAGGCCTGCGCTTGAGTTCCCGCTCCAGGCCAATAATTCCGCCGAGCACAGCAGCCAGCACGAGCCGGACCATGGTTTTAGAAAGCAGATCAGCCAGGGTAATTTGCGGCAGAATAAGAGCCAATATTTTCATGAGCGTCTGTGCTTGATCTTATGACAATTATCAGTGGCTTGCGCGATAGATCAATACCTTTGGCTGCGTGGGAGTGCCAATTGTGGCAACCGTCTCAAGCCCCTGTGGGAACCGCTGTACTGCCTGGGCCACGTCATCTCCGGGGAAGGCGATGATGTAATCCGCCGACTCCGCTGGCCGTTTGAGCGCATCTTCCCAGTAAGGCGGATTGCTCTCTCGCAACATGCGACGAAAAGGAATTCCCGCCATCTGCATGGCGCCGGGATGCGCTCCGCAATTCATCATCAGGGTTGCGGAGGGGGGCAATGCTTTTAGCTTTCTCGCCAATTCCTGCTCCAGCGCCATGCGTTCACTGCCGTTGGCCTGCGCCTCTCGCAGACAGATGGGTGTACGCTGCCACACTGAAAAATAGCTCACAACCATGACCAGGGCTGCCGCGCCCATGACATGCCGCCGGGAAAAGAAGTTGGTGAGAAATTCGCAACCCAGCGCAGCAAACACTGCTATAGCCGGCAGCAACTGCAATCCATAACGAACATTGTAATAACTGAATGGCCACCATTCCGGATGGTAAATAGGCACACTGCCCCAGGCAATGCACAGCGCATAAAAAGGCACAGGTATCCACAAAATGGCCCAGGGCAGGTAACGGCGCGAAAAATAGAGCGATGCCAAGAAGGCGATAAAGGCGGCAGCAAACAGCAGGATTTCAGGTATGCCTTCCGCGACATTGAGCCGGGACACTTTCAAAAATTGCAAGGTCGCGACACGCGGAGAATTTTCTCCTGGATAGGTGGGCGTTGTTGCGGTCTTGCTGCGCTCCTGAATGGCGCGCGCAGAGTATGGCCCGTTAGCAAACTCCAGCGCATTGCCGTAAGCGAGCTGGTTGTAAACAAGAAAAAGACCGCCCGTAATCCCGGTGAGCAGCACGAAACTAATAAGGCCGAGCCGTAAAGGCCGGACAAACGACTGCAATCGCCAAAGAACGATCACTGCGGAAACAGCAATCACTGCTGCCAGAAACCAACCGTCATAACGAACCCACATGGCCGCAGAGACTATCAGACCGCACTTGAACAAAGATTTCCGGGCGAGCTCTGGCTGCTCACGCGCCTGAAGTACGAACTCCGCAAAGTAAACTGCCGACCAGACAAACAGGGCCAGGTACAGCGACTCAGTCATTGCCGTTGCCTGCATGTAGATGAGGTTAGGATTGAGCGCGTAAATCAGTGCAGCAATCCAGGAAGCCATTGAAGAAGCATGATTGCGAGACGTTAGACCCCGAACCAGCCGAAACACTCCAAGCGTTCCGGCGACATACGCAATCATTGAAGGAATCGAGCCACCGAGGCCCGTCTGCCACATGCGGTCATTCACGATAAATGGGATATCGAGCAGGTGCGGCAGCGGTAGCCAGACGGTACCAAGTTGAAGCAGCCCCGGCGTTCGCGAATCAAATACCCGCCGCGCAATGTTGATATGGGCGACGGCATCGCCATAAAGAAGGATGGCGCCCTGATGGTAATAAAAGATCAGGGCACCGATGGAAATTGCGGCAGAGATGCACGCAAGCAGCCAGTAGTCACGGCGCGCCGGAGCGGTCGTTCGTTTGCTGTTTACGCTTTCAGGAGCGTTGATTACGCTTTTGCCTCCTGGCCCTTGCCCAGATATTTATCCAGCAGCAGCGCCAGCTTTTGCCGCGTGGCCGCAGGGATTTTATCTTTATCAGTCTGGATTGCGTACTTCATGGCAGAACCGCAGGCGCATTTGCGTTCTTTTGGCATGATTCCAACCGCGTGTTTCACCACCTTGGCGGCATTCTCCGCGTTTTCGCGCACCACCTTCAGCACCTGATCCACGGTCACGTCTTCATGCCCGGCGCGCCAGCAGTCATAGTCTGTGACCATTGCGCAGGTGGAGTAGCAAATTTCGGCTTCGCGGCAGAGCTTGGCCTCCTGCAAGTTGGTCATCCCAATTACATCAGCACCCCAACTACGGTAAAGATTGGATTCCGCACGGGTGGAAAACTGCGGCCCCTCCATGCAGATATATGTCCCGCCCTGCTTGCCTACCACGCCAATGTCTTTGCAGGACTGGGTAAACGCCGCCGACGCTTCAGGGCAGATGGGATCGCCGAACGCAACGTGCGCCACAATGCCATGGCCAAAGAATGTGGAAATCCGGTGAATCGTGCGGTCGATGAACTGGTCAGGAATCACGAAGTCGGTGGGCTTGTGCTCTTCCTTAAGCGAGCCAACGGCAGAGAGGGACAAGACACGCTCTACGCCAAGGTCCTTCATGCCGTAAATGTTGGCGCGGAAATTAATTTCTGAAGGCATGATGCGATGCCCGCGGCCGTGCCGCGCAAGAAATGCCACTTGGCGGCCTTCCAGCGTACCAAGCACGTAGGCGTCCGATGGTTCGCCAAATGGAGTTTGCACAGTGACTTCACGGATATCTGTTAGCCCGGGCATGGAATACAAACCGCTGCCGCCCATAATGCCAATTTCAGCTTGCTGCAAGAGAGTCTCCTTCGAGTGGGGTAGCTTTGATTATAACCATAAGGAGTTGCTGAGCCTCGATTTTGCAGCGCAGTGAATGCCAGGTACAAAGCCTTCGCTCCAAGGGCGCCAAAATAAAAAAAGCCGCAAGCACATATATCAAACAAGGCCAGCACAACTCTACTAAACCAGAATACCCAGGTATAACCCAGTAACAAAAATCTTCCGCTTCGGAGGGAATTTCCATGATGCGCGTTTTCCGTCTTTTGTTGGTCCTTGGTTTGCTGACTGCATGCTGTTCCACGCCGGTTTTGGCGGATGGGGGCCAGAAGCCGCCTACCTGCATACCGGGCACTAACTGCGTCCCATAAGAAGTTGCCGGAATTATTCAGCCCTGATGACTGTTAAAAGCAGTTTGTAGCCTTGGCTTGGCTGGTTTAAGCTGACGCAAAGGTGAAAAATCTGGATACTGTGCTCGGGCTGATCCCGCCGGTCCTTCAAACCTGCCTGGCATTTCTGTTGGTGCGCCGCCGGCTTTACAGAGAGTTTCCCTTCTTTCTGGCTTACACGGTTTTTGCCGTAGTCGCGGAAATCTATAAATTCCTGCTCGTCCGCAACCAGATCAACACATTGAAGTACTTCTACGTGTATTGGGGCTCAGAAGCCATTTATGCGGTGCTTGGTTTTCTGGCCATTCATGAAGTTTTCCGGCGTGTATTTGAGAATTTTAATGGTCTGCCCTGGTTCAAATTCCTTTTGCCTGCGATGGGTTTATTGATGCTGGGTATCGCAGTGCTGATTCCCATTGTTCATCCCGCAGTCCAGACTGCGCCGGTGTTGGAGACAATTTTTTCATTGCAGATTGCTGTTCGCTGTTTGCAATTGGGAGTGTTCTTTCTTATTTTCCTGCTGGCGCAAATATTCAACTTGGATTACCGGCAATACGCGTTCGGGATCGCGGTAGGCTTTGGAATTGCCGCGACAGGCATACTGTCTGCCACCATCCTGCGAACGGGCTTTGGATTAAAATTCCTAATCTTCTTTCAGTATTTCCCGATTGTGACATACTGTATAGCAGTAACGGTATGGCTGGCTTCATTTGTCCGACCCGAGCCCAGTGATCCTTTTCGTAACTTCCGACATCTGTTTACACCTGAGCTGTTCCTGGAACGATTGCAAAGGTATAAACGGGAGGTAAGGGGCATCTTCAGGCCATGAGCACATATGCTTTTCTCTTGATCGTGCTGGCGCTTCTCTGTGCAAGTGCATTGTATTTTTTTCTTGGCCGTCTTTCCCGCTTCCCCTGCCGCACCATTCGCGATGTACCTGCCTTTCTACAACCGGTGGATTCTGCAAGCATGCTTGAGCTCCTAAATCCTGAAACCGGGGAATATATGCGTTCAGCCATGACCAGCCTGGCTTTACGCTTGGAACACAAGCGAAATCTGCATTTCCTGCGCGAGCATCTGATTCGCATGTCGCACAATGCCCACATTCTTCTTGAGTGGTCGAATGCCGAACTTAAGAGAGAAATTGTTGGACAAACCGAGGAATATGGCGAATGCTATCGTGATTGCGCGCGCCAGTTGCACGTTGCTGCAGTGGAATTCCGGCTTTATGCCGTGTTGTCCTTGTTCAAGATCAAACTGTGGCTGATCTTCAGGACCCAGCCCTGGCTGCCCTTTGCGCCACCCAGTCTGTCAGATTTGAATGAAGTAGGCGGACTGCGTTTTTTCACTCTGCATTCAAATTTGACGCGCGCGGTTTCAGAGCTGGGACGGCACTATGGCTCTGAGTTTCGCGATGAGCTCTTGAAAGCCTGGGCTGTTGCCGCGTGATTGGATACAGCCTCAAGAACAAACTCAAGCCAAAAAAATGATCACGGGCATGTGAAACATTGGGGTTCTTCACTTCAGATTGAATCAGGCCATTTTCGGGCAGCATGGAGTACCCCGAGAATTTCAATTTGACTTCTCTTGATTCGGTAATACACGAGGAATGGCGTGCCGGTGATCGCAAGTTCCCGTGTGCCTTCAATGCGGCCTTCACGGCCCATGTGCGGAAAGCGTTCCAACGCTTCGATACTGGAGAGGATGCGGTTAATTGTTTTAGCTGCATGCGCAACGGATTCATAATGGATATATTCATACGCAGCTTTTAGATCACTTGCCGCAATTGCAGTCCAGCGTATCTTCAATTTAATTATTTGTGACGCCAGCCGGCCACCATCTTTTTGATCTCCTGATGCCCAATAAGCTGGCCTGCTTCCGCTTGCTTAATTGACTTTTGCAAATGGTCTAATTGCCACTGCTGCGTATCCAGATAGGCAGCCACAGCTTCATTCAGAAGATAGGTACGGTCTCGATCAATGGCTTTCGCCAGCACATCCAGAGCGCTAACCTTCTCTGCATCCAAGCGAAAACTTATAGTCTGCTTTTCCATGTATCACCCGTTTATAATACAAAATATTATAATGTATTACGATGCAATACAAAATTCTTTTTTTTACCGCCCTCTCAGAGCTTAAAAAGTGCGATTTTTATCCCAGTTTCTTCTTGATCAATTCATTCACCAATTCTGGGTTGGCCTGGCCTTTTGAGGCTTTCATCACCTGTCCGACAAAGAAACCGATAATTGTGGATTTGCCGCCCCGATATTGCTCAACCTGACTTGGATTGGCGGCAATAATTTCATCGACGATCTTTTCCAGTGCTGCAACATCCGTGATTTGCTGTGGCTTCTCTCTTTCATAGACTGTGGTGAAATCTTCGCCGGCAGCAAAAGCTTTGTCATAAAGATCTTTTAATATCTTGCCGGAGATCGCGCCGGATTCCACCATATCTGCGGACATCGCAACGCCCTTCATGGAAATTGGAGATTGCTCAATTTCCATGCCCTTGGCTTTCAGGCGTCCCATCAATTCGGCCTGCACAAGATTGGCTACTCGCTTTGGATTCTTTGCTGATTTGGCAGCTTCCTCAAATTGATCAGCCAGAGCTTTGGTTGCGGTGAGCACGCGCGCGTCATAATCAGTAATGCCGTAGTCGTCCACCATGCGTTTTCGGCGCGCTTCCGGCAGTTCCGGCAAAGCTCTGCGGATTTCCTGCCGCCAATGTTCGCTGACTACCAGAGGACGCAAATCAGGTTCAGGAAAATAACGGTAATCATGCGCCTGCTCTTTTGATCGCATGCTGTAAGTCTTGCCTTCGCTGGAATTGTATAGCCTGGTTTCCTGCTGGATTCTCTCGCCAGATTCAATCGCTTCAATCTGCCGATCCACTTCATACTCAATGGCTTCTCGAATGAAGCGAAAGGAATTTACATTCTTGATTTCGGTCTTGGTGCCGAATTTTTCCTGTCCTTTAGGGCGCACGCTCACATTAGCGTCGCAGCGCAGAGAGCCTTCTTCCATGTTGCAATCACTCACGCCGGTGTACAGGATGACTTCTTTCAGCAGCGTGAGATATTCAAAAGCCTCATCCGCTGATCGCATGTCAGGTTCGCTGACAATCTCAATCAATGGCGTCCCGCTGCGGTTAAGGTCAATCGACGTGTAGGTTCCAGAATCTGCCAGCCCGTCATGGATGCTCTTGCCCGCGTCCTCTTCCATGTGCAGCCGGGTAATACCAATTCTTCGAGACCCGCCGCCGGTTTGCGCGATATCAATATATCCATGCTCAGCCAGCGGTTTATCAAACTGCGAAATCTGATACCCCTTGGGCAGGTCAGGGTAAAAATAATTCTTGCGGGCGAAGATTGAAGTCTCACGAACCTGGCAATTCAATGCCTGTGCAGCCAGAATCGCAAACTCAACCGCCCGCTTATTTAATACAGGCAATGCGCCGGGCAGTCCCAGACATACCGGACAGACGTTGGTATTGGGAGGAGCGCCAAACTGTGTGGAACAGCCGCAGAAAATCTTGGTCTGGGTAAGCAGTTGAACATGCACTTCCAGCCCGATAACTGGCTCGTATTTCTCGCGCAGTGCAGACGAAGCTTGTGTGCCGGCTGACATGAAAAGATTATAGGGCCAAAATTACTTGGCTATTTGGGTAAAGGCGTGGCGCTCGCAGGCTTGTCCATGGGAATTTCAAAGTAAAACAAATCTTTGGATCCGGCCCTGATGCCAGAGATGTATAAATGCGCGCCTGGCTCCGGTGGATCTCCCTGCATGTCAAAAAACAAATAGCCGCTGTGGGTTGCGTGCGGAGTAACGGGAACACTGAGGAACTGCGCCGATTCGTATTCTTCCTGCGTGTCTTTGCTGATGGCTTCTTTTTTCTTCCCGACTGGGAACGGTAGATGCATACCGGGATGGCTCTGGTCGGCGCGGTTGGGCCGTACCAGCATGCGGTATATGTCGGCATTGGTGGCGGGCTGCAGCTTGTCTCGTTTGGCAGTAATGTACTCGATTTTCAGCGAATCAAGCATGAGCGTTTGATCACTATCATTTGAAATAAAGAGCCGGACCGGATAAAGGCCATGCTCCCAATAATTGACCTTGAATACGCGTTTTACGTCTTCCTGGTTATATGGTTCAACGGCTATGGTGACGTTTTCGTCCCGGTGCGTTTCATGCAGAGCGTAAGTGCTGGCATGGGCTGCCGGAGGCGGATTGAAGTGCTTTTCGCCGAAGAGCACCGTAGTCAGCACGGCTACGCAAACGATGATCCGGGCAGCTTTCACAGATTTGATTATATCCAGTTGCCGGGCAGGTTTGCACAACGGCGCTGTTTCCATAGAATGTCCAAGTCCTTCATGTATGTCTTTTACAGTCTGTTTCTGGCCGTGGTGGCGCTGCTTTCGCTGCCATGGTTGGCCGTGCAGATGCTGCGGCTGGGCAAGTATCGGGCAGGGTTCACCGAACGTCTTGGGCTCGTGCCCCAGCGGCTGCATGATGCCAAGCAGGGTTCCATCTGGGTACATGCCGTGTCGGTGGGTGAAGTGCTTGCCGTAAGTCAGTTGGTAACTGAGTTGCGCCAGAAATATCCGGAAAGACAAATCTTTATCTCGACGACAACCGCCACGGGTCAGGCTCTGGCGCGGCAGCGTTTTGGCGAGAATCGTGTGTTTTTCATGCCTTTGGATTTTGGCTTTGCCGTGCGGCGCTATCTCTTCGCGCTTAAACCACGATTGATTGTTCTGGCGGAAACCGAATTCTGGCCCAATCTGTTACATCTTGCCGGCAAAGACGGAGTAGGACTGGCGACAGTCAACGCGCGCATCTCAGACAGATCGTTTCCCAGATATCGAAGATTTAAATGGCTCTTTCGTCGCGTGCTGTCTGAGATGGATTTGTTTCTGGCCCAAACCGCGGAAGATGCGGAAAGGCTACGCGCGATTGGCGCTGCCACGGAGCGCGTGCGGGTCAGCGGTAATCTGAAATTTGATGTTCGCCCGAGTTCGGAATCTTCGTTAGCAACAGACTTGCGCTCTGCCATCGATAGGGATTCGCCGGTGATCGTCTGGGGCAGCACCGCCGAAGGAGAAGAAGAGCTTCTGCTGGAAGCGTTTAAATCAGTCCAGCGGCAATTCCCCACGGCCATCATGGTGCTTGCGCCCAGGCATCCGGAGCGGTTTGAAAAAGTGGCTGCGCTGATCTCATCTGCCGGCTTGCCGTATGTGCGCCGCACTACATGGTCGCCGTCGCAGGCAATCACAGGAGGCATCTTTCTGCTGGATAGTGTAGGCGAACTGGCGCCTATATACGCGCTAGCTAACATTGCTTTTATCGGCGGCAGCCTGGTCCCAACCGGCGGGCATAATATTCTTGAGCCTGCGCAATATGGCTCTGCCATTGTGGTGGGGCCACATACTTTTAATTTTCGTGAAATAATCAGCATCTTTGAACAGGGCCGCGCAATAAAAGTTGCCACCTCTGAGACTTTAGCCACTCAGTTGCTCGATCTCTTGAATAATCCAGATGAACGCAGAGATATGGGCAACCGGGCGAAGGAGTTATTTGAGCGCCATGCAGGAGCCACGCGCCGAACGCTGGAAGCTCTGGGGCCTCTGCTGGCGCAGCAACCGCGGGATGGGCGATGAATCCAATTTCCGCCATCTTTGGCGCTGGGGTCACGATTCGCAATGCGCTGTACGACCGGCGTGTCTTCAAAGTGCATAAGCTCGCCCGGCCAGTGATTAGCGTTGGCAACATCTCCGTGGGCGGCACTGGAAAGACGCCATTTGTTATTGCGCTGGGTGAGTTGCTCAACCGGCGGGGCATTGCGTTTGACGTGCTATCGCGCGGCTATGGCCGCAGCTCAACCGAAATCGCCGTAGTTGATCCTGATGGAACTTCCGCGAGCTTTGGGGATGAGCCGCTCCTGATGGCACGTAAGCTAGGTGTGCCGGTGATTGTTGGCGCTGATCGTTACCAGGCTGGCCTTCTGGCCGAAAAACAATTTTCCAGCAAGCTTCATCTGCTGGATGATGGGTTTCAACATCGGCGCCTGCACCGTGACTTTGATATTGTTCTGCTGCCGGCTAAGGATTACCGCGGCACTTTGCTTCCCGTAGGCCGCCTGCGCGAGCCGCTTAAGGCTTTGCGTCGAGCCGATGCAGTTGTGCTTCAAGACAGCCTCAAGCTATCGCCTGGACCGAAACGTGTTTGGAACGTCCACAGGAAGACCGAAATTGCTGAGAGTAGCGACAGGGTGATTGCTTTTTGCGGCATCGGACGTCCACAACAGTTTTTTGATGCTTTGCAGGCACACGGCCAGGAAGTCGGAGGCACCATGATTTTCCGGGACCATCATCACTATGTAGAGAGTGATATTAGTCGCCTCTTAGAAACAAAGAAAAAGCTAAATGCCAGCGGATTTATCACTACAGCGAAGGATGTTATCAACCTTGACAGACTCGCCACTCAACTTGTGCCGCTCCAAACGGCCTCGCTACGTATAGAACTTGAATCGCCGGAACAAGTGATCTCGGAGATACTTCAGACCTTAGAACAACGTTGTGCCTGCAAATTCTAGCTCCGGCATGAGAAAATCGTGAGTCGATGCAAAAACCCTCAAAGCTGGCTGACCGCCTTGTCAAGATCGTTGAGCAGTTTCCCAAGCTCAGTATTACAGTTCTTGGCGACCTGATCGCCGATGAGTTTATTTACGGCGAGATCTCACGGGTTTCCCGCGAGGCTCCGGTGCTAATTTTGCGCCATCGTGAGCGCATGGTGGTGCCGGGAGGCGCAGGCAATGCCATTTATAACCTGGCTGACCTGGGCGTAACTGTGCTTCCGGTAGGGGTTATCGGCGATGACGAAGCCGGGCGTATGCTGCTTCACGCATTTCGCCAGAAGCATATTTCCGTGAGCGCCATTCGCCGGATCAAAGGCCGCGGGACTGTCACCAAGACGCGGGTTCTTGCCGGGACCACGCACTCGCCGCGCCAGCAGGTAATCCGTGTGGACCGTGAACCTGACGTCGCCCTGGATCGCACCGCAATTCGTGACATTACCTTTCAAGCCCGTGGCTATGTTCGGGCTTCCGATGCTCTGTTGATTTCCGATTATGGCTACGGCGCGGCTACTCCTCAAATATTTGACAACATCCGGTCGCGCGCCTCTCTGAATGGTGTGCCGGTCACGCTGGATTCCCGTTATCGAACATTGGAATACAGCGGCGTGAGCGCAGCAACTCCGAATGAGGCGGAGTTAGAAGCTGTTCTTGGCACAAGTATTGGTAATGACAATGCACGCCTCATGGCCACAGGCAAAGCGGTGATGCAGAAGATGAAACTGCAATCACTGCTGGTTACACGCGGCAAAGATGGCATGGTGGTTTTTTCCCGATCCAACAAGCCGGTTACCATTCCCATTTATGGATCTGATGAGGTTGCCGACGTGACTGGCGCCGGCGATACAGTCATTGCCACATATACTGCGGCCCTGGCAGCAGGGGCTGATCCTGAATCTGCGGCGCGGCTTGCCAATTATGCCGGCGGCATAGTGGTGATGAAACGCGGCACGGCGACCGTATCCCGCGCTGAACTCATGCGTGCCGTCATGGAGGGCTAACTGCCTCAGAAAGCCCAAAAAGTCTTCGCCGTCTCAGACCTGGCAGAGCAGGTCGGGAAGTGGCGCTCAGAGGGGGAGCAGATTGTTCTCACAAATGGCTGTTTTGATCTCCTTCACGTGGGGCATGTGCGGTATTTACGCGCTGCCAAGCAGCTTGGCGGCAAACTGATTGTCGCCGTCAACTCTGACGCAAGCACGCGCAAACTTAAGGGAGAAGGACGGCCACGCGTCCCGGAAGCTGAAAGGGCGGAGTTGCTGGCAGCGCTGGCTGATGTAGATGCTGTCACCATTTTCGACGCACCTGATGTGAAGGAGCTTATCCTGCTTCTGCGTCCGGACATCCATGCCAAAGGCACTGACTATACTGAAGACAGTGTACCAGAGCGCGAAGTGGTGGTTGCTTGCGGTGGGCGTGTGGCGATTGTCGGCGACCCAAAAGACCACTCAACCACAGAGTTGCTGAAAAGGCAGGCATGGCAAAAATCCTGATTGTCCGTCTTGGCGCTATGGGCGACATCCTGCATGCTTTGCCGGTGGTCACAGGCATTCGCGCGGCATTGCCTGATGCCACGCTGGGCTGGTTGGTGGAGGAGCGATGGTCTGAGTTGCTTACCGCGCAAGGAAGAAAAGCCAGCCCTAGCTCTGTCAGCGCGCAGAAGCCGGTTGTCAATAATGTTCATACTCTCGATACAATGCGCTGGCGCAAGAACTTTTTGCGGCCGTCATCTACAGGCGAAATTCTTGGGGCGCTCAGGCGGGTGAAAAAGATCGGTTACGATTTTGCATTGGATTTTCAGGGCGCAATTAAATCAGGCTTTTTCGCACACTGGGGTGGCGCGGACATGATTGCGGGATTTGAAGATCCGCGAGAATTAGGCGCGCGGTTTTTCTATCGGAAAAAATTTGCCCGAAGCGGCGGGCATGTCATTGAGCAAAATCACGCTCTCGCGGCGCAGGCGCTTCCGGCAGTGCTTGGCGGGCGGGAACTAAAGCTTTCTGCTCCACAGTTGCCGGTTGATCCAGCAGCGGAAGACTGGGCGAACTGTGAGATCGCTCGTTTGGGTATCGCCAGCTTCGCCATCGTGAATCCCGGAGCAGGATGGGGCGCCAAGCAATGGCCGTCACAGCGATTTGGCGAGGTCGCTAAGGCCCTGGCCGCGCATAATATCAAGACCTTGGTCAATGCTTCTCCTGATGAAGCCACTTTAGCGCGGGCCGTGGTTGAGGCCAGCGGCGGTAATGCATTTGAGTTGCGTTGCACCATTGGGCAGCTCATTGCGCTTACGCGCCGTGCCCGCATTTTTATTGGCGGTGACACCGGCCCGCTGCATCTGGCGGCGGCGCTGGGAATTCCGGTTGTCGCGCTGTATGGCCCGACTGATCCGGCGCGTACCGGGCCCTTCGGCACAAAGTCTATAGCTTTACGTCATCCGGAAAGCGAGACTACGTTTTCTCATCACGGTGAAACCGAAGCAGGGCTTTTGAAGATCAGCGCTGAAGAGGTTATCTCAGCCGCCAGGCATTTGCTTGGGAGCAGTAATGCCTAGCTGGTCGCGAATTGCCACAAGGTCACGAGTGCCGCTCGGTTTCGCCTTCGCCGCAGCCTATCTCTGGTTTGCCCGCCCAACCTGGATTTCGCTTTTAGCCGGCTTTGCCATTTCCATTGCCGGGATCATAGTTCGAGCGATTGCGTCCGGGCATATTCAAAAGAACGCGGCCCTTGCCACAACTGGTCCTTACGCCTACACACGCAATCCGCTCTATCTTGGTTCCATCATCATTGCTTTGGGCTTTATTGTCGCGGCGCGCAATGTATGGATCGGAGTGGCAACGCTGGCCATGTTCGCTTTTATTTATCTTCCGGTGATCAAAGCAGAAGAGAGCTATCTGCGTTCCGCTTTTCCTGACTATCAAACCTACGCCAGCCAGGTACCGCGTCTTCTACTTCGCTTTACGCCTTATCGTGCCACCGCCGACGATGAAGCCTCCGGACGTTTTTCCCCTGCGCTCTACATGCGTCATCGTGAATACAATGCCGCTCTAGGCTCGGTCTTGATGCTCGGCGCGCTTGCATTGAAAATGCTGGTAAAACATTGATCAGATTTCACAACAGCCTGCCGCGAACCAGGGCTTTGGTCCTGGTGGCCTTCGTCTGCGCGACAGCCATATTTGCGCCATCGTTGCAGCGGGCAAAGAAAGCTGCGCCGCAGCCCCCTAACACACCTTCGCCAACTCAGGTAGAGCAGACAGCCATGGTTGCGCCTTCCATCTTGCCTCCGCGTCCGGAGTACCAGTTTCCTCTTGGACAAACCTATATTTATGGTGGCGAATGGCGCATTTTCAATGCTGGAGTTGCCACTTTGCGCATGGAGCAGGCCGGGCAGGAGCATCGCATTGTTGCCACGGCTGATGCTGCTGGAACTATTGCCCTTCTTTATCACGTTCAGGACCGGCTGGAAACGTTTTTTGATCCTTCGACCTTCTGCGCTCACAACACCTCACGGCATATTGAGGAAGGCTTCCGCCGCGTGGAGACGAACATCAGCTTCAATTACCAGCGCGGCAAGGCAGTACTGGACCACAAAAATATCAAGAAAAATGAGAGCAAGCACGAAGAACACGACATTCCCAATTGCGTAACGGACATGCTCTCGTCCGTATACTACGTTGCATCACTGCCTTTGCTGGCCGGAAAAACATATAATTTCCCGATTAATGACGGTGGTACGACACAGACCGTTCTGGTCCACGTGGAAGCCCGCGAACAAGTAAAAACACCTGCGGGAACGTTCAACACAATCCGCGTGCAACCTGAAGCCGCCTCTGGACTCCTGAGAGACAAAGGGAAAATCTGGGTCTGGTACTCTGATGATGCGGCCCGCATTCCGGTGCAAATGCGCGCGCGAATGTCATGGGGCACGCTTACTTTTTCTTTGCTGCGCGTGGAGAAGAAATAAATCTTAATTGGCCGAGAGGATGATCTGATTTGGAATCGGCTGCTTGAGGCGCTCTTTTCTGCCATAATAGTTTTGCCAACAGTTAAGGGGGACCATTGAGCACAGAGCCTACAGCCGATCCGGAGTTGGTCGAGGTATTTGACACTATGCAGGAATCTGAGGCCATGGTGGTCCATGGGCTATTGACTTCAGCCGGCATTGAATCTGCCATCACCAATATCCAGGCGCCCCAGGATGTCTTCCCTGGGGTAGGCGGGATCTCCGTTCGCGTAAACCCTGCTCAGGAGCAGGAGGCACGGCGCCTGATTGAGGACTACAGGGCCAATCCCGCGTCAGAAGAAGACCCCGCATTGGCTGACGAAAAAGAGGACAATGCGAGCCAGACGTAACGCGATAAGCAGTGCTTTACGATTTTTGTACTCTACGATGCGGGCCCCGATCGTGCAATCGTTAATGCCATGTAGCCGCTTGAATATGTCTGGCCAACAAGACCAATGTAGGGTGCCTTCGCTGCAATTTCTAAACCGGTGCTTCAGTATTTTTTGTGAAGCCGCAATGGATGGAATGTGCGCATCCTGATTATTGAAGACGAACCCAAAATAGCGCGCAGTATCGTTCAGGGATTCGAGGCTGACCACTTTTCTGTCGATTTGGCGGAAGACGGCGAAATGGGACTGCAGCTAGCGACAGAGAGCCACTATGATGGCATTGTTTTGGATTGGAACCTGCCCCGGCTTGACGGTCTAACCCTGTTACGTAAGCTCCGGCAATCTGGATCGAATACACGCGTGTTGATTTTGAGTGGGCGGCGTGAGATTGCCGATCGGGTTGCAGGACTCCAGGCGGGAGCGGACGACTATCTAATCAAGCCGTTTTCCTTTCAGGAGCTGTTGGCTCGAATGCAAACCTTGCTACGGCGCGCTGAGGAAACTTCAGAAACGCTTACGGTTGGAGACATGGTGCTCGATCCGCAGCGGCACACAGTTGAGCGGGCCGGCAAGCCAATCAAGCTCAGCCAGCGGGAATATGCGCTGCTGGAATACCTTATGCGTAATGCGGGCAGAACCGTAACGCGCACCATGGTGGTGGAACAGGTATGGAACCTGTGGTCTGAGGGACTTACCGGCGTGGTGGATGTTTACATCAGCTATCTGCGCGCCAAGGTGGACCAGGGGTTTTCTTATCCTTTGATCCATACCAAGCGCGGGATCGGATTCATGCTGGCTACGGACCCTAAGAAGGAAAAAATTGAGAAGTAAGAAACCTGATCACAAAATCCTCAATGCGGGAGAACCCGTGGCTGAACTTCTTTTCCATCCAGCAGAAATGTGGTTATTCCAAACAGATCAGTGCGGAAAGTGCGAATGTGGTTGATCTGCAATCGATCCAGCACTGCTTGCCTTGGATGTCCGAACGAGTTGCGGTAGCCGACTGAAATCACGGAATAACGGGGATGCACGGCTGCCAGCAGTTCCGGCGTGGTTGATGTGGCGCTGCCGTGATGGGCCACCTTTAAAAGATCAGCGGCAGGCGATTCTGTGGCTACAAACCGCTCCATTTTCTTTTCCAGATCACCTGCCAGCAGGGCGCTGGTATTGCCATACCGCAACAGCAGAGTCAGCGAATCATCGTTCTTTGGCTGCGATTTTGGTTTCCAGTCAGCGGGCGGCGAGAGCACACGCACGCTGGCTCCGCCCCATTCCAACGCATCTCCCGCTACGTGTCTTTGAACCGTTACGTGATGGGCGGCCGCGGTGGCGAGCAGATTCCGCAAAGCAAGCGTATCAGGGTTGATGCCAACCCAAAGCTCGGCTGGTTGAAAGTCCTGGATTATATGCGGCAAACCGCCAATGTGATCGCCGTGAGCATGTGTAAGCGCAACCACGTCCAGTCTCTCAAGACCACGCGACCACAAGTAAGGGGCGACTACATCCTCACCAAAATCAAATTCACCGTGGACCGGGCCAATGCTTCCTCCGCCGTCAATGAGCATAGTGCGCCCCTCCGGCGAGACAACGAGAAGTGAATCCCCTTGCCCCACATCGATTGCCGTAATCTCCAGCTTCCGGCCTTCGATGTTGGGAGAGGAGCGGTAAATGGCCACAACACCGCTTGAGACAAACAGCAATGCCATGCCTGCAAATGCGACCGAGCGTCGCTGCCGGACGGTGATCAGCGCCAGAAGAATGCCAGTCGCTGCTATCAACGCAAGAAATGGAGCAGGGTCGGGGATTCTCCACTGCGCCACATGCAAGCGGGAGAGCGCGTGCATGCAGGCGAGAGTCCAATGCAGAGCGGCGGCAGCCAGCCAGGCGGCAAGCCGTGCAAATGGCAAAGAAATATAGCTTAAGGCTATTGCGCCCACGCTTGCGTTGAGCATGATGCCGGCAAGTGGCAGAACCAGAACGTTGGCCGGCAATCCCAAAATGGCTGCGCGATGAAAATACGTGCGCATCGGCAGAACGAGCGCTGCCTGAGTGATTGCGGAAATAATGGCCAGCTCGAAAAAGGCCAGCGCTGCGGCAATCGTACCGACGGTGATGAACCGGGCGGGCCGCAAACCCACGAACCGCGCCAGTCGCCCCACTATAAGCCGCAAGTCCAGGCGGAACTGGGCAAGCCGCGGCTCAAGGCCCAGATCGTAACTGGTGGAATCAAGATGATGCAGTGCGCCGCGGTATCGCGTTGAACTTCTCTCCAGCAGTGGCAAGCTGATGCCGGTGATAGCCAGAAGAGCGAGAAACGTCAATTGAAAGCCAGCATCAAATAGCGCTCTGGGCGAAAGTGCCAACACCATCAATGCGGCAAAACCGGTGGCATTCAGGCCGCTGCGACCGCGATACAAGAGCCGAGCAATCAAGAACAATGACAGCATTAAAACTGCCCGGACGATCGGTATGCCCATGCCTGCGATGTAGGCATAAAACAGAGAAAGCTCAATGGTGAGGGCGGCGGCCGCCCATTGCGGAAGATGCAATCTGCGCGTCAGCCAGAATATCGCGAAAGCCAGGACCGCCACGTTCATGCCTGAGACGACTAAAAGGTGATATACGCCTGTCTGCTGAAATTCTTCACGGACATTGCGCAGCAGCAGAGAGTCGTCGCCTACGATCATGGCGGCGAAGAGCGCGGCATCTTCGCGGCCCCATAAGCCCATATTGCGAATGTGCTCGAGAATGCTGCGGCGCATCCGGCTGCGCCAAAAGCCCAGGCGGCTGCCCGATGTGCCCGGCAGCAGTTCAATGTCTTCTGCCTTCACAGAGGCTAAGGTGCTGATGCCATGGTCGTGAAGATAGCCCTCATAGTCGAAAGCTCCGGGATTGCGAAAGTTGCGCGGCAGGCGCAACTTTGCCGTTAAACGGACACGATCACCATAAGCCAGGCCGAGAAGGTGCGGTGATTCATCTCCATCACTATCTTCGTTCGTGTCGTGGGAAAAAGTCGTGGCACGAATACCGACTGCCTGCTCGAATTCAAAATCATTGAGCCTTATGGTCTCGGTTTGCAGATCAAATCGCTCGCGCGGTCCGCCTCCAGCAAGAATCGAGCCATCATTGGTGACATGGGCAATAATTTCCACACGTTCGCCGTCAAGCAGTTCTGCTGGCGGCACAATAATGCGCGAAACTGGTGTGGCAACGTGCGCAAACGCGCCAGCACATACCAGAGCCAGGATTGCCGCAATCTGTCCAGAACGTAAGCTTTTGATTGCCAATGCGAAAATGGCGCAGAGAACCAGCCCAAGGGTTGACCATCCCCAGAGCGCTGGAGAGCGTTGCATGTGTCCAGCAAGCCAGATTCCCAAGGCAAATGCGATTGCTGCCAGGACAAGAGGAGCGCGGGGTTGAGGTGGAGTCGGCAAGCGATCAAGTTCGCGAAGGAATATAACTCAAGGACAGAGAATCACAAAGGCGTCTTTCAATTGAAGATGGAAGGCGCTCCACCAGCGAAGGAGAAAGCCGGAGCGCTTTTTAGCGCGCCAAACGCACAACGCTCTCAATGTGAAACGTCTGCGGAAAAAGATCGACCATGTGGACTTCCTCCACGTGATATCCGGTTTCAAGGAACAGGCGGGTATCGCGCGCGAGCGTAGCGGGGTCGCAGGAGACATACACGACCCGCTTTACCCGGAGCGCCGCCAGCAGTTGAGTTGTCTTTGCCCCCAACCCTGCGCGAGGAGGGTCCACCACCACCAGTTCCGGCTGCATATTGATGCAACGAGGAAGAAAGTTTTCTGCCGGACTTATCACCGGTACTACGTTTTTGACTGCATTGGCCTGGAGATCTGCCGCAGAAGCCGGAGCTGACTCCACGGCAAATACCTGATCGAAGCGCTTGGAGAGGTGTGAGGCAAACAACCCGACACCGGCATATAGATCAAGCGCGATGCGTCCGTGGAAGTCACCCACCACGGTCTGCACCAACTCCTTAACAAGATAGCGGTTGACCTGAAAGAAAGAGCCGTCGCTCACGCGGAAAGATTTCTCTCCCACCTGATATGTCAGAGCAGTTTCGCCAACGGTGTATTTCGGTTGTGCTCTGGGAGCTTCCTGACCTGTGTCTTCGGCAAAAAATGCAATTCCTTTTACCTCGGGAGCTTTAGCTTGCAGAGTGGCGGCGAATTCGTGCATTTCCGGCGCATCTGGCGCAAGATAGATCTCCAACACCATCTTGGCGTCTGCATGGTCGGCGAACAACTCAATTTCGCTAATGCCAGCAGGAACCTTGCCGGCTTCTCCCAGTTCCCAAATGTGGGTCAACACTCGATTAATAGCAGGTGAGCTGATGGGACATTGCTTTACCGGCAACAGCTCATGCGACCCCATCTTGTGGTAGCCAATGGCGAAATTTGCTCCACTGCGGACTTTGAGCCGCGAGCGATTACGATATCCCCAAGGCTCGCCGGAGTGAGTGATGATCTCACTTTTCCACTCCAGCTTGCCATTGCGCAAGAGTGTTTCCTTCAGGATGGCGCGCTTGTTTTCCAGTTGCGCGGTATAGCCTGCGTGCTGATAGTGGCAGCCGCCGCACGTTCCGAAATATGGACAGGGCGGCTGGATCCTGTAAGGCGAAGGCTTGAGCACCTGGTCGACAGTGGCGCGGGCAAAGCTACTCTTTTCCTGAATAATGGTGGCGCTTATTTCTTCACCCGGCAGCACAAACGGCAGAAACACCGTCTTCCCTTCAGGAAGGCGGGCGAGACCATCACCGCCGTAGACCAGCTTTTCAATTGTAAGATTCACAGATAAAAGAGGCTGAGACGTGGAATTTTAGCTTTTTCAAATAGACGCTTGTGAATAAATTGCTTTTGCAGTTGTTCGATCTGTACTCCCGGCATTTTACTGCGATATGGCGCAATCTCACGGTCAGCCTGAGTGCGCACCGTGAACAACTCATCTTCAGTGGTAGTCATGGTCAGGGCAGCGAGAATCTTTTCTTCCATTACCGTAAGTCTCCGCTCCATATCTTCCAATCGTACGTGCGAAGGCGTATTCAGCGTCGAAGCCAATTCAGTAAGTGTAACAGCGCATTCTTCCGCAACCAACAGCACCGCCGGAGCCGATTTCACCTGCCTGAGCTTTTGCGCGTTGCCGGCAAGAAATCGTGCTATCTCTTCGTGTTCCAGTCCCGCCGCGGCAGAGGGCTTCTCTGGCTGTGCGCCAACTGCGGCTTCCTTCATTTCCTCAGCCGCCGTGAGCACCGCCTGTGCACACCAGGCCAAGCCATTGATCTTCTGGGTCTTTGACGGGCGGCGCTCGTATTTGTCAAATGCCTCATCAATTCCGCGCAGAACGGCCTCCAGGGGAATACCAGCGTCTTTCCAGGTCATCATCAAGGCCCAATCCAATGTTGAGACCGTTAAAAGGGTCCCGCGCCGGCGACAAAAGTGCTCTTCAATCTCGGTAAAGTAGTTAAAGTAATTTTGCACAACCGGCCATCAGGAAGCGGGCTTCTGTTTTTGACCCGGCGCGTTGCGCTCCCAGATAATGCGCAGGCCATCAAGGGTCAACAGATCGTCAATGTTTTTGATGTATTTTGAGTTATCGCCGATCAGGGTGGCGAGCCCTCCAGTAGCCACCACTTTGGTATCAGATCCCAACTCGCCGATCAGGCGTTCCAAAATGCCATCCACCAGCCCCAGATAGCCGAAAAATAATCCGGCTTGGATGCTGCCCACGGTATTTGTGCCAATGACCTTGGCGGGCTTTTTTATGTCCACAAAAGGAAGCCGGGCCGTGTGCTCAAACAGAGCGCGGGCAGAAATACCGATTCCGGGAGAGATCACTCCGCCCAGATATTCTCCTTTGCGGGAGATCGCGTCAAATGTGGTTGCTGTTCCCAGATCCACCACCACGCAGGGGCCGCCAAACTTCTCAAAAGCCGCCACGCCGTTGACGATGCGGTCCGCTCCGACCTCCTGCGGGTTTTCATAAAGCACAGGCATGCCGGTTTTAATTCCCGGTTCCACAAAAAGCGGCTTGAGATGGAAGTAGCGCTCGCAAACTTCGCGCAACGTGGAATCCATAGGCGGGACGACGGAAGAAATGATGATGCCGCGCACTTCGGTCGCTTCCACTTTGCCAATGGCAAACAGGTTGCGGAACAGCACGCCATATTCGTCAACCGTATGCGTCATTACAGTGGCTACGCGCCAATGGGCCAGCAGACGCGGCGGCGATTTCTTAGGGGCGAAACCGGAAATGCCTGTCTCATAAACTCCCAGCACTGTATTGGTAT
Source organism: Candidatus Angelobacter sp. (assembly GCA_036495645.1). Classification (GTDB taxonomy): domain Bacteria; phylum Acidobacteriota; class Terriglobia; order Terriglobales; family Acidobacteriaceae; genus Angelobacter. Next base: position 250,612 of record DASXMN010000031.1, read on the forward strand.
TGCCGACATCAACAACCAGAAGCATCGTTCCTCCCTGCCGCCGGACGGACGCTCCCGGAAATTACGATGCGCAGGCCCTTATCAGTACGCACACGCAGAAAGCCGCGTGGATCAAGGCCATCGGTTATGCCTTTGTAGCCGCCGTCTTCATCCACATGCACATGCTTCCCTTGAGCATAAGAAGAGCGGGATTCTACGCGGCGCATGATCGGCTCAAAGCGAAGGGCAGGCGTGCGGATGGGACTGGTCATGGCGCGAAGCAGCGCCCGGTATTCACGATCCAGCGCACGGATCAGCGCCCCCGCAACTTCCGCGCGAGAGAATTCACGGCCGCCTTCCAGATACATGGAAGTAGCTAAATCTTGCAGATCATCCGGGAAATGGCGCTGGTTTACATTTACGCCTATGCCGATGACCGCGTGATGCACCTTATTTCCCTCAGAACTTGTTTCAGTAAGGATGCCTGCGAATTTTTTGTCGTTCAAAAGAAGATCATTGGGCCAGCGGATGTCTGCCGCCAGGCCGGTTGTCTCTCGAACTGCGTCCTGCACGGCGACACCGGCGATCAGGGAAAGCCACAAAGATTCTGAAGGCGTCATAGGGGGGCGCAAAAGGAAAGAGCAATAAATCCCCTTGCCCCGTTCAGAATGCCACGAGTGATCGCTGCGCCCACGCCCGGCGGTTTGTTCTTCCGCCAGAAAAACAGCGCCTTCCGGAGTGTTGTCCGGGTGCTGACTGGCCAGTGCCGCTCCACGCAACGCGATTGAGTTGGTGGAGTCGGCCTGAACGCAGTGATGAATATTGCCGGAAAAGATAGTGTTGCGCACCATGGGGGCGAGCAACTCCGGCAAAAGGTACTCCGGATTCGGCACGATAGCTATTTCCCCGAGGCCGGCGCAGGGGCTGCCATGTGCGCCTCAACATTTAGATCGATCTTTACATCATTGCCGATCATTGCTGCGGGTGCTTTCGTGATCCCAAAATCCTGGCGATTGACCGTGAGGTAGGCATGCGCTCCCAGAACTTTGCCACCTTTCCCAGGGTCAATAGGACCTTTTAAATCAAACGGCAAATCAACATCCTTTGAGATACCGTGGATGGTCAGTGTCCCATGCGCGACATAATCATTCCCTTTCTTTTCAACGGACTTGCTCTGAAAGGTGATTTCCGTAAATTTCTCAACGTCAAAATAGTTCGGTGAGCGCAGGTCATTATCTCGCGAGGTATTGTCCGTATTGATGCTGGCTGTCTTAATGGTGACATTGACGGAAGACTTGGTGATGTCTTTGTCGTCGAGGGAAATTTTGCCATCAAACGCCGTGAACCGGCCATTTACGGTGCTGACCGTCATATGCGTAACGGCAAAGTTTACAGAGGAATGGTTCGGGTCAATCTTGTATTCATCCGCAGCCAGAGCGGACGCACTCATGGCGGCGATCGCCAACATCAAACCCAGGATTTTGCTCATAGTTTGGAAGTTCTCCTTTTTTGGTGCTGCCATTCCTTAGAGCTTTGCAGCCTTGCCTATGATACAGAATCTTTCAATGTTTGCTGAGGGGGAGCTATCCTCTTGAAAAGATTGCAATTAATCTTTTACGCATGGATTTCTGAAAAATCCTGCAGATCAAAAGCTGACTGTTCTGGTTATCTTCTTGCTTACGCGGGAACAATCCTCATGCTCAGGTCCACGGCCTGCGGCGAATGCGTGAGTGCTCCTACGGAGATGTAATCTACACCCGTTTCGGCGTAATCGCGAACATTTTCCAGCCGAATCCCGCCCGAAGCTTCCACTGGTATGTGCCGGGAATGTCCCGTGGCGCGCAGCACCGCCTGGCGTACCTCTTCCACTTTCATATTGTCCAGCAGAATGCTTTCCGCGCCATTAGCCAGGGCTTCATCCAATTCCGGCAGTGTTCGGACTTCGATTTCAATAGGTTGCTCTTCCCTGCGATTGCGGAGCGCCTTCTGCAACGCCGCAGCCACGCCTCCCGCAAGCGCGATATGGTTGTTCTTGATCAGCACCCCGTCAGAAAGATCCAGCCGGTGGTTTTGGCCGCCGCCACAGCGTACCGCATACTTATCCAGCACGCGCAGGCCGGGGGCCGTCTTGCGTGTATCCAGGATTCGCGCCTTGGTCCCATGGATGGCGTCAACATACTTGCGTGTGGTGGTGGCGATCCCACTCAGCCTCTGCAAGACGTTAAGGATTACACGCTCGCAGGAGAGCAATGCCCGCGCATTGTGCCGCACCACGGCAATGGCCTGCCCTTTATGCAGCCGGACACCATCAAAAATCTCGCCGTGGCTGATGACGTCGGGGTGGCCAATAACATTGTGGTCCAGATGCTCGTAAATCTCCAGAATGCGGGCGATAGCGCCCACGCCGGCCAGTATGCAATCCTGCTTGGCTAAAATGGTTGCTGCGGCGCGCTGCTCTGCATCAATGCAGGCGCGCGATGTGGCATCGCTGGTTGCCCGGTCTTCGAGCAACGCGTGTTCCAGAATCGCGCTCAGTCTTCGGCTATGCCATTCCATAAAGTTCTTATTAAGAGCTTAACCCAGCTTTGATAAAGAGGTTTTACCCTTTTCGATCAGTTCTTGTAACTCGCTCTGCCGCCTGCGAATGCCTTCAACAACTTTCGCCGGAGCCTTGGCCAAAAATTGCTCGTTGCCAAGCTGGCGTTCCGCATTGGCCATTTCGGTTTGCAGCTTGGCCAGCTCTTTGGTCAGGCGCTCACGCTCCGCTGCCACATCCACTTTTTGCTCGTAAACCAGTGCAACTTCAAATTTCGGGGTGCTTCGCGAACCAGCCACTTGGGCCAAAGAAGTTTCGGCAAACTCAATTCCGTTTACGCCGGCCAGGCGCTCCACCATTGCACGATTCTCCATCACTAGCGCGCGGATATCGGACGCAGCATGGAATTTTATAGGTGTTTTGACCTTTGGCTCAACCTTCATTTCCGCCCGCATGTTGCGGACTTTTTCAATCAAGTCTTGGAGCACGATCATTTGCTCTTCCGCCTGATCGTTAAGCCAGCATTGATCAACTTCCGGATAGCGCGCCAGCGCAATCGATTTTTCCGGCGGCTTGCCGTCATACATGGCATGCCAGATTTCTTCCGTAAGGAATGGCATGAACGGCGACAACATGCGAAGGGAACCTTCAAACACATCGCCAAGAAAACGCAACGCATCGCGGGCTTCTTGCGGTGGACCGGAAAGGCTGGGCTTGATGATTTCCAGATACCAGTCGCAGAATTCACCCCAGAAAAACTTATAGATGGTGTTGGCCGCTTCGTCAAAACGATAATCTGCCAAGCTCTGGTTTACTTCGCCGGCAATGCGGTGGAAGCGTGAATAAATCCAGCGGTTTTCCAGCTTGTTAAGCTGGTTTTCAGTTGCGCCGACGGTGAGGCTAGCCCCGCTCACGCGATCCAGGTTCATGAACATGAAGCGCGCCGCATTCCAGATTTTATTGGCGAATGCGCGATAGCCATCCGTGCGGCTCTCAGAAAAAGCAATATCTGTTCCCGGCGAAGCCATGGAAGCCAGCGTGAAGCGCACAGCATCGGTCCCGTATTTCTCCGTGACCTCAATCGGATCAATCACATTGCCCTTGGTCTTGGACATTTTCTGGCGGTCGGCATCGCGGACCAGGGCATGGATATAAACATTGTGGAAAGGAACACTGCCCTTGGGATGGCCGGCCATAAAGTGGCAGCCCAGCATAATCATGCGCGCCACCCAGAAAAAAAGGATGTCAAAGCCAGTAATCAGAAGAGTGGTGGGATAGAAAACGTCAAGGTCGCGCGTCTTTTCCGGCCAGCCAAATACAGTGAATGGTAGCAGGCCGGAAGAGAACCAGGTATCGAGCACGTCATTGTCCTGCTCGAGTTTGGTGCTCCCGCACTTAGGGCATTTATCCGGCGTGGCGCGTGCGACCGTGATTTCGCCACACTGGCAATGCCAAGCAGGAATGCGGTGTCCCCACCATAACTGGCGAGAGATGCACCAATCATGGATGTTGCGCATCCACTCGAAATACGTTTTGGCGTAATTCTCCGGCGTGAAGGTGATCTCGCCTTTTTCCACGGCTTCAATCGCCCGGTCTGCCAATGGCTGAATCTTGATGAACCACTGCGTGGACAATCGCGGTTCGACGATGGTCTTGCAGCGGTCGCATTTGCCGATAGCATGCGCGTGGTCTTTTATGCCCGCGAACAGCCCAAGCGATTCCATGTCACGTAAAACTTTTTCCCGTGCCTCATACCGGTCCAGACCTTTATAAGGGCCGCCATTTTCATTGATGCGCGCCTGCTCATCCATTATGTTGATCTGCGCCAGGCCGTGCCGCAGTCCAATCTGGAAATCATTGGGATCGTGCGCCGGAGTGACTTTTACCGCGCCGCTGCCAAACTGAGGGTCAGCAAACTCGTCCGCGATAATTGGGATTTCGCGTTCCATCAGCGGCAGGCGGAGTTTCCTACCAACCAAATTTTCATAGCGCTTATCTGCCGGATTCACCGCGACTGCGGTATCCCCCAGCATTGTCTCAGGACGCGTTGTGGCAATAGTTACAAACTGCCTGGGATCATCCGCCAGCGGGTAACGAAACTGATAGAGCTTGCCGGCAAAATCTTCATGCACAACCTCCAGATCGGAGATCGCGGTCATACAGCGCGGACACCAGTTCACGATGTACATACCACGATAAATCAACCCCTGTTCGTGCAGGCGGACGAAGACTTCCGTCACCGCGCGAGAAAGATTCTCATCCATGGTGAAGTATTCGCGGTCCCAATCCACGGATGCGCCCAGCCGTTTCATCTGCGCCTGAATCGCGCCGCCGTAATGCTTTTTCCAATCCCACACGCGCTGGAGGAAGGCTTCGCGTCCCAATCCCTGGCGTGTTTTTCCTTCACTCGCCAACTGGCGCTCCACCATCATCTGCGTAGCAATTCCTGCATGGTCGGTTCCAGGGAGCCATAGCGTCACAAAACCGCGCATGCGCCGCCAGCGAATGATGACGTCCATCTCCGTCTGGTTAAGCATGTGCCCCATATGGAGGCGTCCGGTCACATTTGGAGGCGGCAGGAGAAGCGTGAAGATAGGTTTTTGAGCTTCCTGTGAGCCAGGCTCAGGCGTGGCGACGGAGAACAGTTTTTCCGCGACCCAATACTCAGCCCAGCGGGACTCAATCAATCCGGGATCGTATGTTTTTGGGAGTTCGTGTGACATTCGCGCCTGAAAGTTGAACTTCGATATTACAGGCGCACTGCGGATATGAGCAAACTTTGGCGGGCGCTGCGATCGTTACGCAAAGTAACGGGATATTGTACAGATAAAATTTGCGCAACCAGAAGCAGTAACAGCTTTCCTGGTTGCGCAGTCGGTTATGAGTGTTTACTTCTCACAGCGGAGCTTGCCGTCGTCATTAATGATGTCGCTCTTGCATTTCTGGAAATCATCCAGCTTGGCGTCGCGTGAACCGCCATCTCTGGTCTGGCAATGCGCCTCAAGGTCATCGCCATGGACGCGAATTCCGTCGCAAGACTGCGTGTAGGAACCTGCCGGCCCATTTCCTGAATAACTGCCCGCTGGATAGCCCGGCCGTCCGATACCGGCATAATCGCCCGCCACACACTTCAGGTTTCCATCTTCGTTGATGATCTGCCCGTGGCATTTCCGGTAATCGTCGAGCTTAGTGTTGTTCCAATCGCCGTTTACGGTCTTGCAGCGTGCTTCCAGATCATCGCCGTGGCTCTTGATGTCCTTGCAAGTCTGGGTGTAAGCGCCTGGGGCAACACCAGCATAGCCGCCTTGATATCCTCCAGGCGCGCCATACACGCCTGCAACGCAGCGCAGCTTGCCGTTGTCATTCACGATATCGCCGCGGCACTTGTTGTAATCATCCAGCTTGGTCGATTTCCAATCGCCGTTTGCGGTCTGGCATCGCGCTTCCAGATCATCACCATGTATGCGCATTTCCTGGCATGACTGCGCATAAGATCCGCCTGGTACGCCTGCCTGGCTCTGGATTCCAACCCCACGGCTACAGCGCAAAGCGCCATCGTCATTAATGATGTCACTGCGGCAATTTCCCACATCACGCAGCAGCGCGCTCTGCCAATGGCCGCCCGAATCCTGGCAATTTGCCGAGAGGACATCATTCCGTATATCAATGTTTTTGCACGTCTGTTGGTATGAACCCGGCGGAATCGACTGTGCCTGAGATGAAATTCCCCAACTCAATGCAAACATCGCAGCAACTACTGAAAACCTCAAAATACCACGCATATTCTTCTCCCTTCACGAACGCCCTAAGTCTTTGGGATTAGATTCATTTGGGAGTTGCGCAGTTGTGGCCGGTAATTGCGGATCAGAGTTCCTGGGTATCAGCTCGAACTCTGGATTCGTCGTCTCGGTTGCAAAAAGCAGAGCGGCGCATTTACGCCCGCTTTCAGAAAGCAGGATTAATTTATTTCTTTGATCGCAATTCGCGCATGATTTCTTCCACCAGCTCAGGTTTCAGCCGCTCCATTACGCGATGCACGACCTGCGCAATGGTGTGGTGTTCTGCTCCGGTTTCCACGGCTGCGGCGACCGCGGCTGCTTCCACGCTGGCAGTCACTGCCTGGTGAACGGCTGCGGGTTCTGGAGCCATAGGCTCAGGTGCTGGCGGAACTGGGACGTGTTCGGCGGTTTCAGCCGGAGCGGATTCAGCCTGAGCAGTCTGTTCCGGCTCAGGGCTTTTTACAGGCGGCTGATATTCAAATGTTGGCGCAGCTTCTGCGGCGGATGACGGCGGTTCAAATGTCGGGGCCGCATAGGCACTGGTGGCGGGCGCGGCTTCAGCGGCAATCGCAATAGGCGTTTCAACGGTTGGAGCTTGCGCGGGCGCAGGTTCATTGGCATGGCTATAAGCAGCCATCGCTGCGGCCACACGCGCTTCAAAATCCGAGTCGCTGACTTCCGTAGAGCCACTTGCCGAAGAAACGGCGTCATTCTCTATCGTGGCTTCGCTGGCCGGCACTGAAGTTTCCTGGGCCACAGCCGCAGGATTCTCATCCACAGCAGAAGCAGCCTCTTCATGGGTGGAAAGGGTTGTCATCTGCTGGTCAATGGGCGATAGCAGTCCTGGTTCCACGTGATCGGCAACGGTGCTGCGGGTAGTCTCTTCTGCCGTCTCCTGCAACGCCGGTTCACGTGGGATTTCCAGATCACCTGTGGGAGGCGCCGCAGTATGCATTACTTCATACCCAGGCGTTTCCGGTTCCGGTTCTTTAAATACAGGGATAAAATTCGGATGTGGAGGCTCAGGCACAGTGGCTTCAACGGGCACGGCACTTGATTCTGTTTCGGGAGCCATGGCCGTCTCTGGTTCAGCGCTTTCGGCCGCCGGAGTGGCGGAGATTTCCAGTTCCGCTTCCACTGGTTCTGCTGTGAACGTCTCGACCGTTGCCGGCTCTGCTTCTACCGTCTCGCCGGCAGATGGTTCCATTTCCACCACTGTAGGTTCGTAGTCTCCGGCCGGAACGGGCGGAGCAGGCACAATGACCGACGTTTCAAACGCAGCGGATGGGCTGTTTACCGCAAAGTGCTGCGGAGAAATCGTTGAATCAGGACCCAGCATGTCATTGAATGCAGCGGAGCTGGCCATGTGGTCTGGAACTTCCACCATCGGCTGGCCACTGGGTTTTCCCGCAGAATGTTGCGTATGTGCTTCAACCTCAACCGGCTCTTCCTGGCGCTGCGGTGGCGCTGCCTCACTTATGATTGGCGGAGGCGCGGTCTGACGAATGCGCTCTTCAAATTTCCTGATGATGGCCAGAAGATCACTGGCTTCAAACGGCTTGATGATTACCCCATCGGCCTTCACGCGATTCGCGTCTTCAGGCTTATATGGCTCCATTTTGCCGACGGTCAGCAGCACCGGCGTTTTCAAGGTATCCAGAGAGCCGCGCACCTTCTCGCAGACTTCCAATCCGGAATATCCCGGCATGTAAACATCGAGAATGATGATGTCCGGCTTCTGCTCCGCGATTTTCTTCACTGCGGCGGCGCCATTGCTGACAGCCACAACTTCATAGCCAGCTTCCGTAAGAATTTTCTTGCCCATATTCTGGGCGGTCATGCTGTCATCGGCAAATAGGATTCTTAGCGACACGTCTTAAAACACCTTTATAAAGCTGCGCGCCGCAAATTTGGCGCGGTCAACTCGTCAATTTATCAGCGAGTGGCGCATACCAGAAGCCGAACTGCTAAATCGCGCGCCAGCGCATCCTCAATTAGAGCGGGAAAACAGGGCTAACTTACTGATAATTAGCTTTGAAGTCAATGGAAAGACTGCCTCAGTACCTTTGGAAGCATAGCTCTTTGCTCAATCAAAGGTACTAGTCCTACCGGCTTGCAGAAATCACCTCGACCTAAAAAGGAATCAGTTTGCGCAATCCCTTCTTTTCTTTTTTCTTGCTGCTGGATTCCTGCTTAGTGTCAACCGGAGCAGCCGTTTTGTCCGCAGGCGCTGCCTGCGTTCCTGTTTTCTGGATTTCGTTCACCTGCGCCGGAGCTGGTGCTGGCGCAGCCCCCTCCTGCGTGGGTTCTGAAGTCTTGGCGCCGGACGCCGGTGCAGTCCCATCAGTCGCGGCTGGAGTCTTGGTTTCTACCGCTGGCGTAGCCCCCTCGGTTGCGGATTCTGGAGTCTTGGTCTCAGGCGCTGGTGCAGTTCCATCAGTTGCGGGTTCTGAAGTCTGTGTGCCGGGCGCTTTCTCATTCTCGCCTGGCTTTTCCGTGCCAGTACCTATGGCTTGAATACCGATGTTCTGGCTTGGCTGCGCGACAGTCATCTGTTTTGCCAGATCATTCACCATTGCCGGAGCGCTCTTAACGGTTTCCTCGTTAAGATTTGGTTCGCCCACTTTGGAAGCGGACAAGACGCTGGGATGCTTCTTGAAGTTGCCAGTCATCCTATCTATCATCTTTTGTTTTTCGCGGCTGGACTCCTCGGCCTTGCTCTCGGCCAGCGCTTCCGGCGTCGGCTCAGGAACAGGAGCGTTCAACGCCTTCAGTCTCTGCCGGGCATCCCCCACACGATCGGTTGCGGGATAGCGCGTGATAATGCGTGAGTAGGCGTCAATAGCTTTTTTCTCAAATTGCGCTACCAGCTTCTCTTTTTGCGCGTCTGGGATCTTCTGCTTATTGATTCCATTGGCTTCTTTTTCGTACAGCGAACCAAGCTCGAAGAGCGCTTCATCCGATCCTGAGTAGAGCGGATAGGATTCCGTCAGCGACTCCAGCCGGGCCTGTGAAGCGGCCAGATTGTCGCGAAGGTAATAGAAATGGGCAATGCGGTACTGGCGCTCCGCCAAGATTTCCTGCACTTCGCGCAATTTTTGTTTTGCCTGCGGTACCAGCGGGCTATCAGGATATTGCTGAATCAAGCTCTTGAACTCGTCAGACGCACGCTGTGCCTGGACAAAATCGCGGTCCGGTTTTTCCATCTGCCGGTAGTGAATGGTCGCCACTTTGAGCTGTGCTTCAGAAGCTTCCGGCAGGTTGGGAAAGAACGTCTGGAAGTCCTTGTACTCCGCCTCGGCCTGGCTCCAGGCCGCTGTTCCGCCTTCGGCGTACCAGGCATCGCCCAGCGCCAGCTTGGCCCGTGCGATGTACTCTGAATCAGGATAGGTATTGATCAGTGTGTCCAGCAAGGTCCTGGCTTCCTGATAATGGCCTTTCTTCATCGAGTCCATTGCGCGGTCAAACAGCCCTTTGTCCGGTTGCTTGGAATCGATGTTGGCCAGTGGATTCTGGACCTTATGATGGCATCCGCTTGAGGCCAGAACAGCGCCGGCCAATACAACAGAAATAAGAATTTTTCGCACCATTTACCTACCTACCTGAAAATTTTTATGCCTGCTAGACCCTTTGCAGCGTGGCCTCTGTGGCCAGCTTGAGCAGGCGTTGCGTGTTTTCCCTGGGATTTCCCTTGCCGAAGACGGCATTCCCCGCCACCAGCACTTCCACTCCGGCCCGAACGGCTTCGCCAACCGTGTCGGGAGCCATACCGCCATCGATCTCAATCCTGAAGTTGGCGTTCCGGGCCGTGCGCATCAGGGCCAGCTTGCGGACTTTCTCCAGTGACGATGGAATGAACTTCTGTCCGCCAAAACCCGGATTCACTGACATCACAAGTATGTGATGCACTATATCCAGCACTTCTTCCAGGGTTTGCACCGGTGTGGCTGGATTTATGACAACTCCCGGATTTGCGCCATGGCTGCGGATCAGTTCCAGCGTGCGGTTCAGATGAACACAAGCTTCCTGGTGGACAGATATCCAGTCCGCGCCGGCATCCACAAACGCGGGAATGAACTGGTCAGGGTTTTCGATCATCAAATGGCAGTCCAGCGGGAGGTTTGTTACCTTCCTCAAGCTGGCAACCACCGGAGGCCCAATCGTAATATTCGGCACAAAATGACCGTCCATCACGTCAACGTGCAGCACGGTCGCGCCGCCTTCCGCCACCGCCTGGATCTGGTCTGACAGGTGGGCAAAGTCCGCCGATAAGATGGAGGGTGCTAGCTCAATCAAAAGAATCGTCTCTTGTACCGAAAGTTATTCAAATTCTAACACGCTGACCAGAGCGCCTTTGCGCATTAAAACGAAAGCAAAATACCTTAATCCCTGTAGTTGACCGGGAGTCTGCAGGCTAAGAACGCTTGGCCAACCCGCTTTTGCATCCAGGAACAGTGTGGCACCGCCGCCTCTCAGCGGTGTGCCGATCTTGGCACGTCCGTCTCGATTTGTCTCAGGTTCCGATGACCGATCTCCAGATGACCAGATCACCCCATCTTTTCCAACCGACCTAGCCATTTTTTAGCCGGGTTGCAAACAAAGCGCTTACGCAAATCGAATCTGACGTGACGCTTGGGTGACCAGATCCAGCAATGTACTAGGTCTCCCAAGAATTAAGAGATTATCGCCGCCTTCACTTCTCTGGTCTCCGTCTTTGCGCCTGTCGATCTCCTCCGGCCAGCGCCAACCCAGCGCCGAGTGCTGAATCCGCTCACGACCGGCCTCTTTCTGTTCCTGTATATACTCAATCTATGGCCGTGATTAACCCTAAATCCGTAAAAGTGAACGTCACCACCGGCACCGGAATGGATATCGAGTGGGACGACGGCCACCACACCCACTATAGCTTCCAGTGGCTGCGTGACGCCTGTCCGTGCGCCACCTGCACGGAAGAACGAAATAATCATCACCGCCAACTCGGAGAGCCGCCCAAACAGGCAACCAGCCTGCTGCCCATGTACAAAGAACCGGCCAAGCCCAAGGAAGTAAAGCCCGTCGGTAAATACGCGCTGAACATTGCCTGGAATGATGGTCATGCCAGCGGCATCTATTCCTGGGATTACCTGCGCGAAATGTGCCAATGCCAGGAATGCCGAGCCAGGACGGCTGCTTCTTAGATTTCACCATTTCCCCGGCCACGGAATAACTGCTTACCACGGATCAACACGGATTGAGCGGATTTCTTCTCGATAGAGACAAGTGTCAGGGTACGGCTTCAGCCGTGCCGGTGAATTGCCCAAAAAAGTTTATCCTCGCCCGCGGGAGCCACGCGACTGAGGGCGAGGATAAAGATTCCCGCCAAGCAGAGTATCCAAAAAACCTTGAAGTACTGGAGTTGAGCGGCATTATGAAACGGCTTATGTAAAGAAAAAGGATTTAGGGCGAAGCACGCAGGAGGAAGTGGCGCGTGAGGAGTGTAGGTGGAGGTCGGTCGGCTAAGGCTTTGACATATCTTTTGGAAGTTCCGGAACCCAGTTCACCCGAAAATCGACATGGAAATCTTCTGGGCGCAAACCATTTTCATCACTGCTAAGATTTCCTGCGTTCGAACCCGTTGCTATGCCCATTATTGAGCCATCAGTAAAATAGATAATTAGGGCTTCACTTCCATGAACTCCGGGCACCTCCTTTCGAAATCCAAATTCCACCCTTTCGATTGTCTTGCCCTTCATCCGGGAAGCCTCCACAATGGAGTAGTGACTTTGAGGCGGGCGATCAATTTCCGGTAGCCATTTCTTGGTCTCATGGCGATCATGAGCCTCGGCCCCATTCACTCCAAATTCACGTTCTAGCACGTTCAGTACCTCCTTTATGGCATCCAAACACATCCGTATGTCAGCGGTAAATTGAGAGAAAGCAGGAAATTTCTTGGCTGCAGGCCGCACGCCATGAGAAGACAGACGACGCTGTTCGCTCACTAGATTCATGGCTAGCAAGAAATGTGGCGCAGTTTCGAGATATGGGAATAAGCTTGTCAGTGCCTTGATCGTGGTTTTATCGCCGGTCTTGATTGTTCGGCCCAATGCAGATGCAAGGCGAGAGATGCATTCCTTATTGAGGCCATCTATTAGGTACCCGTAAAGCTCCTTGTGCGCATCTTGATAGCGATGTGTGTTTTCAGCGGACGGGTATCCAATTGTTCCATCAATCTTATGTAAATACAAAGGAATCCCCACCAACTCAGATGTCAGCCCGTTAATCACATCTAATGCTTGTCCAAGATAAAAGGATGGGCCGTTGTCCACATCCCAATCACCCTCAAAATAACGTCGTACCCAGTTCATGAATCGTTCATCCTGATCTGTTGTCCATTCTGGCTTCTTCAAATGAAAAGCGGACCATCTTTGGACGTGTGCTTTTGATTTGTCGAATAAATCAGGAAGCCATGCGGCTATTGCGAGATTCCCATCGCGTAGGGTTCGATATCCAAACTGGATACTTACAGATTCCTCAGCTTTTCCTGCAGACTCCAACTCCAAGAAATATTCATTGGTGACGCTCAGCGACCCCTCAAAATAATCCGACTCGATTGTGTACTTGTGCGGTTCATTCCGGTAGGCTGCAAGCACCTGCTGGTCGAAGTACCCTATTAAATTTTCTGGCACTTTGACCGTTCGCTGTTCCTCTTGCGGCTGTGACATATCTCTGGAAGCATATTTGATCTGGCAGGTACCTGCACGAAAAAGTAGAGCGCCATGTGCTGCACGCAGCCTGCAGCGCAAGGATGGTCAGCTTTAGTTTCTTCCTGCCTTTGAACAGCGGACAGCCGAAAGAAATGCTTCTTCCACTCTTGCTGAAGGCTATCGCGAAGCCACAGGCGTAGCGCCTCTCAATGACATGGACGCAGCATTTAAATCCCGCCCTTTGCTCCGCAAGGGGACGGCGCACCCGGCCGCGATAACTCTGCAGGATTCAAATGAGAAGAACTTAATATCCTCTCACTTTATCCACCAGATCCTGCAATGGTTGTCCCGCCAGATATCGCTTCAAATCAGCAGCAAACACTTCATAATGCCGCTCCCAGACATTCCCCGTCAGAAAAGCCGTATGCGGCGTGATCAGTACCTGTGGCAGCTTCCACAAACGCGACCGCCTGGGCAGCGGCTCTTCCTCAAAAACATCGAGCGCAGCTCCCGCAATTCGCTGATCGCGTAAAGCACTAATTAAAGCAGCTTCATCCACCAGCGCGCCGCGCGAAACATTAATCAGAAAAGCGCTGCGTTTGAAAAGATTCAGCCGACGGGAATCGATCAAATGCCGGGTGCGCGGAGTAAGCGGCGCCGCCAGCACAACAAAATCAGCCCCCGCAATGGCGGAATCCAGTGCCTCATATCCTAATACTTCATGCGTCCCGGCCGCACCGCGCTCCGGATGCTCGCGCACCCCAGTGACCCGCATCTTCAGCCCGGCCGCCATAGAAGCCACTTCCGATCCAATGCTGCCCAGGCCCGCCACCAACAGGTTTGCTCCGCGAACTTCGCACGGGCGAGGCTGCTCCTTCCACATAGCTTCCATCGCCCACATGCGCCGGTCCTGGTAACGCACCGCTGAAGGCAAACGCTTGGCCAGCGCCATCAGCATGGCAATTGCATGTTCCGCCACCACCGGCCCATGCACGCGCCCGGCATTGCTGATCTCAATCTCATTCGCCCTTAATTCCGGATACAAGAATTGGTCCACGGCAGCCGTAATGGAATAAATCCAGCGCAGGTTTGTAGCGAACCGAAGCTGCTCCGGTGAAAGCGACCATCCAATCAATATGTCAGCGCCGCGCAGTGCTTCGTCGTCATCGCGCTTTCTCGCCGAAAACGCAACTTCAATCTGCGGAAACTCCGAGCGCAGCCGCTCCACAAACCACCCTGGCGGATGCCACATTTCAAATTCGTCATGGAGCAGGATGGCGATCTTGTGCTGAGGCATTCCAGCTATGCTCCCGCCGTGGTCGATCCCGCTGTCGTTAATCCCGCGCTTCTGGGCTGGCTCGCTTCTTTTTGTCTGTTCCAAAGCACTGATGTATCGATCTCCGCAATTGATCGCCTTCCTGTTAACGCCATAGCGCGTTCCAGTTCATCACGCAAAATCGTTATCACGCGCTCAACGCCTTTTGCGCCGCCAGCGGCAAGTCCATAGACATACGGCCGTCCGATAAAAACAGCTTTGGCTCCTAGGGCCAGTGTTGCCAGCACATCTGTCCCGCGACGAATACCGCTATCCAGCATTACCGGAATGCGTCCGGCCACCGCTTCAACCACGCGCGGCAGAGCATCGATGGTCGCAGGGACCGTATCAAGGTTGCGGCCACCATGGTTGGAAACAATTACACCGCCTGCGCCATGCTCCACCGCCCTTTTCCCATCCTGCGGCGTAAGTACACCCTTTAAAATCACTGGCACGCCCGCAACAGAGCGCAGCCATTCCAGGTCGCTCCAGTTGAAAGAAGGATCAAACAGCGGATCAAAAATGCGGCCGCGCTCAATCTTGAACTCAGGCACCGCTCCGCTCTTGCCCAGGCCGCGCAGATGCACACACTCCATGCCTTTGGGCAGGCCAAAAGAGAGTTGGCTGTAGCGGCAGCCCAGCACCGGAGTATCCACCGTGAGGCAAACCGCCTTGCAGCCTGAAGCTACTGCCCGCTGTACCATGTCTTTGGTGAAGGCCCGGTCTCGTTGCACATAAAGCTGAAACCAGATAGGTCGCTCCGTGTTCTTTGCAATCTCGTCTATGGCTGTCGTAGTAAATGAGCTAATCACAAAAGCCGAGCCCGCCGCGCTGGCCCCGCGTGCTGTCGCTACTTCACCTTCGCGATGGTACAGACGATGGTATGCCACCGGCGCCAGCAGAATAGGGGATTCAAGCTCGCCGCCAAAAAGATTCATGCGTGTATCGAGTTGCGAAACGTCAGTCAGGACATTGGGCGCAAGTTGCAGCCGTTCAAATCCTGCGCGGTTTTCGCGCATGCTGATCTCATCCCCACCGCCGGAGCGCACGTAGTCATACGCCATTTTTGAAAGACGCCGCCGGGCCAGCGGCTCGAATTTCGTCACGTCGGCGATTGGCAGGCTTTCAGCCGTGCGGGGGCGGAGAATTCTTCTCCATCGGCTCATCGTTGCTCCCTTACTTTTGAAGCTGTAAATTGTGCTTTAGCTTACGCCTATATCGCTAACGCTGCGAGGGATCATTGCGCACTATAGCCGCCGTCAATGGTCAGAATGGTGCCGGTGGTCCATCCGGATTCGTCGCTGGCCAGAAAGACCGCCGCACTGGCCACGTCTTCGGGCTGGCCAAAGCGCCCCATCGGGTGCATGGCGAGGCGTTGCCGCCGGATGCTCTCATCCATGTTGAACCGGGCTACCATTTCTGTTTCGACAATTCCAGGAGAGATGCAGTTCACACGGATATTTTCCGCTGCGTGGTCCAGGGCCATTGCCTTGGTCATGGCCGCAACCGCGCCTTTCGACGCCGCATACGCCACGCGGTTGCGCGCACCCAGCAGGCTCAGCACAGAGCCAATATTGATGATCGATCCCTTTCCGTCTGCCCGCATGTGCGGCAACACCGCGCGGCACATCAGCCACAGGCCACGCACATTTGCGGCAAATGTCTGGTCAAAATCCTGTTCGCTCAGCGACTCAGCCGTTCCCGGCAGAAGGATGGCTGCATTGTTGACGAGGATATCGATGTGCTGAAATTTTGCCAGCGTCGCGCTGACCAGTGTATTTACGTCATTAGCGTTGTTTACGTCAGCAACTACCGGCAGGCACTCGCTGCCAATGTCGGCCGCAGCCAGTTCCAGCTTCTTCTTGTCGCGGCCGGCAATCACCACCTGCGCGCCTTCACATGCAAAAACCTGTGCAATGGCCTTGCCGATCCCGCTGCCGCCTCCCGTGATGATGGCAATCTTGTCTTTTAATCGCACGGGAAGATTTTACGTGAACACTCTTTGGCTGGCAGAGAATCTAGCAAAGCCCAATGCCCGGCGCTTCGCAAGTCGCGGCAGCAGGATCACTACCTTGCGCTGCGTTTTCATCTTTTTAGCGTCCGTACACCAATACGCGGAACGTACCCGGGATCGCTGTTGGACGCCCGTCGCTCCTGGCCGGCTGTGAGAAGTCTGCCGTATCTACGAAGACGGTGTGCTTGCGCGTGTCCAGACCCAGGGTCTTGGCCCCGAACGCCGTCGTAACGGTTTCAACTTCGCTGTACTTGTCCGGCGAATCCTGGTGAAAGATGTGGATCTTGCCTTCGCGCGTGGAAGCAAAGATCAGTCCCGTTTCAGGATCGTAGGCGGCAGCGTCCACTCCTCCGGAGATGGGGAACGACTGGATAACTTTGCCGCTGTTGGCATCCAGCACTACGAGCATTTGCGGTTTGCGGCCGGCGCTGAAGAGCCGGCGATGCGCGAGATCGATGGCCAGAGCGGTCGGCGCTCCGGCGGGCGCCAGCGGCCAGCGCGACTTGATCTTGAGCGATTTCGAATCGATCGCGACCAACTCGTCTTTGTCTTCTATGTTCACGTACACGGTGCCTTTGCCGTCGGCGACGGCGAACTCGGGACCGCCGCCCAGATCAATGGTCGCGACGACCTTGCCGGTTTTGGCGTCAATCACGGTGGAGCTATGCGGGTCGCCGTTCATGGCGAAAACGCGCTTTGATGCCGGATCGTAGACGACACTGTCGGCATCTTTGTCGGCATTGGCCTCGCCGATTTTCTTGAGCGTTTTAAGGTCGAAAATGACAACTTTGCCGTCTCCGCCGTCCGTTATGAATCCGCGGTTGAATTCAGGAGCGAAGGCGACTCCGTGGTCCTGCTTCAGGCCGGTGATGGCGCCTTTGGTCGCCCCGGTGTCGGCGTCTATCACGATGATCTCAGTACCGTGGGAGAGATACACACGGCGCGAAGCAGGATCAACCGTGATGTAGTCGAAATATTCGCGCGTGCTGCCCTGCGCGGCTGGGAAGCTGTACTTCCCAATCTGGTGATAGCCGCCGACGGCCGCCAGCGCAAGGGCGCTGAGAAGAAGAACGAAAATCGCAATGGCAACGCGCTGTACTTTGAGTGCTTTCACAGTAAGTCTCCCGGTTTTCAGTGGTGGGCTCCAATTCTATCCATAAACAGGCTTGGCTTCGCAAGTAGCGTACCCGCAATTCGGACAATCGAGTGCATTGTTAGCTTAACCGCCCGCGTTTGACCCTTTGTTTCATGCTTCGCTAGACTGAAAGTTCACCTCCACAGCCAAGGTCGGCTGTGCGACGACATCACTTATGGCCCAAAACATCCAAGTCACGCTTCCCGATGGAAGCAAAAAAGAAGTTCCACAAGGCACCACGCCGCTGGATATCGCGCGGTCTATCAGCCCTCGGCTGGCAGAGGCCGCTCTGGTGGCCAAAATAAAGCCATCAGTTAGCCATCAGCCAGCCCATGAACAGAATGGCGGGTCTGCAGGGCAGCACGGCGGAGGAGACGAAGGCAGCAAGGCCCCGCCCAGCATGCACGCGCAGCAATCAAAAGATGGCTGGCAGTTCGCCGACCTGAGCAAGCCTTTGGAGCAAGACGTGTACCTGCGTCTGCTCACAGATCGCGATCCTGAAGCCCTGGAAGTTTATCGCCACTCATCCGCGCATCTGTTGGCGACCGCCGTCCTGGAACTCTTCCCTGAGACCAAGCTCGGCCATGGCCCGCCTACCGATACAGGTTTTTTCTATGACTTCTACCGCCCCACTCCGTTCACTCCGGAAGACCTGGAGAAAATCGAGAAGCGCATGGGCGAGGTCGCCGCGCGCGACGAGAAATTTGAACGCGAGCTCATCCCGCGCAATGAAGGGTTGGCGCGCTTTAAGGCCGAAGGCGACTTCATGAAAGTCCACTTCATTGAGCAGTTCACCAAACCGGGCGAGCCCATCTCTACCTATCGCAACGGCAAGTTCATCGATTTCTGCCGTGGGCCGCACATCCCTTCCACCGGACGAGTAAAAGCTTTCAAGCTGACCAGCATCGCCGGAGCATATTGGCTGGGCGACGAAAAAAATCCGCAACTGCAACGCATCTATGGTACGTCGTTTTTCAACAAGAAAGACCTTGAGCAGCATCTGCATGCGATTGAAGAAGCCAAAAAACGCGACCATCGTGTGCTGGGCAAACAGCTTGATCTGTTCAGCATCCAGGAACTCGCCGGGCCGGGGCTGATTTTCTGGCACCCCAAGGGCGGCCTCATCCGCAAAGAGATGGAAGACTGGATGCGCAATGAGTACCTCAAACGCGGATATGCATTGGTATATACGCCGCATGCGTTTCGCGTGAACTTGTGGAAGACCAGCGGACACGAGGGCTACTACGCGCAGAACATGTTTACCCCCATGGAACTGGACGACGCCGAATATCGCATGAAGCCCATGAACTGTCCGGGGCACATCCTGATTTATCAGGACGCAATGCGCTCTTACCGCGATCTGCCGCAGCGTTATGGCGAACTGGGTACTGTGTACCGTTACGAGCGCTCAGGGGTTATGCACGGCCTGCTGCGTGTCCGCGGCTTTACCCAGGACGATGCCCACATCTTCTGCACACCCGAGCAGATTGAAGAAGAAGTTGTCGGCTGCATTGAATTTGCGCTGGCCGTGCTCAAGACCTTTGGCTTTGATGAGTACCAGGTGGAGTTGAGCACCTGGGACCCGAATGACAAAAAGAGCTTTGTGGGTGGTGAGGATAACTGGAATTTGGCCATTAATTCGCTGGAAAACGTTCTGAAGCGGATGAACATACCGTACAAGACCATTCCCGGCGAAGCCGCTTTCTACGGCCCCAAAATTGACGTTAAGCTGGTGGACGCCATCGGCCGCCCCTGGCAGCTTTCCACCGTGCAGTTTGACTTCAACCTGCCTGAGCGATTCAAGCTGGAGTATGTGGCGGAGGACGGCTCGCGCAAACAGCCGGTTATGGTGCATCGCGCACTATATGGCTCAATCGAGCGCTTCTTCGGCGTGTTGATTGAGCACTATGCCGGAGCTTTTCCGGTATGGCTCTCGCCGGTGCAGGTGGCAATCATCCCCATCAGTGACAAACATAACGACTACGGCAGAAAAGTTACTCATCAATTGCAGGCAGCAGGCGTGCGCGTGCACATGGATGACCGGGCGGAAAAGATGAATGCCAAAGTACGCGATCTTACCATGCAGAAAATCCCGTTCATCCTTGTGGTCGGCGAAAAAGAAGCTGAAGCCGGTACGGTCAATGTGCGTGTTCGCGGCCGGCAGCAACCTGAAGGCACTGTGCCGCTGGAACAGTTTGTGGAGCGGGTGAAGAAGTTGATCGCGGAGAAGGCGGTCAATCTGAATTAGCCGCTGATTTGCACTTATGAGCGCAGATTCAACCTCCAACACGGATGAAGGGCAAACAGAGACACTGATGAACCTTTTTAGCTTTCTACTTTGCTCTGCGTTTCAAATTTTGTTTTTCTGCCGATGAACTCAAAGGTCCACTAAATCGATGACTGCTAAGTTTCACGGTTTCTCTCCAGATGCCCTCACATTCCTCCGCGCTCTCAAGCGCAACAATCGTCGCGAGTGGTTCCAGCCGCGCAAGGAAAAGTACGAAGCGCTTATCAAGGCTCCCATGCTGGAAATGGTTGCTGCCCTGAATGGAGAACTCGCCCGCTTTGCCCCGGCTTACGTCACGCCTCCGGAAAAGGCGGTTTACAGGATTTATCGCGATACACGTTTTTCACCGGACAAGACGCCTTATAAGACGCACATCTCTGCCATCTTTCCTCACCACAGGGCAGTCAAGCGTGAAGGCGCGGTATTTTATCTGCATTTCACTGAAAAAGAATTGCTGGTGTTTGCGGGCGTCTATTCACCTGACCGCGATGAGCTCCTGGCCTACCGCACTTTGCTCCAGGAAAACCATGAAGAATTGAATGCCATTCTTGCTAACAAAACATTGCGTAAGATGTTTGGCGGTCTTCAGGGTGAGCAGTTAAGCCGTATGCCCAAAGGCTTTCCCTTCGATCATCCTGCCGAGGGTTTGTTGCGGCAAAAGCAGTGGTATCTGGAATCGACATTTGATATCGCTCTGCTCACTACCCCGCGCGTGGTGCCGAAACTAGCCAAGCGCTTTGCCGTGATGGCGCCAATGGTTGAATTCCTGAATCGGCCATTCGCCCATAGAGAAAGGCGCAAGAAGATGCCATTCATGGCTTTCTAAGCTGCAAGCGCACTCAAGAACGTGCCTGTTGTGGGATGTTGTTCCCACGATTGTCAAACTGATCCAATGGCAATACCTTGCCCTTTGCCTCTCTATATGGCAGCATTCTCCGGCTTACTCTTGGAGGCACATTGCGCCATCACTTCCTCTTGATACTTCTGGCTTCGATCTTCGCCGCAGCCCAAACGCCTGCCATCCAAACGCCCGGTTCTCCGCAACATTTCAAGCTGCCGGCCACACCCAAGACTGTTGCCTGGGGATATTATGACGCTGCGGCTACCCCGGTGCTGCGCATTCACTCCGGTGACACCGTGGAGTTTGACACGCTAATTACTAACAGTCCAACCGGGTTGGAAAAAGCCGGCGTCGCGCCTGACCAGGTGCAGCAGAGCCTGCGCGATATTTATAAGGAAGTCACGAATAAAGGCCCGGGCGGGCACATCCTGAATGGGCCTGTTTTTGTGGAAGAGGCCGAGCCCGGCGATACGCTGGAAGTCCGCATCCAGAAAATTGACCTGGCCATTCCTTACGCTTACAACGCCTTTGGCCCTACGCGCGGCTTTCTGCCGGAAGACTTTCCTTATCGCAAAATGAAGATTATTCCGCTGGATAAAGATCGCATGATTGCCCGATTCGCGCCGGGCATTGAGATTCCTCTGCACCCTTTTTTCGGCAGCATGGGCGTTGCACCGCCTGAAGTCTTTGGCCGCATTGACAGCGCGCCGCCCGGAAACCACGCCGGCAACATGGATAATAAAGAACTCGTCGTTGGTACCACGCTGTTTCTTCCCGTACACGCGCGTGGCGCTTTATTTGAAGTTGGCGATGGACACGCCGGTCAAGGCAACGGCGAAGTGGATATTACCGCGCTTGAAACTTCTCTGGTCGGGACGCTTCAATTCATTGTGCACAAAGGGACTGGCCAGAAGTATCCGCGCGCAGAGACGCCCACGCATTACATCAGCATGGGCTTCCATCAGGAGCTGTACGAGGCCACCCGCATTGCCATACGGGAAATGATTGATTTTCTTGTCAGCGCCAAACATCTCAGCCGTGATGATGCTTATATGCTGATTAGTGTCGCCGGCGACGTGGACATCACCGAACTGGTGGATGGCAACAAGGGGGTGCATGTGATGATGCCGAAGGCCATCTTTGTGAAGTAGAGAAATGCACGGGTGTCTAGTTATATTCGTGGGACTTCCGTAACTCTGTATTTTGTTACAGGAATTCTGTATATGCGGTATATTCCCGTCTCAAAGCAGCTGTGCCCGACTTAAATAACAAGGAGCAGGAATCATGCCCGACATCAGCATGGGACCAGGAACGAAAAAGGAAACTATTTACGGCGGTCCCACACCCAACACCGGCGGCACTGTTTACAATGGATCAGGAACCGGCAGCACGGTCTATAGTTCGCACCGCTCAAATGCCACAGCGCGTCCTGCAGTGCATAAAACCGGCGGATCGAAAGGCTCAGTAATCTTTTTTATCGTTGCCGGTTTCTCTGCGTTGAATACTCTTCTGTTGTTTGCTCATGCACCCTTCGTACTCGCGATTGGCCTGGCTGTGACCAGAATCTCAATGGATGGGGGAGCGGGGACGGCCCTAGCGTTGAGCGCTGTTGCAATTGGCTTGTTCGTGGCTTTAGGCATTGCCGCAGGAAAGGGCAACAAAACTGCATTCCTGATTGGAATGCTGCTTTATGGCGGCGATACCGTTGTATTGCTGCTCTCACCCAATGCGGCAGCGCATGTGCCGTCCATTGTGGTGCATGGGCTCTTTATTTACTACATGATCAAAGCCCTACGGGAGTTCGGCGATTGACCTTACACCAACATCGCAGCATTTTTTAAGGCCGCATCCCACGATGCGGCCTTCTTCTTTGCAATAATGTGAGACGGAATATTGCTGGGAAAGGAGGATGAGTATGCGGCATCTGGTTCGCTGGCTGATCAACGCCATATCGCTACTGCTCGTGGCGAACTTTGTCCCCGGCTTTGAGGTGCACGGATTGGGCTCTGCGCTGATCGCCGCCCTGATTTTCGGTTTTGTGAACTCAACGCTCGGGCTGATCCTGAAAATCCTTACCTTCCCTTTGACCATTCTGAGTTTTGGGCTTTTCCTGATCGTCATCAACGCTATCATGCTGAAGTTTGCCGCCGCTGTCTCGCCCGGATTTGTGGTGCACAACTGGAGCGCGGCCCTCATGGGCGCGTTTCTGCTGACCCTGATCACGACTTTT
Source organism: Candidatus Angelobacter sp. (assembly GCA_036495645.1). Classification (GTDB taxonomy): domain Bacteria; phylum Acidobacteriota; class Terriglobia; order Terriglobales; family Acidobacteriaceae; genus Angelobacter. The sequence continues at coordinate 273,411 of DASXMN010000031.1, forward strand.
CTGCACTGGCTGATCAGGGACGAACGCAAAAGGGAGCGGAAAGTTTAAGTCTCTTCACGCAGCTTCTTCACGACTGCGTAAACATCATTGTCCTGAAACAGCCGGATAGCGGCGATCCCTGCCGCTCCCGCAGCTATGCAATGGTGCGCATTCTTCAACGTGATGCCACCCAACGCCAGCACTTGCATGGGCGGTTGAGCGGCATCCTGGCGATTACAAATCCGCCGCAACTCTGCAAGCCCTTCAGGATTTGTCAGGCCGCTTTTTTCAAACACAGGAGCAAACACCGCAAAGTCGGCGCCGTGGGCTTCTGCGCTGGCAATCTCAGCCGCGGAATGAGCTGAAACGCCAATCACTGGCTCTGCTGCCCCGGTTCGCATAAGAATGGCACGGACCTCGCTGGCCGCAAGATCATTACCGGGCAAATGCACGCCGTGGGCGCCACATGCCAGAGCCACATCGATTCGCGAGTTGATCAATAACCGCGTTCCCGATCCGCCCACAGCCGCCATCGCCTTGCCGGCCAGTTCCTCCAGCGCGTGGGTGCTCAGGTCTTTTTCGCGCAATTGGATCCAATCCACTCCGGCCATGGCGCACTCGGCAATCTTTTCCAGCAAACGCCGTTCCTGTTCCCGGCCATTGCCCCCGAATTGCGAGCGGTCTGTAATGTAGTAAAGCTTCATTGCCTATATGCCAGCATTGTAATTGTTCGTTTCGGGCAGACATTCAGTGCAAGGCAACTTAGCAGACTAAAAAATACTCTCTTAGATGTGCCCCTCACGCTGCAAATTGTGTGGCTGTTCGTGCTGGCCATCCCTATTGCCTGCATTACCTGGACGATCACCCATGAAGAAATTTTCCGCGAGCCGCGCGAATACTGCGTTCGCCAGAGTGAAAGCAATCCTAAAGCGTTTTGCCGTAAGTTTTTCTTCCTTTTTACCTGCGAATTCTGCTTCAGCCATTACGTTACGGCTGTTTTTCTATTCATCACCCACTACAAGCTTCTGTTTGACGACTGGCGCGGCTACCTGATCGGCGGCTTCGCGCTGGTCTGGATCGCCAATCAGTATATGAGCATTTACGCCCACCTCCGGCTCGATATCCGCAAGGACCGCGCTGAAATCAAGCATGTGGAAAAGAAAGTGGAAGTGCTGGAAGAGAAAAAGGCTGCGTAGAATTTTCTGCTTGCATCGTCTGGATGGAATATTTCAGCTTTTAGGCGAGGATGTTATACTCCGCCGCAACGTGATCTTTATGCTCAAGAATTCCATTGCATATAGAGTGCTTACCGAGCCATTTTTATATGAATGGCTCCTGGCGTTCGTGTCGCCACTATTAATTTGGGCTTTGTTGAAAAAGATTGCCCGCCGTCATCCAGCCATTCTGCCCCGCATCTACCCACTTTTAAAGACGCTCACCTGGAGCATCTGGGTTGCGATGGTGATGTGGGGCCTATACTGCTTGCTTGGGCAGCCAGGTACGAAGGTTTTTTTCAAGGGACAACTCTTAATTTTAAATTTGTTTAACGGGGTCAATCAAATGCGTCACTGGGTTGGCCGCCGTGTTGATCCTATTTCCTACTCTAGAGAATCAGCTTACGGTTGGTGGCCCACCCCGAAAGAACCCTACGTTGGACCCAAAGAAAACATTTAAGTGCTCAGCGTTTCTATTACGAAACTATTGCACACCGGTTCATGGCCTGTGCCTTGTAACTCTGTGGTGGACTGAGCCTCTCTGTGTTTAGATAGATAGAGATGATCCAGCTCACCGCAGCCGGCAAGCGCTTTGGCCCAAAGGTTCTTTTCCAGGAGCTCGACTGGCTGATTACGCCGCATGACCGCGTCGGACTGGTGGGGGCTAACGGCACCGGAAAGACCACGCTGCTGAAAGTTCTTGCCGGTACCGAATCACTTGACTACGGCACGATCACGCAGCAGCGCGGCATTCAATGCGGCTATCTCCCGCAGGATGGGCTTTCCCTCTCCGGTCGCACGGTTTTTGCCGAGTGTCTTTCTGTCTTTGAACATATTCACCAGATGCAGCGCGAGCAGGAAGAATTGGCGCGCCGCATGGCCGATGTTGATCATGCGAGCGCGGAGTACGCGCAGATTGCCGAGCGATTCAATCGCATTCAGGCGGAGATGCAGGCACGTGACGGTTACACCATTGAGGCTGAAGTAGGCGCCGTACTCAACGGCTTGGGTTTTAAAAAAGAAGACTGGGAGCGACGCACGGAAGAATTCTCCGGCGGATGGCAGATGCGTATTGCCCTGGCCAAGCTGCTGCTGCAAAAGCCCAACCTGCTCTTGCTCGACGAGCCCACCAACCATCTTGATCTGGAAACGCGAAACTGGCTGGAGCAGTACCTGGGCAATTATCCGCATGCCTACGTGCTGATTTCGCACGATCGCTACTTTCTTGACGTCACGGTCAAGAAGACCGCCGAAATATGGAACAAGCAGGTCTTCTTCTATACCGGCAACTACGAAAAATATCTTGCGCAAAAGGCGGAGCGGCGGGCACAGCTTGAGGCCGCTTATCGCAACCAGAAGGAAAAAGTTGACCAGCTTGAGGCCTTCATCAATCGCTTCCGTGCGCAGGCCACCAAAGCCAAGCAGGTGCAGAGCAGGATCAAAGAACTGGAGCGGATGGAAAAGATTGAAGTCCCGCCGGACGAAAAGGCCATCCACTTTTCTTTTCCGCAGCCGCGTCCAAGCGGACGCATGGTGGCTGAAGCCAAAGATCTGGGCAAGAGCTATGGGCCTAAGCACGTTTTTTCAGGCGCAAACTTTGTTATTGAGCGTGGTGACCGCATCGCTCTGGTCGGCGTGAATGGCGCGGGCAAATCCACTTTGATCAAACTTCTTGCCGGATCGGAGCAGCCCACAGCGGGCGAGCTTCGCCTGGGACACAATGCTGATGTGGACTACTTTGCCCAGGACCAATACAAAGCTCTTGATCCGGAAGCCCGCATGCTCGACGATCTTTTTCAGGCAGCACCGCGTTCCACTCAGACTGAATTACGCAGCCTGCTGGGTTGCTTTTTGTTTTCTGAAGACGACGTTTTTAAAACCATCGGCGTGCTCTCTGGCGGCGAACGCAATCGCTATGCGCTGGCCCGCATGCTGCTGCATCCATCCAACTTTCTGCTGCTTGATGAGCCTACTAACCATCTCGACCTTCGCGCCAAAGACGTGCTGCTTGATTCGCTGCAGAAATTCACGGGCACAGTCGTCTTCGTCTCGCATGACCGTTACTTTATTGACAAGCTGGCCACCCGCGTTTTTGAAATTGGCGATGGCCGCGTAGAGGTCTTCCCGGGAAATTATGAAGACTACCTCTGGCGTAAAGAAGGAAAGACCGAAGCGCCCCCTGATGCTTCGTTTTCATCCGGCAGCGTTACGTTAAGCAATGCTGTTTCAGTAACCCACTCGGTTATCGTTGATAATCATGATGGAGCGCCAAAGCAGAGCAGTCCAGAGATAAAGCAGAAGCGACTGAATCCAATCAAGCTCAAACAGATGCAGGAGCGCCTTCAGGAGCTTGAGGAAGAGATTGCGCGGTTTGAAGCGGCCATTGCCACGGCTGAAACCGCGCTGCAAAACTTTGTCAGCGTGGAAGAGACACAACGCCACACAGACTTGCTGAATCGCTCAAAAGCAGACCTTGAGCACGCGATGGATGAATGGGAAGAGCTGGGACAGTTGCTGGAAGCTCAGATGGAAGCATGATCGCACCCGTTCATTTGCTGAATTTTAAATAACGTTTTACGGCTGCGGCACGGTCCCCCGCGTATTTTCACCATTCAGATGAACTAGTGGTTCCATCCTAATACTCACAGCCACAAACGTGTATGCCAGCGTTATTGCGGCAAGCAGAGTAGGTCAATGAGTTGCCTGAGTTGTCTGTGAAGGGCAGCATTAGTTGAGACAACCCTGCACAGTCAGGTGTTCTCCTATCATGCAGAACATCGGGGTTTGTGCTGAAGCGGAGCTACGCCTGAGTTGGCTCTGAATAGTCTGGCCCCTTTCGTATAACGTACGGCATTTTTAAACAACGCTTATTGTTATGGGGTCCCCGATGAACTTATCTCGTCCGTGTCTGGCAGCAGCTCTCCTGATCTTTTCTCTTAGTATTGCGTCCACGGCTTTAGCGCAAACGTGCACCTCCACGGTGGACAAGACGGTTAAGATCTGCGCCCCGGGCAGTGGCGCCACAGTGAATTCGCCTGTAACTTTTTCGGCGGCGGCGCGCGATGCCGAGCATACCGTCACCGCGATGATTATGTATATCGATTCGGTGCAAAAGGCCAAGAGTGCAAATGCATCACTCAGCGCCATTCTTTCCCTCCCAGCGGGAAAGCACGCCATTGTGATTCGCGCCTGGGATTCGACAGGCTTTTTCTTTTCGTCATCGGAAAGCATTACAGTTGCTGCGTCTCCGACTCCTACACCAACGCCAACGCCTGTTCCAACGCCTACTCCCACGCCAACTGCAACTCCGACTCCTACGCCAGTACCAACGCCTTCGCCAACACCTACTCCAGTTCCTCCTGCCGGAATTAGTGCGGTAAATCACGTGATTTTTGTGCTCCAGGAAAATCGCAGCTTTGACAGCTACTTTGGAATGTTGAACCCATACCGCGCCGCTCATGGCTGGAATATCGGCGACGACCATCGTGAGTATGACGTGGACGGAATTGATGACAAGCTGACTTCAATTTCCAATAAGAATGACGAAGGCCAGGTCTTTCCGCTTTTTCATACTACAAGCAGTTGCCTTGATGATATGAGTTCGGCCTGGCTGGAAAGTTTTGGCGACGTCAGCCGCTTCGATTTCACCACTACGCGCCCCATCCTGATGGATGGCTTTGTTCATACAGCGGAAGGTTTCGCCAAGTCTGGCAGCGGAAGCGGCGCATTCACAGATACAGCCGGCCAGCGAGCCATGGCTTTTTACCAGGACACGAGCACCACGGGCGCGGCCGAGCTGAACTACTACTACTTCATCGCGTCGCAGTTCGCGCTCTCTGACCGCTGGTTCTCGCCGGTTGCGAGCAAAACGATTCCCAACCGTTTGGCGACCATGTCCGGTGGAACAACGCAGGGCTACGTCTTTGATCCCGGTAATGACGACCACGCTCCCCAGCTCACCGCCAAAACCATCTTCCAGTTGCTGGATGAAAACCACATCTCATGGAAGCTCTATTACTCCACCACGAACGCCAATGGCAGCCCTTCCACAACCTTTACTTACTTTGGCTACAGCGGCAAATACATTTTCAGAAACCCCGACGGAACATTGACGGTGGACGCTACCCATATCGCGCCGATCAGCCAATACTTTACCGATGTGCAGAACAACGCTCTGCCGGCCTTTGCTTATGTCGAAGCCAATTTCGGACACGGCGACGAACACCCTGGCTCAGGCCAGTCCATTCTTTCCGGGCAGGCGCAGATGTCCAACATTATTAATTCGCTGATGGCGAGCCCTTCCTGGTCAGATTCCGTAATGTTCTTCAGCTTTGACGAAGGCGGCGGCCCCTATGACCACGTTCCGCCTGTCCCGGGACACACGAACCAGAACACCAGCGCCTCTCTTGCAGGACTTGAGGGAGACATTGCGCCTATAGCCGTGAACCCTGATGGATTCCTTCCCTGCCCTCCCACGACTGCCGGCGTTTACACCAACCATTGCGATCTGCGGCCTACAAGTCCGGGCGCGCATACTGCGGATGCAGCGGCTGCCGGACATCAGGGCTTTGGAGCGCAGGTGGGCTTCAGGGTGCCGAACTTCATTGTTTCACCCTTCGCGCGCCGCCACTACGTTGGGCACACAGCCATGGACCACACTGCCGTAATACATTTTGTGGAAGAACGGTTTAATCTGCCAGCGCTGACCAAGCGGGATGCCGCGCAGCCTAACCTGCTCGACTTCTTTGATTTCACCGGCAAGCCTTGGGCCACGCCACCTGCTGGAATTCCAACGCCGCCGGGTGTCGGCTCAACCTGCCATCCGGCGACCATGCAATAAGTTCGCAGGCAGATCGAGCAGAGAGGTTTGGGATCAAAAAGAGTAACGTTCGCTGCCCAACAGGTGCTCCGCAATATTGCGGCGTAGTTGAATCGCGTTTACTGGCTGATACATGGCGAGAAGTTTCAGCCGAGCCATGAGGCGATCCAGATCATTGCCGGAAGAGCATGCGCTGAGCACGTTCTGCGAAGCAGCCTGCATTCTGGCCATCGCATCGCGCAGAAACACTGCGCAGATATCGCCGGCAACGCTCTTGCCACTGGCTACCAGTTTGCGGCAGCGCAGCAGCGTGGACTCCATGGCAAAAGTTTCCATGAAGAGATCAGAGAGGCTCATTACCACTTCCTGCTGCTTTTCCAGTTCCGCGCCATATTTCTGGTGGGCCACGCCAAGCGTGAACAAGGAAATCTTCTTGGCATTTTGCACCAACCGCAGATCCGAATCGCCCTTGCCTTCTTCGTGAACGTCGCTGGCTTCCAGTTCCTTGTGCGCCGCATCCAGCAAAGGCAGCAAGCCACGAGCGGAACGCTTCAGGGGCATACCTGAGATCACCAGGCGGTTAATCTCACTGGTGCCTTCAAAGAGACGATTGATGCGGGCATCACGATAAGCGCGCTCCACTGCATAATCTTGATGGAAACCGTATCCGCCGTGGATCTGCACGCCTTCATCGGCAACGTAGTCCAGCATTTCCGCGGCGAATACCTTCACCATGGAACACTCAGCGGCATATTCTTCCGCCGCCTTCAATTCCACTTTGGCCGAATCACTTGCGCCGTGGCCTGCGCTACTTAGCTGTGCCTCAATCAGCCCGACCACGCGCCACGCCATAGATTCCGTGGCAAAAATTCTGATCGCCATTTCCGCCAGCTTGTGTTGAATGGCGCCAAAGTTGGCAATAGCCAGACCGAAAGCTTTCCGTTGCTTGGCGTACTTGATGCTGATACTTAAAATATTTTTTGCCGCGCCCATCACTGCAGGACCAAGCTTGAGCCGCCCGACGTTCAGGATGTTGAAGGCAATTACATGTCCGCGACCGATTTCGCCCAGCACGTTCTCCACCGGCATCTTCACATTGTCAAAATAAATGGCAGTAGTGGAGCTGCCGGTAATGCCCATCTTGTGTTCTTCCGCGCCGCTGGTCAGGCCGCCAAACGCGCGCTCCACAATGAATGCCGTAAACTTCTCACCCGCTACCTTCGCAAACACAATGAACAGATCAGCCGCGCCTCCATTCGTGATCCACATTTTCTGCCCGTTCAGGACGTAATATTTGCCGTCAGTGCTTAGGTCGGCGCGGGTACGCGCGGCCAGTGCGTCTGAGCCTGCCAATGGCTCGGTGAGCGCATACGCTGCCAGCAATTCACCTTTAACCAGCCTGGGCAGATACTTTTCTTTTTGCTGCTCGGTACCAAAAAAAAGAATTGGAAGTGATCCGATTCCGGTATGCGCTGAGTGCCAGCCTGCATAAGACGCGTCGCGTCCCATCACCTCCGCAACCACCATCACTGATGGTAAATCCATCTCCATGCCGCCAAATTTTTCCGGCACGGAAATCCCCAACAGTCCCAGCTTCGCGGATTTTTTCAACACTTCCAGCGCCACGCCCGGTTTCTTCTGCCGGATGGCCGGCAGGTTGGGCTCCACTTCATTGGCCCAGAACTCTTCCACGGTCCGCCCAATGGCGATGTGCTCTTCACTCAGGTCTTCACGCGTAAAGATTTCTTCCGGTGATATCTCTTCCAGCAGAAATCCTGCGCCTTTCCGAACAGTGTTCATGGTAGTGGTCACCATAAAAACTCCTTCGCCTTAGCTTGCGCGCTCAAACAAGCCGGCTGCTCCTTGTCCGCCGCCGACGCACATTGTCACCACACCATAGCGGTGCTTCCGCCGCTCCATCTCATTGGCCATTGTCCCCACCATGCGGGAGCCAGTCATCCCGAATGGATGGCCAATGGCAATCGAGCCGCCATTCACATTCAGCTTTTCGGGATTGATGCCCAACTGGTGGAAACAATAAACAACCTGCACGGCAAAAGCCTCATTTAACTCCCAGATATCAATGTCATCCATCTTGAGCCCGGTGCGATTTAGCAGTTTGGGCACGGCATAAATTGGACCAATGCCCATTTCGTCAGCATTGCAGCCAGCCGCTTGAAAGCCGCGGAAAACCAGTTGATACGGAATGCCAAGCTGGTCAGCGCGCTGGCGCGACATCAGCAGCGTGGCTGAAGCGCCATCCGAAAGTTGCGATGAATTGCCCGCCGTGACCGAACCCTGGCCGCTGGTCTGGTCAAAATGCGGTTTAAGGGCCAGCAAGCCTTCCAGCGTTGTGTCCGGACGATTGCATTCATCCTTATCAGCACATACTTCTTCCTTGCCAATAACCTCGCCAGTCTTCTTGTCCAAAAGCGACTTGGTCACTTTGATGGGAGCAATTTCTTTGGCGAAGAAGCCTTCCTGTTGCGCACGAGCGGTGCGCTGCTGACTTAAAAGAGAGTATTCATCCTGGACCTGCCGGCTCACGTTGTAGCGTTTGGCAACTACTTCCGCTGTATCGCCCATTACCATGTAAATGCCGGGCATGGTTTCCTGTAAGCGTGGATTGGGGCTGCTGTCGCGGACTGCCATGCTGATGCTTTCCACTCCGCCGCCAATCCCGGCATCCACGCCTTCATGGATGATCTGGTGCGCCACCATGGCGATGGCTTGCAGACCGGAAGAGCAAAACCTGTTAACGGTAGTTCCCGCTACAGTAGGCGGAAGACCAGCCAGCATGGCGGCGACGCGCGCCACATTGTGTCCTTGCGGACCGTGCGGCTGGCCGCAGCCAAGCACAACATCTTCGATCTCATTGGGATCAAGTTTCGGCGTTTTTCGTAGCACGTCTTGAATGCAGTGCGCCGCCAGATCGTCAGGCCGGGTTGCGTTAAATGATCCACGAAATGACTTTGCCAGCGCTGTGCGCGAGCTTGTAACCACAACAGCTTCTCTCATCGATTCCCTCTGATTGCTCCTGAATCCAATATAAACCAGCAAAATAGGCGGACAAACTGCATGCGCTTGCTACATGGTCAGAACAATACGCCCGGCGATCTTGCCTGCGCGCATCTCGTCCAAAACTGCATTTGCTTCGCTTAACGGACGTGTTGCCACCTGGCAATGCAGCTTTCCGGCAGCGGCCATGTCCAGAGTCTCACGCAGGTCTTCTCGTGTACCAACGGCGGAAGCTTTAATGTTCACTTCACCGGCAGCCATGATGATGGCGGGAAAAGAAATTTCATTGGCAGGCAAACCGACGGCAAGCAGAGTGCCCGTAGGGCGGACGCAATAAAACGCAGTATCGTACGCAGCTTTGGAGCCGGATGTCACCATCGCAATATGAGCGTTGCCGCGGCGGCGCATTTCTTTCACCACATTCGTTGTAGTCGCATTGAACGTGTTGATCGCGCCCAGCGACTTGGCCAGCGCCAGCTTGTCATCGGCAACGTCAATTGCTGAGACCTCAAGCCCCATATTCACCGCAATCTGGATGGCGAGATGCCCCAGACCGCCAACACCAAATACGGCCAGGCGCTGTCCCTTCTGGGGCTTGGCCTGCTTAATAGCACGGTAAACCGTCACGCCCGCGCAAAACATGGGCGCGGCCTGCACCGATGAAACCGCATCAGGAATTTTCGTGGCGTGGCTGGCCGGAGCTTTCACAAACTCCGCGTAGCCTCCATCCACGGTCAGGCCCGTGATTTTCTGTTTCACGCAGAGATTTTCATAGCCTTCGCGGCAGAAATCGCACTCGCCGCACGTCCAATAAATCCAGGGCACACCCACGCGATCGCCAATCTTTAGCTCGCGTACGCTTGGACCTGCCTCAACCACTTTGCCTGCCACCTCATGGCCGATAATCAGCGGCAGCTTCGTTATGCTGGCAAACTGCTTCCAGTCACCATCGGCAATCGACAAATCAGAGTGGCAGACACCGCAAGCTTCAACCTGGATCAATACTTCATTGTCGCCGGGCTTGGGCCGCTCAACTTCCTCCAGGGTTAGAGCCTTCTTTACTTCATGCAAGACTGCGGCTTTCATTTATTTCTCCTCATGGATTGGGGCTTGGGCCGATTTCCCGTGCGACTGCGCGTGGGACGCTCAAGTTCCGGTTCGTCCGCCATAAACGAATCGTCAACTACTTTCTTGATCTGTTCCCGCAACCAGCGGTTCGGCGGGTCATTCTCCGCGCTCTCATGCCAGTACATGTGAATCTCAAGCTGTTGCAGGCTTTTTAAGGGGAACGGATATAGGCGGTTGTTGAACCTGTCATTCAGCATCAGCGCATAACGCTCGGGTATGGTCAACAACATGTCAGTTTCACTTACGATCCGGCATGCGGCAAAGTAATGCTGGCAGCGGAGGACAATCGTGCGCTTGCGCCCTTTGCGATTCAACTCTGTATCGACCAAGCTTGGTCCCAGCCGCCGGGAAGAAACAAGGATGTGGTCCTGGCGAAGGTACGTGTCAAGGTCGAGTTCACGCCCTAACGCAGGATGATTACTTCTCGCCATCACTACCACGCGATCCGAAAATAACGGCTGCTGGCGAATACTGTCGCTCAGCGGAATTGGGACGTCCAAAACCAGATCCAGCGTTCCACTGGCCAGCTCCTGTTCAATATCGCGGCGTTTCACCCGCAGAGTAGTAAGGGAAATATCCGGCGCCGCTTTGACCAGAATTTTGGCGAGTGGGGGAAGAATGGTGGACTCCATCAATTCCCAGAAGCCGATCTGAAAATTACGCCGTGTGTGCGCAGGATCAAAATTGCGGTTCTCGTAAAGATTGACTTCTAATATTTGCAATGCCTGGCGCACTTCATCGATCATGTTCCGGCTGAAAGGCGTAGGCACCATATTGGCGCCTTCGCGGATAAAGAGCGGGTCTTTCAGCAGTTCGCGCAAGCGCTTGAGCGCATGGCTCATGGCCGGCTGTGTGAGCTTTACCTGCCGGCCTGCCCGCGTAAGATTGCCTTCGCGATAGATGGCCTCCAGGACCACGAACAGGTTGAGATCGACCTGGCTGAGATGCACGACACAAATTTTATACTATTCGGATGATTCATTTGATGAATCAAGGCGAATCGACTAGCCTAATAGCAGCCCCTCAAGTTCTGTGAAGGACGATCATGGATTTCGATTACAGCGATAAAGTGAAAGCACTGCTGCAACGTCTAAATGCGTTCATGGATGAGCACATTTATCCAAACGAAGCCCGCTACTATCAGGAAATCGAAAAGAACCGCTGGACGCCTAGCAAGGTCATCGAGGAGCTTAAGCCCAAGGCGCGCGCTGCCGGACTATGGAACCTGTTTCTTCCGGACCACGAACAGGGCGCAGGGCTCACAAACCTGGAATATGCGCCGCTGTGCGAGGTCATGGGCCGCAGCATCATGGCTCCGGAGGTGTTCAACTGTTCCGCCCCGGACACCGGCAACATGGAAGTGCTGGCACGCTATGGGACTGACGAACAGAAAGAGCGCTGGCTGAAGCCTCTGCTCGCTGGAGAAATACGTTCCTGCTTCGCCATGACCGAGCCAGCCGTTGCATCGTCCGACGCGACCAACATTCAGGCCAGCATCCGCCGTGAGGGCAGCGAGTACGTGATCAATGGAAGAAAATGGTGGTCTTCCGGCGCCGGTGATCCACGATGCAAGATCGCGATTTTTATGGGAAAAACCGATCCTACGGCCAAGCGCCACCAGCAGCAGTCCATGGTGCTGGTGCCTATGGATTCGCCGGGGCTCAAGATCGAAAGACTGCTGACGGTTTTCGGCTATGACCACGCACCGCACGGGCACGGCGAGCTAAGCTTTGAGAACGTGCGCATACCAGAATCAAATATGCTGCTGGGTGAAGGACGTGGATTTGAAATCGCACAAGGCCGTCTGGGGCCCGGACGAATTCATCACTGCATGCGCTGCATCGGTGTTGCGGAGCGCGCGCTGGAGACGATGTGCCAGCGCGTAAAATCGCGCGTGGCATTTGGCAAACCGCTGGCAGAGCAGGGTACGCTGCGGGCAGACATTGCCAAGTCGCGCATGGAAATCGAGCAGGTCCGGCTGCTTACGTTGAAGACGGCCCACATGATGGATACGGTCGGCAACAAGGCAGCCCGAGCTGAAATTGCGATGATCAAGGTTGTTGCGCCGAATGTGACTCTCAACGTGCTGGACCGCGCCATTCAGGCGCATGGCGGCGCGGGCGTGTCCCAGGACACGTTTCTGGCCGGGGCATGGGCCAATGTCCGCACGTTGCGGCTGGCTGACGGCCCTGATGAAGTGCACACCGAAGCGATTGCCAAACAAGAACTGGAAAATGGCGCGCCGCATGTGGTGAAAACCGGCAGGGCGCATGCCAGCGATTAAAAGCTGGTGCTATAGCCTCTAAGTGCCTAAGAAATCTTGGAAGGCCTGCACGATAGTTGTAGGAAGGTCCTCATGCGCCTTTTTTCCCAGCAACTCATGACCAGCGCCTTCAATCTCCAATAGCACGGTCTGTGCCGGCACCAGCTTCAACGCCGTTTTCATCTCCAGATGTGAGCCAAAGGGATCACGCGAGCCGTGCACAAAAAGCGCAGGCGTGTTGAGCTGGGGAAAGTGCGCTGTACGCAACTCAGTAGGCTTGCGCGGAGGGTGCAGCGGATATGAAAGCAAGAGCAGTCCTGCTGCAAGCTGGGGCTGCTCCGCGGCCAGGATGCTTGCCTGGCGTCCGCCATAGGAATGTCCACCCAGAAATACCTGCCCTGGCGCTCTTGACCGAACCGCCTCCACGGCGCGGCGCAGACCTTCACGGTCGCGGGGAGCGAGGGCAGGAAATGGCGGTCCATGCGGACGCGACTGGCGAAATGGGAGATCGCAACGCAGGACGAGATAGCCTGCCTCTGCAAATCCATTGGCCAGCGCGATTAATAACTTGCTTTGGCAATTTGCGCCCGCGCCGTGGGTAAGAACCAGCGCGTCACCATTGGGCTGCGCAGGTTCATGCAGAAAGCCGCGCACTGCCGGCTCGGAAGATCCCTCAGAAAACTCCTGGAATATGCTCACTGCGCCGCCTCCACATCTGCATGCCGCAGCCGTTTCGATTTCTTCACATCGGGCAGAAAAACCCACGCGGTTCTGAGGAAGCGCTCAGCTTACGTCTTGCTTATGCCTCTTTTTTCAACGCGTCAATGGCAGCAGCGGCATGCTCGTCCGGCTTCAGACCGGTAAGGACTGCGGCAATCCTGCCTTCAGGATCAATCACGAACGTGGTCCGCTCAATCCCCATATATTTCTTGCCGTACATGCTCTTTTCCTTGAGCACGCCAAACTTTATAGCCACAGCCTTGTCTTCGTCCGCCAGCAGCGAATAAGGAAGATCGTTCTTTTCCTTAAACTTCTTCTGGGCGGAGGGCTTATCGGCGGAAATTCCGAGCACAACTGCGCCTGCCCGTTGGATTTTCTGGAATGCGTCGCGGAACCCGCACGCTTCAATCGTTCAACCCGGGGTATTCGCCTTGGGATAAAAGAACAGGACCACGTTCTTTCCGCGATAGTCTTTTAGCGCGATTGGCTTGCCTTCTTCATTGGCAAGAGAGAACTCCGGGGCTTTATCATTAACTTGCATGGGTTTTCCGTGTTTATAAGATCAATGAATTTATATAGCAGAAGACAGTTCCTTGCCAGCGCAGTGCTTGTGCTGGTATGTGCCGCGGCTTTCACCAGTGCAGTGGCGCAGCGCCGTAAGGCCCACAAACTCCGCGCCACGGCAGTGGTTGAGGTCACCACCGACTCAGCCGGCGTTGTTGCTACCAAGGTGATTCCAGTTACCATTCTGGATGAGGGCACTTTTCATGATGCCAGTATTTACAAGACTTCACCGCAGCCTATGGCCCTGGATAATGGCATTGTTTATGAAGCACAGGTAGCGGGCATACCTGTGGGATATGCCACAATCCTGAGCAGCACCAACAGCAACGGCTGGATCGCCCTGGGTAAATGGCAGGCCGCGAACGCGCCGAAAAAGGCAGAAACTCCTGCGCCAGTCACCGCCTCTGATGACCGGCCAACGCTGCATCGTGGGGACAGTAACTCATCAGCTGCCCCAGCCAATCCTTCTGCGACGCCTTCGTCCACCCCGGAAGCAAGTCCAAGTCCGACGCCCGAAAGCACTCCTGCTATCTCCTCTGGCGATGCCGACCGGCCCGTGCTAAGACGCCGTGCACCAGAAAAAGGTGAAGGAGAAAACACTTCGCCATCAGCGCCGTCCACAACACCAACGCCCGCTGCGGGAGCCGTTCCCAAGACCAGAACGCCTATGGTCGTCCCCGGCACCCGGACTTTAGTTGCTGTCTCAGATACCGAACCTGCCGACGTTCGATCCTTTGTATTCAAATGGAAAGCTGGCGAAGAAGAGCAGATGGAACCCAAGATGCGCAAGCTCGCGCTGGCGCAGCTTCCCAGAGAAAATGCGCAGCTTACCCCAAACTCGCTGCAAAACGTAGTCATGCGGTCTTTTGATCTGGACTTAAGCAATGACGCTGTCATTGTTTTAAGCGCAGAGATTCCCGGCAGCTATCTGGCTCCGGGCAGCAAGAGTGCACCGAGGAAATTTGTTTCACGTTACGTAACCGTAATCGCGCGGGTGGACTTTGAAGGCGTCCCGCAAAAAATCGCTTCCAGTGTTACCGACTCCTCACGTTTGGACGTGGCGCCGCGGCTGGAGCTGATTGACGCCGTGGATGTGGACGGCGACGGCTTGGCTGAGCTGCTCTTCCGCGAATACAGCTTCGACGAAAAAAGTTTCATCATCTACGGCGTTGGACGCAGCACAGTGACAAAAGTGTTTGAAGGCGCGAGCATGCCGCTGGACGCTGGCCACTGAAATGAGGCGCACGGAATTGGCAGGAAAGAAATCAAAGTCAAACGGATCTTCTCCTAGGAAAAAAGGCCCGGCCGGATCACAATACGTTGTGTGCGTAAAAAACAATGATTACCCAGCTTCACTGGAGTTCCGTAAAATATATCGGCTCCTACGAGACTTGGCTGCTACCAAACTTGGGATGTTGCGTGTAGTTGATGAGTCCGGAGAGGATTACTTATACCCTGAAGATTACTTCGTCACGATTAAGCTTACACCAGCCATAGAGCGCGCTTTTCGAGCTGCGTCCTAGCCTCCGCTCACCGCAGGCACAATCAATATTTCGGCATCTCCAGGAACTTTGGTCGCCAGGCCATCCGCAAAACGGATGGCCTCTTCACCTACGAATATATTGATGTGCTGGCGGACCTGGCCTTGCTCATCGAGAATCCTGTCACAAAGCCCCGGATGAAGCGGCCACAACGATTTGAGCGCATCGGCAACAGTTGGCGGAGAGCCTTCAATAGCAAATGAACTCTTTCCGTCAGCAAAAGTAGCTAAATAAGAAGGTATGCGTACGGTGACCGGCATACCTATCTCCTGGCTGCGCGCGTTCTGGCGGCAGGCTTCCGCTTAGGAGCAGTCCTTTGCTTAACGGATTTCTTCCTTGCTGGTCCGCTCTTCTCCGCCCCGCCGCGCCTCCGCGGTGAATGCCCATTTCCACTTCCTACCAGCGCAGCTCTCACGCACACCACTGGCGGCAGACCTTCAATAATGGTTTGCCAGGATTTTCCATCATCGCTGGAGCCATAGACCTTGCCGCTTCTGGTGCCAAAATAAATTCCTGCCGGATCACAGGTGTCCGTGGCCATGGAGTCACGCAGCACCGTTTCCAAGGCGTTCTTTTGCGGCAGTCCGCGCGTGAGCGGCTCCCAGCTTTTGCCGGCATTGCGGGTGCAATAGACGCGCAGCTTGCCTTCAGGCGTGCAGCGATACTCGTCTGACTCAATCGGAACGATATATACCGTTTCAGGATCGCGCGGATGGACCACCATACAAAACCCAAAGTCAGATGGCACGCCATTGGCAATGTCTGTCCACGAATTTCCGCCGTCATCACTCCTGTAAAGCCCCCAGTGGTTTTGCAGGAACAGCCGTTCCGGGTTGGCTGGGTGTTGCACGATCTTGTGTACGCACTGCCCAAATTCCGGATACTTTTCCGGAAGAAACTCCGCGCGAACACCTTGATTCCGTGCCTGCCAGGTTACGCCACCGTCGTCCGTGCGGTAAGTACCTGCCGTGGAAATGGCGATAAACATGCGCTTGGAATTGGCCGGATCCGGCAGAACCGTATGCAAGCACATTCCGCCCCCTCCGGGTACCCATCGGTCGCGATGAGGATGGTTGAGCAATCCCTCGACCGGCGCCCAGCTCTTGCCCGCGTCGTGCGATGCAAAGAGCGCGGCGGGTTCCACGCCGCAATAGAGCGTGTCAGGATCGTCAGCGCGCCCCAGCGCGATCTGCCAGATATTTTTTAATGCCAGCTTTGATTCCGGTGGGAATTTCACGGAATACGTTTCCGGTTCGGTGATGGTCTTGCCGTAATCGTCGGACGAACAAAGCACCGTGCCCCAGCGGAAACTTTGCTGCGCCCACCACAATCTGTGCCGTCTCTGGCGTTGGTCGAACGCCATGGCATAAACCGGGGAGCCGATGGAATAAGGCCCGCCTATATCCCACTTTTTGCGCGCCTTATTTGAGCGCAGCACAAAGGCACCCTTCATTGTGCCCACCAGCAGGATTACATCCCCATTTTTTGCCGAAACATGTTTGACTGACGGCATGATTCCCTCCGGAAGAATTGAACGGGATATTTTAGCGGTGCAACCCGGAGATTTCCATTCTCGATACTCTTCCGGCTAATTCATCTCTTTGGCATCCCAAGCTCGCACGTAGACCAAAGTGAAATCTGAGCCGTTACTCCTGGGCTTGATGGCTACGACTCGCTGATTGTTTTCCGTACCTACCTTCAATTCTTCCTTATACTCATGGTCTGGACCACTATGATCGTCGCAGGTGACCTCAGCGTCCTTGTCACGATGGTGAAAATTCATATTGAAGCTGCCAGTGCAATCCACAACCTTGCCGTATTTGCCCATTTCCTTGCGATAAAAGGCGAGGACTTTATCGGAAGAATCATCGCTCTGATACTTCAAGGCCACCACTTTCAGGCCAAACAGAGAACTGGAAATATTTACATTGGCGCTATGATGACCGTCATCGTCGTCCTTTTTGGTGCGGGCGCCGGGGTAAAGCGAAAGGCCGGTATCTTTTACGTTGCTGGCGTTTTCCTTCACGCTTAAGGAGCCGAATGGCGTGCGGATATCGACGTCATCATTCTTGCCGTCACCCTTATCATGCGTAGTGATTGAGCACCCACCGAGTACGATGAGACAAAAGAACCCTAACAAAGCTACAGGAAATGCCGATCTGCGCATATTATCACCCTCCAGGTAAGAGCGGGGCTCTGCCATTGCCGCTCGCTTGATAATACGCGGCGGAAGATAAAAAAGTTCCTTTTTTCTGGCGTATAAGCAGTGGCCGCGGCAGATTACAGAAAGAGGCAGCTTACTCCAGGAACCAGTTAAGGGTGTTCTGGCCCCGGAGGGTCAAACATGAGCAGTGGCTGAATTCATCTCGTTTGACTTTTGTGGCTCCAGGCTGAAGAAAAAAGTTGCGCCGTGACCGATTTCCGACTGGGCCCAGATGCGGCCCTGATGTTTCACAATAATGCGTTGTGCCGTGGCCAGACCAACGCCAGTCCCTTCAAATTCGTCATTACGATGCAGCCGTTGGAAAGGGCCAAACAATTTACCGGCATGTTTCATGTCAAAGCCAACACCGTTGTCCCGGACAAAAAATATTCTTTCGCCATCCTGAATGGAGTCACCAATCGAGATGTTTGCGATTTGTCGGGAGCCCGTGAACTTGATGGCATTGCCTACTAAGTTCGAGAACACCTGTGTTATCAACCCTCGGTCACACTCGATTGTCGAGATCGGAGACACATCAAATGTCACCTGGCGGCCAGACAGCTCGCGCTCAAAGCTGGCAATCACCTCAAGCACAAGTTTATGCAGGTCAGTTGTTTGAAGATCGAGCCCCATTTCGCCCAGACGCGCGAAGCGCAACAAATCATTCACCAGGCGCTGCATCCGGGCCACGTTTTTGCGGATACGGTCCAGATAATCCGCACTGGCGGGAGTAAGTTGCCGCGCAAATTCTTCCTGCAGGAGTTCAGCAAATCCCGCGATATTACGAAGTGGAGCGCGAACATCGTGGGAAACGGAATAGCTGAAAGCTTCCAGCGCCTTATTGCGTTCCTCCAGTTCAGACACCCGGAAGTGAAGTTCCGCGTTTAGATTGCTGATTTCTTCCTGTGCGCGCCTGCGCCTGGAAATATCATGGAGAAACCCGTTGAAGTAATTCTTGCCATCGCGTTGTGCGCGTGAAATGGAAAGCTCCACGGGGAACTCAGATCCATTGCGATGCAGGGCCGACAGCTCCAGGCGCTTATCAAGAACCGGCCCCTTGCCGGTAGCCATGAAATGCTTCATTCCGCGCAGGTGGGATTCGCGATATTGCGGAGGAATAATGGTTGTATGCAGAGGCTGGCCAACGGCTTCTGCATGAGACCAGCCAAAGATCTCTTCAGCTTTGGGATTCCAGTCCGTTATGGTGCCGCGGGCATCAATGGCGATAAATGCATCAGTTGCCGTGGTGATAATCTGCCGGATGTGCGCTTCACCTTCACGCAGACGCCGGTAGAGAGAGGCAATCACAATTCCGATAGCCAGCGCCAGACCAATGAATAAAATCGCGATGAAAGCCATGGGGCGCTCAAACTGCCAGATTGCACTGTCAATTTCACTGGCGGGGATTTCCACCAGCACACCCCAATGCAAAGAACGTATTGGATGGCGTGACACCAAAACGCGCTTTCCGCCCTGCCAGATAAATTGAGTGCCGCTTTGACCTGCCAGCACCTGCTTCAACCCGGGATGTGTGTTTTGAGAGAGCGAGCCTGAATTACCAAGATCAGCCCCGGCCAGAACGGTCCCGTTCTGGTCCACAACAGAAATCCACTTCATCGTCGAAGGCGCAATGCTATGCGTCCAGCTTTTTATTGTGTCCGTGGTATAGGTGGCGGCCAGAACCGCACTGGGTTTCTGATCCATGGGCACTGCCATGATCACGACGGCTGTATTGTCTTTGGCTTCAGATGTACTGGCGCCGGAGACATAAGCGGTCTTGCTTTCCATTACGGCTTTAAACCACAGGAAAGAAGCTGCGCTGTTCTGCGATTGGGAGATGATTTTCGGAGAAGAAGCGCGCGGGTAGCCGTTTGCGTCATAGATGGTGAGAGACGCAATTTGGGGATTCAGTTCACGGGCAATTTGCAACTGGTTTGCAAGAAGATTTATATCGCCGTGGGTCCAGGCCTGAACCAATGCCGGATCGGCTGCCAGCGATTGCAGCGCCGTTTTGCCTCTGGCCAGCCGCTCTTCCATCGCGTTTGCGGCAAGATCGGCGGCTGGGCCAGCCTGCTGCAAAAGACTTTTAATAGTAGCGGAGCGGAGTGACCTATCCGCCGCGTACAGGAAGAGCAAAAGCGGAAGCGCGGAACCGAGCACCAAAACAGCGTAGAGACGCCAGCGCTTCATCAGCTGCAATTTGTGGAAGAAAGCCACAGAGATAGTCCTTTGAGTCTTGCTGAAAACTTTGAAAGGGGAGGCACGATGCCTGCTATTCAAGATAGCAATAACTTTAGGGGAGCAGAGTTCGTCTTCAGCTTAATTTCCGTTTTCCGAACATAAGCATTTTTTTAGACTCAGCGCGAAAGTATTTACCGCAGAGAGCGAAAGACGCGAGGAAACCCAGGATTGTTTTGCCAGTTTGCTCTTGCCACCGTGTGGCAGGCGGTTCTGCCGCTCTTGTGCTATAACAATCGCTTTCTCATTGAAGGAGCCTTCATGTCCCGTGCCGCCCGTCTTCTTACTATAAAGCTGTATCTTGTCGCCGCGATTGCCGGTATTTTTTCAGCGCCACAAGTTCAAGCCCGACCAACTCAAACTCAAGCGCAGGCGCAAAAACGTTCGATCACAGAAAAAGATATTTTTCAGTTCAACTGGATCGGCGATCCGCAGATCTCGCCTGACGGATTGCGCGTGGCATTTGTGAAAGTCACAGTCAACGAGAAAAAGGATGGATATGACACTTCCATCTGGAGCGTAGACACGCGCGGCAATGAACAGCCGCGCCGCATGACTGACGGCAAGCACGATTCATCTCCGCGCTGGTCTCCTGATGGAACGTGGCTGGTATTTGTGCGCGCGCCCGAGTCTTCCGCCGCGCCTGCCGGCCCTGGAGCAGGACGCGGCCCGGCCCCGCAGCTTTACTTGTTGCCAGTAAGTGGTGGCGGTGAATCATGGAAGCTTACTGACCTAGTACGCGGCGCAGGCGGGCCGATATGGTCGCCCGACAGCAAAATGATTGCTTTCACCAGTGACACTTCGCCTGAAGACCTGGCCAAACAGCACAAAAAGGAAAACGCGCCCCGAGGCAAGGACGTTGAAGGAAAGCCGGACAACAAATCTTCAGCCGATAAGCCGGAAGCCGGACCGGCCGCGGTGAAGCCCGCAGACAGTGAGACAGACCATGAAAGCGACGTTCGCGTTATCACGCGGTCGGTTTACCGCCTTAATGGCGTTGGCTATCTGGATTCTAAGCATCCGCAGCATATTTGGGCGATCGCTACCCCGCAAAGCTCTGAAGACGAAGCCAAGCCAAAGCAGCTAACCAGCGGCAAGTATCAGGAAGACGGAATCATGTGGTCGAACGATTCCAGCACTGTTTACTTCACCACTACGCTGGTGGATGACCCTTCCTATACCCAGCCGCGTTCTGATCTTTATTCCGTTCCAGCCGCAGGCGGAACGCCAGTAAAGGTGCTTACCGTCAATATGGCGGCGCGCGAAATGTCACTCAGCCCGGACGGCAAGCGCCTGGCCTTCTGCGCCTCAGTGAATGAGCCTGTGCTTTCTTACACGCAACCAGACTTATTTGTGATGGACCTAACTTCTGACGCGAAGCCGCGCAACCTGACAGCAAACTATGACTTTGACGTTTGCAGCGGCGTGGGCGGCGACCAGGCCGCTCCGCGCGCCGGCGGCCCGGACCATGTTGTGTGGACCGCCGATGGCAAGAGCCTGATTACATCAACCGCGCGCCAGGGCAAGGCCAACCTGATTCAGGTAGACATCGCGTCAGAGAAGGTCACGGAGGTTACGCATGGCAACCAGGCAGTGGAACGCTTTCGGGAGACCAATGACGGCGCGGGGCTGGTGGCGCTGATCTCCACGCCTACAAATATCGGCGATCTTTTCTGGGTGAACCGGACCGCACCGGGTGCGCCGCGCCAGTTGACGCACATTAATGAAAAGCTGTTTTCCCAGCTCAACCTCACCGAGCCGGAAGAGATCTGGTACACAAGCTTTGATGGCAGGAAAATCCATGCATGGATACAGAAACCGCCGGACTTTGATGCGTCAAAGAAATACCCGCTGATCTTGAACATTCATGGAGGTCCACACACGGCCTACGGGTTTGTCTTTGACCATGAATTCCAGTGGATGGCGGCCAAAGGCTACGTGGTGCTTTATCCCAATCCGCGCGGCAGCACGAGCTACGGGCAGCAGTTTGGCAACATTATTCAATATCACTATCCGGGTGACGACTTCCGCGACCTGATGATCGGCGTGGATGAGGTGCTGAAGCGCGGCTATGTGGATGCGAAGAAGCTCGGCGTCACCGGCGGCAGCGGCGGCGGCTTGTTGACTGATTGGATCGTCGGACACACCGACCGTTTCGCTGCGGCGGTGGCGCAGCGCGATATTGCAAGCTGGGCAGCATGGTGGTACTCCGCCGACTTCACATTATTTCAGCCGTCATGGTTCAAAGCACCGCCTTTTGAAGACCCGCAGGATTATGTGAATCGCTCGCCCATCACTTACATAAAAAATGTCCACACGCCACTGATGCTGGTGCTGGGTGAGGCCGACTATCGCACGCCGCCGGGAGCGGGAGGCGAAGAGATGTTTCGCGCGCTCAAATTTCTGAGGCGTCCGGTAATCATGGTGCGCTTCCCCGGCGAATCGCACGAGCTTTCCCGCTCAGGGCAGCCGTGGCACCGCGTAGAGCGCCTGGAGCACATTGTTGGCTGGTTTGATAAGTATCTGCAGGGGATGAGCAAGCCCGAATATGACGATGTGGCTTCAGGAGGGAGTCAGCCCTGAGCCAGCCGGAAAGTCAACAATCCTCGTTTAACATGATTACTGGGACTTCAATTTCAACTTATGGTTAGCCTTAAAGATATCCAGCACGCCCGCACTTTGCTGCAAGGCGTTGCAGTTCGCACGCCGCTGGTGCTATGCAAGCTGCCGGACGACCGGCAGATTTTTATCAAGCCGGAAAACCTTCAGCCGGTTGGCTCTTTTAAGTTGCGTGGGGCTTACAACAAGATTTCGTCGCTCACGCCAGAAGAGCGCAAGCGCGGCGTGGTGGCGCACTCCAGCGGAAACCATGCACAGGGCGTGGCCTTTGCCGCGAGAGCGCTGGGAGTGAAAGCCACCATTGTGATGCCAGGCACTGCCCCAAAAGTAAAGCTGGATGCAACACGCGCTCTGGGGGCTGAACTGGTGCTGGTGGGGCCAGCAAGTGAAGATCGGATCAAGAAAGCTGATGAACTGGAACGAGATTGCGGGCTTGTGCCGGTGCCTCCATACAACGACGAAAAGATTATTGCCGGTCAGGGCACTATTGGGCTGGAAATTCTTGAGGACATGGCGGATGTTGAGCTGGTCTTGGCTCCGGTTGGCGGCGGAGGACTGATCAGCGGCATTGCCACGGCGATCAAGGAATCCAATCCCAGGGCCAAAGTGATTGGCATTGAGCCGGAGTTTGCCGCCGATGCGCAGGCCAGTTTGCGGTCGGGAAAGATACAATCCATTTCAGGCGAAAGCGCCGCTCGTACCGCAGCCGACGGCCTGCGTTCTCAAAGCATTGGCGAAATCAATTTTGAGCATATCCGTAAATATGTGGACGGCATTATCACTGTCACGGAGGATGAAATCCGGCGGGCGATGCGACGCCTGCTGTTTTCAGCACGGGTGCTGGCTGAGCCAAGCGGCGCTGTGACCACCGCCGCGGCAATGTTCCATGCAGAGGAATTACCGGCCTCAGCAAAGACGGTAACCATCCTGACCGGAGGCAACATTGAGCCGCAGTTTTTTTCTGAAATGGTGCTGCAAACCGTGTAAGGTAAACAATGGTGACACACTGGAAAATATTGACCCTGCCCATTCTTCTGGCGCTGCTGACGGCAACCGCTTTTAGCGCCGATAAAGAGCGCGCGACCCTGATTCGCGAAGATTCTCTCTATGCATCGGCGGGCGCGAATGCGCAGAAGCTTTCCCCAGTGGGCCGTGGCAGCGACCTGACGATTCTGGAGCGCGGCAATGCTGACGGTCAGCCGTGGGTAAAGATATCCATGGCGGCGGACCAGCAGGCGCAAGTGAGCAAAGAAGTCACCGGCTGGCTTCCGGCGAAGGCCGTGATTACCGCTTCCACCCCAACCGGCGACCAGATCGTTTTTGGACAGGCCGTGGATTCTGAACACCAGGCGGAAGAGCGCGGCGGACGCAAAGGCGCTGCCCAAGACGCGTTGCGGCTCTATTCCCGTGTGCCTGAGCTGTTTCCCGGTTCACCTCTGGCACCGGAAGGCATGTGGCGCGCCGCCGACATTCGCTGGGAACTGGGAAAGGCTGATTTCCGGGCAGGCAAGCCGCCGGAAGAAAAGTATCTGCAAGAGGTGATCGCGAAATTTCCGCAGTCGAAACAGGCAGATCTGGCCGCATTTGATTTGCTGGAAGAAAAGATGTGCCCGGAATGGCGCGGGCAAGCTGACTGTCCTTTGAAGGAATCTGCGCTGTATGAGCAGTATGCGCATGAGCATCCGCAATCGCCCAAGGCTGCTGAGGCACTATATAACGCAGCCTGGCGGCAGGCCGCCCTTGTGGATATTTATCGCATTGAAAATGACAACGCCAAAAGCGAAGCTGCGAGGAAGAAAGCCACCACGTTGGCCCAGGAGCTACAAAGACTGTCGCCACAGAGCGACTGGAAACCACGCGCGGTGGACCTGATTTATAAGCTGGATAAAAAAATTCCGGTCTTTAGCGCTGCGGTGGATGCAGGAGAGATGAAATGAAGTTGAGAATAGGCGCGCTTCTGCTGGCTATTTCTTTGTTCCCCTGGACCATGCCTGCCCAGGAAAAGGAACAAGGGACGCTCATTGATGAAGTTACGATGTATGTCTCCCCGGATTTGACCGCGCAGAAGCTGGCGCGGGCCACGCGTGGGAGAGATGTTCCGTTAGTGATGGAGCATACCACCATCGGCAATCAAGCATGGGCGCACGTCCTGGTTGTGGTGGATGTTGACCGGGACCGCGAGACTACCCGGCAGATCAGCGGATGGGTCCCCGCAAAATATGTAGTCAGCAATTCCACTCCCAATGGCGACCAGATCATTTTTGGCGAGGCCGTGGATTCGGAACAGCAGGCAGAGCAGCGCGGCGGACGCAAACACGCGGCGGAAGACGCCATGCGGCTCTATTATCGCCTGTATGAATATTTTCCCAACTCGCCGTTGGCGGGTGAGGCCCTGTGGCATTCCGCGGATATCCGCTGGCAACTGGAAAAAGCGGACGTGCGGATGCGCCCTTCATCGCGCGAGATGGATCCTAACCTGCGTGTACCCATTGACGATGAAAACATGAAGCTGGTGATGAAAAAGTTTCCGCACACCAAATGGTCAGATCTGGCCGCGTATGACATGATCGACAACAAACTCTGCGGCTCATGGAAGGGCGAGACCAAGTGCCCGGAAAAAGAATCTGAGCTGTATGAGAAGTATGCGCGCGAGCATCCGGAGTCACCTAAGGCGGCGGAAGCGCTCTTCAATGCTGCTTGGCGACAAGCGGCGCTGGTGCAGATGTACGGCGCGCAGCACGATAAAGAACGCGACAAGGCCCGCAGAAAAGCAACGGAACTGGCGCAGGAAGCCGCGTCCAAGGCGCCTGAAGCAAGCGCAACTGGCGGCGACTGGAAGCCGCGCGCCATGGAATTGATTTACACGCTGCAACAAGGCATTCCCACCTATACCGCGGAAGCTGACCACAAATAACCGGAGGAGTTTTGCACGACTATCTGCTCTCTGTTTTTTTAGGCATTGTTGAAGGTCTTACGGAGTTTTTGCCGGTCAGTTCCACGGCGCATCTGCGCATTTCTGAGGCGCTGCTCCATATCCATCTCGACGATCCGTTTTGGAAGATGTATTCCATCGTGATCCAACTGGGCGCTATTCTCTGCCTGCCCATTTATTTCCGCGCGCGCATTGGCCGGTTTCTCTCTACGTTTCCGCACGGCGAACGCCAGGACCGCACCGCGCTTACGCATCCGCTCTCACTAGTGATGATTGCATTTGTATTCACGGCAGTTCCGGCGCTGCTGTTGACCAAGCTGATTGGCAAGCATCTGGAAAGCCTGACCGTGATGGGCGTCTCACTGCTGGGGGGTGGCGTAGTTATGTGGATCGTCGACGCTTATTTCGGCTCGCCGCGCACCGTTGGCCGCCACATGACCGAGCGCATGGAAGACGTTTCACTGACCCAGGCCATCTGGATTGGCATCTGTCAGGTGGCTTCAGCAGTGTTTCCTGGGACGTCGCGTTCAATGTCAACCATCGCAGCCGGACAGGTGGCCGGCATGTCTCGCACGGCGGCGCTGGAATTTTCTTTTTTTCTTTCAATGCCAACCATGATTGCCGCAACAGGCTACGACCTGCTGAAGACCTTCCATCCCAAACACGGCGCTGAAGCCCTGGGCCGCATGCCCATCGACTGCCATGAGTGGACCGTGCTGCTCATCGGCTTTGTGATTTCCTTCGTCGTGGCGCTGGCCGTGGTGGCCTGGTTCATGAACTGGGTGCGCCAGCGAGGCTTCACGCCCTTCGCGATTTACCGGATCGTGGTGGGCATTGCGGTGCTGGTGTGGGTGATGCGAGGATAAGTTTTCTGCCTTATCACTTGCGGAATTAATCCCCAGCCACGATGAAGACCGGCGGCTTCGCGTGCGCTCCAGTATCCTGTTCTTCCCCGTTCTCCCTCTTTCCTGTAACTTGATAATATGCAACGCGATTGCTACCGATGTGGGCTTCCGATTGAAGAACAGCTCGCGTTTTGTCCCTCTTGTGGCGCACCACAGATAAGAGTTTCCAGAGTACCGGAGACCGAGCCGCCCATTGAAGCTCCTGAATCCCCTGCCTCTGGCAGTTCATCCCCTGCGAATGTTGTGATCGCCGCTCCGACCGCTGACGTGCGTGGCCTGACCGGAATACAATGGAGGCCTTTCCTGCGCACAGCCACTCCTCTGGCGGCGCTCACCGGGGCATTCACGGCAGCCTTTCCGCCGTTGGGCCTCTTCATTCTGCTTCCTTCCAGCCTGATTTGGGCCATCTCACGTTATCGACGTCAGCGGCCCTTTGCCTTGCGGGGTGGACAGGGCGCGCGCATGGGCGCGCTGATGGGATTGCTTAGCTTCGGTTTTTTTCTGGTCATGGTTTTGCTCAATCCCACCGTATATCGCGACATAATGATCCGGAGTATTCATGAATCCGCCACGCGCAACCCAGACCCGCAGGTACAGCAGGTGCTGCAATGGTTTGCCACTCCTGATGGCTTGTTAGCGTGTGCAGCTTTGTTCCTGGCCATTATTCTGGGAATTTTTCTAATCATTGGCATAGGCAGTGGGGCGCTGGCGGTTGCGCTGAGCAAATCCCGCAACCATCCCCCCATCTGACGGTTGGCGCATCGCGCTCCCTTCGGATATCATGCGGTTGACAATGAATCCTGCCTCCACTCGCCTCCCTAACCTGCACGTAAAAGGACGCCTGATGTCCGGCTCAGAAATTGAGCGGACGCTCGTGCGGCTGGCGCATCAGATCGTCGAAAAAAACAACGGGGTGGAAAACCTGGTGCTGGTTGGCATCAAGCGGCGGGGCGTTCCCCTGGCCGCCCGTCTGGCCGCCTTGATTCAGCAGATTGAGAAAAAGCCTGTGCCGATAGGCACGCTCGATATCACTCTCTACCGCGACGATCTCTCCACCGTCGGCACCAGCCCGGTAATTAAAAAGGCCACGCCACTGGGGACCGATATCGTGGATAAAAACGTGATTCTGCTGGATGACGTGCTTTACACCGGACGCACCGTCCGCGCTGCCATGGACGCTCTGTTTGATCACGGCCGCCCGCGTCGCGTGCAACTGTGTGTACTTATTGACCGCGGTCACCGCGAACTTCCCATTGAGGCAGCCTTCGTCGGCCGCACTGTGCAGACCAGTGACACCGAAATTATTGAAGTCAAACTTTCTGAAATCGATCAGGAAGAGCAGGTCCTGCTGGTGGAACGAATTTCCTAGCCAATGGCGCGCACACGCTCGTTACTCGAACTCGAGCACCTCCCGGCAGATGAAATTTCTTCTTTTCTCAAGCTTGCGCGGCGCATGCAGGCTGGCCGGCCCAAGCCGCTGCTTCGGGGCAAACGCATTGCGCTGCTTTTCTATGAACCTTCCACCCGTACCCGGGTCTCATTTGAGTTTGCCGCCAAACTGCTGGGCACGCACACCTCAGTGATCAACGCCACAGCATCCAGCATTGAAAAAGGCGAGTCGCTGGTGGATACCGGCAAGACCCTTCAGGCCCTTGGTTCGGATTGCATTGTGGTCCGCCACCCTTCTTCCGGCGCGCCGCACGTGCTTGCACGTAATCTTCGGGTGCCTATCATTAATGCCGGTGACGGAATGCACGAACATCCTTCACAGGGCCTGCTTGATGCTTATACCATCCTGCGGCACAAGCGCTCACTCCAGGGCTTGCGAATTACCATGGTAGGCGATATCCAGCACAGCCGCGTGGTCCGTTCCAATGTCCATCTGCTGTCAAAGTTTGGCGCGCAGATTGTGCTCTGCGGACCGCCTGAATTGTTGCCGGAATATGCAGCATCCCTTGCGCCCGGAGTGAAAATCAGCCGCCATATTGAAGAAGCCGCTCGCAAAGCAGACGTGGTGATGATGCTGCGCGTGCAAAAAGAACGCCTTGCCGGCCTTAAACTTAATGTCGATAGCTACATTGCTCATTACCAGCTCACGCCCGAACGCCTGAAATTGGCTAAGTCCGACGCCATAGTCATGCATCCCGGCCCGATGGTCCGAGGCATGGAAATCCAGAGCGAAGTCGCTGACGGCCCCCAGTCCGTGATTGAAGAACAGGTCCAAAATGGCGTTTATGTGCGGATGGCGATTCTGGCCACGTGCCTGGGGGTAGCGTGAACCAGCAATTAGCAAATAGCAATTGGCAACTAGCCAGAGATTATCGATACAGAACGCAGCGTCTTGTTTGGCTAATTGCCAATTGCTAATTGCTGGAACTTCTGCGGCGAAATAGTTTTGATTTTTGTATGCACAACAAAGGAACTCTCGCAATTCGCAACGGCCTCCTCCTCGACCCCTCCGAGCATCTCGAAGGCAAATACGATCTCTTGCTCAAAGATGGTCGTGTCGTCGAGGTTGCCCCTACCAGCAAGCTGCGCGGCAAAGCCGATGAAACCTTCAATGCACGCGGACTCATCGTTGCGCCCGGCTTCATCGATATCCATGTGCACCTGCGCGAGCCTGGACAATCGCACAAAGAGACAATTGCCAGTGGCACCATGGCGGCGGCAGCCGGGGGATTCACCTCTGTCTGCACCATGCCGAATACCAGCCCTGTCAATGACTCAGCCGAGATCACCCGCTGGATGCTTGATCCCGCACGCGGCGCTCACGTCAATGTCTTCCCTGTCGCTGCTGCGACCATCGGCAGCCTGGGAGAAAAGCTGACTGACTTTGCCGCTTTGAAGCGCGCAGGCGCGGTCGCCTTCAGCGACGATGGCAAGCCAATTCTGGGTGACGCAATCATGCAGCAGTCATTGATCGCCGCCGCTGCGCTGAATATGCCTGTAGTGCAGCACGCGGAAGACTGCCGCATGACGGAAGGCTCTACCATGAATGCCGGTCCCCCCGCATTTCGCCTTGGCCTGCGCGGCTGGCCCGGCGAAGCTGAGAGTGCGATTGTGGAACGCGATATCCGCCTGGCTGCTGAAACTAAAGCCCGCTATCACGTCGCTCATCTTTCAACCGCCGCTGCTTTGCGTGCCGTCCGCAAAGCCAAGCGCGACCACCTGCGCGTGACCTGCGAGATCACTCCTCATCATTTCACGCTGCTCGATGAAGACGTAGGCCAGTACGACACAAACTACAAAATGAATCCGCCGCTGCGCTCGCGTGAAGACCGCGAAGCCCTGCTGGCCGGCCTGGCGGACGGCACGATAGATTGCGTCGCCACCGATCACGCCCCTCACGCCGCGCACGAAAAAAATCAGGAATTTGATCGCGCTCCCTTTGGTATTACTGGCTTGGAAACCGCTCTGGGCTTGTGCATTTCAGTCCTGCATTATCGCCACAATATTCCGCTGCGGCGCATCATTGAACTGCTCTCTGCCAATCCTGCGCGCGTGATGAACCTGCAAGGCCGGGGAACGCTGGCCGTAGGCGCCCGTGCTGATGTCACCATCTTTGATCCCGCTAAGAAATGGACCTACCACGCGGCAGAATCACATTCAAAATCAAAGAACTCGCCGTTCGATGGGAGGCAGATGCAGGGCAAGGTGATGGCGACGGTGGTAGGTGGTCTCTTAACATTCCGAACGGAGTGAGGAATCCCTATCGCCACATTTACCGCCGACTGCGTGCAGATCAAAACCAGACTAGCCGCGAATGCACGCGAAAAATGCGAATCAACTTCAAAACATTACATTCTGCTCTGGTTTGATTCGTGTTCATTCGTGTTCATTCGCGGCTCATTTGCTTATCAGCGTGCATCCGCGAGAATCTGCGGCCACAAGTAGGGTTCCCTCGCTTCGCTTCGGGATTTCAGAAAAGAGCTACTTAATAATCCCCATCCGCGTTCCCACCTTCTTCAGCACCTCCAATGCTTTAGACAACTGATCTTGCGTATGTGTCGCGGTCATAATGGTGCGCAGGCGCGCTTTGCCTTCCGCAACAGTCGGGAACGCAATGCCCGGTGTGAACACGCCTTCATTGAATAGCTCACGGCTGAAGTCCATGGTCAGGCGTCCGTCGCCAATAATGATTGGTGTAATCGGCGTCTCACTGGCTGGTGTGCTGATCCCGCCGATGTTGAAGCCCAACAGTCCCAACTCTTTCTTAAAGAACCGGGTATTGGCCCAGAGCTTGTCCATAAGCTGTGGCTCCTGCTCCAGCACGTCGAACGCAGCAATGCAGCTTGCAGCCACGGATGGCGGATGAGAAGTCGAAAACAAAAATGGCCGCGCGCGATGATAAAGAAAATCAATCAGATCTTTCGATCCACAAACATATCCGCCCAGCGCGCCAATGGCTTTGGAAAGCGTTCCCACCTGAACGTCAACCCGTCCGTGCACTTTAAAATGATCAGCGGTTCCGCGGCCGTTGCGCCCAAGCACGCCGGAAGAATGTGCGTCATCAATCATCATGATGGCGCCGTATTTTTCCGCCAGATCGCACAGCGCGGGCAGCGGGCCAATATCGCCATCCATGGAAAACACGCCGTCGGTGATAATCAGCTTATGCCCCGGCTCGCCCGCAACTTCCTTCAGCAGCTCTTCCGCATGCGCCGTATCTTTGTGGCGGAAAACTTTGATCTTAGCTTTTGAAAGCCGCGCTCCATCAATGATGCTGGCATGGTTCAGTTCGTCAGAAATAATAAAATCATCTTTGCCCAGGATGGATGAAACCGTGCCGGCGTTCGCCGTAAAGCCGGACTGAAACACCACGCAAGCCTCAGTATTTTTGAAGCGCGCAATCCTCTGCTCCAGTTCCATGTGGATGGACATGGTTCCGCTGACGGTGCGCACCGCGCCCGAACCGACACCATATTTCTTAATCGCTGCCACGGCTGCCTCGCGCAGCTTGGGATGCGTCGTCAACCCGAGGTAATTGTTCGACGCAAGATTGATGACGTGCTTGCCATCGACTGTACACTCCGGCGCCTGCGCATCCTGAAGCACACGCAGATTGAAGTGCGTGCCCTTCTGCTTGAGTTCGTTCATGTGGTCAGCGAGGTACGATAATTGTGGACGGGAAGTAGTGATTGGAGTCATTTGAAATCCTTCTGCTTTAGAACATTTCAGCAAATAGCAATTGGCAAATAGCAACTAGCCAAATCTGCAAGACAATGCAGCTAATTGCCAATTGCTATTTACTAATTGCTCCATTCGGATACAACAAAATCTTGCTCGACTCGCCCGTTCTCAGACGATCCATGCCTTTGCTGAAGTCGGCCATGGGCATGCGGTCTGTAATCACCGGATCAAGGTCGAGCTTGCCGGCTTTCAGCAAAGCATTCATCTGGAACCACGTCTTGTACATCAACCGGCCATTGATTCCCTGCACCACCGCGCCTTTAAAGATGATGTCATTGGCCAGGTTCAATTCCATTGGCTTCGATGGAATGCCCAGCAGAGACGCCCTTCCACCCAGCCGCAAAATCTTGAAGCCCAGGCGGATTGCGTCCGGATGCCCAGACATTTCCAGAATCACGTCCACTCCGGTGCCACCGGTGGCGCTCATCACCTGCTCATAGACATTATCTGTAGATGGATTGAGCACATGGTCAGCTTTCATCTTCTCGGCCAGTTTGCGCCGATGATCGTTGATCTCCAGCGCAAATACCTCGCTCGCGCCGCAGGCACGAGCAACAGCAATGCAGAACAGGCCAATCGGCCCGCAGCCAATGACAGCCACAGTCTTTGCGGCAATCTCACCGGCCAGCACGGTGTGAACGGCATTGCCGAGCGGATCAAGCACGCTGGCGTAATCCGCGGGAATGCCGGGATCAATCTTCCAGATATTTGATTCTGGAATCTTCACGAACTCAGCGAATGCGCCGTTCGCGTCCACGCCGATGATTTTTACATGCTGGCAGATATGCGCTTCGCCGGTGCGGCACTGGTAGCATTTGCCGCAGGCCACGTGCATCTCCGCAGAAACAAAATCGCCTTCCTTCACCGCGGTCACGTTCTTGCCAACGCCAATCACATGCCCGCAAAATTCATGGCCAGGAATCAGAGGCGGCTTAATGCGGTTCTGCGCCCATTGGTCCCAGTTGTATATATGCAGATCGGTACCGCAGACTGAGGCGACCTTTACCTTCACCAGAACGTCATCCGGGCCTATCTGCGGGACAGGCATCTGCCGGACGTCCGCTCCCGGCGCGGCCTCCGGTTTTACTACGGCAAGCATGGTGTCAGGCATTCAGAAGTCCTAGTTTGTAAGCCCACAAAGATAAACTTACAAGTTTAGCAAATTGCCAGATCTGTTGCGGATACGTTCATTGTTGGGTGCTGGTACAGTTTGGATCTGCTGCAAGCGCAAGGTCCCTCACCTCTACTCGCAAGCTGAAGAAAACGCTTGCTTCGTTCACGAGGTTCGGGATGACGAACTATAAGATTTTCTCAAACTGTATCACTACCCATTGTTGCGGCGGTTCAGTCAAATTCTTTGATGTTGTCCAGACTTGCCTGTGTCTTGGGCCAATTTGGCTCGCTTAGCATCCTGTATAGCCCAGCGCGCATCATTTCGAAACCTCGGTTCACGCGCGGCGCTTCCTCGAACTTGACATTCACTCGAGTAGTGAGTCTCAAGGAAGTGATACATCTCCTCATTGCTGAAAATTCGCCCTTTCTGTAAATCTCGAATCCATTCAAAAGCTGCAGCACGTAAAATGTTGCCGACCGAGACGAGTTCCCGCGGGGATTCAAATGTTGTACGACTTAGCACCCGCCTGTGTTCGGGACTGCAATTTGCACGCAGGTGATCTGGCTCTGAGTCAACTTTCTCCATCGAGTTGACGCCACTTACATTGTTCCCGTCTTGAAGTTCCAGAAGCCGTAATGCCTCTCGTATAACTTCTGAGGCAGAACTATAACGCCCGCTTCTAACTTTTGCTTGTACGAAGCGCTCCAACTCCGAAGTAAGAGAGATGTTCATGGTTGCGACGCCTTCTTCTTCGAACGGGTGGAAAATTTCCCTTTCGAAGAATGGACCCCTTTTCCATGGAGGAGTCGAACGAGGGCGATGGCTCCAACAACCATCAATATGTACAGAAGGGTACGAATCGTTACGTAATCCAGCAGATCAAAAAATTGCTTAACGTGGTCCATAATTTAATTCTCCGAAGCTTGCGGCTACCACCCTAAAAACATTCAGCTAGCGTATACGACAAATTATATCAAATAACGTGTCGTATACGACAAAAATCGCCGTGCGACCCTTTTGGTCACCATTGCCATTGTTTTTGCCCACAAGTAATCTTATTGAGTGATAATCTAACTAACCAGTTAATTAAATGCCACCAGCCGTCAAATCCGGCAGGTCAGGTTCGCGTGGCGAGCCGGAAAAGACCCGCGCTGCCATCCTGAAAGCTGCGCTGGAAGAGTTTTCCAATGAAGGCGTGACCGGCGCGCGCACTGACGAAATCGCCCGCCGGGCCGGCGTCAACAAAGCCCTGCTCTACTACTATTTCAAGGACAAAAAAGGACTTTACGCTGCCGCGCTGGAGCAGGTTTTCTCCGGCTTGCATGAAAGAGTGTCAGCGGTCCTGGAGCGCGCCGACCTTCCTCCCCGTGAGCGCCTCTTGCTTTATGCGCGCACGCACTTTGACTATATTGCCAGCGCGCCGGTCTATCCCCGATTGGTGCAGCGCGAGTTCATGCGCAGCGCCGGCCGCGCTCTTACTCCCGCCGCCAGCAAGATCATGGAACACCATGGCAAGCCTTTGTACAGCCGCCTGGAGAAACTCATCGACGAAGGCATTTCCAGCGGTGATTTCCGCCGCGTCGATCCCGTCCAGACTGTGACTTCCATTATCGGGACTATCGTCTTCTACTTCATCAGCATGCCCGCACAGCAATTCATGCATGCTGGTGATCCCGCCTCTCCAGAGCGGATCGCGGCGCGCCGCAGTGCCGTGCTTGATTTCATTTGCGCCGCCGTTTTTACTCCATCAGCGCAGAAGGCTTGCAAGTTATGAGCCAGCGCAACAAGTTCTTTGCCTTTTTGGGTTTGCTGCTGATGATCGCCGCGGCATACTATTTTCTCTCCACTGATCATTCTTCTGATCTCGTCTTGGTAGGCACTGTAGATGCCAATCAAGTCGTGGTCAGTCCCAAGATCACTGGGCGCATTGAGCGTCTGGCCGTGGATGAAGGCACACCAGTAAAAGTGGGGGACACTATTGCCGTGCTCGACTCAGAAGAGCTCACGGCTGACCGCCAGGCAGCAGAAGCCGTGCTGGCCAGCCTTCGCCACCAGGTTTCCCAGACACGCGCCACAGAAGAACAGACTGCCGGTGAGACTTCCAGCGGCGTGGTGAACGCGCAGGCCCGCTTGCGCGCCGCTCAAGCTACGCTTTTGCAGGCGCAGGCTGACCTTCAAAGAATCCAGGGCGATACGCGCCGGTCTGTTTCCTTAGCGCAGCAAGGCATCGCGTCACAGCAGCAGGCAGACCAGGCCACGGCGCAGTTGCAGGCGCAGGAAGCACTCGTCCGCGCTGCGGAAGATCAGGTCCATGCCGCGCAGGCTGATCTGAATACCGCGCAGGCGCACACGCGACTGACCCAGGCAGCGCAGAGCAGCGTAGCGTCCACAGAAGCGCAGCAACTCAATGCCAAAGCGCAGTTGGAAGCCGCCGAAACCCGCCTTGGTTATACGAAAGTTACTGCTCCTGTAAATGGCATTGTCACCGTTCGCGCCGCGCGGGAAGGTGAGGTTGTTAATATCGGCCAGCCAATTGTGATCATTACCGACCTTAGCGATACGTGGGTCCGCGCTGCCATCCCCGAAACCGAAGCTGTACACATCGCCCTTGGCGATAAACTGAATGCGCGTCTACCTTCCGGTGATGTTGTTCCGGGAAAAATCATTTTTAAGGCGCCTGAGGCGGATTTTGCCACACAGCGGGATGTAAACCGACGTAAGCGGGACATCAAAGCAATTGCTCTTAAACTGGCCGTTGATAATAGCAAGCAGAATCTTGTTCCCGGCATGACCGCGGAAATCCTTGTTCCGCAATCAAAGCTGAAAGGCCGCTGATGGCGACGCAAGCGATTCAAGTGGTCGATATCGTGAAGCGCTTTGGGAACTTCACTGCTGTGGATGGTGTCTCTTTCTCGGTGGAAGAAGGTGAAGTTTTTGGCCTTCTTGGTCCCAATGGCGCCGGCAAATCGACTTTAATCCGGATGATGACCACGCTGCTGGAGATCACCGCGGGAACAGCCATCATTGAAGGCGCAGACGTTCGCAAAGATCCCAACCGGGCGCGGCGCTCTATGGGCGTGATCCCCCAGGCCATGACCAGTGACGGCGACCTGACTGTATGGGAAAACCTGAGCATTTATTCCAAGCTTTATGGAATCGCTGCCGCGGATCGCGAAAAATCCATTGACGAACTGCTGGAACTGGTTGACCTCAGCCAATGGCGTGACGCTCCGGCACGAAATCTTTCCGGCGGCATGCGGCGGCGGCTGGAAATAGCTCGCGGTTTGGTACATCGCCCCAGGATCTTCTTTCTCGATGAACCCACCACAGGTCTTGATCCTGTTTCCCGCGTCGCCGTCTGGGAGATGATTACCAGCATCAAGCAGAAGCGCAATCTTACTGTCCTGATTACCACCCACTACATGGATGAAGCTGACCGTCTTTGTGACCGCATCGCCATTGTGGATCATGGCAAACTGGTGGCCCTGGATACTCCCCGCGCGCTCAAGGCCAGCATTCCCGGATCAAGCGTGATTGAAGCTCAGTTCCTCAACCCGCCATCGGATTGGCAGAAAATCGTGGAGGGACTGGCTGATGTGAAATCCATTCAGCCGGAAGGCGCCGATATGTACCGCATCCTGACCGAGGACGGCTCGCGCACCACTACTGCTCTGGTTGAAACTGCGGTCCGCTACAACGTGGTGGTAAAAACCCTGACCGTTCAAAGCACCACGCTGGATGATGTGTTCGTCCATTACACCGGACGGCAGTTGCGCGATCAGATGGTTGATTCGCCGCTTTATCAATCTCCGGTTGCCTGGGGAAAGTAAGATGAACAACTTCTTTCAGAGCGGGCGGATGATGGCCATCGTGGAACGCGATTTGCGCAAATTCTTTCGCTCGCCAGCGCTTATGGTTGCCGCGATGGTATTCCCGCTGGTGCAGCTCATCGTGCTGGGCAATGCCTTTGGCGGCAAAATCAAAGATGCAAAGCTCGGCATTGTTTCGCATGACAATGGACCTCAATCTGTCCGCGTGATTGAGGCTTTGCGCGCTGTAGAGAGCAATGCCCGTACTTTCAAGCCGATTGTTTACAGTGATGAACGGACCATGGTTGCAGCCGTCCGGCGCGGTGACTTGAATGCGGGCCTTGTCATTCCACCGCAGTTCTCGCGCGATGTTTATGAGCACACTCGCCCTCACATTGGGCTGGTGCTGGACAACACTGACAATTTCATGACGTCCACCTTTGAAGACCAGATGAATCAACTGGTGGATGCGTTGAATCAACCTGACTTTCAGCCCCGTGTTGTGCAGCAGATGACATTACAGGTCGTCGAACTATATCCCTACATCGAATATATGAAGTATCTGCTTCCGGGCTCTATCACACTGGCTATGTTTGTGAGCGTAATGATCGGCGGCGGCATTGTTTATATTGATGACAAGGCGCGCGGCGTGCATGAAGGCTATCTTGTTACGCCCATTACAAAGCTGGAACTGGTTGCAGGCTTGAACGTGGCCGGTGCGCTGAAGGCGATGGGCGCGGGAGTGGTGCTTACCATTCTGGGCTCATTGATCGCCGGCGTGGGTTCCACATTTAATCCGGCGAATCTTATCTGGCTGCTCTTGCTGATTGCCGCCACATCATTCGCGTTCATTTCCATGATGTTTGTGATGATGGTGCGCGTGAGCGATCCGCTGATTCCTCGCGCAGTTTTCGGTATTCTTAACACGCTGCTGTATTTTCCCAGCGGCGCAATTTACCCGGTGCAGGCTTTTCCCAAGTGGCTGCAATGGATCGCCTGGATCGATCCCTTCACATATTCAGTGCAGGGATTTAAAGCGGTACTGCTCAAAGGCGTAGGCATAGCTGCAATCTGGCCTGACCTGCTGTATCTTGGTGGGTTCGCCGTTGGGGCATTTGTGCTGTCAACGCTGTTGTTCAAACGCACTCTTTAAAGAAGGAAATTCGCATGGCTTTGATGGATGCAAAAGAATACGATCCGCGACCGGCGCAGAGACGCCTGAGAATGATTGCCACTGCTGTCGTCATTGTGATTGCCGTGGCCGCTTATCTGTATTTCACGCGCTATGATCCCGAAAAGAAAGTAATCAACAATTTCTTTTCGGCCATCGAGCAAAAAGATTTTGATAAGGCCTATGGCATTTATGAAGGCGATCCGGACTGGAAACAGCACCCTGAAAAATATTCTTCGTACACTATCAACCAGTTCAAACTCGACTGGGGGCCGCAGGGTGAGTACGGCGCCATCACTAACCATCAAATTGATTGCGCCCTGGAACCACCGAAGAAGGACTTTGCCTCACCGACCGGCGTGGTCATTGTAGTGACCATCAACAATCGTGCCGAACCCAGGTCCATGTGGGTGGAAAAGAAGTCCAAGACAGTTTCTGATTCTCCGGTAAAAGTACTGTGTCACGGCCAGCAATAATCAGACTTTGCGGAAAGACTAGCTGGAATCAATGAGCTGAGATGGACAGATTTTACTCTTTTGCCGCCGCAGCAAACAGATTCTCCACCTTCTGGACCGAAGCTTCGTCTTCGGCGTTCAGGCAAATTTGTGAGCGGTCAATCTGGCGCATCAGTCCTGTAAGCACTTTTCCCGGCCCCACCTCAACAAACGTCTGCACACCCAGCCCAATTAGCGTCTGCATCGACTTGGCCCACTGAACTGCACCAGTAACCTGGCGTACCAGAGCCTGGCGGCTGCCTTCTGCTGTGGTCTTCGGAGTGGCGTCAATATTGGCAATTACCGGCAGCTCCGGATCATTAAAGCGGAGCGCTTGCAGGTCGCTCTCCAGCCTATCTTGTGCAGGTTGCATCAACGCGCAATGGAATGGGGCGCTTACCACTAGCATTTTTGCGCGCTTGGCTCCGCGCTCTTTAGCCAGATCAGCAGCCCGCTCAACTGCCTTCTGATGGCCTGAAATCACGATCTGGTCAGGAGAGTTGATATTGGCGGGTGAAACCACCTCGCCTTGTGCTGCCTCCACGCATACCTGCTGGAGTTGATCCAATGCCATTCCCAGAATCGCCGCCATTCCGCCTTGCCCTGCAGGCACAGCTTCCTGCATGTAGCGGCCACGGTCGCGGACCGCGCGCACTGCATCGGTGAATGAAAGTGTGCCCGCGGCCACATGGGCTGAGTACTCTCCCAGACTGTGTCCGGCTGCGAATTGAGGAACAATTCCCTTTTCCTGTAGCACACGAGCAACCGCAGTGCTCATGGTCAAGATTGCTGGCTGGGTATTCTCGGTAAGCTTGAGCTGCTCGTCAGGTCCTTCAAAACAGAGCTGTGAGATTGGAAAACCAAGCGCATCATCGGCTTCCTGGAAAGTGTGGCGTGCAACGGGGTAAAGCGCAGCCAGTTCCTTGCCCATTCCCGTTGTCTGTGATCCCTGTCCGGGAAAAAGGAATGCCACCGGAGTGTGGCTCATGCAGTCTCTACCACTTTGCTGGAAGTGCCAAGCTCTTTTGCAATATGGGTGTTGATGCCTGATTCGTAATACTCTTTGGCCACGCGGATCGCGTTTTTCATGGCATTGGCGTTGGAGCGCCCATGCCCCACAATGGCTACGCCCTTTAGACCGAGCAGTGGTGCTCCGCCATACTCGGCATAATCGAGCTTGCGCCCGAAATTAGCAAACGCTTTGCGCGCCAGCAAAGCACCTACCTGTGAGGTGATGGTTGACGTAAGCGATTCTTTCAGCAGGAATCTTACAGCCTCCACCAGTCCTTCAGAAATTTTCAGGGCCACATTCCCGACAAAGCCATCGCAGACAATCACGTCAACCTTGCCGTTATATAAGTCGCGGCCTTCTACATTCCCTACAAAATTGATTGGCAGTTCTTTGATCAAGGCATGGGCCCTGCGCGTGAGTTCGTTGCCTTTGCCTTCTTCTTCGCCGATTGAAAGTATCCCTACCGTGGGCTTGGAATTTTTAAAGATCGCACTGTAGTATCTTGCGCCCATCAGAGCAAACTGCGCCAGATTATGCGGCTTGGAATCAACGTTAGCGCCTACGTCAATCAGGATGGCGGGTTTGTTTTTGCCCGCAGAGGTGGGAAAGACATTGGCCAGCGCGGGACGGTCCACGCCGGGCAGCGCGCCTAATACCATCTTGGCCGCGGCCATTGCAGCCCCGGTATTGCCGGCGGTCACAAAACCTACAGCGCGTTTTTCTTTTACCAGACGCAGGCCAACGTGCATGCTGGAGTCGCGTTTGGTGCGCACTGCCTGCACGGCCTTTTCTTCCATTTCAATGACCTGCGTGGCGTTTATCACATCCACGGGCAGGTTGCTGGCTGAAGGATGGCTGGCCACTTCCTGGCGCAGCCTTGCTTCGGGACCCACCAGCAGAACTCGCACACCGTAATGGCGTGCCGCCAGCAATGCCCCTTCCACTTCAGGCCTGGGGTGCCGATCTGATCCCATTGCATCAACGGCTATAACAGTTTCCACTGGCGTTTGCACTTAAGTATTTTCTTTTACCTGCACTACTTCCCGGCCCTTGTAATAGCCGCACTTCGCGCACACGCGGTGCGGCATTTTCTTTTCATGGCAGTTCGGGCATTCCGATGCGGAATGGGCTGTTAGGAAGTCATGGGCGCGGCGGCTCGAGGTCCGTGCTTTCGAGTGCCGCCGTTTTGGATTTGGCATTGGGTTCCCTTTCTTGTGACGCCGGGGCAAAAGCCTGAGCGCGCGATCTTTTATCGTTCTAGCTTCTTGCGAATATCTTCCAGGGCTGACCAGCGTGGATCGGGCATTGCGGCAACGCAATCGCAGCTTTCCACATTCAGGTTCTTGCCGCATTGCGGACATAGCCCCTTGCAATTGGCGCTGCAAAGCTGTTTTACCGGCAGTGCCAGAAGAATCTGCTCTTTCAGCACATCTTCCAGCAGCAATCCTTCGCCTTGATAATAGCCAATCTCGGTATCGGCCTGGCTGATTGCGACCTCATCTCGTGTCGCGTCTACGCCCAATGGCCGATACAGCAAGTCAAACTCTTCCGCCAGCTTATTGTGCACCGGATCAAGACAGCGGGCGCACTTTACTTCCACTTCCGTGGAAAAGCTGCCGACCAGCCTGATGTCCTCAACAACTTCACGCGCCCCACGATTTTCCCGGATCAGTTCAGTCCGTCCCGATGATTTCAAAGGGGCGGTTTGAACCTGATCTTCCAGCAACTCTATTGCGCCGGGCGCAAAAGTCTCATCAAATTCCAGGTTTCGGAGCTCAAGATCCTTTATTTTTATAAACATAAGGGGCGCTCCGGTCTAAATGCTCTAGTTTGTCGGGGGAACGCTGGGACCATCACTGCAATATCTTAGGATAAAGGCGTTACTCAGAGAGTGTCAAGGAATCGCCCGCTCATGCCTTGGCATGTTCGTAATACTTGCCAATGATCAGCCCCACGTTCTCCGCCGACTGCGGATCCAGATCCACAAATTCAAAGCCGGCATACTGTTGATCAGAGAACCGGAGCCGCGCGTTCACGCGCACGCGAATGTCTTCCGTAGGCTCGTGGATGGTGAAGCTATAAATCTTGCTGTCTTCGCCGTAGTGTTTTTCCGGCTCCATCATAAAGCCGCCGCGCGCCAACTGGCGCAGCACGCCGGCTTTATTGCCTTTGGCATCCAGCACCAGCACCTGGGCCTGATGCGTAATATCCACTCGTTCAAATCTGCGGCGTTCTTCCGGATTTTGTACTTCGGGCGTGGACCTCATTGAATCTGCTCTCCAAACGCGCTGACCGGGTCAACGTCTACGGACACATCTTTAACGCTCATTAAGGCAGATTTTAACTCAGCCGGCATGGAATCATACTTTTTAAACCATTGCTCAGCGCGGTTCCTGTCTCCCGTGGCTTCAATCTCCAGGAGTTCCTTGGCCAGGGTTGCAATTGCTTGCGGCATTTTTGTGAAATCAATTGCATACTTAGAGCTCTTGGGGTCGAAGGCAATGGCCCCCTGTTCGACAAGGTAGTTGAATTCCATCATCTCAGCGCGGCTGTGGGCTTCCGCCACTCCAAACCGGACGGTGCGGAAAATGCCGGCAACATGGGAAGCGTAAAAGCCGTTGGCTTGGTCTTTCTGGACAACTCCTTTATCCATGAGCCAGTTCAGGGCAAAGAGGCCGACGATATCTGCTTTAGCTTCTTCCAGGCCGGCATAGGTTGGCCCAATAGATTCACGGATATCTGCCTGCCCGGCGCTGGTGCGGGCATAAGCCGGGCCAAGCCCGTGGCAAATTTCGTGCATCAGGACCACGGCAAGATAGCCTTCCATGGTGGCAAGCGCGGACTGGTCTTCGCGCATCAACTGTTTGGCGATCGGCAAAACAACAAAATTCACGCGCGCATCCATAAAGTTCTTGAAAAAGATCTTTTTGGTGCCTTTTTCCTTGTGGATGCGGGGATCGTTCGGCAGATTGTCCGCCACTGCCTGATAGCCATGCCTGAGATCGCCGGCGCGGAAGGGCGCGTCCATTACTTCCATGGGCGTGCTTTTGCCCTGCATAGATGGACGGTCTTCCGGCGCCAAAGGCAGCGCGTCCTGTATATCTGGCACGTACTTCTTGAAGTTGTCCAACGCTGCGCTCTCTTCCTGATTGCGGATCATGACTGCCGCGCCATAGGAAGTTTTCACACCCAGCAGGTCATCGAGATAAGTTTCATAAGGGGCAAAGATGATGTCGAACTTTGGGTTCTCCAGGTCCAGCCAGGCCAGGTCGCTCTTGTAATAGTCGTCAGTGAGCAGGGCGTCCGCGCGAAGGCGGAGGAAGTTGGCGAAAGCTTTGTCCGGGCTTAGCGCCGCGGCCTGCCGCAATGCCGCTGCCGCGCCCGTAAGCCACGGCTTGTATTCAACGTGGTAGGGAACGCCGATCAGCTCTGCTCGCTGCCGTTTGACCACGGTGTAAGGGCTGTAAATCTGGGCTTTCTTTTCTGGATGCTTCGCGACGTAGGTTTCTATCTCTGCACGCGTAATACCAGCGGGATAGAGCGAGTGTCCAGGAAGAAAAGGATCGCTACCGACAAATGGCTTGTTGTTTTCCAGCAGATCATAGCGGCTGCCGTTGATCATCAGCAAGCGGCGAATCTTCTGGTTCATTACCTGATTGCAGCCCAGCAGGCGCTTATACAG
Source organism: Candidatus Angelobacter sp. (assembly GCA_036495645.1). Classification (GTDB taxonomy): domain Bacteria; phylum Acidobacteriota; class Terriglobia; order Terriglobales; family Acidobacteriaceae; genus Angelobacter. The sequence goes on from DASXMN010000031.1 coordinate 316,026, forward strand.
CTCCAAACCTTTAGGATCGCTCTGCCGCCAGTAAATGCTCTCCAGAAACTGCGAGGCTTCCACCAGCTTATAGACCATCTGCCGTTCCTGCGGGCTCAAGCCATTAACGCTGAAAGGCATGGAGACCAGCTTGAACTTGGCCACCTGCGCGCTGATATCTTCATTCACGTTCTCTTTTAACAGACATTTATCCGCGGTTTTGGGCGGTGGTGCTGCGCGACGGCCCGCCTGGGCTAGCATGGTTCCGGTAAATGTGATCGTAAGTATGAATGCCAATAGCCAGCGTGCAGTATTCATGCGTCCGATTTTAGCAGCCTGAGCGCTGGAGAACACCGGCGGGAGCACTTGCCGGAAAAACTTGCCGCCGAGACACGAGGCACGGAGAAAACCAAGTTGAAGATCGTGGGCAGTCGTGCTCTTGAGGCGTTCTTCTATGCCGATAAGGACCGGATGCTTCCACTTAAATGCATATAGAGCCGTCATCATTTCGGCTTGATCTCCCTCCGTCTCTCCGTGCCTCCGTGGTAGATTTGGATTTACTAATGCCACTAAGCTCCGTTCCCCAGACACTCCTGATTGATGCCGACGACACGCTCTGGGAAAACAATGTCTATTTTGACCAGGCCATTGCCGATTTTATTGAGCGGCTCAATCATCAGCACCTTTCGGCGCAGGAAGTGCGCTCGTTCTTGTACGAAGTTGAAAAGGAAACCATTATCGAGCGCGGCTACGGCTCGCACAGCTTTTCCCATTCCCTGGTGAAGTGCTTTGAGCGGCTCTCAGAGAAGCCGGTCACACCGGAGCTGCATGAATTCATCTGGGGCTTTGCGCACAAAGTATCAAATTACCCGATTCAACTGATTGAGGGCGTGCCGGAAACGCTGGATTATCTCGCTGGCCAAGGCCACCATCTGCTGGTAATGACCAAGGGGGACATCGCCGAGCAGTACGGCAAGGTGGAACGCTCAGGCATCAAGGAATATTTTGCGGCGGTGGAGATTGTGGCGGAGAAGAACGCCGCTTGTTACAAGGACATAATCGTAAAGTACGGCTTTGAGCCGCAGAGCACATGGATGGTCGGCAACAGCCCCAAGTCAGACATAAATCCGGCGCTGGAAGCGGGAATCAATGCTGTGTTTATTCCGCATGACATGACGTGGGCGCTGGAGCATGAAACGGTGAATCCGGTTCCTGAAGGCGTGCGGCTGGTTGAAGTGGAGAGGTTCGCAGATTTGAAGCAGCACTTCTAGGCCAGCATCAAGCCAAGGTTAAGACATGTAACAATTCTTGCGGGTCTGGCCGTGGAAACCTTCTAACAATAGGGTTCCCTCGCTGCGCTCGGGATAAAAAAAGAACTACCGCATCATCCCCGGCAGCTTCATGCCAGCCAGCTTGCGGCTGAAGCTGGATTTACCCATGTCCTTGAACATTTTGCGCATCTGGGCGTATTGGCGCAGAAGCTGGTTGACTTCCTGCACACTGGTGCCGGAGCCTCGGGCGATACGCTTGCGCCGGCTGCCATTGATGATTTCATGGTGATGGCGCTCTTTCGCCGTCATGGAGTTGATGATGGCTTCTACGCGCGTGATCTGGCCCTCGTCAACGTGATCGGCGGCTTTTTGCATGTTGGCAAATGGGCCGATGCTGGGCAGCATCTTGATGACGCTCTGCAAGGAGCCAAGTTTTTTTACCTGCCGCAATTGATCGCGGAAATCTTCCAGTGAGAAGCCTTCTCCACCCAGAGCTTTCTTGGCGAACTCTTCCGCTTTTTTCTGGTCAACCGTCTCCTGCGCTTTTTCCACCAGGGTAAGAATGTCACCCATGCCCAGGATGCGACCGACGATGCGGTCAGGGTGGAATGGCTCCAGCGCATCGTATTTTTCGCCAACGCCGATGAACTTAATCGGCTGGCCAGTAACCTGGCGGATGGAGAGAGCAGCGCCGCCACGGGCGTCGCCATCCATTTTGGTGAGCACCACGCCGGTGATGGAAAGCTTTTTGTGGAACTCGTCGGCAGAGCGCACGGCGTCCTGGCCGGTCATGGCATCGGCCACGAACAAAATTTCCTGGGGATTCAGGATCTTCTTGAGCGATTGCATTTCCGACATCAGGTCGTCATCGATGTGGAGGCGGCCTGCGGTATCGACGATCAGGAAATTGCAGCCACTGTTGATGGCCTCTTTGCGCGCTTCTTTGGCCAGACGCTCGACTGTGGGCGTGTCAGCGTGCTCGACCTTGCCTTCATAGAGGATGGCTTTGATAGCTTCCGCCACGACCTTTAACTGCTGTCGCGCCGCAGGACGATACACGTCCACGGAAACCAGCATAGGACGGTGTCCACCTTTTTTCAGCCAGGCTGCGAGCTTGCCAGAGGTGGTGGTCTTACCGGAACCCTGCAGGCCGGCCATCAGAATCACGGACGGAGGCTGCGAGGCAAACTTGAGCTTGGCGGTGTCTTTGCCCAGGACTTCCACCAGTTCGTCGTGTACCAATTTCACGATCTGCTGCGCCGGTGACAGCGCCGTCATTACTTCCTGGCCGACGGCTTTTTCCTGTACGCGGTCAATAAACGTCTTGACCACTTTGAAATTTACATCGGCTTCCAGCAGCGCCATGCGGATTTCTTTCAGCGCTTCCTGAATGTTTTCTTCGGTAAGGGTGCCCTGTCCGCGCAGGTTCTTGAACGCCCGTTGCAGTTTGTCCTGGAGATTTTCAAACATAGATAAAGGTTTTATTCACGCAAAAAAGATCGAATCTTTGGATGCAGGTCTAAGCCATATTGTAGCAGTCGGGAGCATGGTCTCGCACAGCGGCTGTTGCCAGTTCTGGAGCAGTCAGGGAGGTTAGATCCTGGACTATGGAATGACCGCATCTCGCAACTTGGCGGTAGCTTTATCGAATGTGGCAAACGGCAGATGACCTTCCGCACGCGCTAGTTCGAGAGCCAGACAATCGGAAAAATCAGCCTTGCCGGAAGCGTACACGGCTATGGCTGCGCGGACTGTCTCTACCGATTGAAAAGCAAAGTCCCGACTGTTGCTGGCAGTCTCCAGCATGGCGAGAGTCTGGGCTTTGGACCAGCCATATACCGCGGTCAGTACCCAGACCGTTTCCACCAGCACCACGGTTGAAACCCACAGGGGGCGGCGAGTTTCCAGATAGGCGAGCGCGCGCCGAGTCTGCGCCGGATCATCGGCCACCAACAGACGCACGACAACATTTGTATCAGCGGCGGCCATGCTTACTCCGGACAGCACGGGCGATCCCAGCCTTCATGTCTTCAATCGTCACACCTGCAGGGGTCTTTGATGGGCCCTCGGTTTTTTCCGCTGCGGCAACGGCTGCCCGAATGTCTTCCAGCGTGTTGGTACGGCCGCCGGAAACAACCAACCGGCCTTCAGCGTCTAAGCTCCAGACCAGGCTGTCCCCGGCATGAAGATCGAGCAGTTGGCGCACGACTTTGGGAACGGTGAGCTGTTCTTTGCTGGTGAGAGTGCTTTCAGCAAGGATTTTCACGAGGACCTCGATTTATGATTCCTTACCATTGTAAGGAATTCTCGTTACCATTGCAAGGAACGAAGCCGAAAAACATTCCGGCAAGGGATATAGCATCCATAAAGCCCAGAAAGAAAAGGCCTATTTCAGCGCAGAGGTGTGTTACCCGTTCTTTTTCTGCTCCACACCCAGATAGCTAAGAAACGCCCGCGTGAGTTCGCGCTTGAGTGCCTGATCGTCCTTGGGCAGAAAGGATTTCCATGCGCCAACTTCGAGCGGCATAACCACCCAATCGTACAATGTGCTGGTAACCATCATCATTCCCAGTGAAATCGCAATCCGCGGATCAGGATGTTTAATTTCTTTACGGTGGGCCATAAATAAGCCGACGATGTGCTCAAAGGAGCGAGCCTCAAATTTTGTGGCTTTCTTATAAAACGGCGTATTCATCCGGTTACGGACAAATGCGCGGATAGCCCGCAATAAAGCCGCGTTTACGCGATAATTAAGCACCATGCTCCCAATCACCTGTTCAGAAAACACCGGCAAAGGAATCTGGCCTGCAGTAGCCGGTGTAAGGCTGGCCTTCATGCGCTCTTCCTGCCGCTCCAGAATACCCAGGATGGTTGCTTCCAGTAGCTCGTCTTTGTCATGGAAGCGGCGATAGATAGCCCCCGGAGTCAGGCCGGCGTGCTGCGCGATACGGGGAATCGTGGTCCCTTCCACGCCATGCTGCCCCAGAACTTCAGCCGTTGCTTTCTGTAGTTTACGCAGAGATTCCCGGCTGCGTGCCTGCTGGGGTGCCAGTGTGGTTTTTGCCATGGAAAATATTTATATCAGCCTGGTGAAAATCATACTTGACAATTATGTAAATGTAAATTTACATTTACATAATCAGGAGTTGGTCGATGAAAAATGATGAACAACGGCAGAAAACAGAGACGCGCAAGGAACAATTCATGGCAATGGCAGGCCTGATCGGCAAGTTTGGGGCGGGCGCCTTTTCCGGTCCACAATCCGAGAAGCTGGCCCTGAGCATGAACGCGGCCGAGCTTGAGCAGGTGGATATTTTGATCGAACAGGGGCTATATGCGAGCCGGGAGTCATTCCTGCAATGTGCAGCCCACAATCTGCTGCGCCAGCACGGTGTTGATGTGGCGCATGCGGCAAATCAGTTGACAGTAGCAGGCATTGCAATGCACAACCGCAAGAGCCTGGAAAAACTGCGTATGGCCGGCAAGCAACTCGAAGTTAACGTGACTGGCATCTTCCGGCTGGCTGACGATGTTACGCCTGAGCTGGCTTGCGCGGTCATCAAGTCGCTCAAAGTTCGCGGATTCCTTCAGGCGAGCGCGGAAGTCAGGACAGCGCTGGAAGGACCGCCTTCTCTAGCCTGAAGGAAAGATACATGGCCACCATAACTGAAGACATCCGAAAAACCAGATTCTATGCAGGGCTTTATCTGCGCACGAAAAGCCAGATGGGTTTCTGGGGCTGGAGAAATTGGGGCAAGAAAAAATTTGCGAATGCGCAACCGACCGAGATGGAGCGTCCCTGGACCGGATTGGCGGAATGGCTGCGCGTGGCGCATTCACTGCTTGACGGCAAAACTGTGGAACCGCAGTTCCCGGTTCGACACAGCGAATAAACTCTGCCAAAAGTAAGTGAGAGCCGCTCGTGTCCTTGAATTAAGGAGAAATTTTTTTATGGCAGCCACCACTTTAATACCCTCTTCCACATTACCTGCTCCGCAGCACCCGCTGCGCGAGCGCAATTTCCGTATGTTGTGGATTGGTTCAGGGATTTCCACTGTGGGCGACCAGTTTTATCTGGTGGCATTGCCCTGGGTGGTGCTGCAACTGACGGGATCGGCTGTGGCTGTTGGCACCATCCTGATGGCCGTGGCTATTCCGCGCGCTCAGTTGATGTTATTTGGCGGTGCGTTGACGGACCGCATCTCCGCTCGAAAAATCCTGATGAATACCGGTTCCGCCCGCACGCTTTGCGTTACCGTCATCGGAGTGCTGCTCTGGCTGCGCATTCTGCAAGTCTGGGAGTTGTACGTTCTAGGCTTCGCCTTTGGCGTGGCCGACGCATTTTCCATGCCTGCTGCGTCAACATTGCTCCCTTCGCTGGTAAAGCGAGAACAATTGGTGGCAGCCAATTCAGTTTTCATGACTACGGGCCAATTAACGACGATTGTTGCGCCAGCGCCGGCGGGAATCGTGATTAAAGCGCTGGGAACGGCGTGGGCATTTTTCATTGACGCCATCAGCTTCCTATTTATTATCGCCGCATTGTGGCGGTTGCCTGACCCTCCGCAAACGCAAACTTCAAAAGCCAAGCCACCGGTGTGGCGATCCATTATGGATGGCATTACTTATGTCCGCCGCGACGTGCCGTTACGCTCCCTGATGTTGCTTGCTGGTGCATTAAATTTCTGCCTTGCTGGGCCAATGGCTGTCGGGCTGCCGTATCTGGCCAAAATAAAGTTTGGCTCACCAACAGCATACGGCATTGTGGTTTCAGCTGCGGCTGCCGGCGGCCTGCTGGGATCATTGCTGGCCGGCATCTTGAAAATCCGGCGGCGGGGCGTGCTTCTTCTTTGCGCATGCATGGTAATCAGCGTGGCGCTTGGACCAATCGGGATGCTGGGCCGACTGTGGATGATCAGCTCTGCGCTATTGGTGATGGCGTTGAGCGCAGGAGTGGCCAACGTGCATATTGCTTCGTGGATCCAGCAAAGAATAGAAGCATCCGTACGCGGCCGGGTGATGAGCGTGCTGATGCTGGTAAATTTTGGGTTGATTCCAGTCTCGCTTGGCATCGCCGGCTTTCTCATTGCATGGAGCCTGAAAGGAATGTTCATCCTTGCGGGTATCGCTATGTTGTTGACCACGGCGTTTGGCGCTTTGCAGAAACAGGTCCGCGAGATCGCATAACGAAAGGTGATTTGAATTCGCGCCTGCAGCGGCACTGCGACTATACTGTCCTTCTGGAGCAGCCCAATGACAGATCACCGCAACACCGCTGTTTCCGATTCGCCCGTTTGCTGGCCCGCGCTGCCTCTTTCAGCCTGGCAGGACACACGAGACACGCTGCACATGTGGACGCAGATTGTCGGCAAGGTGCGGCTGGCGCTCACGCCTAAAACCAATCACTGGTGGAACGTGGCTCTCTATGTAAGCGCGCGCGGCCTGACCACTTCGGCGATTCCTTATGGCGATCGTGTGTTTGAAATTGAATTTGATTTGCTTGAGCACCAGTTGATCATCAAGACCTGTGATCCGGCGACCAAGATCATTCCGCTCGGTCCGCGCTCCGTCGCCGACTTCTACCAGGAATTCATGTCCACGCTGCGCTCGCTCAAAATTGATGTGAGCATCTGGCACATGCCGGTAGAGATCGCCAATCCAATCGCTTTCGACCAGGACAAAACACATGCTTCCTATGACAAAGAATACGCCCGCCGGTTCTGGCGGGCACTGGTTTCCGTGGATGATGTCTTCAAAGTGTTTCGTTCACGATTCATTGGCAAATCAAGCCCGGTACATTTTTTCTGGGGCAGCTTTGATCTGGCTGTCACGCGCTTCTCGGGGCGTCCCGCGCCAGAGCGCACAGATCCTGATCCGGTGCTGCGCAAAATCATGCAGGAAGCTTACTCGCATGAAGTGATCAGCGCGGGCTGGTGGACTGGCGGCGACGTGACCGATGCAGCCTTCTACTGCTATGTCGCGCCCACGCCACAGGGCTTTTCCGCGCAGAAAGTGCGACCTGAGGCAGCTTTTTATCATCAACAACTGGGTGAATTCTTATTGATGCATGAAGATGCCCGGCGATCCAGTTCGCCCACCGCCGCAATCTTAGAGTTCCTGCAAAGCACTTATGAAGCAGGCGCGACCGTTGCCAAGTGGGACCGCGCGGCGCTGGAAAGGCCACAAGAACCCGCCGCCGGTGCGGCCTAAGGAGATACGATGGCGCAAAGCTGTTCTCATCTGAAACAAATCAAGTTCAAGACCACCAACGAGCACGTGTGCGAAGAGTGCATCAAGACCGGCGATACCTGGGTCCACTTGCGCCTGTGTCTGGAATGCGGACACGTGGGCTGCTGTGATTCTTCCAAAAACAAGCACGCCACAAAACATTTTCACCGCTCCAAGCACCCGCTGATTCGCTCGATTGAACCGGGTGAAGCGTGGATCTGGTGCTACGTGGACGAACTCTCGCCGGGTGAAATTGCGGCCTGACTGAAAACACCTGCTTTGACGAATCGAAGAACCTGGCTCGGCGTTTCGCCTACGCCCTTCACCTGCCGTTCAGTAAGACAAAAATCCAATGGATGACCGTGAGCCACACCGTTAGCAACATAAGATTCATCCCGATCAGCATGGCGATCACGATCAACATAAGTCCGGCTGCCACGGTCAGTAGCGGCACAATGATTGCGTAGAGTAGCGTCATAAAAATTTTGAGCGCAACGCCCCTACCACGCACCGGAGCGATGAGATGTGAGCCCATCTTCTGCAGACGCTTGGCACGCTTTGCCAGCGGCGGATGAAATGAAGCAAAGCTCTGTAACTGGCCGTGTTCACGCTGCCTGGGCTGGCTTGCCTTGCGGGATTGTTTTGCCTGCTCCAGGCGCGCGATTGCGGCCATGTCTCCGTGGCTGACTGCTTCAATATCGGCTAAATCGGGCAACTCGCCCAGGCCGGGAGGCAATCTTTCACCCATGATTTCTGCCATTGCTCGCATACGCGCCATGGCCTGCGGATTTCCCGTGGCCGCCGCTTTTACTGTAGAGATGATTTCCTGGCGCACTGTGGGCCAGTCGTTTCCCGCGATCGGGGCCGCGGTCCCGGCCACAACGGGCGTGTCATAGAGGTTTGCGGCATCCTGTGGCGACATCACATGCGCTGTCGATGCCCAGGCCTGAATGGCTTTGGCCATCTGCTGCTGGCTGGGCTGCTGTCCGCGCAGACCGCTGTCACCTTTTGGATTCACAATAAAAAGATGTGTGGCCCAATCGCCTCCGTCTAATGATGTCGTCCGGTCTTCACTCAGGCATTGCAGCGCGCGGGCCAGCGCGTCTGGATTGCGCGTGAGTTCCACTGAAGTGGCGTCCGCCAGATAGCGGCGCGTGCGCCACAGCATGGCCATCGATGGTCCCAACACCACATTCAGGAACATCCATAAGGTGATGTTGATCGTCATATTGGTGAACATCAGCGGGTACAACGCTAAGCGGTAGATTTTTGTGAACAGCCCGGGATTGCCCTTGTTGAAATAATTGCCCGCATCGGCCGAGTCCGAATCCAGTGAAGTGGCCAGCGATTCCGCGATGGCCGCAGCCTCAACCGCTTTCTGCTCCGGCGTTCCACCACTCAGCATGTAACGGACAACGCGCCAGACGCGTGCGCGCGACTTGCCGTCAAACGGAATATTGATCAGGTTCTGCAGCAGGCCGCTGGTTTCAAAAACGCTGGTCACCATGAAGGCAACGCCCAGATCACCATTGCCAACAGAGCCAATCAGATGCGCCAGGATTGCCTGCAACTGATCGCGGTCAAGATCATCCAGAAGGCGGCGGGAGAGAACAATGTGCGCATCAGCGGGAGACGAGCCTATGGCGGCGGCGTTGGCGCCAATAGAATCCACCAGCATGATTTTTGGCGCGGGCACTCCGGCGGCAATGGCCATTTCCTGCGCCACGTCGGCAACCTGGAGCTCTTTCAGGTCAGCCTGGTTTGGTTCGCGCGCATTCAGGCTGGCCAGCGTGCCGCCTACACCTCCGTGCCGAAATAGCGCCAGCATGCCAGCCCATAATCCAAAGGTGGCCAGCATTCCCGGCAGCAATATCAACGCAAGTCCAAAGGCCAGTTCACCCGGTTCCAGTGTGCCTTTCTGATTGAGCACATAGTCGGCAACCCTGCCGCCGAGGTGCGCCAGGCTGTTGGCATACTGCAATAACTCCGGCTGCGGCGAGAAATGGTTGACGGTTTCCAGCACAATCATTCCGATCACATAAAGCAATGGCGTGAGTACCAGCGTGAGCGGAATGCCCATCAGGATGGCGGCAAACGTACACAGCGCGGACATGCGCCAGGTCGCGCGGCGATTACGCTTTTGCGCGGCGAAGAATGTCTCCGGATTAAGCGGGCCAAAGCCGCGGGCCGTGCCTGTGGCTTCCATGGGTTCCATTTAGGGCTTGAGATTAGCACCGGTCATTGGCCGGAGCAACTGACTGGAGCAACTTGGCTGGAGCAACTATCACCTTTCCCTCGGCAAGAGTGCGGGGTTCAGATAAAGTGTTAATAGTGCTCTTCAATCATGGACCTTATTTCATGCGGATTCTATTAGCATTCATCCTATTGCCATCACTTTTTGCGGCCACGGCCGCTGCCCAGTCTTCCGACACACAGGACAGGCCAACTCTCAATCGGCATGGGGCGCCTCCGCCGAATGCCACGCCGACGCCGGCCACTCAACCTGGATCGCCGTCAGCTTCCCCTGAACCGTCCCCAAACGCTGCGCCATCACCATCTCCTGCCGAAGCTGCTCAGCCGAATCAATCTGTGGAACCACCCCAGCCTGCGTATCCTGACCTGCTGCCTCACTTTGACAATGACAGCCGCGCCGCCCTTGAAACCCGCGAGACTGATGTCCAGAAGCGCGGCAACGTCCGGCTGATTGAACTTAACTATGCAGGCGCCAGCGGTGACCGCGTTCCGGCGTATCTTCTTATTCCTTCCGGCAATGGCCCGTTTCCCGCCATTATCTGGGGACACTGGCTGATGAAGGGCTCGCCGCTGGCCAACAAAGACGAGTTTCTTGACGAAGCGCTCGTCCTGGCCCGCTCCGGCGTGGTTTCGCTGCTGATTGATGCACCGCAGGTCCGGCATGAATGGACGCCGGAAAAAGGCGGCTCTCTGGAACAGGCACGCCAGCAAAGTGACGCCGCCGCGCACCAGGTGATCGACCTGCGCCGCGCTGTTGACCTGCTCTATCTGCGCCGTGACATTGATCGCAAACGCATTGCTTACGTCGGCCATAGCTGGGACGCGCATGTTGGCGCAATCCTGGCCGGCGTTGAAACTCGCATCTGTTGTTACGTCCTGATGGCCAGCGGATACGCTGACCAGGAAGAGGCTTTTGCCAGCAAAGACTCGCAACGCATCGCGCAGATCAAGGAAGTGGGCGAGGACAACGTCCGCGAATATTTCCGCGAATACGCGTTTGATGATCCGGTTTACTTCCTCGGTCATACTGACCGTGAAAGCATCTTCCTGCAATTTGCCTCCGGCGACGCTGACAGCGCCGGCCTGGCGGCTTACAAGCAGCAGGCGCAAAAATATCTTGACCGCTTCAGCTCGAAAGATAAAAAGATGGAGTTCTATGACGCGCCGCATGCGCTGAACGCTGCCGCCCGTCTTGACCGCGATCGCTGGCTGCAAAAACATCTGGGCGTGAAGAAGATTGAGGAGAAGGAGTTGGAGGAAATTCCGCAGTTGAAATAATCTTTTCTGAACTGTGGAGCGCAGCCGCCCTCGACTGCGTTTTTGAAAAGCAAAATCTCACCGCGGAGGCGCAGAGGCGCGGAGAAGAATACCCGGAATTTGGCTTCTGTTTATTTCGCTCCGCTTCGCTGCGCGACGGCCTGCAGCAGCGAGGAGTTGTTCTTTTATTGCGCTGGACGGCACGAGTGAACTCGTGCCCTGACACTTGTCTCGTCCAGGGTTTACAAGCAGGACTGGCAGCATGATTTCATTGCATCCGGGGTGTCAGGTAATGATTTCAGTTTTCAGAAGGAATGGGAGATCTTTCTGGAAAAGATGGCATGTCATTGCAGGATGAGTGATCAGCCGTCCCTGGCGGGACTTTCCTCCATCTCGCATGCGAACCCGGCAGTTCCTACCGGGCTATTTTCATTCGCGCTTGGCGGCGCTTGAGCCGACGCTGACGAGGCAGCCCTGCCGCCCATGCCTCTGTGCGCATTACAGATGTACGTGCTGCGGCCGTATAGGACGATTGAAGATGTGTACACCAGTCTTGGATTAGTCTTCGCCATAGGCAAAAGCCGCTTTGCCGCAGCGTGAATACAGACAATACCGCAATCAAAACCGTCCCGCCAGGGACGCACTGAAAATAGCCCGGTACATTTCCGAGGCGCGCTGGCGCGCTGAGGAATGCGTGCCGGGGACTGATGGATAGAAACGATGAGTCCCGCCAGGGACGGCTGAAGTACAATCAAGCGCCTTATGTCCTACCACGCGCGAACCAGCATCCTTATCCATTGCGTCTTCTCCACCAAGAACCGGCTGGCTTTAATTCCCAGTAGTCTGCAACCCCGGCTCTGGTCATACATCGGCGGCATCGCGCGGACGAACAAGATGAAAGCTCTGGCCGTGGGCGGTATTGCCGACCATTGCCATGCTCTGCTTTCTCTGCCGCCAACCATGGCGGTGGCCAAGGCCGTTCAATTGGTGAAGGCAGGTTCGTCCAAGTGGATGCACGATACCGGCCGTCAAAATTTTGCCTGGCAGGAAGGCTATGGTGCTTTCAGCATTGGTGCTTCCCAGATTGCAGCAACCGTCAAATACATTTCCAACCAGCCACGGCATCATGCCAAAATCAGTTTTCAGAAGGAATGGGAGTTCTTTCTGAAAAAAAATGGCATGTCATTGCAGGATGATTGATCAGCCGTCCCTGGCGGGACTTTCTTCCATCACGCATGCGAACCCGGCAGTTCCTGCCGGGCTATTTTCATTCGCGCCTGTCGGCGCTTGAGCCTCATGCCCTATAAGGTTTTGGGTTGTCTTTATTTTTCCCGAGCACCAAATGATCGTTTAAGACGTCTCAAGATTGTGGGAAGATCAACTTTCAGGAACTTGCCTTCGTATTTCGTCAGATGGACTGTGTCGCCCACGATTGGCTCGCAATCCTTCTCACTTTCTTGCACACTCTCGTTCAAAACGGATTCGGTCAGAAGCTGACGCTGTTGAAACACAGTGAAATTGAGCGCTTCGATGGTTGCGTTTTTAGTTTCCAACGTAGCCTGTGCCAAGGCAAGTTGAGATTTCAAGAAGAAAACGTTTGCCTTAAGCTGCGATACAGCGATGTCTGAGAATTCTTCCGCAGTCGCATTGAATTCAGGATTGCGTGGGAGGTCGAGATATGCCTCAAGAGCGTCCTTAATTTTGCCCAATGCGTTTGGGCCATCGGCCGGCGTTACGCTGAACAAAATATGACCCGCATCTTCTTTGATTTCCGAATTTGCTTTGATTCCAAGGTCCTCCAGAAATTGAACGAAGTAAACTAAATATTGCTGGCACGAAGCTTTTAATTCAGCTGGAAAATCAAAGAAGGTCACCAAAGAGCCCTTTTGACAATTCTTAAGAGCCATTTGAATTGCTTTTGTATCAATGACTTTAAACTGTTCGAGCCAATCCCGGAGTTCCTCGTCCACAACAGCGTCAAGTGACTGCAACGCACATGTAAAAGTCCAGCCATAATAGTTATCTTCACCATAGCTGTCGGGCTCGAATTGAATTATTTGGGAAGGAAGCCCGTCTATACAATCTTGTGTGCACTCAAGATAATCGGCAAGGCTATAGGGTTTCGCCCATCTATCTAGTTCTACCCCACAAAAAAAATTAACAACTTGTATTCTGCTATCGTTCTGATAGTCCTTAAATGTAATCTCCACTTCAGTCATGTAAGGGTTCCAGCTAAGCTTGAGAGGGAGTGTGACAGAATCAATCGGTGGGCAGAGATTGCAGAATTGTAGACTACGTAGAAGCTCTGCATCCTTCCACCCCCTTATAGAAACCTCCCATGTGTCTTCACCTTCTACTTGCGATCCATCCAGTATTTGGCCATTTATCACCAGGCGATCAGGCGTTTTCCCTTGGCCATCTTGTCTCGTAAGTATAGGTTTTATAGGCATATGGAGCTCCTCAAGTTTGCTTCTGTTGTTCAGGAATGGTGTTTGCCCACTACTCCCTGAACTCCACCATGTCGCACCGCTCCTGCCTTCATGCTGCTGAGGCTCTGCAAAGTCGGCACGGCGGATGTTTGCAGGTACTGCCCAGCGTCTTGCGCAGAATACCCATACCGTTGCCGTGGACGGTATGCACGCGCCCGCGGCCAATGAGAAATGCCCGACTTATAAGCTTTTTTCGCTTGAATTGTAATTGGTTCCATTGTTGCACAACCCTTCATTTTTCGCTTGCTTTGTTCGCCCTGTATTTGCTATGATCTATCTAAGTTTTACAGCCGGGAGCGGCAGCGGCTTGC
>DASXMN010000032.1:0-33961 GCA_036495645.1 Candidatus Angelobacter sp.
CAGACCTCCTTCGAGCTAAAGTCAACGGTGCCTATTCGGCGGCAGCGAATCGTCCGGAGCAGAAGCATCCATTTCCGATGGGCCGGGAACTGGCAGAAAACCTGGAGTATCCATCTGAAGTCCTCGATGGCTTGCCACAGCCTTCTGTGGAAGCGTTTGCCGGCGTATCAAATGTCTCATTGTTCGCAGACTTGCCTGCCGGCGCCACCGTTCTTGATCTCGGTTGCGGCGCGGGCATGGACTCCATAATTGCTGCGCGGCGAGTAGGGCCAACAGGGCGGGTCATCGGAATCGACTTTAGTGAAACTATGTTGGTTCGTGCACATGCTGCTAAAGAGCTGGTCAATCTCCCCCATCTCCAATTTCAGCAGGGCGATGCTGAATATCTTCCCTTGGCAGACAAAAGCATTGACGTGGCCCTGGTAAATGGGATCTTCAACCTGAATCCAAAACGAAAGCAAATTTTTTCTGAGCTTGTGCGCGTGCTCCGTCCCCAAGGACGCGCCTATGTCGCCGAGTTGGTCCTGACCGCACCGCTGTCCGGAGGCGATCAGGCCAGTGAAAGCAACTGGTTTGCATGAATTGCAGGAGCAAAGGAAGGCGGCGCCTTCCTTCGCGAATTCCTCCAGGCGGGATTTAGTCAGGCGCGATTCCTGCGCACGCTCCGCAATGCCCGCTCCAAGGACCCTGCAGTAATGGTTGCCCAGTTGCTGGCTCAACGATAATTTGCGAACGACTTCATCAAAACATTTTGAGTTCTTGTGCTGCCTGTCGAACTGCAGCGTATTCTCCGTCATTCGCTTTAACGAATTTGCTGGCACGCAGGATTTTCAATACATCATCGTTCTTCCCTTCCTTCAGCCCCAGCAACGCTGCCGCAAATTTTTCCCGCTCGCTATCCGATACGCCGCGGCGGGAGACGTATACATAGTCCACGAAGGGCTTGGAAGTATGGATCACACGCAGCTTGCTCCCGTCTGCCCGGCCGTCTTTGATCATGGCGTTAAAGACGGTTTCATCCACTGCGCCTGCATCCACGATTCCCATTTCCACCAGCTTCACTGTTGCTGAGTGCTCTCCGCTGTAACGAACCTCAATGTCTGTGTCCGGGTTGATTCCCGCGTGTTTCATTTCAAGGTACGGTATGACGTGCCCGCTCGTTGAGCTAATATCGCCAAAAGCAAACTGCTTCCCTTTAAGGTCGGTGAGGGAGTAGATCGATTTGTTGTTATTTGCAATGATAATCGAGTGAAACTGCAAGTCGCTCTCTCGTTGTACCAGGGGGATGAGCCCCATCTTCGCCCGGCCACGCACATACGTGACTGCGCCCAGGCATGCAAAGTCGACAGATCCGCTGGACAGGCTATCCAATGTAGTCGAATATGAATTGAGCGTGACTAGCTTCACGTCGCGCCCCATGTATTGTTTTAGATAGTTTTGCAGCGGTATTCTTTGCTCCGGCGACAATCCATCTGGCGTCAGTGCTATGGTGAGGGTGTTGTTTGCTCCGAAGGCCGACACGGCGGCAGCCAGAGAAATAAAAAGAACAGCTATGGTTCGAGTCAGTGCGGTCATGCAGCTTGCCTTTCCTTTAAGCTGTATTCTGGAATTTCTCACAGCGAGCTGCATTATTAAGGGCAGATGGACGCAGAGCAAACATACAGTCTAAGTTGCCTATTACGTTAGTACCAAAATAGTTCCATTATGGAACTGGGGGATCATTTATGGAGCTGTCTTGACGTTGATAAGAATGCTGATCAAAAAGGGGAATGCCGAGCGCCTTGCGCAGAAGCGAAGAGGATGCGCACAAATCAAGGTGCGCGAGGGGGCGAGTGCGAAGCATGAGCAGCTCGGCAGTCAATCTGCTCGCCCGACCATTCTTTCCCCTAAAGTCCTGTAACTGGCAGCGGTCTATTGCCGCCCAATAGAATAACTGCATGTGTTTGTTCTTTGCGATGGAACAATCAAACTTCTTCCACGTTGGAAAGAGTCTCCTGGTTTCTGCCATCTGCAATTTCCAATTGAATACCTGTTGGGCAATGAACAGCTTACAAATCGTTAAATCATTGAAAAGACTGATTCGATGCTTTTGCTCCTCTTACGAAAGCTCCGAAAAATCGTCTACCCGGGCCGACAGCCAAAATCAATAATCATTACTTAGTACTCCGGCTTTTTCTTGTACAGGCCGCTCCAGGGTTGCCGCCGGGCAACCGCTCGCAAGGTTCCGTACTCTGTTTAAAAAGCAGACCAGACAAGGTCGATCGTTGGGGACGGTTTCTGGTTGCGCATGAGCTTCAGTGCTCATGTGGCAAGCCCAGCGAGCAGAGCGTAAACTTGAGCCAGGATGAAGAACTGGACTACAGCCCTGATTTTGCTGGCCGCAACTTTTATTGGGAGTTCAGGCAGGCAGGCCGAAGGACAGCTCCGTTGGCCCGAGTATCCTCCCAAGAAAGCGCGTATGCGAGTGCGTCTTGTTGCCATAGGTTTAGCTGACCACCCGCGCTCTTCTTTCTTCTCGAGCCATGAAGAGTTCATTGCTGAAACGGAGATTGCCCGCGAAGAGTGGAGTCCCATCAAACTCGTCTTCACCTTCCTTCCATATCAACCGAGGCTTTCGGAATCCGGCTTTGATTACTCAGTGGTTCACGAGATCTCAGCCTGGCGAGATCCCGATTGCGACCAGACCGTTGCGCAGTTTACGGCGCGGGACCTGCCCAAGCGTCATGAGCCGTTGATCTATTCCCGCAATGTGCCCAGAGAGGATCTGGATCGCAGACGCACTCCTATGGCTTGCTATGAAACGAATGCGGACGACTACATAAAGGCCAGCTTCGAGCCTATCGCCCCGCCTCCGAAGCCGCCTGAACCTGTCCTTGAGGTGCGTCCAAACCGGAGATGACACGTTGCTCAGCCGCCAAGAACCGATTGGGAGCTTGTTGTGCTTCCAAATTCGGCATTTTTGCCGGGTACGAGATCGAAGGAGTCATCTCCACTGTTTCCCAACTGACTGCGATGCTCTAGAACTCTGATCATCTTCCGCATAAACTGACAGAAGTGAGATGGCCTATTTCAATTTCTGCCACGATATTTGCCTGCTCGCTCATGGTCCCGTTAGGAACACCTGCAACAAAGCGATCTGTTATTGATATTCGACAGGCCACAATCGTGGCTTTCTTTTCGCCCGTTACACAGGCCGAGTTGAACGATGGCGAAACCAATGAGGCGCTGGCTGATTTCCAGTATTACGTGGGACGGGTGCGAGCACCACTCCGAAACGCAGGAATCGAGTTGCACGCAGTGTACGCGCGTTCGTTTCAGATTCGTATCGGGAAAAAAGTAACGACGTTCCAACCTGTGAAAGCGGTTGGATACTATCTCGCAGCTCCCGGGAAGAAGCCGCGCGTTGAATACGGTGTTCTTACCGATTCCGACCTTCTGAATATCGCAAACGATTATTTTGGTCACACGCAAAATAAATAAAGCGCTGGCAGAGCCAACAGCCAGAACTACTTCTGCAGCAGAAAAGAAAACCCTTGAAATTTGTACTCTGACCAGTGCTCGGCTTTGATGGGCTGTATCTTTCGGCTGCGGACCTGCTTCATTGCAGCTTGTACGCGGAGAAGGTCTGCCGGATCGGCAATCGGTACGTTGTGCGCCGGCAATAGTAATTTAGCTCCCAGTGAAGCCATCTTCTTGATAGAAGCTTCATAAGCATCAAGGTCAGTTTCAGGACGGAAAAGAAAGATTGCTCCCGGATAATACATGTCGCCGGTGAAGAGCAATTTATTTTGCGGGTCCCACAGCGAAATAGAGTCCGGCGTATGGCCGGGAGTCGAGATCACTTGCAGCACGCGTCCGCCGAGATCGATCTTTTCGCCGTCATGAATCCAATTTGTGATGTGGAAGGGCCGCACAGAATAAGCTTTTGGATCGAAACCGGCTGGGAGTTTGCCGCAGATTACCCCAGGAACAATTTCCTCCTGCGCGGCTGCGACTGTGCCTTTGGCGTGTTCGCGGGTAAAAGGCGTATCCATGCCGTAAATTCTGCTGAAGCGCCAGTTGTCACTTACGTGATCATTGTGCGTGTGTGAATTCATGACGCTTACCGGCAGATGCGTCAGTCCATCAACCACCTTTTTTATATTGCTGATGCCCATGCCCGTGTCAAAGAGCAAAGCCTGCTTTTCACCCAGGATCAGGTAGGAGATGATCTCTTCCTGCTGGTGCGGCTCATAGATGGCAAAAATGCCGGGCCGGATTCGGTAAACCTCAAACCATTTATCCGGCACATTCACGCGCTCAAGGTTGTGGTAAGCCGGACGCGGCAAATCACGGCACCACTCCGGACGTTGATCGGATTGAGAAGCCAGTAAGGCGATGAGAATGCCGGCGGCAAGGTACATTGATTTTCCTGATGAAAAAGATTCCAGCCAAGCATACCTTTTTTCCGGGATGACATGAGTAGCGGAAGACAAAAAAAGACGCCCATTATCCGGGCGCCTTTCTTATCGCTTGGATCGCTACTTACTGTTTTGGCTGAGGCGGGGTTTGCTGCGACTCATGCTGTGATTGTCCGGGCTGCTGCTGGACCATCAGATCAAATTTTTTCTTCTGATCGTCATTCAATGAGGTTCTGACTTTATCGATCGTCGCTTGGCGTAGCGCATGGATTTTCTGGATTTTGTCTTCGCGCGCCAGAGAATTGTCTTGTACCACGGTCATGGCCTGGCTGTGCTGGTCTTCCAGCGCATTCTTTACTTTAGTCTGCTGATCAGCAGAGAGGTTGAGCTGGTCAGAGAGTACGCGCACCTGGTCATCAATAGAGGGCGGATGTCCGGCCATACCCTGCGACTGCGATGTTGTTCCCGGCTGTTGCTGCTGCTGGCCAGGCTGCATTGCACCCTGGTTCTGCGAAGGCAGGCTTTGCGGGGGTTGGGTCTGTGAAGGTTGTTGCGTCTGCGGCATTGTCCCTTGCTGCGGCTGTGCCTGGCCGCCTGAGGGGTATTGCCATGCAAAAGCTCCAATGGCAAACAGAAATGTGGTGGTAAAGAGTGCAGTCCTGAGAGTTTTCATCGTGTACTTGGTCTCCTTAGCGATGGTGCGGCCAGTCACTGTGTGATGCGCTTTCTCACGCAGAAGAGGGTAGAACAGCTCACGAATCAGGGAAAGAATTACAACCAGAGAAGACGTTCAGCAACATGGAAATGTGGTGGGACGAGCAGCAGCTCTGGATTATCCAGTTTCGATACTGCTTATCCAGTTTAGATGACGATACTTAGAATAAAAAAGGGCGTTTGCAATGAGAACGCCCGTCTGAAAGTTTCTAACTAATTTATTTGGGAGCCTTATCGCCGTCATGGCGTGAGTGCATTTGTGCTTCCATATCTTTCATCATGGCATCAAATTTCGGTTTCTGATCGTCAGTCAGGATGTCGCGCGCTTTGGTTTTCGCTGACTCATGCAACTCTTTCATTTTGGCCTGTTTGTCTTCCTTTGACATGGATTGATCTTTCATTACCGAGTCCGCCTGCTGGTGAGTGTCTTCCAGGATGGCCTTCATCTTGGTTTGCTGGTCGGGCGTAAGGTTCAGCTTGGTTGTCAGGTCCTTTACATGGTCATCGACGCTGGGCATCCCCTGGTGCATCTGTCCGCCATGCTTATGGTCCCCATTCTCCTGGGACGGCGGGTTCTGTTGGGCTATAGCCGCCATGGTGAACAGGCAGGCCGCAAATAAAATGATGAGTCGCATCGGTTTCATGTGGTTCTCCGTTTCGCCTTATGGGTTTGGATCGCCCCTCGCGGTGAAAACGCTTGACCGCGTAAAGCCACATCTATGAGAACACAACTGGGCACGCCTGTGGAAGGCGCGAAAGCAGAATAATCCGGGCCGGAAACAGACATGTCGCTGCCGCTGAATTTCAAACGGCTTGAGGAATGCTTTCTGCTTAGTCGCCGAACCCCTGTTTCCGCATGAATTGCAGGGTAGCGTTCAGCCTGGCATAGTCCTGGTCACTCAGCGCGATAAAGCGGAAAGGATATGTACATGACCCGACCTGCGGAGGAAGAAATTCCACCAACCCACTGACCGGGCCGGACAGCGTGTTCACCTTGGCCTCGGCGATGGTTGCGCTGCCGATACTACCGGAAAATTCCGCCAGCCCCCCGGTAAGTGAGATCTTTTGCAGCACGGCTGCAACCTGATGGCCGCCAAGGTTGAAGCGAATCGATTCATTGTTTGGGACACGCACACGCGGAGACCGCGTCTTTGTTGACGTTTGGGGATAGTGTGGCATGCGTACATCATCTGCTTATTCGGCTTCACCCAAAAGATTACTGAAGCTGCTGGACCGTTTTTATGTCGCTTCGCTCCAAACCGCTTAAGTTGGTCGATGAACTAAAGAGTTGCTTTGCTCCTGATTGCGGGCGGGCTCGGCGCGCAAGCCGGCATCTCCGCTTGAAAAAAGGAAGGGCGGTTATTACAACCGCCGCCCTGTAAAAACTATGAACTGGGAAAACGTAATGTAGCACTAAACACTGCGATTACCCGAGTTACGTGGGTACATGCGCGCGTAGCAGAAGCAGCTACAATGTACTGACCAAGTGAATCTTCCTATCGACAGATTATTTTCGCTGATCGATTTTCTCGGCGTCTTTGTGGGCGCGCTGGGAGGAGCGCTGGCCGCAGTGCGCGATACACGCTATAAGTATGACCTCGTCGGCGTGACCGGATTGGCGCTTGCATCAGCGCTGGGCGGCGGCATAACGCGCGACCTGGTCCTGCAAAAAGGGCCGCCACTGGCGTTTTCCGATCCTCGCTATCTTATGACGGCGCTGGCCGGCGCGGTGATCGGGATGATGTTTGCCCATCGCATTGGAAAAAACACGGAGCGCGTCATTGTTTTTATTGATGCCGCAGCCCTCGGGCTGTTTGCCGTCTCCGGCAGTACACGGGCAATCAATGCGGGAATGACGCGATTGCCTGCGCTGCTGCTGGGCGCAACCACGGCCGTGGGCGGAGGCTGTATTCGCGACGTACTGAGCGGGCGCACGCCGAAGATCTTTGAACGGGGCGAGCTTTATGCCATTGCAGCCGGTTTTGGCGCGGCGGCATTCCTGGTGTGCGATGCGTTCAATCTGCCGCGCGAAGTTTCAACCATGGCCGGCTCACTTTGCGGATTTGGATTGCGCTTGCTGGCGTTGCGGTATCACTGGGCAACAAGATCGATCCGGGCGGAATGAGGGATTAAGCCGTCAATAAGTGATTTTGTCCGGCTTCGCTTTCCACGCAACAAATGGAGCCAGGGCTTCTCCGTGGATTACTTGCTTGATTGGCATCTGCTGCTGCTGAAAAGGCAAACAGATTTGTTGCTTGATCACAGAATCGTCAAAGCCCGCGTCAGCGGCAGCACTGGCTGCGGCGGCAAAAAAAACCTGCGCAGGTCTCGCCCAGTAAATAGCAGCCAGGCACATGGGGCAAGGCTCGCAGCTACAGTAAATCTCACAACCAGTTAATTCAAAATTACCAATGGCCTGGCAAGCCTTGCGGATGGCAATCACCTCAGCATGTGCGGTTGGATCAAGAGTGGAGGTGACCTCGTTTGTACCTGTGGCTATGATCTGGCCTTCCTTTACCACCAAAGCGCCAAACGGTCCGCCGCGACCGCTCTTTACGTTTTCAGTAGCCAATTGAATAGCCTTATAAATAAATTCGTTTCGGTCCATTGCTGCTCCGAAAATCAGAATTTGCAACGTCATCAAGCATGGGGCAATTCACAACGCTCATTGTGAGTGCGGCTTGGATCTCAGGCTTTGATCCAGATATGCCAGATATCCGCAGAGCAGCCGGTAGGTATCGTAATAATTATTGGGCCGGAATTGCGTTGTGGCCCCGGTGCTTACGTTCTGCTGGGTCAGCGAATGTATGGTGATTTGCGGTATGTGCAGCGCGGCAAAAGAGTCCGAGTCTGTATTGCCCGCAGCAGCTATATCAATCTGGCTCGCCGGCAGTTTCAACGCATAAACCATGATCATCAGGGAATGGACCAGGTCTTTATCGGAATGCGCGCTCCACACCTTTGTTGGCGAGAGACCCAGAGCGTCAACGTTGACCATGGCCTCTGTGTGTTTAAGCTGAGAGCGCGTTAGGTGGCGGGCAAAAAATTCAGCTCCTACCGGAGCGTTGCCATTATCCGCAAACGCGACGAAAACAAAACTATGGTCCCGCTTTTTCTGCCGCAAGCTCTGATAAAGCGCCGGCAACAGCGCCGCGCCGCTCCAGTTATCCAACGGTCTTTGCGCGGACGACACGCGGTCATAATGCGCCCCCACAATTATCAGATCGTCTTCACCCGTTCCCAGGCGGCAAACGATGTTCGGAGTATCAGCACCATCCACTTTCTGTTCATAAAGGGAGTCACCGTTGCATCCGGCGGCCATAAACATTTCTTTTAGCCGAGCCATCCGGTCAGCATCGGTTTCCGGAATGCTTTTCATCCGCTCCAGAACCAGGGGCTTTTCTACAGGGGTAAATTGGACTCTCTGCGCCGGGCAAGTTCCGCAGAAAAAAAGAATGGATATTTTAAAAAGCAATTCCCGCCCGCGCATGGTCAGGCTATCTTACACGTATGGCGGCAAGGTTCATTGCTGAATCGTTGCGATTGCTGTTTGGTAAAGGAATGGGCCGCAATCGGTGCTAAATAGCAGACGTATCCTGCCCGATTTCGTCATAAAGGGGCAAGTAAATATGGCCGAATGCGAGCTAAATTGCTGGTTTGAAAAAAAGGCGGTTTTCCACCCGGTCAAGATATGCCCAGGGCACATCCGGATCGTGGGTAAAGATAGTCAGCCATTTTTCCGGGATAGCTTTGGAATAGTATCGCTTGCGATTTTCCAGCACTTCCAGCGGGAACAGGTCATAAGCCATCGCCCAGACGGGATCAAGGTGCCAGGTTGTGGGAACGAGGTCAGAAATATAACAGGCAGTTTTGCCGGCGCTGCGGATAAATACCGCCCACATATTGCGCGTGTGCCCGGGCCAGACCTCTACCGAGATTCCCGGAACGATTTCAGCATTGCCGTCGATCAATTTCATCTGGCCGCTCTGGATCAGCGGATCATAGTTGGGGCTGAGATAGCTTACGCGGTCGCGCTCCGTTTGCAGTTGGCCGTGCCGCCATTCGCCTTCCGGCGCAAAGTATTTGGCATTGGGAAATGTCGCCACCGGCGCGCCGTTTTTATAGATGGTGTTCCATCCGCAATGGTCAAAGTGCAGATGAGAGTTAATGACGATATCAATTTCTTCCGGCGTTACTCCGGCCGTGCGCAGATTTTCCAGCAGCAGTTCCTGTGACTCAAAAATCTTTTTCCGCTTTTCCTCCAACTTATTGCCAATACCAGTTTCAATCAGAATGTTTTGCTTGCCCGTGCGCACCAGCACGGAATTGCAGCTCACGGTGATCCGATTGAGCGCGTCTGCCTGGACTTTTTTCTGCCACATGACCTTGGGAATAATTCCGAAAAAAGCGCCGCCATCCGCAACATAAGTTCCATCGGAAACCACGGTAAGTTCAAAGTCGCCGAAAGCGATGATCTGATTATTCACTCCGCCTACTCCGTCCCCAAAAGTTCGCGGTGGAAATGCGATCGTATGCGGGTAAATAAATGTGTGCGGGTTCCTGGTCCGGAAATGCTGTGCGTCTTGCGCGGATAAATTTGCAGATCAAACTGCTTACCCGCATTAATAAATGCATTAATCATCTGCATGGAATTCTGCATATGCACGTTGTCATCACTGGTACCGTGGACTTCCAGCAGATGTCCCTTTAAATCAGCGGCGTAGGTTATAGGCGAGCCTTTCTTGTATGCTGCTTCATATTGCGGGACAAGTCCGGCGTAACGCTCTGTGTAAATGGAGTCGTAATCTTTCCAGTCAGTCACGGGAGCCACGGCAACGCCGGCCTTGAAGCGGTCAGAATGCGTCATGGCGATCAAAGTCATGTAGCCGCCATAACTCCACCCCCACCAGCCCATGCGTGAGTTATCGAGCTGCGGGAATCTTTGCAGCGCCTGGTCGATGGAGGCAAGCTGGTCTTTGAGTTCCACTTCACCAAAGTTGTGGATCAGGGCAGCGGCAAATTTCTTTCCTCGCGCGCCCATGCCACGGTTGTCCACCTGAAGAATGGCGATGCCATCGCGCATCAGTATCTCGTTAAAAAGGAAACCAGCGCCGCCCCACATGTCACGCACGGTTTGGCCATGCGGACCGCCGTAAGGATTATTGAGCAGCGGTACTTTCTTGCCTTCGCTGTTGGGGGGCAAGTAGATCAGGCCACGCAGCACCGTGCCGTCGTCTGCTTTGAAGTCGACAAACTGCGGCGGAATAAGATTGAGTGCATCAACACTTTTCGATCTCCAGAATACATCGCAACTTCCGCCGACATGGCAGAAGGAAAGCTGTGGCGGCGTCATCAACGCGGAAAAGTGGTCAACAAAATACTGCCCATTAGGTGCTACCGTGGCTGCGTGCGTCCCGCCTTTAGTCAGGCACTGGAACCCGCTGCCGTCCAGCTTTACGCTGCACAGATTGCGCTGGCGGTCGTCGCCAAAATTGGTGTCCAGGAAAAGCGTACCGCTGCCATCATCCATGCCTTCAATTTCAAATACCTCAAAGTCGCCCTTGGTGATCTGGTTCACCAGTTTGGCATCACTGCCCAGAGGGTTGGCCTTATCGAATGAATAAAGATAAAGATGCGTGTGACCGTCCCGCCAGCTTGGCCAGGTAAACTTGTCTCCGGACTTCAGCATTTTGAGATTGTTGTCCGTCTCAATCCATGTATCGCTCTTCTCGCTGAGTACGCGCCGGGACTTCCCATTGGCGGCATCGATAAAATAAAGATCAATCTGATTTTGTGCGCGATTGAGTACCGTGGCCCAGACTACGCCATCCTTTACCCAGCCAAAGCGCGGGATGTACATGTCTTTTTCGTCAGTCAAATGAAACCATTTGACCGTGCCGCCATTGGCGTTGACAACGCCAAGCTGAACTTCCGGATTGGGATCGCCAACCTTGGGATATTTCTCGTTGTAGACCGTGGGATGCTGCGGAATATAGTCGGTGATGGGATAAGTCGGGACCTTCGTTTGGTCCATCTGCATCAGCACAATTTTGCTCGAATCCGGCGACCAGAAATAATTGCTGCGAACTTCAAGTTCTTCGGAATAGACCCAGTCCACTTCGCCATTGAGCAGATTGTCGGTGCCATTCTTGGTCAGCGCTTTCTCGCCACTGCCATCCACATGCTTTACTACCAGGTTGTGTCCGCGAATATAAGAAAGGCTCTTGCCATCAGTTGAGAACTTGGGGTCCTTGGCCGTTTCCCCGGCCGCGCTGAGCGCGACGGACTTTCCTGACGACAACGTGAAATACCAGAGCTGGCCATTGGAATCAAACAGGATGTGCTGGGAATCCGGGGCCCAGTGGTATCCAGCGACGCCGTAGCGGGCGCGGTTATCTTTCTCGCGGTCGTCTTTGGTACCGGCAACCGGCGGCTTCATGGCAGCAATCTTTTCTGACGCCACAAGGATCGCGGGCTTCCCTGTAGTCACGTCAATGTAATAGAGATCGGCCTTCTCGCCCTGTTCTTCATGCAGGAAGTAAGAGACCTTCTTGCCGTCCGGGCTCCAGTTAACCGTGTCCGGAGCGCGTCCGGTTAGCCCATTGGGAGCGTAAATGGATTGAATGGTCAGCTCTTGCGCGGCAACAACGCCGGAAGCGAACGCCACCAGAAAAATAGAAAGAAAGAACCTCTTCACGGGCAGTCTCCAAACAGTAGTGTGAAACGAAGAAGTGTAACACTGGCGATCAGCATTCAGCACTCAGTGGTGGCGCTCACTCCTCTGATATCTTCAATGCGCCAGCCACAAATTCCAGCACGATGGAGTGATTCTTGGCACGCCATGTGTTGCCTGCCTGCTCCACGCGTTGCAACCACCCACAAACGCGCGCCAGACCTTCCGTGACGAGTAGGGCTTGAATCTGGTGCTTTTCCTTGCTTGGGACAGAGTACAACGTTACAGAGGCGTTGCCACCCAACGTAACTCCGTGGCCCTCCCCCATAAAATCGGCCCGCATAACGATATTGCCGCCATGTCGCATGAAGTAGAAGACCAAGGCGACCACGCCGATAGAGGAATTCTCTAATGCGGAATCGAGAAGAGATCGTTTTAATGGGTAGCTTAAACCGCGCTTTATTTTTGATTTGGTGAATGAATATTGCACGGGTACCCTTGTCGCTTTGATTTGCTTCGTCACCCCTGCTCTTCCATCTGCCTTCTGAGCCTTCGCGACTCCGCCAGCAATCCCATGCTGTGCATCAGGTGCTGCAATGTCACAATTCCCACCAGCCGCTCCTGATCGACCACCGGAATCAGGCTCAGGCCGCGGGACGTGAGCTTTCGGAAGGCAGAACCCAGCGACTCAGTGCGGGAAGCAATCTCAAATACCTTGTTCATGGCGCCCTGAACGTAGCCGTTCCCTTCTGCGCGCAGTCTGTCGACGATAGCCTGGCGGCTAATTACCCCCACCAGGTCGCCACCCCTCACCACTGGAAAATCATCCTGAAGGCAGTGCACCGCTTTGCTGAGCGCATCTTCCAGGGTGTCCGCCGGTGAGAGGGTGGAGAACTCGGTAAGCATGATATCTTCCATCTGCACAGCGTCCACCACGGACTGAAACATTACCGTACGCTCCTCAATCTGTGCGGCCATAAAAATGAAAAAGCCGGTCAGCATCAGCCATTGGATGCTGGTTATAGCGCCTGCCAGCATGAAAAGCCCTGAAAACAAATGGCCCAAAGCGACCGCCTTACGTGTTGCGGTGCGGAATTCCATGCGTTGCGCGAGCCAGGCACGGACGATCCGGCCCCCATCGAGTGGGAAAGCCGGCAGCAGGTTAATTGCGCACAGGCCGGCATTGATCCAGAAAAAGCTTATGCCCAGGTTCGCCACCGTCACCAGCGGCGGGAGCCAAAGACTCCAGATTGGTCCCATGGTGGCAAAGACAAGAGCAGTAATGGCTGCCAATACGGCGCTCACCAACGGGCCAGCCATGGCGATGAGCGTTTCCCGGCGGAGGTTACGCGCGCTTTCACCCTGTACCGTGGGATCCACCATGGCCAACCCGCCAACTGGGAGGAGCACAAAAGCCTTGATGGGAAAGCCTTGACGCGCTGAAACCAAAGCATGGCCGAACTCATGCAACAGAACCGAAATCAACACCAGCCCTGCCAGCATAAATGCCCGCGGTATGGCTCCGGGACCGCCGCGTACCGCCTCCGTGAGCAAAAGGAAAATCAGCAAAAACAAGAAAGTAACGTGGAGGCGAAGCTCCAACCCGCCGAACCGTACCGTGAATACTGACCAATTCCTCATTGTGCTGTTTCCCTGAACTCCCAAGCCAACGCTTGATTCTATACGTTAGATTAGATGTCAGACAGCGGAGCACAAGCCCATGCGCGTGATTGCTGGAAAATATAAGAGCCGGCGCCTGGAAGCGCCCCAAGGCATGCAAACAAGGCCGACCTCCGACCGTTTGCGAGAGACGCTTTTCAACGTGGTCGCGCCACATGTAAATGATTCTGTCTGGCTTGATCTATTTGCCGGGAGCGGAGCCATAGGAATTGAAGCGCTGAGTCGCGGGGCCCGGAGCATATATTTTGTCGAGTCGGCGAGCGTCGCCGCCCGAACAATCCGCAAGAATTTGCATAGTCTCCAAATAGAGGAAGGATTTGAAGTGATCGAACGCGATGCTGGCGTCGCGCTTCGCATGCTGGATTCTCAGGCTGTTAGCTGTGATTTCATCTTCCTGGATCCACCGTATCGCAAGATGGCAGACTATGAAGATGTGCTGGGCTTCCTATCGCAATCGCGATTGCTGAGCCCCGCAAGCCAGGTAATTGCTGAGCACGACAAACACTTTGATCCCGGAGACCGATTTGGCGCTCTCGTGCGGCATCGAACCTTGCGCCAGGGCGATGCTGTTCTTAGTTTTTATTCTGTCGCTTCGCTCCAGACTTGAGCCTGCCACGGAATCCTGAGCAGCGAAGGAACCCCATTGCGCCGGGCATGGGGGCGTGCAGCGCAGTCTATTTTGGGCACTTTTACCCGGCCATGCACCTCACAGGCGGGATGATAGGAATGTATCCCATTGCGCATCGCCGCTGTTTAAGCCTGTTTTCCACAGCCGCCTTAGAAAAAGCCGCATAAAATCAGGCGAAAATGCTTGCATCGGCTCTTTGCTGATGTAATATACCCAATGAGTGCAACAAAAAGTGCTCATATTCCGACGTAAGTGTTCACAAATTAAGGAGGGAAGATGGCAGCAGGCATGACCAAGACCCAACTCGTCCGCCACATGGCGGAGAAACTGGAAACGAACAACAAGACCGCGGCGACGTTCCTGGAAACGCTGGCGGAAACCGCAATCAAAGAAACAAAGAAAAACGGTGTGTTCGTTATTCCTGGCCTGGGACGCCTGGTAAAATCCAACCGGAAAGCGCGTATGGGACGCAATCCGCAAACCGGAGAACCCATCAAGATCGCGGCCAAGACCGTGGTAAAGTTCCGCGTTGCCAAGGCCGTAAAAGACGTAATCGCTCCGAAGAAATAACCTTTTTTGGAGCTTCAATCTCTACTAATAAGGCCAGCCGCCAAACGCTGGCCTTCATTTTTTGAAACGGTCGCTACGCTCCTCCGGCGTTCTAGCCGTACAGGAGTTCAAATGCAGCTTGACGGCGAGTCATCCTGCCAAAATCGCCTCCGCTTCTATTTCCACCAACATTTCCGGCGAAATCAACTTTGAAACTTCCACCATGCTGGTCACCGGTCGGATGGCCGCAAAGAACTCGCCGTGAGCGCGGCCCACCTTCTCCCAGTCAGACGCAATGTCCACAACATACATGCGGGTTCGCACCACATCCTTCATGCTGGAGCCGGCGCGCTCTAACACAGACTGGATATTTTTTAGGGTTTGCACAGCTTGAGCGTACGCATCGCCAACGCCAACAATCTTTCCCGCAGCGTCTGTTGCGGTGGTTCCGGAAACGTGAATTGTGTTTCCAACGCGAACCGCGCGAGAATAACCAACGATCGGCTCCCATTTTGTCCCGCTGGAAAAGTTCTGGCGCGTCATTGTCATGAGCGTGTTCCTCTTGCGCGGCTATCCAGAACCTGGTTGACCAGGCGGTCCGCCTCACGGTTGGATTCCCGCAAAACATGGTCGATGGAAAAATGCTCAAGCTTCCGTACCAGCGCGCGGGCGCGATTATAAAGGTCAATCAGTCCTGGGCTTTTTACCTTGTAGCGTCCCTGCATCTGGCGAACCAGAAGCTCAGAGTCGCTCAGCACTTTGAACGAAAGGTGCTTCTCCCGCACAGCGAAATCAAGCGCCGCCAGCAGGCCGGAATACTCAGCGTAATTGTTGGTCTGAATGCCTAGATAGTCCGACAATTCGGCTATGATCTCACCGTTTGAATCGCGGACTACCACGCCATAGGCTGAAGGACCGGGATTGCCTCGGGCGCCACCATCGATATTGGCCTTGATGGCATTGGTTGCGGGGCGCGGCTGAGGCGCTTCAAAAAGCGATTTCTGGGTCAACGGCCTTCCTCCAGCCGGATGGCGAGGCGTTCCGGCAATCCGGCAGAAAATATTTTTTTCTGCGCGCGTTCAATATCGTAGGGCACACGATAAAACGTAATCGCGTTGGCCCCGGAGTCATAGAGCAAAAACGCGGCTCGTGGATCGCCGTCGCGGGGCTGGCCTATGGAGCCTGGATTCACCATATATTTTGTTCCGAACTGTATTTCCAGCTTAGCCGTCTGTTTGCCTTTGTCCGATTTATAGTTTGGCGCAAAGGATTTGCCCTGTCCTGTCTCATCCAGCAGCAGACAGCGCTGGACATGTGTGTGGCCAAAAAAAGTCAGCGGCACAGGCGTTTCATTCAGGAGAGCGTAAGCATCGCTGGCCATCAGGATGTATTCATCTTCGTCCCGAGGAGAGCCATGCACCAGTTGCATATTCTCCATCGGCGAAACAGGTCCATGTGGCAAGGCCCGCAGAAACTCCAGATGATCGGCCGTCAGCTTCTCGCGTGTCCATAGCGCCGCCAGTCCCGCAATGGGATTGAAATCGCTGAGGTCGCTTAGGCCGGAACAGGCTTTGTCATGATTGCCTCGCACGAAAATGGAACCAAGTTCACGCGAGCGTTCCGTCACCTCATTTGGATTAGCGCCATAGCCAACGATATCGCCCAGGTTGTAAACCTGGTCGTATTCGGGGGCCGCGTCGAGACACGCTTCCAATGCCTCGAGGTTGGCATGAATGTCAGACAGAATCAGTGCGCGCACAATGCTATAAAAATCCTTCAAATGAAATGAATGACCAACGAGTGTAACAATTTCAAGGCGCTACCCGCGCCCAATGTCCCGGACTGATTTCCCGCAAAGGCATGGACCCCGCTGGACGCGCATCTCGTTCCACCGTCGCCAGAGGCACAGCACGATTTGTCTTGAGCGTGGGAATGGCGCTGATCAGGCCGCGCGTGTATGAGTGCCGAGCAGAGGAAAAAATCCCGGCCGCAGAGCCCATCTCCACGATCTCGCCCGAATACATTACCGCTACTCGCTCAGCTACGCGTGAGACCACGCCTAAATCGTGCGAAATAAACAGCACGGCCAACCTGTGCTTCTTGCGCAGCTCTGCAAGCAACTCAAGGATTTGTGCCTGGATTGTGACATCGAGCGCCGTCGTCGGTTCGTCGGCAATCAGGAGTTGCGGCTGGTTCACCAGCGCCATGGCAATCATCACCCGCTGACGCTGCCCGCCAGAAAGCTGGTGTGGATAGTCTCTGGCGCGCCGGTCTGGATCAGGAATCGCCACTTCACGCAGCGCTGCCACGGTACGCGTCCAAGCCTCAGCTTTGCTCACACGATGATGGGCCAGAACGGCTTCCGCCACTTGGTCGCCTACGCGCATCACCGGATTCAGGGCGGTCATGGGTTCCTGAAAAATCATGCTGATGCGCGCACCGCGAATGCGCCGCATATCGTTGTCATGCTGGATGAACAAATTTTCTCCGGCAAAGATGATTTTGCCGGTTGTACGCGCCTGCGGCGGAAGCAATCGCATGATGGCCAGCGATGTTGCCGACTTGCCTGAACCAGATTCACCCACTAAGCCAAGCGTTCCCGATTCCGCGATGGAGAAGCTCACATCGCGCACCGCTGCCACTTCACCCGTTTGCGTGGCGAAGCTGACGTTCAGGTGCTCGACTTGGAGGAGTGATGACACAATTTGTTTTCAAAATTATAGGTTTGAATCGCAACTTTAAGCTGCCGTACAATTCTAGCGTGACTCAAGAAGCCGACGAACTATTGAAAAAGGCATTAACCCTGCCACCCAATGAGCGTGCCACCCTTGCGGGTTCTCTCATCGATAGCCTTGAAGAGGTGGATGAGGCGTCTGCTCAAGATGCCTGGAACGACGAGATAGCCCGGCGCATTGAAGAGCTTGATTCCGGCAAAGCCAAAACCATCTCCTGGGATGAAGTGCGGCGACGGATTGCTACCAAGCTCGGTCATGACCAGTAAACCAACTGAATTTCTCGAAACTGCTGCGTCGGAGTATGAGGCGGCGATTGATTGGTACTTTGAACGCAGCCCTGTTGCCTCTGAGAAATTTGCTGCTGAAGTAAACCGTGCGATTGAGAACATCGAAAACTATCCCCAAAGATGGCCGGCGTATTCAATGGGCACTCGCAGGTTTTTTCTGCGACACTTTCCCTTCACAATTATCTATCGCGAACTGCCAACGATTATTCAAATAATTGCTGTCGCACATGGGCATCGCCGGCCAGGCTACTGGAAGCGTAGGCTCTAATTTTCTTACGCGCTAACCTTATTCGCCGCAATTCCGGCTTCCACACCCTTGTGCATCGCGGTCAAAATCTCCGGTTCTTCTTGCAGCAGCGCATTGGTCGCGGTAGCAAACTCGCTTTCAAGATTAAGCCAGCCTTGCGCGGCAAGTTGCTGTGCCAGTCCCAGCATTTTTTCCCGCGTGAAGTTTACATACTGGCAATCGTAAGGATGGGCAATGCTCACCGGCGTACCTTTGCCGGCCTTGGCGCTTAACCAGAAGACGCGGCGCTTCAACATCTCCATCACGTCCTGTTCTGATTGCGTGGGAAACTGGATTCTCTTGGCAACGAAACTATAGAAACGGCTGGTCACATGGACCGGTTGCAGCTTGCCTGATTTCACAAATGCGAGCTGCCCGTTGTCTATGGTCTTGCGGATGGAATTCACCACCAGGCTTTCCGCATTTTCAGGGTCCAGCGAGCCAAGCGCATCTTTCATGGTTTGCGTCATGCCCACGGCCACTTCCACGTGCAGGCCTTCCGTGCTTCCCAGCAGTTCAGCGCGGCCATGCAGAATGTGCCAGTCAGCCCCGGAAGTTGACGGGTGAAAAGGCCATTTCAATTCGGAAACATGAATCGGCACGCCCGACAACGTTACAAAATGCAAAACACGATTACCCATGGTCATCAACTCGCATCAGGAAGGAACAGTTCAATTTTAATACGATTTTTTCACCGGTTGAACGCCTGTTACAGTCCACCCCGGTCTAAGCCACTTCCAAAATCAAAGCGAGGAGAGTTACTTTTCTCCTCGCTTTCACAAATCGTTCTTGTTTAGGCCGTCTTTATGCTGACTTCATCATGAAAAATGTTTCCACGTCGGCATCGACAGTTGGCAGGTTGGCGGCTTCATCTTTCAAGTTCTGGAACAGAATTGTGCTGAGATAGCGTTCACCAAAGTCCGGAACCACCACCACAATCAGTTTGCCGGCATTCTCTTCGCGGTTGGCCAGCTTGATGGCCTGGGACACAGCAGCTCCACCCGAGATACCAATAAAAATGCCTTCTTCTTTCGCCATGCGCCGCGCCGTATCCAATGACTCGTCGAGCGTCGCGGTCATAACTTCACTGATCAGGTCAGTCTTCAGAACATCAGGGACAAATCCGCCACCAATTCCCTGGATCTTGTGCGGTCCTGGCTTGCCTCCGGAAAGAATTGCAGATTCAATCGGCTCAACCGCCACAATCTTGAAGTCCGGCTTTTTGGGCCGGATGTATTCGCCCACGCCAGTCAGCGTTCCGCCTGTGCCAACGCCGGAAACCAGGATGTCAACTTTCCCGTCTGTATCGTTCCATATCTCCGGCCCTGTGGTCTCACGATGGATCTTCGGATTGGCCGGGTTCGCGAACTGTTGCAGTATTACACCGTTCGGCGTCTGCTTCAGCAATTCATTTGCTTTTGCAATGGCGCCCTTCATGCCTTTTGCGCCGGGCGTAAGAATAATTTCCGCTCCCATGGCCAGCAACACAATCCGGCGCTCCTGGCTCATCGTGTCCGGCATGATCAGGATCAACCGGTAGCCCTTTGCAGCAGCGGCAAAAGCCAGCCCGATTCCCGTGTTACCGCTGGTAGGCTCTATCAGCACGGTTTTTCCGGGCTGGATGCGGCCTGATTTCTCGGCTTCATCAATCATGCTCACGCCAATGCGGTCTTTCACGCTGTGGCATGGATTAAAGCCTTCCAGTTTGGCCAATACCGTTGCTTTGGCGCCCTTGGTGAGCTTGTTGAGTTGGACCAGAGGCGTGCGCCCGATGGTCTGCGTAATATTCTTATAAATATTCATCTCTCCACCTTTCATCGTGTGTGCGAAATCAGGCGTCCCGCGAGAGATGTATTTAGATTAAACAAAATCTGTCGAGGTGGCAAAAAATTGGTGAGTTGCCGGCCTTCTGAGAATCACATCCTGTCTGGCAAGTTTCTGGTTTTCCTTTGTTTAGTGCACTACCTGTTTCTTTGTTGCCGGTTGTTCCTCAAACCCCAGCAGCTCTCCATAGCCGCAATCGGCGCAGCTTTCGCGGCTCCTGGTATATTGTGCGCGGCACCTTGGACAATACACAACACACTCATTTTCACGCTTCGGCGGGGCCAGCAGCCGGTTTGCTTCCGCGCCATTTTTTTTCAGCGTTTTTTCCAGCGCCAGTTCAAGCTGCTGGCCATACCAGTTCATGGCCGTTGGACTAAACTTGTTTGTTCTGAGTTGCTCTCCCGCAAAGGCTTCAAATTCAGTTTTCGAGCACACCACGCCAGCCACCGCTAGAGGGTGAAATCCTGCCAGCAGGTCGCGTCCCAGTGCGTCAGCGGCACGGATGGCGTTGATCGGCGAAAGAATCGTGCTGAACACTGATTTGAAACGCCCATCGCCATCTCGGGGGAAAAAGAACTTGTGCAACTTCCACGATTGCCACGCGATAAAAATGGATGTCGTAAGCACCGCACCCAACATAGGCCAAAGCGCCTTGCTGCCAAAGCGATAGAACGCAGCCGGCACAATCATAAAGAGCAGAACAAACTGAAGCGTCACAGCCATGTCCAGCCATCTGGATTTCCGGTGAAACACGCTCAGGCGCTCTTCAACAGCGGCTGTATCGGTTGTTTTACGCAACCATGATTCAATCAGCTTCTTCCGCTCTTTTATTTTCGCGCGTTTCAGCTTTTCCAGAAATTCCTGGCTGGCTTTTAACTGGTCCGCGCCGCCTTGCAATACCAACATGCCATTGCATGACAGTTTGGATCCCAACCGCCGGACAACTAATTTCTCCCATGCAAGTGAAACCGGTTCAGCGTCCGGCCGCGTGAGATGAATAAATTCAGGTTCCGGCTGGAACCTTGGCCATTCCACTACCAGAAGCGGTTGCAATGGCGGCAGTGGATTGGCCCAATATCCGGCAAGATTCAGCGAACTCCACAAGAACCCGCGCTTCTTCCGGCCACGCTCTCCGGCTGCCTCCAGTGAAAAAACCTGGGCGCCTACTGGCGCCCAACACAGACACTGAAAAAGATAGATCAGTACAACAACTGCAGCTAGTGATGCCAGCTCTCTCATTGCCCCTGGGACGCCGATCGCGCATTCGGATCTTCAATCTTGTCTTCTTTGCCGAAAATTGACCGAAAGAGCTTTTTAATGGCAGCGCCAGCCGCCACCAGGCCCATCACAATAAATTTCCATAGTTTGGCCAGCAGTCCGGTCTTGAGCGCTACTGCCGCCCCACCGCCGAGAATGAGCGCCGTCAAGCCATATTCGGCCACTTTGTCGCCTTTGGTGAAGTCACTGTAGCGATTGCCCTGTATGTAGTGGAATCCTGACATCAGAGAATTGAATTCGTCCGTCAACGCAGCATACTGCTCGCGATCGGCAATCAGGTCCACGTTCATGGTGCCTCGCCGGCCAAGGATTCTCACTGAGTGGTTTACCGTGCTCACCTCTTTAGGATCGTCGCCCCGGCCGAGGATTGCCCAGGTCAGATTATGCGTGCTGGGATCGTAAAAGGGCTCACGCTGCCAGCCGTTCACGTGAAACGGGGGCCACCCTTGCTTCGCCCGCTGCTGGTTCCCTACTTCCGTCGCTTCCTGGATGCTTTTCAGGATGGCGTCATTATCCAGCTTGCCGCCCTCTTCGTCCTTAACATAGCCATCTTCTTTGAACTCGAACATCATGAACCAGGTCGCCTTCTCACCCACAATCACGCCCAGTTCACGCCCGTTGGGGATGTTATGAGTCAGCCGCAGAACTTTCTGCGCTCCGTCTCTACCGGCAAAGCGATAGCCAGCGGGAATCTGTATCTCGGCAATGTCGCCCAGTTTGGCCGTCGTTGGCCCTTCCTGCCAGTCAATATGGACTTTGGGCTGTGGATTGGGAGCACTTTCCGTGGGCTCCTGCGCCCATCCGCGTACTGCCATGCTGGTAGCCGCGATCACGCCAACAAGTACCACTCCCAACACCTTGCTTTTGCACAAAGCCAGGAAATATTGCATTACTCTGCGCTGGTTATTCTTCATCAATCTACCTTTCCCTTCCAAGGGGCTGTTTGTGGGGGATATTTGGTTCAGCATTGTTAACCGAAAAGCCATCAATAGCAACAACTTTCAACGAGATCACTAGACGCCAGTAACTAACATTCGCGCAATGTCCAAAGCTTGTCCATTACAATGGACGCCGATGATCGCACACTTGCGCGGCAAGCTGATCTCGAAGCACCCAAACCAGGCGATTGTGGAAGCTGCCGGCGTCGGCTATGACGTTACCATCAGCATCCCCACATTTTCTGAGCTTCCGGCGTTGCAGTCCGAGGTGGCATTTTTTATCCATACCCATGTCCGCGAAGATGCGCTGGCGCTTTTCGGGTTTCTGCGCGTCCAGGAAAAGCAATTGTTTGAAAAGCTGCTGAGCGTTAGCGGGATTGGCCCCAAACTGGCGATCACTATCCTGAGTGGCATGTCGGCGGAAGCCATGGTGGCAGCGATTAAAGGTAATAACGTCGCTTCGCTTACCCGGATTCCCGGTATCGGCAAAAAGACGGCTGAGCGCATGGTGCTGGAATTGCGTGACAAGCTTGATGCTTTCGGTGTCTCCGCTGAAGCCGTAGCAGCCGCATCGCCAGTGGAAGAAGACGTTATTTCCGCGCTGGTCAATCTGGGCTATCAACGTCCCATGGCTGAGCGCGCCCTGGCGAAGCTGGGCAACGTATCTGGTGAGAGCTTCGATGCGCTCTTCCGCAAAGCCATGTCAGCCTTGGCAAAGTAGCCACTCACCTTTTAAAAGCCTGCCTTGAGCGCCAGAGCAAGCGTTACACTGCCAGAAGTATGCCGCGCTGGCCACAATTCGTAACCCTGTTCGTTTTCATTCTCAGCTCCTTGGCCAACGGCCAGAAACAACAGTCTTATTACATAAAGCCTGACCAGACCGCCGATCTGCCTGCCGAAACCAAACTGATCACCGCCAAACAGAATTGTGAGAACTGGGCCCTTGCCGCTGGCCTGGAAACCATGCTGCAACGGCAGAACGTTCCTTTGGACCAGAACTTCTGGGTCATGCGGTTCAATGGCGGGGAACTATGCCTTAGCGATCTGCCCACCATGGACGCGCTTCGGCTTACGGTGAACAGAGATTTTGTGCTGGATGACGGCCGTCACGTTCGCCTTGAAATTCATTTCGTGCCCGGCCCTCCGGTAAATATCGATGCAATCATCACCGGCTTGAAGTTGCAGCAGCTCTCCCTGCTGATCTGGAAGAAGCACCCGTATTTCCTGACTGGTATCACTTACGATGAACACATCGGGCGTGACGGCACTCGCTTGTTTGAAGTAAAGGAGCTGCGCCTGGCCAACACCTTCGCCAAACAGCCAGGAGTCACGTTTGAAAAAGGCCGGGACAATGCTGAGGACATACAAGGAATTATGACGGTTAGCGCGACAGTGTTGTGATGCGGAGCTCTAATGCCAGCCTACTTCCCGATACAAAAACTGCTGAAGATCAGATTCAAAATGTCATCAGTAGTGGTCTCGCCTGTGATGGCGTCCAGCGGGCGCAGTGCTCCGTAAAGATCCAGCATGATCATCTCGTGCGGGATACTTCCCTTTGCCGCATGGCTCGCGGCCTCAAGGCTGGCAACAGATTCTTCTACTAATCTTTGGTGACGGACGTTGGTTAGAAAGCCGGTTTCCTGCTCGCCCGGCGCGGAACCGGAAATTTCCGCCAGGACCTCCGCGCGTAATTCGTCAATGCCCGTTCCCGTGATCGCCGAGGTCTTGAAAACTTTCAAGC
The DNA here is from genome assembly GCA_036495645.1 of Candidatus Angelobacter sp. Classification (GTDB taxonomy): domain Bacteria; phylum Acidobacteriota; class Terriglobia; order Terriglobales; family Acidobacteriaceae; genus Angelobacter. The sequence continues at coordinate 23,734 of DASXMN010000032.1, forward strand.
TATCACTATGAAAGCCAACTGACGCGAGGTCAGACTTGTTCGCCACAATCAACGCGCGACGTTTTGATGCCACTTCTACCAACTCCCGGTCTTCCGCCGAGATTTCGCGCGTGCTGTCGAGCACTACCAAGACGAGATCAGCCTCACTCAGCGCTTCATACGATTTGCGAATGCCAATGCTCTCGGCTTCGTCGACGGAATGGCGAATGCCGGCGGTATCGATCAGCTTGATGGGGATGCCCCCAAGCGCAACGGTCTCCGTCACCAGATCGCGTGTCGTGCCGGGCGTGGCTGTCACGATGGCGCGCTCTCGCTCCACCAGCCGATTAAACAAACTCGATTTGCCCACGTTGGGCCGTCCCACGATCGCCAGCGTGAGCCCCTCATGCACAATTTTTCCGTAAGCAAAAGAGGCGCGGAGCTGCTCCAGCGGAAGCTGTACCTCTTCAATGCGTGAGAGAATTTCCGCCGCCGGAAGAACCGAAACATCGTCTTCTGCAAAATCAATGCCTGCTTCCATTACCGCTACCAACCCCACCAGCTTGCGCTTGACCGGCTGCAAGCGACGGGAAAGCGAGCCCTCCAGTTGCTGCGCCGCCACCTTGGCCTGAAATAAAGTTTGCGACTCAATCAGGTCGCGCACCGCTTCGGCCTGCGTTAGATCGATGCGGCCGTTCAGAAATGCGCGCATGGTGAACTCACCGGGCTCGGCCAAGCGGGCGCCCCGGCAGGTGGCCAGCTCAACAATGTGCCGCAGCACCACCGGAGAGCCATGAGCAGAGATTTCAACAACGTCATCGGCAGTGTATGAGTGGGGTCTGGCAAAGAAAGTCACCACGGCTTCGTCAATGCGCTCGCCCGTTGCAGGCTCAATCAGCTCGGCAAACACAGCGTGTCCGGCAGCAAGCTCATGCTTCAATCGCAGCATGGAGCCCGCAATGGTGCGCGCTTGCGCCCCGGCCAGACGTACCACGCCAATGCCGCCGCGCCCCGGCGGAGTTGCTATGGCGACGATAGTATCGTCCAGATTCATTATGGCAATAAGCTAGTGTCCCGCGTTTAGAAGACCGTTGCTGGCTCGCGGCAAGACCATTACGTCCAGAAATTTGTGGCTACATCTTGCAGCGATCAATGGTCTTGATTATTGCGATGCAGCTTGGCGAAATGGTCTTCAAGCCGCTCATAAATATGGTCAACTTTGCGGTGGAGATGCGCCACCTCCAACTCAGCTTTGAGATTTACCTCGTAATCAAGATCTGACTTCAGCCGGTCCTTTGATGACAACCGATTTTGCGACATCATAATGACCGGCGCCTGCACCGACGCGATCATCGAAAGAAATAAGTTCAGCAAGATATAGGGATAAGGGTCAAAGTGGTTTGAGAGCAGCGCAGTCGAATTCAGAATCACCCACACAGCCAGAACTACGCCAAAAATAATGATGAACGTCCAGGATCCGCCGAAGGATGCAACTTTGTCTGCGATGCGCTGGCCGAATGTGAGCCTTTCTTCTTCTTCAAGATTTGGGTTGCGTGACGCACGCGTGCGCAGAAGTTCGTCCGTGGCGCGCAGCCGCCGGCCCACGACGGTCAGCAGGTCCATGGCCGCGTGCGGATGCTTGTCAATGAATTCAAGCAGACGCTCCCGGTGCATCACCAGCATTTGTGTATCTTCCTGGGCGAGGGCCGTGGAGGTGCGGGCGCCGCCATCCAAAAAAGAGAGTTCGCCGATAACGTCGCCCTTTTCATTTTCTGCAAGGACAATCTTCTGTCCTTCAGTGCTCTCAATAAAAATCTCAACCCGGCCGCTGCGCAGGATAAAGATTTCGCCGCCGGCATCGCCGTAATGAAAAATGGTTTCGCCTTCTTTGAAGTCGCGGCTATCCATCATTTGCGACAGCGCTTCACGTTCTTCGTCATCCAGAAGCCCGAAGATGGGAACTTCTCCAATCATGGTTACGGTGGTGGACATATCTGTTCTTTTTCCTGTGCTCCGCTCAGTGGCAAAGCGTTTGTGATTGAGACGGAGCTGCTTCAGCCGTGCCGCTCGGATGGCAGCCAGCAGCGCCGTTTTCAGTCACATCATAGCCTGAATGATGGTTGGCCGAAAAAAGAAGATTGCTAGCGCCGCGATGAGCGGGCAGGCCTGTAATTTTTAGGATAGAGAACAACGTAGCGGCGTCCGCCTTCGCCTTCACTCTCAGTAATGAGTGATTCGTGATCACGGAATGCCAGATGAATAAGACGGCGCTCCCGTGATGACATCGGCGCAAACGAATAAGGCGCGCCGGACTTCAGCACGCGTTCTGCCGCTACCTGTGCGGCAAGTTTTAATTCCTGCTGTCGGGCAGCGCGGTAACCCCTGCAATCAAAGCTGATCTTGTCGTGGTCTTCAGCGTGGAGATGGAGCGCCTCATGCGTCAGGACCTCAAAGGAACGCAGCACCTCCGCTCCGCGCTCCAGGAGCAATTGGCTGTCAGGACCGGCCAGTTCCACCAGGATATCGGGAGTCTCGTTAGCGTGGCCTTCCGTGATCGGAGGATTCACAGTGATCCTGTATTTCAACTTGAACGCGCCTGAAGTGATGATGTTCTTCAGGAATGCATCGATTTTTTTTGCCGTTGCGACTTTGTCCTGCAGCATGCAGACTCCACCGTAAATTTTACCGCCCTGCCAAGCTCAGCGTTTGCGTGCGTTGCGCTTTTCAATGGTTTTTCTCACCTGCTGGCCCAATTCTGAGCGGTTAATCACCGCCTGCTGTGCCCATCCCAGCAGGGTACTCAAGGCCAGATAAATCGAGAGTCCGGCAGGCATGCTCCAACTGAAGGCGCCAAACATCAGCGGACCCATAAAAGCCATGATTTTCTGTTGCGCCGGGTCTATGCCGCCCTGTGGCGCACTCTTCTGCTGAACGAACATGGCAATAATGATGATGATGGGCAAAATACGCAACGGATCAGGCATGGAGAGGTCGTGAATCCAAAGCCAGCTTGCCTGCCGCAGCTCAATCGCGTTATTCAGCATGGAGTAGAAAGCAAACAGGAAGGGCATTTGCAGCAGAAGTGGAAAGCATCCGCCAACAGGATTTACGCCTTCTTTCTTGTACAGCGCGGACATTTCCTTCTGCATGTCCCCGCGGCGTGGATCGGTAATACTATAGCGCTTGTACTTTTCCTGAATCGATTTCATCTGCGGCTGGATCCGTTGCATGCGCAGTGAAGACTTCATGCTGGAGATGCGCAATGGCAGCAGCGCCATGGTGATTACAAGGGTAAGAAAGGCGATCGCCCATCCCCAGTTCGTAATCCAGTGCTCGTAGGTCCATTTCAGCCAGAGAAACAGCGGTCGCGCGATAAAACTGAATGTGCCGAAATCATAGATACCGCGGAGGTCCGGGCCGCCGGGATGGCTCTGCACGCTTTCCAGCAGGTTCACGGCCTTGGCACCGCCAAACACGCGTATGCGCGTAGGGCCATTCGCGTCTCCGAATGCCACTCCCACAACGTTGGCATTGCCTTTGCCCTCATTCGGCTTGTCAGGGTTCTTGAGCACTTCAGCCTGAGAGTTGAGGGTGACGAGCGTTGTGTCTCTGGGATTATCCGGGAGAAAGGCGACGGCGAAATACTGGTCTGCTATAGCCGCCCAGTCGAAGGGGCCTGGCACCGTCTGGCCGCCCACAATCCATTTCTTGCTGCTTAAAAGCCCTCCGGAGGACGGATCTCTGCGCTCTATCGTGCTGCCCTGCTGATAATCAACTTTGCTTTTTGTAAAAGAGACAGGCGCCATCTGGTCACCCAAGCCGCTAGGCCATTGGGGCAGGGCCTGCACTCGCTGGCCGTTCTGCACTACCTCCGTCTCAACACTCAGAAGATAATCTTTGTCTGCACGGAATGTCTTGCGGGCCACCACATCGCCGTCAGCAAATTCAAATGTGAGCGTACCCTTGGAGGCGCTTCCCTGGCTACCCACATAGAGCGCTTCGTTCAGCTTTCTTTCCAGGTCTTTGTCATAGGTATAAAACGAAAGGGGATTGCCGAGTTGACCGGCTACAGTTGGATTCACCAGATCAAACGGCTTGCCGTTATCGTCAGTGTACTTGTATTTTTCCGTGCCGTCTTTGTGCTTTTCCTTTTCAGTAAGCAGCCATGATTTCACACTAGCGCCGCGGTTCGTGAAGGTGATGCGATAGTCTTCAGTCTCCAGAACCGACTCCGCCTCAGCCGTGGCGGCCTTTACGGGAACTTTCGTGACAGCCGGGGCTGGTGTACGCTTGGCCGTTGGCGTGGAGGTTGCAGATGGTACAGGCGTTTGTTTTGTGGCTGGCGTTTGCTGCGCCTGCTGTTGCTGCTGTGGAGCGCTTTCCGGTTGTGGCGCCTTGGGTTTGGGCATTAAATACTGCATTACGCCCAGAACAATGAATACGAGCAGCAGGGCCAGAAGCATTCGCTTATCTGAGCCTGGTTCATTCTGCGGATTGCGATATTCAGTCAATGAGTGATCTCAATTAATTCTTTGGCACGGGATCGTAGCCTCCGCGCGCGAACGGATTGCAGCGAAGAATCCGCCAGATGCCCAGCATTGCTCCATGCAGCATGCCGTGCCTTGCCACGGCTTCAGCGGCATATTCCGAACAACTGGGAACATAGCGGCAGGCAACTGGCAGGAAGGGCGAAACCAGCCTTTTATACATCTTCAGGCAGAATGCAGCCGTGTCTTTCATCGGCCCTGCCCCCGCTGCACTGCGGCAAATACCTGTTTTATTTCCGCATCCAGTTGGATAAATTTCAAAGTCAGCACACTTTTGCGCGGATGCAGTACCAGATCGACCGGCCTTGCCAGCTCAGAAAGGTGCCGCCGCACCACTGCGCGCATACGCCTGCGAATACGATTGCGCACGACCGCCCCGCCCAGCACCTTGCCGACGGTGAAACCGACGCGTGGACCCGCAGGCCGATCGCATTCGCAATAAAATGCAGTCATATTGCTGGAAAAATGTTTCCTGCCCTTCTGATATACCGCCTGGAAGTCAGAATGCTTCAGCAGACGCGCTTCCCTGGGAAAGCCTTGCGAAACTCTTTTTGAAGTTTCTTTCACGGCTGGTCTAACGGACAGAGTGGACATTGCGGAAGAAAACTACTCCCGGAAGCCGGGCTTCACGGAAACGCGCTTGCGTCCTTTAGCGCGGCGACGGGACAACACGGCCCTCCCGCTCTTTGTTTTCATTCGCGTGCGAAAACCGTGCACCTTGGAACGGCGGCGACGGTTGGGTTGAAAAGTGCGCTTGGGCATTGACTTGTGGGACTCCTACTCAAGATTGTTTGCGTGGACAAACGATAAGTATAAAGGAATTCCGCCATTTCGTGCTACTCAACGCTGCTGCGTAGGCCGGGGATGTGGGATTAGGCGATTTTCTCGGGCTCGGCCTGTGGTGTCCGGAGCAACGGGTCTTTGCGCCTAAGATTTTTATTATTGGAACAAACTGCTAATGCTCAGGTCTTCGCGAAGAACTTTTCAAGTTGCACGCGATAGAAATGCTGCTATAAGCAAGCAAGTGCAATGCCGCCGAGCAATGTTGCACCACGCTCGCGACATTCTGAAATTTAAATTCGTGCGCAGCCTCCAAAAAAAATTAGTCATCAAAAAAAAGTCGCACACATGCATTTCAAGCGGCTGAAGTTCGTGCTAGTATGCCCACCAGTCAAAAATAATTTTTGTTGCACAATGTAGTGTTCAACGTTCTGCGTCGCCCTAAAAAGTTTTAAAATAGCTCATAGTTTAACCGCGTTTAACCACGGGCCTCTGGCCGGCTCGCAACCAATAGGAAACATCTCAAGAATGTCATTACCCGCTGCGACCGTTACCGCAACCGCAAATCCATGGCTCCGCATCCTGGGAGCGCTGGAAAAAAAGATTACCCGTCATTCCTATGACACGTGGCTCAAGCCGACGCGTTTCAGCCATATCAATGGCAACATTATTTTCGTTCGAGTGCCCACAGCGGAGTTTCGCCAGCTTGGGGAAAAATTCGGCGACCTGATCCAGGAAGCCATGGATACGCAGGCGCCTGAATACCAGGACGTAAAGTTCATAACCGCGGAAGAAGATCCTACGTCGCCGCCGGTCCGTCCTGATGGCGGCTTTGCTCCGGTTTCGGCCAGCGGTCCAGCCCCGGCATCAAACTCTCGCCAGCAGCGTTTTGATTGGGATTCAGCCGCCCAGCTCAGCCCCAAATACACATTTGGGCACTTCGTGATAGGCGCTGGAAACCAGTTTGCGCATGCAGCATCACAAGCTGTGGCGGAGCGGCCCTCCAAAGCCTACAATCCGCTCTTCCTGTATGGCGGCGTCGGTATGGGCAAAACACATCTGATGCAGGCTATTGGACATGAAGTCAAGCGGCGGCAGCCACAAGCTTCCATCTGCTACCTATCAAGCGAGAAATTTACGAATGAAATGATCAACTCACTGCGCTACGACAAGATGATCAGCTTCCGTGACAAGTTCCGCAACGTTGACGTGCTGCTGATCGACGACATCCAGTTTCTGGCACAAAAAGAGCGCACGCAGGAAGAGTTCTTCCACACGTTCAATGCCTTGCACGAATCGATGAAGCAGATCGTAATCGCCAGTGACCGTCCGCCCAAGGAGCTTCCGGAAATCGAAGACCGCCTGCGCTCGCGTTTTGAATGGGGCCTGATCGCGGACATCCAGCCACCAGATCTCGAAACCAAAGTCGCCATTCTGCAAAAAAAGGCGGAGTCGGAACGCGTAACTCTTTCAACCGACCTGGCGTTGTACATTGCCTCCAATGTTCGAACCAATGTGCGCGAGCTCGAAGGAGCGCTGATCCGGTTAATTGCTTATTGCTCGCTGACCGGGGCGGAGATCAGTTTGATTACCGCGCAACAAGTGCTCAAGAACTTTATCGATTCCCAGGCGCGCAAGATCACGATTGATGCCATACAAAAGGCGGTTGCTGAGCAATTCGGATTACGCGTGATCGAAATCAAGGCCAAGAGCAACTCCCGAGCCATTGTTTTCCCGCGGCAGATTGCCATGTATTTGGCCAAACAGATGACGGAAGCGTCTCTGCCGGAAATCGGGCGTCAATTCGGCGGCAAGCACCATACAACAGTGATGCATTCGATCGACAAAATTGAGGACCAGAGGCAGGCGGACAAGGACCTCAACCGGCTTCTGAATAAGTTGACGGAGACGCTGAATGGCTGAAAAACAGCTTGTCTGTAAAGCAGGAAACGCATCTAGCCAGCCCTGAAGCGCACTATGTTTCAATTGCCATGGGACGGAATAACGCAAGAACCTGTAGACTAGTTGGTTGTGCGGAGATTCCAGCGGCCTTAAGAATATGCGGTGCAGGTTAAGTCTGATGGAAGTTTGGTTTTAATAATTATTTAGGGGGCCAAAAAATATGCCTTCCTCCGCGGGCACTGAGGCGGGAGCGACGATGGAAATAAGCGTCAGCAAGAACGATCTGTTGAAGGAGCTCACTGCCACGCAAGGCGTGGTGGAGCGCAAAACCACCATCCCGATTCTCTCCAATTTCCTTTTTGAAGCTGCCGGGGACAAGCTCTTAATCACGGCGACTGACCTTGATCTCAGCCTGCGCACTTCATGTCCTGCAAAGGTCAAGAAGGAAGGCTCATGCACCATCCCGGCGCGCAAGCTTTATGACTATGTGAAGCTGCTGGGGGATGGCGACATCAGCATTAAGCTGCTGGAAAATCATTGGGTACAGATCCGCAGCGGACGCTCCAATACCAAGATGGTAGGCATGGCGCGAGCCAACTTCCCTGCGCTGCCGCTGTTTCCCGCTGAATCCGCTATTCAACTGCCGGCGCAGGTATTGCGTCAATTGATCGCCAGGACCATTTTTTCCATCTCCAATGAAGAGTCGCGTTACACGTTGAATGGCGCTCTCCTGGTGCTCAAACCGGAATCCCTTACGATGGTCGCCACGGACGGACATCGCCTGGCCCATATAGAGCATGGCAACACCAAGCTGCCGGTCAGCGGCGAATTGAAAGTCCTGGTCCCAAAGAAAGCCATGTCTGAACTAAGCACGCTGCTCAACAGCAGTGACGCTCAGACAGTAGAGTTCGCTAAAGACGAATCGACCCTCTTTTTCCGCATTGGCGGACGATTGTTGACGTCACGCCAGCTTACCGGGCAATTCCCGAACTATGAAGCTGTACTGCCGCGCGAAAATAATAAATTTGTCAGCGTTCACTGTGATGAGCTTTCGTCGGCAATTCAGCGTGTTGCCCAGTTTGCCGATGAGCGCTCGAATGCGATCCGTATGCGGGTAGAGAAAAATGAGTTGAAAGTTTCATCCTCAAACACAGAGACGGGCGAATCCGAGGATTCTATTGAGGTTGCGTTTACGGGCGACCCCATGGTGATCGGCTTCAATTCGCAATACCTGCTGGAGTTCCTTAAAGTGGTTGGGGCCGGCGATGTGCGCTTCGAGTTTAAAGACGCGCAGACGGCAGGCCAGTTGCGTCCGGACGAAGCCGCAGACAGTGAATACCACTATCGCTACATCGTAATGCCAATGCGCATTTGAACTTCGCTTCTTTATTCAAAATAAAACAGGATTCAAAAATAAACAGGCCGGACATTTTGTCCGGCCTGAACTTTTTCCATTCTTTAAAGCGAATTACTGAATCATTTTGCGCGCCATCACCCGGTCAACCGTCTGCTCGACGCCGGGCAGAAAGGAATTAAGACCCACAGGTGACAATGCCAGATCGCCTTGCCTGTAACTGATTAACGCATCATTCCAGCGCTGGATGATAAGGCGGGTCGGCGAACTGGCTGCCGTTATTGGGGTACTTTCTTTCTCGGAGAGCCGGAAAGCCCAGAAAGCCATAATGCCGGTGAATACTGCGCCATTGACTAGTCCCCATTGACCGTTCATGACGGGAACACGACCCTCAGCATATGAAACACCCAAATCCATAGCCGCAATGATTCCCAGTCCCAGAGCCAGGCTCATACCCGGGCTGCGCCAGGACAGATCGAGCCTCTTTTCAAATGCAATTAGGAGCAGCATCAACCCACACTGCATCAGGTGAACGCAACGGTCACAGAGGTCCACGGCAACAACTAGCTTGCTGGAGTGTGTGCCACTGGTGACCAGCGCCGTGAGAATGCCCGCCAGGAAGAGAAAGCCCGCCGCCCAGAAAAAGAGCATTTTGCCCAGATCGATTACCGCGGAGTAGGGCTTGAGAATGTCAACAAAGACTTCATATTGCACCGCGAAACCGACCGTCATCAATATCGTGCTTGAGGTCCAATACACATAGAAATACTGGCTGGGGCCGAAGAAATACGCGACCGACAGAATTACCACCGCTACCGCGTTGATTCCGATGTACGTGAAGAACAGAGGGTAAACGGTGCGTAATTGACGTTTCGCCATGACAAACATGACGACGCCCATAACAACCAAGCTGATAAATGCGAGGGCAAATTGAAGAATTGACATTGGCATTGCGACCTACCTCCAAGAGGAGCGCAAGCATACTACTGCCTTAGCGTCATAAGCAAGCAGCAGCTCAGACACTAAGGTACAATTTACCAGTTAGACAACATGGCGCGTTCGCGCGCCATCATCCGCGAGGCATCTAAGGCAATTGTTATCAGTAGTATATGTCGTGATTTACCAACAATTTACCTGACCGGAGGTTGGGTCGGCGTTGGCATTGTCGGCACATGTTGCGAGGTGGAGCTGGCGGCGAAACCAGCATATCCGCCGAGTAACATCAGGGCGACGAGGGAGGAACGAAGTAGTGTTTTCATTGGGGAACGATCTCCTGTTTTCTCTCAGTTTTTAGTCTCTTGGTGGTGCGTTCCATAATGGTTCGGAATCGCGCAGTGAGTATTACAGTTCACCCCTAAGTTTTCAATAGCTTATTAGTACATTTTGATTAAGTAAAATTGGCGCGCTTGCACTCTCCATCGGCGCATGAGGAGCAGACCATACGTTACCAAAAGACCTGACCTTAAGTACCCTATAAGTAACTGACTTTAAGTAACTTGGCCAGGAGGGGTCAAAAGGGCCCCGCAACATAAGCGCGGCTATTGAGGCATGTGGAAGAGCCGCAACCAGTACCTTAAAAGTTAATATCTCGATTATTTTTTTAATAAATTCTAATAATGAGGCCCTATGCCGTGTTTTGTTGAAGGCCACAATCACGAATTTACAA
>DASXMN010000033.1:0-1501 GCA_036495645.1 Candidatus Angelobacter sp.
CCAGCGAGCACGCTTACGCTTCCAATGTGGCTCCATCGCACTGATTTTGGAAGTTGCGCGAGCTTCAGCTTTACTGCCAGCCAGCATATTCCGAAGATGCCGACGGGCTTGCCGACAAATAGCCCCAGCAGCACGCCCCACGCGACTGAGCTATGTGCCAGTGATTGCCATGTGTTCAGCGAAAATGTCACCCCTGCATTCGAAAGAGCGAAGAGCGGAAGAATCAGATAGGCGATCCAATCGTGAAGCTTTCTTGTGACGCGGTCGGCTGGAGACTCAGTATTCGCAATCAAATATTCCATCCCGCCCAGCTGTCGGAGGGCAAGAGATGTATCACCTGCAGCGCGGGCCTTGCGAAACTCTTCCACCGTCTTCCTGCTCAGCTCATCAAATTCATCGAGTGAGACCTGAGATTTGACCGGCATGATGAAGCCTAGAATCACACCGGCAATTGTGGCATGCACACCTGATCGCAAGATTGCCAGCCAGAAGCCGAAACCCAGAGCGGCATACAGAATTTGACGCCCAAAACCAATTTTTCGACAAAGCAGGATAACGGCGAGGAGTAGAGCTGCAATGAAGAGGTAGTTCAGGTACAGCGTATCCGTGTAGAAAACAGCGATGACGGTAATGGCACCGATGTCATCCGCAATGGCCAGCGATAACAAAAAGACCTTTAATTCTGCCGGAATCCCCTTTACCAGCGCGAGCACGCCCAATGAAAAGGCGATGTCGGTCGCCATGGGCACTCCCCAGCCGTGGGCACCCGGTCTGCCATGATTGATGGCGCTAAAGATCAAAGCGGGTACGACCATACCGCCAAGCCCGCCACAAATCGGCAGCGAGGCGCGCCGCAGATCCGACAGCTCACCGTTGACGATTTCCTGTTTGATCTCCATACCAACCAGGAAAAAGAACAGGGCCATCATGGCATCGTTGATCCACGCGTGAAGAGGGAGCTTCAATCCGGACAAGGTCAACTTGATGTGCCAGATGTGATAGTAGGAAGCACTCCAGGGAGAGTTTGCCCAGATGAGCGCTGCAACCGCAGCAACAAGAAGAAATGCGCTGCTCACGCCCTGTGTATGAATAAACTGCTGTACAGGCAACTGAACCGCTCGTGCAATCAGCGATTCACGCATCTCCAGTTTCAAGGCGCCCAATGTTCGTGCCGGAACAGTCATAGCCCACAGTGTACGCGTCCGGGGTCACTCTGGTGCTGAATGAAGCACTTTGAAACAGAGAGTTACCGGCAGTGACACCCGACGCCCTGTTTACTGTATCTTGCGACTTCAGCTCAGATTTCTGGGGGTTTAGATTGTCTTATTTCAGTCCGATCAGGAAATCAGGATAAAATTGTAGAGACTAAGCACCCACGTGGATCGGTATTGATCGCGTACAAGGACCATTCCTGACATTGACCGGCCTGACCATCGAAGATAGAGTTTTGAAGGTTATTGCGACCTCGAAACGTGTGCCCATAGAGAATGTGCATCCCGAC
>DASXMN010000034.1:0-158639 GCA_036495645.1 Candidatus Angelobacter sp.
TCCGTGGTGCGGAAGTAGAACTGTGGACGATAGCCCTTGAAGAACGGAGTATGGCGTCCACCTTCTTCTTTGTTCAGGACGTAAATCTCTGCCTTGAACTTGGTATGCGGCGTGATCGAGCCGCCTTTGGCCAGAACCATGCCGCGCTCCACATCGTCTTTGCCGATGCCGCGCAGCAACAGCCCAGCGTTATCGCCGGCCATGCCTTCGTCCAACTGCTTCTTGAACATTTCCACGCCGGTGACAACCGTCTTGCGAGTATCGCGGAAGCCGACGATCTCAACTTCCTCGCCAACCTTTACCTTGCCACGCTCGATCCTGCCTGTAACCACGGTGCCACGACCGGAGATGGAGAAGATATCTTCAATCGGCATCAGGAATGGCTTGTCGATGTCGCGCGCCGGCAGCGGAACGTACTTGTCTACCGCGGCCATCAGCTCATCAATCTGCTTCTCCCACTTAGGATCGCCATTCAACGCGTTCAACGCGCTCAGGCGGACCACCGGAACATCGTCGCCGGGAAACTTATAGCTCTTCAGCAACTCGCGCACTTCCAATTCCACCAGGTCGAGCAATTCTGCGTCATCCACGGCATCGCACTTGTTCAACGCCACCACAATGCACGGCACGCCCACCTGGCGAGCCAATAGCACGTGTTCACGCGTCTGCGGCATCGGGCCGTCAGTGGCCGCTACAACCAGAATCGCGCCATCCATCTGCGCCGCGCCGGTAATCATGTTCTTGATGTAGTCGGCGTGACCGGGGCAGTCGACGTGGGCATAGTGCCGGTTCGGCGTCTCATATTCCACGTGCGCCGTGGCGATCGTAATGCCGCGCTCGCGCTCTTCCGGAGCGTTGTCAATCGAGGCAAAATCGCGGAACTTGATCTTCGGATTGTGCTTCGACAAAACCTTGGTGATGGCCGCCGTCAGCGTGGTCTTCCCGTGGTCAATGTGACCGATGGTGCCAACGTTTACGTGCGGTTTGCTACGATCAAATTTTTCTTTTGCCATTGCCTGAAGCTCCTCTAGCGTTTGCCGTACTAATCTTTGTTAAACCAGAACGCGCCCAAACGCGTCTCTGATTCCGTTAAACCTTCAAATTCTTTGTCCAGCCGTTCATACTCGGCCAGATTCTGTTCCCGAAACCGCTTGAACTCTTCTTCCGACTGCCAGTAATCCAGCGTGAGAAACCGGCCTTCTACCGCCACATCTCTCACCAGTTCAGTCCGTATATAGCTTGCCGAACCCCGGAAGAAACGCGCCCATGCTCCCTCAGGCCCGTACTTCTGAACAAACTCTTCGTTCCTGTCCTGCCGAACCCGAAACTCCCAGACGATCACGTATTGCACGCCCGGTTTCATTCAGCTCGGAACTAAATCAATTCCTTCATCGAAATCCGACTCGCCGCGGTAAAACGAACCCAGCAGCGTTTCCCGTTCCACAAGACCTTCACTCGCGATCAACCGGCTAAACTTCTCGTATTCCAGTTGATGCCGCTGGCGGAAATCTTCAAAGCTTTCATGCGACAGCCAGTAATCCAGCACCCGATACCGCCGCTCTGCTTCCGCTTCAAGTCTGCAATCTGTTCCCAGGTACTCAGCGGAGCGCCGAAGAAGCTCAGACCAGATTCCTTCCGGTTCGAAGATTCTCTTGAAATCTCCTTCCCGTCCTTCGGCCACCACAAACTCACGCACGATCACGAACTGTGAAGCTCGCCCGGCTCACCTTGCTGCCGGCTTGCCCTGTACCTTGGCGACAATTTCTTCTGTCACTGCGCGCGGCGCTTCGTCATAGTGCGCAAAGTGCATGGAGAAGGTCGCGCGTCCCTGGGTGTTTGAGCGCATGTTCGTCGCGTAACCGAACATTTCCGCCAACGGCACCAGAGACTTGATTACCTGCGAACCCGCACGGTGCTCAATGCCTTCAATGCGTCCACGGCGCGAATTCAGGTCGCCGATAATCACGCCCATGAACTCTTCCGGCACAACCACTTCCACCGACATGATCGGCTCCAGCAATACTGGAGAAGCCTTGCGTGCCGCTTCCTTAAAACCCATGGAAGCCGCGATCTTGAATGCCATTTCGTCTGAATCTACTTCGTGATAGCTGCCGTCATAAAGCGTGACCTTGATGTCAACCATTTCATAGCCGGCCAACACACCGCCTTCCATGGCCTGCTTAATGCCCTGCTCAATCGGCTTGAAGAATTCACGAGGCACCGAGCCACTCTTGATCTCATTGACGAACTCAAAGCCCTTGCCCATCTCATTAGGATCAATGCGCAGCTTCACATGGCCGTAGTGGCCTGAACCGCCGGTCTGGCGAATGTATTTGCCTTCCGCTTCTGAATGCTTGCGAATGGTTTCGCGGTACGCCACCTGCGGTTTGCCCACATTGGCTTCCACTTTGTATTCGCGCATCATGCGGTCGATAATAATTTCCAGATGAAGCTCGCCCATGCCGCTGATGATGGTCTGGCCGGAATCCGGATCGGTTGCGACCTTGAACGTGGGATCTTCCTGCGCCAGACGGCCCAGCGCCACGCCCATCTTTTCCTGGTCGCTCTTGGTCTTGGGTTCCACCGCGACCGAGATGACCGGCGCGGCGAAGGTGATGGACTCCAGCAGGATCGGCGCTTTTTCCGAGCAGATGGTATCGCCGGTGGTAACGTTCTTGAGGCCGACGCAGGCGCAGATGTCGCCGGCGTAAATTTCGCTGATCTCTTCGCGCTTGTTGGCATGCATCTTCAGCAAACGGCCAATGCGCTCAGACTTGCCGCGCGTGGTGTTCAATACACCATCGCCAGTCTTCAGATGGCCGGAGTACACACGGACGAATACCAACTGGCCGACAAACGAATCAGCCATAATCTTGAAAGCCAGCCCGGAAAACGGCTCATTGTCAGCCGGCTTGCGCTCCAAATGCTTTTCCGGATGGTCAGGATCAATGCCCTGCGTGGGAGGAATATCCAGCGGCGAAGGCAGGTAATCCACCACCGCGTCCAGCAAAGTCTGTACGCCTTTGTTCTTGAAGGCCGTTCCGCAAAGCACCGGGAACAGCTTGAGGCCAATCACGCTCTTGCGCAGCGAAGCACGCAATTCGGCGGCGGTAATGGTCTCACCTTCCAGGAACTTGTGCAGTATCTCGTCATCGTTTTCCGCGACTGATTCGACCAGTTGAGCGTGGAACGCTTCCGCTTTCTTTTTCAGGTCGGCAGGAATCTCTTCCACTTCATACTTCGCGCCCATGGTTTCATCGCGCCAGTAAATCGCCTTCATGTCGACCAGGTCGACGACGCCTTTAAAACCTGCTTCTTGTCCAATGGGAATTTGAATGGCTACGGGGCGGGCGTTAAGGCGCTTGCGGATAGTATCGACGGCATGCTCAAAATCCGCGCCCATCTTGTCCATTTTGTTGATAAAGCAAATGCGGGGAACGCCGTATTTATCGGCCTGGCGCCATACGGTTTCCGACTGCGGTTCCACGCCATGCACGGCGTCAAATACGGCGCAAGCACCGTCCAGCACGCGCAGCGAGCGCTCTACTTCAGCGGTAAAGTCCACGTGGCCGGGAGTATCAATAATATTGATGCGGACATCGCGCCAAAAACAGGTCGTGGCGGCGGAGGTAATCGTAATGCCGCGCTCTTGCTCCTGCTCCATCCAGTCCATGGTGGCGGTGCCTTCATGCACTTCGCCAATGCGGTGCGTGATGCCCGTATAAAACAGGACGCGTTCAGTCGTAGTTGTCTTGCCGGCATCAATGTGGGCCATGATCCCGATGTTGCGGCAACGTTCTAATGGTACTTGTCTGGGCACTGTGTGTCCTAAATTCCTAAAATTTGAAATTTAAAATTTCAAATTGAAAATTTCCTTACCACCGATAATGCGCAAACGCCTTGTTGGCCTCGGCCATCCTATGCACATCTTCCTTTTTCTTGATCGCCGCTCCGCGACCGTTGGCCGCGTCCAGCAGCTCATTGGTGAGCTTATCTACCATGCCTTTTTCGCCGCGCTCGCGCGCATAGCTGACGATCCAGCGGATGGCCAGCGAGGTGCGACGGTCAGGATTCACTTCCACCGGCACCTGGTAGTTGGCCCCGCCTACGCGGCGGGTCTTCACTTCCAGCATCGGCTTGGCATTTTCCACGGCCTTTTTGAACAGCTTCAGGGCTTCGTCGCCGCCCTTGGCCTGCAGGTTATCCATGCACTTATAGAAAATCCCTTGCGCGGTGGATTTCTTGCCGCCCCACATCATGGTGTTCACAAATTTGGTCACCAGCGTTGAGCTGTAAATCGGGTCCGCTATCGGATCGCGTTTTGGAACATGTCCTTTTCTAGGCATACAGTTCAGATTCCTCTAAAACTTGAAACTTTTTGTCTGAGCAATTGGCAGTTAGCAATTAGCTCAGATTAAACGGTTTGACTAATTGCCAATTGCGAATTGCTATTTGCTAACTGCTATTTCGGTCTCTTCGCTCCGTACTTCGATCTTCCCTGCTTGCGGTTGGCTACGCCGGTTGCGTCCAGCGTTCCGCGCACAACGTGATAGCGAACTCCGGGAAGATCTTTCACGCGGCCTCCGCGGATCAGCACAATCGAGTGCTCCTGCAGGTTATGGCCGACGCCGGGGATATACGTGGTCACTTCAATCCCGTTGGTCAGGCGCACGCGGGCCACTTTGCGCAATGCCGAATTCGGCTTCTTGGGCGTCTGCGTATAGACGCGCGTGCAAACGCCACGGCGTTGCGGCGAACTTTGCAGAGCCGGGCTGGCCGTCTTGTAATTCGGCGCCGTTCTTCCTTTGCGGACCAACTGATTAAATGTCGGCATCTTTTCTCCTGGGGCTCCACAGCGATGCTGCTTTGCCCTCGTGCTTTGCTCGCGCGGGCCAGCGCTCTGTGCACTTTACCCGCCCACTTAAGGGCTCCACAGCTTTTGTTGCTTGCCCTTATGCTGCGTTTGCGCGGGACAAGCGCTCTCTTCCGCACTTCACCCGCGCACCTGAAATCTTTTTGCGTATCAGACAAGACGCTGCACACACGCGCACACTCAGTCTGCCTTTGGAATCCCGCACTGCGAGACTGGCTGCGACGCTTGCAGCCATAAATCCGCCGAATCAGCGGAAAATATTGAATTACCCTATCTTTGGTTGAGAAACGACGGTGGCGCCGAGCCTGAAGGGGGCACTCCGTTTCGTTCTCTTTGGTCCGCATACCCTTCCGGGGAAGGTAGCGCGAACCATTTCAGCGAGGCATGCCCTGCTAACGGATAACCATCCCTCGGGCAAACTGCATACAGCACACTACAGACAACTAAAATTGTACTCGCGGAACCTATTTAATATAGCAATTGCAGTTCACGCCGTCAACACAGCCCAACCTCTTTGGCCGGCAAGAAATACCCTTGGAATCACCCCAGTAACCTTGAATCCATAAATCAAGCCTCTGCTCCGTCAGTGTTACTTGCAAGTCATGCAGGCTGCTGACATCGGACAAATTGGGGGCCCAATGTTGAAGAAATCCCCGCAAGAATCTACACTGAAGTCTCTTCTATATTATGCGCATTCAACTGCTTCTCAAGACGCAGAGAAAAAGGCTTTGCCACGGCTTTGCAGGGATTGTCCTTACTGCTCTCTTTCTGTCCTTTATAACTGGTTGTGGCGGAGGTTCTTCCTCCAACAATACGGTGGCTTCTGTTACATTAACTCCGGCATCGATCTCACTGGAAGCCGGGCAGGTTGTCTCAATCGCCGCATCAGCGGTGAATTCGGCAAACACCACGCTCACAACAACTTTTACTTTCAATTCCTCGAACACCGCCGTCGCCACCGTATCGCCCGCTGGGCAGGTGTGCGCAGGTGTCTGGGACTCGATTTTTGTGGTGTGCAATGGGCAGGATGCTTCAGGGAATCCAATTTCTGGGACCGCCACTATTACCGCAACCGCCAACGGCGTGACCAGTGGGCCTGTATCTGTCTCCGTTCATCCTTCTGTTACAGCCATCACAATTGATCCACCGCCAAGTGGATGTTTTTCCATTGCCCAGACCCACCAATTTGTCGCTCATGCTTTTCATAATGGCACTGAGATCACAAGCCAGGTAGGCGATTTCACGTGGTCATCTTCGCAGGCCGTTGTTGCCGTCGTGGATGTAAACGGGCTGGCCACCGCGCATGCCCCCGGCATCACCGCAGTTTCTGCCGGTGTTGGTGGAACTACATCACCCGCTGTGACTTTAAAGAGCTGCATGCCGGTGCTGATAGTTCTGCATATCAACGGCGACCCGGCCGGAGTGCCCACTGAAACAGCCACCATGAACGTGACTGACACCAAAACAGTACAGGCCGACATGGTGGATGAGCTTGGCGCTGTCACGCCAAATGCGCCGGTGACGATTCTAAGTAACAACAGCCTCGTCGCCTCTGTTACCGGTACGCTGCTTACAGCGCAGTCACCAGGAGGCACCGGACTACAGGCAGTTTGCGCGCCGCCCACTTGTGGAGTCGGCGTCAATACGCCGATTTACAGCAATCTTTTCGGCGTAACCGTAAACGGCACCAGCCCGAATACCACCACCGTGTATGCGACAAGTTCATTCTTTCCTTCAACCGGCGGTAATCAGATGCTCCCGATCGACACCAGCAAGAGTCCACCAGTCGCGGGAACCTCCATCCAGTTGCCAGCCGTGCCGAATTCGATGGTATTTGATCGTACTGGAGCACACGCTTATCTTGGGACAGCCGGTGGACTAGTGGCTTTGGATCCGACAGCGAACACTGTAAGTCTGGTATCACCGGTGCCGGTTGGAAAGGTGCTGGCGGTCTCGGGAGACGGGACCCAGGTTCTGGTTTCCAATGCGGCCAATGATCCAGTTTCCGGTACTCCCATTAATCCTTTTCCTTCGCAGCAACGCCTCTGGCTGTTTAATCAAACAGCAAATACCATTACTACGTTTGTCGTCCCCGGCGCGACTGCAGCCACCTTTGACGATGACGGCTTCAGGGCCTACATTGTCGCCAGCAATGGAAACGTCTATGTTTTTTCACCCCTGCTGACGCTCCAAACTCTCACCATCGGCGGCTCCAGCACGTCCGCAACCACTCTGGCTTCCGGCCCCTTCGTTTACGTGGCAAATTCCGCCGGCCTGGTGCCAATTGCCACCTGCAACAACCTGCAGCAGCCGGTTGTGCCAACAAACTCCACCAGCACCATCCAGCTTGTAGACTCGGTTAGAAATGCAAACACAATTGTGGCCGTGGAAGCGACGGGAGTGGATTTGGAAAGCGTTAACGTTTTGCCTTCCAGCGCTCCATTAGCCATCACTGCGACAAATTGCCAGCCGAATGTCGTCTATAACAACCAATTCTTCGATTTTGGGCAGGGCGCGTTCACCGCAAACGAGCTACTGGTGGCCAGCAACGGCACACATATTGCCGTGCTGCCAGCCGGCTTGAACCGGGTGTTTACGGTCCAACCCGGTCAGGCAGTCGGGGTTGCTTCGCTCGCCGCGGGTGGCACCGAGCCCTTGAGCGGCGGCATGACCCCGGACGGGAGTACCCTGTGGGTGGGCGTTGCCGGCAGCAATACTGTCGACCGTATTAATCTCCTCACGAATGTCGACGAGGTACAGATACCGACCAAATTTTTAAAGCCGGACGGTTCACCGGCGCCTCCTAATATCGTCGTCATCAAACCTAAATAACACGAACACGCTTTTAGCCGAGCCACCCGTTTAAGCATCACGGGTGGCTTACGCTGCCACCAGCATGCGGCCCATGCCGGAAGCCTGGAAACGCTTCGTGACAACTGTGACTGTTTATAATGGATGTTTCCCTCATTCTGGCAAAAGTCACTATTTCAAGGGGTAAACTGGCAGGAAGAGCTCATGGCCACCACAGTAGAACTCGGAGTACAGGAACGCGCGGCGCGCACGCCGCAATCGGGCCGCAAGATCAATGATTTCAGCATTCAGGTGGCGACGGTGAACGGTTCAGGTTCACAGTCTGCCAATACGGTGCTGCTGCGCAGCATTTTTCAGATGGGCATCCCCGTTTCCGGCAAGAACCTGTTTCCATCGAACATCGCCGGATTGCCGACCTGGTACACCATCCGCGCCAGCAGCCAGGGATACATTGCGCGCAAGAAAGAAATCGATTTCCTGGTAGCCATGAACGCCGAGACCGCGCAGGAAGACGTGATGTCTCTGGCTCCCGGCGCTGCCTGCGTTTACGATGCGCCTCTCAACCTCTCCGGCCTGCGCCAGGACATTACTTTTTATCCCGTGCCATTTGACAAGCTGGTGGTCCCTGTCTGCCCTGAGGCCAAACTGCGCAGGCTCGTCAAAAACATGATTTATGTCGGCGTGGTGGACGCGCTTCTTGGAATCGAGCGGGAAGAATCCGAGAAAGCGCTGCTCAAGCACTTTGCCACAAAGAAGAAAGCCGCTGAACTGAACACCGCCGCCATCCGGGCCGGGTATGACTATGCTCTGGCCACTTTCACCAAGCAGGACCCGTTCTGGATGGAGCGCATGAATCTGAATGAGGGCAAAATCATTGTGGATGGCAACGCTGCCGCGGCCCTGGGCTGCATGTTTGCCGGCGTCACGGTAGTTACGTGGTATCCCATTACGCCTTCCAGTTCCCTGGTGGAAACCCTGATCGACTATCTCAAGGAATATCGCATTGGCCCCGATGGCAAAGCGACATTTGCTGTCGTACAGGCAGAAGACGAACTCGCCGCCGCAGGCATGGTGCTGGGCGCGGGCTGGGCTGGTGCGCGCTCCATGACATCCACTTCCGGTCCGGGCATCTCTCTCATGGCGGAGTTTGTGGGTCTGGGTTATTACACAGAGCTTCCCGGCGTGATCTTTGATATTCAGCGCGTTGGCCCTTCCACCGGCTTGCCCACGCGCACGATGCAGGGCGATCTGCTTTCCTGCGCCTTCCTCTCCCACGGCGATACCAAGCATATGCTGCTGCTACCTTCGTCGGTGGAAGAGTGTTTCAACATGGCCATGGATGCTTTCGATTTGGCCGAACAGTTCCAGACCCCGGTCTTTGTGCTCTCAGACCTTGATCTTGGCATGAACAATTGGATGGCGCATCCGTTCAAGTATCCAGAGAAGCCGATCTCGCGCGGCAAGGTGCTGAACGAAGAAGACCTGAAGCGGCTGGGCGGATTTGCCCGTTATAAAGATGTTGACGGCGATGGCATTCCTTACCGCACATTGCCGGGGACCAATCATCCGGCGGCTGCTTATTTCACGCGCGGCAGCGGCCACAATGAAAAAGCGCAGTACAGCGAACGTCCGGGCGACTACGTGAATAACATGGACCGCCTGGCACGCAAGTTTGAGACTGCCCGCAAGTTTGTTCCTGCGCCGGTAGCGGAGGTCAGCGGCACTTCAAAGATCGGCATTATCGCTTTCGGCACCACGCACTGGGCCATGACCGAATCTTGCGACCAGCTCCTCAGCGAGCACAACATCGCCGTCGATTATCTCCGCCTGCGCGCCTATCCCTTCAACCAGGACGTGCACGATTTCATCAGGGACCATGACCGTATTTATGTGGTGGAGCAAAATCGTGACGCGCAGATGTTCCAGTTGATTAAACTGGATATCGCCGCTGGCCAGGTCACAAAGCTGCGCAGCGTGCTCCATTACAACGGGCTGCCCATTGACGCCCGTTCCGTAACCGACGCCATTGTTTCCCAGGAGGCCAGGTAAATGTCCGCATCCACGCCCATTCCCGCAGCGGGGTCTGGTCCCAAGACGAACCACATTGGACTGACTGTGCTTGACTATCGCGGCGGCAAGACTACGCTGTGCGCGGGCTGCGGTCACAATGCCATCACCGAGCGCATTATCGACGCGATGTACGAGATGGGCGTGAAGCCGGAAAACATGGCCAAGCTCTCGGGGATCGGCTGCTCTTCCAAAAGTCCGGCATATTTCGCCAACCGCGCCCACGGCTTCAACTCCGTCCATGGACGCATGCCATCTGTGGCAACCGGTGCTGCGCTCGCGAACCAGAAGTTGCTGATGATCGGCGTCTCCGGCGATGGCGATACCGCTTCCATCGGCATCGGCCAGTTTGTTCATCTAATGCGGCGTAATCTACCCATCATTTACATCATTGAAGATAATGGCGTCTATGGCCTTACCAAAGGGCAGTTCTCCGCCACTGCGGATTTAGGATCGAAGCTGAAAACCGGCGTGATCAATGACCTGCCGCCCATCGATACCTGTGCGCTTGCGATTCAACTAGGCGCGACTTTTGTAGCGCGCTCATTCTCCGGTGACAAGAAGCAACTCTTAAATTTGTTGAAAGCTGGCATTGCGCACCGTGGCACCGTGATGATTGACGTGATCTCGCCCTGCGTCACCTTCAATGACCACGATGGCTCTACCAAGTCCTATAAATATTCCAAGGACCATGAAGAGCCGATTCAGGAAGTTGGGTTTGTGCCCAGCTTTGAAAATATCGAAGTGGATTATGATCCCGGAACCACGGCGACGGTACGCATGCATGATGGTTCGCAGCTTCGGCTGCGCAAGCTCGATCGCGATTACGATGCCACGGACAGGGTGGGCGCTCTCCACCTGCTGGCTGAGTCGCACGAAAAGGGCGAGATGCTGACCGGAGTTTTCTATGTGAACACCACAGCGCCCAGCTTCATTGAACAGCTCAATCTAACGGATCAATCTCTGGCCAGAATGCCGGAGGAGCTGACACGCCCCTCGCGTCAGGCGCTGGACGAGATCATGGAAGAACTCAGGTAAGCCAAATTTGTAGTGGGTAATTTTGTAATTGGGTAATTTAAACCCATACACTGCAACACTTACTCACTTACCAAATTATCCATTTACCAATTCCTCTCAGGCTGCCAGCGGATCGTCTTTCTTGTCGTTCTGGTTTTCCTTCTGCCGTTCGCCCGGGTCCTGATCCACTTCCATTTCCGGTTCTTTGGATTCAGGATCAATCCCGTGAGAGGGATTTTCCTCTACCGGCTTTTTCTTGTCTTCGTTGCGCTCTTCCTGGTTCGTTGGTTGTTGCATGGATCACTCCCTCCACTATAAGAATGCCGGGAGTTTAGAACAGGATGCACACTACCTAACATCATCCGGCCCATCCAGCAACGCCGAGTCTGGCAGCTATCGAAATTACTGGAAGAACTCCTCCATGGTCGGTGCCGTGGCCGAGTTCCCCGGGTGGTCTGTAACCCGCAGCAAGTCCAAAATCAACCGCAAAGTGCTCTGGTGCTGGTACAGCGTGGTGGATTTGAAACCTGCTTTAACGTGTGAACCAACCATCACCATGGCCACCTGCCCTCCGTTTGCAGAAACCACAGCCGATTCATCCTCATCGAACACAATAATGAACACACTGTTCGCCAGCCCCGGAGAATTGATCAGCGGATCAATATTCGTTTTAAGCCACGTATCGGCTGCTGCAAGTTTTTCTGCGTCCGTGCAGGTTGTGCCGACCGTGGGGCAGTCGTGCGCGTCGTCTTCCGCATTCGGGGCGATAAACGCATAATTGGGCAGCGTGCCCGCGTTCAGGTCGGCAGCTAATTCTGTGAATGGAACTATGTTGCCAGTTTCGCCAGGAGGAGGATCCAGCACGTCGGTAAGATAAACAAAAGGATCGTGGTGCTTGAAATATGGATACACATCTCCGCCGGTGTATCCAACTGATGGCAGGCTTTCCATGTAAGCCTTCCACGTCTTGCCGACGGCAGCAAAAGCGCGGGGAATACTGTCTGAACTAATAGTCCCTGTAAATGCGTCGTCGGTGGTCTCAATATTTCCCGTCGTCAGCATGAAGTAATTGCCGATAGACGGGTGTGCATTGGCAAAATAATTTGTCGCCAGGGAATGTCCAGTGGCCAGGGAGTTCAGATACGGCATGGCCGTGTTGCCAATTACCTGTGTGAAGCCATGATTCTCAAGCAATATCAAAAATACATGGTCTGCTGCAGGAATTGTGCCTGGAGTTGGAGTAGGACTTGGCGAAGGTATTGGGGATGGCATAGGCGTAGCGGTCGGTAAAGGTATTGGCGTGGCAGTCGGCGCTGGGATTGCCGTTGCATTGCTGCTGGCGCCCCCGCCTCCGCAGCCAACCAGCAGTAAAGCCATTAACAACAGCACACCGGATCCAAGCCGCAAGCCCATAAAGGCATCTCCCGTAATACCGCCGGCTTAGATAGATGCAGCAGAGTAGCTGGATGTTGGTTGCCGCCGCACCAAATATCAGAGGCAATATGGGCAAAAAAAAACGGCCCGTAAAGGGCCGGTAAAAAGTTTTGCAAACTTCTTATTGGAAGAACTTTATTGGAAGAATTCTCCCATCGAACTCGAGACGGCTGAAGCTCCCGGCATATCATTGACCTGGAGCAACTGCAGCACCGTGCGGAGCAGCGACTGGTGTTGAAACATGGTGTTGGAACGGAAAGCCGGCTTCACATGCGGACCGACGAGAACCGTCATCACCTGCCCTCCTCCATTTGTCACATCCGTATCGACGGATTCGTCAAAAGTTATGAAAAGCACGCTATTTCCAAAGTTTGAACTGTTGATCAGAGGATCGATATTCGCCTTTAACCAGCTATCAGCCGCCGCGAGTTTCTGGTCATCAGTGCAACTGGACCCGCCACCTGGGCAATCATGCGCATCGTCCTGCGAGTTCGGAAGGATATACACAAAGTTGGCCAATGATCCCGCAGCCAGATCGCTTGAAAGCTGCGAGAAAGGCACCATGTTCGCTGCCTGCGCGGCAGAGTTGGTAACGTCAGTAAAGTAAGAGAATGGATTGTGGCGTTTCAAATATGGCCCGACGTTTGGTCCTGTGTATCCCGCGGAAGGCAGGCTTTCCACGTACGCCTTCCACGATTTACCGGCGCCGGTGAGAGCGCGCACAATATTGTCATCGCTGATGGTCCCGGTAAAATTGTCGTCTAAAGTCTCAAGATTGCCGGTAGTCAGCATGAAGTAGTTCGGAATTGAAGGATGCGCATCAGCAAAATAATTGGCTGCCAGGCCGTGCGCTGTCGCCAGCGAATTCAGATATGGCATCACCGGATTGCCTATCACCTGACCGAAGCTGTGATTTTCCAGCATTACCAGAAAAACGTGGTCCGCAGTGGCTGCGGGCGGTGGAGGCGGCGTGGAAGCTGTGTGCGAGACGCCTCCGCATCCACAAAGAGCAATGGCCGCTGTGATGAATAAAATAGTAAAAAATCGTCTCATTCCTGCCCCTTCAGGTAGTGGTTTGTATTACGGGGATTAGATGCAGGCGCTTTGGCCAGTGTGGGCCCGCCTAGCCAGATCAGAGGTTTCAGGGCAGAATATGACTTCCTATGCGACGTTTCCTTTTAATTGTGCTTTGTCTGCTGCCAGCTCTGGCCAGCGCTGCCGATCGAAACAATCTGGCCCGCATTCTGGTAACGGGATCTCAACGCTATCATGAAGATGATCTTGTACGCGCCACTGGTCTTACCTTGAATACGCAAGTTACGGCTGACGATTTGCAGACGGCCGCCAACCGTTTGGGGGATAGCGGGGCCTTCACTTCTGTGCAGTATCTCTTTAAATCCGGCATCGGCGCCAAAGGCTTGGAAGCGGATTTTCAGGTGACGGACGCGGAAAAGTTTTTGCCTGCGGTATTTGAAAACTTTGTTTGGTTTAGTGAAGACACTCTGCAGCAGACCGTGCATCAGGCTATTCCACTTTACAACGGCCAGTTGCCAACATCGGGCAGCATGTCAGACGAAGTATCCGCCGTGCTGAGTAAATTCCTGAGATCTAAAGGGTTGCCCAGCGAAGTCTCCTGCTTGCTCGCCACGGAGTTTGGCCAGCCTCCTAGCGCGTATAAATTCATGGTAATCAATGCCAATTTGAAGATTCAAGAAGTTAATCTCTCGGGCGCGGCTCACATGTTGCCCGAACAGTGGTCAAAGTCCGTATCATCCCTCAAAGGCACTGTTTACTTGCGCAGTGACGTCGCTACGGTGCTGCAAAAAAATCTGCTTCCCATCTACCACCAGCACGGTTACCTAAAGGTCGCCATCGCTGAAATTAAGCCCAAAATTGAAGAAAAGGACCTGGTGACAGTGGATGTTGGGGTTATCGAAGGCGATCAATACCTTCTTGGCGATTTTAGCTGGAGAGGCAACACCTTGATTCCAAGCGACGAACTCTCCAAACATATTAGCCTCAAGACAGGTGAGCCGGTCAATGCTCCGCAATTGGACCGCGATTTGGCCCAGGTGCGCAAGCTCTTCGGCAAGTTTGGCCGTGAAGGCGTCACCATCAATGCTGTACCCTCCTTCAATGGCAATGCCGTGAGCTACAGCTTTGAGGTTGCAGAAGGCGAGCTGTATCACATGGGTAAGCTGGAAATTCAAGGCGTGGAGCCGGACCAGGCGCACAAGCTTGCGCAAGGATGGAAGCTCGGCGAAGGCGAACCGTATGACGCCACTTACCTTGAACAGTTCCTGGCCCACACTCTGCTTAAAGTTCCGGGCCACAAGTGGACATGGATGACATTTGAACAGATCGATGACGCGCAAAAGACGGTGAATGTTCGCTTGCAGGTAAAAATCGAGTAGCAGACAGCAATTCGGGCTAACTCGCCAACCCTGATTCCCATCCTATATAGCTGAAGATGCGCTGAATTGACTGGCGCAGCTCGGGGACCTGGCAAAACATGTGGACCATACTTGCATTACTCATCCTTTGGATTCTTAGCATGTACTTTTACCTTCCTCTGCCTGTCGTGGTGCTCTTGTTTGCTGCGCTTGCAACCGGAACCACAATCACGGTCTGGGCGGCTTTTATAAATCGCAAAGAACGCCTGGCGCGTGTTGGCGAGCAGGATACAAACCAGTAATTCCCGGCGCGGCTGGCCAAAAAGCGGTAAACTCTGCTCATGAAGTTCCTGGGCAGAGTCTTGCTTCTGATCGCATGTACAGCGGTCGCACAATCACCCCCGGCAAACCCGCCGGCGGCTGCATCGGCTTTGCAGAAAGACGATCCTGCGCAGCTTGCGGCATTGGTGAAACAGCAGTTCGGCGAAACATTTACGCTTCCGGCAAAATTTTCAACCGTGCTCACCGCGGATTTTGACGGAGACGGCATAGAAGATGTGGCCATCGTCGCCGACAGCAAGGATCCGCTCCCCGATTCGTATGCCTTCAAATATCGGGTAGCCGATCCATACCACGCCTATTTTGGCTTTGGCGATCCACGGCTTACGTCCACTTTCCGTTCTGATCCGGAGCATGCCCACCACCTGCTGGTGATTTTCGGGAGCGGCAAGGAGGCATGGCACGCCGCAACCCCTAAAGGGAAGTTTGTGCTGGTAAATGTGCCGTTTGATTCGCTGGAAGTCGGGCGAATGCTCGTAAGTAAGAAAAAGCCCCCCATTTTCATTATCCGGGCGCTGGAGGCGGAGCTAATGGATTCCGCTCTCTGGTGGGATGTTAAAAAGAAACAATGGCGCTGGGAACCGGGCGACACCGTCCAATAATGTGCCTCAAAAGGCCCGTCGCTACCTGCCGGACTAAGTGTTGCCCCGCATCTGAATAAAATTGTTGCAACCCACCAGCTCTCTTCATCACCCAATTTATTAGATGGCGAAATCCGGAAAACCAGGAAGGGCTGCGCGAATATGGGCGTGGATCTTTCTCTCAACCACAATCGGGTTGGGCGCGGCACTTGCATGGACATGGATTTTTGTGTCCAATTTGGCCCTCAAACCCATTCCTGAACCACCACTCCCGGTCAAAATGCGGGTGGGTTCAGGATCAGCCTCGCCATTGCAGATACAGTATCAACTCAACATGCTTGGCCGTGGTGAAGTTTTCCCCGCATTTGCCGGGGCCCAGGCAGCCGATTACTGGCCATTGGCCGTCCTTAGCATCTCCAATACTTCGAACAAAGCTGTGCTGCAAGTCATCAGTGCTGAGGTACGAGGCTGGAGCGAAGAGCTAACACAGACCGCAGTCATTGGACCCCATGAGGTCCGCACCTTCAACCTGAATCCGGAGTTGCTGGCCAAGGCATATGAGAATGGCGAAATCCATCCCGCCACGCTCGAGGTGGAAGTTCAGGACCCTGCCACCGGGCACACATTTGCGCAGCAACGAACTGTTTTCATCCATAGCGCCTCCGATTTTTTCTGGGGCAGAAAGTTTGCCAACGCCCAGTTGCTTGCCCGCTGGGTAACGCCGCACGATGACAAAGTGCTGCAACTGGTGGCAAAAGCCGAGCGCCTGGTGCCCGGCGGGCGGATGCGTGGTTACAATCCTGTCCCCGGAGTCAATTTGGCAGAGCAGGTCCGGGCCCAGGCAAGGGCGATTTTCAGGGCCATGCAACGCTCCGGCATCAGCTATGTGAGCAGCATTTATACCTTTGGAAATTACGCAGGAGAGACACAGCGCATCCGCCTGCCACGGGAAACCCTGGAACTCAGCAATGCCAATTGTATTGACGTAAGCGTGGCCTTTGCCTCTGCTCTGGAAAATCTGGGAATGCAGCCGGTGATCGTGGTTGTTCCGGGCCATGCCTTCACCGGTGTCCGACTCGGCCCCAACTCGCAGGACATTCTTTATCTTGACCTGACCGTGCTGCCGCGCGGAACATTCGCGGCCGCTGAATCTCGCGCTCAGGCATGGCTCAAAAAGACACCTCAGAATGAAGTTCTTACCGTTGACATTGGCGCGGCGCGGTCGCTGGGCGTTTATCCTATGCCTGTGCCTGAAGTTGCGAAGGAAGGCATTACCGCAGCAAAACTATGGCCAGTCCAGCGGAAGTAATCATTATTGGAGGCGGTATTGCCGGACTTACCGCCGCCCGCCACCTCACTGAGTCCGGGGCATGCGTCTTGCTGCTGGAAGCTCGTGACCGGCTTGGCGGACGCATCTATACCGATCATTCCTCACGATATCCGATAGACCTTGGCGCTGAGTTCGTCCATGGGCGTCCGGAAGAGATTCTTGGACTTGCGGCGGAAGCCGCAGTGCCAATCGTGCCGGTGCAGGGTGAATTTCGCAGAAAAATTGGGGGCTCCTGGGCCAATGCAGGGCATTTAATGGAAAAGGTCGACCAGCTATTTGCTCACATGCCTGCCGACGAACCCGACCAATCCTTTCAGCATTACATAGATTGCACAGCCCATGACAAAGAGGTGAAACAGCTAGCCCTGAGATACATTGGAGGCTTTCATGCTGCCAATCCTTCGCTCATCAGCGTTCACTCTCTTATACGAGACCTCCGCGCGGAAGAAGCGATAAAGGGCGACCATCAATACCGAACTGCCAGCGGCTATGACCATTTAGTACACGCTGTGACAGATCGCATCGATCGCGAACGCTGCACCATAGTCATGAATGCCAAGGTGAATGAAATTGTCTGGCGAGAGGGAGAGGTAATCGCGCGGACTCCAACCATGGAGTATTTGGCCCCTCGCGCCATCATTACGCTTCCACTGGGCGTGTTGAAGGCGAACAGTGTAGTTTTCTCCCCAGCGTTGCCGGAAAAGCAGAATGCCATCAGCTTTCTTGAGATGGGGCCGGTTGTGCGGGTAATTCTCTGCTTTGCCACAAAATTCTGGGAGCGCCAATCGGAGATGGCAAACTTGAGTTTCCTGTTCACTGACGATCCTCAATTTCCCACATGGTGGACGAATAATCCTCTTCCGCCCCCCATCCTTGTGGGCTGGGCTGCCGGACCGAATGCTTCAGTGCATTCAGGGCATAGCAAGGATGACGTCATTAAAAGCGCCGTACAAGCACTGGCCAGGATTATAGGGGTTGATGAAGCTGAACTCCGGGAGCAGATGACCGATGCTTATATGCATGACTGGCAAGCCGATCCCTTTTCACGCGGCGCTTATAGCTACGCCGCAGTGGGTGGTATAGATGCTGCGCGGCGCTTAGGTGAGCCGGTTGCAAACACACTGTACTTTGCCGGGGAAGCAACAAATGGCGAGGGCTACAACGGCACTGTTCACGGAGCAATTGCCTCGGGGCTCCGTGCCGCGCGTGAAGTGCTTGGGTCTTTTTAGATCCAGCTACCCCAGCGCGATGCGCGAAAAATGGCCGAGCGTGAAGGCACCCACGCCGGAATGCGGCGGAAGCGTGATACGGCTTCCAGCGCACGGGCCCTCTGGTGACGGTCAAATGCGCGGACATACTGCCGGATAATCTGGGGCATGGTCATCCGTAACGCGGAGGAAAAATTCTGTTCCGCCATCTCGTGCTGTTCCTGTTCATTCTGCAGCAGTTCGAGCATGTTCTCCGCCAGGGCCGCCTTGTCCCCTACGGGATAAAATTTGATTGCCAGGCCGCCACTGTCTCCCATCTCGCGAAAATCAGGAATATCCGAGCAGACAATCGGAACTCCATAGGCTGCAGCCAGGTTCGCAACTCCGCTGGCGCCAGTTGCAGAGGTATAGGGCATTACCATGAATGAAGAAGTTCCAAACATCTCTGGAATGTCGTGCTCTTCCACATAGCCTTTAAATTCAATCTTCGGATGGCTGCCGTACTTCGCGCTCAATCCCTCAATATAGCCCGGCGAATTACCGTTGTTCGTGCCTGCAATCACCAGCTTTGCTGCCGGAAATGCCGGCGCAACCTGCTCTTCAAAGGCTTCAATGAGCATTTCACACCGTTTGTAAGTCCCCCACTTTCCAAAAGCCAGAATACGGTGCTCCGGATTGCCGCGACGGGAGAAATCCGGAAATTCAGGCCGCGCGGACAAGATTCCATGCGCCCGGTAATGAATGTGCTCACCGTGATATTTTTCCGTCAAAGTGCGCCGGTACGCCGGCAGGAGCACCGAGACGGAGTTGGCCATCAGGAGCATTCGTGTAGCTATATTTCCCGCTGCGCGGAACAGCATTTTGTTTCGTACGCCGGCGTCGTTCAGATCGATATGGTCCATCAAATGGTGCAACGTAACATGCGTATAGTAACCGGCCATGCGTGTCACGGCCGGAAGCGTGAGGCCGGAAAAAGCCGCCAGCGGGTTCTCCTTGTTGCCAAAGCTGGAGAAGACAAGATTGAACCAGACCACATCAGGCTTGCAATCACGGATGGCCTTCAACAATCTGGCATGATTGCTGAGGCGGTTTTCTTTCCAGCAGCGCTGCACATCGAATTCAGGAAGCTCTGGCTCCGGGCCGGAATATTCGTCCGCCAGAATGGTCAGGCTGATCAGCGGGTCCGCCTGCAGCTCCCTGGCGACGTGGAAGCCGTATTCATTGAGCACCGCTTTACTTGGCGGAAAGCCACTAACAAAACATATCTTCATGTGGGCCCTGAAAACCTAAAAAATAGAAACTCTTACAACCGGACGCCAGGCCGATGTGCTGCCCGTGCCCGTGTAACTGAAAAATGACTGCTGCTGCAAGCCCACTGAGAAACGCAGAGGGTAATCGACATTAAGCGATCCATTCACATCATTCACGTTGCGGCGGAGAGGCTTCATATACGAGATGAGGAATCCGCTCTGGAAGTTGTCATACAAGTGGAACCCTTCGCCGCGCGTAAAATCGAGCGATCCATCAAACGACCAACGCTCGTTGACTTTGTATTCCAGCCGCGCTCCGGGTATCAGCGCCTGCGCGGTGGCAAAGGTAAGGTCCGCTACGCGCCATGAGCGGATATATTTCGCCAGTACGGTGAGGGCCGCCTTTTGCCCGAATTTATGTTCCATTCCCGCCCATGTGTCTGTAGTAAAGAACTCGCGGATCGCGGGGCGGAACAACAGGTCGCGAACCGAATAGCCTGTGATGAGCGCGTTGTTGCCCCAGGGGCGGCCAACCTCAAATTCTAGGCTTGCGCCCAGGTCGCGTGAATGCAGGTTCTGCAATGAGAACGGGCCGGACTCATGGATCGCGCTTCCACGGACGGTCAGCCAGTTGAAGAAGGGCGAAGTATTCAGGTAAAGAAACTGGCGGAAAAGCTCCTGGTTCATCTGGATGGGCGATTCCGTGTCCCGCCGTACCGTGAACTCAATACCAGGATTGAACACTATATGCGCGCTGCCCAGGCGCAGCACCGGAGTGGTGCCGACATTAAATACCGTGTCATAAGTATTGCGATTGATGATCAATGTCTGGCTGGGAATGGAGATTGTGCCCCGGTAATTACGTTCTCCCACAAAGCCATTGATGGGGGTGAAATGGTCAGGATGATAGCGGAATGTGCTGCCAATGTCGGTTTCCTGCGAAGAACGCGGGGGTACCGGCGCGCCAAAAAGCTTGTTGTCCATCTCGTACAGGGTCGCGTCTTCAAAAATCGCGCCTGTAGCCACAAAGCTCTGCACATTTAATTTCGGTTCAAACGGAAGAGGAGTGCCTTCTTCACCGGATACTTCCAGAAGGCCGCGCTCGGCGGTTGGGTCGTCGGCTGCCAATTGGTTGGCGCGGGCAAAAGCCGAAATGGCATGCACATTGTCATGCCGCTGGGTGTAGATATTCGCCCAGGCAAGCTGGTAATCGTAGTTTTGCTGGTAATCCGGAGAATTCCCCAGCGCCGCCAGCTCCTGCTCAGCTTGACGGTCCTTGCCCTGAGCAATATATGTATCGGCAAGTCCTATGGCCACTGTATCGTCGGATGCGCCCAGGTCTTTGGCCTTGGCAAAGTAGCGTTCTGCCAGGTCAAAGTCATGGGATGCCAGAAAAATGTTGGCTGCTTCCACCAGGTTGTCGGCCGTGACTGGAGAAGCCTCTCCGATGCGGGATTCGGCAAAGGCCAGCGCGACTTCCTGCTTCGCGTCGTTAAACTTTTCCTCGCGCACAAATAGTTTTGCGAACTCAATGCGCACGTCTACGCGGTTAGCGTCAGGCGCATCCAGTGCGCGCGTAAACCGCTCCAGTGCGGCTGGACGGTCACCCAGCGTGAGTAGCGCGTCGCCGGTGGCGAGCAGAATAGCTGATTGGTCCACAGCTTCCTGTTCGGCTAACTGAATGTACTTGAACGTTTCCGCTCGACGGCCCATCTGCGCGTAGGCAGAGGCCATGTTGGCATAGATGAGCGGATCATCAGGAGAAAGCTTTAGCGCCGCATCGAGTTCATTGACAGATTGAGCGTAGTGGCGGGCATGATAAAGCGCGTCAGCCAGCGCCAGATGCAACTTCAGATCGTCTGGAGAATACTTCAGGGCGATCTGATATTCCTGCACAGCCTTATCCAGAACGCGCATCTGCCGGTAGGCTGTGGCACGGGCCATGTGGGTTGCGCCGCTCTCGCCCAGGAGTTTTTCTGCCTTGTTCGTCTCCTCCAGACCTTCGCGGGAACGATGCAGTTGCAGATAAGAGTACGCCAAGCCGAGGCGGGCGATGCCGCTGTTCGGGTTCATTTTAATAGCGGGTTCAAAATCGCGAATGGCGGCCTGCGCGTCCTGCATGTCATTGCGCACGTAACCACGGCTTACCAGCGCTTCAAACATTTTGGGATCTTTTTGCAATGCGCGGGAGAAGTCATCAATGGCCTGCTGCAACAACTGGTTCTGCTTGTGTACGTGTCCGGCAAGGAGGGGGAAGTTGGGTTCCTTGGGCAAAGTGCTCTCATAGCGGCTTACCAGAGCAAGAACTTCGTCATAACGGCCCAAATTGTAATAGTCATAGCCCAGGTACACGGCAGCGTCACGATCATGCGGCAGTTTTACGATTGCCTGCTCGCCCAGCCGCGCAGATTCCGCATAGCGGCCCTTCAGGAAAAGATAGCGCTCCGTCTCACGCATGACCCGAGGATCATTCTTCATGGTGCCGGTAGCGCGCGCGATCCACTCGCCCGCCAGATCAACCTTGCCAGCGTCAATGGCTGCGTTTGAACCGCTGGCTACGATCTGCGAATTTGTTGGAGCCAGTTGATGGGCTTTCTCATAGCTGGCTTGCGCCTTGGGGTATTCCCTGGTGGCTGTATAGAGGTCGCCCAAAGCCATGTAAGGGACGTAATCGTTCGGGTAGGCGGCGGCCATGCGGGTGAAGAATGTCTCAGCGGCTTTGTTGTCGCCTTCATCACGAGAGAGATAGCCCAATGCTTCAAGCGCGTAACGATTTTTGTCGTCACGCTTGAGCAGCGTAGTGTACATCTGGCGCGCCTCGGCCCTTCGGCCGGCCTTCCAGAGGAGACTGCCGTACTGCAATGTGACGTTGTCATTTTCCGGATCGAGTTTTAACGCTTGCTTCAAGTCGGCTTCGGCGCCGGCAACGTCATTACCCAGGCCTTTGATGGCCGCGCGCAGCCGCAGGTATTCCACCTGCTCCGGGCCTTCCACCTGTATCTTTGCCAACTCTTGTTGCGCGATGCTGAGCTGCTGGCGTATGGCCGCATCATCGTCCAGGTTTTTATAGGTATCGATCAGGTTTAACCGCAATTGTGTCGGATAGAGAACGCCCTCGGCTGGGCCTTCCGGCATCGCAGCCAAAGCCGCCAGATATTCTTTTACCGCGTCAGTGTCACGGCGCTCGATCTTTGCCAGGTCGCCGCGAATCGCATGCAGGCGATAGTAGTTGGCATCAAGCTGCTCCCCCCGCGAGAGGAAGGTGCGCGTCTTGTCCAGATTGCCCACGCGCAACTGGGCCTGGGCCGCCGCCAATTGTACGTTGACGGACTTAGGCGCAATGCCTGCGGCTTTCTCGTAAGCATCGGCTGATTCTTTTTTCAAGCCGGCCAGTTCATAGGTGTAACCCAGTTCTGACAGTACGTCGGCATTCTTTACCGGCGCTTTTTGCAAAATGGCAATGGCCGACTTATAGTCATGCGCTTCGCGATAGTACTGGGCCACGGCCCGGAAAATTTCAGTGTTCTTCGGGCTGCGCTTCATGGCTTTATCCAGAAGCTGCTTGGCTTTCTCCGTCTGTTTCTGCTTCATGTAGGTAATAGCAAGCAGAAGTTCTGCATGGGACGTCGGCTGCACGCCCTCAGCGCGCTCCAGCAGATTTTGTGCACGGGGCAGGTCCCCCGATTGCATGAACAGTTCGCCTGCCATTGCCAAGTCAGTGGCACGGCGAGGATTGGCCGCGATCACTTGCAGGAGTAATTTTTTGGCTTCATCCGCTTTGCCCATACGGATATAGGTCTGCGCCATACCGGAGAGGCCCTCCACGGAGTTAGGAGCGCGGGATAGGCCCTTCTGGTAGGCATCAAGAGAAACCTGAGATTTGCCGGCCAGCCGCGCGGTATAGCCCAGCAGGAACCAATTGCACGCGTCGCTGGGAGCGGCTTGCGTGAGGTGCTCCGCATAGTTCGCTGCGGCGGAAGGGTTTCCACTCTTCAGGGCGTTTTCTGCCGCGCGCGCATACCTGCCTGCCTCAATGCTTCCACCCCATCCGCTGCCTGTATTTCCGCAAGGCGCTGATCCGCCACCACCGCTTGTCCTGTTTGCAGACTGTTTCTTGGCGTTATTTTGCTTTGGCTGGGACTTCTGGTTCTGGTCTTGTGGTTTGCTATTTAAATCAAACGTCTGCGCCCAGCCATTCATGACCAGAAATAGGGAGCAGACAAGCGCGAGACAAAAAAAGTTCTTCTTCACGGGACCACCGTTGTCAGAGTCGCAGAGGGAACACGTGGCCACCAGGTTCCACGTACGCTACCAGGATTTAGCGAAAGCAGCGCCGCAAGCGGCGGCAGCAGCTCTGTTCTCATGTTGAATCCAGATGCCATTTTCCGGCTAAGGGATTTCTGAAGCCCAGAAACTCACGAAAATCATCCAAAAATGAGAATCCGGATGCCACTTGGCAAACCCGGCTACAGTTTTTTGAATCGAAGTCTCTGCTGAAGCAAAACTGCTGCTGGTTGTCAGCATCCCTTTTTAATGCAATCTCGCTGATTAGAGATCTCGCAATCATCGCAACTCGCATTCACGGAGGTTTTTCATGAGTTCCCCATCCATCGCTCCGGGCAGGCCGGTTACCTTGCCCACTCGGGCGGTCCCTTTGAGTTGGGTGCTGTTGCTGGCGCTGCTGGTGCACGGTCCGCTGCTGCTGATGCAGATTACCAATGACTCTTATGACGCGGACTTCCATAAGTTCTTTGCGGCGCATTACGCACAGCACTGGTTCAATCCCTGGAACGAAAAGTGGTTTACCGGCTTCTCTCAAACCACGTATCCACCCATGGAGCAGCAGTGGATGGCGCTGTTTTCTCATGTGATGGGCCTCAATCTGGCCTACATCTTTGTGCAATTGATTGCAATTCTCCTGCTTCCGATTGGCGTGTACAAATATGCCCGAATATGGGTGAGCGAACGAGCAGCCAGTTACGCGGCCATCGGCAGCATCTTGCTCGGCTCGCTCACCTCACTTGTGTACGTTGATGGACAGTTATCCACTACATGGGCCGCGCCTCTGTACCTGATGGCGCTGGCCTACTTCTACGAATGGACGCGTGAAGCCAAGCTCATGGCGCTGGTAAAAGCGTTGGCGCTCACCATGGCGGCTGCTTCAGCCCACCACGTGACTTTGCTGTTTGCCAGCGTGATTTTCACCATCCCTGTGCTGGTCACCGCCTGGATGGACCGCAAACGCGATGGCCTGGATGCCAGCACCACGGGCGTCATCACGCGGGCTGCCGTATTCGCGGCGCTCTCACTGGTCGGAATCATTGTGGTGCTCCTGCCTTATTGGCTGGCGTTAAAAGCCAATCCAATTAAGCAAATGCCTATCCCACACGGCAGCCGCGAGAACTTCTTCTCGCAGGGCTGGCTGGCTGTGAACTACATCATTGTCCCCTGGGGAGCGATGTTGCTGGCGATACCTTTCATCTTCTACAAGGGATTGAAGGAGCCCCGATTGCGGCCGCTGTTCTTTGGCTTCTGGATCACCATGATTTTTGGTCTTGGTGGAACCACTCCCCTCCCCCGGTTTCTGCTGGGCTTGCTTGCGGGCGTGGTCAATGCGATCACGGGCGCGAATGTCCATAACCCTTTTGACATTCTCACCTTTGAGCGCTTCTGTTTCTGGGCCAGCCTCATGGCGCTGCCCATTCTGGCTCTGCTGGTGGTCAACCTGATTGATCGATACGGACGTAAAGCGGCTTTCATTGTAGGAGCACTGGGCGCCTTTTCCGTGGCTATGGCTGTTTCCTGGCCGGTGTACCACCCTATTCACGACGCGCCGTTTAGCACAGCCGAGGTAGTTTCATTCCTGAACCGCGATGGCCATGACAAGTTCCGTTATCTCACACTTGGATTCGGGAACAAGATGTCTGAAGTGGGAATTTACGCCAATGCCAGCAGCGTGGACGGTGAATACAACTCCGCTCGCCTGCTGCCGGAAATGACGCAGTACGGCTCCGCCCAGCTCACCAATTCCAAGTATTACGGGACGAATGGAATCGAATCTTTACGCGCCGTCCTGAAGCATGCCGAGCAATACGGGTTGAAGTACATCTTTGTCCGCGACCCATATTACGAACCGCTGATAGCGTTTGCAGGCTGGCGGAAAACCGAAACATATGATCGCGGCAACGTCAGCTTATGGGTGAAGGACGGAATTCCTCCGGCACACAAAACTCCCTATGGCACGCCGCCCACCGCCATGGAAGGGATCTTGTGGGGGACGCTTCCCATCGGAAGCAGCATTATTGCATTGCTCCTCATGCTGGTATTTCCTGACAAGCGGCGCAAGCTGGAAACACTTGAGTTCCCGCTGACGACCAGCGAAGAACCTGTGTTACGGGAGGCACGGTAATGGGCCGCACACTCACAATTATCTTTGCAGTTCTCACCGTGGGATTGATCGCCGTCGGCACGGTCCACGGCAGCAGGAATGGCCAGGCATCAACGCCGGAAGGCGCGGTGCAATCAATGTTCAACAGCGCCAAAGCCCACGACTGGCAAGCCGCGTACTCCTATGTTGCACCTTCCAGCAATGTTGACCAGGGCGGGTTCATTCGCGATTTGACCGGCCGCGACGGCAGTTTGCGCACCTATTCTCAGCTTGACTCGGTGAATACCCGTGTTTTGCATGAGGCGGAGAATGAAGCGACAGTACGCACTGAATTGAAGTATGCCACTGCTGTAGGCGCTTCCTATGAAACACGCGACCTGAAGGTTGTGAAAGATGATGGCGCGTGGAAGGTCCAATGGCCGGCAGAGAAGGAAGTGAATGTGCCGCCACAGGTTATTCCGGTGAACTATCTTCGCTGGGACATTGTATGGCGCGGTGCAGGCGATGACTGGGGCGCGCAGAACGTCGAAAACCCGAATTGCCGTATCCTTTCCATGAATGCCGTGGAACGCGATGGCGGACTGATCATTATGGGTGAAGTAGAGAATGAAGACACAGTCCCTGCATTTATCACCGTAGGCGCTGTGCTTACTGATAACAGCGGCAAAGATGTGGCCGAAGAGAGCAGCTTTGACAAAATCTCACACGTGCTATTGCCTAAGGAAATTTCGCCGTACCGCATTGACTTCCCCGGAATAAAGAAGTCCGATGTAAAAGCAGTGCGCATGACGCACAACTGGATGCTCGTGCCCGCTTCTGCCGATCCAGTGATTGGCGTTCTGCACCAGCGGATAGAAAAGGACATTACCGGCCGCACGGTGCTGAAAGGCGAATTGCTGAACGAGAGCGGGACCATCGTGAATATCCCTCACGTTCTGGCCACGTTTTATGACAATGGCGGAAAGGTCATCTGGGTCTCTGACGCTTATTCAGACCACGCGCTACTGCCAAAGACACCACAGCCTTTTTCCGTTGCACTGCGCGATGATCTGGCAGCGAATGTGCATACCTACCGCGTAACCGTAAACCATTACAGCCTGAACCACGAGGACTGATTTATGCGTAAAGTGATCTATATCGGTCTGGTGATTGCTCTATGCTGGTTCGCGGCGGACTCCGCTCGCGCGGCAGAGCTGCATGTTCCGCAGAATGCAGTGGCAGGACAACCTTTAAGCATCGGGACCAGCGGCAGCGGCACGCTGCTCCTGGTGGGTCCGGGCCAGATCATTAAGCGTGACTTCAAATCCGGCGGCAATGTTGAGATCAAAGGCGAAGAACTGCGAAGCGCTGGGCGCTGGATTGCGATTATTCGCGGTGATGGCAATTCGTCTCAAGTCTTCTGGGTGAAGCCGGGCAAACCGGAAAAGCTGAATTTCCTGGCCCGGCCATCTCGGGTGCCCGTTGCCCGCCCTAACGTAATCAGCGGTGTGACATTTATTTTCGATCAATATCAGAATCTCATCCTCGATCCGACGCCAGTGAAGTTCAATCTCTCTGTCGGAGGCGCCGGAACTTCCAAGAGCGTTACCAGCCACGATGGAATTGCCTGGACCAACAGTTCGTCAGCGCCGAAAGCAGGCGCGGCCCAGTTTGTAACTTCAGTAGGCGATACAGAAGTAAGCCGGGTGGTGCAGCAGGTGGCCGCTGATCCATGCAATCTCCGCATGCACGTGGCCGGGCATGCGGACAACCGGGTAGTGGTGGAAACCGATCCTATCCGCGATTGCAGCGGCAATCCCGTGCCGGACGGCACGATTGTAACTTTCATCCAGACGGACAAGAGCGGCAGGAGCACTGTGGACGCTCGCATCAAGAAAGATACAGCGCGTGCTGAGCTGCCTATATCTGACAATGCCACCATTACCGTAGCTGCCGGAGTGGTGCTGGGCAACGAATTGCACGTGGGAGGCAAATAATGAAATTCGCGCGCCTGCTAATTTTAACTCTGGGAGTAGCGCTGGCTCTCTCCGGCGCAGTTCCGCTGCTCAAGCAGATCTTTGCGGATACCAAGCCCGAAGTTCAGCTCAATGTGAAAAACGCCCAGCCGCGTGAAGTTGAAGACGTAACGCAGAACGCTATTGTCCGCGACTATACGCTCGCATGGCAGGCCATCAACACGGCGCTCTCTACTAACACGCTGCAGCCGTTGAATGAAAATTTCTCTGGCTTCGCCCTGGACCGGCTTACGCAACGCGTGAAAGACCAGAAAGAACATGGCCTGACCACGCGGATCATCGATCACGGCCACAAGGTGGACGCAATCTTTTACTCGCCCGATGGCGCAGCTATGGAGTTAAAAGACACCGCCAGCATTGAAACCCAGGTGCTGGACGGAGGCACAGTCATTCATTCCGACCAGGCGCAGATCCAGTATTACGCCATCATGACCGGCGCAGAAGACCGCTGGAAGGTGCGCGTACTGGAGAGCACCCCGCAATAGATTGGAAGAGAACGGCATGCGGCGGAGCGCCAGCCGCATAAACCTAATCCCTGAGAATGGGTGGAGCATCACTGGCATCAAACGAATCTGCCGATTCAGCGGCCGAGCCAGGAAGCCCCTGCATGAGCCGCAGACAGCGGTTCCAGCGCAGTAGCGCATCGTCATTCCCTTGCGGACGGATTTTTTCCGCTTCTTCAAAACAGCGCATGGCATTTTCAAAACTGGCCAGCAAGGAATGCGCCATGTGGCCGGCGCGCAGTTGAGCCTTGGCCCGCCGTTCGTAAAGTATGCCCTGATAATAAGAACGCTCATAAGGGCTGGCGAGTTTCTCAAAGCAGGCTTGCGCTTCACGGAACCCGTCAGAGACCGCGCCTTGAAACTGGTCTGTAAGGGCAAGGCCCAACTGGCGCAAGGCCATCTGGTTTTCCGGATCGACCTCCAAAACGTCCCGGCAGATCGATTCCGCTTCTTCCGCCTGGTTCAGATAACGGTAGTGCTGTATTTTGGCCAGCGCCTCAGAAATGCTGTTTTTGGAAATGGTCTTAAGTTGGCGTTCCATGTTTTTACACCCTGTAATAATTCTAATCCGCCCTGGGCGCACCGCGTATCTTGCGCACCAATTTCAGGATGGGATCATAAAATTCATCGACCACCCGTTCTTTCAGGGGAATGATGGCATTGTCGGTAATGTGTATTTCTTCCGGACAGACCTCGGTGCAGCATTTGGTGATGTTGCAGAGGCCGATGCCGAGCTCATCTTTCAGCAGCTTAACCCGTGAGCCATTATCCAGCGGGTGCATCTCCAGTGATGCCACGCGGACGAAAAAGCGCGGGCCGCCGAACTCTTCTTTTTTGTGGTGATCGCGGACCACGTGGCAGACGTTCTGGCATAGAAAGCACTCAATGCACTTGCGGAACTCCTGCACCCGGTCCATATCTTCCTGATACATTTTCCAATCCGTCTTTGGTTTAGGCGTGAACGGCGGAATTTTTTTGTTGACCCGGTAATTCCATGAGACATCCGTAACCAGATCTTTGATCACGGGAAAAGATTTCATGGGATAGACGGTGATGGGTTTGTCCGTGGGAAGCGCGTCCATACGCGTCTTGCAGGTGAGGCGCGGCTTGCCATTCACTTCGGCAGAACAGGAGCCACACTTGCCGGCCTTGCAGTTCCAGCGGACAGCAAGGTCTGGCTGCTGCGTCTGCTGGATCTGGTGCAGCGCATCAAGCACAACCATGCCCGGCGTGATTTCGACTTTGTATTGCTGCGCGCCGCCGGCTTCCTGATTGCCGCGGAAAACTTCTAGAATTGCGTCTGCCATCAATTCAGCTCCTAGCTATTAGCCTTTAGCTCTTAGCTTTGTCTTAAGCTCTTAAACTGCTATTCACCAATGTGCCTCTCCAACGTGCCGTATGCATCAAAGCACGACTTGAATCGTGCCTACTTTTCTTCCGCTAACAACTCATTCAATTCGCCCGGAATTGCGTCCACCGGAATTTGCTGCAGCTTCATGCTGTTGCCATCGCGTGTGACCAGATTGTGTTGCCTGCCCCAGACTTGTTCATCCAGCTTGGGGAAGTCGATGCGGCTGTGCGCGCCGCGGCTTTCCTTACGGGCCATGGCACTGCGGGTCACCGCTTCCGATACGGTGAGCATCGATTTCAAATCACGCGAGAGATGCCATCCGGGATTGAACAGCCGCGAACCTTCCACGCGAACTCGCGCCGCACGGGCCTTAAGCTTTTCCAATTCGCCCATCGCCTTCGTCATGTCTTCTTCAATCCGGAAAATTCCCACCAGGTTCTGCATGATCTCCTGCAAATCGCGGTGAACAGAATAAGGGTTCTCACCCTCGCCACGATCGAAGGGAGCCAGCATGTCGCGCTCAGCTTCGGCGATCTGGTCATCGTTGATCGAAAAAGGCGTAGCTTTATCAGCAAATGCGGCAGCACTCAGTCCAGCACGCCGCCCAAAGACCAATAAATCAGATAAAGAGTTGCCGCCGAGACGGTTTGCGCCGTGCAGACCGGCAGCCGCCTCACCGGCAGCAAACAGTCCAGGCAATGAAGAAGCTGCGGTTTCGGCTTCCACGCGAATTCCGCCCATCATGTAATGGCAGGTGGGGCCGACTTCCATTGGGCCTTTGGTGATATCTACATCAGCGAGCTCTTTGAACTGGTGATACATGCTGGGGAGCTTCTGCTTTACGTATTCGGGGGGCTTATGAGAAATA
The DNA here is from genome assembly GCA_036495645.1 of Candidatus Angelobacter sp. GTDB lineage: Bacteria > Acidobacteriota > Terriglobia > Terriglobales > Acidobacteriaceae > Angelobacter. The sequence continues at coordinate 30,429 of DASXMN010000034.1, forward strand.
TCGAGATATGCGCCACCATGCTCACTGCCTCGGCCTTCGCGCACTTCGGTATAGATGGAGCGCGCAACCACGTCACGGGTTGAGAGTTCCATGCGCTTGGGATCGTATTTCTCCATGAAGCGCTGGCCTTCTTTATTACGAAGAATGCCGCCTTCACCGCGAACCGCCTCCGTCACCAGAATGCCCTGCACCCCTGGAGGCCAAACCATTCCAGTAGGATGAAATTGGACGAATTCCATATCCAGAAGTTCCGCGCCGGCATCGTAGGCAAGGGCCATGCCGTCGCCCGTGTATTCCCAGGAATTTGAGGTCACCCGATACGCCTTGCCGATGCCGCCGGTGGCCATCACCACGGCTTTGGCTTTCAGCACCACAAAGCGGCCCTGCTCACGCCAGTAGCCAAATGCGCCCACAACGCGCTTGCCGTCAGTCAGCAGGCGAATGATGGTGCATTCCATAAAAACGTCAAAGCCCATCTGAACGCCGCGGTCCTGCAGCGTGCGGATCATCTCCAGACCGGTGCGGTCGCCCACGTGGCAAAGCCGTTTGAAAGTGTGGCCGCCAAAGGCGCGCTGAAGAATATCGCCATCCGAAGTGCGATCAAAAAGTGCGCCCCACTGCTCAAGTTCGCGGACGCGTTCCGGAGCTTCCTGCGCGTGTAGCTGGGCCATGCGCCAGTTGTTCATCAGCTTGCCGCCGCGCATGGTGTCACGGAAATGGGTGCGCCAACTATCGGCTTTGTCCACGTTGGCCATGGCAGCGGCTATGCCGCCTTCCGCCATTACGGTGTGCGCTTTGCCCAGCAAAGATTTGGAGACGACCGCAACTTTAGCCCCCGCCGCCAGTGCTTCAATCGCTGCACGCAAGCCTGCTCCGCCCGCGCCAATAATCAGGACATCATGTTCATGGGTTTCATACTTCGTCTGGTTCGTCACAATATTCTAAAGTCCTTGATCATGCCGCTAGCCACCATGCGGACATAGAAGTCGGCAAATCCAACCGAGATCAGACTGCACCAGGCAAACAGCATGTGGCGTTCATTCAGGAAGCTGGCTTTCTTCCACGCACCGTGGCGTCCGCGATTGGTGGCCGTGCAGGAGAAGCAATCCATCTTGCCGCCGATCAGGTGCCGCAATGAATGGCAGGAGAGGAGGTACAAAGTCAGGAGCACAATGTTGACCAGCAGCACGAGCGTTCCAACGCCAATGCCAAAATGCAGCTTCTGGTCCGGGCCTGAAAAAAAGAAGGCGCGAATGGCGTCATACCAGAGAAAACACAGGAATACGATGGCGCCGTAAAGAAAATAGCGATGCAGGTTTTGCAGGATGAACGGGAACTTCGTTTCGCCACGATAATTGCGGTGCGGGCTCTCACCTACAGCGCACGCCGGGGGATCCATGAAGAATGCGCGGTAATAAGCCTTGCGATAGTAATAGCAGGTCATGCGGAAACCGAGCGGGAAAGCCAGAATGAGCAGCGCCGGCGAGTAATGCCACCAGCCAAAGCTGAGCAGCGGCGAGTAAAAAGGCGAAAGATACGGGCTGGCCCAAAAAAACTTTCCTTCAAAGGCCCGAAGGGTGGCATAAATGCCAAAACCTCCCAACAGTATCCATACGGGGACCGATTCCAACCACCAGGCATCGCGCCGCAACGTGCGGCCCGGGGGGGCGGCAGGCACGGCTGAGCTTCTGCTTGCAGCCAAACTTCACCTCCAACGGTGAAATGAAAACTCAACAGTGTAGCAAATTAGAGGGACAGATCGGGAGATCGGGTCATCCGGTGATCTCGCGTGATCGGAAAACGAGATTGACCCTGAGCCGCCAATCCTCCTTTATTCCTTTACTACTCTCATTTCCAGATCACTCGATCTTCCGATCCCCCGATCACGCACGATCAACGGATCACCCGATCTCTGGCGGCTTTCGCGCCCGCCATTACGCGGGGAATGCCCTGCAAGTCTGCTGTTACCTGGATGTCAGCCCAGCCGGTTAGCAAATCTCTTACCTTCTGTTCCTCGGAATAACCGATCTCGGTGACGAGCCAGCCCCCCGGACACAGAGCGTTGTGCGCTTGAGGAATCAGGCGGCGGTAAATTTCCATGCCTTCTCTGCCGGAAAAAACAGCAATCTTCGGTTCAAATTCACGTACTTGTTTCTGCACTTTGTCTGCGTCAGCCTCTCCAACGTAGGGCGGATTGGAGATGATGAAGTCAAACTTTTCGTCTGGATAGGCAGCCAGCAGATCAGACTGGCGGAACACCACTTTTTGGCTCAATCCGAGCCGTGCGGCGTTGGTGCGGGCCATTTCTAGGGCGTCTTCTGAAATGTCACAGGCGTGGATTTCCGCATGTGGAAGCTCGCTGGCCAGCGCCAGGGCAATGCATCCGGAGCCGGTGCCGGCATCGAGCAGGCGCAGCCGTCCCGGCCCGCCGAACGGATAGCCGCGGACCAACTCAAGCACAGTTTCTACCACGTGCTCAGTTTCGGGGCGCGGAATAAGCACGGCTGGTGAGACTAAAAGGTCGAGCCCCCAAAACTCTTGATGGCCAGTGATGTACTGCGTGGGGCAGCCACGGGCCCGTTCGCGAACGACTTCGTCGTAGCGGGATTGCTCGTCTGTGGTGAGTTCGCGTTCCGGATGGGCGTAAAAATAAGCACGCTCCCGGTTGAGAACAAACAACAACAACAGCTCCGCGTTAAGCCTTGGAGAAGGCACGTCATTCTCAATGAAGAGCTGATACGCGAAATCAACCGCCTGTTTGAGCTGCATGTGCGGAAGAATTTACCGCAAAGAACGCCAAGGACGCAAAGTTGGAGGCTTTCTGCCGCACAGGCAGATTGCGATAAAAGGAAAATATAGAGGTCTTCGCTACTTGGAAGGCTCTCAATGGTCCGGGCACTTCAGCCTGATCTCAGCAGCAAAAAACAAAAGCCCCTCACTCTGGTGAAAGGCTTTGCCAAATAATGATACTAAGGGCTTCTATTCCTTTTGCGTCTGCTGCGCCAGCTTGACTCTGGTGCTTTCCAGCTTCTTGGTCACGCGGGTCACGTCTTGCTGATCGACGTCGGCCGGGACTGATTTGCTCCATTCATCCAGAGCATGCTCCCAGTGGGCGGCGGCCAACTTAAACCGGTTTGTGCGGGCATAAAGCTCGCCCAGATGGTCCTGAATCGTCGGATCATTCGGGCTTTTGTCCGCTGCGCGACGCAGGTTCTCTTCCGCCTGATCATAATTGCCAAGTTTGAAGTAAACCCATCCCAGGGAATCAAGGTACGCGCCATTCTGGGGATCGTAGTCCAGCGCTTTCTTCACCAGGTTCAGCGCCTCTTCCAAATGGCTGTTGCGATCCGCCAGCATGTAGCCAAGATAATTCAACGCCATGCTGTTGCTGGGGTTCTGCTGCAATACCTGGCGGAATGACTGCTCTGCCAGATCATACTTTTTCTGCCGTTCGTAAATAGAGCCTTGCAGGAAGCGTATGTACTCCTTCTCTTCCGGATGGACAGCCAGCTTTTCCGCCTGTGCCAGGGCGTCTTCTGAATCTTTCCAGCGCTTCAACCGCATATAGATTTGCGAAATCATGATGTAGCTGTCGCGGTCGTCAGGGCCGCCTTTCAATACAGATTTGGCAAGTTGCACGCTCTCGTCCGCTTTGCCCGAATCCGCCAATTGCTGCGCCAGCGTGAGTTTCAGACCCTTGTCATTGGGCAGCTTCTTTACTGCTTCATGTGCGGTGCGGGTAGCATCAGTCCACTGCTTTTGGTCGCGATACGAGTCAATTACGTCCTGATACCCGCGTGCTGCCTCATCTCCGCCCAGATCAATGATCTTGCGGAAAGTCTCCATCGCCAGCATCGGACGGCCTGCTTCACGATAGACATTTCCCAGCCGCTCCAGAAACAATGCGCGGTTGCTTTTATCACCTGCGCGCGCGTCTGGCGGAAGCGGCCTTGCCACCAGCTTTTGCAGGATAGCGGCGGCATCCTCATATTTCCCTTGGGCTTCCAGTACCAGGGCTTCGTTGTAAGGAATTTCCAGTGAATCCTGTACCAGGGCTTCCGCTTTCTTCAGGTTCTCCATGGCCAGGTCAAACTTGCCCTGACGGCGATAAATCTCAGCTACACGCAACGCAGCAGTAGCATCCTGCGGGTCGGCATCCTGAATGGTGCGGTACTCATCCAGCGCCGCTTCAATCTGATTGTCATTGGAGAGGTTCTGAGCCAAGCCGCGCATGGCATCCAGATTTTCCTTATCCATGGTGAGCGCCTGCCGGAAAGCGGCAATGGCGTTCTTGTAATCTTTTTGCTGTTCGTAGGTGCTGCCCAGAGCGGCATAAATTTTTGCTGACCGCTTACCTTCAGGAATGGCCTTCAACAGGTCGGCGGCTTTATTATTGGCGCCCTCGTCGTTATAGAGGTAAGCCAAATTGGTAATGGCCTCTTCAGAATTTGGATCAAGGCTCACTGCAGTCTTGAATTCGCTCTCCGCCTTAATGGGGTCCTTGTTTAGAAAGTACAGCCGGCCCAGCAACAGATGATTGTCCGCATTCTTAGGATCGATTTTTGCCATGGCTTCATATTGCTCAATGGCAAGCGTTAGAACTTCGTGGGATTGTGTTCCCGGCTGCAAGTCGCCAAGCGAGCGCAGATAAATCCTGCCCAGCAGTTTGTGTGCTTCCAGATTGTTCGGATCGCGCTTGATGATGTCCTGCGCTTCCAGCACCGCGTCACGTATGCGTCCGGTCTTGGCATAAAGCTCCGCCAGTGAAGCGTTCAGGTATTCTGAAGAAGGATCATTCTCAATCGCCAGTCGATATTCTTCAATGGCCTTGGTGGCGTATTCGGAGCGTCCATACATCGCCATCATTTCTTCATACATGTGGGCCAGCGAGTAATGGTAGTAAGCGGCCGCCTGATCCGGCTTCTTTACTTCTTTAGGCTGGCTGGGGGTGGCGTCCTTGGCTAAATCCTTCGCAGGCGCCTTCTGGGCTGGTGTTTCTTTCTGCGAAGGCGCATTGGGGGTCTTTGGTGTGCCCTGCTGGGCAAAAAGATTCGCGGTTATAAGCAGGAGCAGTCCGGACAAAAGAGTGCGTATTTTAATGAAAGTCATAGAACGAACCGAATACCTTTGTTATTGGATGCAGAGCCGCCAATTCCGGTAGCAGCTATTCATCATTACTAATTCTAGACCTTAGTTCCGCACTTTTTGCAGCAGATTACAATTCTTGACTAGTGACGGAAGTGACGCACGCCTGTAAGCACCATTGCCAGCCCCAGTCGGTTCGCTGTGTCAATCACTTCCTGATCGCGCATAGATCCGCCTGGCTGAATAATGGCCGTGGCGCCCGCTTTGGCGATCTCTTCCACGCCGTCCGGAAACGGGAAAAAGGCGTCTGATGCTGCCACAGTGCCCTTCAAAGGTAAGATCGCTTTCATGGCCCCAATCTTGCATGAATCCACGCGCGACATTTGCCCTGCTCCAACCCCCACAGTTTGCCCCTCACGGGCATACACAATGGCGTTTGATTTCACATGCTTGCAGACCTTCCAGGCAAACAGCATCGCGCGCATCTCTTCCGCCGTTGGCTGGCGTGTGCTCACGATTTTTAGGTCCCCGTCCGTCAGTGGACGAATATCGGCATCCTGCACCAGCATCCCGCCGGAAACCTGCTTCATGACAAATTTCTGCGTACTCTGCTTCACTTCCACCAGGCGAAGATTTTTCTTGGTTGCGAACTTCTCTCGAGCCTCGGGTGAGTAGGCGGGCGCAGCAATGGCTTCAACGAAAAGTTTGGCCATCTCTTCCGCCGCCGCGCCGTCGATCCCCCGGTTGACGCCGATCACGCCACCAAAGGCCGAAACCGGATCAGTTTCTTTGGCGTGCATGTACGCTTCCAGCAGTGTCTTGCCGGTGGAGCAGCCACTTGGATTCGTATGCTTGATGATGGCGCACGCCGTTTCCTCAAATTCCTGCGCCAAGTCCCACGCCGCCTGCAAATCCACAATGTTGTTGAACGAGAGTTCCTTGCCCTGAAGCTGTTTGCCGTTGGCCACGCCCGCGCCTGATCCGTCGGAATACATGGCTGCTCTCTGGTGAGGATTCTCACCGTAACGCAGGTCCATAGCTTTGTTAAGTGAAAAGCGCAAAACTGCGGGAAAATCACTACCGGCTTGCGGAAGCTGAAATTCTTTGCCGTGGCCGTCCAGCGACGTAGAAGCCAGCGTTGCTGCAATCGCACTGTCATACGCTGCTGTAGTGGCAAAGGCTTTTTGCGCCAGACGCCAGCGCGTCGCCAGTCCCAGTTCACCGCCGGAACCAGCCATCTCCTGCGCGATTCCAGCATAGTCGTCCGGCGATGTAACAATTGCTACATCACGAAAATTCTTGGCCGCTGACCGCACCATTGAAGGGCCGCCAATATCGATGTTCTCAATCACCTCGTCAAAATGCACGCCGGGCTTGGATGCTGTTTTCTCAAATGCGTAAAGGTTGACCACCACCATGTCGATGGGCTGTATGCCGTGCTCACGCGCCGAGGCCACGTGCGCTTCATTGCCGCGAATATGCAGGATTCCGCCGTGTACCTTGGGATGAAGCGTCTTTACACGCCCATCCAACATTTCAGGAAAGCCAGTCAGGTCTGAGATATCTCTGACGGCGATGCCGGCCTCGCGCAGTTGCTTGGCTGTTCCCCCTGTAGAAACCAATTCTACTTTCAGGGCTGCTAGTTGCCGGGCAAAATCGACCAGACCAGTTTTGTCTGTAACGCTCAGGATTGCTCGCTGAATTTTGGGCACTTTTGTTGTTCCTCGGAAGGCGGTAAGGGTTAAGGAATAAGGTATCACGCACTTTCATAACCATGCGAGTAGCGCAAGTACCTTGGCTCGATAAAAGCAGAAAGGCCACCCGTGAGTGGCCTTTCTGCTTTCGTCTGATAGAGCAATGCAATTGGCTATCTTCGCTCTTTCGGCATAGGCGGCCAGTTCTTTGGATTGCCCTGGAACATTGCCTTGGCCATTTCATGCCTTCCCGGGCCATTCCCATCCGCAACGGCAAAGCGCGCAGGATGCTCCGGCGGTCCTGACCACATAGTCACACCGGCATACGCTCCATCTTTCCGCAGAATGTAAAAATGCATGCTTATGTAAGCCAGCTTTGCCATGTCATTGTTATAAATGTGGGCAATGCGCTTGAGCGTATCCATGCCGGCATCTTCTGGTGACATGCCATGGCGCATGTTTTCCACAATGGTATGCGCCCCCACGACTTTTATGTTCTCCTCGCCGTTGCCGGTTGCGCCCGCCGCGCCCACGTCCTGGTCGCAATAACAGCCCGCGCCGATAATTGGAGAGTCGCCGCAACGCCCCGCAAGTTTCCAGGCAAGCCCGCTCGTAGTAGTCACGCTGGACATCTCGCCTTTTTCGTTCAACGCGGAACAATTAATAGTGCCTGTCGGCGGATTCAGCACTTTTTGGATTGCATCGAGCCGCCGGTCTTCAGCAATGCCAATCTCTGCTGCCAGCGCGTAGAGCCGCTTGATTGGCTGCGGCTGCTCTTCAAGTGAACCTGTCTCAAGGTTCGGCGGAATTTTAAAGTTTGGATCGGCAAAGCCGGGTCCCCACCAGTCCAGGTCAGAGTGGAACTCCTTCCATAACTGCCAGATCTTCCGCGAATGTTCAGTCAGTAAATTCTCTTTCGGAAAGCCCATCAGTTCGCCAAAACGGGTAGCGCCCTGCCCTACCAGCATTACGTGGCCCGTATGCTCCATCACTGTCCGCGCCAAAGCCGCGACATTTTTGATATCGCGCACCGCGCCTACAGAGCCAGCCCGCCGAGTGGGACCATGCATGCAGCAGGCATCCAGTTCCACCACACAATCCTCATTGGGCAACCCGCCCAATCCAACGCTATCGTCTTCAGGATCATTCTCCGGGCCAGAAACCGTGGTAATGGCGGCTTCCAGCGTGTCTGCGCCTGCTGCCAGCTTCTTGTAGCCTGCCTCAATGTGGTTTCCCCGAGGCGTAATCCCGTTCGCCGCGGAAATCATGATGTTTCTGACTGGCGATGTGCGCGGCACCTTCAGGTTATCTTTATTTTGCGATTGCGGGTTTTGCGAATGTGGGTCAGCGCTCTTGCCTGTCTGGCCTGCGGCCATGGCGGCGGACGTGACAGCTAGTCCGGAAAGAAAATCTCTGCGTTTCATGGGACCTCACTTTCCCGTGATGAAGGAAACGCAGAAGGATATCAGAAGCAGTTGCCCCGCTACTAGCATGAGTTCCTGTTGTCCAGGAACTGCGGCTGAAAGAGATCATTGAACTCTGTGTACTTCTTGCGTAAGCCGCCTATGCTGCCAGGCGTTCAGTCAGGAAGGCCATCGCGTCACGCAATGCCTGATCTCCATCGCGGCCGGTGGCAAATGGCGGATCGGGCATTCTGGTCCACATGTCATCTTTCTGGATGGAGATGGAAACATAATACGGAATGTCTGGATTGGTATATGAATGCCACAGCTCCAGTTTATAAAGCTCTTCCTGAATGATGACCAGGCCGGAGCGTACTAACTCCCATGCTTCAGATATAGCCGGAAAGAGACGAAAATCTTCAAAAGCGTTATTGGACATATGCACTCACATTTTGGGGCGGACAATTAACTGGCATCACGAAGCTTATTGCTCTCTGGCTCCCGCGGCAACGTAACTAAACCGCCATCTTTTCCGCTGTATTCTGGTCGGCGCGGAAACGCAGCAGGGCTCCGACTCGTCCGGCCTTTTCCAGGTCGGGGTCGTCATTCATGAACTGTATGTCTGCGCCATTTCGCAGGGCCAGATCGACTAATGCATCGGAGACGTCGCTCAATTCGCGCGTATCATGGGCGCAGAGCGCACATTTTTTTACCATCCGCGTATCAAGATGGCGGCAGTTGGTGCATTCCACGGCTTCCGCTTTGAAGTCATGGCCGACCAATAGCGTCTGGACTTCCTGGCGCTCCAGCGCATTCAGAACGTGATGCAGGCCAACGGCGCCACGGGCATTACGCTGTGCTTCGCCAAGAACCTCGCGCACCAGCGCCTGCTTTTCTCCGAACATGGTTTCATTCAGGATGCGTTCAGCCTCTTCCCTCACCTCTTCGCCTGATGCCACCATAGGATCAACATGAATCCTGCCGCGCAATATCTGTTTTAGGTTGCTGTGCAGATGCGGTTCCACATCGGGCCATGCTTCGTCATGGCAGCCTATCAGCAGTGCATCAAACTTTTCCCGGTTCCAGAGAAGAAGCAGTGACTCCGCGAACATCTTGTAATGCTGCATCACGATATTTTCCACATGGCGTTCGCGATGGCCCGCTTCATAGCCCTGAAAGCCGTCACTGCGCGGCGCGCGAAGTGAGGGTCCAAACTCGAGATCAGGCTTTTGCGTGATCTCACTTTCCTGCAATTCAAAAATTCTCGCCTTCTTGCGATCGACCAGGGCGATACACGTCCGCGGCAGCCCGGAATAAGCTTCTACCAGCGGACGCAGATGAAAGCGCGAATTCACGGTGATTTGTGAATGGTCCACGCGCGGTGGTATGTCCTGCTCACGCCAGATGCCCTGCTCGCGGCAGGCGAAAATGGCCTTGCCGCGTGAATGATTTCCGTGCAGTTCTTCAGCTATCTGCAGTATCTTTGCCAGGTCTTCCCGCAACTCCGTATGGTTGCCGTTGCGCTCGGCTTTGCGCAGAGTCTCTCGTACCAGGTCTTTGACCAGGATGTTTTCTTCACGATGCGACTTGTTTTGCGGCGTTTGCGGCTGGAAATAAAAACTGATGGCGCATCCCGCCGATGACTCAACTTGCGCAAGCTGGCGAATTTCTTCACGCGTAATCATTTTGCAGGATCTCCTATGAATGCTTTTGAATTACGCAACCCGGGAATGATGGAGCAGGCTTTTCCTGAGCTGGTTCTGCGCGGGCAATTTCTGCTGAATGTGAGTGCGCGCGTGATGGATCGATTCACGCACCTGTTCCGCGGGGCGGCCGGCGAGCCGCGATATTTCGTCCACCGTAAATCCTTCCAGCGTAAAAAGCACAAAAGCCTCGCGGTCCTGCACGTGTACTCCGCGTAGGACCATATCCAACTGGGCCACCATCTCATCACTGGCAAATATCTCTTCCGGGGTTCGCATGCTTTGATCCCGAATCACGCTCTCTCCCGCTAGGCTCTCATCGGGTTGGTGGTACTGCAGGACGTTTTCATCGCTTCCAGTCACGTTTTGCATGCCGGCCGGTTCATCCAGTGAAATGTTGCCGGTATCGGAATTGGCTTGAATGAGCCGGCGAATGGCCTGGACCGCAAGGCGATGGAACCAGCTCTCGGGCGAAAGCAATTGCGTTTTACCGTTCTCGTGGGAAAGCGCGCTCACGATTACTTCATCAATCACCTCTTCCCGCGTAATCTGGTCTTCGCGGATGCGTTCAGCTTCCACCTGAAAGCGGATCTCCTGATCGACAAACTCCTCCAGCTTGCGCAGGTTGCCGCCCAGCCACATTTCAACATCGGCCACGGCAGCGCTGTCGGTCTTGACGTCACCTGCCGGCATTCGCGCCGTCTGCGCGCGCAACGTTGGCATATGTTTTCCGTTCCCGGTCGGATTTGGCGCGGCTTCCTCGGGCATCGGCATCTGGGTAAGACGCTCGCGGCCGGCGCGCCGCAATGATTTCCGTGTCCAATGGCCCCGCAGCAGCTCTTTATGTTTTGTGACTTGCGATATCAGGTCGGCAAACGCGGATTTCACCGCTGCCAGCGCATTCTCGCCGGAGCGTTGCGCCGATACTTGCCCGGACGGGAGGCGCAGATTCAATGTCGCGCAGGCGCTATGATTATTTTCCTGGTCAATACCGGCATGGAAGTGGACCAGGTCAGGCTTGAATACCTGGAGGCGGCGCTCCAGCTTTTCCAGTTGATAATGAAATTCCCGCTCGACTTCGGGAGTCTTGCCTGCCTTGTAACTGATGTGAACGTTCATGTGTGCCTCGGCTGGGGAGAGTCCCCTTACAGAAGGTCCGCAGGCCCTCATTCATCGCAAATTTTACACCTGTAAATGAGACGCTATGCAAACTTTGTATGTTGCATAAGAAAAAGTTTTGAAATGTAAATGTATTTCTTGCATTGCAGGTAATTTTGTGAGCGGAGCTGTTCAGAAGTATGCTGCCATCACAATGCGATCTGATCTTTGCCGCGGATTAGAATCTGTTGGTCAAGCAGAAGAACGATGGTCAGAGCCGGTTGATCATGGAAGCTACATAGCCCGCCCCGAAACCGTTGTCGATGTTAACCACGCTCACGTTAGACGCGCATGAGTTCAGCATGCCCAGCAGCGCAGCCAGGCCATTGAAGGAAGCGCCATAACCTATGCTCGTTGGCACTGCGATGACCGGCACGCGGGCCAGCCCTCCCACGACGCTAGGTAAAGCGCCTTCCATTCCCGCGCACACGATGATAACTCTGGCTTTATCGAATACTTCCTTGCTCGCCAGCAGCCGGTGAATGCCCGCTACGCCCACGTCATACAAATGTGCGACTTCATTGCCCATGATTTCCGCGGTTACCAGCGCTTCTTCTGCCACAGGAATATCGCTGGTTCCTGCCGAAATGACAACGATTATCCCTTTGCCGTACGTTTCGGAATCCTGTATCAGTGTGATTGCTTGTGCTTCTTCGCGGTATTCAGCTTTTCGAACAAGTTTTTTCACTGCTCTGAAGTGTTCCGTCGTGGCTTTGGTAGCAAGCACATTGCCGCCCTGCGCCGCCATGCTTTTGAAAATCTTCGCTACCTGCAAAGGTGTTTTGCCCTGAGCAAAAATCACTTCCGGCATCCCCGACCGCACGCGCCGGTGATGGTCGACTTTGGCAAAGCCAAGGTCTTCAAAGGGCATGTGCCGGAGACGCGCGACCGCCTCATCCGGTGAGACTTTGCCGCTTCGCACTTCCTGAAGCAATTTGCGGAGAGAGGATGCGTTCATGGTTTTCAATCCCGAGTGAAGCGAGAGAACCCTATTGTAGCCACAATCTCGAGGGGAAACATCGCTGCCGCTATTGCCGCAGCAAGATGGTGTAACAAGTATTCAAGAACTTGTAAATGAATTTAAGCTGGTAGGGCTCCCTCACGCTACGCGTTCGGGATTTGCAGGAAGAAATACTTATGAGAACAGCTTTCCCTGCTCCGGATTTACCTTCCGCGCCAGCTCAAAGTATGTCTTTTTAGCCACACCGGGTAGATGGATTTTGCGAAAGAAGAGTGAACGCAAATAGCGCGTGCTGAGTGAGCCGGCAAGATAAGCTTCATGCATTTCCGCTCCCAGCATCGCTCCCAGGTGGCGGACCAGAAATTCACGTTTATTTCCATCGGAAGCGATGCCGGTGGCAATCACTCGCGGCAACTCAGCGCGCAGGCGCGCGTGGCCCTCTTCTTCCTTGTGCAGGACAAGAAATTCAGCCATCTTCCGGTGCTCGAGCGGGGTGAAAGCTGCTTCCTCTTTCGCCCCACTAAACCGTGGGCTGCGGGAACAAAAATCGTCCTTGCGGCTTGCGGGATAATGCGGCAGCAGCACTCGAGCGCCAAAGGTGATAAAGGCGCGATCGATCACGTCAAAATAGAATTGGTCTTGATGAGAGCTGCCGGCCCATGGACCACTGGAGCATCCCGCTCCTCGGCATTCATACTGTACAAAGCGCACAGCTTCTTCTGCGGCGTTAGCAATTTGGAAGCGCCTGATCAGCAGCAGATTGTGCTTCGCTGAATAAACGCAGCCCTGCTGCCGCAACTTCTTGAGCACTGGCCTTCTTTCCGCAACTGGGATAGCCTTACGCGCCAGCAGGCTTTCAAATTCTTTGAGCCCAGCACGCGCATGGACCTGGGGATAGTTTTCCGCCAGCGCGCTGGCATGGCTCCCTGTCGATGGAGAAAATTGCTCCAGCCCCATCGAACGCATAAATGTATCTACCAGGTTGTAGAAAGTGGGCGCCAGATCAGGCTGGCTGGGCTCTGTCCGCCATTTTTCAATGTAAATGCGATAGCTCTCGTATTTTTCCAGCGGCGTGGAATTAAACGCACAGAGGACATCATCGCTAACTTGCACTCCGTGAATGTTGTGATTCAGTTCGCCTGCCGCCTTCCAGTAAAGCTCGTCATGGTTCTGAAGGATGGTAAGCACGCGATCACGCGGACGCAGCAAACGCAGCCAGTGCGGCAGATGGTTGGGCGCGAGATGGGCTTCACCAAAAAGGGTAACCACCTGGGCCTTCGGGTGGGCCCGCCGAATCTGCGCAATCTGTGACGCAGCGTGGCGGTCCCGCGCCGCAATTTTGCGCATGTTGCCGCGCGGCTTCAAATCGATGCCATAAACAGGGCAGCCAAGCTTTCTGGCCTGACGCAGCAAATGCGCAAACGGCTCCCAGTCATAGCCCCATTCTTCGTCGTAGCGAAGCCCTGAGCGCAGTTCATTTTCACTGATTTCGCCATGCAGCCATTCGTCAATCACGTATTGATCACGGCTGAAGGACATCTCCAGCGCGAGCACAACCGGGCGTCCGCTCTGCGCGATCTGGACGACTAGCGAAGAGGCAAAATCCTGCGATGCAGCGAGCGCATGATAGTCTCCGACTAATATTACGTCTGCTGTAGCGTACTGCTCCCTGAATTCTGTGTCCGTGAGCGCGCGGCGATAATCGCGGAAGGCTTCACTAAAATCACGTACATATTTCAGGCGCCCATGCGGATCGGTAGCGCTGATCTCGCGCTTAACCTGCAGCAGCCCAAGTTGCTGTGCCGCTGTAGTGCGCCGCGCCCGAATTGAGAAACCACTGCCCATGAAGAAACCCGGCTTGTGTGAAGCGCAGGCGCCTCCCTATCATCAGTTACTATTAGTCTGTAACTTAAGCTGTAATCCAGACCTTACACCCTTAGATGCCGAATCCGTTACATCCGACAGCCCATGTACTCACGGTGGCAGCCACTGGAGCAAGTGGCGCGCTGTTCACGCGAGAGTTGCTGCTTACCGCGGAACGTGACGAACGTGTAAAAAAGATAAATTTCATTGCCTCAGACAACGCGCTACGCGTCTTTGCCGAGGAACTGGGCATCAAGGGGCGCAACAACCTGACTCAGCAACTTATTGGCAGGGCTTCAGAAAAAATCCAGACGCAAAACAATGACGATATAGGCGCCAATGTGGCCAGTGGCTCTTATCCAACGGATGCCATGATTGTGATTCCATGCAGCATGGGAACTCTGGCCAGAGTTGCTCATGGCCTTGCAGGCAACCTGATTGATCGCGCCGCCGATGTTTGCCTGAAGGAACAGCGTCCACTGGTGCTCTGCACGCGGGAGACTCCGCTAAACCGCGTTCATATCCGCAACATGGACTGGGCAGCCGAAGCCGGCGCAACCATCTATCCGCTCATCCCAACTTTTTATAACCAGCCCAAGAGCTTTAGCGAGATGGCGCACCAGTTTGCATGCCGCGTGCTGCAATTTGTAGGGTTGGAGCAGCAGGACGCGTACCAATGGGGAGAGTAGCTAATTGATGACGAAAGCATCGTTCATCTTAAAATCCCGAATCCGCAAAGCGGGTGAGGGAGCCCTGTTGCAACGACGCCCTGAAGGTGTATCGCACATCGTTCGTTCTTTCATTACTAAAGCGGTCCCGCGCTGCCGCTCGGGATTCCAGAAGAAGACACGAGTGAGAAAGCCTTTTTTATTACAGCTAAAGCCGGCTTCTCCAATTTATATTGCGCCAGTTCGCGCTTTTTTGCCCAACGCACTCCTTCGGCGTCGCCTCCAGCCCGCAGCTTGCCGCCTTCGGCCGTACAAAGAAAGTCGATCAAGACATAATGATATTGCGGCGCACCTTTTTTTCCAGGGATGATACGGTCCAGCACTTCCAATACTTCGCCAGCCTTAACGATCAATCCGGTTTCTTCGCGGGCTTCCCGTTCAGCGGCAGCGCGCAGGGTCTCTCCTAGTTCAACCACGCCTCCAGGCAGTGACCATTCGCCCAGCAGCGGCGGATTGCCACGCTTCACCAAAAGCACGCGGTTTAGATGAATGATGACGGCGCCTACGCCGACAATAGGGCGGTCAGGGTACTCGCGGCGCATTGTCTTCATGGCAGCGAGAAGAAACCGCGCGGCTGGACATCCACAAACTTCCAGCCTGCGCCGGAAGAGGCAGCAACAAAACTCAGGCGCTCATTCCTCCGCAGCGTTGCCGATCCGTTGCTGGGCTGGGTTTCCATCTCGGCATCGACGGAAAGGGTTGCCTTGTCGCCTTCCAGGGCTGTCTCTGCCAGATTGAGGTGGGCACGAATCGACTCGGTCTGAGAAAAAAAAGATTCAATCTGCTGTCTGAAGAGCGTGCCGTCCTTCATCCTGCCAAAATCGAAAAGCGCAAGAAATTGCTTTTGGCTGTGTCCCTGTAATGCTTCGCTGAGCTGTGATAGCAGGCGGGAAGCGGTGCGATCATCAAAGGCATCTTGCTGCGGCGGCTTTTGGGCAGCCCGTCCTTGGATCGGCGCAAAGGAGAAAGCCAATGTAAGCACCATGAATCCAAAGCCGGACAGGCTCGCCACTTTGTGACATCCCAGGTGTTTGCCGACCTTTTGATGCCGGTGGGCTGCTTTTGCTTCCCGTCTGCCAGACCAGATAATTTCCATCAGGGGAATTTTAGCGCTATCTAGCGCTGGACAACCAGCCGCTTCCTTGCCACTGGAACCCACGCAATGCTGCTCTCCTTGCCCTCGCTTTTCCGCATCTTCTATGATGGGAGAAGGAATTCTCTATGGCAGATCATGTGAACAAGAAGAAAGACCAAAGCGGCATTGCGGAAAACCCGATTGCCGAGGTCTTTGAAGGCCGTCATCCAGCGGAATCAGAAAAGCGCTGGGCTGAAACTACGCTGGCCAAAACACTGGAAAAAGCTCCGGAAAAGCCCATTGGAGCGCCCACAGGCGTGAATCTGGATGAAAGCGGCCACGCCCAGTTCACCACCATCAGCGGCGTTCCCATTCGGCGGCTTTATACCCAGGCAGATCTGCCGGAGGACTGGAATTACGAAAAATATCTGGGCTATCCCGGCCAAGCGCCCTATACGCGCGGCATCCATTCCAGCGGCTATCGCGGCCGGCTCTGGACCATGCGCCAGTTTTCCGGCTTTGCCTCTCCGGAAGAAACCAATGAGCGCTACAAATACCTGATGGCCAGCGGCGGAGGCGGTCTCTCTGTCGCATTCGATCTCCCGACGCTGATGGGCTATGACTCCGATCATGCGGCAAGTGAAGGCGAAGTCGGTAAATGCGGCGTGGCCATTGATTCGCTCGAAGACATGGAGATCCTGTTTAACGGTATTGATCTGGAAAAGACTACCATTTCCATGACCATTAACTCACCGGCGTCAGTGCTGTGGGCCATGTATCTGGTAGTGGCGGAAAAGCAAGGCGCGGACTGGAAGAAAATTTCCGGCACCATCCAGAATGACATTCTTAAAGAATACATTGCGCAGAAGGAATATATTTATCCGCCCGCGCCTTCCATGCGTCTGGTGATCGATACCTTTGAGTTCGGCGCGAAGTTCACTCCCAAGTTCAACACCATCTCCATTAGCGGGTACCACATCCGTGAAGCTGGCTCCACGGCTTTACAAGAACTGGCCTTTACCATCTATGACGGCGTGGAATACGTGGAGTGGGCCCGGCGGCGCGGTCTGGATGTGGATGACTTTGGCCCTCGCCTGAGCTATTTCTTCAACTCCCACAGCGACTTCTTTGAGGAGATCGCTAAATTCCGCGCTGCGCGAAAAATCTGGTATCGTCTGATGAAAGACCGCTTCGGCGCTAAGCAGGAGCGTACATGGCTGATGCGCTTCCACACGCAGACTGCCGGAGTGTCTCTGACTGCGCAGCAGCCTCTGAACAATATCGCCCGCGTGGCCCTGCAAGGATTGGCGGCTGTTCTGGGCGGAACCCAGTCTTTGCATACTGATTCATACGACGAAGCGCTGGCTCTGCCGACGCAGGAAGCAGCGCGCATTGCGCTGCGCACCCAGCAGATTATCGCTTATGAATCCGGCGTGGCCCAGACGGTCGACCCGCTGGCCGGTTCTTACTTCCTGGAAAAGCTCACGCTTGACATGGAAAAAGACGCGTTCGATTATTTTGAACGGATTGACGCCATGGGCGGCATGGTGAAAGCCATCGAAAATGGCTTTCCTCAGAAGGAAATCGCCGAGGCCTCATACCAATATCAGCGCGCTGTCGAAGCCAAGGAAAAGATTGTTGTGGGCGTGAATGATTTCACCATCCAGGAAACGCAGCCTGAGACGCTCTATATCGATGAGTCCGTGGCGCAGCACCAGACGGCAAAGCTGAAAGCTTTACGCGCGCGCCGCAGCAATCACGAAGTCACCCGCACGTTGGAAGCCCTGAAGCGCGCTGCTGCCCAGGAGCCGGTAGTCCGCAACGATGGCCACATCAGCGATGCGAATACCATGCCATTCATCATCGACTGTGTGCGGGCTTACTGCACCGTGGGCGAAATATGCCAGGCGCTGAAGGAAGTCTATGGGATTTATGAGGAAGTGAGCATTACTTAGATTTTTTTTGTAATCCCGAGCGCAGCGAGAGAGCCCTATAGCCGCGAATAACTCTGGGAGGAAAAGCAGTAAAGCTGAATAGACGTTAAGAGGGCAAAGATAGTGATCCCTCATGCACAAAACGCATTCGGGATTTCAGAAAATTCGATCACTCGATTTCGATACACCGCCCACTGTTCCGTTCCCGCCACCTTCTCCAGCCACCCGCACCTTTGCAGCAGGTTTTCGAGCTCAGGATATCGATATGCCAGGAACACGGGCCTGGGATTTCTCAGCAGCGACTCTCGTAAGTGCTCCAGCACTGTTGCCAGCACCGGTTCAGGGAATGGATTGAACATATAGACCACCAGAGGCCCTGCCGGAAATTGAAGATCGCGCGCGTCCATGCACAGGCTTTGGATTGGCATGGCAGGGAGATGCCCGGCGGCAAGATTGGCGATATTCCGTTCCGCGATGTGATGCCATTCCGGCATGAATTCCACTCCTAAAATTCTTTTAAATCCAAAAGGGACAGCCATCACCAATACCCGGCCTTTACCCGATCCCAGATCAATAAACGTGAAATTCTGGAAATGGATCGGCAGTGCTTGCATCATTTGTTCAAAGATCCAGGGCTCAGAGGGGAAGTATTGATGGCCGGTGATAGCAGCAATCAACTGGGAACGAAATTGAACATTGGATCGCGTAGTGTCGATCATCTGATCAAAGTCATAATCCAGGTCGCCGTACTTCGCTTTACGGCGGTCAGGCAGGAATTCACGAAGGAAACGGTACAAGGCTTCTGACATCTGTTGCACCGTTCGCCAGAGGCCATAATGCTGTATGCTTTCTTGCCAATGGCGAGTAAACGCCCGGCGAAAAGTGAGCTCCGGCACAGGATGCAATTCCAGGCTGGATGTGCTTAGATTGGAGTCAGCTTCCATGAGAAAAGCCCTGAACCATCTTAAGAAATCTGATGCCATTCTGGCAGCAGTTATTGCCCGTGTAGGGCCCTGCCAACTTGCGTACCGTGAACCCACTTTTGAGGCATTGGCGCGATCCATTGTCTTCCAGCAACTCAGCACCAAAGCTGCTCGTACAATTTATAGCCGGTTGGAAGAAGCTGCTGGAGGCAAGATCACGCCCGAAGCCATTCAGAATCTCAGCGTCGGAGAGATGCGGCGGGCAGGTCTATCTAAGCAAAAAATAGGTTATATCCGCGATTTGGCAGAACACGCCTTAAGCGGAAAGGTGGATTTTGTCCGGCTGCCGAGTATGTCTGATGAAGAAGTGATCGCCGCGCTGACTGATATTAAAGGCGTGGGCGTTTGGACAGCGCACATGTTCCTGATCTTCGCCCTTCGACGTCCCAACATCCTGCCTGTGGGCGATCTGGGCGTGCGCATGGCCATCCAACGGGCTTACAAGAAACGCAAGATGCCAACGCCGAAGCAGGTTGAACAGATCGCCAAAGGCTGGCATCCATATTGCAGCTATGCCGCCTGGTATATGTGGCGCAGCCTTGAGTTTCCGAAAGAGCAGACCGACTCAAAACCGAAAAAGAAAAAAGCTAAGACGCTCCAGCCAGATATGGCAAAGACGGCTTCCGAATCTCGCGTGAAATAAAAGCTACTTTCTCCCCTTAATCTCTTCGCGGTGTTTTGCTGCTTCCTTTGGATACTGCGGTTCAGTCATGCTGACCGGATCAAGAATCTCAGCAATCTCCTGTTCGCTGAGCAGCTTCTTGTCGCGCGCAATATCGATGATTGACCGCCCGGTGGCGATTGACTCTTTCACAATTTCAGCGGCTTTGGCGTAGCCGATGTACGGATTCAGCGCCGTTGCCAGAGAAACCGTGCTCTGCGCATAAAAAGCATTGCGTTTTTCATTAGCGGTCAGGCCCTTCACGCATTTTTCCGTGAACACGTGCAGCATATTGGTGAGGATGGAAATTGATTGCAGGACGTTATAAACCATCGTCGGCATCATCACATTCAGTTCAAGCTGGCCGCCCTGCACTGCCATTGCCACGGCTACGTCATTGCCAACCACCTGGAATGAAACCATCGCGGCCAACTCCGGCATCACTGGATTGATTTTGCCGGGCATAATTGACGACCCCGGCTGCAAGCCCGGTAAATTTACTTCCGCAAAGCCTGTGTTGGGCCCAGAAGAAATCAGCCGCAGATCATTGGCGATGCGAATGATCTCCAGCGCCAAGTTGCGCAAAGAAGATGAAACCTGCGCCATACTAGCATTCGACTGCATGGCCCAGCGCATGTCCTCCGCAGGCATGAGCTTTTGTCCGGAAATCTTAGCCAGGTTTGCCACCGCTTTTACGCGATAGTCAGGGTGCGTATTTATGCCGGTACCTACAGCCGAGCCGCCAAGTCCCAGTTCACGCAGTGAGTCGCCCGCATGTCTGATATCGCTGATGGCTTTGCGAACCGCAACACCGTAAGCGGCAAATTCCTGACCCAGCCGGATTGGCACAGCATCCTGCATGTGCGTGCGGCCGGATTTCATAATGTTGTGAAACTCTTTGCCCTTGGCTTCAAACGCTGCAGCCAGCGCGTCCAGCACAGGAAAAAGTTTTTCCAGTTCCAGCAGCGTGGCCACGCGCATGGCCGTAGGAAAAACATCATTGGTTGACTGGCCATAATTTACGTGATCATTGGGATGGACTGTGTACTCGCCAAGCTTGCCGCCCATCAGTTCCGTAGCGCGATTGGCAATGACCTCATTCGAATTCATGTGGAAGCTTACGCCCGCGCCGGCTTGAAACACGTCCACCAAAAAAGACGCATCCCATTTGCCATCCACCACTTCTTTGGCAGCTTGCATGATCGCATCGGCGCGTTTGTCATCCACCAGGCCAAGCTCTTTGTTCGCCTGCGCGGCGGCATACTTCACCATGCCAATGGCGCGAATCAAATTAGGATTGGCGCGCATGCCTGATATTGGGTAGTTCTCTACGGCGCGCGCGGTCTGCACGCCGTAATAAACGTCGGCGGGAATTTCTTTGATGCCAATAGAATCTTTTTCCTGGCGAAATTGCTGGGCCATATTTCCCCTTTATAAATGCGGGATACAAGCAGCTTCAACGAGTGAAGCAAAACTCTAAATTATAACGTGATGCGAATTCCCGCGCTGCCTTGTTGGTCAAGCGGCAAAACTTTCCAGAAGCAGCCCGTTGTATGATTGAAAACAACATGTTTGAAGGCATTCGATCTCTGCTGTGCGCCGGGCCCAAACGTTCTGAGACGGACGAAAAACTAGATGAGGCGCTTGCCGGCACAAAGACGCTCGACCACTACTTTTTCTTTGATGATCAGGATGACCTCAATCAGGCCACTCACCGTCTGCAAGAGCGCGGATGGACGATTGAATCTGTCACCCTCAACGCGGAAGTGCAGAAATGGCAGTTGCAGGCGCGACAAGCGTGGCAGGCCACCTCTGTGCAGGACCTCAAAGAACTTCAGACGGAACTCGATCTGCTGGCTGATGAACTGAACGGCGAATACGATGGCTGGCACGTCCCCGGCACAGAACATCTTTAATTTCTTAGTCATTGGCCTGCCAGCGGGCCGCTCTGGGCGAAATCTTTCTTCCATGCTCTCCCGAGTGCGCTCCGTAGCTTTACAATTTCGCCATGGCTGATGATAAGAATTCCAAGGCAAAGCAGTGGCAAACCCAGCTCATCCATTCTGACGCCGACGTACCGGAAGGCTTTCAGTCGCTCTCGACGCCGGTCTATCGTGGCTCTACTGTCCTCTTTGATCATGTCTCTGCAGCCAGCGATCACTGGAACCAGCATGAGGTCGGCTATACCTATGGGCTTTATGGCACACCCACAACGCTTGAGCTTGCGGCGCGCGTTTGCGAACTTGAACGCGGTTTTCGCACCATTATTACTCCCGGCGGGCAGGCGGCCATCTCGCTGATCCACCTCTCGCTGCTCAAGAGCGGCGACCATGTTTTGCTGCCGGAAAGCATTTACGGCCCTAACAGAATGTTTTCCAACAGTGTGCTTCGCCGCTTCGGTGTTGAGGTCAGTTACTATCCGCCGGGTGCAGGCGCAGGAATAGACGCTGAACTGCGCTCCAACACGCGGCTGATCTGGTGTGAGAGTCCCGGCTCCATCACCATGGAAGTGCAGGACGTCCCGGCAATAGTTGAAACCGCGCACCGCCATGGCGCACTCGTTGCGCTGGACAACACCTGGGCCGCCGGCATTTACCTTGACGCATTCGCCCACGGCGTTGACGTAACCATGCAGGCACTCACTAAGTATGTCGGCGGACATAGTGACCTGCTGCTGGGCTCGGTCACCGTCCGCGATCAAAAACTTTTCGACCTTCTCGGTGAAACGCATCAGGGCCTCGGCTTCGCCGCCTCCCCCGACGATTGCAGCCTGGCTTTGCGCGGCATGAAAACCATGGCTGTGCGGCTCAAGACCGTGGAGCAGTCTGCTCTTTCGCTGGCACAATGGCTTAGCCAGCGTCCGGAAATCGATTTAGTCCTCCATCCCGCGTTGCCATCCTGCCCCGGCCATGAATTCTTTAAGCGCGACTTCACCGGCGCTTCGGGGCTGTTTTCCATTGTTTTCCGCCAGCAGTTCAGCAAAGAACAGGTCCATGCTTTTATTGATGCGCTGCACCTGTTCAAGATCGGGTATAGCTGGGGCGGCGTCACCAGCCTGGCCATGACATACGATTTGCAAACGCCCAAGCGCCCTGCTTACGGCACCCGTTTGGTGCGTCTATACACGGGGTTAGAATCGATTGAAGATTTGATCGCCGACGTGGAGCAAGCATTAGGGAAGGTCAGATAATCCCGGCAGCCCTCTTCCATCTTTTTCCGGTCCGCGTAACCGCGTGCGTAGAACGGCTCCAAGAGGCGGTTCAGGAACGTTATGAGTCCCGCCTGATTCAATAACAACGAGCAGCAGGCGTCAACGCACGGGCAAAATTGACCAGCAATTACACGAATCACTAAATTATTGAAAGAATGGTAGGCACGAGGAGACTCGAACTCCTGACCTCTACCGTGTCAAGGTAGCGCTCTAACCAACTGAGCTACGCGCCTACAAACAGGTTGGTAGACGCTATTTTACCACCACATCATTGAATTGCGGCGATGGCCTGCCAAACAGGCGCCAGTGCTCTATTCTTGAAAATTTTGTACACTGGCGCGAGTACATGAGCACACTTCTTGTAATGGGCGACTCCATAGTCTGGGGCCAGGGACTGCTGCCGGAGCACAAAACCGCCAGCCTTCTGGCGCGGCATCTTGGCGCCGACATACAGATGCTGGCGCATTCCGGCGCCAAGATTGGCATACGCGATTCCTATACAGTAACCATGCCGTCCGGCGAGGTTCCCTGCTTTTTCCCGACGATCCTGCAACAGCTCCAGAGTTTTACCGGTGAT
Organism: Candidatus Angelobacter sp.; assembly: GCA_036495645.1. Lineage (GTDB taxonomy): Bacteria > Acidobacteriota > Terriglobia > Terriglobales > Acidobacteriaceae > Angelobacter. The sequence continues at coordinate 53,465 of DASXMN010000034.1, forward strand.
CCTTCGTCCGTCGAATGGATGTTGATGAATGGGGGAATCAATGATGTTGAGGTCCAGCGGGTATTCAATCCCATGGTCCCTCAGTTTGAACTGGAGCTTCATACACGCAACTATTGCGGCCGGGACCTGCTTACTCTTTTGCAGCAAGTCACCAGCATTTTTACGAATGCGCAAGTGCTGGTGTTGGGCTATTATCCTGCCCTCAGCCACCAAAGCCTACCCCAAGGCGTGGAGATCATTTTCCAACTGGTGCACGGCGTAAAGTTCACGCCTCTTTATGATCCCAGCGTCTTCCGCAATGAGATTGTGGAGCATTGCCTCCGGTTCTGGAAGCTCTCTACCGGCCTACTGCGCGGCGCGGTGCAAAATGTAAATCGCGAAGCTGGAAACAGGCGGGCCATTTTTGTCGATTCTGGCTTGAACGAGGAAAACGCGGCGTATGCGCCGCAATCGCTGCTTTGGGAACTCGATTTGAACGATCAGAACAAAGCGCCTGATGAAATTGTGGCGGAACGCACTGCGGCATGTGAATTAGCCGGGGCTGGAGCATTGCAAAAACAGCAATGTTTGCTTTCTGCCGTTGGGCACCCAAATATTGCCGGAGCCGCGAAAATGGCGGAACAATGCCGGATGGCCTTGGCTCGTTCCACGGCCGTGCCGGTTAGCTCGGGAACGTAAATTCCTGGATATGAGGCGGGCGCTAATCAAAGTCACTGTAGCGAACCCACTTTGGCCTGACCATGAAATACACAATGCCAGGCCATGTCAAATGGGCCACACAGTCAGGCCATGCCTGGAAATACACTTCCTGGCAACGCCTTAACTCGGTTCCGCTGAGTTCTGTTGCTTCTCCCTCATACTGCACCGTCTGCTCACCCGCCCAGCCTATGACAAGAGAACACTGATGTCTGGCGATGAAATTTGGATATTTACGAGAGTTTTTAACTGTGTCGAAAATGATCTCCAGGGCGGGAGTAACCGCGATTCCAACCAGCGCTGACTGGGGTGAGCCGTTTTCAGCAATTGTGGATAGCACCGCGAGTTTGCTGCGCGCGATAAAGCTGCAGATGTCTGACTGATTCATAAACCGCCTGAAGCAGTTTAGCCGAACGGAGGCGACATACGGCCAATCTCAGGAAAAAACGCAAACATCAAGGAGTTAGCGAGCGCAGAAGGCCAATTATGTTTGTGCAACTGGTTCAACGGTCTGTAGCGCATCGTGATAACCTTAATTGCAACTTTCCAGGTACTTCACTGAATCGCTGAAGAAGCGAGGGAACTCAAAACGTAAATGAACTCCGGACAGCTTGTTCTGGTTACTTTACAAAACCCGCGCGAGAAATTCTGGGGCATTCTGGCTGCCTTGACTCCCGCAGGAGCCAGCCTGCGCGGAGTAGATTTGCAGTCATTTGACGATTTCACGCAGCAGGTGAAAGCGGGCGAGGCTGCCACCGCCAGCCTGGTTTTCTTTCCTATGCATCGGGTACAACGAATTGAAGTGGATAGCCGCACCGGGGAATTGCCTTCCCTGGCTGACCAGTTTGCCGCGAAAACAGGCTTGCACGTGGACAAGTTCTTTCAGGACCCGCAATGATGCTGCGCCAATTAAGGTCCGCGCCAAATCTATTAACGTTGCTGCGCCTGATCTTCGTCCCTTTTGTGATCGTCGCCATTCAGCAGCAGAAATATGCATGGGCGCTGACCATCTTTGTAGCGGCGGGGATCACGGATGGGCTGGATGGTCTGCTGGCGCGCGTGCTGCAACAGAAGACCACGCTGGGCCAATATCTTGATCCCATTGCGGACAAATTGCTCTTGAGCACCATGTTTCTCATGCTCTCCATAGCGCACATTATTCGCTGGCCATTCACGATCATGGTTTTCAGCCGCGATATTATCATTTTGATTGTTTGTACTCTGCTTTATGCAACCGGTACGATGCGGGTCTTTCGTCCCAGTTGGTTTGGCAAAGCCAATACGGCAGTGCAAATTCTAAGCATACCGATGGCGCTAATCTATGAGATCAATCACGCTGAATGGGCACACCTGGGAAAACGGTGGAGTCTTTTGGCCACGGGCGCGCTGACCACTATTTCCGGTGTACATTACGTGCTGCGCCTCGCCTTCGACCTGCGCTCTTCGGGGGCGAAGGCTGACCCTGAATAAAATCGGTGGAGAGCGGCCAAATGTTGGCGGAGCTAGGCAATCGCAAATGCATCCCGAAATAGCTCGACCTCCGGCGCAAGTCCGGCTTCAAAATAAACACTCACAATGTCAAAGCGATATGACGGATCGCCTTTGACCTTGCGCAGAAATTCACGCGCAACGCGGGAGAGATCGCGTTGCTTTTCCGCATCCACTGCGGCTTCGGCCGGAAGTATGTTGCGGCTTGTGCGCGTCTTGACTTCGATAAAGCATAGTGTCGCGCCATCCCAGCCCACAAGATCCAGTTCGCTCCGGCTGCGCGGGCTGCGATAATTACGCGCAATCATTACATAGCCGTATTCACGCAGATAAAAATATGCAGCCTCTTCGCCGCGGCGCCCGGTGTGAAGATGTTGTGGTGTTGAATCTTTGCCGGGCAGCAAACGTGCCAGAGAGTCGAGGGCGCGGAGTGTAAGGCGGGTTATTGAACCTGACATTTTCTTGTCCCATGAGCTGTGCTTTTCTGAAATCCCGAAGCGCAGCGAGGGATCACTATCGTACCGAAGATTTTAATGGAGCAATAGACTTATTCGACGCATTTGAAGAACAAAAATGCCTGCGGATTAGTTATGCTCCGCAGGCATTCTCTCAACTATAGGGCTCCCTCGCTGCGCTTCGGGATTTAAAACTACTGCTCTTTCTCTACAATGCCAATGCATTCTTCCAGTACGTCCATTGCGATGTCCGCTTGTTCTTCTGTAAGGATCAGCGGCGGCGCAATGCGGATGGAGTTTTCGCCGGCGCCCAGGAAAAGGATGCCGCGTTCAAACGCCAGTTCAACAATGTGATCACGCTCGTCATGCGCTATGGCCTTCGTCTTCTTATCTTTGACGATTTCCACGCCAATCATCAGGCCGCGGCCGCGCACATCGCCTACCATGGGATGAGTTTTTACCCAGCCACTCAGGCGCTTCATCATGTGCGCGCCCACGACTTCTGCGTTCTTGATGGCTTCGCTTTGCAGAACATCCATAGTTGCCAGGGCAGCTTCAATACAAACTGGATTTCCCCCAAAAGTGGAGGCATGCGATCCGGGGACCCAGTCCATGAGTTCCGCCCGCGCCAACATTACGCCTAATGGCATCCCTGAGGCGATGCCTTTGGCAATGGTAATGATGTCAGGTTCTACGCCGGTGTGCTGGATAGCCCACCACTTACCGCTGCGTCCCGCTCCGCTTTGCACTTCATCAGCCACCAGCAAAATTCCATGCTGGTCACAGATGCGGCGCAGTTCGCGCATGAACTCGGTTGGAGCAGGCAAATAGCCGCCTTCACCCTGAATCGGCTCAATAAAGATGGCCGCGCACTCTTCCGGCGGCATGATGGTTTTGAAAACACGATCTTCAATAAAGCGCACGCATTCGGCAATATGCTCTTCTGCCGTCATTCCCTCAGGTTTGCGATACACATTGGGATAGGGCACATGTGTGACGCCCGGAACCACCGGGAAGAAGCGCCGGCGCTGCTGCGCTTTTGACGCCGTAAGCGAGAGCGCTCCCATAGTGCGCCCATGAAACGCGCCGTAAAAAGCGATGATGCCCTGGCGCTTGGTGTGATAGCGGGCCAGCTTCATTGCGGCCTCAATCGCTTCCGTGCCGGAATTGCCGTAATAAGCGCGTACGGGACCTGGCATTGGCGCTATTTTGCCCAGGCGCTCCGCCAAAGTAATCATGTTTTCATAATAGAAGTCGGTGCCCGACATGTGGATCAGTTCGGCAGCCTGCTTCTGGATTGCTGAAACAACGCGGGGATGGCAGTGTCCGGTGGAAACCACGGCGATTCCGGCGGAAAAATCCAGAAACTCATTGCCGTCAACGTCTTCAACAATCACGCCGCGGCCGCGCTTGGCCACCAGCGGATAGGAACGTGTATAGGACGGCGAAATAAACTTTGCATCGCCCTGCAGAACTGCCTGAGCCTTGGGGCCGGGCAGTTTGGTCTTGATCTTGGGGCCAGCATTGGAAATGGTCTGTGTTGCCATGTTCATCCTCTTTTCATGTGGTTGCGTGTTAATGCCTTCGGCCCAAAGCAAAAAGAGCAGTCAGGCCGATGAAAGAGCGAGGACGAGAGAATGGATTAGTCGCCGGCAAAGAGATTGGCGCGCGCATGCGAGGGCAGCACAGCGAGATACCGGCGCGGGCAGACCAGAAAATCCACCCAGCAAGCCAGCGAACGCTTAGGCGTGCGTGCTGCGAACCATAATGTACGGCGTAAAGACATGCACCTCTATTATAGCCTGAAAACGCTACGCGATTGACGGTTACCAGAGTGCATTTCCATAGCTGATTCACGCTGTCTGGTTATTTCGCATCGACAGAACCGCCCGCAGTATCTGATGATAAGTACTGAACTAATGACTCCAGACCAGCAACAGCAACGCTCGCGCATCATGGTGGCTTTCGCCCTTCTCTATGTATTGTGGGGTTCCACTTATCTCGCCATGCGCGTAGTGGTACGGGACATGCCGCCCTATGTGGCAGGAACCATGCGCTACATCGTCTCCGGGCCAATCATGCTGGCTGCGCTCACCTTAATGGGCCGTAAGGTGCGCCTGACCCGGCTAGACTTTAGACGGTTGCTGGTCATTTCCATTCTTCTGCTTTCGACCGGCAACATCGGTGTGCTATGGGGAGAAAAATACGTTTCCAGCGGACTGGCGTCTCTGATTGTCGCTCTGGTGCCTATCTGGGTGGTGATGATTGAGGCGTGGGTCTTCCGCGCCGGCCGCATGACGGCAAGAGGCTTATTCGGTCTGGCGCTTGGGGTCAGCGGATTGCTGGTGCTGCTCTGGCCGCGAATTACTTCCGGTTCCCATTTGGGAAGTTTAGAACTGATTGGTTCGGGCATTCTGGCCGGCGCATCATTTTTGTGGGCGCTGGGTTCGATTTTTTCTCATCGCTACAGCTTAACCGTTGATGTTTTTGTTTCCGCCGCATGGCAAATGACCATCGCCGGCCTTGTGAACCTAGTCATAGCGCTGGTGACAGGCCAATTTCAAAAGACACATTGGACAACGTCTGCTCTCACGGGCATTGGGTATCTCATCGTGTTTGGATCGTGGATTGGCTACTCCTGTTACATCTATCTTTTGGAGCATGTGCCTACGCCTAAGGTGGCGACCTATGCATATGTCAATCCGATTGTTGCCGTTTTTTTGGGCTGGATGATTCTGCGTGAACAGGTAGATGTCTTTATGTTGGTTGGGACCGTAATCATCATTGCATCAGTGGCGCTGGTAAACACGTCAAAGCTGAAGCAGTCACCTTTGAACTCCCAGACTGGTGAAGAAGTGCCATCATGTCCAAAGACAATCAATGTTGCGGGAGACTGATTGGAATTTCGTAAATGAGTAATTTGGTAAATGAATAACTGAAACCTGCTGTCCCTGTACTTCATTTACCAAATTACCAAATCACTCAATCACCAATTATTCTACTTCCGTTTCCACCGTATTCCGTCTTTCGTATCTTCCACCACAATCCCAGCACCGGAGAGCTGTTTGCGAATAGCGTCTGATCGAGCAAAGTCACGGGCTTTTTTAGCCGCATTGCGCTCTTCAATAAGACGGTTCACCTCATCGTCCGGCATTGCGTCCGCCGGGACTTCCGAGTCTTTAACGATGCCGTGGTCGCGCGCCCATTCCATGGCAGCTTTCATTTTTTCCGCATCATCATCTTTGAGAACGGCAAAGATTTCATCGAACTGCTGCAGGGCTTCCATTAAGGGGGCTTTGTCGCCTTCCCGGAGCTCGCCGTGGTCGGCGAGTGTATTGGCCTCACGCACCATGTCAAAAATTGCGCCCGACGCATAGGCGGTGTTCAGGTCGTCTTCCATGCCAATGCGCATTTCTCGTTTGGCTTTAGCTGCTGCTTCCTGCGCTATGGGATTAATGCCCGCAGTAAGCTGCGCCATTCGGATGCGGGCATCGAATGTGCGAAGCCGTTCTACGGATTTTGCGCCCTGCTCCAGTCCGGCAAAGGTAAAGTTCAACTGCTTGCGGTATGGGACCGAGGCAAGTAGGAACCGAATCGCCGATGGCTTATGGCCTTTTACCAGGAGATCGCGCAAGGTATAGAAATTGCCCAGGCTCTTGGACATCTTCTCGCCTTCAACCAGCAGAAAGCGCACATGCATCCAGTGGCGCGAAAAGATTTTGCCCGTTAATGACTCTGACTGCGCGATCTCATTTTCGTGGTGCGGGAAGGTCAGGTCTTCACCACCGGCATGCAGATCAAAACTGTCGCCCAGATACTTCATTGACATCACGGAGCACTCAATGTGCCAGCCAGGCCGTCCGGGGCCAATGGGACTTTCCCAGAATGCCTCGCCTTCTTTCGGGGCCTTCCATAGCGCGAAGTCGCGGGCATTGTCTTTCTCATATTCATCCACATCAACGCGCGCTCCGGTTTCCATGCCAGCGAAATCCTTTTTAGAAAGCTTGCCGTATTCAGGAAATTTGGCGATGTGAAAATAATACGACCCATCTTCCGTGCGATACGCGATTCCCTTTTTCTCCAGCTTGGCAATAAATTCAGCCATTTCCTGAATGTGCTCTGTAGCGCGGACCAGCTTCTCCGGACGCTCCAGATTGAGCGAGTTCATGTCTTCCAGAAACGCGTATTCATACTTGCGCGTATATTCCTGCACCGTCTTTTTGTCGCGCGCGGCGTTACGGATAATCTTGTCATCCACATCGGTGATATTCATTACGTGCTGAAGTTTGAAACCGCTTTGGCGCAGAAAGCGCCTGAAGATATCCACCGCAACAAAGGTACGAAAGTTGCCTATGTGCCCGTAATCGTACACCGTGGGACCACAGGCATACATGCGAACGGTATTGTCTGTGGCAGGCGCGAACTCTTCCACCTTGCCGGAAAGCGTGTTGTAAAGGCGCATGGGCAAACGGAAATTGTAGCAAAGAAGGGAGCAGATGATGGCCTCAGTACCGTGCCGCAGCCAGCAAGGCTGTAAGATATAGATTGTGCCTGAATTAAGAAAAGATCCTGTTACCGGACGCTGGGTGATTATTTCCACTGACCGTTCCCGGCGGCCCGGAGATTTTTCCCGCGAGCGCATGGTGCTCAAAGGCGGTTTTTGCCCGTTTTGTCCCGGCAATGAAAAGACAACACCGCCGGAAATCCTGGCCTATCGTCCTGGCGAGAACGTACGGCGTGACACTGCAGGCTGGAACCTGCGTGTGGTGCCGAACAAATTTCCCGCATTGGGAATTGAAGGAGACCTGGATCGCCAGGCGGATGGCATGTTTGACAAGATGAACGGCGTTGGCGCGCATGAAGTAGTGATTGAAAGTCCGGAGCATGCAGAGACACTGGCCACTATGCCTTTGAGGCGCGTGGAAGATATGCTGTGGGCTTTCCGCGACCGCATCCTTGACCTGAAACAAGATCGCAGGTTCAAGTACATACTGGTCTTCAAGAATCATGGCGAGCCGGCAGGCGCCTCTCTGGAGCATCCGCATTCCCAGATCATTGCCCTGCCCATCCTGCCCAGGCAGGTGGTGGAAGAATTGGAAGGGGCTAAGCGATATTTCAGCAATAAAGAGCGCTGCATTTTTTGTGACATCATCCGCCAGGAGACAGAAGCGCAGGTGCGCGTTGCAGCGGAAAATCAGGACTTTGTCACGATTTGCCCCTACGCGCCGCGCTTCCCTTTTGAAACATGGATCCTTCCTAAACGGCACGAATCAGCCTTTGAGAATTCACCTTCCACTCTGTATGAGAATCTGGCGCGCATGCTGCGGACCGTCCTGAGCAAAGCAGTGCGCGTGCTGGATAATCCTGCTTACAATTTGATTATTCACAGCTCTCCCGTGCAGGAAAATACCAACGATTTTTATCACTGGCATCTTGAGATCATTCCCAAGCTGGCCAAAACGGCCGGATTCGAATGGGGGACCGGCTTCTACATCAATCCCACGCCGCCAGAGGAAGCGGCTCAGTTCTTGCGGGAAGCAAAAGTCGGAGAACCGCAGACAGTGGAGAGACAGGCTGGGCCAGATAAAGGGAAGGAGTAAACTTCAAAATATTTGAGAAATAGAACGAAAGATATGCGGAGGAGGCCCAGGAATTACCGCTATCCCATCAAATAGATGAACTACTTCAACGCTGATACTTCCCGCAGGCTTTTTACCACCTCAATCACCCGCCCGGCAACATAATCCACTTCAGCTTCAGTGTTAAACCGGCCAATGCCAAACCGGATAGCGCTACCGGCAGCTTCGTCACTAAGGCCAAGCGCTTTGAGCACGTGCGAAGCTTGCGTTTTTCCTGAAGAGCAGGCTGAACCGCTGGAAAGAGCAATATCATTCAAGCCGGTGAGCAGTGTCTCCCCTTCCACATGCAAAAAACTCATGTTTAAATTTCCCGGCAGGCGATGTTCCATGCTTCCATTGATGGTTACATCCTCAAGTTCGGCCGTTAAGCGGTCACGGAGACGGTTGCGCAGCCCAGCGATGCGGCAACTCTCTTCCGGCATTTCTTGCATCGCTATTTCACAAGCCTTGCCAAAACCGACGATTCCGGGCACGTTGAGCGTACCGGAGCGCAAGCCATTTTCATGGCCTCCCCCATCAATCATGGGAACAAGCTTTACGGAAGGATTGCGGCGAACGTAAAGCGCGCCACAGCCCTTGGGACCATAAAGCTTGTGTGCGGTTAAAGAAGCCAGGTCAATGCCAGCACTGTTTACATCCAGTGGAACCTTGCCGAGTGCCTGGACGGCATCTGAATGGAAAAGTACGCCGCGCTCCCGGCAGAGCCGTCCAATTTCCTCAATTGGCTGAAGAACGCCGGTTTCATTGTTGGCCGCCATGATACTGACTAAAATCGTCTGGTCATTTAATGCATCTTTGAATTGATCAAGGTCGATCAGTCCATTATTGCGGACAGGCAGATACGTCACCCGCCAGCCACCCTTTTCCAGATGCTTGCAGGTATCGAGTACGGCCTTGTGCTCGCTTTCCGCGGTGATAATGTGGTTGCCCTTTTCCCGGCATGCTTTCGCTACGCCTTTGATAGCAAGGTTGTCGCTTTCCGTGGCGCCGGAAGTAAAAACGATTTCCAGGGGCGATACACCAATAGCAGTAGCGATCTGACGCCGGGCTTTCTCCACAGCGGCAGCAGCTTCCCAGCCAAAGGAATGGCTGTTGCTGGCCGCATTGCCAAAGCGCGAAGTGAAAAACGGCAGCATGGCTTCCAGCACGCGGGGATCAACCGCCGTGGTGGCATGATTGTCCATGTAGACCGGAAGTTTAACTGCGGCGGAAGAAGGGCCGTTGCTGCTCATCTAACAACGATTTTACTAAAAGGAAAGATGTTTGATCGTGGGAAATAAAAAAGCCCGCCAGCGAACTGGCGGGTAGTGGAACGTTAAACAGCGTTAGAACCGGAAGGTGCCGCCGAAATAAAAACGACGGCTGGCAGCCAGGTTTGATCCCGGAATCGAATCACCGGTGAGCTGAGGAAGCGCAAACCCACTTCCAAATAGACCAGATCCTGCATTCTCGAGATTAGGATCTACGGTTGTGAAGTTGGCGTGGTTGAGAGCATTCAGTGCAGTAAAGCGGAGCTCGAATGATGCCCGCTCGTTGAACTTGATGGCCTTGGTTACGCTCGCGTTGAGGAAATTAAGAGGTGCGTCGCGGCCGATGTTGCGTGGCGTGTTGCCAAACGGTGTACCAAAAACGGTCTCGGCTATGCCGGTATTGGCAATATAGCGCACTTGCGAATTTGTTACCGCTACAGGAGTATAGTGCGTTGGATCAAAGGGCACATTTCGATTGTTTTGGGCCGCATTGAGGTTATTGAGGCTGATCAAAGTCTGAGCCGCACCTGCTGCACATAGTGGAGAAGCAGCCTGTTGCGGTGTAGGTACAAATTCGGTGCATGCATCTCCTTGGAAAATGCCTACGCTGTCAACCGGAGCGGACTTGTTGCCCAGGAATGGTCGTGCGGTAGACGAGCCGAATTGGCCAAGAAAACCGGCATCAAAAAAATCACCGTTAGCCGTTCCGCCTTGTGAGACTGGATTGGCAAAAAGAGAGTCTATTGGAGTGAAAGGCTGTCCTGACTCCCAGATGTAAGAACCAGACATTGACCAGCCACCCAGCACATGCCCCACAAAACCATGTTGTTCTTTGAAAAAGGGCAACTGTTCCACCACTTCCAAACTAAAGGTGTGGGGAATGTCAAGACCAGAGATCGAATACTCAGCACCGCTTATATTAAATGGGTTCTGGGCGAGTGACGTTGTTGAACCCGCGCCACCCGTGCTGAAAATTTCGCTCACATTGTCCAGTGTCTTGCTGAAAGTGTATCCGGCACGCACGGTCATTTGATGAAACAGGTTGTTCGCCCGGAACTCTGTCTGGAGCCCCTGGTAGTTGGAATATCCTGAGTTGTTGCGGAATGAAGTTACACCTTGATTGCAGTTGACACGGCCAACGGCAGTTTGAGTTGTTGCACCATCAAATGCCTGCGAAGTAGGGCATGGGGTGACGCCCGCTGGAACCAGGTTTGGAAACTGGGCAGCCAGATCGGCGACAAATGGATTGCCATTTACCGAATTGAAGAGTTGGCTGGCGTGGTTGCCTACGTAGCGGACCTCAAGAGCTGAGTTTTTGGTGAGTTCGCGTTCAATACCTAGGCTCCAGCTCTGCACCTGATCAGGCCTGAAGTTGGGAGACACAAAGGATTCGCCCAAAGCCCGGGGATCCAGCGGGCCCAGGGTGCTGATCAGGGGGACAAGCGCTGCGCGCACATTGGGCCCAGTGGGCACAGCGGGCATTTGAGTAGCAGGATCTCCTCCGGCTGCGGTCCCAAATATGAGCGCCTGCAACGTTGAGGGCGCATTACCGTAATTGTTAGAAATAATATTATAGAAAGAGGGATCATACGAGAGGCGGTAACCGCCGCGGATCGTAGTTTTGCCATTGCCGGTCAAGAAGCCGCCCCACTGCGGATTGTAAGCAAAGCCGAAGCTTGGGCCAATTCCGTTTTTGAAAGGAGCAACCGTTGGCGGCGTGGTAATGGACAAGGGCAGCGTTGTATCCCAGAATGGATTCGGTCCTGTCTGTTGAGCAACACCTAAATCGTGCAATTGATTATAAGGAGCGCCAAAGTAAGAGTAAGTAACGCCCAGATTGAGGGTCAGGTTGCGGCCAATCTTCCAGTCGTCTCCGACGTAGAAGAAAGTATCGTATTCCTTGAGACCAAGTTCGGGATTGCCCTGTTCGATAATATCGAAGACAGGGTTATTGTTAACAAAATCGTTTAAACTGTTAAAAAAATAACCGCCGTTGACGAAGGGAAGGAAGATGCTGGGCGATTGCTGGCGAGTCCAGTTCACGCCCGCTTTCAACGCATGCTTACCCAGCACATAATTCCAGTTGTCCTGTACCTGCCAGGTATTTACCACACGACCTTGCGGTAGGCCGGCATTCACGCCAAATCCCAGGGTAGCTCCATCCCGGAAGATCACATCGGCTAAAACATTAGGCGCAAAAATTTGGCCCGCTGTGGGTTCATTGCCAATTGAACTGCCACCGAACTCAAGGTTGAGGCGGTCAAAGCCTACGCGAAGCTCGTTGACCATGCGGGAGCTGAAGTTGTGTGTCTCGCTCAACAGTAGCGCCTGGCTCAACGCCGGTACATTGATGACATACCCTGCTGCGCCGTTATCGTCCGTGTTGAAGAAATTGCCACGGTTGAAAATGTAGCGAGCGCTCAGAGAATCACTGCCGCCGAGGGTTATGTCTTCTTTGGTGACGAAGTTGAAGCCGTGGAACGGAGTTGGCAGAACACGGGATACGGTGCCAATCTGAACGCCGGGGCAGGTTGTGGCGCCTGTCGGGTCGGTAATGTCCGTGTTAGTAATGTTCCCTGGCGTCGGATTGCCAGCGGTGACTCCATATGGACCGAAGCGGGTTAGTGCTGATACCGCATTTGCAGAGGGTCCCGTGGGGAAACAGCCAGCCAGAGTGGCCAAGCCTGCCGGGGTCGGAGTCAGTAAGCCGGTACTGTACAGTGTGCTGGCTGTCAGGATCTCCTGATCAAAGCCGCCAAATAAAAACGCTCTATTTTTAACCAGAGGTCCACCGATGGTAAAACCGCCAAATTCATCATTGGATCGAGGTGGTTGGGTTAAGTTATTAGCTTTCTGGGTGGAAGTCATGCTATTCAGATAACGGTTGTTTTCATTTTCGTAGATGCTGCCATGCCAATCATTGGTGCCGCTCTTGGTAATTAAGTTGACCACCGAACCGGCATTGCGTCCGTATTCAGGGCCAAAGTTGTTGGTGATAATAACGTATTGGGATACAAACTCCGGATCGGAGACGAACAAAGAAGGTCCTCCGATGGTGTTGTCATTGTTATTCTGACCGTCAATTTCCTGGTCATTATTGCGCCCACGCAGGCCATTGACCGAAAACCCGCCGCCTCCGTTTGTGTTTGAAAAATTATTGTCTCTTGAGGAAACCACGCCAGGCACGAACAAAGCCAGATTGTCCAAGCCCTGGTTTTCCTGAATGCCGGCAAAGTTGGTCAGGGCAGTGCCGGAAAAGGTATTTGTGACTTGTGCCTGAGTGGTCTCAATGAGAGGTGTATCGGCCGTGACCTCAACCGTTGTCGAGGCTTCGCCTACCGTCAATTTAATTGTTCCGAGGCCGCTATCGCGGCCGGCAGACACTAGAATGTTATTTTGCACTGAGGTCTTGAAATTTTGAGCTGAGACTTCGACCTTATAGTTGCCGGCCGGGATCAAGTTAAAGTGAAAAGTGCCCGAATTATCAGTGGTAGTAGTCAATACGTTAGCTGTTTCCGTATTCGTCGCTTTTACCTGTGCTCCTGAAACGACCGCGCCTTGCTGGTCGACTGCTGTGCCTGAAATCGAACCTTTCAGCACCTGACCAAAAGACGGGACACTCCAAAGCAGCGCCAAGCATGAGGCGACCAGAATTATTTTGCCGAGCAATTTACCAGTCATCTGTTGCATCTCCATATAATTTCAGTTTGAGAGCTACACAACATCTGCTTACTCGAACATCTGCTTACTCGTAAAACACAAATGTTGCCAAAAATATCACACTGCAAGTACTGTTCCGTGATTGTTATGCTTTAGTATCAATAATTTACAAAGAAAACGTAGTGGAGATACTCTGGAATAATGGATTCCGTTCGGGTTAAATCTTCAGAATTTGGAAGACGGGTACTTACCAAATTTCGGGCGAGAAACTGGGGAGATCTACAGGCCGGTCTGACATTCGGAAGCGCGTCCGGAAGTGCTCTGAAATCAATGACACAGCGTCTTTGTTCCGTTGTGGATCCTGCTGAATAAGGTACTTCATGGCTTCTACGAGCAGGCGCTGGCCTTCCACATAGCGTGGGTCTGTCCTCCGAGTCTTTCCTTTACGGCGTGTGGGATCGGGCATTTCCGGCTTGATTGGAAGGGTAAGAACTTTGGCCATCAATAACACCTCAATCCCGGAGTATTCAGATGCTGCCCCCAGCTCCTTGTGCTGCAAGCCGGTTTTAAAAGGAAATTAATTGTTGTTAAGCCAGCTACTTTGGCTTAATCGCTGCCCATATTTTACTCCGACGATAGGACTCTCCGCCATCACCTTTTATCACCTTTTATCATTGCGGTTTGACCGTTTTTGTATTGCCGTTCGTCTTTAGCTTAAAGTCATCGTCCGATATTTTTCCGTTCAGCTTCATGTTTGTGTAGTGCGCCAACCGGTAGTCCCCGGATGACTCAAAAAACTGCTGGCGGAGCAGCACAGCCCGCTCTGGATCAATCCACAATATAATTTTGTTATACGTTTGCCGCATTTTCTGGTTCTTAGGGGTGAGATCCAGCTTTGCCGTTTTTACCCCATCCACTGTTTCCCAGCCCTCCATCTTCACTTCATAATCTCGCAACAAATCATTGCCGCTCGCGCCAAAGCCCAGGCTCAAAAATGCATCCACATCTGCCTTGTTCCTGCTCACATCACGTTCTGTCACCTGATTAATCTTCTTTTCGTAGATGTACACCTTGCCGTCTTTGTAAACCACCTGTTTGGGAGCAGGACCGGCAATGTCAAATGCTGCATCTACTTCGTTTCTTATGCGGCGAAAAAACATTCGGCCCGATTGCTCTTCCTTCTCATCCACTAGTTTCTGGTAGGTCTCGAAGGTAAAGTCTCCCTGGGCCGATTTGAACGTGGTTGCGGACTGATTCAATTTCGCCAGCACGGCATCGAGATCACCCCCCGCCGGTGAAGAAGGCTTCGGCGCAGTTTCTTGTACAGCTTGAGTTGTTTTTGGCGGCTTCTTGCTCAACGCATTGGCCGAGACTGGGGCGAGGGCTGAAGCGAACAACAAAACGGCCACAGTTGCGTATGCTCTTCTTAACGCCGTCTTTGAAAATGTCCTATTTAAAAAAAGAGACTTGCGCTTCATGAATATTGTTTTCGCCTTCTTTCGTTCCCAGAGTGGATTTTAGACATGTTCGTATCACTCCGGCTCAAGTCCAGCACATGCTCCCTAAATTCGCTATCTCCGAACCCACGCCCGATATGCCACTACATGGCCTGCCCCGTCCCGTATCTGTTCCACTCGGTCAACAGTGACTGGGCCCGCTATTGGACGGAGCACCCGTTGAAAGTTCGTCCGTACCATGCCCTCATCCTGCGCATCCACAATGGACGCATCCACCTGATAAGTTTTTCCGTCTGCGCTGACAACGATGTCATTAAGATGCGGCTGCCTGATGGCCGGTTTGTCTTTGAAGTCAATGTAATGCGGCGCGATAAAAATAAATGCGAGGATTATCGTCACCATAATGTCGTAATGGAAACTTCCGCGCGTGTAGGTCCAGAAGAGATAGCCTTTTAGCGTGCGCCCAATGCGAGACATGCATTAAGTGTATCGAAGCAGAACGGCGCGGTTCAAGAAAATGCCAGAATTGCCAAAACCGCCAAAATTGTCGACTTTGGCCAGGGAGTGGACATATGACGAACTTGGGCCAGTTTGCCCGGTAGTCCGCATCAATAGTGAATCAGAATTTTTTCGCAGTGATCCTGTCCGTACCCAAATATTTCCGTAGCACCTCAGGAATTACAACGCTGCCGTCGGCCTGCTGATAGTTTTCAAGGATCGCAAGCCATGTCCGTCCGATCGCCAGCCCGCTGCCGTTCAATGTATGCACATACTCGCTCTTCTTGCTGCCTTCTGGCCGGAAGCGTATGTTCGCCCGCCGTGCCTGATAGGCCTCAAAATTCGAGCAGGACGAAATCTCGCGGTACAGCTTTTGCCCCGGCAGCCACACTTCCAGGTCATAAGTCTTGGCGGAATTCGCCCCCATGTCTCCCGTGCACAAAAGCATGGTGCGGTAGTGCAAACCCAGTTTTTGCAGGACCATTTCCGCATTGCGCGTGAGCTTCTCATGCTGCTCATAGGATTGGTTCGGACGCGTGAACTTAACCAACTCAACTTTCTGGAACTGGTGTTGCCGGATGATCCCGCGCACATCCTTGCCGTAAGAACCCGCTTCACTGCGGAAACATGGCGTGTAGCCGGTTACGGAGAGCGGCAGCCGCGCGGTGTCAATCGTCTCGTCGCGATAAAGATTGGTCAGTGGCACTTCCGCTGTTGGAATCAGCCAAAGATCATGGTGATCGATTTTAAAAAGATCATTGGCGAATTTTGGCAACTGCCCGGTGCCATACATTGAGGCTGAATTCACCATGTAAGGCGTGAGCACTTCCGTGTAGCCATGCTCACTGGTGTGCAGATCGAGCATGAAATTAGCCAATGCCCGCTCCAGCTTTGCCCCCAGGTCCCAATAAACCGCAAAGCGCGCGCCGGAAAGTTTTACCGCGCGCTCCATATCCAATATGCCAAGCTGCTCGCCCAGTTCCCAATGCGGCTTGGGTGTAAAGCTGAACTCCGGCGGTGCACCCCACTTGCGAACTTCTTTGTTTTCGTCGGCTGAATGCCCCACCGGCACCGACTCATGTGGCACGTTGGGAATTCCCGCCAGCATCGTCCGCAGTTCCTGGTCGATCTCAGCAGCCTGCTTTTCCAGATCGTCGCTCTGCGCGCGTAAGGCTTTTGTCTGCTCCATTTGCGTGGTAGCGTCCTGCCCTGCCTTCTTGAGTTTGGCGATTTCCTCTGACGCGCGGTTTCGCTGCGCCTTGAGCGTTTCTGACTGGGTAATCAGCGCACGGCGCTTCTCGTCTACCTGGCGGAAGCCGCTCAATACCTGCGCCGGATCCATTCCTCGGCGGCGCAACATCTCTTCAATTTTTGGGAAATTCTCCCTGACGTAGGCTAAGTCGAGCATAGAATCTTATTACTTTACCAAAGTCTCCCTTATGGGCGTTTCAGTCTGTTTCATCACGTCTAGGGCATAACGACGAACGGTGTTTCAATCTTCGGATTCGGTGGAAGGGTTTATCGAATAATAAGGGTCACATGGAAAAAAAGATTTTCTGGATGCTCTTCGTCGTCCTCGGGTTAATCATTGACGTCGCTCTGCCCATCTGGTTGAGTCTGGCGCTCACCTTGCCCTTGCTCATCCTGTGTTGGTGGGTTGCGTACAAAAGCGGGTGGTTTGGGTAGTCGTCATCCCGTCCGTGGATGGTATAAATCCATTTGATGGCTGCTATCACGTCTTTTAATTGGCCGCGATGCGCTTGTCGAGATATCCTTAAGAGTTGATCGCCGCTCGCACGAACCCGCATTGGTCTGAAAACCCAAAATTCTGGATTGAAGGAGCTTCATGGCAAACGAACTGCGCAATTTTCTCGCCCTCTCCTACGACGAACTAGAGGATATGAATCTGGAAGCGAAGGAGCAGCGCAGAAACCGCGTTGCCATGCACCAGATCCAGGAAGACCGGCTGAAATATCTCACGGACGAGAAACGCATTAAGGCTGTCACTGTCCTGTTCAGCGATCTTGAAGGCCGTTTGCACATGCTGGACTATGACAAAAAGTTCCTGATCAAGAGCTGGGACAATCTTACCTTTGACGGCTCTTCCATTCGCGGCTTTACAGCGCAGCGGGAGAGCGATCTTCGGCTTGGCCTGGACTGGAGTTCATTTTACTGGGCGCCGGCGGATGTCTTCGGTTCTGGCAAAGTCCTGGTGTTTGGCGAAGTCATCGATAAAGGCGGAACGCCCTATAGCGCTGATATTCGCGGCAATCTCAAAATGTTTGCCGAGCAGATGCACAAGACAGAGGGCTACACTCTCAACGCCGCCAATGAGATTGAAGGCTTCCTCTTTCAGGGCTCGGATGCCGAGCGCCGTTATCACGAAACCGGCAAGTTCGATTATGTGAATACAGGCGGCTACTATCATTCCCTGCCTGGCGATCCGCTGCGCACCTTCATTGACACCACCGCTGAAGTGCAGCGTTCCATGGGCTTCCAGAATGAGAAAGACCATCCTGAAGTGGCGCCGTCACAATTCGAAATCAACTACGGTTACGGAGAAGTTGTGGCCGCGGCTGATCAGATTCAGCTCTACAAACTGATCTGCCGCCAGGTTGCCACCAGAATGGGCCTGACCGCGTGCTTTCTGCCTAAACCTGTCGTCGGGGTGAACGGTAACGGCATGCACACCAATGTGTCCATCAGCAAAGGCGGAAAGAACCTTTTCTGGGACCCCAAGGGCGAGGAAAAGCTGAGCAAGCTGGGCTGGGCCTTTGTCGACCGCATTCTTACGCATGGCAATGACATCTGCCTTATGCTTAACGCCAGCGTAAACGCCTATCGCCGGCTCGATCCTCACTTTGAAGCGCCTAACCAGATAAAAGCTTCGGCGGTTGATCGCGGCTCAATGGTACGCATTCCGATTGGCAATGAAAAGAGCATGCGCGTTGAGGTTCGTTCCGTCGCTCCTGACGCCAATCCTTACATGGTTATGCTTAGCGTATTCAAGACTGGGATTGAGGGGGAAACCTCCAGAATCAAGAATCTCCGTCAGGCGGAGCGCTATCTGCCGGACAATATTTATACCGCTCTCGAAAATTTTCGCAAATCAGACTGGACCAGCAAACTTATGGGTGAGGATGTGAAGTCCCGATACGCTGACCTGAAGCAGGCTTCAGCCGACCGATGTCCGCGTCTGTTGGGAACTTTCGTGAAGGCTCCGGAAGTCCAGTACCACCACGATGTTTACAACCAATTCCTCTGGAACCTTTTTTAGAAAGATTCTTTTTCAAAAAATGCCCTGGGTCTTCAAGCCAGGGCATTTGTCATTTGGGAGGAGAGGTCTCCGCGGGTAGGTCTTTTCTACTCCATTCGTAAAATGAAGCGTCGTACATGCTTGGTTCATATCCCAGATATTTGGCCACAAAGTAATCAAATGAAGACTGCATACCTGTCCGGCAATAAATAACCAGCGGCTGCCCTGCGGAGGCATTCAGTTCCCCATACATCCGCCGCAGCTCAGCCTCCGGACGCAGCACTGGATTTTCGCGGCTCACCATCATGTCCATCCAGTAAAGGCTTTTTGCTCCTGGAATATGGCCTGCCTCGGCAACATTTTCTGAGAGCTGTTCGCCGGTGAACTCTTTCCGGGGACGCGCATCCACCAGCGTGAGCGCCGCACCTTTCTTTTCCGCCAGAGCGCGTATTCGGGTTGTGTCGATCAGGATTCCAGACCGCGGCTTAACCGCAAACACAGCGGGTTTCATCTTCGGCTTCTCCGTTGATAAGGGCCGCTCCTCGGCTGTCCACTTCTCAATGCCTCCGTCCAGCAGCGTAGCGCGCCCTGCTACTCCCATATAGTCGAGCGTGAAATATGCCCGGGCCGCAAAGAGATTTGTGCGCTCTCCATAGAGCACAACGCGCACTTTGTTACTCACCCCTGCAGTTGCAAAAACGTGTACCAAAGTCTCCATTGGCGGCAATTCATTTGGGATACCATCCTTGGTCACCGCGATTTCGGCCAGCTTGATCTCTCGCGCGCCGGGAATATGTCCCTTGGAATAAAACTCTGGCGTCGAATCAATGCAGAGCACCACCAGGTCCGGGTCTTGTAAATGCTTCTCCAGCCAATCCGCAGTCACCAGCATTTCCGGCCGCAGTTTTGGTGTTGCACTGGATTGCGCCTGGCTCGATATTTTTCCTGCCAATACCAGCGCTGCCAGCACAATGGTTCGAAAAAACATTCTTGCTCTCCTGCTCTTAGCGCAGAGACTGGCCCGCTACTACCGGCAGCGAGTTCATGTGACTCCACTGGTGAATGGAACCATCAAACATAGCGGCATCATATCCGAGATATTTGGCAATGAAGTAATTATGGGAAGCTTGCAGGCCGATCTCGCAATAGGTAATCACCTTTTGTCCGGGCATGACGCCCCTGCCGGCAAATAGCTCCTTCAATTTGTCAGGCGGCAAAAAGACCGGCTTGTTCTTGGCATCCACAAGCGTTTCCTGCCAGTAAATATGGACCGCCCCAGCAATGTGCCCGTCGATATAGCGTTTATCGGGCCGCGAATCTACCAGCACCGCTGTTTTTGTCGGCTGCTCGGAAATCTTCTTTACTTCCTCCATCATGGCGCGGACTTCAGGATGGACATGCGGAGTAAAGCTGCCGTGCGTCACTTTTGGTTCGTCCTTCGATAGCGGCCGGTTTTCCAGCTTCCACTCATCGATGCCGCCGTCCAGCAAGGCCGTATGGTCGCCGTGTCCAAGGTAGTCCAGCGTGTAAAAGGCGCGTCCAGCCATGGGATACCAGGCTGTGGTATACAGCACAACGCGCGAATCGTCGCTGACACCCACTTTTTCAAAAGCCGCTTTCAGCTTATCCGTGGAAGGTAGCTCTGCATCTTCACCTTCAATGAAGTCTTCCAGCGCCAAAAAGCGTGCGCCGGGAATGTGGCCGCTATCGTATTCAGAACGTTTTTCCCCCACATGCAAAATCACCACCTTGGGATCATTGAGGTGTCCAGCCAGCCACTGTGCCGAAACGATCATTTCCGGATGGACTGTGCCTGACGCTGCCTGCGCGAATACCTCGGAAGAAAAAACCACCAGAAGAACGGCACTTATGCTCAAGAATCGTAGTAATCTCGTGATCAAAGAATTTAGCCTCCACACGTTATCTTCTTTGTAGCGCGTTATTACGGTATAGGACAAATGAAAGGTCGAGAACCACAATATACAAATTCGGAAAATATCCGTGGCTTACTGTTGATCACAGATATTGGTCATCTCGCACCAGCGAGGCCGATAAAGAAACACGCCTTGCTCATTCTCCTGATAGCTGCATTGCTTTCCACGTGTGTCTTCGCGCAGTCGCCGCTCGATGATTTGCGGAAGAGGGCCGAAGAGGCTTTGGGTAAAAAATCCGGCCCAACCGACGATCGCATTGCCGCCGGGCTGAAAGAAGCTCTAAGCGTAAGCACGCGCAGGGCTGTCGCTTCCACAGGGCGTGTAGATGGTTTTCTCAAAAACGCCGCCATTAAAATCCTGCTGCCGGAAAAACTGCGCAGCGTGGGTAAAGGCATGCGCCTGATGGGAATGGGCCAGCAGGTAGACGCCCTTGAAATAGGAATGAACCGCGCCGCTGAACAGGCCGCTCCTGCCGCCCGCCAAATTTTCATCGACGCCGTAATGAAAATGACCATTGCCGACGCGCGGCAGATTCTTTCTGGTGGCGATACGGCAGCCACGGAATACTTTAAAAAATCCAGCACAGATCAGCTCACAGCCGCGTTTGCGCCCATTGTGCACCGGGCCATGGAGAATGTAGGCGTAATCCGGCAGTACAATCAACTGATGCAAAATCCTTTGGCCGGTCGCCTGGCAGAAAGCCAGGATTTCAGCATAGACAAATATGTGGTCGGCAAAACCATGGACGGGCTCTTTTACGTAATGGGAGAAGAGGAACGGAAAATCCGTCAGAATCCGGCTGCGCAAACAACCGCTCTGCTGCGCGAGATCTTTGGCAAGAAACAATAGCAGGTTCGTTCTCTCCTCCGATCAACCGTTTATCCCAGGGAAACCAGGAAATCACAATCAATCGATTGAGGAGAACATCACCATGAAGCTCCTGACGCACGCGCTGTTACCACTTGCTCTTTGCTTGTCGATGAATGCCCAGCAGCACAATATGCAAAGCCAGCCTCCCGCAAAAAAAGCGGTTTTAATGACCGGACTGGGAGACCTGCATCACCCTGTTTCCAGCAGTAACCCTGAAGCGCAAAAATTTTTCGATCAGGGTCTGCGCCTGATCTATGCGTTTAATCATGAAGAAGCCGGCGGATCGTTCCAGCGCGCCGCTGAGCTTGATCCCAAGCTCGCGATGGCCTACTGGGGCATGGCAGAGGCGATTGGGCCAAACTATAACGACCCTGCAGATCCTGATCGATTTAAGAAGGCGCATGAGGCCATTGCCAAAGCCGGTGAATTGGCGGCCAATGCTTCGCCCAGCGAAAAAGCCTATATCGCTGCGATGGCCCTGCGCTTTCCAGCCGATCCCAACGCTGATATGCGTCTGGCGGCAGAGCGCTACCGCAATGCCATGGGTGATGTAGTGAAACAATTTCCCGACGATCTTGATGCCGCCACTCTTTTTGCAGAAGCCGGTATGACGCTCCATCCCTGGGGACTTTGGCATCCTGATGGAACTCCTGAAGGCGGAACTGAAGAAATTATCGCCGCGCTGGAATCTGTTTTAAAGCGCGATCCCAACCACATGGGCGCGATCCACTATTACATTCACACCGTGGAGGCTTCGCCAAACCCGGAGCGCGCTCTGGCGGCGGCCAACCGCCTGGCTGCGCTGGCGCCAGCAGCAGGACATCTGGTGCACATGCCCGGACACATTTATATACGCACCGGTGATTTTGATTCTGCCGTTAAGACCAACCAGCTTGCCGCTGCGGCTGACCGTGCATATTTGCAGTCGAACGGCCCAGGAGGAATTTACGGCGCCATGTATTACAGCCACAACCTTCATTTCATTGCGGCCTGCTCCAGCATGAACGGCAATTATGCTGAAGCACACAAGGCCGGCGAGATGCTCGCTGCGCACGTTGGTCCACTGGTGAAAGACATTCCACCGCTGGAAGGATTTATGACAGTGCCGATGGCAGTCGAAGTCCGCTTCCAGAAATGGGATCAGATCCTTGCCATACCGCAACCCGACGCCGCCATGAAGACTACAACCGTCTTCTGGCACTTTGCCCGAGGCATGGCCCTGGCAGCTAAAGGCAAAGTGGCTGAGGCTGAGGCCGAGCACCACATTGTGAGTGAAGCCGCTGACAAAACGCCACCGGACCAGGTATTCGCGATGCCGGTTAACAACAAAGCCAAAGATGTACTGACGATCGCCACGAATGTGCTTGGGGCAAAGATCGCGCTGGCAAAGCACGATTCCGCCAATGCCATCGCCCAGTTGCGGCGTGCGGTCGCCGTGCAGGATACGTTGAAGTATGATGAGCCGCCAGACTGGTTTTATCCTGTGCGTGAATCTCTGGGGGCCGTGCTGCTGCTGAATGGAAACGCCGCTGAAGCAGAAAAGGTCTTTCGCGACGATCTGGACCGCAACCCACGGAATCCGCGTTCACTCTTCGGCCTAAGCGAGGCACTGCGGGCACAGAATCGCGATTATGACGCGCAGTTCGTCGATAAACAGTTTCAATCCAATTGGAAGAGCACGGAGATCAAACTGAAAGTTGCGGATCTCACATAACCCAAGACGAGCAACTACTTCATGGCGACAGTGATGTTTACTGTCGCCGTAAATTTTATATTTGTACCGTCATAGTATTGGCCGATAGCGCGCAGAACTTCAGCATCAATTTCTGCTTTCCGCTCCACCGGAATGGATTGCAGCAAGGGTGTAAACGGTATAGCTACATCTTGAAAATACTCCCAGACTTCCTCAGGCGTCCCGGGCCACGTCCAGGCAATCGTTATGAATCGCTCATTTACTTTGGAAAAACCGGCTTTTCGCAGTTCCTGGGCCAGAACCCCTTTCTTGCCGAATCGAAACATGCTGCGTCCGCTTTCCCGGACGATCGCATCCGGCATTGTCCGCAGCACTGTGCCGATTGTGGTCTTGAAATAAGGCTGATCCATGGATCCCCATGCCAAAAGGGCAGCTTTTCCGCCAGGCTTCAACACCCGATGCATTTCCGCCAATGCGCGAGGCAGATCAGAGAAGAACATCACCCCGAGCCGTGAAGTAACCCGGTCAAAACTGCTCTCAGGAAATGGCAAGTCGTGCGCGTCCGCCTGCTGAAAAGTGACATTCGTCAATCCGCGCTGCTCTGCTCGTACTTCTGCAATCTTGAGTGGCGCTGGAGAAAGGTCAACACCAATCACATTGCCGCTGACGGCGAGCAACATGGCTAGAGTAATCGCAGGTTCGCCTGTGCCGCAGGCAACATCGAGCACGCGCATGCCGGAGGACACCTGCGCCGCCTCGACTATTGCGCGGGTCATATCACTGCCCAAAGCTGCTGATTGCCTGCGCCATCTTTGACTGGCATTGACGCGGCCAAAGCTGTTCCAGTCTGGGAAATTTATTGAGAGAGCCATTGCTACTATTATCTCGCAATCATGAAGCTCTTTGCTGGCGCTCACCTTGTTTTTGATCTCTTCAAATGCCGGGAAAAAGGCGTAAAATTTCAGCAGGAGAGCTTTCATGAGCGCAGAGAACGTATCACGGATGGGAGCACAGTTAAGGGACAACGTTTCAGAGATCGCTACAAGAGCCAAAACCCTTTCCGCCCAGGTGAAAGAACGTTTGGACGCAACCTATCAGGATTTAGGAGGCTCAGTGCGGCGCGCCAAAGCGGCTGCCGATGACCGGCTGGATGATATTCGTGAGAAGGTGAAAGATCGTCCGCTGACTTCGGTTACAACCGTGGCCGCCGGAGCTTTCGCGATTGGCATGATCACTGGATTGCTGATTGGCCGTAAAAGCAGGCCTTAAGACCTGCTTTCGTCAATCAAAAGCAAATTTAGGCCATGGCCAAAAATTCAGTGGTGGCCCAGAACCGGATGCGGCACATAAACTGACTCCAGTTGGCTAATCTCATCTTTTGTCAGCTTTAGGCTCACCGCTGCCACTGCATCCTGCAGATGATGTTGCTTGGAAGCCCCGACGATCGGCGCGGTCACGGCAGGCTTATGCAGAAGCCATGCCAGCGCGACCTGGGCAGGTGGCACACCACGCATCTTGGCTACCTGGGCCACGATTTCCACAACGCGATCATCAGCTTCCTGCGTATAGAGTTTTTTGGTGTAATCGTCTTCGTGCGAACGGACAGTTCCAGACTTGCGATTTCCCGCCAACACTCCTCGTGCCAGCGGGCTCCAGGGCACAAGTCCAATGCGCTCGGATTCGCATAAGGGAACCATCTCGCGCGCTTCTTCACGATAGACAAGGTTGTAATGGTTCTGCATAGTCACAAAGCGCGTAATTCCAAGACGGTCTGAGGTGTGCAGCATACGCGCAAACTGCCAGGCAAACATTGAAGACGCGCCAATATAACGGGCCTTGCCCGATTTCACTACGTCATGCAGCGCTATGAGCGTCTCTTCAATCGGGGTTTCATAATCGAAGCGATGAATCTGGTAAAGATCAACATAATCAGTGTTCAGCCGGCGAAGACTGTCATCAATGGCATGCATGATGTGCTTGCGTGAAAGGCCTTTCTGATTAGGATCGTCGCCCAGGGGAAAGAAAACTTTTGTGGCAATGATCAGTTTGTCGCGCGATGGCCCAAAATCTTTCAAGGCACGGCCAAGCACCTGCTCGCTGGCTCCGAGGGAATACATGTCCGCCGTATCAAAGAAATTAATGCCAAGGTCAAGCGCCTGTTTGATAAATGGGCGGCCTTCTTCCTCATCCAGCACCCACTGCCGCCAGCTTTTTTTGCCATACGTCATGCAGCCCAGACAAATGCGAGAGACCTTTACGCCGGTAGAACCAAGATTCGTGTATTCCATTCATACCTTTCGAACCCAAAGTTTCACAACTCATCAGAATGGATGCTCTTACAGGATTACGAGATTCTCGATTGCAGGAAACAGTTATTGCGCGTTCCGCAACACCTTGCGTTTATCGAGTTGCATGTAATAGGCCGCGGCGTTGTCCTTGAAAGTGGCTTCATATTGTGGATATTGACGAAAGTCCTTGTAAGCTCGCAAATCAAGCGATTTCTGAACGCGTTCCAAAGGAATACCCTCACGATACATACGGCCTACCTGATCGCGCAAGTCTGCAAGATAATTGCGAAACCGTTGCAGTTGCTCCTTCCCCGCCAATGCAAAATGCCCGGGCACAACATGCTCCAGCGGTAAAGCCAGCATCTGGTCAAGAGCTGCGATCCAGTTTTCCATGTCTCCATCATCCATGGCTGGGCAGGAATTGTTGAGAAAAAGATCGCCCGTGGCGATTGCATGTTGCTCAGGAAAATAAACAACGAGATCGCCCCGAGTATGCGCAGGGCCTGGGTGATAAACGCGGACCTCATGCCCTCCGACGTAAAGCACCAGGCCCTTAGCTCCTACCGTCTCATTGATTGGATAGTCCTTTGCCGCTTTAGTCCTAGTGAATTCAGTGCTGATAATTATGGCATCCGGGCCCACCACGCTGTTTCCGCCGCGATGGTCCTGATGATAGTGCGTATTCACGATCCAGCGCACGGAAGCGAAAGAAACTTTGCGAATCTCATCCAGCAACTTACGGCCTTCCTGCTCGTTGAAACCGGTATCAACCACCAGAATGCCCTGCGGACTGACCATAAATGTAGCGTTGGCGCTGGAATCATTGTCTGAAATGTAGGCGTACAGATCGGCGCCGATCTGGTGCGCAGATCCCGCGGAAGCGCGAACAGAGCACAGCAATACGACCGCGACGAACAAACAAGCTCTTCGGCTCAAGAACATATCTTAATGAAATTTCAATTAGCTTTCTTCGTGGACTCTCTTCGTCTTGAGAACTGCATCTCATCGAAAGGCCACAATGAATATCCTGCGGAACGGAAACAGTGCTTTGCCCTGATCATTGGGCCGGTAAGCTTCCTGAATGCCTTCCAGGCAGAGCTCTTCAAAAAGTTGGCGCTGCTCCGCATCCGGCAGGCGATCAATGTACGGTCGCATTCCAGTGCTGCGTATCCAATCAAAGATGGCTTTAGGGCCATCCATTACATGCTGGTACTCGGTTTCCCATATATCCACGCGGCTGGCGTGTTTACGCAAAACGTCATAATAAAAAGCTGGGGGTTGCACGGCGAAGGTACCTGGAGCGGCCGCCAAAGCCTTGCCCCATCGAGGATCGCCGCTTAATGCTACTTCCTGCAATACCGCGTGTGCTGGCGAATGAAAATTATTGGGCATTTGCACGGCCAGTGCGCCTCTGGGCGCCACGCCGTTGATCAGGCTGCGGAACAATGTGGCATGGCCCGGAACCCAGTGGAGCGCTGCGTTGGAAAAGATCAGGTCCACAGCCGGCTCAGGCTTCCAAGCTTCAATATTGCCCAGCACCCATTGCCAGTCTGGATGATTGGCTTTGGCCTGCGCCAGCATCTCCGGTGAATTGTCTATGCTAATAATGGCGGCATCCGGCCAGCGCTGCCGCAACAGCTCCGTGCTATTGCCAGGCCCACAACCAAGGTCCACGATGGTCGCAGGATCGATGCGGATTTGCGCGATCAAGTCCGCCGCGGGGCGAGCCCGCTCATTGGCATATTTCAAATATAGATTGGTGTCCCATGCTGGCATCTACTTGAAGACTTTAATTGTGAGCAGCCGGAAGAATCAAGGTGTGCTAAACGGTCACTGCCTTCGCTTTCTCGGCATCAATGGCTGCAAGCATGTCATTATCTTCAGCGAATTTGAACCAGGGAACGCCTCGTTGCTGGGCTTCACGCTCTTCCGCACGGGCCAGACTTTCAAGATCAGGCTTGCTCACCACCTGTAACCCTCTATTCTTAAGGAAGCTTTGAATCGCAGCAGCGCCAAAGTTGCTCTCTGCGGCAGTTTTCAGATACTCCAACACATGAACGGCGCCCACCTCGGCATCATGCCGCGCAATGCCCACCAGACCATCACTCGCTTTGCGCGCCCAACCCACGGCATACATACCTTCCAGCACTTTGCCGCTCCGCGGATCAAATAATTCGTAGGCTGCGCGCTTGGGGTCGGTCTGGTCAGGATTGATGACGTAACTATCGCGGCTATACGGAAGCCCGAGTGAAGGATCAGCCACATCTCCGATGGCAAAGATCATTGTGTCCACGTCGACATTCGCAATCTTCTCTGTCGCTTTGCAGGCCATGCTGCCGTCGCGCTCAAAAAGAATATTTTCTGCGACGTCAAGCCGGTCAATGCGCCCGTTTGCATCGGCATGAATTGCCTGAGGTGAGCACAGAAAACGAAATCGCAGACGCGGCGTACCTGCCGGATGATCCGTGGCAGGCGTTGCCAGCACAGGAAAAGTCTCCGCGGCCAGTTTGCCGATGTCCTGGCCTACAGCGGAAAGCTGAGGCTGTATGCGGTGCAACTCCTCATCAAACGCTTTGCGGTCCAGAAATTCCTCAATGTAGTCAAACTCTTTTTTGTCGAATTTCGCTTCAAACGGGCCGCGCCGTGCGATCACCAGGACTTCTTCCGCAGTTTTTTGCGAAGCATCAATCAACAGCCAGCGCGCGATATCCACCATTACATTGCCCATACCAACAATTGCCACCCGCTTGCCGGTGGAGAAATCACGCGAAGTGAACGGAGGCAGCAAGTTGTAGCTGTAAACAAAGTCTTTCGCAGCATAAACGCCGCGCACTTCTTCGCCCGGCAACCCAAGTTTTTTTGTCCCCTGAGCGCCCACGGCAAAGATAATGGCCGCTGGGTTAAATTCTTGCAGGTCGGGAATGGTGACAGCAGACTGGCCGGTAACAGGCACATGCCCGAAATAATGAACGTTGGGCAGGCTCAGCACTTTGGCAAACTGCTTGCGCAAGCCAATCTTCATCTTGTCTTTAGTAGGATAGATGCCGTACTCAGCCAGCCCGCCCGGCTTGATGTCGCGATTCAGGATAATTACTTCATGGCCGCCCTGAGCGATCTTCTGTGCAGCAAACATTCCCGCCGGTCCAGCGCCAATCACAAAGACAGTTTTCACTGGCTTTCCTCCCAGCAGTTTCGCTCAGAACACATATACGCAACGCAGGTATACACCAGTAATTTTGGAAACCTGCTTTGCGGGACAGCTTTTCTTATTATCCCTTACCTGTCGCCCAGACGGAAAGCTAGCCTTTGACTGGTACGGCAGATTGATCTTCCACCTTGATGACTGGCCCGCCGGAGACCTGAACGCGCAAATCCGGATCGCGCTCCAAAGCGTCCAAAATCTCACGCGTAACCCGGTTATCGATCTCGCCGGCGCTGGACATGTCGACCGGATAGCGAATCACAACCTCCAGCGTGGTTTGTGTGAGATGCAAGCGGCTTTCGGGAGAAAACGCGCCAATAGAAGAGTTCAAGGAGCGTTCCACGTTGCGGCGTTGCATCTCCATTTTGTCGCGATACTCGCCGAATACCTTGTTCACTGCTTCCATCATGCGCTGCTCCACCTGACGATAATTGCTTTTAGGATCGAGCGTGAGCGTGATCTCATGCCATAGGAAATTTGTGCCGGGGATTTGTTTGAACATTCCGGAGCTGGCCTGGAAAACCACAGCATTGGAAAATGCTACGACGCGTCCTGTGGGCAGCGGCGCAGGACCGCCCGTAATTTCCATTAATTGCAAGCGTACCAAGCCTATATCGACCACGTCTCCCGTCACTCCGGCGATGTTCACGCGGTCACCCACGCGCACGCCATACTTGCCAATTAGAAAGAAATAGCCGGCTATCGAGAGAATCACGTTTTGCAGCGCTACGGCAATTCCCGCCGTCATCAGGCCGGCAAAAGTCGTAATGGCGCCCAACTCACTGGCAAACGCAGTAGCAACGATGATGGCGATCAGGCACCACAGGACGATGCGGCGAATCAGCAGGAACTGATAACGACGGCGCGTGTCAGTGATGTAACGGAACGTGGCCCGCTTCCATAATTCAGAAACACCCAGCACCACTCCCAGAATCAGACCAAGGCCAAGTAGCCTCAGCAGCAATCCCTTCATTTCAGCCTGATATTCGCTTTGCACAGCATTTTGCCAGTTGGTGCCGCTGCGCTTATATACATCCAGCAGGATGGATTGCTTGCCAAGGGGAAGCAAGCTGGCTGAAATCTGCTTGAATTGCGCCGTCAGCGCGTCCAGGTCTTTCTTTTGCTGTGCCAGAACCGCGGGGTCCTGGGAGTCAGGCTGCCCGGCAACTTCATCGCCCTTCTTGGTAAGGTCTTTGATCTGCGCCACCATTGGCGCGCGCAGGTTTTTGGAAGCCTGAATGAGCGTATCAGTCTGGCGGAGATTCTCATCGATTGCTCGCAGCTTGCTGCGCAATGAAAACAAATCTGTGGCCAGCGAAAGAATGCCGTTGGGCGTTTCTTTTCGCTCACGTGAGGCGACCACGGCTGGCGAATTTGCATTCGCCCGGGTTGAACTTGTTCCTTCAGCATCTTTGCCATTCGCTGATGCCGCTGGTATGGTGCGTGCCAGTTCTTCCACCTGCGAGAGCAGGCTTCCCGAGCCTAGCCCGGTTGCCGAAGTCCCTGTGGCAAATTGGAGCATGTTACGCAAAGTGTCCCGGCGAGTCTGGAAAAGTTGCAGCTCGCCTTCAGTTTCTGAAATTACCGCCAGCAACGTGGTCCGTTTGCGGCCGGTGGCATTCAATAATTGCTGGTGAAACCCATCCAATTCCTGTTGCAGGGACTTTACCTGCTGGTCCGCTTTTGTGGCGGAATCAATCAACGCCCCGTATTGCGACGATGCAGCCTGGGTTTTGTTCTTGCCGCCGTCCGCCTCACTCGCCAGCGCCTGGGCCCGCGCCCGGGCAAACTCAAAAGCAAGCTGCACAACCTGATCGGCAATCTGCCGGCTGTCATTGAGGAACAATGCGTCACTGGGTTCGGTCACAAGCTGCTGCTGCGTACTCAACTGTCTTGACCAAACAATGGTCTGGTTGAGGAATGGAATAATGTCATTCCCACCCGGGGCGCTGGTTTTGCCGGGCGCAGAATTCGATGAAGTTGAATCGGTCTGTGCGCTGCATAATATGCCGGCCAAAATGAGGATTGCTCCAATAAACAAACCCGGCTTTCGGATTTTCAGGATTGCGGCTGGTCGGAGAATGGACACATTGAAATTGTACGTGATTTTTCGCTACGTCTCAGCAGTTCAAGCACCTGGGGAGCAGCAGGAAAGAAGAACAGCGAATCGCATTTTCAATCCAGAATCCAGGAAATGAGCAGCAAAAAAGGGTGTTCCGATGAACACCCCGTCATAACTATTTTCCCTTGTAAAATTCACGGAGACTTGGCTCCGCTACTCAACTACTTTTTCTTCTTTTTCTTGGCTGCTTTTTTCTTGGTTGCCATGAGTCAATGCCTCCTTAGAAGAATTTGAGTCGCCTTGAACCCGATCTCACTTGTGAAGCCCCACGAATGGTGCCGTTGTGTGCTTACATACAAGATATTGAGGTACCTGTGTTCTATTGTCAACAAAAAAATAAGGTGATTATCCCCTTGACACAGAAATAATAAACGGGTATTCTGGTCAAGTCAAGAGGGAAATATGAACCTGATAGACGTTAACGAGAAATTCAAAACAGAGGAATCGTGCTGGAATTACCTTGAGCAGATGCGCTGGCCCGATGGGATTCGCTGCGTTACATGCGGCAATGACAGCGTGTCCACGATCACGCGCAAGGTTAGCAAGGATACGGAAAACAAGCGCGGGAAACTCTATCAGTGTCTTGAGCCAACATGCCAGCAGCAATTCAGCGCCACATCCGGCACGATCTTCCATGACTCGCATTTGCCGTTAACAAAATGGTTTCTTGCCGTTGCTCTGATTGCCGATGCCAAAAAGGGAGTGAGCGCGAAACAGCTACAGCGCCACCTTGGAATTGGCAGCTACAAAACAGCATGGTATATGGCCCATCGCATTCGCAAGTCGATGGAAGAAACGGAGGGCTCTCTTATGGCTGACCGTCTCAAGGGCACAATCGAAGTTGACGAAACTTACGTAGGTGGACGCTATGACAAACGGCGCAAGCGTGCAAAGTATGACAAACCCGCCGTTGTCGGATTGATTGAGCGCGGCAGCAGCGGCAGGGTTAGGACCATGCGCCTGAATACCGTTTCAAAAGATACCCTGGTCGGCACGATCTTCAATCACACTGCCGAAGATGCTCACATTATGACGGATGAGCATCGCGGTTATAAATCAGTCGGCAAGATTCGCAAGCATGAATCAGTGAACCATATACGTGAGGAATGGGTGCGCGGCAACGTCCACACAAACACGATTGAGAATTACTGGTCTTTATTTAAGCGCGGTTTGATAGGCAGCTTCCATCAGGTGAGCGTAAAGCACCTTGAGCGTTACATGGCGGAGTTTGATTACCGCTTCAACAACCGCAAGGATACAGACATCTTCATAAAGACCATTGCGCGGATGTGCGGCACAATACCAATGCCGATGGCAGAGCTAACCGCGAATCCCCAAGATAATCAGCCCTTTTGAGGGCTGCGGTCTATTATGGGCTTGGGACTCCGCTTCTTTGGAGTCCTTATTTTTTTCTCTGGCAGCGGCTTTGCCTTGAGCAATCGACCCAAAAGATCATCGAATTTAGCCTTTTCGATCTTCATGGTCTTTTTATACCACATAGGCCATTTTGTCTGACTTGGGCATTTTGCCCTTGCGTTGGCATTATGCAACTGTTAGCATAATGCCAACATCTTAGGAGTGGCTGTGGATCAATGGAAGCAGTTACGGCTCGGTACTGTAGACAGGACGTTTCCCCTAACACTCGCCAATGCTCACGTTGTTATCGTCCGAGCCCTGGAACTTGGGTATGTCCACATAACGGACCATTTTAAACAACGCTGTAAAGACAGGAAATTCACAACCATAGATGCTGAGCGGATCATTAAGACCGGCAAGATCGTCTGGGAGCCGGAATATTCCTTAAGGTTCGACAACTGGTGTTTTCGCGTTCGGGGAAAATGCGAAAAACGCTCGTTAGAAATGCGGATTGCATTGGACTGCAAGCAGGATTATGAATGCCCGCTTGTAGTTTTCATCACTGGCATTTGCAATCGGAGATGACTATGAAAAACAAGGGGACGGATACCGAAGTGATTAGGGAAATCGTGACACGCAAGTGTTATGACTGTGGAGGGGTAATGGAAGGAACGCGCAGCAATTACAAATACACTGAATGCGGACTGGATTCTGTGAGTCTTGTCGGTATCTTTGTATGGCAATGTAAGTGTGGCGCGATTGTTCCGGAAATTCCAGCCATGTCCGAACTCCATCGGGCAATTGTCTTTTCGCTTCTAAAGAAAGACACTTTGCTTTCTGGTTCGGAGATTAGATTTTTAAGGAAGATGGCCGGGTTAAGCGGCGTAGAGCTTGCCCAACTTTTAGGAGTCCACAAAACCAGCCTATCTAAATGGGAGAATGGATCACGAGAGATCACTAAGAAAACAGATGCGACATTACGCCTGTTATGTTTTACCGCTGTACTCCAAGAACTGGCGAAACAGGATTTACATCTTCCAAACATTGCAGAGGCAGTGAAGAAGCTTTCTGCGGTTGATATTCACGCGATCTTGAGAAAAGTTGAGGATCGTTTAACCGGTCCTAAAAAGGTCACAATCAATCCAGATCAACTTGCTCAATTTGGGGCGATGGAGGAACCCACTATTACGGAAAGCGTCAACTAATAGCGATGGCCTAATCGCGTCTCCTGTAGCTGGTTTTGCGATTAGGCCATTTCTTATGGAGGGTAACTGTCAGGTGACAGAACCGATCTTATAAATCGGAATCGTCGGCTAGGCGATGGGGTTCAAGTCCCCTGCCCTCCTCTCATTTTATGATACATCCACTGTCAAGAGAACGATCATTTATGCCGCAAGACCCACCGCAGGTAATCGAAGCCCCACCGCCAAGGATATGGCTGCATGACTTGCGTGAGATGTTAGCGTGGTATGAGCAGAATCTTTGCGATGCAGATCTCCGCGACCCTCGTGGTCATAGAGTTAAGTTTTCTCCCGAGCGTTTTCCTCATCTCATAAAGCTGCTCAGGCGTGGTTCCAACAAAGAAGTAAATGAGCCGCAAAAGATAGTAAATGCCATTCGCGAAGGGACGAAATGTAATGCCGACTTCGGCGGATATCATACCGAAAGGTTCCAAGGTCTTTCTTGGATGCCATGCGTGATCTCACGGCCCACCAAAATTCTTGAGGTGCTAACGTTATTCGACAAACCTGGCGATACCCTCTACGTGAAGCAATTTAATAAAGCTGGATACAAATTCAAAGTTCTGGTTTGCCGCCGAGTGGGACCAGCGCTGTTGGTTCCTGTTACGTGCCACCCACGCGACCATGACCGATACGGAGAGGGTTTTAGGCAAGTTTGGCCCTGAAACGGCAAAGGCCGCGTGAGCGGCCTTTCTGCCCTTCATTATACCCAAGGGCTGCGGGGAAAGCCGGGTGCGACCCGGCGGAACTGAATCAGGTTACCCTAAAGCAACCTGTAACTATGATGCATGAAACTCGCGTAAGACGCAACCCTTTTGGACATTTTTTTCATGTCCCAGTAACCAAAATGGGAAGTCCTCTTGTACTGTACCATATCGCCCATTAGTACAGTGCCTATTCTCTTAAAACACCTTAGATTTTAGGTCTACAGCAGCTAAAAACCCGCCTTTTTTCGGCGGGTTAGGATTAGCTGTGTATAGTTCGCCATCGCTTAAGCGGCCTGTAATTGCCCGTTTTCCAGTCTGCCAGTTCCGGCGTAACGGTAAAGCGCGGCTCTACGATCACGTCAAAGCTGAGAAATGTACGATCTTGGAACATGATGCCAACGCCATAGCCGTTGTCGGCTGGTTTGATTTCTACACTGTCCACGATCTTGCCTTTGACCTCAGCGAAACCACTGCGCTTGCGTCTCTTGATATCCTTACGGTCAGCCAAATGTGCCTCCAATCAGGTGCTTTGGTTAGGGCTGCGTCAGTGTTTGCGCACTGGCGTAGCCCGTTATACGGAGTCTTCCATTTCCAGAGTTGCACCAGAAAACCAATTACGCAAGAGGCAATTTGTCATTTTGACAAACTATTTTTCCCTGTCACGGCTAGTCTTTTCTACCACTTACAGCCTTATGTGTCAAAGGGATAATCCCCAAAAATAAGAAAAATAAGTCCGATAGAGTTCCCTTTTCCCGGCATTTTCAGAATGTGCGAACTACAAGTTTGAAAATATTGCGCGCGCTATTACACAAAAACATTAGGCGGCGAACAAATAAATCCTTTACGGATGGACGGACAGCTTGAGGTTTAGCGAAAAGCCGTGTTCTTGTTGAAGCAGAAATCAATAAATGCTGGTGTATAGCGTTTGGTGACAACCGGCGTGACATCGGATGGCTTAACTTCTTCAAATTTGAAATCGATTGTGCCATCACTGTGCACTGTGCCCAGAAGCATGCCATAAATCTTGGTGCGTGCCTCTTGTGCTCGCGGGGCATCAGGCGGCAAAGCGTAACGCACAGCACCCGCCGTGCCGACGATCCAGCCCGGCAGTTCGCCGCCATTCGCTTTCCAGTAATCCGAGTTGAAAATCCCGCTCATGTAAAAATGCGAGTGGCTGGCCAACAGGTAAACGTTCTTGTGGGTCTGCTTTTTGAAATTCAGCAGCGCGGTATAAACGCGCCGTCCGCTTTCAGTTCCCACTTGCCAGTCATTCATGCTGTGTCCACCGGCCACGCTGTAGGGCAGCGCGGCGTGCATGCCAACCACCACGGAATGTACTTCAGTATTGGAGGAAGCACGCTTGATCACGCCTTCCAGCCAGCTTACCTGCTGCGGAGAAAATTGGTCTTTCGTGGCGTTATCCAGGTAAATAAAATCCACTCCACCCTGTATCCAGTGAAAATATGTTTTTGGATTTTTATCCTCAGGATCATCTGCCAGGCGCTGCTTTTCCAGGGTGGGAGAATCCAGCCATTTGGCGAATTTTTCTGCAAATTGTTCGCGCGTTTTTGGCGCAACCGTTTCATGGTTGCCAATGCCGACAAAAACCGGCATGGAACCGAACGGCCCTAGTTGGTACTGGATAAAGTCATCCCAGGCGTTCTGAAGATACGCAGTTTTCTGCACAGGTTGCGCACGGTCGCGAGCGGACTGATAATCCTCATCAACGCCATAGATGGCGCGCAAATCTCCCAGATGCCAATAGAACGCGGCATGATTCTTAGCAGCGATCACCGCGATGGAAGGAACAATCACATCGCCGCAATTACGTGAATCGCCGGATACCGCGAAATTCCAGTCAGGTGTTTTTTGTTGATGTGTGCTTGTCTGAGAAACCGCCAGGCTCGCCAGCAGTAGCATAAGAACTGCCGACTTTATCATTTGCATTTAGTAACCCTTAATCCAGTAACCCAAGAGTGTGCCGTAACTTCTTCCACGGATTCTACAAATCTAATTCCAGCACTCGCTGGTGCGCAACTCAAGAGTTACTTTCGACTGATGGTTACACGAGAATCGCAGGTTCATAATCAGATAGCATTTCTCCTTATATCAACTTGTCAGGCGTAATCGGCAGATCGCGTACGCGCTTCCCTGTCGCATGGAAAATGGCATTGGCGATGGCCGCGCCCGTTCCGGTAATGCCGATCTCGCCGATGCCGCGAGCACCCATGGAATCGAGCTTGGGATCGGGGATATCGAGCGCGGAAACATCAATCTCGCCAATATCGAGGTTTGTTGGCACATGATACTCGGCCAGATTGGAGTTATAAAAGCGGCCGGTCGGCGGGTCCATTTGCGTATCCTCAAACAGGGCCAGACTCACGCCCCACACAATACCGCCGATGAACTGGCTTTGTGCGGTTTTGGCGTTCATGATGCGCCCTACGTCATAAACGGCGGTGACACGGCGCACGCGCGGCATCGCTATGAGCGGATCAATGGCCACTTCGGCAAAGACCGCTCCGAACGAGTGCGAGGAAAACTTCTTGGTGTCGAGATCGGGCTTGAGGCTGGCGTGGCCTTCCACTGGCTGTCCGTGGCGGGCCAGCAGAGCGCGGAAATTTTCCGTCTTACCGGGCGAGCCCTTGGCGGAAATGTTTCCGCCGTTTATATCAAGCTGGTCAGCCGCAATGCCGTGCAGAGGTGACTGCGCGTCTCCGGAAGCAAGCGCCAGCAGATTGTTGCGCGCCTGCATGGCTGCGTCATGCACGGCGGGCGTTACGCTTGCGGTGGACATGGACCCCGCAGAAATAGGCGCGGGCGGCAAAGTGGTGTCGCCGATTTTGACGTCGATCAACTCAGGCGGGATGCCGAGCGCATCGGCCGCAACCTGCGTCATGACGGTATAAATGCCGTTGCCGATTTCCTGTGTTCCCGAGGCGACCACCACTCGCCCATCGGGTTGCAGCCGGACCAGCGCGCTGCAAGGCAGCCGCCGCGCCGGATATGTTTCCGTCGCCATGCCCCAGCCGACAAGCGTGTCGCCTTCGCGCATGGATCCCGGCTCAGCCTGCCTTCGCGCCCAGCCAAATTTCTCTGACGCGCGCTTGTAGCACTCGTTCAGACTTTTTTCCGTGAAAGGATTTTTGGTGCCGGGATCGATCTCAGCGTAATTCTTTAGCCGCAGCTCCAGCGGGTCCATTTTGAGCTTGTAAGCCAATTCGTCCATGGCAACTTCAAGCGCGTAAGTTCCCGTGGCGACGCCCGGAGCGCGGTCATAGGTCGGCGTTCCCAGGTTAAGCGGCACCAGCCGATGAACGGTCTGAACATTGGCGCAGTCATACATCACGCGCGTCGCAAACGCAGATGACTCAAGGTAATCCTCAATCACTGAGGTATGCGCATGCACTTCATGTTTGATCGCCGTCAGCTTGCCATCGCGGGTTGCGCCCAGGCTCAGCTTCTGGTGCGTCCGCGGACGCGCGCCCACCATGCCAAACATCTGCGGACGCTCCGTCACCAGCTTCACCGGCCTTTTCACCTGTTTTGCCGCCAGCGCAGCCAGCACCACCGGGGCCCAGGTCTGCCCTTTGCTGCCAAAACCGCCGCCCACAAATAGCGCGATCACGCGAACATTGTCTTCCGGTATGCCGAACATTTTTGCTACGTAACTGCGCCGCTGCGTCACGGATTGCGTTGCATCATGCAGCGTGAGCTTGTCGCCGTCCCATTGCGCAATGGCCGCATGCATTTCCATAGGGTTGTGATGGTGGATCGGCGTGGTGTAAACCTCTTCCACTTTCACCTCGGCCTGTGCGAGTCCGGCATTCACGTCGCCCCAGCCTGCATCGCCCGGCTCGCCGTTGTGCTCTCCCGGATATGAGGCCGGAAATCCCGCTTCAAAGTCGAGGTTTGCCAGCTTCGCATCATAACGCACGCGGACCAACTGCGCCGCATGTTGCGCCTGCTCCAGTGTCTCTGCCACCACAACTGCGACCGGTTGGTTCTGGTAATAAACATTTGCATCTTGCAAAACAGTAATGCGGCGCTCCGCCCCTGGCAGCTTCAGCACGTTGCGCGGGGTCAGCACGGCAAGCACGCCCGGCGCTCGCTCTGCCGCAGCCGTATCCATTCCCGAGACCTGGCCACTGGCAATCGTGCTTGTCACCATCACGGCATAAGCAACCTGCGGAATCTCAAATTCGGCTGTGTACTTCGCCGTACCAGTAACTTTCGCCCGGCCATCAACGCGCGTCAGTGGCGCTCCAATCAGGGTCATGCCGCACCTCCTGCCAGTTCCAGCGCCCGCACGATTGCCCGCTTCGCTAACTCAACCTTATATGCGTTTTCCTTCAGCGGTTGTGCGCCCGCCAATGCTGCCGTAGCTGCAGCTTCAAATGCAGCGCGGTTCGCGGGTTTCCCTGCCAGCACCGCTTCCGCTTTTTCTGAGCGCCAGGGTTTATGCGCCACTCCGCCCAGTGCCAGCCGCGCACTGCGGATTGTGCCGCCCTGAAGATCCAGCGCCGCCGCCGCTGAGACCAAGGCAAAGTCGTAGCTCGCGCGATCTCGAATCTTTAAATAATGCGAATGCGCCGCATACGGAGATGCCGGTAGATCGATGGAAAGAATAAGTTCGTCGGGTTGCAGATTCGTGTCAACTTGCGGCGTGGTTCCGGGCAGCCGATGAAAATCCGCTATCGCAATCGTGCGCACGCCTTTCTGTCCGCGCACCCGTACGCGCGCTCCCAGCGCGGCCAGCGCCACCGCCATATCAGAAGGATGCACCGCTATACACTGCTCGCTAGCCCCCAATATTGCATGCTTGCGATGGACACCTTCCCTGGCGCCGCATCCGCTTCCCCGCACGCGCTTATTGCACTTTGAAAATCCCGTATCCATAAAATACTGGCAGCGCGTGCGCTGCAAGAGATTGCCGCCGTTGGTCGCCAGGTTCCTCAACTGCGGCGACGCACCCGACAAAATCGCTTGCGAAAGCAGCGGATAATGGGTCCGCACCAAGGGATGATTTGCCGTGTCACTGTTTCTCGCCAGCGCTCCCAGGCGCAGCCCGCCTCCTGGAATCACCTCAATCTTATCGAGCGGCACGCGATTAATATCCACCAACCGCGACGGAGTCTGCACCCCATTCTTCATCAGGTCGATCAAGTTCGTTCCACCGGCCAAGAACTTTGCATCCTTCGCATCCACAATGCTGTCAATGGCCATCTGCTCCTGCTCTGCCCGTTTGTACTCAAATGCGTTCATGTCGTTAGTTCCTTCACGCTGTTATCGCGACCGGCATGTTCTGATCCGCATCCGGTCCGCGTTGATCCGCGGTAAATCCTCACCCGCTTTTCGCCGCCGTCTGCACTGCCGCCACAATTCCCGGATACGCGCCGCACCGGCAGATATTCCCGCTCATACGCTCGCGAATCTCCTGCGCGCTCAGTTCAGCCGCTCCAGTTTTTCTTACATCGGCAGTCACATAGCTGGCGTCGCCACGCTGCGCTTCTTTCAGCAGCGCCACGGCGGAGCAGAGCTGCCCCGGCGTGCAATAGCCGCATTGAAATCCATCGTGTTCCAGGAAGGCTGCCTGCACCGGATGCAGTTGCTCACCCTGCGCCAGACCTTCCACGGTGGTTATCTGCTCACCGTCATGCGTCACTGCCAAAGAGAGGCAGCTATTGATCCGCCGGCCGTTAGCCAGCACGGTGCACGCGCCACACTGGCCGTGATCGCAACCTTTCTTGCTGCCCGTCAGTTGAAGTCTTTCACGCAGCAGGTCCAGCAGCGTCACTCGCGGATCAAGCGTGAGCTGGTGCTGCTTTCCATTAATCGTGATTTGCACCGGCACCATGCCAACCGAGGCGCTCTCTTCCACTTCCGCCACTGTTACGCCGCTTCCCCGGATAGGGAAACCCATTACGACACCACTGGTAAGGACGCCGGCCGTGACCACAAATGCTCTCCGCGTAATTTCCCATGGGTAAATTGGCCTGGCCTCGAGATCGTTGTATCTCGACTCAGCACACTTCTTTTCAGCTTTCAAATCTTCACCATCCACTGTGCCTCCTCGCGCCATGCTTTCACGCACAATCCGCAAAATTCTTTGGATGCATGGCTTTAACGCCGTGATGACTGCGCTTATGGTCGCACGCTCGAACTCCTGCCAGACCAGGCAATCGGAAATGTTTTTTAGCAGTTCACGCGCAATCACTGAAATTCAATTAGCTTCGGCGCATGTTTATCGCAGGAGTTACACGGGAAAACATTTATCCGCCGAACGCTTTTATCTATCTCTAATTCGAGGCTGAAAAAGCCCAAAAAAAGCGCAGCCAGGCCGACTGCGCTCGCTTCTATCAGGTATCTTTCTGTCGGCGCTTCTACGCCGTCTTTTTTTGTGCCATGCTGGCGAAGAAAGCCTGCGCCCGCTCTCGCATTTCTTGCGGGTTCAGGTCTTCTTTATGCGTGCCCACGCCCCAGCTGTATCCAAAGGGGTCAACAAAACTTCCGTACCGGTCACCCCAGAATTGATCTGCCACGGGCATAACTTCCTTGCCGCCTGCCGCAACTGCCTGCTTGAATGTTTCATCCACGTTGGGAACGTACACGTTCAAACTTCCGGTGCAGCCGCCCAGACTCTGCGGCGACTTCACGTTGCCAGGGTTCGGCATTTCATCGGAAATGAAAATGACGGAGTCGCCGATTTTCAGCTCTGCATGCATGATCTTGCCGTCGGGGCCAGGCATGCGTACCAACTCTTGCGCACCAAGCGCTTTCTTATAAAACTCAATCGCTTTGGCCGCGTCCCGTATGACCAGGGCGGGCGTTATTGTGTGGAACCCTTCAGGAATAGGTTTTGCGGATGTAGTCATGAGTTATCTCCTTTTTTTAGAATGGCTGAGTATGCCTTCAGTCGGACATTGTCGACCGGGCAGAACATCTAAAAATTCTACTCGCCCGTAGAGTTGCCGATTTAAATTTCTGGTGAAAAACGAGAGCACCTGGAAAGGAGAGAATCGGATGACCGGCGACATCGCACGAATTAGAATGCAAAAAGTTTGCTAACCAGGGAAATTGGCGATCATCACCAAACTTCTTTTCCTTATTCGTACTTCAACGCCCTGAGCGGCTCAATCTTCATTGCCCGGCGCGCGGGAATGTAAGACGCGGCCAGACCTACAACGGCCAGCAGCACCGTCACAGAAATGAGCGTCACCGGATCGCTTGGCGTAACTCCCACCAGCAGCGACGAAATGCCGCGGCCAGCCACAAACGTGAGCGCCAAGCCACACATTACGCCAATCCCCACCAGGATAAAGCCCTGGCGGATCACCATCTTCAATATGTCGCCGCGATCCGCGCCCAGCGCCATGCGCACGCCGATCTCATGGGTCTTTTGCGCTGCCGCATAGGAAATTACGCTATAAACGCCTACCAATGCCAACACCAGTCCAAGCAGTCCCAGGATCACCGTGAACCGGCTGCCCATGCGATACAGGAAGAACCCATTCACTCCGCCCAGTTCTTCTTCCATGGTCTGCACATCGGTGAGTGGAAGTTCCGGAGCAAGACCATGAATCTGTTGCTCTACTTCAGGAATCAGCGTGAGCGGATCACCGCCGTGCGCACCTGCAACGTGGCAAACGTCTCTGGATGCTGAGATAGCGGCTGATAAAAAAATAAAATCGTGTCATCAACAGGGTCAGTGTATTTGCCCTGCTTGGTAACTCCCACCACTTCTATCGGCGCAGAAGAAGGCTCCCCGACGCTGAAATGTTTCCCCACTGGATCCTGGTTCGGCCACAGTTTTTTGGCCATCGCTTCATTGATCACGGCAACTTTTGGATCATTCTCCCGGTTCTGCTCGGTGAAAAAGCGCCCGCGCAAAAGAGGCACACGCATGGTGGTGAAATAACCAGGATCAACGGTACTGTAAAAAGCGCGTGGCGCAGCATCCTTGCCGGAATAGCTTTGCCCTTGCG
Source organism: Candidatus Angelobacter sp. (assembly GCA_036495645.1). GTDB lineage: Bacteria > Acidobacteriota > Terriglobia > Terriglobales > Acidobacteriaceae > Angelobacter. The sequence goes on from DASXMN010000034.1 coordinate 95,262, forward strand.
GATAAACCAGCGCGGCGTCAGAGGAGTAACCCATGGGAACGCTTGAAGTCAGGCTCACGGATTTCACGCCCGGCAGTGCTCGGACGCGGTCTTCCATGTCGCGAAGAAACTGCTGTGTTCGCGGCTGGTCATAACCAATGGTTCGTGTCTCCATGGTGAGATTCAGCACGTTGTGCGGATCAAATCCCAGATAGCCGTGTTCGGCATTCTGTGAGCTGCGCACAAATAATCCTGCCACCACCAGCAGCACGAGTGAGACGGCAACCTGTGCCACTACCAGCACATTGCGCAATCGCGATCTTCCCGAACCAAGAATGCCGCGGCTGCCTTCATGCAAAACTTTGTTGAAGTCCGCCCGCGCGGCGCGCCAGGCCGGCGCCAGCCCAACAACCAATCCAGTAAATGCGGCAATGGCAATGCCAAAGGTAAAGACGCGCCAGTCAAAACTGAAATCAAAATTCAGCGGTATGTCTGCTATCTCAAGACGGACTGAGCTTAGTAGCCGTGCCATCCAGAGGCTGACCAGTAAACCCAGTGCGCCGCCAATGCAAGCGAGCAGAAAGCTTTCTGTAAGCAGCTGTTTTACAATACGTGAGCGCGCGGCTCCCAGCGCCGTGCGGACTGCCAGCTCTCTCTCTCGGGCAGTTGCGCGAACCAGCACAATGTTGGCGACGTTTGAGCAGGCCAGCACAAGCACCAGCCCGGCAAGCACCATAAACAAAATAACGACTAGTACAAGGCCATTCGTTGGGTCAGGTTCCGGCCGCGCCAGCCGCTCCGGATAAATCCTGTAGCTCACGCCTTTGTGCGTATCAGGAAACTGCTGGTTCAAGCGCTGCCCCACCACATTCACTGCAGCTTGCGCTTCCTGCCGGGAGACACCAGGCTTGAGCACGCCCATCATCTTTATGTCGCCGCCATCGCGGCGTGTCCAATAAGAATTCTTGTCGACGGTTGAGACGTCCCATAGCATTCGCATGCCAAGCGGTAGAAAAGCCTGAATGTCAACCAGTGAATAAGTTCCATGAAAGTCTTTTGGCGCAACCCCCACAACGGTTACGGAATGGCCATTCATCTTTATTTGTGTGCCGATAATCGCCGGATCGCCGCCAAAGCGCTTTTGCCAGTAGCTGTAGCCCAGCACTGCGACCGGTGGTGTGCCATTCTTTTCAGTTTCGTTGCCGTAAATCAGGCGGCCAAGAGCGGGCTTCAATCCAAGGCCGGAGAAATAATTCCCGCTTACATAGCTGAAGAGCACCGGCTCAACCTTGCCTTTTGATTCCATGCCGGCCAGTCGCAAGGTATATCCAATCACACTAGAGAATCCATTGCTCTGGCTGCGAATGTCCTGGAAATCTGGATAAGAAATTCCGGTGAAGAGCGCGCCGTTTTGCATCTGTCCACCAAACACTACCAGACGGTCAGCATTGGCAACCGGCAGAGGACGCAACAAGATACCATTCACGGTGCTGAAAATCGTGGTATTCGCGCCAATGCCGAGGGCCAGCGTCAGGGTGGCAACAAGCGTCATGGCAGGATGCTTCAACAGCATGCGCATTCCGTAACGGATGTCCTGAATCATTGTTCCCATAAAAATCCCTCCGGCGCGGTTGGCTGAATGTCTGCGAAAGATTGGGAGTGGCAATCGAATGCCCTAATCCGCAATGCAGGTCCAAGTAGTTGAATGCCTAGTAGATATAAGCTGGCAGCTCGTCCCAGGTGCCACCATCCTGCTGTTCGATTCCGAACAGCAGGATGCCAAAAGCGCACAGCCAAACGCAGGACCGCTGCCGCTTCAGCGAGTAATTTGCATCCACCCGTGTCAAACGGCTACCCTGATGAGTTTTGTGACCCACTCCGGAGGAGCAATGTTTTCAAATCGAATTTATGGATTGGTAATTCTGGTCCTGCCGCTGGCCTGCGCCGCGCTGGCGCAAAAGGCAGCAAAAACTTCGACGCAAGCCAATCTTCCGCCTTCAGCCAAAGGGCCTGCCACCGTGGCGGAAGCGCAGGCTTTCATGAAGAAAGTGGAAGACCAGCTTCTTGATCTGGGCGTGCGCGCAGGACGCGCCGGGTGGGTGCAGGAAAACTTCATTACCGATGACACCGAGACCATGGCAGCGCAGGCCAATGAGAAACTCACCGCTGTTGTGACCCAGTTTGCGCTTGAGGCCCGCCGGTTTGAGAAACTGAAACTGCCACCCGAGTTGGCCAGAAAATTCCTGCTGCTGAAACTGTCACTCACCGCGCCTGCCCCCAATAATGATGCCGAGCGCAAGGAACTCACAGAGCTGGCCAGCAAACTCGATGGCATGTATGGCAAAGGCAAATACTGCAAGCCCGGCCCGGATGGAAAAGAGAAATGCCTTTCTCTGAACGACCTGAGCCGCATCATGGCCACCAGCACCAATCCTGACGAACTGCTCGATGCCTGGGTCGGCTGGCACAAAATTTCCATTCCCATGAAGGACAAATATGCGCGCTTTGTGAAGCTCTCTAACATGGGCGCAAAAGAGCTGGGATTCAAAGACACCGGAGCGATGTGGCGCAGCAACTATGACATGTCGCCAGACGAGTTCAGCGCTGAACTCGAGCGCCTGTGGCGGCAGGTGGAACCGTTTTACGTTTCACTGCACACCTATGTGCGTAAGCAACTGATTAAGAAATACGGCAAAATTGCCGAGCGTCCTGACGGCATGATTCCCGCGCACCTGCTGGGCAACATGTGGGCCCAGGAATGGGGCAACATTTATCCGCTGGTCGCGCCTGCGGATGGCGGCCAGGGCTATGACCTGACCAAACAATTGGAAAAACAGGGTCTGGGTTCGGGACCGGCGACGCTCGATAATGCAAAAAAGATGGTGCGTTATGGCGAGAACTTTTTTAAATCGCTGGGCTTTGCCCCGCTGCCGGAAACCTTCTGGGAGCGGTCGCTGCTCGTCAAACCCCAAGACCGTGACGTCATCTGCCATGCCAGCGCCTGGGACATCGACTCAAAAGACGACCTTCGCCTGAAGATGTGCATTGAAGTAAAAGACGAAGACTTTGTGACCATCCACCATGAGCTCGGGCACAATTTTTATCAGCGGGCCTATAAAGACCAGCCAACTCTATTTGAAGACAGCGCGAATGACGGCTTCCATGAAGCCGTTGGCGATACCATCGCACTCTCCGTCACGCCGGAATACCTGAAAGAAGTCGGCCTACTCGATACGGTTCCTCCAGAAAGCGCGGACATCGGATACCTGCTCAGGCAGGCAATGGATAAGATTGCTTTCCTGCCGTTTGGTCTGTTGATTGATAAGTGGCGTTGGGAAGTATTCTCCGGCGAGGTCGCGCCGGAGCAATACAACAAAGCATGGTGGGACCTGAAAGCCAAATATCAGGGTGTTGCGCCGCCGGTAGATCGCAACGAAACTGATTTTGATCCCGGCGCAAAATATCACATCGCCTCCAACACCCCGTACGCCCGTTACTTCCTGGCACGGATTCTGCAATTCCAGTTTCATCGTGCATTGTGTCAGGCCGCCGGCATTAAGGGGCCTCTGCATCGCTGCTCCATTTATCAGAACAAGGTCGCGGGTGAGCGCCTGAATAAGATGCTCAGTATGGGCAAAAGCAAACCCTGGCCGGACGCGCTGGAGGCCATCAGCGGACAGCGCCAGATGGACGCCACCGCGATTCTCGACTACTTCGCGCCGCTGAAGAAGTGGCTCGACGAACAGAACCAGGGTGAAAAAGCAGGATGGCAAGGCATGGACACCGGCGCTGAACCTGCACATCGGCATACCAGCCGGTAAGGCTTGGCACAAAACATGGGATTGAAAAACGGGCGGGCACAAGCCCGCCCGTTTTCATCCCTGATGCCTCTGCTTATTGGCCCACACTAAACTCGGCTTCATGTGAGACACTTATTGTGAAATGGCCAAGTGGAAGCAATACGAGCTCTGGGTCCAATCTTCTGAAAACAAATGGGAGATTGTCGGCATCTTTCCCAGCACAGATCTCGCCACCGCTGTTGCTAATGCCCGCACCGCTCGCACGCGTCTGATTGAAGTTCTCTATGACGGCAGCAAGATGCTAGGGCAGGAGATCATCGCCGAGTTGGGCAATACGCGAAAATAATAACCGTTCCCAGTTCTACTGCCTATTTCCAATAGTTTCCAACAGCAAAGTGCAACTTTTGTTCTGTTTTTAAGACTCTTTCACAAAGACTTCTCATATTGCGTTTCTCTGGTTGTTCTCCATATCAGCAGATCACGAATTCTTCACGGTAATGCAATGAAAAAGGCGTAAGATTTTAATCTGGTGGATTGTCGAAAATCAACGCTTGCCTACGCAAGCGTTGCTGGAGGGTACCATGCGGCCCATCTCCTCTCAGTTCAAGATGTGGGTAGTAATAGGAATCATTTTGGTTTTTCAGGTTGCCAGTGCGCAGCGCGGCTCTACCGGCTCAACAGGCTCGACATCCCGGACTCCACCTCCTCCCTCGCGCCCATCAACATCGTCGACCACTCCGACCCAGCCGGTGTTTGTCTCCGGCAAAGTCTTGCTGCAAGGCGGAGGAACTCTGCCTGAACCGGTGGCCATTGAGCGCGTGTGCACCACCGGAATAGCGCGCCGGGAGGGCTACACTGATTTGAAGGGGCAATTTGAATTTCAACTGGGCATGAACGCTACTTTTCAGGACGCCAGCGAAAGTGATGCACGGGCTCCCGGTTCAATTGCGCAGCCAGGAAACAGCAACAGGACGACCATGGACCTGACCGGATGTGAATTGCGCGCCGTTCTTGCCGGTTACCAATCCAGTGTGGCGATTTTACGGAACGCCGGCGCCGATACGTTGCAATATGAAGTTGGCACAATTTTTCTCAAACGGCTGGGAAATGCGCCCGGTACCACCATAAGCGTCACCAGCATGGCCGCCCCCAAAGACGCCATGCAGCACTATGAAAAAGCGCAAAAGTTAGTATCGGAAAAACCTGCTGAAGCGGAAAAAGCACTTACCAAGGCAGTCAAGATTTACCCGCAATTCGCTGCGGCCTGGAGCTTGCTTGGCGACATCCACCGCGAACGCAACCAGTTTGACACTGCAAGGGCTGAATACGCGAAAGCTATAGCGGCTGATCCCCAATTTGTGAACCCCACGTATGGGCTAGCGGTGATAGCCACGCGGGAGAAAAAGTGGGACGAAGCCGTCCGGCTGAGCGACCAGGTTTTAAAGCTGAATGCAGGTGCGTTCCCAATTGCATACTTCTTCAGCGCCGCAGCCAATTACAATCTGCACAATGTGGAGGCTGCGGAAGAGAGCGCCAAGAAGTTCAAGGAGCTGGATACGCAACACAGCCATCCCGACGTTTGCCTTTTGCTGAGTTACATTTATTCGAATAAGCAGGATTACGCGGGTGCGGCCCACGAAATTCGCGACTACTTAGCTGCCGCCCCCAACTCGCCGAATGCCGAAGCGCTCAGGACGGAAGCCAAACGCCTGGAAGACTTAAGCGTTTCCGCCAAACGCCAGTAGGGTGGGATTATTTTCCAGAACCTTTGGCTGGGAACCGCACCAACACAGGTGCGGTAAACTTTTCTCCCGGCTTGAGCTTGCCGGAATCATCCACCTTGTTCCAGCCTACATTGGCTGAAACGTAGAACCATCCATCCACGGCCACCGCATGTGTAGGATCGTGCCCAACGCTCTGTTCAATCACCTGCGCGCCTGTAATCTTTGTTTGCGCCTGGTTCAGAAGCAGCCTCAGGATTCTCACCGGCTCTGTGCCGTTTTGTATCCCGATAAGCGAATCACCGCTTAGATACATTCCGTCGAGCCCCACGACCGCGACATTGTCCGGATGCGGCAAGTAATTAACTTTTGCTGCTGGATTAGACGTAGCGAGATCAATTACGGCCACGCCCATGGCGTAGTCAGCGACAAACAAGCGTTTGCGGTCACGAGCCAGCACCGGAGTCTGTGGAGAAAAAAGTCCGTCGGCAATTTTTTCCAGCTTTGCGGTTTGCACGTCTCCATGCAGACGATACACCCCGCCTCCGATGCTGTCGCTTACATAGACTGTGCCGTCTTCAGTAACGCACATATCGCCCAGCACTGCCGCGCCAGTTGTGCCTGGATCAAAGCTGCGCAGAACTTTCCCGCTTTCAGGGTCTACTTCAAGCAACAGGGCTTTGCCTTCATCTTCTTTGGAAAAGCCGCTGAATCCAGGCATGGCGGAAGCAGTGGCCCAAAGGGCCTTTCGCGTGGGATCAGCAGAAACCGCCAGCGTGGGCCAGCGTTTGGCTTCCGCAGACAGTGGCAGCTCTTGCATGAGACATTCCTTACTGCCAGGCTTAGGCAGCGATATTCGATAGATCGTGTGGCGCTGAATGCTTGTGACAAAGAAATTTCCGGCCGTTTTCACGTCACCAGATTTAAGATACGCAATGTCTTCCGGCATAATGTCAGTCTGCGGCAGCGTGCAGACGAACTCGGTATTAGTAACCGGTGAACTGCGTTCCTTCATTTGCGCTGCGAGTTTTTGTCCGGCAGCTTCAGCCAGCAGGCCCTTCAGATCGTCATCTTTGGCGACATCATAAGTAAGTCCGGTCGCAGCATATTTTTTCAGCCACTGTAGCGCCGCCGCTGTATGTCCCAGGCGGGCTTCAATCGATGCCACAGTCAGCATGAAACGTGGCGTTGGGCCTGGAAGCTCACGGCCCATTTCCATCAGCAAGTCCCGCGCACCCTGCCAGTCTTTCTGCGCCACTCGCTCCGCCATCTTCTTCCTGAGTTCAAGATAGTGGTCACGGTCAATGGCGCAGGCCGGAGAAATGAAAGAAACAATCAGCGCGAAGCAAAACAGGGGTTTCCTGACGTTGGCCATGACTGTTGGACGAAGACACACAACTTTCGGCAGCGCCGAATCGCAATTGGGCCAACCAAATCGGATGAATCGGATTGTCAACGCTTTTACGCTGCTGGATGCTCCAGAATCTCAGCCAAAGCGCGCAGCCGTGTGGAATCAGTCTGACTTTTCGCCGCTTCGGCTTCTTTTTGCAATGATGTCGCCATGCCCTTCAACTTCTCCAGCGTGCCCTTGCTCATGTGCGAATGCTCCGCGCTTTGAATTTCTTTTTGCAGAGCCGCGATCTTGTCCGGCGGCAAGGCTTGTGAGCGGGACAATTGGTCCAGGTACGCCTTTGCGACAACCAATTTCTCCGGCCACTCAATTTTCTGTTGGTTCTGCACGTTCAGCTCGCTCACCCGAACCGTTTTGGCCGCATTAATTTCATTCTGTGTCAAAAACTTGGTCGGTGTCAGTTCAAAGACGTCCAGGCCGCGCGCAATCTCGGAACCATAAATGTTGCCGTTGTACCAATATGCCGACCACTCGCCGCCCAGCACCAGCACCTTGGGATCAATCGGCCCGCGATCAAAGTAGGCAATTTCAAATGGATGCTCTGCATCTGTAAAATCCACAATGGAGACGCCGCCCTGATACCAGGCTTGCACTTCGATATCGCGGCCCGGGACGGGAATCAGCGAGCCATTATGCGCCACGCAGTTCTCTGTGTCACCCTGCGCAGCGGGCATCTTGTAATAGCTCTGGAAAGTTAGTTTGTCATCTTTCAGACCGAAGATCGCATCCGCGCCCCACTTGTTCGGGTCATTCGGACGGCACCGCGCCCCCAATCCGCCGCCCCATTCGTCAGTAAACACTACCTTGGTCCCATCATTTGAAAATGAAGCAGAATGCCAGTACGAATAGTTCGGATCGTTCACCGCATCCATACGCTTTGGATTTACAGGGTCCTTGACGTCGAGCAGGATTCCGTTTCCGGAGCATGCGCCCGCCGCGAGGCCGATCGCCGAATATACGGTAATGTCATGGCACTGGTTAGTATCTTTCGGCTTTTCCGGGCCGTTCTTGCCATGAGTGCCGCCGTTATTCAAGCCGTTCATCGCTCCCGTTCGCGGATCGATAAATACTCGAGGGCTGGAAACTACTTTCGCGTCCTGTGGAGCAGCTACGGGGACCTTGATCACTTCAATACGAAACAGCGCTGTATTCGGGTCTTTGTCCGGCTCTTCGCCTGAGCATCCAGCCAGCTCTTCCGGCTGACGCACAAACGAGGTGCCTGACACATAAATGTAAACGTTGTCCTTGTCGTTCGGATCCAGCACCAGCGTATGCGTGTGTGATCCTCGGCATGTCTGCACCGCCGCGACTTGCTTCGGATTCTTGATATCAGAAATGTCAAAGATTCTCACACCGCGAAAACGGTCTTTTTGCGCTGCAGGCGGACGGCGTTTCTTTTCTTTTTCCTCAGCTGGGGTTGGGGGAGGCCCCGCCGGAAAACCCTGTGTGCCGCAATCCAGACGCCCATTCGGCGCCTCCACGGACATAAAAAGCAGGTTTTTATATATCGACAAATCGCCTTGTCCGCCAGGGCACACCAGCGAAGTAAGCAACTTCGTCTTCGCCGGATTGGAAATATCATAGATATTCACGCCATAAAAGTTTCCCTGAAACAGGTGGTTTCCCTGGAACGCAAGGTCCGAATTCGCAAAAGCGAGCTGAGCGCGCATCAATTGCGCGGGCTTCGGCATCTTTGAGATATTGCTTACGCCCATCTGGCTCAGCGTCTTCTGCACCTTTGGATCATCAGGATTAGCGGAGCCGAGTTGAAATGCTTCAGGCTTCTTGACGAGCACAAGGTGCTTGATGCCCATGGCTGCTTCCCCCGCGTTATAGAGGCCCGGGGTCAGCTTTGCCCGAGGATCGTTTACATCCGACCCCGTCATGCCCGGAGGCAATGCAGCAGCGGGTTCTGGAGCAAACGGATTCCGCTCTTCGTCTGCGGCTGCTGGCGTGGGCGATGGAGTAGGCGTAGGTGTTTGTGCGTGCAGCCGGCTCCCACCTGAAAACAAAAAGATCGCGGCCACCGCCACGAAAAAAGCAACACTGGGCACTCGCTTCATTGTTTCTCCTCTGGAATTTGTTTTTGCAACATTGCTTGCATAATTCTGATCTCGGCCCGCTGCGTATTGTCCGCATCCGTCGCGAAATTGAACAGCTCGGCATCCTGACCGGCGCCGGCAGTGTCAAATAAATCTTTCACCATGGTCAAAGCGCCGTTGTGGTGCTGGATCATCCCTGTCAGGAACAAATGGTCGAACTCGGCGCCCTTCGCCTTCCGTAGTGCCTCCATTTGCTCTGGTGTCAACATACCGGGCATAAGGCCCGTCGGATGATTTGCCATGTCATGGCCGGGCATATTCATATCTCGCATTTCCGGCATTACCATGGAAACGGGTTCTCCGCGGGCCGCCAACCAGCGCTTCATAAACTTGATTTCGTCTGACTGCGAGCTGCTGATGCGCGCACCTAGCAATCGCAAGTTCTTGTTTTCTGTATGGGACGAAATCAGTGCTGTCATTTCTATCGCTTGCGCATGATGCATGATCATGCCTTGCATGAACTCCACGTCCGTTTGCGAGCGTGGCGGCAGCTTTGCCGTTGTGGATGCCGGCAGTCTCCTGCTCGGCTTTCCGGGTGCACCCGGCTGAACCACTACAGGCGCCGCCGGATCAGTCTGCTGTGCGCGTGCAGCCGGGCAGAAGAAATCTATTGGAGCACTTACTCCCAGAAAAGATACCAGGCCACACATCACCGCAAATCTACGCACAGACCGGAGTTCCCCCTTGCGGAGAAAACGATAGGGCCACCAATTCGGAACACTGCTAAACATCTTCTGTTTGGACTCGATGAAACCTTGTCACAGAATAGTAACATTTTAAAAGATTTCTCCAGGCAAACTGGCGTATCCAGTCTCGGCTGCTCCCGAAATACTGGCAAAACAGAAAAGCCGATACGGGCGCAAGTGCATAGCTGACGAAAATACTGCCGGGGCGTCCATTTTCTACCGGATAGGCCGGAGCAGGCGTACAGGCATTGACTACTTTCCCTGCGTCTCATGCGCCGCAACACGGTAAGCATCTCAATGTTCGCGTAGCTTCGTCGATAAGGGACTCGGGCGCCACCCGGGTCCCTTCTTTGTTGATGAATGGGTCATCGAGGCCGTCTAGTGCGCAAGCATACAGCTACTGTAGCGTCACTAGAACCTCGATAACACCCTCTCCGTTGGGCAATGGTTGTAGCGCTTTGCCCAGAATCGCGCCCGGTATGCGGCTGGGGTCCGTTCCTTTCATTGCATACCCAGGTTTAGCTGAAGTCACGAGCAGGTCCCCGGCCTTGATAGGACCATTCACGGCAGTTACCTTACATGGAACGATGCCAACCACAGCAAGAGGCACATGGGACCCAGGCACTTTACCAAGACTGACCCCGGCCACCATGCCAGGCTGAGTGGAGTAAATTCCCGCCACGAGCGTCGAATATGGTTGTGTGGTATGCGCGAGGCGGCGTTGCGCAGTATCGTCAATCACCAGCACATCGCCTGCGGCATAACTGGATTGCACTCCCTTGATAGCGACTGACTCCGCAAAGTCCGCGCCGCCCGAAGTAAATTGTCCAGCAATGGATAGATTGCCATTGGTTGTCAGATTAAAGACGACTTTCGGGACCGAGGGATTGTTGGGGTCCGTTGTTTGTCCGACGATAATGCTCTCATTCCCTGAGCCGCCATTAGCGGTATTAACATCGTTTTGAAATAGGCCAGCTATGCCGCAACAACTGGCGGTAATGTGACCCATGACTGCAATGGGGGCATTATCAAGAGGGTCGGCTTCACCCAGCACCCCGATGCTGCCATCCTCGCTTGCGGCCTTTCCGTGTATGCCCACGCCCTGAGGGCCCATGCCAAGGCCATAGACCCCACTACCTCCGCCCGTACTATCCGTGGTCCCGTGAGAAATACCAACTACGCCCGCGCCTCCAGTCGTGGCGTTCGATTCGCCGCGAACTCCCGTTCCCTGGCTGCTTGATACCACTCCCCATAAACCATAGGTTACGCCGCTCGTGTTTGTGGCTTGGCCAAGGATGGCGGGAGCATTTGAGCCCGTTACTCCTCTGATGGCCATTCCTGTGCCCTGCTGCTGTACCTGTACAGTTTGGGTGCTGTTGCTCCCAGTAAAGATGCGCGGAGTTTCTGTGGTTTGCGCGATTGCTAATGTGGCAGCGGAAATCAGAGCTCCGCCCATTACGAGGGAAAGAATCTTCATGATGAATCTCCTGGGGGGAACTTGCTGTTAGTTGATGTTGGCCCCGTCCAGCAGGTGGTCTGAATAAACCCCGCGCCGAATAAAATTTCATTAAAGATGTAAGCCTTTGCCGGCCATGTTTGGAGTGTTGCTGAGTTTACTTACGCCGGAATAAAATGTAGTTGGTATTCTCGGTCCCGGCTTTTATGCCCATTCGCTTAAGCGGAGGAAATCCAAAACGACCGAGCTTGCAGGGCGTGCCTAGGAGCGCGCACCCAAAACTAGCGAAAATCAACGGCTACCCCCAAAAATTTAAGATGGGTGGCCGTTGTGCTTTAGGCGAATACATGGCCTGCTTTTGTCGATAATCGCGCACTAAATGCGTCACTTTTTAGCCAGAATTTCCTTCAATCCCAAATCTGCTTCTGGTTTTTTCCTCCAATTCGCTTTACCATCGCCAAAGTGTCTTCAGAACACAAGCCGATAGACAAAGACCGCCTGGTATCCGCTGTACAGGCGGAAGACGACGCTTCCTATGAACTTAAGCTGCGTCCGCGTTATCTGCGCGAATTCATCGGCCAGAAAAAGGTAAAAGAGAATCTTTCAGTCGCGGTGGAAGCGGCCAAGTCGCGCGGAGAAGCGCTGGACCACGTTCTGCTGTATGGTCCGCCGGGCCTGGGCAAGACCACGCTGGCCACAATCATCGCCAATGAAATGGGCGTAGCGTACCAGCAAAGCGCAGGGCCTGCCATCCAGATCAAGGGCGATCTCACGGCCATCCTCACGAATCTGCATGACCGCCAGGTTTTATTTTTGGATGAGGTCCACCGTTTGCAGCCCGCACTGGAGGAAATTCTTTACTCGGCACTGGAAGACTACAAGCTCGACATCATCATCGGGCAGGGGCCATCCGCGCGGACGCACACCATTGACGTGCATCCGTTCACTTTTGTGGCGGCTACCACGCGCGCCGGCCTGCTCTCCGCGCCGTTGCGGTCACGCTTCGGCATTTTGCTGCGGCTGGAGTTTTATACCTCAGAAGAGCTCAAGTTCATTGTGGAGCGCTCAGCAGAAATTCTTGGCGTCATCATAGATGAAGAAGGCGCAGCCGAACTGGCGGGCCGTGCCCGGGGCACTCCACGAATTGCCAACCGCCTGCTGCGGCGCGTGCGCGACTTTGCCCAGGTGCGCGGGGAGGGTCGCGTGGACAAAGGCACCGCGCAGGCAGCGCTGGAGATGCTGGAAGTGGACAAGCACGGCTTTGACGAGATTGACCGGCGCCTGCTGCTGACGATCATCCAGAAATATAACGGCGGGCCTGTGGGGTTGAGCACCCTGGCTGCGGCACTGGCGGAAGACCAGGACGCGCTGGAAGAAATCTATGAGCCGTTCCTGATTCAGATTGGATTTCTCGACCGTACGCCGCGCGGACGCGTGGCTACGCGCATGGCCTATGACCACTTTGGTATTAAGTATGGGCGGCAACCTGAGTTGTTTTAGCCGACACGCTAATGCAAAACACCGCAATTTTTAGGCCTTTCCTCAGCCTAGCTGCCCTATGTTGATGCAGTAGAATTCACAATTTGGCCGGGTTAACCTTTCTTATCAATCTGAGTCTAAAGCTCGGAACCTTTTACCCAACCACCAGGTAAACAAGACGTGGCAAAACGGCGATATTTCCAGAATCTGGCATTGATCCTTCTGCCAGCATTGCCTATGTCCGCGCAGCATAAAGGTCCCAGCCTGCCTGCGCCAAGCCTCACGGCCGAGTCCAGCTCACTCAACATTCCACGCATTCAGGCTGGCCCTAAGCTGGGGGACTTTGAAGGCATGGAACCCGCCAGCGATCTGGCAAGAAAAATGTTGAAGATCGATAAATTCCTGCAGAAAGAGCCGCATGACGGCGCGCCCGTGAGCCAGCCGACCCAAGCCTACCTGGGCTACACCGACAAAAGCTTTTATGCCGTCTTTCTGGCCTTCGACAAAGAACCGAAAAAACTCCGGGCACGCATGCTGCGCCGCGAGCTGATTGATGATGACGATCAGGTAGGACTATGGCTGGATACATTCCATGACCAGCGCCACGCATACATGTTCTATACGAATGCTTATGGCATCCAGCAGGACGGCCTCTGGGCTGAGAACCAGGGCGGCGACAACACGTTTGATACGGTCTGGCATACCACCAGCAAGATAACCGGCAATGGCTACATGGTGATTGTTGAGATTCCGTTCAAGTCGCTGCGCTTCAAAGAGCAGCCTTCCGTAAGCTGGGGCGTGATCCTGATACGGGTGATCCCGCGCAATTCAGAGCATTCATTCTTTCCGCAAAATACCAACCGCATTCAGGGCATGCTGACGCAGGAAGGTACGCTGAACGGCTTCCAGGAAATTTCTCCCGGACGCAACATGCAGTTCATTCCTTATACGTCCGTGGGCGCCTTCCGCGCGCTCGATGAACGCGACCCCGCCGGTGACCGCTTCACCGGCAAGCACGTTGAACCAAAGGCGGGTCTCGATTCCAAAATTGTCATCAAAGATAGCCTTGTTCTGGACACGACCATTAATCCTGACTTCGGTCAGATTGAATCCGACGATCCTCAGGTTACCGTGAACCAGCGCTTTGAAGTATTTTTTCCGGAGAAGCGCCCGTTCTTCCAGGAAAATTCCAATTTCTTCCAGACGCCATTGGACCTTGTTTTCACGCGGCGCATCGTCGATCCCCTGTACGGCATTCGTCTTACCGGCAAGGAAGGTCCGTGGGCCATTGGAACTATGCTCGCAAATGATCGTTCCCCCGGCAGAAGCGTAATTGATACTGACCCACTTTCTGGGCAGAACGCTTACTTCGGCGTGCTGCGCGTTAATCGCGAGGTAGGAAAAAACAGCAGTGTCGGCTTTATTTACACTGACCGCGAACTCCACACCTCGCCAAATTCATTCTGCACTGACATACGCTGTGAGGTTGGCTTTAACCGCGTAGGCGGCGTGGACACGCAAATCAAGATCAACCAGAACTGGCAATTGCAGGCGCAGGCCGTAACCAGTGAAACCAAATTCAATGACGGCACGCACCTGTCCGGTCCGGCCTATATGGTTTATGCGGAACGCAGTTCACGCGCGCTGGAATTTAACACCATGTACCAGGACATTGCGGCAGGTTTTGACGCCGAGACGGGATTCATCAATCGCACGGACATCCGCCGCTTCAGCAACTTTATTGGGCCGACCTTCCATACTGAAGGCAAGTTCCTTACTGCCCATGGTTCGCGTATCTTCCAATTAAGCCTATGGGACCACAACGGTACTCGGCTGGACCACCAGATCAATCCCAGCTATGAATGGGACTTCCCCCGCAACAGTTCTTTCAGCATTTTTGCCCTGTGGGAACATGAGCGGTTGCGTCCTGTGGATTTTTCTACTTTGCCTGCCAATCGGGATTACGCGCATGTGGTGGGGGGCGCGCAGATCAACACGCAATACTTCAAATGGGTCAACCTGAGCCTGGAAATGGACTGGGGCACCGCGACGAACTTTGTTCCACGCACAGGCCCGCCGGTGATTGCATATCAGAACACCGCGTCCACACGGGCAGTGGTGCGGCCCACCAAAGCGCTTACGATTGAGAACACATACCTGATGACGCGGCTGCTGGACCAGAACACGAATCTCAACATCTTTAACAACCACATCCTGCGGTCCAAGTGGAATTACCAGTTCACCAAGGAATTTTCCCTACGCATGATCGGACAGTATGTCACCACGATTTCCAATCCTTCGCTCACGACACTCTCAAACAGCAAGGGGTTTAATGGCGACGTGCTGTTTACATATCTGCTGAACCCCGGCACGGCGATTTATGTCGGGTACAACAGCGACCTGCAGAACCTCGATCCCAGTCTGCAGCGCGTCTGCGGCGGCTTGCCATGCGGCGCAGGACAAAGCTTTGATGGCCTGCTGCACACGCGCAACAATTTCATCAATGATGGCCGCCAGATTTTTATCAAGCTGTCATATTTATTTCGGTATTGACGGCTTCGTATGTTTTTTCAAAGTTTGCAAAGTGGTGCTGCCGATGCATGGCAGGACCACCGATGAAACATTCGGTTAAATGGCCGCAACATTCGAGAGCGGGATTTGCCTTGCTTCCTTACGCCGCAGGGAAATAATGACCATCAGCAGGATGAATACCAGGATTGGAGTCGGAAGCTGCTTGAGCTGATGCACGTGGATAAGCGTATAGACAGCGCCTACCATAATGACACTGAGGCCTGCTGCCGCCAGCGCGGCAAGGCGACGTATCAATAATCCAATCGCGCCCAGCGTTTCACATATGCCGACGAACGTAAGAAACCACGGAGCATATATCCACTGAGCCAGCATTTTTGCGGGCATCAACAATTTGGACAGCCCGGCAAACAGGAAAAGGGCCGTCAGCAGAATTGTTATCACCCACATCACAATCTTTTGTCCTTTTGACATCTTTCCTCCAGGTGCTGCATTGATCTTAATTTTTAGCTTGTGTGGCTGAGTCTATCAGGACGTTTGGTGGCTTGCCGCAAGTATCCTAATCCGGCAGCGCTCTGACACTTTAAAGCGCTTCTTTTAGAGAGTTGGAATCAGCCCTGCCTGCCGGGAGAAACTCTCACGTTAGTTTTGTGTTCTTTCTAGCAGCACAATTTTACGCTGGTTCCTGATAAAGAGCCGTTTGGTTCCCGGCAAGGAGGTTGTTATGGCGAAAATTATTGAATTTCACGTTCCGGCAACTTTTCATCCGCCGAAACCGCGTTGGACACCAGCGGAGTTACGCGGCAAGGTCATCGATTTCCACGCTATCACCAGAAAATCGGCCTAGCATCTGCGGTTTCGATGCTGACCAGTTTCGTGGCACATCCATTGCATTTCACAGTGAGGTGTAAACGCAGGCGGGCGTTAACATGCAAAAAAAACGAACCCGTCGTGCAGCGATGCCAAACAAGCAATCGCTCTGACGCAGAGATAAATTTTCCAAAGCGTTTAAATCCACCACGGTTTTCCCGCTACTCCCAATTATTTAGCGTATAGTGAATAGCAGGCTGTCCCCCTGGCAGAAAGCGATGCCAATTTTTGCGCCGCTTCAAAAATCCGTCCAAGAAATCGAGGGAAGCAGTGCGCATGCATTTGGGCACGGAATTTGCCAGTGAACACGATTTGCTCGACCGAATCATGGAAAAAGGAATCGTCGTGGAAGTTTGGGACCGGGTGGAACTGAGCGGAATTGACATGACTGGCATGAACGTCTCTGTTTCCTCTATTCGTCTTTTTTCTGAAGGCAGAAATCCGCCGTTCCGCGCTGGATATTCCTGGAAAATAGAGCCCTCGTAAGATTTTTGCTGGGCACTTTTCTCGACCTACACGTGCAGCACACTCGCAAAACCCCAAAATCTCACCACTGATGAGCACGGATCGCACTGATCTGCGTTAGTCAAAGCTTCTTGATGTCGTGCATAAAGGCGGCAGCCTTAGGGCTCCACGTAAATCCGATGCACTCTTTCCCCCAGGCGAGTGAGCAACTCGTAAGGGATGGTTCCAGCCATCTGGGAGACATGTTCGGGACGCAGCGTGTGTCCGTTGTGGGCGCCGTAGAGCAGGACTTCAGCGCCAATACTCACATCGGGAATATCGGTTAAATCGATTTGCATCTGGTCCATGCTGATGCGGCCCACAATGGGAGCGATGCGGCCTTCGACCAGCACCTGCCCTGTGCCGGAGAGGCGCCAGGGAAGCCCATCGTCATAGCCGAAAGGGACGATGCCGATTTTGGTGCGACGCTTGGCGGTGAACGTGCGGTTGTAACCCAGAGTGTCACCGGGCGCGAACTCCTGGATGCTCGTGATTCGGCTGGTCAAGCCTACAGCCAGTTCGAGATCGAGCATTTTACGGGCAGCATCCGAAGGATAAATGCCGTAGAGACCCAGGCCGATGCGCACCATATTGTAATGTGCTTCAGGAAAGCGGATGGCGCCGGCGGTATTGGCAGCGTGGATCTGAAGATTATCAAAGCCTGCGGTTTGTAGTCCGGCAATGACCTGATTGAATGTTGCGATCTGCTGCCGGGTGAAATCGTCAGAGGCAGGATCTTCCGCGGAAGCAAAATGCGTACAAATACCGGTAAGCCGCATGACGCCGCTGGAACAGATGCGCTGGGCCAGTTCAATTGCAAAGGCGGGAGGAACGCCAAGGCGATGCATGCCGGTATCAATTTTGAGATGAACGTCGAGCGTGCTGCCGCTGTTGGCCAACGCGGCGGCGAACGCATCAACCAGATCGGCTGAGTAGATCACAGGCGTGAGGCGATAGGTCAGCAGATTGTCAACGTCCTCACGCTCAGAAAGGAAGACCAGAATTTCCTGGTCCGCGCCGGTTTTGCGCACGGCCACGCCTTCATTGGCGGAAGAGACGCCAACGTGATGAATGCCGAGCTGCGACATCCACGAGCCTAGCTGGGCCAACTGCGTTCCGTACGCCATGGCCTTGAGCATGGCGACAATGTGAACCGATCCGCCACAATGGCGGCGAAAACGCGCAATGTTGCCTTCAATGGCGGCAAGATTGACCCAGAGACAGCGCTGGGCGATTGCGCCGGAGAGATCGCGCACCGCCTTGACCATGCCGGTATTGCGCGGGCCTTTGAAGAGAACGGTGTCACCGGGGCGCAGCAGAGGAAGCAGGCGGTCTTTGAGTTCACCGGCGGTGTTGACTTGAAGGACAGTACCATCTGGCCGCACAGACTTGTATCCATCGGCTGTGGTGGCAAGCTCACCGTTGCCGACAAGAAACAGATGGCTGAAGCCACATTCAGCGGCCTGTGCGCCGACCTGACGATGCTCACGGGCTGAGCTGGCGCCGAGCTCGCGCATGCCCGCGAAAGCAAACATTCTTCTGCCGTTGCGCGATGCGCCCAGCGTGGCAGAACGCAACGCAGCGTGGACCGAAATAGGATCAGAGCTGTACCCATCATTGATGATGCGAATGCCCTGCGGCGATGACCAGAGTTCCATGCGCGTTGAAGTGGGTGAATATCCCTCAAGGGCAGAGGCAATTTCTTCAAGACTAAGGCCAAGAAGATGTGCAGCAGTAGCGGCGAAGTGGAGGTCAGAAATGATTTCCGGCGAACGCGTCTTGACGGTGACGGTCCTCGTGGCTTGCGACGGAACGCTCAGCTCAAGAGCTTGTCCGTCTGCGCTGAGTGAAAGTGGGTTCAGGGAGAGTGGTTCATGCTGGCCGCCGACTCTATAGATGGGACATTTGATTTTTTGTGATGGAGCATCGAGTGTAGGTTCAGCGGCCGGCAGCAACAGCCAGCCCTCTTGAGGAATGCGCTCGAAAAGCTTCATCTTTTCGTGTGCAATGGTCTCCCGTCCGCCGAATGCAGCAACATGCGCAAGACCAATGTTGGTGAGAATTCCATAGTCGGGCCGGGCAATGTCTTCAAGAATTGCCATCTCGCCGGGAGCGGAGATGCCGATTTCAAGAATGGCGAGCGATTCAGGTTTTTCGGCAGAAAGGACCGCCAGGGGAAGGCCGAGTTGGCTGTTGTAACTGCCGGGGGAAGCAAGCACCGGGCGGTTCGCAAGCAAAGCTTTAATCGCGTCTTTGACGATGGTTTTGCCGTTGCTGCCGGTGATGGCCAGCACGCGCTGAAAATATTCGCGCCGGTGCCAGCGCGCCAGAGCTTGCAGTGCGAGCAGAGGATCAGGCACAACGACGATCGGCCAATCGCCTTCGAGCAGAAGGTCAATCAGCCGGTCCTGAGCAACCAGAGCAGCGGTTGCGCCGTTACGGAATGCTTCAGCCAGGAAACGGTGGCCGTCAGTATGCTGGCCTTTTAATGCGACAAACAACGCACCGGGAGCTGCGCCGCGTGAATCCGTGCAAATACGGTCAATGAGGAGCGATGAAGATGGACCACGCAACTGGCCACCCATCTCCTGAGCGATACGGTCAAGTTTTGTCGGGATCAAAGCTTCTGCGCTCCGGTAAGCACAGTGTACGGGATTTCAGTTTGCGCGTGGCAGCGGGGCACCAGAAAAGTACTCTGAATCATTTAGAATTAAACAAGAATCTTACAAATTAATGGCAAGCATTTATCAAAAATGGATGTATGCGTGGGAGACCCGTCTCACCATGCGGGACACAAACCGGGTGGTGCGCCCTCTGGAGTGGGGGATGGAATGGACCCGCCGATGGCCGCTGGTGAATGGAAACTTCCCGGGCTCAGAGCAGCAGTTTGAGAGCTATCTGCATGAGTTGAATGACCACATTGTCGCCCACAGCGATCAGTTCTTTGCCTATAAGACACCCCAGGATTTCCGGCTGGAAACGCGGAAGATTGAGCTGTTTCCAACGGGCAGCAACGCCAGCGACAAAGTCCCCAAGGGTGATGGCGCTTTTCTGCGGTTCACCTCGCCTGCGCCAACTCCGTATCCTGAAAACGATCTGGTAAATGCGCGGTGGTTTCCCGCGGGGGGAAAGCGCGCCGTGATTGTGTTGCCGCACTGGAACGCCAATGGAATTGCCTACAACGCGCTTGGTCCGATCCTGAATCGCTTTGGCATCTCCATGCTGCGCCTGAGCAAGCCCTATCATGACATTCGCAGGCCGCAGGAAACCGCACGCTCTGATTATGCAGTTTCTCCCAACATCTGCCGCACCCTGGATGCGGCGCGTCAGGCTGTTTTGGACGTTCGCGCGTGCATTGACTGGCTTGTCTCACAAGGCAAGGAAAGCATTGGAATTGTGGGCACGAGCCTGGGATCGTGTTACGCGTTTCTGGCCAGCGCCCATGATCCGCGTGTGAAAGTGAATGTTTTCAATCATGCTTCCACTTACATGGCAGATGTGGTTTGGACCGGGCAATCAACCCGGCATGTGCGTGAAGGCCTGGAGCGAGACGGTATCACGCTGGAGAGCCTGCGCCAGTCCTGGAAATGCGTGAGCCCGATGGCGTACTTTGACAAGTTTGCCCGCTTTCCCAAGAAGAACTTATTGATTTACGCGCGTTATGATCTCACTTTTTTGCCGGAGCTTTCACGCGAAGCTGAAACTGGTTTTCGTAAATATGGCGCTGATCTTAAAACCGTGGTGCTTCCCTGCGGGCATTACACCACGGGAGAAACCCCGTTCAAATATCTGGATGGGTACCACATGGTGAGATTTTTGGTAAAGAATTTGTGACCTAAAGCATGGCCTTTCACATCCAGAGAAGGCGTGAGTTGCTGGCAATTTAGATGGAAGAATTTTTCTCGTTCATCAAACCCATGAGCACAAAGCTCCTTCCAATAGGCAGAACATTTTAAGGAGCTGACGGATGAAGGTGCTGTCTTTTCTGGGAGCGGTAGGCTTCGGAATATTTTCAGGAGCTTGGATTGTTGCGTTGCGCCGCCGGAGTGTAAGCCGGTCGAACAACCTGCTCAACATCAATCAAGCGAGCCAGCAAGAACTGATGCAGGCACTTGGATTGGACTCTGAAGTGGCAGAGCGGATCGTGGAGCATCGGCCGTATCCCAGCAAAATTGATTTGTTGGGACGCATGGTGGTCCCTGAAGAAATTTATAACTCAATCAAGAATCGCATCAGCTACAAAGCATCTTAGGCGGCTTGGGGTCGGCGAAGGCTACTTGTTCTTCCAGATGGGCTTGCGCTTTTCTATGACCGCGCGCAGGCCTTCCTGTACGTCTTCCAGGCTCATCAGTTCGTTCAGATAGAGGTCTTGTGAAGTCTTCATGGCTTCTTTGAGCGGACGGCCAATGGAGCTGCTGATCACACGCTTAGTCACCTCAAGCACGGGGCCGCTGAATTCAGAGATTCTGGCAATGAGTGCTTCAACATGCTTTTCCAGGTCTGCTTCCGGCACCACTTTGTTGACAAAGCCGAAATTCAGGGCTTCTTCCGCAGAAAGAGCTTCGCCTGTCAGGATCAGTTCGTAGGTTTTCTTGGTGCCAATGAGTTGTGGCAGCATCACTGCGGCAAAAGGCGGAAAAACGCCCAGCTTCACTTCAGGCTGGGCGAATTTGGCTTTAGGCGTAGCTAGGACAACGTCGGCAAAGCCAACGAGCTCTGATCCGGCGCCAATGGCTGGGCCATTTACCACTACTACAACGGGCTTTGAGATATCGACCATCGCCTGAAAAACGCGGGTAAAAGCATCCAGGGTCTGGAAGACGCGGTCCGGACGGGAATCTTCGAGTGAGATGCCGGCTGAAAACGCCTGCTGCGCGGATTGAAGAAGGATAGCTTTCACATCAGAGCGGCCATTAAGGCTTTCAATGGATTCCGCCATTTCCTTCATCATCGGCACAGTGAGTACATTGTGCGGAGCGTGGTTCAGCGTGAGCCGCGCGATGGAGTCAATCACAGCGAACTGGATGTACTTGTACGCCGGAGCCGATACTCGGGTATCGCCAGTGAGGTCGGATTCAGTCTCGTGCGCGGGCTTTGTGCCCATAGTCACCTTCAATCAATATTTCCAACAGGGAGATTGCGAGCGTGATTATGCGATGAAAACCCGGCACAAAACAAGCCGCCATTCACCTTATGAGGTATCGCAAGTGTACATTCCACTTGGCTTCCGGAGGTTGCTGGCCTTTTGGATTACCGTGCTTTCCGGGTTGACAATGGGAGTTTTGGGATATTAGTTTTTACTGCGAGTGACACGAAAGGAAGGTCTTTTCTATGCGGAAAATTTCCAAGCTGTTTGCTCTAACCATCATCCTGGGTTTATTGAGCGTTCCCCTCACGGCGGTTGCCAGCTATGACGATGACGACCAGCCCCACATGCAGGCTGCTTTGGAAGCCCTGCAGCAGGCCAAGCACCACCTGGAAGAAGCCAAGCACGATAAAGGTGGACACCGCGCGGCCGCCATCAAGTCAGTTGACGATGCCATTCGCCACGTCAAAGCTGGTATGGAATCAGGCGAGAAGCACGAACACAAATAGCATGGGACCACCCAGTCTTTTGAACGAGGGTTTTAGCCGGCTGAATAGCCGGCTTTTTTCATGGATGGCAGGTTCAGGGCCGCCTCAGTAAAATGTCTCTATGAAAATCGCCGTTGGCGCAGACCATGCCGGCTACGAATTGAAGGACAAAATCAAAGAGCACTTGCAACAGCACGGAATTGACGTTCGCGACGAAGGAACGTCGTCGGGCGAATCAGTGGATTATCCTGATTATGCCCGCGTGGTCGCGCATGATGTGAGCGAAGGGCGTGCCGATCTGGGCATTCTGGTCTGCGGCAGTGGAATTGGCATGGCCATCACGGCGAACAAAGTGGATGGAATCAGGGCGGCTAATGTCAGCACCGAGTATGAGGCGCAGATGAGCCGTGAACACAACAATGCCAATGTGCTGGCGCTTGGTGCGCGCATCATCGGGCCTGAGGAAGCATTTCGGATTGTGGACAAATGGTTGGCTACGCAATTTGCCGGTGGACGGCATGAGCGACGCGTGGAAAAGATCACGGCCATTGAGAAGGAAGAGGACATCGCCGGAGCAGCAAAGAAAAGTTGATGCACCGCTCCTGGCAAAAGGGTAACTATGAAATCAGCACCGATTTCGGCGCGGTTGATGGCATGGTATGGTGCATGAGTTCCTGACAAATTCTTACTGGGTAAAGGACATTCCGGTAGACACGGTCCAGCAATCGAATCGAAAATTCCATCTGTTTTAGCATTTACTATGGACAACAGCAGGTTGGATTCGCCCGCGTTATCTCTGACCGGGCCATATTTGGTTATCTGGCGCTGTTTTTATTCTTCCGCAGGTTCGCCGTCGCGGCTTGTCCACCTGGCTGATGGAGTGCATTATGGCGCATCCGGATGTGCAGGGGCTGCGCCGATGGGTTCTGGCCACGCATGATGCCCACGGACGATATGCGCGCTATGGATTTACCCCAATGAAGAGCCCTGAACGCTGGATGAAGCTTCATCGGACTAATATCTACAATAATCTTATTACGATCTGAGGCTACCTGAGTTTCTGGTACTCACAAGTGTTAAATCGGTTGTTTTGGCCGCTCGGCAATAAAAATCTCTCCATCCCAACGAGAGCCAATTTCCTCGATTATCCGTTTCATGAATGCCCTTCGTTTTTGCATGTAAGACATTATGGCTGAGACAGGATCTACTCGAGCGGAAGCGCGCCAACGTTCATCACGTAGAACATGGAAGACAGTCTCACCAGCCTCAGCAAAATCACAGTGGAATGAACGATACACCAAGCCCGCGTCTTCAAGAATTTCCGTATCTCGTGCCTCATATCCGCCCCAGAGGAGAGTTGTAAGCAGCTGTCCAATATCATTGCCGTAATACTTTGAAAGTAACTCTTCGAATTTATAAGATCCCTCTCCACCTTCCTCAAGAAAGCCCATATACACACGACAAAGTCGATCTCCCTGCCGCACAGCAACTGTGTATGTTGGGAGATATAAATTACCGTTTTCTCGAGATGCTGTCAGGTATAGCGTAACCAGTCCCGCAGACGGATTGAACACACTTATTTCAGCTTCACCATAAGAATATTCAGTCACAATCTCATTCAAATGCCGCCGTAAATGGGCCCTCCAAACTGGGTTGTGCTGCAGACAGAATTCCAAGTCTTTCATAGCCGATGCAAGATGTGCGCGAGATCCGATCACAATTGTCCGTTTGAATCTCTGTTTTGATACTCCCGCAGCCCCGCAAAGCTCTTCAATGATTTCTTCATCACTGAGAACTGTATTTCTCTCTAAAGTGCCATATCGACGCAGTCGTTCTGGTATCCAGCCTTCGTCATCGAAAAGTCTCGATTTCAGTTTTGCCGGATATCCAATCTCGAAATAATCTCTCTCCGGGTTCGGATCCATCTCACCTACGCGTTCATGCAAGAAGCACAATTTCTCTTCTTCGTCCATACGGTTGATCGACTCTTTGACTTCTTCTTTGTCAGGATGCGATGAGAGAATGGAAAGATATTGATCCACTTCCAGTATTTGCGATGCAACATATAATAGATATTTATATTTCGGGGTGTTTCCTGCTCTTTGCGAATCGGGTTCGCCATTTAAGGTAAAGATGGCTTTCGCGTGTGTTCGTTCTCGCGTTGATGGAAAGCCGTCTCCGGGCGCGTGGAGCAGAAGCATTACATAATCGTGAATGCCTTTTGCGTTAAAAGAGGATTCGTAGGTGCTGATCCCGCGAGCCAGACTTTCATTTGTTTCATAAAAGTTAACCTCGTGCCAAGGAGCAAGAAAACGTCCCCGGTTCATCACTAAAGGAGGCACCGCCGCCGCTGTAATTTGCTTCGTAGTTGCAGAATAAGATAAATGGACACCAAGAACGGAAAGGTTCGTTTCAGTGATAAATCGCGAGAATGGCACCATTAATTCCTTCCATTCAGTCGAAGCGATAATCACGCGTACTTCGTCATCCCTTGCGCCCAGGTGTTGTTTCACGCCTTCGGCGTACTTTAGAATTTCATGGATTGCCTCACGTGAAGCATTGTCACTTTTTTTTAATTCAATTAAGACATAGTGTCCATACGTATCGCGGGCGAGTAAGTCTATAAAGCCTCGCGTTCCCCACCGGTTGGGGACATAGGCTTCTTTATTTAGCAGGACCAGCCCTGGTTCCAGGACTTGGATATTATCGGCCAAAACGTCACGCAGCTCGGATTCAGAAACTCCGGTTTTCACAACATCTCTAGTCTAACTGCTTTGATTCCTGCGCCAATCGCAGCTCAAACGTCATCTCTCACCTGTGCCCTAAAATACGCAGTGCGTCGAATCCAGAACTGCCTTTTTGCGGGTACCTGAATTCTGATGTGGACTTGTTTTTTCTAGGCGAGTAAGAAAGCCACTATTCTTGCTATTTTCAATGTAAATTATAGCGCCAATTCACAACGGATTCAGAAAAGCTGCATCATTTCATATAAAATTTCGGTATGCAAAAGACCTGGATGTCTCTTCCTATGTCCGAGTCCGATCCCGAAATTGCCGCGGCAATCGTTAATGAAGCCAACCGCCAGCATGAAGGTCTGGAACTGATTGCCTCGGAAAACTTTGTCAGCATGGCAGTCCTGGAAGCGGCTGGTTCGGTTTTCACCAATAAGTATGCTGAGGGATATCCGGGCAAGCGCTATTACGGCGGCTGCGAATTTGCCGATGTTGTGGAAACTCTGGCGCGGGACCGTGCAAAGCAACTGTTTGGAGCTGAGCACGTAAACGTCCAGCCGCATTCGGGATCTCAGGCCAATATGGCTGCTTACATGGCGCTGTTGCAGCCC
Source organism: Candidatus Angelobacter sp. (assembly GCA_036495645.1). Taxonomy (GTDB): domain Bacteria; phylum Acidobacteriota; class Terriglobia; order Terriglobales; family Acidobacteriaceae; genus Angelobacter. Next base: position 120,716 of record DASXMN010000034.1, read on the forward strand.
GGTGACGCTGTCATGGGGTTAAACCTCGCTCATGGCGGTCACCTGACGCACGGGCATCCGCTGAATTTCTCCGGCAAGATGTACAAGATCATCCCCTATGGCGTTTCCAGAGACTCGGAAACTATTGACTACGATGAGATGGAGCAAATCGCTCTACGCGAACGTCCCAAGATGATCATAGGAGGCGGCAGCGCGTATGCCCGCATTATCGATTTTGCCCGGATGCGGACAATCGCCGATAAAGTTGGCGCCAAACTTATGGTGGATATGGCGCATATTGCCGGCTTAGTGGCTGGGGGAGCGCATCCTTCTCCGGTACCGCACGCGGACATAGTTACCACCACCACCCATAAAACCTTGCGCGGTCCCCGGGCAGGTATGGTGCTTTGTCGTCAGGAACTTGCCGCTGCCGTGGATAAGATTGTTTTTCCGGGTATTCAGGGTGGCCCGCTGGTCCATATCATCGCCGCCAAAGCGGTATGCTTCCATGAGGCGTTGCAACCGGCGTTCAAAGATTACGCGTATCAGGTTGTGGCGAATGCCCGGGCGCTGGCCCGCAAGATCATGGATGAAGGATTTCGGGTGATTACCGGCGGGACAGATACGCATTTGATGCTAATTGACGTATTTGCCGCAGGCTTGCTGGGCAGCGAAGCCGAAAACGCGCTGGGACAGGCAGGAATCACGGTCAACAAAAATGCCATACCTTTTGACAGTAATCCTCCGCTTAAGCCCAGCGGCATTCGCATTGGATCTCCGGCGCTCACCACGCGCGGCATGAAAGAGCCCGAAATGGCCCAAACCGGTGCGTGGATTGCCGAAGCTCTGCACAACCATAAAGACACATCAGCGCTGGCGCGCATTCGCAAGCAAGTACTCGAACTTGCGGAGGCTTTTCCGCTCTATCCTGAATTGCGTGCCGGGGTGGAAGTCGCATAAATCCGCGACTCCGCCAGATGTTCCCGGTGTACTTTTATGGAATTGGGCTGGCAGTTCTCTCGTCTAAACGAATGATTTCGGTGTCTCTCTTAGGAAAGCACACTTAATCCTATGGAATCATAGCCCTCCTTTCATCTGCCAAGTGCTTCTAATGTTTCAGTCGATATGTGGCAGGCTCAAGTGGCAAAGGAACTTACGTTACTGGGAACTCTGGTTTGTCTATTGCTGGCGTCGGCTGCGGCACAAACCAGTAGTGCGTCGCCTGACGCCAAAAATCCCGACGCAAAAAGTATTGTTGAACGGATGCTGCGCGCACAGCAGGATAACAAAGCTCGTCTGCGGTCTTTCACGGTTAAGCGTGGCTATCGCCTGCTGGATAAACAAGAAGAGGAAAAAGCCCACGTTGTGGCCAATATCACCCTGCTTCCTCCTGACGCTAAGGAATACAACATTGTAAGCAGCAGCGGCGGAATGGGCGAGAAGGTGCTTCGGGATATCCTGAGCAAAGAGACGGAGCCGCCGAAAGATGCGCAACGCAAGGAACTCTCGGCAGAAAATTATGATTTTCAATTGCTGGGCCAGGAAGATATTGATGGCAAGCATTGTTACGTCCTGGGCCTGAACCCGAAGCGTGATGAGAAAGACCTGCTGCGGGGCAAAATCTGGGTGGATGCGGAGAGCTTCAACATCCACCGCATTGAAGGCAGTCCGGTAAAAAATCCCTCATGGTGGATTCACGATCTGCATATCCTCATGAGTTTTGGCGATGTGGATGGAATGTGGCTGCGCACATTTACTCATGCCGTCGCAAATGTGCGATTTAAGGGAAAATATGTAATGGAATCGCGCGACCTTGAATACCGTTTTTCGGAACAGACTGCGTCGCGTCGTCATCGCAATCCAGCAATGCTCACTGGTTCAGCCATTAATCCGTAGGTATGTCCCCGGTCGCGGAAGACTGCACAAATGCGGCCCAAAAACATGACTCAATGGAAGTCACTAATTTTTTCATGCACATTACCCAGCGCCGCTATTTCGGCGTTGGCGCGGAGTTTGGCGGTCTCCCCGTAAACATCTCTTCCACCCGCAATTGTGGGTCAAGCACCACATAGCCCATCAGGGGCGGTCGGCGATGCTGGGCTATTCCCTCAACGCTCTCAAAGCGCAGGTCTTCAAACTGCACCTGATGGCGGCCGTCTGCCAGTGACTCTTCCGTAACCAGCGGATACTGCGCCCAATCCAGGTAGACACGCCCGAGCCAAGACTTCTTGGCCGCCAGCGTCACCGGCGTCTCCTCCGGTTTGAAGCGGATAATGCTTTTATTCAAAGGATCAACCTCACCCGAGCCGGAATCCACCGGCAGCATATGAAAATAATCTTTTGTCTCGACTACGCCGTTCCAGGAGAAAGGATTCACTGCTTGTGGAAAAGCTGAGGCGCGCAGGGGTTCCTCTCCCCGGTAAGTACGGGAATTCAGCGCATTCACTGCCCGGCGATGCTCAAAGTCGCGGCCAAAGATGATCACAGCCACGCAGATCAAAGCAAAGATGGCTGCACCGCGTCCGCGAAATTGCGGCTTGCGCGCGCCGATCTCTTCCGTAATCAACGCCATCAATGCTGGGAGCACCAGGCCAAAAAATAACGCCAACAGCATCAGCGGATCCACGATAAAAACTATGTCCCACGAATACCACTTGTGATTGAAGGGGGCGAATGGACGCACGCCGTAATTATTGGTGAAATCCTGGAATAAGTGCAGCAGCGCCCCAAGCAGAGCGTATCCATACAGAAGTTTCCAGTTGGGGGTCAGCTTGGGGCGGACAACGGCGGAATCACCATTCTTTGGCTCCCACCGGCCTCTAAACCAGACATGCACCCCATAGACGATCGCTACTACCATTGCAGCCACAAATGGCGCGCCCACAAAGCTGTGTGTGATCCCGCGATGGTGTTGCAGACCGGCCACGGGCCCCCAGAAGTAGGAGAGCGAATCAATGTCCGGTGCTTCAAAGGCCAGCACCATTGTTAGAGTTGCCAGCCCGGTTTTGCGATTAAGGCCGGCGCGGCTACAACACGCGCCGGTCAACATGTGCGTGACAGGATCCAATCAAGCCCCTAAAAGTTAACCAAGCATTCTAAACATTTGCTGGCGCGCGCCCAACACTTGGCCGGATTCGGTAGGCAGACGTTCATCGCTAACGATGAATCCGACAGCAAACTGACCCACTACCCCGGATTCCTGCTGCTCTCGCCTTAGGGGATGTAACCTCAGTTGTGTGAAAAGCAAGAGTGTAAGTTGGTTTGGCGTGGAAGCTAGCACCGTCTGAGAAAAGGAGGCTTACACTCTGAGGGCGAAAGTAATACCGATCATCGAGCAATTCCCATCAGCGCTACTTCGTCAATATTTCTTCCAAAAAATCGAGAGCTCGCGGGTCATTCATCTGTCCCAACCAGAAGATGGCTTGCTTGCGTACAACAGGGTTCTTGTTGGTTTTGGCCACGTTGATCAGCCGTGGTACAGCTTCAGAATCGTGCATCTGGCTCAATGCGAAAACTGCTTTCTTCTTCACTTCGGTTTCCGGATCATTTTCTATCGCGTCGGTAATCTGCTCGGCTTCCTTCCTGCTGCCGATCTGTGCCAACCAAAAAATGCCCTGACCTCTTACACGCGGACTTGGATCATGGCGCGCCATATCGATCAGGTCTTTCAGCGCTTCCGGTTCTTTGCTCTGCGAAAAAGCGAAGGTGCCTTTTTCGCGTACACGGTCATCGGGATCATCCTTTATGTACTTGCGCAGCAACTCCAGGCCCTTCTTACCCCTTTCAATACCCAGCCAGAATGCCACATCTTCGCGCAATGACGCGCGCTGGCCCGGCTGAATCATTTTCTCCAGCACCGCGTCCGCCGCTGGCGTGTCATGTAGGGCAATGGCCATCACTGCCTGGCGCGCAGGATCTTTCTTGCCATGTTCATCCTCCGTGTCACTGGCTGACACCATCGCTGCGAGCATTTCCACGCTCTGTTCTGGCTTCACGTCGTCAAGCCAGTAAAGCGGGAGATTGGCAAAGTCGAGTGCACAGTCCGCGCTATAAACGCGAAGCTTCATGATTTGCTTTTGCTCAGCACGAAGAAAGATAAAAGCGTAAGGTAACGGTTCCGGCGAGGAACATCCGGAGACGGCCCCATTGAAGGAGGTGCCTCTTTCCGACTCCATCCTGCACCCGCCGCAGCACTGGCCGGCACTCCTGATCTGGTCCACCGAATCGAAGCAGCACATAGTGCGTTCTTTTGCGGCAGCAGGAATTCTGTATCCAATCCAGAAAGGCGTGGTTTGCTTCTGCACCAGGCCATCGACTGTTGCTTTTAAACCTGCCGCTGCTGAGAGTTCCTGTATCTTGGCATTGGAAATTGCCGGCTTCTGCGCTGCTGCCATGGTTACGCAGCAAACTATAAAAGCTGTAATTGCGTTCTTTTGCCAGGTTTTCACGGCGCTCTCCTTATTTGTTATTTGTTCAGGATTTCCATCATGTAGTCGCTGATTTCAGGCGAACTCATCAGGGACATCTTCTGGATCAGCTCACGCTTCATCTGGGGATTGGTTTCTTTGCGGGCCAGCGCCACCATTTCCTTGCCTGCGCCATGCAGGAAAAGCGCATTAACAACTTCTTTTTTAGTGTCAATGTCGGTATTCGAGTTGTAGATGTTCATCAGCGTTGATGAACCCTCACCGCCGCCAAACAAGCCCAGGTCTCTTATGGCATGCCGGCGGACAGCAGGGTCCTTTTCTGCTGTGGCCGCTTCAGTCAAGCCTTGTGCGTCGCCAGCCATACCCATGGCCTGGAGCAGCCCTTCTTTGGCTTCAACGTCGGTGGCTTCCTTATAAAGCTGTCTTAGTTCCTGCCGGCCTCCAAGCATGCCAAGATAGCGGATCGCCTCTTTGCGCAGCTCAGGATTCTTCTCCGTTCGGGCCACTGCAAGTACGTCGTCTTTATCACCGCCCATGAGCCAAGCCTGAAAGACAGTTTTCTTGACGCTCATGTCCGGCGAAGAGTTATAAATTTCCTTCAGCACAGCGCGATTGCGTCCAATGCCGTTCATCCCCATGTAGCGGATGGCGCGCTTCTGCAAGTCTGGCTGGTTATTCGCCTTGGCCAGCGAGAGCAGGATTTGTTGCGCTTTTTCCGATCCGCTTTGCGAGAGCACGAAGAGCGCTTTGTCCTTCAGCTTGGGGGAATAATTCCCAGTGATGACCTTGTCGAGCAGCGGGACGGCCTTCTCAGGATCGGAATTCATCAAGCTCTGTAAAGCAAGGAGCTTGAGCTCTTCATCGGAGATGTTCTCAGGATTCCCACCACCACGAATTTCCTGCTCCAGCGCGCCGGCATCACGCAGCCACGTGCTCTTGGGATAGTTTTTGCGCAGCTCGCCGATTTCCGTCAGCGCCTGCGCCTTATTGCCATTTTTGTTCAGCGCATAAGCTTTCCAATACATTGCGCCATCAGGTTTGCGCCCGTGCATTCCGATGACCTGATCAAAGCCTTTGATGGCAGTGTCATACTCGCCTTCGTCCAACGCATCTTTGGCAGAGTTATAGACCTCGTCTTCATGCACATTGGCTGCGGCTTGTGAATTTACCAGGGAAGCCGAAGGGACATCCTGAGCGGCAACGCGGCTGGAAATTCCCAGAAACATCGAGAAATTTAAAAATAAAGCAGTAAAAAATAATTTGCGATTCATAAGGGTTATAGCCTCTGATTAACGCTGCCGGAGATCGGCTCCGGCCGGCGCACTTTTGAATTCACTTCAGAACCAATCACGCGGACCTTGAACAGAAGGCCCTCAGACTGGATGGTGTGACGCACTTGCTGTAGCTCTCCGGGTGAGACTTCCGCCGGGCCATTGGCGATCTCCGCCAGCACGCGCCCTAACTGGTCGAGCAATCGCGCGACCTGCGGATCGTCATTTTGCTGCGCGCTCACCCGGTACAGATGGTTGTCATCCAGCAGTTCGCGCGCCTCAGCCTGTTCGCTGGAAAGATTGATGGGACCTTTACTGTCAGAGTTCATAATCTCTACCAGGAGCATCTGCGATCTCTCAAGATGGTCGCCCACGGCCACCAGAACCACGCGTTGTGGATTTACCTGAGCAGGCGGCTGCTGCGCAACCTGCTGTACAGGACGAGACCAGAAGCGTCCGGCCATGAACGCTGCAGTCAGCAACAATGCCATTACTCCAGCGAATGCCCATTTCTGTTGTGGTCTGAACAGCCCACGAAAAAATCCACCTTTTTCGGGCAGTTGATCGCGCAGCCTGAGCCATGTTTTCTCTTCAAAGCTTTGCAGCGGCTCTGGGACATCCAGCGGTTCAATCTGCTTGAGCATTGCCTGCACGCGAGAAAATTCAGAGCGGCAGTCAGCACAGACAGAGAGATGACGCTCGATTTCGTCCGATGGCATTACGGCGTCTCCGTAATAATGCAGTACGATTTGTTCTTCAGTTAAATGATTCATTTCACTGCACTCCCACCCCATCGCACCGAACGCGCTGGAGAGCCCGGCCCCGCAAACGGCTCAAGTTGTTGCCGGAGCTTCTGTACCGCGCGGAACACACTGTTTTTGGCGGCACTGGCTTTCAGGTTTAACGTCTGGCTGATCTCTTCAATGGACCGCCCTTCCATATGCCGCATGGTGAAGGCCACGCGCTCCGCTGGCGTAAGCAGGCCCAAGGCGCCAGCGATCTTGCGCTTCATTTCGTCGCTCAGAAGCAGGCGCTCCGGCCCGGGTTCGGCAGTGGGCAACTGCACCTGATTGCCTTCTTTGGCATCGGGCTGATCGACGATCTGGTATGTATCTTTAGTTTGCATATGCGTCTTTCTCGCGTTCAGGAAGTCAAGCGTGCGATTGACGGCGATCCGATAAAGCCAGGTGCTGAAGTTGGCGCGAAGCTCAAAGCGCTCCAGGCTTTTATAGGCCCGCAGGAACGTTTCCTGGACGAGCTCTTCCGTATCCTGCTGGTTTCCAGTCATGCGGTAAATCACCCTGAAGATGCTGCGGGAATGGCGCTGGACCAGCACGCGAAAAGCGTCCCTGTCACCGGCTAAAACCTGAGCCACCACGGCTGCATCTGTAACTTCCATTCGATTAACTTAGACCGGAATTGAGGGGAGCGGTTAGGTTTTCTGTAATCTCGAGCGGAGTGAAAGAACCTATAGCCGCGATGCTGCTGGTTTGACAATGCGTTATTAGAGGATTCGGTCGGCCGCAACGCGTTCAGGCCGAGTTCTTCGTAGGAAAAGAGGTCCCTCGCTCGCTACGCTCGGGGCTATGGAAAAACGGTATTCGCTACTCTTAAAACCGTGCTCTCATCAAAATGCTTCCCTAGCACCTGCAAGCCGATGGGCAGCCCTGACTTTGTCTCTCCGCAGGGAACGCTAATGCCGGGAATACCGGCCAGATCGGCAGTGACTGTATAGATATCCGCGAGGTACATAGAAAGAGGGTCGTCGGACTTCTCACCGATTTTAAAAGCTGGAGTCGGCGCGGTGGGAGTCACGATGGCATCCACTTTGGCAAAGGCTTGCTGAAAATCCCGCGTCAGCAGAGTGCGTACGCGCTGAGCTTTCAGATAATAAGCGTCGTAATAGCCTGAGCTGAGCGCATATGTGCCCAGCATGATACGGCGCTTTACCTCTGGGCCAAAGGCCTCGTCGCGGCTCTTGCGATACATCTCTGAAAGGGTGCGCACATTCTTTGCGCGATAGCCGTAACGCACGCCGTCATAGCGCGCAAGGTTGGCTGAGGCTTCCGCTGTGGCGATGACGTAATAAGTGGGGATGGCATACGCCGTGTGAGGCAGAGAAATTGGAATGATTTCGCAGCCAGCATCGCGGAGTTTTGCAATCCCAGCCTCCACAGATACGCGCACTTCGCTATCGAGCCCCTCGCCGAAATATTCTTTTGGCACGCCGACCTTGAGCCCGCCCACTGGTACAGAAAGATCGGCTTCATAGTCATGGACCGCCACGTCGGCGGAAGTTGAGTCCATGGGATCATGGCCGGCAATCACGCGGAGCAGAATGGCCGCGTCTTTTACTGTTTTGGTCAATGGGCCGATGTGATCCAGCGAAGAAGCAAAAGCGATTAGCCCGTAGCGGGACACGCGACCATAGGTCGGCATGAGGCCCACTACACCGCAGAAAGAGGCTGGTTGGCGGATTGAGCCTCCAGTATCAGATCCCAGAGTGGCAACCGCTGTGCCCGCCGCAACCGCCGCCGCCGATCCTCCACTGGAACCTCCGGGGACGCGCGACTTGTCACGAGGATTGCGCACCGGACCATAAGCGGAATTCTCATTCGAAGAGCCCATGGCGAACTCATCACAATTCATTTTTCCCAGAATAATTGCGCCCGCTGCTTCCAACCTGGCCACGGCAGTGCAATCGTAAGGCGGAATAAAATTCTCCAGTACCTTGGATCCTGCGGTAGTCCGCAGGTCTTTGGTGACCATCACATCTTTAATCCCGATGGGCACACCCGCCAGAGGCGGAAGCGGCGAACTTTGTTTAACTAACTGTTCAATGCGCTCAGCTTGCGCAAATGCACGCTCTTCAGAGAGCGTGAGATAAGCATGAATTTCCGGGTCTTCTGCCCTGATCTTCTTATAGAAATCTTCCACCAAGTCCATGGCGCTAAAGCTACGATCTGCAATAGCGGCTCGAGTGGACTCGATAGTGAGTGAGCCAATATCCATAATTCCTAATTACTGCTGATCTTTACTTGCAGGCTGCTGTGTTGTTTACCCAGCATTTCAGCAATTAGCAACTAGCAATTGGGCAAAATCTGGAGCTTATGAGATTTTGGCTAACTGCTAATTGCTGACTGCTTATTTCTCAATAACTCTTGGCACTTTAAAGAAATCGCCATCGGTTTCAGGCGCATTTTTCAGCGCGTCAGTATGGGGCAAGCACGGACGCAGCTCATCATCGCGAAGAGAACCGCGGTTTCCATCTTCAAGGCTGGTTTCTGACGCCGATATCTGGGCCATTGGCGGAACATTCGACGTGTCCAACTCGTTGAGGCGGTCAATATATTCGAGAATGGAATTCAGGTCCTTAAGCATGCGCTGGCGTTCCTGGTCAGTAAGTTCAAGGTTCGCCAGATTCGCGACGTAGGAAACATCTCGATCAGTGATCTTCATGTTTGCTTCACGAACCGAATCTCTTGTACCACGGGTCCCAGCAGTTGGGCGAAGCCGCGCAAATAACTGGGCAGGAAGCTTATTAACTGTTCAATCCACGCTGCATCGGGAACCTCCACGGTCAGCCTGCCTTCGGTAAATCCGGCAGCCCTGGTACGCGCCGCCACTTCTTTCCCGCAGACCAGCGGCCAGGCCAGCACCGCAGAATCCCCGGCTGGCTGGCTGCGCAGTATTTTGCGGGCAAGTTCTTGCAGGCCAGCGCTGGCAGACTCCATAAGATGTTCTCCAATAAAGCGTGATTCTAGCATTCATCACGCGCGACCGTTTAGACCACAAAAGGGACCAGCGCTTTTACACGCCGCTTGTAATCCAGATAGACACTGCCAAACTGCTGGACCATGAAGACTTCTTCCTGGTGCAATTTCAATGACCAGCCGAAAATGGCGAACGCCAGCCCGAGCAGTCCGCCCAACTCTCCATGAATCAGCACCGTGCCCACGAACCCCAACAGAACACCAGAATAAATGGGATGGCGGACAATGGCATACGGTCCGTTCTGGATTAATTGGTGGTCTTGCTTGATGGTGATGCGTCCGCTCCAGTTGCTTCCGATCCACAAGCGGGCCCAGATGGCAAATGCAATTCCTATAGCTGTGAGCGCAAGGCCTGTCCACGTCAACGCTGCTGATTGCTCCGGTATGAAACGCCGGTGAAGCCAATGAGACCAGTGATGCTCCGGGCCGCGCGCGAACAGGAGAAAGAAGGCCAGCACTTCAGGAATGAGATGCGTGAGGCGCGAACCGGAAGATTGCCCGCGCTCGGTCCGCTTAGCGACGATCGCGCCGATCAACCAGATAATTGCCAGCGCCACCCAAAGATAATTGGCTATTTCACTGGCTCTTTCAGGGGAAAGGCCCACCTGAATCTGTAAACGACTAATGAACGAGGATGCGATCACGCGCACAATAGATATTTTAAAGGATTCCGTTAGGATGCGTCCGAAAAAGGCATTCAACATGACGGCCAGCGGATCCCAAATTTTTCGGGCTGAATTCTGGGTAACTCTTTGATTCCAACGACTTAGACCTCCTCTGGCACCAACCGTTTAATGCCGGACACAGCCACTGGGCTGCCATTTGCAGCCGTTCACAGAAACCCGCTTAATACTTGCAGAGCTAGTGGATAACATTAGTAGTGAAATCAAAATATCCCGTTTTGTTTCTGTGTCATAGCTTGGAAGAGGGCGCCCGAAGTGGCGCGAGGAGAGGCACAACTAATGCACAAGCCGGTAAAATATGTAGAGAAAGTCCTGACCTACGCAGCCAAAGGCACGTGGGCCGTTTTTGAAAAAGTGAACAGCATTAAACCCCGCCCTTCGTTCACGCCAAAATGGTCAGACAAGCCAATGTTGAAGTCGTGGGAAAAGACCAAGCCTCCATTGGGATGGCCTCGCTCCACAGATTCCCTGTGCCCCAAGTGCGTTCCTGAAATCCGGCAGCAGATTGTAGACGGCAAATTGCCGCACGAGGTACTGCTCAATGAAAAAGCTGGCGAGATCAAGGCGACCATTGTTGAGCGGGATGGCAAAATCCTGATGGTGAAAGATTGCCCGCTCCATGGCCACTTTGAAGATGTAATGGCCGTGGACGTGGATTTCTTCAAACATCTGGAAGAAGTTTTCCCCGGACGTGATATCCGCGCGCATAACGATGAAAAACTGCACAACCACGGCACCAGCACGGTAAAGCATGGTCGCGGCTCAGTCCTGACCATTGATCTGACCAACCGCTGCAATATGATGTGCGATCCCTGCTTTATGGACGCGAACCAGGTCGGCTTTGTGCATGAGCTGACTTGGGAAGAAATCAAGACCATGCTGGACAACGCGATCTCCATCAAGCCGCGCCGTCAGATGTCTGTCCAGTTCTCCGGGGGCGAGCCCACGCTCTCACCGTACTTCCTGGATGCGGTCCGTTATGCCCGCCAAGTTGGTTACAACTCAGTGCAGGCCGCGACGAACGGAATTGAATTTGCCAAGTCGCCTGAGTTCTGCCGCCAGGCCGCTGAAGCTGGCCTGCGCTACGCTTACCTGCAATTTGATGGCATTGGCAACGCTGCCAACTCGCATCGCCAGGTCGGTAACCTGTTTGACGTAAAACTTCGAGCCATTCATAACCTGCACGAAAATGGCGTGGACATTGTTCCGGTCACTACCATTATTAATGGAATCAATAATGAGCAGGTGGGACGCATCATTCAGTTCGCGCTGGACAATCCCAAAACCATCAGTTTTCTGAGTTTTCAGCCGGTTTCATTTACTGGCCGCGATGAAGAAATTACTGATGATCGCCGGCAGGCACAGCGCTATACACTTAGCCATCTGGCGCACGACGTTAAAAATCAGACTGGCCTGGGTGAACCCAAGCGCGACTGGTTCCCGATTTCCTTTATGTCCACGTTCTCTGACTGGGCCGACCTGATTCATGGTCCCAGCGCGGATTGGGGACAACTAAGCTGCGGTTGCCACCCCAACTGCGGCGTCGGTATGGCCGTAATGATCGACAAGGAAACCAAAGAAGCAGTTCCGGTTACGGCTTTCCTGAACGGCGACCGTATCGCGCAGGATGTTGCCAAGGTGAATGATGCGGGCCGTGGTCGCTTCCTTTCAGTAGCAGGAATGGCGCTGGCTCTGGCTCGCAATTACGACCCGTTCCAGGCGCCCAAACACTTTAAATTGATCGATCTGCTGCGTAAATTTGACAAGACTTTCGGCGCCACCAAGAAAGCTGATACCAAGTACGGAAAAGTGGATGGCGAACGCACTATTGAAGACATCAAGAAGCGCCGCACTGACCGCTGGAACTTCCTGTTCATTGCCGGAATGTGGTTCCAGGACCTGTATAACTACGATTTCCGCCGCACCGAGCAATGCATTATTCCGTACGCCACGCAGGAAGGCGAGATCAGCTTCTGCGCCTATAACACCGGCGTGGGCTGGCGCAACATTATCGAGAAAATGCATATGACTGCTACGCTCACCAAGTGGTATGAAGAGCATGGCCGCCATGAGATTTTTGCCGGTGGTAAAGCTGTGGGGCTGAACCAGAGCTCGCACAAACTGAACCTGAATGAAGAACACGTACATGCGGGCCGCAACACTACGCTTGACGAGCTTGGCATCGCCAAGACCGCCCGCGAAGAGAAGCTTCGCGCCCGCGACCAGAAACTCAAAAAGTCCGCGGAAGATGCCCGCATGGAAGCGCTATATCGCGAGCACATTCTGAAAGAGCCCAAGCCGCAGCCACAGGGCGGATTCATTCCTCTTGGTTCCATCGCACCGGCGGCTCCAAAAGCGGAAGCGAAGCAGGAGAAGAAGGAAGAAGTTTTCGGAGACTAACGCGCAGGCACCACAAAGGACACGAAGGGGCGCAAAGTTCAGCTTTGTGCCTTTTTTGTCATGCCAGCTTCGATTTGTGAGCGAATCATGTACGGTTTTGCCAAGTCTAAAACCCATTATCCGTGTCCTTTACGTTTCTCCCTGTCCTTTGTGGTAGTTCTTTCTATCCTCGGCTGCGCTGGTGAGCCCAAACATCCAACATGGAAGAACGCGACTGGGGCGGAACAGCATGAGCGTCTGCTATGGAAGGCCATCCAGGGGAAGGACTGGGGCAACGTAGAGCGCCATTTGTCGCAAACATTTGTCGGTGTGACTTCAGATGGCCAGATGTTTGACCGTACAGGCTGGCTCCAGCATTGGAAGAGCACATCAATCGGCGAGTTCTTATTGGGTGAAGTGCAGGTACAGCCGGAAGGCCCCGACATGAAATTGACCTACATCCTGCAATTTCAGAGCGCGGGGCAAGGCGCGGAAGCCGGTTTGCGGGTGGTTTCGGTATGGCAGCAACTGAAATCCGGCTGGATGCAAACAGCCACATCTTTTACGCCAATCCTGAAATAAGCCGACTAAACTACAGGTATCCAGCTTTATATGCCTTATTACCGCTACCTGTGCGCTTACTGCGGTTAAGGATCATCCTATTCTGCCGTCTATGGTGGAATGTCCGGATGGCGCGATATCTTCCTCACTACTGTTTTCTAAAGAATTATTAAGATTGCTTCCAACCGCCATGGAATCAGGGGGAAACAGGGAAACAAATCTTTGGTTCAAGCCGCAAGTGACCAAGGTTACCTGCTAATGAGACCAAAGAGGGCTAGAATCGCATTCGCAACACCTCCCTTCCGGAATAGCGGGAAGCGGACCAGATGGTCTTTTTAAAACACGCAATTATCAACAAGGAGCTATGGTGCCCAAGATATGGCCTGAAAAACTCGATGGAGGCCGCCCGGCGGAAAAAGGAGTCACGCTGGTTGAATTAATGTTTGTTTGCGTCGTGTTGGCGATTATCGCCGGGCTCGCAATACCCAACATCAGGCAAATAAGTGCTTCTTACAAGCTGGACGCGGCCGGGCACTCGGTATCTAGTCTATTGCAGCAGGCCAGGATTCAGGCGGTGCAGACCAACCTGCCGGTCTACGTAAACTCCAGCAATGGATCAGTCAACATGGCATTCATTACCAACGATCCGAATAACACGACTTATACGGCCGGCAGTCCTGATGTTGCGCTGGCCAGTACTGTTTCATTTCAGCCTCCACCCGCGACCAATGGGTTCCACACGCAATTAGATACATATCTGGGCGGCGGAACACCAAATTCAGGAAGCATTGGTTTTAATGCACGCGGTTTGCCTTGCACAGGCACTACCAACGTTTGTACGGCCGCACCGGGATCGGGAGGGTTCGAATGGTTCTTGCAAAGCAATGCCGGCTGGGAAGCGGTTACGGTCACCGCATCTGGAAGAATTAAGACCTGGAGGCTTAGCAGCCAGTCCGGCGGCAATTATTCCTGGCAATAGGCGGAGTTTAGATATGAAACAAAACAAGAAATTTGGACGCAGAAGCATCCAGGGATTCACGCTGGTGGAATTGATGGTTGCCATGGTCGTCCTGACTGTCGGGGTGTTGGGCGGAATGGTCATGGTCATTCTGGGAATGACGCGAGACAACACCAACCGCATGGACACCACGGCCACCAATGCGGCACAGGCGGTGATGGAGCAAATAGCTGCTGTTCCGGCGAATAATGACACTAATGTCATCGTGACTGATTGCGTGCCAACTGCGCGCACGGTAACCACCCAGGGCAGCGCGGGCGGAACCGGCGCAACATTGCTGGGCGATGGCAGCGGTAACGTGGATTTTGCCGCGGCCCCAGTCCCGAATTATCAGATCCCTTTCACTGTTTGCGGCAACAACGGAATGCAGATAACTTACGACGTACGCTGGCGCATCACTACGCTCCCCAGTGGAGGCAAGCTGGTGGTTGTCGCCGCCGGACACCCTTGGACTGACAACAAGAGCCGCGGGATGGCCTACATCGCGCCGGTAACCCTGCGCACAATTGTGGGATTGTGAGAATTGCATGAACAGGAACAAAAGATATTCAAGGCAGCACGGGTTTACGCTGATCGAACTATTGATGGTGGTTTTTTTGCTTTCCATAGTGGTGGGGGCAGTGTTTTCGCAAATTGAGCGGGCCCAGGTCCGTTACCGGGTGGAAGATCAGAAAGTGGATCTGACGCAGCAGGAACGTGAGTTCATAGATCAGTTCACTCGTGATCTCCATCAGGCCGGCTACCCTTCAGCATCCATTCTCGGCAGCAGCGGAACTGGCAACCAGGTAGCCCTGGGCCTGACTTCTATGTCAAGCACCGATCTGATAATGGAAGGCGATGTTGACGGCGACGGAGCTGTCGAGAGGGTGGAATATAGCTATTTTGATGGCACCGGCTGGCCGGGGCCCGGTCCGAATCCTTGCCCATGCGTACGCCGCAACTCGGTCCCCAAAGGCTCGGCAGGACCGGCACAGAACTTTACTCAGGTGCAAGGCGTGATTGGTCCTTCGATTTTCGTGGCGCTAAATACAACAGGTCAAACCTTAACGTTGCCGCTATCACCGGCTGACCTGAAGAACACCAAGGCGGTACAAATCAACCTGACGACCCAGGGAACGGCGCAAGACAACGACACGCACAAGAGCATTCAAGTCAGCATGACTGGCATGGCACGCCTGGTAAATAACTGAGGTGAACAACATGAACGGAAAAACCACAAAGCAAATGAAATCGCAGCGCGGTATCGCCATGATGGTGGCGCTGCTTGCATTGCTTCTGCTTTCCGCTATCGGTTTGGGGCTCATGTTCATGGCTGACACGGAAAACAGCGTGAACAACAATTATCGCGATTCGCAAAAGGCATATTTTGCCGCGCGCGCAGGCGCGGAACAGGCCCGCCTTCTGCTGTCCTCGAACACGGCGCTAAGTAACACTGCACTGGGACTGAGCATGCCGACATCCTCGGCAAACACAGGTATTCTTTATCTTACGAACCCCACTGGCGGCGAGCCGATCAATCCGAGCGGCACAGCGAGTAATCGCTATCTGGATGACCAGCTTTGCTGGGAAAAATATACAGGGTTGCCACTGATTCCTGGATCTGGCCCTTGCGGGTCGAATAGCCAGAACAACCAGCTTCTGACCTCCTCAACCGCTTTTACTACCTCAACCATGTCGGCGCCGGGCGTGGGTGGCTCGGATGCCCTGCCGTTCAAATGGGTGAGAATTACCAACAAGCAAAATTTAATAGGACCTTTGGGCGTAAAAGTGGCCGGGACTGCGGCAAACAATCTTCAGGTCTGCTGGGATGGTAAGGAGGAAGTGCCTATTAGCGCGGGAACTTGTGCGACGCAGTCTCCTCAGGCCATGACACCGGTCTGGATGCTGACATCATTGGCCGTAACGCCGAAAATGGGAAACAATGCCGGCTCCCGGCGGATCGTTCAGATGGAAGTAGCACTGGTGCCGCCAATCGTGCCCCCGGGCACAGTTGCTGCACAGGCGCCCATCAATTTGCAGGGCAACTTGCAGGTGAATGGTTATGACAATTGCAAGTGTACTGCAACCGAAACCAGCCGTCCCGGTCAGACTTGCGATGGAAGCCACGTGGCGGTATATAGCGCACAAGGCGTTTCAAATAGCGGCCAGCAGAAGGGTTTGGTTTCCGGGCTGGGTAATGGCATGACGACTTATGACGCTAATGGAAACGTAACTAGCCAAGGCGCAACCGCCCAGAATCAGCCCTGGCCCTATGATGTGAATCAGATGATTCTGGATTACAAATCCTCGGCGCAAAATGCGGCAACGACAGCGCCCTGGAATTTTAGCTGCACCGGCTCACCTGCCGATTGCGGGAGCCCGGCAGGCGCGCAGTTTGGCGGGTTTCCCACCGGCTTACCCAGTGCACCTGTCTTTGCCGCCAACAACGGGCCTGCGCAGGTGTATATCCCCGGAAGCGTCCATCTGACCGGCGATGCCCAAGGTTCGGGTATCCTCATTATCGATGGCGATTTGGAGATCAATGGCGGCCTGGCATTTTATGGCTTGATTTTGGTGAAGGGAAAAATCCGCTTTACCGGAGGCGGCTCCGAGAAGGTTAACCTATATGGTGCCATGCTGGCCGGAGAAGACGTAAACGCGTCGGACGCCGCCATACTCGACACTATCGGAGGCAGTTTCAGCTTTCAATACGATTCATGCGCTCTGAAGTTGTTTCCCAGCCAGGGCCCGCCCAAATTACTTGCGACCCACGAAATTATGTATTAGAGGAAGACTGATGAAAAAGTTTCTTTTAGCAGCAGTAGCAGCGTTGGCGTGGGGGCAGACAAGTGTGGCCCAAGCCGCACCACAATCGTTAGCTGAGGTGGCAAAACAGAGCAGGACAGAGCGCAAAACAGTGAAGGTTTTTACAGATGAAGACCTTCCCGCGAGGTTCGTGGGATCGGATCCCAAGGCGGCGACCCTATCGGTTGTACCCTCCGATTCGAGCAGGAGTACCGAATCGGCAGCCGCTCCCACCGAAAAAAAGGAAGATGCCAAAGAAGCGGATAAGCAATCCAACAGCACGCCCGCGGTCGCCGAATTGAAGAAGAAGCTTGATTCATATGAGCAGGAGCGCAACATGTGGAACAGCTCCGCCAAGCATTATGAAGATCTGCTGGCCAATGAGACCGTTGACTTCCGGCGCGAGATGTACCAGGACGCGCTAACAAACGATAAGAAGAACATGGCCTTGTTCCAGGAAAAAATTGATCTGACCCAGGCGGAACTGGCAAAGACCAAGAAGGCCACCGAGCATGAACCGGAGAACAGTTCGCCACCGTTAAGTGGCGCGCAACCCTAGAATTCTTTCAAAAACTTGATCCAAAAGTCGGCCGCGAGGCCGGCTTTTTTTGCAATAGCGTAGTCCACTTTTGCGGCGGCATTGCCGCCCCAGACGACTGTTTAAGCTACAATCCTCTTCAGCATGGCCCCGAAGCACGCAACTAGCAGTCATACTGAAGCAGCCAAATTCCGCAGTCGGCTTCTGCGCTGGTTCGAAAAGCATCAGCGCAAACTGCCATGGCGTGGTGAAACCGATCCCTATCGAATTCTGGTTTCAGAGATCATGTTGCAGCAGACCAGAGTGGCCGTTGTGGAGGACCGCTACAAAAAATTTGTGGCCCGATTTCCCAGCGTAAAAGCGCTGGCCCGCGCGAAAGAGCAAACGGTGCTGGCGGCATGGAGCGGACTGGGATATTACCGCCGTGCCCGCAATTTCCGCGCCGCAGCAAAGCTGATCGTTAAAGACCGTGAGTTCCCTCGCACGGCTGAAGCCTTGCGTGAGCTTCCCGGCATCGGCCGCTACACGGCCAATGCCGTTGCCAGCATCGCTTTCAGCGAGGCTGTGCCTGTAGTTGATGGCAACGTCAAACGCGTGTTGCAGCGTTTTACCGGACGATCACTGAGTGAAGAGCAACACTGGCAGATGGCCGGCGAGCTTCTTGCTGTGGAGTCACCCGGTGATTTCAATCAGGCGATGATGGAACTGGGAGCAATGGTCTGCCTACCTGCTACTCCTTTATGTGAGGCGTGTCCCATCATAGAGTTATGCGCCTCCCGTGGAGCCCACGCTCAGCCCAAACGCGCCACTCGCAAAAAAGCAGTCCTGAAGTATTCGTTATGTCTCAGGGATGGAAGCGTGTTGCTTCAGCAGCGAGCGCAAACCAGTTCACTTATGCCTGGCATGTGGGAGCTGCCAATTTTAAGCGGTGCGCAAAACGGAGATCGCCATACTTCCGCACCGCTGCTGAAGCTGAAACACTCAATCACCATCACTGACTATTCAGTTTTGGTCTTTGCCGGCAAGAGCGGCCCAGGGCAATGGGTTCCGCTGCGAAATACCGGGCGAGTGGCCCTCACCGGCCTTACACGAAAGATTCTGGGCAAGCTGAAAGAAATGGATGCATGAAACCGCGTCCTAAATTCTTTCCAACCAGGCTTGGAATAACTGGAACAATCCTGATCGCTGTGTTTGCCTCCATCTCCTCTTCTTTCGGCGCTGACGCACTCAATGAATACAGTCTGGTTCCTGGTAATACGGCCATTTCCCACGATTGCTCAGCGGACGCAAATAGCGTTCCCACAAGCGCGAGCCGGGTTTACATTGCTCTTCGCAATGGTCTGGATGGCAGCGGCAAATCCATGGCTGATGCCCGCGACGGCAGCACAGTCCAAGCATTTGACACGATTCTGCGTTGTTATAGTGAAGGCTGCACCGCATCCCAAAATGCGGGCAAAGCGGTAGCCAAAACAGAAAACCTGATCGTCTGCCTGGGGCCGGGGGCGTTTTCTACGCTCGGCTCTTATGATTTCTTGATCGATATTCCGCACGCCGCTGCAAAAGGCTTCACCATCGGCAAAGGATGGAAGATCCACGGCAGCGGCAAAGATGTTACAACGGTGAAGCTGAGCGACTACTTGCCGATCACTGATCTCAAAAACCTGCAGAATTTGCCGGTAGGTACGGGCGTCAATCTGGTTTTTGGCACCAATTCAGACCAGGCGTCAGGAATCGAGATATCTGATCTTACGATAGATGGCAGCTATCCTGAGTTGAAATCACGCTCGCGCGCGAAGGGGTTAAGGGCACTCACGCTGGACGCAATTCATTTGCGCTCTGACATGGGTGGCCATTGGATTCATGATGTTGCTGTGATCAACGCAGCGGCGGAGATCGGGGCGATCAATAGCCGGTGGGAGACTTTTCCCATATGGATTGTGTCGGTGAACAAGTCACAACCTGACCAGAACCGCGACAACATTATTGAAAGGGTCACTATGTCGCGGTCCTTTGACCTTGTGTGTACAGCGATTGCAGTGGCCAATGCCACGGCTGAGGTCAGGAACAATCTGGTGGATGGCTATCCGATCGGCTACGGTGGCTGGGAGCTTCACGGAACAGTTTTTCACGACAATATCGCCATCAATACTGAGTACGGTTTTAACATAGATAGCCTAGCGAACCAGGGGGTAAGAATTGAGCGGAACCAGATTATTCATCCGCGGAAGTACGGCTTTGTGGTTGGCGGAGCAGGGACGTACGCAGATTTCAAATTTCTCAACAACACAGTACAAATCGATAGATCAGGAGCAGCCGGATTTATATTCATCGGGAATGTCACCGGCGCGGCAATCGTGGGTAATAAGATTGTGCCTGATACCCTCTCGGCGGCGAGAGCCACCGCTATAAAAAACTACTCTGCCAGCAGAGAGGCTGGCCCGAACCGCGACAATATTTACCAGTCCAACCAGATCGGCTCGGGGATGGCAATCGTGTTTCAGAAACCTTCAGAGAAATCACAGAACTGCTTTTTCGATAACCGTGATGAACGCGGGAACCCTCTAAAAGAGTTGCCAGATAATCACAATGGGCCGTGCATTCCTCAGATTGGGCGAGCCACTCACTGGTAAGAATGGTCGATTTTCCACAATCCGCTGAGTTATCTACAATAGGATATTAGTTGGAGGCGACCCGATGCCTGCATTGGAAGCCGGTGTACAAGCGCCGGAGATCGAATTGCAATATCTCGACGGCCGGAAATTCTCACTCAAAGAAGTACGTAAGAATGGGCCCGTAGTAGCGGTGTTTTACAAGGTGAGCTGTCCGGTATGCCACATGGCGCTGCCATTTTTTGAACGTATCTTCAGGGCGTATGCCAAGGAAGGCAACGCAACATTTGTCGGTATCTCCCAGGACAATGCTGCCGATACAAAAACGTTCAACCGCCAGTTCGGAATAACATTTCCGGTATTGCTTGATCCTGTTGGAAAGTATCCGGTTTCAAACGCTTATAAGCTGACCAATGTGCCAACTACTTTTTTGATTTCTGCGGAAGGCGAGATTGAGTTTTCCACGGTGAGCTGGTCAAAAGCGGATGTGGAGCAGTTGAACCGTCGGCTTGCCGCGCTAAGTGGTATTGCGGCGGCGCAAATTTTTCAGCCGGGTGAAAATGTGTCTGAATTCAAGCCGGGTTGAGAATCGAAAAATTAGTCTGCGGTCGCGGACTAGAGCACTGATACCAGCGCTTAATATCCAATTCAAGAGGAACAATGAAAAAGCTCAGCATAATTCTGTTCATCGCTCTTACTTCGTTCGTTGCGGCCCAGGACCATGCGAACCTTCCTGCAAGCGCGCAAAAGGCGATGAATTCCATTGACGCGGAGAAGATCCGGGCCACGGTGAAATATCTTTCCGCCGATGCCCTGCAGGGTCGCGGCACCGGCCAAAAGGGCGGTGACATGGCCGCTGACTGGATCGGCGCTCAATTCAGGAGCTATGGGGTTTTGCCTGCTGGCGATTCGGGAACCTACTTTCAGCAGGTCAATTTCTACGGCGTGACTACAGATCCCAAACAGACCCAGTTCGCGTTTGTCCCAAAATCCGGCCCGGAAATCGCGCTCAAGTTTGCCGATGATTATGTGGCAAACGACCAGACGCATTCGCAAAAATCTGAAATTGATGCCCCAATTATTTTTGTGGGTTACGGAATCAGCGCTCCCGAATACAAATGGGACGACTATAAAGGCGTGGACGTAAAGGGCAAGATGCTGCTCATGCTGGTGAATGAGCCGCCTTCCGACGATCCTAATTTTTTTAAAGGTAAGGCCCTTACCTACTACGGCCGCTGGACTTATAAGTATGAAGAAGCCGCAAGGCGAGGCGCCGTAGGCGTGGTCCTGATACACAAGACCGACATGGCGAGTTATGGATGGGAAGTAGTGCGCAATTCCTGGGGTGGCGAATCATCACTGTTGCAGGATGACAAAGACCCCAAGCTGAAATCTGCCGGTTGGATTCAGCTTGAAGTCGCACGTAAGCTGGCGCAGGCTGCTGGAATGGATCTGGACAAAATGCTAAGCGATGCAAATTCACCAAGCTTTAAGCCGGTGGAACTGCCGGTGAGGGTGAAGGAAACCATCGTAAGCCATGTGCGCCAGTTCACTTCACGAAATGTCATAGGAAAAGTGAATGGGTCTGACGCTCAAGCGGTTCAGCAGGCGATTTTATATACGGCGCACTATGACCATCTGGGAATTCATCCGGATGAGCCCGGCGATAACATCTATAACGGCGCTGAAGACAATGCAACGGGTTGCGGTATCCTGCTGGAACTTGCCCGAGCATTCGCTACTGCCGCCCAGAAACCAAAGCGGACAGTCATTTTTGCTGCTGTCACGGCAGAAGAGCAGGGATTGCTGGGATCAAAATACCTGGGCGAGCATCCGCCGGTGCCTGCGCAAAATATCTCGCTGGACCTGAATTATGACGACATCCAGCCGTTGGGTGAGCCGCAGCAACTCGTGGTTTCCGGCGCGGAGCGCACCAGCGTTTATCCCCTGGTTGAGAAAGTGGCCAAGTCTTTTTCAATGACGATCCAGCCCGACAATCACCCCGAGGCAGGCCATTACTACCGCTCTGACCATTTCAGCCTGGCACGGGTTGGCGTGCCTGCTTTCAGCGTGAATGAAGGCGCGCTTTTTAAAGGGCATGATCTGGCCTGGGGTGAAGCAAAGCAGAGAGATTACGTGGAGCATCGCTATCATCAGCCGTCGGATGAGTATCGGCCGGACATGGACTTTAGGGCTGATGCGAAGTTGGCTAAGTTCGGGCTGGCTTTGGGCTGGGAGGTGGCCAATCAGGCGGAACTTGCGGGTTGGCAGCCAGGCGATGAATTTGAGAAGGCCCGAAAAGGCAGTCAGTAGGGTACTTCAATTCCTGCGGAGGACAAACGACTCTGGCGACTGATGGTACTGTCCTCCTCGACAATTTTGCCGAGAGCCAAATCGACCGGAAGAAATAAGTGCTTTCGTAAATTTTTCGCCATGTAGGCGATATTTATCTTGATATGGAAGAAATCGCCCGATAGGGTGGGCCTCTTTTTTGTCGCGCGTGGAGCGCACTCTTCACACAGGAAACAGGAGTAGTCATACCTAGTTTTTATGGATGGTGCGATATCTGCGTTAATACCGACCGCCCATGAGTACTGTAGGTTTACGTCTCCGGCTGAACGAGGTACCCCCGCGTACTGGTCGCCACCGGAGGTGTCTCAAACATCTGGATGCCGACCGCTGGCACTCCGTCGAGTAGTCTCTGCATCGCCGCCCGCATAGGATGTTGGCTCTGGCCGAAAACGAGCGTCGGGCCGCGCTCGAGAATCGCACTCGCGAATGCGCCAAACACGTTCCATGTGTACGCGAAGACACGTCCCTTCGGATCGCGGGTGTATTGCATGATTGGCGACATCGCGCTCAGCGCAAGACCGGACGGATTCGCATCAATGTCGACCGTGAAGATGGTTTCATGATTCGTCTCGTCCGGATCGTTGCACGTCACGGCCCAGCTCTTCTGTGATGGATCATTGATGTCCGGAACGGCGTAGGTGAACGTGGTTACAAACGTTGGCTCGTTGAATAGCTCCTTGCCCGCCTGGGCCGCAAACGGGTTATCGACGGGGACATAAAGACGGTAGGCACCCAGTGTCTTTGTCTGCTCGCCACCAGCAAGGAAGTCAATGAACGAGATCGACGGCGCCTGCTTCCTGAGCACTTTTGGGTAGGCGATGATATTGAACTGGACCTCATTGACCACCGACAGCGCATTAGAAATAAATCCTGTGTAGCGCTGGAAATGGAGCAGCACAAGAGCCTGTCCGTCAAAGAGTGCGGGGGCGAGGGCAATGTCTTTAAGATAGGACGCCAATTTCTCTGGGTTTACCCTGTAGTACACCCAAATTGCGTGTACCGAGGCGTAGTAAAAAGGGAGAGAGAACCCCTTGGGCAATGGAGGGAAGATTTTCGTCGGATCGCCTGGCATTTTCTGGTTTGTCCTGTTCGGAAAAATAGACGACAAGGTTTTCGCAATCCCACCAGCGAATGCGGTTACCAGTTACCCCAATGATCGTGAACCAAACGATCCAGCGCGGCACGCACGGACGTGCCGCGCCAGTTTATTAATGATGCGAATACGGCGTCAGAAGCGGCGTTATCTCCACCACGGTCATCATCCCACGGTCTTCATGGGCAAGAATGTGGCAATGGATGACGAACCAGCCCGGATAATCGACGAACCGGCTGCGGAGCTTGAAATAACCGGGAATTGTGACCGTGCAGACCGGTTTTTGACCGGTAGTGCAGGTTGTGTACCGCTGGATATCCGAAGGGCACTTATCCTGCTGCGTACACACGGAAGCCGGCAGGTCGGCCGCCTTCCCCGAGGGAATAGGAAAGACGTCCCACCAGATCCTGTGTGAGGACGGCACGGTGGCCACACACGGCTTCCAGGTGGCGGGATTGTCGGGATTCACCAGGCACTGTCCCGGCTTAAGCGGAGGATTGCTATCGGTGGAGACGACGTACATCGGCGTTACTCCATCCGCCAACGTCGAGTTCGGGGCGAAAACCTCTGTGACCTGAAACGGATTGATGTGTATGTGGAACGGATGCGAAATGAAGGTCGAGTTGTTCGTCACTGTCCACTCTTCGACTTTATTTAACAGCACTGCCATCCCGACTTCGCCATTGAACTGTTTGCCATTGATGCTGTGGACTGCTGCCGGGGACTTCGGCGGGGGTACATTATTGATGAATTGCTGCGGTATGGTGCCGAAATCAATGACCTGCGTTCCCCTGATTTCGGCGTCGGTGATGTCGTTCAGATCGGGAGGAAAAGTCTTAGCCGGAGATACGTCAGGGAACGGCATCTTTACCGGATTTCCCGCCACCTTGATGGTCGCCAGAGCGATCTTGAATGGACCGCGCGCCGGGGACGTGCTGGGCTGCAGATCGCTCGGATCGACGGTGTTGTGAACTTGTAGAGGATACGTGCATCCGCCAGCGGTTGCGCACGGCCCAGCCTGGACCAGGAGATCGATGCGATTGCCCGACCCGAGGAGGAACCGCTTGTTGCTGCTTTTCGCATAGTTGTCCGTATGGAGTTGGACGCCGTCAATGGCCAGCGTCTTCCAATTCAGTCCCGCCGAAGGCTCGAGGAACAGTACGCCCGCGCGGCCCGAGCCGTTGACGATGCGCCACATCTGCACCTCGCCGGGCTTCATGCTAATGATTGGATTCGTGCGGCCGTTCACGGAAAAATCAGGGCCTTTATCCTGCCCCGCGCCACCCTTGAGGTTGGGCGAGGTGCCAAATTGATTGATGACCAGCACCGGCTGGGTCCGCGTCCATTGCGGTCCATAGGCTTTGTAGACTTCGTTGATCTCGTCGTCGTATTGCCCTTCGATGATGAACGCTCCGATAAAGCCATTGGACACGTCGATGGTGGTGGAGCCATGCTTATGGGCGTGATACCAGTGCGTGCCTGGGGACTGTCCCATTTTCAGCGCGCCGCCCTGCTCGATGACTGCCGAGGTCTCCGTACCATGGAGTGCCTGCACTTCCATGCTCCCCGCGCCTCCTATAGTGGCCTGTTGCGGCGGCGGCTCTACACCGGGAAACTGCGGCAGCTTGTAACAATACGGATAGCTGCCAATGTAGTACTGCGGCCAGCGCTTATAATCGAGCGCTTTTTGGTTGATCGGCCAGAGCTTCTCGCCGCTGTTCGGTTGCTGGTCAAACCTCTGCAGAAGTTGCTTCTGCAAATCGGTGTACTCTTTGGGAAGGTCATCCCAGGTCACCGGCCATTCCACGTGCGACCCCTTAGACAGCGCCGCCTCGCAATCGGTGAAAAACTTGTTGAAGTTTGGGGGTGGCGGCGGTGCAGGATCGCCGATGAGCCGCTTGGAGGAGAGTATCTCCAGAAAGACGTTGTCGCCTGTCGTGTTCGGGTTGGTATGTGTGCCGTGGAAGTGGATGTTTGCGGTGGTGGAGCCGTGAAAACAGTTCGGATAAGTGTCGTGGCCGGGATATCCTGCCGAGGTGCTTTCACAAGTGGCAGCAGTGTCGCCAAGATCGATGGACTGGCCAAACTTCGAGGGATCGATCTGATTTAGGAAGGTCAGCTCGATGAAATCGCCGACACGCGCGCGCAACGTAGGTCCGGGCATGGGATCGGCGAGGCCATTCGTTGGTTGCGGGAACGGCGTGGAGGTATCAGGGCTGCGGAAGGTGCGGACCCATTCGGGGAAGCAGGCGTGAAAAGTTTCGGGGTCGCCGGGCTGGGACGGCTGCGTCTTCTGTGTGCTCGGATCGATCACGAATGACAGCGGATAGCGCATTGGCATGCGGACCTGCTCGGTTCCCGCGATCAGCGTGGCGCGCAGCCTACCATCTTTGGAAATAATTTCCGGAATCCTGACCAGTTGCTGCTGTGCCGGTAAACAGGGAATCTGGCTGGTGGGAGCGGTTGTATTTTGCGCGCCTCGCGCCGCATTTTGTCCCTGCCCCGGCGCATTTTGCCGATGGCCCGGCATTTTTTGCGCGTGCGCCGGAAGCACCAGTAACCCGCTGAGTGAGAGCACAAAGAACAGGAGGGCAAGGGGCGGCATACGAAACACGTCTTGCACCACGATCTTTCCAGTCTCCCCTTTGTGCTTGGTACAGTGATACGTGATCGAATAGGGTGTAGGTGCGGGTGTAGGCGCGGCGTAGTCGGTCTTCGACGAAAAAGAAGGAAGAATCTCGTTTGAGGTGTAGCTGCCGTCGTCGAATGCAACCTGGTGAGTGTCGTTGGTCTGATTGTCCCAGGAAATCAGCGAACTCGGGGCGGCGTAAAGCGGATCGCCCGGCTGGGAGCCTGGCAGGTCGGGCTGGAATGCTGCTACGCCGTGGCCAGCGGGAACTATCTTGATCGAAAAATCAGGCATGGGTTACTCCTTCTTTGTATGCGGCGCATGCGCCTGGTGAACGCGGAGAGTGACCGGTGTGATGGCGCTGAGAACCGCGCGCGTAGCCGCAACCTGGCTGGCTTTTGAAACCGCTGCCTCAACCAGCACTGCGTCAACTATATCGCTGTATGATTTGCCCCCTGAAATTACCAGGCTAACCACAGCCGCTTCCAGCGGCGACATGCTCGGGTTGAACGCGGCATTCTCCGCGACCGAGCCTGTGAAGATGCCACCGTCGCTGGTCTTGAGGGCCACGCCGGCATAGTCGAACGTATAGGGCGCGTAGGAGGCGTTCGCTGCCGCCAGCGCAGCTTTCACGACCGGGTCGTCGGCTGCCGGTGAAAGCGTCATGCCATGCGACTGCGGCGACATCAGCGCCGCCGTAACGCCCAAATCGGACGGTCCGAATGCGTTAGGGATAAGTGATGTGAGGAGAGCGGGGGGCGTATTCGGCAGCAGGATCTGCAGAGTCGACGCCGTGGTCAGCTCGTACAAAAATTGCCGGCAATAGCCGCAAGGCGCCGCGGAAACGGCGAGCTTCTGCATACCGGTCTCGCCGCGTGAGATTGCATGCGCCGTCGCTGCCTGCTCGCCATGCACCGTAAAGCTGAGCGCCTGTCCAACGAACTCGTAGTTCGCTCCGAAGTAAATACTGCCGCTCGTGCCCAGAGCTACCGCGCCGACAAAGAAGTTCGAGATGGGCGGTATGGCGTCTTTTTGCGCCAACGGGATGAGGGCAAGCATCAACTGATCGATGGTCATGCCCGACGAGTTGAGAAACTGTGTGACTACCGGCGCGGCGATGGCCCCGCGGGTCACCGGCGGGAGTTGTCCATTACTCATCCGACGAATGCCTCCTTCCGGAGGAAGCCGGCGAACCGCTTGAGCACCGATGTGGTCATATAGGGATGCATCGTGGATCCCGGAACAGCCTGCACAAACAAGTCTCCGTACGCCTTGAGAAATTCCTGATACACCGGTTCTTTAGTGTGAGCCACAAAAGCGTCGTGGTCCTTCCATGCCGAGTTGTAGGTCACCGCGTCAAGTTGCATCGGGGGAATGGCGGGCGAGTCCGGCGACTCATCGGCAAAGCTCACCGTATACATATACAGTCCGGGCTCTTTCGCCTTCACTGCTTTGACGTAGTCGACGAGCGCCGCCGCAATTTTCTTGCGGTTGCCCGGCTTCATCACCCAGCGCGCCTCCACCTGAAACACATTGGGATCTACTTCCTCGGGGCGGATGAATCCGACTGCGAGTTCGAGCGCCTGCACGATGACGAATGGCGAAGCCGGTCCGTACATGTTGAGAAAAAGACTACCGTATTTGGCGATGAACGTCGCCAGGTTCGGCCCGTGATGATGGGCCAGGAACGCTTTGCGATCCTTATAGCCTTCCACGAACGCGACCTGCACCGGGGCGGGCGGTGGATAGATGTTAATGCCGGGATCGAAGTTCGGCGTGTGGATCAGATATAACCAGGTGTCCGGCTCAGAGCGCTCGATTTGCGCGGCGAGTTCGCCTAGCGCCGCATACGCCTTCGGCTCATTGCCGGGCACGATAGACCAGAACGCATTGACGATGTACATGACGATCTCCTCAGGAACCGAGTGCGGCAAGGATGCTGCGCGCTGATTTAAACGCCAGCCCCAGCAAAGTCAGCGTTGGGTTTGCAGTGCAGACGGTCGGGAAGCTGCCGCTCCCGACGATCCACAGGTTCTGCACATCATGCGAGCGCTGGCTCGCGTCGACGACCGAGCTGTTCGGATCGTCGCCCATCCGGTGCGTCCCCACTATGTGGCCCGCGCCGTAGTAGTGGTAGTTCACCCCCTGGTACGTGAAATCGCCGGCGCCGCCGACGCCGTTTGTGGTGAACTCCGTCGCTCCCATCCGCTCGTAGACCTTCGAGCAGACGTAGGCGGCCATGCGGAAGCCTTCCATCGTGTATGGGTCTAAACCATACTCGACCTTCGGCCGCGGGAGGCCTAGGCCGTCAACGTTGTTCGGCTTACCGGTTGCCTTGTCGACGTCGAGCATGACGCGGTTCTCGGCGAGCGGCGACTGATCGAACATGCAGCCGATGCGGAACTGGCGGGTAAAGATGTTGTTGAGTTGCTGCACCAGCTTCAAGCCCCCGAGGCGAACCGGCTGGCCGCTCCCCCCCGGGGGAGGGTTGACGTTTGAGTTGTTTGTCCCCTGGATGAAGTCCATCGTCGTCGTGTAGGGATCGCCCTTCGAGAAGTTCCACCCCTCGTTGCCGATCTCCATGCGGAATGATGACCGGTACTTGCGAAACTCGCCGTCGCGTAGCGACTCGATGCCCGAGGTGGCTAGCGGGCCACGATAGCCGAAGATCGGCTGCGGCGCGAGGGCCCAGGTCAGGTAAAGCGGGTGATCCATCAGGTTGCGGCCGACCTGGTCGCTGCTGTTAGCGACGCCCTTCTGGTTGTTCGACAGCAGGAGCAGCTTCGCGTTCTCGATAGCGTGGCAGGCCAGGACGTAGAGCTTGCCGGTGACCGACTTGGAGACCTTGGTCAGGTTGCCCTTGTCGTCGCGCGACCACTCG
Source organism: Candidatus Angelobacter sp. (assembly GCA_036495645.1). Classification (GTDB taxonomy): domain Bacteria; phylum Acidobacteriota; class Terriglobia; order Terriglobales; family Acidobacteriaceae; genus Angelobacter. The sequence continues at coordinate 149,693 of DASXMN010000034.1, forward strand.
TAGTAATCAATGCGCGTGGCGTTCTTGCCGTTGACCGAGACGTTGTACGCCACCGACTGATAGCTCACCGTCACCTTGCCGGTATCGAGGGCCTTGCCGAGAGTGATGGTCGGGTCCCACTTCGCCTGGATAGGACAGATAGGGATACAGTTGGTGTTGCCGGCGCAGACGCGGCGGTCGTCGTATGGCTCGGAGTTGCGGCCTTGCGGAGTCGGCGAGACGAAGACGTCGTACAGCGTCGGGTCTTCGCCGCCGGGCGTGTCCGGCAGCGTGCCCGGCACTTGGAGGCCAGCCACGGCGCTGCTGACGGCCTGGTCGACCAAGCTCATCGGGATCGCCTGCATGGGGTACTGATAGCCCGATGGATACTTCAGGCCGACGACTTCCAGCGGCTCCTGCTGGGCCACGCTGGCCGCGACGCCGATCTCTTTCTCCGCCAGCCCCCACAGCTCCTGCAACTCGGTGTAGTCGAGAGGCCAGTCGCGGGCATGGCCGTATTTCGTCTTCAGGCGAATGTCGTTCTCCAACTCGCGCAGCGAGGTGCCGAGCCAATGCCACGACGTTCCGCCGCCGTTGCGCTCGTTGGTGCTCGAGAACTGGAGGCCACGCACGGTGCCGGTTTTTGGGTCTGCCGGCGGGTTTTGTGGAGGGGGTGGATTGGTATCGTTCTTATGGAGCTCGGCGAACGGCTCCTGCTGCACGAGATAACTGATGTCGGGGGACTTGCCGATGGACAGCACCGTCGCGCGCGGCGTGGGCAGAGTTGCCGGGTCGGGCAGCTCGCCGACGGGATTGAACTTCGAGCCTTGGCGTCCGGCGAGCGCCGGATACGGCGACTCCGGCGTCTTAGCCAGCGCGAGGTAGAAATTCTCCATGTACTCTTCGCGGCTGTCGGGAACGGGCAGCCCGGCTTCGAGAATCAACACTTTCTTGCCGGCCAGGCCGAGTTCCTTGGCGATGAGATTACCGGAGACGCCGGCGCCGACGATGATCACGTCGTATTGCGGAGTGCTTGCGCTCATTGTCCACCTCCGTTTCCGGTGTTCACGCCGAAACTGGACAGCGGTTGGGGCTGCTGGCTCCAGTAGCCGAAGGTAAAGGCGCTGTAGCCCATCGGATGCGACTGCATGACGCGCCAGACCAAGCCGTTGGTGTAGGCGACCGAAGAGATGACTTGCAGCGGCGGCGGCGAGAATCCGCCCCCGCCGAGCACGCCCGGTACATACCACGAGCCGAGATACCACATGGCGACGATGCTCTGGGCGAGTTGCGCTTGCGCCGATGGCGAGGAGCCGCTGGTCTCAAGCAGCGTATCGGCGATCTGCTGTGCCGGCTGCGTCTTGATGGCGCGATATGCGTTGAGCAGCTCCGTCATCGCCGGCTCCCCTACTTGCCCGACGGCAAAGACGTAATACTCGCGCGCCAAGTCGAGCGGATCGAGTGCCGGCTTGAGGACACTCGATTGGAAGCCGGTCAGCGCCGCCGACATATCGGCGAAATCCTGAATCTCGGAATCGGGGATCGGTGCGGGTGATGGGGTTGTTCGACGGGTCATGGTCTAGAGCCTTTCTTCTATTGGGCGCGCTGCAGGACGTAGGTGAAGTCACTGGGCACCGGCACGGTCATAGTGGCATTGTTGTGGCACTCGATGCAGTTCGACGAGACGTTCGGCACCGTCCCCTGGATGTAGGTCTCAAGGGTTGTGTTGGCGAGGAACGTTGGGGCCGGCGCGCCGAAGGGCTGCTTCGGGTCAGTGGGCCACATGGTGCTGATCAGTTCATAGTTCCGCCACACAGATTTCGAATTCACGCCCTTCAGCAGCGCCTGTGCGTCGCTATTGCGAGCGGCCGCGCTGGCCGCATAGATCGGCATGTTGAACTGGTTCATCCGCACTATCTGGCTGTGGAATGTGCTGGCCATCGTCGGGTTCCACGGCCGCGGCGGGACCTGGTTCACCTTGCAGGTTTTGCACTTGGGGTTGTAATAGCTGTAACTCGCCTTGAGCTTGCCGCTCTTGACGTCTGCGTCGGTCGGCGCGTTGTCCACGTGCTCAAAGGTCGACCAGAGCCACTGCGGCGCTGACTGCGTCTTGTGGCCGATGTGCATGCCGACCAGCCCCACCGTCTGTATGGTGCACCGCGCCGGGTATTTGGGATTCTCCGAGGCCGGCGTGTAGACCAGCACGTTCTCGGAATGGAAACGCGCCTTGTCGGCAGGGGCGATCACCTTCCACGCGGTCTTGACCATGATGGCTCCTTCGACCAGAGTCTTCCCCGTGCTGTCTATTGAGCCCGAGGTGAAATTGACCGGCGGCGTGAAAGCCTTCTGCCCGGCCTTCGAATAGAGCGAGTTGGACAGGATGTAATCGAACATCGTCTTGTTGACGAGGATCTGGAAGCGTGTGAAGACGCCGTGCTGGTCAATGATCGGGCCGGTGTTGAACGGCTGGCTCGTTGCCGAAACCACCGTGGGCGTCAGCAGGTTCTTTCCGATCTGCATGAGCGTGACCACTGGTAGGCTGCCTTTGTTGAGCGACTTGCAGGCGTCGGGAGGCTTCACTGGGCCATTCCAGGTCGGCCGCGCGCCGCCTTGAAGGAATACGTCGCTCACGTCGCGGTAATGCTCCCATACGGTGTCATTGTCGCCAGTGCTCCCGATGGTCTTCTTCGGATCGGCGTTGCCGTCCGGTCCGGACGGCCAGTTCAGGGCGATGAAGGTATTCCATGAGTAAACGTCGAAGTCAGGCTGGAAGGTGTCGATTGAAACGGTTTGAGCTGTGACATTAACGTCGCCGGGAATCGCGGGGCTCAGGACAATCGGCAGCGGCGCCGTTGACGGCGTCTTCTGTACGGCGTGTAGCAACAGGGCCGCCGTTAACAGCAGCGTCGCGATGAGAATCAGCTTTTTCATGGCTCCTCCGAGTCGGCTTAGGCGATGAATGTTTGAAATAGCGGGGCGAAATTGCCGGGCATGGGCTCGAACGAAGAGCCGACCGCCTGCTGGAAGTTAAAGCGTCCCTGGGGATCCAATTCCTTCTTGATTCGAACCAGTTCGTCGTAGTTATCGCCGTAGTACTCCTGTTTCCAGTTGGTGAGCAGAGGATCGATGTAGTTGACGTAGGCGCCGACGTCGTGCGCCTTCATGGCTTCGCCGAGCGCATAGCCCCAATTGACATTCTGCAGCAATTGGTCGACATTCGCCCAAATAGACTTTACTTCCCAGAGGAAGCGCGCTTTACGGTGCCAGAACGCTGTTTCCTTGGGTGCTACCTTCTCGATCTTGCCTCCCATGTGCGTCCAGACCAGGAAGCTATTGAGGGAAGGGGCGCTCGCCAGGGCATCAGTCAGCGTCGTGATCGCCTGCGGCGTAAAGGCTTTCGGAGGCATGAACCCCGAGCGGATATAGGCCTGTTTTCCTCCGACGTTGGTCAACAATCCATTGAAGATCTCGAAGTCGGGCAGCGTCATGTTGTAAAGGTTGATGAAGATATTAGGGAACTTCAGGATCGGGGCAATCAGGTCCATCCCTTCACGCGTGTCGCCGTTAAAGATCGGCGTCAGGCCAATGGAGTTGACGGCAGTATCGGGATGCGCCGGAAGCGCCACCTTTCCCATGTAACCGTACACCGCCAACTCGTCGGGGACAGTCTCGATCCACTCGTTATAGAAGCCGTAAACTTCCTGCGCCGCCGCCGCCGGATAACGGATCTGCCCCACCAGCATCGTCTTCGTCAAAGGCCTGTGCACACGTAATTCAAAGGCCACAGCGATCCCGAAGTTTCCGCCGCCGCCGCCGCGACAGGCCCACCAGAGGTCTTGCTCTTCCTTCGACTTGGAATCGGCGGAGATCCTGCGCAGCTTGCCGTCCGGAGTGACGATGTCGATGGAAATCAGATTGTCGACACTGAGGCCGTAAGAGCGGGAAACGAAACTCAGCCCGCCGCCGAGCATGAAACCAGGGATGCCGACCGTTGGGCAGCCTCCGCCTATCGGGATAAATCCCAAATTGCTGTTCTGCAGATAAATGTAGACATCGTGCCAGCGGTTCCCGGTCTGCGCCCAACAGACCTGGCGATCAACGTCGAGACGCTTGGCGGTCATGTTGGTGAGATCAATGACCAGCCCGCCCTGATTCAGGCAATAACCCGCCGCACTGTGTCCTCCGCCGCGCACAGTGAAAGGCATCTCGTGCTCGACGGAAAATTTATAGGCAGTTATGACATCCTGCGCGTTAGCACACATCGCCACTACGCCAGGACGAAGATCAATGCGTCCGTTGTCGATCACCAGCGACTGGTCGTAACCGGGATCGCCCGCTTGAAGCAACTTGCCGGCGAGTTGGCCGCGAAGCTTTTCTATATATATATTAGGAACCACGCATAAAAATCTTATATGACTTTTCGTGGCTCTGCCAAGAGCTTACCTAAATAAACTGAAAATATACCCAGGAAAAAGATAGTCAGGAGTGAGACTCGAGAATCATCTGCTTACATGAGCCTCTAAGTATTAATATACTTTAATCATTGACGATGTTATATGAAGATTTATATCAAAGACAGACAAATGACGACGGCTGAAAAATAGTAGAGCGTGTTCATAAATAGGCTTCGTAGAGGGGACGATCCGTCAAAGGTGCTCGGAAAAGCCAATAAAATCGGGCCTCAGCCTCTGATACCGAGCCGACCTTCGAACTTCAGCAATATTTATAAAACCCGCTCCCAGGAAAATGTTCGGCTATTAACTTTTAACGTACACTATCCAATTTCAGTACACTATATATATTCCCTAAATGGGATATACAGTCTGAAATCTGGAATCCAGCTAGTACACGCGAACTGCAAATAAGTACTTTGTGTTTATTCGAGTACAGGTACATAGCTAGTGTGAAAACCGACCAATTATGCAGTGGAGCTGTTAAAATGGCTGGGTCAAGCGTGTGCCGTTTAGGCGCAAGGTGGATATTTTGCATGCTTGCTGAATTCACCCGAGTATTACTTAATTTACTCGAGTACTACTTAACATAGGTCGCGCAGGCAGGTGTTGAAGTCTACCTGGAATCCATTATCAAGAGTTCGCCCACACGGAGATGCACATGAGACCTATAGTAAGGACAATGAGCATGTCTTCGTTTTCGCGTTCACGCTCAGTGGGCAAGCAAGTTCAAATTTTGGGCGATGCTCAGCATTACCGGAGCCAGAAAACCACCAATTACTGTTGACCGGCTCATTCGTTACCCTGATTCAGGGGAGTATGATCGCGAAATCAGGGAAGTTGCAGACGATGCCAGAGACTACCTCGAAATGCGGATGAAGCATGCGTCTAAAGATGAAAAGCTTGCGGCCATATTCGATATTGACAAGACATTCCTTTCGAGCTGGGAAATCATGTCTGACTGCGGATTTTTGTTCACATCCCTCCCTAATAAAGCTGTCGAGATTATCTACTGCTGAATCAAAGTGCCAACCGATTCTCCGTTGAGAGCACGCGTGAGATTACCTGGCGTTAAGCCATTGATGAGGCGAATGCTGCGCGCCAATTTTGCGCGTGTCAATAGATCAAGCACAACCGGTTCGATTGGGAGGGTACGTAATTTCCTGTCTATTATTTCCTGGGCACGGGCCTGCGGAATGAACTCCGCCGCCGGATCATTTTTAGGGTCTGCCGTATAGAGTCCATCGACATCTTTTATAAAGATCACATTGCGCACACCGAAAACTTCGCCCACCAGGTATGAGCCCGCATCGCTGCCGTGAGGCGGTAGTTTCCCCACAAGAGGCGGATGCTCCCACAGAGAGTAAGGCGGAATACCATTAAATACGGCTCCGCGTGCCGCTGCCAACATCGCAGGTAGCAATTGGACCACAAAGGGCGCTTCCAAATAGACGAATCCGTGCTTCGCCAACAAACAAGAAACCATATACGCATTTTGGGCAGAGTCTTTTGCGCTAAGGGCGGCCAGTGCGCCGGTGGGCAATCCCAAATCCAGTCCTACGGAAAAGATGTGCCGGGAACGGACCCCAGCTCCCACGCCTATGATCATTCGGTGCTTCGCCTGGTTACCTACGATTTCATCTAATAGCGGGAGCAGCGCAGAGCGTCCCCGGTCCATGATCGAATGACCACCAATCTGTATTACATTGACATCCGGCAAGATTGAAGTAACCGCAGCTTCGGTCCGGGCAATGACATTTTTGTCGACTAGAGATTCGCGCATCAGGCTCGATGTGACATGCTGAGATTTTGAATGATCAAAGCTCACTTGGCGCCTCCGTTTCTGTAGACAATGGTTCCCACAGGTTCACCGTTCAGGGCCGCAGTGAGTTGACCGGATTTTAAGCCGTTAACAAATTGAATCTCGCGAATGTTACGCGCCCGTGTCAGGAATTCCAGCACGGCCCGTTCTACAATCAGGTCTTCCAAGTCCTTTTCCAGTAATTCCTCGACACTAATGCGAGGAATGTATTCAGACGAGGGGTGCTTTTTAGGGTCGGCAGCGTATAGGCCATCTTCATCTTTTACATAGATCATCTTTCGAGCGCCAAACACTTCGGCGACAAGAAAGCACCCGGTATCAGTACGCTGTGGCGGAATGCGGCCATTAACGGGGTTAGGTTCCCACAATTTGTAGGGCGGCATTCCCTGGCAGACCACTGCTCCACGTTCCATTAAATAATGTGGCAATGTGCTAAATCCTTCCGGCTCGACAAAAGGGATACCATACTGGGCCAGCAGATAGTGCAGCATTTGCGCGTTTTGCCACGCCACAGCGGTGCCTAATACCGTGAGGACTCCAGTGGGAAGTCCCAGATCAATAGCTAAGCTGTAAATATGCCGTGCACGTGTTCCCGCACCGGTGCCAAGGATCATCTTGTGGCGGCCAAGGTTGTCGACGATCTCTTTCACCAGCGGATACACTGCGGACCGTCCCCGGTCCATAATGCTTTGCCCCCCGATTTTGACAACATTGACCCAGGGCAGAATTGCGAAATTAGGTGTGTCTTCAGTAGCCTTTTGTACTGAAGCGTCTGTCAGTGAGTTCAAGACCAGTTGTTTTCCGAGTCCAGTGAATAGTGCGTTCTTATCTTCCATGCCTTTCATACGTGTCTTTCTGGGTGCCTTTCAGAATTCAAAGATGTCCAATTCAAAGCTATGCTGTTCGGCGAGTCCGTTATCCAATGATCCAAAGGTTTCTTTTGCCCACGCGCCTAGTTTTTGAAGAGCTTGTTCTTGCACATCATGTGGCAATGCAGCAAAACGTGCCCCGGAACGATGACGTGAAATAAACTCTTGCGCGGTTCCGGAGTGGTTCCACGAAGCTGCCTGCGCATGGACGTGCCGCGTGGCCAGAGACCTCAACCAATCCAGTGACCGCCGATATGACTCCTGTGGCCGATGCCAGGAAACTCCCATTTCCTGCAAAATCGTCTTCAGTTGATGTTTTAATTGAGCATCGATCCCCACCTCAGAGCTGACCGTGTGACCGACTGCCACAATTCCGCCAGCATGGCATACGCGCCGCACTTCATTGAGCATAGGCTGCCAGTCACCTGTTCCGCTCAGAACGTGCATCAACATCACTACGTCAAACGCCCCGTCACGGAACGGCAGTTGCCGCCCGTCAGCCTGAGCGAGGAGGGCGTTAGTCGTGCTGGCTTGAAATTCCTGCAGCATGGCAAGAGATGTGTCAACTCCAACATAGAAATCACCGGCCTCGACAAAGGTTCTCCCGATTCGTCCTGTTCCCGCGCCGAGATCCAGGATTCTTGGGGGTGATGGAGTGTGAGCGGCTGCAAGGACCGTCGTTCGAATCGCCTGGGGAACGCCATTAGGCAGAATGCGAAAGCGCTCGAACCTGGAAGCAACAGCATCGAAAGCCGATGTCATCAGCGGTAGCCCTTCGCTTGGAGTCGAAATAATTCGGCGTAAAGTCCATCTTGCGATGACAGTTGGCTATGTGTGCCTTCTTCAAGGATGGAACCGTGTTTAAGAACAATGATGCGGTCCGCCATCCTTACCGTAGAAAAACGATGCGAGATGAGCAGAGCAATCTGCCCTGAAACCAGATCGGCAAAGCGATTAAAAGTCTCATACTCCGAACGAGCGTCCAGTGCTGCAGTAGGCTCATCCAGAATGATGATCTGGGCTTTGCGCATGTAAGCGCGTGCCAGGGCAATCTTCTGCCACTCGCCGCCTGAAAGTTCCATGCCACCTTCAAAGCGGCGACCTAGCATTTGCCCATATCCCTGCGGAAGTGTTGCAGCGAGATTATTGGCCTGCGACTTTTCGGCTGCATCAATAATTGCTTGGGGAGTTTGTTTGCTGTCCAGATATTCCTGTACCTGCTCGATCTCGCCCACACCAATGTTTTCATCGAGCCGCATATCGTAACGAACAAAGTCTTGGAAGATCACTCCAATGGCATGGCGCACAGAATCGAGATCGTATTCACGAATATCAACTCCGTCAAGAAGGATGCGGCCTTCCGTTGGATCATAAAGCCGGGCCACTAACTTGGCCAAAGTTGTTTTGCCGGCGCCATTCTCACCAACCAGAGCAATTCTTTCGCCGGGAACAATGCGTAAATTGATATGGCGCACAGCCCAGGCATCGCTTAAAGGATATTGAAATCCGATATTCTCAAAGACCAGTCCTTGCTTGAGCTGAGAGGGAACATGACGCGCACCAATGCTGGAGATGATTGTGGGCTTCATCTCAAAGAACTCAAATAGATCGCGCATATAAAGCCCTTGCTCGTAAATGTTGCCAAGGGTAAGCAATGATCGTTCAGTCACGGCGCGGCTTCGCGCAAAAGATGCGGCTAAGAATGTGAGCGTTCCAATACTGATGAAACCATAAAATCCACGCCACAGAATCAGGACATAACCAGCATAGTATCCGGCGATGCCAAGCAATGAAAACAGAATCGCGGCGATACCTTTCCGCAAAGC
>DASXMN010000035.1:0-120963 GCA_036495645.1 Candidatus Angelobacter sp.
AACTTCTTTGAATTTAATATTCCTAACTTCGACCGTTTTATAGTTGCGCTGTGGCGATTCGAGCGCATGCTTATTTCTCAATAGTCGATTAATTGGAAAAACAACCAAATCTAGGTTCGCTTCAAATCGCCTTCCGGTGAAATCTTCATAAGTAATAGTGACTTGGGTTGGCCACTCGTCAGTTTGTCCTTCACGCGCGAGTTTACGCTGAGGTGGAGCGCCATTCCATTCCTTCTCCATTTGATTGAGGATGTCATGTCCTCCATTAATCCCGATGCCTGGAATTATTGGTATTACTGTCTTTGTCTCGCCCATGGCGAGAAGTGGAATTACATCGAACACAACAGAGAAATGATTAATACTGAGTGGCTGGACTTGAACATTGTGTGCAACGTCCCCGCCTCTATTTGTAAAATGAAAAAGTGTTTTTCCGAATCTTTCATCTATAGGGTCTTCAACTTCAAGATATGGGCGTGGCGCTGTGGACGGGAAAGTGGCTTCGATTGGTTGCACAGATGCGGTCGGCCACTTTATCAACTCTTGCGCGTCATTGTGAACAGCAATCCTGCTTTCTGTTGATGCGTTTAGTTCAAAACGAGCCCACGTCACATAACAAAGATTATTGGCATTTTTATATTGAATCGGAACGATGATCTCTCCCTTGCCTTGCACGCGCATCTCATTTGCCAAGAAATTCCCAGTCGAGAATCCCCCTGTGTCGTGCTTAACGAGCACCCCCCAGTAAGCGGATTCATTGATTGTGAGCCTCTGATAATTACCCTCAAATTGAACAATGGAAGTGCCCAATTTTATGTCGGGGATTGATATCTCCAAAGCGACTTCTTTTCCAACATTCTGCGTCTCAAATCCCAACACGGGTAAATGTTGAAGCCGCTTATAGCTGACCGCTACGACGTAGGGCCGCAATTCGGGTAATGGCTTGGCAGAAAGGGGACAGGACAGTTCTCTTGTATTTGTGCCACCAGGACTCGGCACAACGCCAGCAGGAGTAGCGGCGACATGTTCTGATCCTCGCGCCAGTCTCATGCGCGTCTCCGCTCTAATGCTTCTCCACAAGAGCGCCAAGCCAATCACCAACAGCACAAGGAGCAGCGCGACAATCGAGTATGAATAGGGCACCACCCATTGGTGAGACGGAAGCACGGCTTTCTCTGTTATTCGGTATGCCTGAATTTGCAACCATAATCCAGCACCGCCAATAACTGCGCACAACAAACCGAATATTGAATTGACAATATTTGCGATGTGGCCGCCTTTTTCGAGAGGATGCATTGGGCCATTATCGGCTTGCAGTGAGTGAACAGCAAACAATAACATGTGCATCAAGTATGTACTTGCCATTGCAAACCTCGTTATGCTGGGATTGCAAATAATGACCTCCAATCTTTCCCAACTTTTTGAACAGGCATACCGTGAACTCCGCCCCCGCTCGCCTATGCCGGAATTTGAGGTTCGTTTTTATCGCTTTGCCAATATCAACCACACCATTCGCCTTCGTCAGGGACGCATTTTCGTCCGCCTCTCTGACCTGCTGGAAGGCGCGCCTGAGCCGGTGCTTTACGCCATTCTGCATATTCTCATCGCCAAGCTTCATCGCAAGCCGATTGAGGCTGCTCACGCGGCGCGCTATCGCAAGTTTGCCGGCAGCCAGGCCATGGCACAGAAGTCCCATCTCATCCGCCAGATGCGCGGACGCAAACGGATTGAAGGCCCCAAGGGCCAGCACTATGATCTCGACCAGATTTTTGAAGAGCTGAACCTGCGCTTCTTTCACGGTCTCATGGCGAGACCGCAAATGACCTGGAGCGGCAGCAAGTCACTGCGCAGCCTGGGCCATTATGACCCTGCGCATAACACTATTGTCGTCAGCCGCGTATTCGATGGCGCCCGTGTGCCTCAATATGCAATCGACTATCTTGTTTACCACGAAATGCTGCACCTACGGCATCCGGTAAAGATGCGTGGCAGCCGTCGCCAGGTGCATCCAGCGGCCTTTAGGGAAGAGGAAAAGCTCTTTCCGCAACTGAAGGAAGCAAAGGAATTCTTAAAACATCTGGGCACGCTGGATTAGCGTTGTTGTCCGCAGTGCCTATCTTTCTGGCCTGCACCAGCCCAGGAACATAAGATTCCTTCAAATTCCTCCCAACTTTAGATAGACTCGTTCATTCATAAAACTGACTTGAAGGCGGTATTCATGCGGAATCGTGCGCGTTATACAACTGTTTTGTTGCTGATGGTGTGTGCGTTCCTACCATTGCAAATCATTTATGCCCAACAAGCGCCGCAGGCGGAACAAACGGTCCTGCGCGGTTACCAGAAGGCGCCGCAGCCGATCTCTGACATCCTGAATGCGCGCCCTACGCCTCTGGTTCAGGTAAGTCCGGATGGCAAATGGTTGCTGGCGGCAGACCGTTTGGCCAACCCGCCAATCTCAGATCTCTCCCAGCCCATGCTGCGGCTGGCCGGCTTGCGCATCAATCCCGCGACCAATGGCAGACACCACCCTCCGCGCATTATCCGCTTGCGTCTTTATTACACGCTCGGCAGTGAACACGCTGAAGTCGCTGTCCCTCGCAACGCTTACCTGAGCTTGCCGGAGTGGTCACAGGACAGCCAGCATTTCGCTTTCACCAACACCACTCCTAACGGCATTGAATTGTGGATTGGACAGATCGGCACTTACACGGCAAACGCGGTTCCCAAGATTCGAATCAACGCGGTGCTGGGCGAGCCTCTGCAGTGGATGCCGGACGGCAAAACCTTACTGGTGCAAACCGTGCCTGCCAATCGTGGCAATGCGCCCGCCGAGCCCAAAACGCCAGACGGTCCCATTATTCAGGAAAGCGACGGCAAGCGCGCGCCCGTCCGCACCTATGAAGACCTCTTGCAAGACCCGCACGATGAAGATCTTTTCGATTATTACGCCACCACCCAACTGGCTCTGGTCAAAAACGGCGTCATCACACCAGTAGGCAAGCCGGGAATCTTTTCCCGCGTGGAACCTTCGCCAGATGGCAAGCACCTGCTGGTTAGCCGCCTCCAGCATCCTTATTCATACATCCTGCCGGAAAGCGAATTTCCGCGCGAGGTCGAGGTCTGGAACCTGACCGGCAAGCTGGAATACAAAGTAGCCAGCCTACCTTTGGAAGATCACGTTCCGATTGAAGGTGTGCCGCTTGGCCCGCGCGACTATCAATGGGTGCCCTCGCAGCCAGCCACGCTCGTCTGGGCGGATGCTCTGGATGGAGGCGATCCCAAGGCCAAAGCTCCTTTTCGCGATGAACTAATGATGTTGAGCGCGCCCTTTACAGACGATCCACGCGAACTGGTCAAGCTGGAACAGCGTTTTGTTCCTGCTGGCGGTGGTGGGTTCCGCTCAGGCCCGGCCATTGAATGGGCTGAAAGCGGCATCGGGCTGGCGCATGATTACAATCGTGACCGCCGCTGGCTGCGCACTTTCAAAATTGACATTGCACGACCCGGCGAACAGCCCAAACTGATTTCCGAACGCTCCATTCGTGACCGGTATCGCGATCCGGGGTCACCTTTAATGCGTACTCTCGCCAATGGCAAGCGGGTGATGCGGCAGCAGGGCAATTTCATTTTCCTGGCTGGAAACGGCGCTTCACAAAAAGGCGAGTTCCCTTTCCTGGACCGTTTTGATCTGGAAACACTGAAATCCGAACGCATTTTCCAGTGCCAGGACGGCCAGTATGAATCGGTAGTAACTCTGCTGTCGGATGATGGCACTCGCTTCATCACGCGTCATGAAAGCCCAACCGATCCGCCAAATTATTTTGTGCGTACGTCCAACGGCGCCGACAAAAAAGCTGTCACTGACTTCCCTGACCCGGCGCCCCAGTTGCATGGCATTACCAAGCAGCTTGTGACTTACAAGCGCGCTGACGGCGTTCAGCTCTCATTCACGCTCTATCTCCCGGCAAACCATAAAGAAGGCGAGCGCCTTCCCACGATTGTCTGGGCGTATCCGCTGGAATTTAATGACGCGGATACCGCCGGGCAGGTCTCCGGCTCACAATATCGCTTTACCACCATTAGCGGGATCTCTCATCTGTTCCTGCTCACCCAAGGGTACGCCGTGCTCGATAACGCCACCATGCCGGTAGTGGGCGATCCTGAAACCATGAACAACACTTACGTGGAGCAGGTGGTCGCCAGCGCCAAGGCCGCGATTGATAAAGCGGTGGAGCTGGGCGTAACTGATCCGGCAAGAGTGGGCGTTGGCGGACATAGCTATGGCGCATTTATGACCGCCAACTTGCTGGCGCACTCTGATCTATTTCGCGCGGGCGTGGCACGCAGCGGCGCTTACAATCGCACGCTTACGCCTTTTGGCTTCCAGAGCGAACGCCGCACCATCTGGGAAGCTCCGGAGATGTACATGAACGTTTCACCATTCATGTTTGCCGATAAGATCAAGCATCCTATCCTGCTGATTCACGGCATGGCGGATGATAATTCCGGGACTTTCCCCATCCAGAGTGAGCGCATGTATCAGGCCATTAAGGGCAATGGAGGCATTGTCCGCTATGTGCAGCTTCCTTATGAAGCCCACGGCTATCTGGCCCGCGAATCCACCGAACATACGCTTTGGGAGATGGTCACATGGTTTGATAAATGGGTGAAAAACGCGCAGCCGCCCGCGCAAACCGCCACCACGAGCAATGGTAGCGACAAATAAATCAGACAATCAGACAAAAAGAGACGAACCATGAAAGATGAATTGCTTGTTCCGCCAATAGCAGAATCAGATCCGAATGCAATTGAGGTCGTGCGTGTATGGGTCGCCAAAGGCGGCCAACATGTCAGCATAAATCCTCTGGTATGGAAGGACCCCGAGGCTTGGGGCATTGTTCTGGCTGATCTGGCAGGGCATGTGGCCAACGCATATGAGCAGGCATTGGGGCTTGACCGCGAACAGACCATGAAAAAGATTACCGATCTGCTTGTGGCGGAACTTACAAGGCCAACGGACAAGGCGCGCGGCAAAATGCAGAATACACGACCGCCACATCGTGGAAGATGATGAATCATAAGCACTTAACGGCAGGAGATTGCCTTATTGAAAGTGCTTTGCGCTGTTTTTGAGATCCGCCGCTTCGACCAGCAAAAATAAATTTTTAAAAATTTCATTTGGGATGAAACGCTTTCCTCATTTTCGACACTAGTCAACAGGATGAACGGAAAAAGCACCAACTAGGTCGGCGGTGGTTACCAAGGGGGTGTCACCGCCGGACCTGGTAAGTGTCTTTACTCCTTTTTTTGCCTCTTCAGAGAACGAGAGCGCGGCTCACCTGGCCGCGCTCTTGTTTTTTCTAAATCCTCCAGCAAATGAACACAGCTTTACTGTTAAGCAGTTCCAGAGTTACTGTGTCCCGGAGCGGGTAAAGCAGGCATTTATACCCGCGGTATGCTGTTGAAGAAATCGGCTTCAGCCACTCAGGTGAGGAGGCCGCCAAGGTACATCATTTCTGAAACCGCTCTAGACCATTGTTGATTGTTTCCTTGAATCTCAACTGATTACGCCGTCATCTTTCAACATAGAGCTCGCGCCCCCAGAAGTTCGCAATTTAGCGTAGGCTTATGGCAGCGTATGAAGATCACCATCGGGTCTGACCATGCTGGGTATGCACTGAAAAAGGTGCTGCTTGAGCATCTTGGAAAAAATGGCCACCAGTTAATCGATGTCGGGACTGACAGCACCGCTCCGGTAGATTATCCTGATTATGCGGAAGCTGTGGCTCAGCGCGTGCTCCAGGGTGAATCAGAGCGCGGCATACTCATCTGCGGAAGCGGCGTCGGCGCGTCGGTGGCTGCCAACAAGATACCAGGCATCCGCGCCGGTCTTTGCCATGACTCGTATTCCGCCCATCAGGGCGTGGAGCATGATGACATGAATGTGCTGGTCCTGGGATCTCGCATCGTTGCGGAAGAGCTGGCCAAAGACCTGTGTACGATTTTCTTGAACGCACGTTTTACTGGCGAGGAAAGGCATCGCCGCCGTCTGGCAAAGATTCACAGTATTGAGAAGCGCTATTCGATCGAATCCGGTCACTAAGGAGACTTCATGAATCCGGTTACTTCCCCCGAAAAACAAACACAGAGCAGCTCTGGCGCACAAAATCCTCTGCTGGAATTGCAGAAATTTGGCCAGTCTGTCTGGCTGGATTACATCCGGCGCGATCTGATCACCAGCGGAGAGCTTAAGCGCCTGATCGATCAGGACGGACTCCGCGGCATCACTTCCAATCCTTCCATCTTTGAAAAGGCGATTGCCGGCAGCACGGACTACGCTGATTTTCTCGATCAACTACGCGCCCAGGGCCTGAGCAGCGGAGACATATATGAACGCATCGCCATCCGTGACATACAAGACTCGGCTGATATGTTGCTTCCGGTTTATAAATCCACCAATAAACGGGATGGCTATGTAAGCCTGGAAGTCTCACCGACACTGGCACGGGACACGCAAGGTACCATCGCAGAGGCCCGCCGTCTCTGGAAGGCAGTCGCCCGTCCTAACATCATGATCAAAGTCCCCGGCACTCCGGAAGGCGCTCCGGCTGTGCGACAACTGATCAGTGAAGGCATCAATATCAACATCACGCTGCTTTTTGCCCAGGAAGCTTATGTCAAAGTGGCCGAAGCACATATTGAAGGCCTGGAGGCGGCGCAGAAAGCCGGCAAAGACATCAGCGGAATTGCCAGCGTTGCCAGCTTCTTTGTCTCGCGCATTGATACCCTGGTCGATTCGATTATTGATGAACGTCTGAAGAGCGCCACGCCACCATCCCAGGATCAGGAACTGCTGCGCTCTTTGCACGGCAAAGTGGCTATTGCCAATGCCAAGCAGGCATATCGCCGCTATCAGCAGATGATTGCCGGCGAGCGATGGAAATCCCTTGCCGCTCATGGCGCGCAAATGCAGCGTCTTCTGTGGGCTAGCACCAGCACAAAAAATCCTAAATATCGTGACGTTCTTTATGTTGAAGAGTTGATTGGCCCGGATACCGTCAACACGATTCCTCCAGCAACCATGGACGCCTTCCGCGATCACGGAATTGTCCGCCGCACCCTTGATGCCGATGTTGCCGCGGCAGACAAGACGATGGCCGATCTGGAACGTGCGGGCATCTCCATGCAAAAAGTTACAGACCAGCTATTGGAAGATGCCATAAAACTCTTCGCTGACGCGTTTCAAAAGCTGCTCTCAGCCGTGGAGCAAAAGAAAAGGAACCAGTGAGCACACAATCGATAGTCAGATCTCCGCGCTGGGAGTTTTCCGCCTCGCTCTCTCAGGCTGTACAGGCGACGCTCAAAGATTGGCAGGCCAACAACAAAATGGCCCGCCTATGGCAGGGCGATGCTTCACTGTGGACAAGCGATGATGAAAACAAATGGACTGGCTGGCTTCATGTTGTTGAAGACCAGATCGCTCATTCGCAGCAACTTACTGAGATTGCGGCTGACGCTGCAAAAGCCGGCTTCGGCCACGCTTTGTTGCTCGGCATGGGAGGATCAAGTTTGTGTCCTGAAGTTCTAAAGATCACTTTCGGCAAGCAGCCAGGCCATCCCGAGATGCATGTGCTGGATTCAACCGATCCAGCGCAGATCAAGACTATAGAAACTCAGGTTGATCTTGCCCGGACACTTTGCATTGTCGCCAGCAAATCCGGCAGCACTCTGGAACCTAACATCTTTAAGCAATATTTCTTTGACCGCGTGCAGCAGGTTATCGGCAAGGAAAAAGCTGGGCAGCACTTCATCGCCATTACCGATCCCGGTTCCAAAATGCAGCAGGTCGCTGAACGCGATGGGTTCCGCAAAATCTTCTTCGGCGTTCCCAGCATTGGCGGCCGCTACTCTGCTCTTTCCAATTTCGGCATGGTTCCGGCCGCGATCATGGGTCTTGACGTCCGCAAATTCCTTCAACGGACACAGGAAATGGTGGAGGCCTGCGGACCGGAAGTTCCCGCAGTTCAAAATCCGGGCGCTGTTCTGGGCGCGATTCTGGGAACGCTGGGAAATCTTGGCAGAAATAAAGTCACTATTATTACTTCCTCCGGAATTCATGATTTGGGCGCATGGCTGGAACAGTTGATTGCTGAAAGTACAGGCAAGATTGGGAAGGGATTAATTCCTGTTGATCGCGAGGCGCTGGGTGCACCTCAGGTTTATGGCGATGATCGCGTTTTCATCCACCTGCGGCTTGCCAGCGAACCTGATACTGCGCAGAAACAAAAGCTTGATGCGCTTAGAAACACCGGCCAGCCGGTCGTCGAAATCGAACTGTCAGATGTTTATGATCTAGGACAGGAATTTTTCCGCTGGGAAATCGCCACAGCGGTTGCAGGTTCTATTCTCAAAATCAATCCATTCAACCAGCCGGATGTCGAAGCCAGCAAGATTGTGACGCGTCAACTCACTGAAGCTTATGAGAAGAGCGGAAAGCTGCCGGAAGAGGCGCCCATTTTTGATCAGGACGGAATCAAGCTCTTCACTGATGCACGCAATGCCGAGAACCTGAACAAGCTTGCCGCAAGTGATCGATCACTCACCGGATTTCTGCGCGCCCATCTCAACCAACTCAGTCCGGGTGACTACATGGCATTGTTAGCATACATCGAGATGAATGGCGGCCATGAAAATCAGCTTCAGGCAATGCGCCATGCCGTTCGCGATCAGAAACGTGTGGCAACATGTCTGGGCTTTGGTCCGCGATTCTTGCATTCGACCGGACAAGCATACAAAGGCGGCCCAAATACCGGAGTGTTTCTGCAAATTACCTGCGACGATGCTAATGACCTGCCCGTGCCGGAGCAGAAGTATACTTTTGGCACAGTGAAGGCCGCACAGGCGCGTGGAGATTTTCAGGTTCTGGCCGATCGCAAACGCCGTGCCTTGCGGGTCCACTTGCCCAGTGATGTAAATGCGGGACTGGAAAAACTGGAACAAGCTGTGAGAGACGCCTTATCTGAAGTCCCGAACCAGAGGTGAGGGATCTCTATTGCGACAATGCATTTTGCGGGAGAACAACGTTTGATCTTTGCTTGAGGATGACCTTTGCTTGAGGATGATCTTTAGCTTGAGGGCCCTGGCAGCTAAAGGGATTCCTCGCTTCGCTCGGAATGTGAAAAAGGAGAACGGATGCAACTTGGCATGATTGGACTCGGCCGGATGGGCGGCAATATGGTGCGCCGCTTATTGCGTGCGGGACACCAATGCGTAGTTTCTGATCTCAGCCCGCAAAATGTGAGTGAATTGGCAGGGGAAGGCGCAATCGGATCAGCTTCGCTTGACGATTTCGTCATCAAGCTCACAAAACCACGAGCTGCATGGATCATGGTTCCGGCAGGCAATCCGACAGAGCAAACGGTTGAAGCTCTGGCCCAGCGCTTTGAAGCCGGCGACGTCATTATTGATGGCGGCAACTCTTACTATAAAGATGGCGTGCGACGGTCACAGAAACTCAAAGCCCGCGGCATTCACTATATTGACGTGGGAACCAGCGGCGGCGTCTGGGGTCTTGAGCGCGGCTATTGCATGATGCTGGGCGGCCCGCGAGAGGCGGTTGAGCGCCTTGATCCTATTTTCAAAACGCTGGCGCCCGGTAAGGGTGATATTCCCGTCACGCCGGGACGTGAGAAACTCAGAAGCACTGCTGAACAAGGCTATCTTTACTGTGGCCCTTCCGGAGCCGGGCACTTCGTAAAAATGGTGCACAATGGAATCGAGTACGGGCTGATGCAGGCTTATGCCGAAGGTTTTGATATTTTCCGCAATGCATCTTCTGATCAATTGCCGGAAGGCCACCGCTACAATCTGAACCTGGCGGATATCGCGGAAGTCTGGCGTAGGGGCAGTGTAGTTTCTTCCTGGCTGCTGGACTTAACGTCTATGGCGCTGGCTGAAAATCCCACGCTCTCTGAATACACAGGATTTGTGCAGGATTCAGGCGAGGGCCGCTGGACCGTGACCGCAGCGCTGGAAGAAGCTGTTCCGGCTGACGTACTGACAGCCGCGCTTTATACGCGTTTCCGCTCGCGGCAGGAACACACGTTCGCGGAAAAGCTTCTGAGCGCGATGCGACAGAAATTTGGCGGCCATATAGAACTGACCCAGAAAAAGACAGAAAGCTCTTCCTGAGCAGGAGATCCCTCAACCGATGCCACAGCTTGAACGCGAATTACCCGCCATGGAAAAAATGCCATCTGGAAGTCCTCCACCAACCGGGCCTTGCGCTATGGTTATTTTTGGCGGCACGGGTGACCTCACCGCCCGCAAGCTGTTCCCTGCCATCTATAACCTGGTCAAGAGCAAACTGCTTTCTTCTGACTTCGCGATTGTTGGCGTTGGCCGTAATGACTACACCAGGGATCAATACCGCCAGGTGATGGGCGATAACCTGGACAAATTCGCAACCGGCACGGTTGATCCCAAGCTGCGCGACTGGATGCTGGAGCGCGTTTATTACGTTGGCGGCGACTTTCAGGACCCGGAATTGTATAGCAACATTGCCAAGTCGCTCGCCGAAGTGGATAAGACTTGCAACACACAGGGAAATTACTTTTTTTATCTGGCGACGAGTCCGGTGTTCTTTGGGAAAATTGTCGAACGGCTTGGGGCTTCTGATCTGGCTTGTGAGAAAGATGGACACTGGCGGCGTGTCGTTTTTGAAAAGCCTTTCGGCAACGATCTGCCGTCGGCTAAAGAACTCAACCGCAACGTGAGCAAGGTGCTGCGGGAAGATCAGATTTTCCGTATCGACCACTATCTGGGCAAGGAAACGGTGCAGAACATCCTCGTCTTCCGCTTCAGCAACGGCATCTTTGAGCCTATCTGGAACCGGCGCTACATAGACCATATCCAGATCACCGTGGCGGAAACCGTTGGCGTGGAAAAGCGCGGCGGCTATTTTGACATGGCCGGCACCCTGCGTGACATGGTGCCCAACCACCTTTTTCAGTTGGTATCGCTCACCACCATGGAGCCGCCCATTTCATTTAGCTCCACTTCGGTGCATGACGAGCAGGCAAAAATTCTGCACGCGCTGCAGTCTTTTACTGAAGAAGATGTGCTGCACTGCGCGGTGCGGGGCCAGTATGGTCCAGGCACAATTAGAGGTGAGCGTGTTCCCGGCTACCGAAGTGAAGAAGGCGTTCCGCCGGATTCAAAGACTGAAACATTCGTCGCATTGCGGCTGATGATTGACAACTGGCGCTGGGCGGGAGTGCCATTTTATCTACGGACGGGTAAGCGGCTGGCCGTCCGGCATACAGAAGTAGCGGTTCAATTCAAGCGTGCACCATTGGTCCTGTTCCGCGACACGCCGGTCAACAGCCTTGACGCTAACCAGCTCATCATCCACATTGCCCCTGATGAAGGAGTTTCTTTGCGCTTTGGGGCCAAAATTCCGGGCGCGCAAATGAAGGTGGGCGGAGTGGAAATGGACTTCAATTATGGCGACTACTTCGGCACCACCGCCAACACGGGATACGAAGTTCTTCTTTATGACGGGATCATGGGCGACCAGACGCTGTATCAACGCGCAGATATGGTGGAGGCGGGTTGGACGGTGGTGGACCCGATTCTGGACGTGTGGAAGGCGCTTGCGGCACGCAACTTTCCAAATTATGCCGCCGGCTCATGGGGTCCTGCAGAGGCTACCGATATCATCGCCAGGGATGGACGCTCCTGGCGGAAAATTAAATCCAGCGATCAAAGCACAGCGTAAGCAATGGCAGTTGAAATCAAAATTGTTCCCGATAATTCGGCGCTTTGCCGTGCCGCGGCGCAGGAATTTTACGTCGTTGCGGAAGATTCTATCCGAGAGCGCGGAAGGTTTGCAGTTGCGCTTTCCGGTGGCAATACGCCTCGGGGCGTCTATTCCGTGCTGGCGGAACAGCACCAGGAATTGCCATGGGACAAAATCCACATTTTTTTTGGCGATGAACGCCACGTTCCTCCGGATCATCCTGATAGCAACTTCCGCATGGCGAATGAGTCTCTTTTATCGAAAGTGCCAATTCCCCAGCAAAATGTTCACCGTATCAAAGCAGAACTGGAACCTGAGTCCGCGGCGCGGGATTATGCAGAACAATTGCGTACATTCTTCAATCTGGCGGGCCATGATTGGCCCCGCTTTGATTTGATACTGCTTGGGCTGGGCGAAGACGGCCACACAGCCTCGCTTTTCCCAGAGACAGCAGCGCTGGAGGAGATGTCGCGAACAATCGTGGCAAACTGGGTGGAGAAGCTCAAAACCTACCGCTTCACCCTTACCTACCCTGCGTTGAATCACGCGGCTGAGGTGAACTTTCTGGTTTCAGGCGACAGTAAAGCAGAAATTCTCAACGACATATTGAAACCCGATGCCCGGAAATACCCGGCGCAGGGCGTGCAGCCGCTCAACGGCCGTTTGCTCTGGCTGCTGGATCAGGATGCCGCAAAGATGCTGCGATTGCCGGTTCCTTCTCTGCAGTAACTCCAAACCTTTTCCACTTACAAAATATTCGATCAGCAGCATTGCTTTCGCGCATGTGGTCCTGTATTCTTAAAGCGAACAAATAACGAAAGCTGTTGGTTATGCTAAATCTTTTTCAAGAATCGGCTCCTGATGTGCAGTTGGTGGGCATCGCCCGTTTGGCTGCCGCAGGAGAAGCACTGTCTCAAGGCCATCAAGTGGAATACAGAACGCTCGAAAACCGCAGCATGCTCACACGCTGCAACTCGCCCCGGGTGCCATTCTCCTGGCAGATCAATCCTTATAGAGGATGCGAGTTCGCCTGCAAATACTGCTACGCGCGATACACGCATGAGTTCATGGAAATGCGAGACGGCCTGGATTTTGAACGCAAGATATATGTGAAAAAACACAGCGCCTGGTTGCTGCGGCAAGAGCTGAAGCAGGTCCGTCATGGTCAAAGTATCGCTATCGGCACAGCGACAGATCCTTACCAGCCCGCGGAGAGAAAGTTCGGGATCACGCATGCGCTCATGGAAGAGTTTTCGCGCCATGAAGGCTTCTCGCTCGGTTTAGTCACCAAATCCGATTTGATCCTGCGTGATCTCGATTTATTAGTTTCAATTGCCGCTAAAAACAGGCTGTGGATTCACATGACCATCACAACCACAGATGCAGCTCTGGCGCGTATCCTTGAGCCCAGGGCGCCGCGGCCTGATCTCCGCTTTAAGGCGGTGGAAAAACTTACTGCGGCCGGCATTCATGCCAGCGTAAATTGCGCGCCGGTTCTCCCTCTGATCACAGATTCACCAAAGCAGCTTGAAAGCGTTGTTGAGGGGGCAGCGGCGGCAAATGCTCGGTCCGTAGCACCCATACCGTTGTTTTTAAAGCCGTGTTCCGAAAAAATCTTCATTCCTTTCCTAAAACAGCATTTTCCGCATCTTGTTACCTACTATAAAACGCGCTATGCTGATCGCGCCTTTCTCCCAGCAGAATATAGAAGACGGATTTCAGCTCTGGTAAGAAAATTCTGCCGCAAACACGGTATCGCTGTCAGGGATGATGAATCCCCGCAGGTCGAAAATCTTGGAAATTTCTCACCGCAGCTCAATCTGTTCGGAAAATGAAAACACGGGTTTGTATCGCATGATGATGAATGTAGCTGGAATTACCCGCATGGGTTTTCCACAGGTCGGCCAAAGCAAGGATGCAATCCCGAGCCTCCGCAAAGGAGCAATTATCACTAACCTGCTTACGGCAAATGCTTTAGCTCAGTTTGAGGGATTAAAGATAATTGGTACATTGTCCTTAAGTACGTAGTTGTATATGTCCAATAGGACATGCTATACTAGTACCGTGGAACAGAAAATCATGTCTGGATTCTTGGTATTTCCAAATCTCGAAGACGGCACAAAAATAAAATTTACGAACATGAGTGATTTTTGTTCCATTTCCACAAAATATGTGTACGATGGTACAGCTTTAACACTGTACTAATGGCCCGCACCCTTAGGTGCTATTAAGGCAGGGCCAGATGGACAGGTCGAGGCGTAATAAAAGTACAACAATAATTTCAGCAGAAGTGAAACGGTTTTCGGGCTGGCAGCACTAGATAAGCGGGAAACCGAACTCCGAGCAAGACAGCAAGCGCCATGCAAGTGCGGTTTTTGAGGGGAAAACAGCGGATGGGCTTTGCACGTCATTAAACAAAGTGACGGCAATTCTTCCACCGAAGCGGGAGGTGGACTTTGCGTTTATTAGTTATTGAGGATGAGCCTAAGGTAGCACGTACATTGGTAAAGGGTCTGGAAGCAGACCACTTTGCTGTCGATCTGGCTGGGGACGGAGAAGAGGGTCTCCAGCTGGCAACCGAGATTGATTATGATGGGATTATTCTCGATTGGAACCTTCCCAAACTTGACGGTCTAACTGTTCTTCGCAAACTTCGTAAATCCGGGTCGAATATGCGAATCCTGCTGCTGAGCGCGCGGAAAGACGTTTCCGATCGTGTCTGCGGGCTGCAGGCCGGGGCCGACGATTATTTGGTTAAGCCATTTTCCTTTGAAGAGCTGCTGGCCCGGGTACATGCTCTGCTGCGGCGTCCGCAGGAACTGCTGGACAAACTCAGTGTTGAAGACCTGGAACTTGACCGGATGCGTCACATGGTAACGCGCGCAGGCAAGCCGATAAATCTTACGCAGCGCGAATACGCCGTGCTGGAATATCTTATGCGCAATGCCGGCCGCACCGTGACCCGCACCATGGTGGTAGAGCACGTCTGGAACCTTGGTTTTGAAGGCCTGACCAATATTGTGGATGTTTACATTAATTATCTCCGCGCCAAGATTGACCACGGATATGAAAAGCAGTTGATCCATACTGCGCGTGGCGTGGGGTACATGTTGTCGTCAGCCACCCAATGAAGTTCGTGCTTTTGCGTCGGCTGAGTTCACGGCTCGCGTTCAAGCAAACAGTGACATTCGCGCTCCTGGCGGTCATGCTTGCCTGGAGCGCGTATGCTTTGCTGGCGCGGCGCATCTACGGCCAGGTCGATGATGAATTGCAGGACCGGGGTATTGCTGTGCGCAGCATGCTCCAGATTCGCGCCGGCAATGTCAAATGGCTCAACGCGGAAGCTGACCCTGAAGTTCGGGCACAGTTCGAGCGTTCCATGCGCTATTACGAACTGCTGGATGATGAAGGCCATACGCTGGACGCATCTCGCGCGATGTCAGCTCTGCATCTGCCTTCCACTCCTGATCTGGCTCTATCCCAGCCTGACCATACTACCTGGCGGACCCTGACTGCGGGCAGCACTAAAATCCGCATTTTGGATGAGCCTGTTCTCGGGCTGGCTGGGCGCCATTACCTTTTGCGCATCGGTGTCTCGCTCGATGAGGCGGATGAGGACTGTCACAGGCTTCAGGTTTTTCTTTTGGCCCTGATTCCATTCATTATTCTGGCGCACGCAGCCAATGCGTGGATCATGGCTTCCCATGCGCTTCGTCCACTGGAACAGATCAGCTCTGCCGCCAAGCAGATCACGCCTTTTGACCTCAGTGCCCGCCTTCCCGTTTCCGGCAGGGGAGACGAAATTGACGAGCTCAGTGTCTCCATCAATGCAATGATCTCCCGGATGCAGAGTTCGTTTCAGCGCATGACGGAGTTTCTGCGAAATCTCTCGCATGAAATCCGTCAGCCGCTTACGGTTTTGCGCGCAGAAACCGAGCAGGCCCTACGCCTGGGCAGCAACGAAACGAATTATCGAGACATGCTCTCCAAACAACTGGAACACGTGGAACTGCTTGCCCGGACCGTTTCCGATTTAATGGAACTCGCGCAATCGGAGAGTGAAGAAATCAAGCTGCAGCGAGAAAAGGAAGATCTTTCTGAATTGGTGCAGACGGCCATTGATGGAATGCGGCCGCAGGCCGCTGAGCGCGGAATCAAAATTTCCGGTACCGTGCAGCAGAATGTAATCGGGGCCTTTGATGCCGGACAGATCTGGCGCCTCCTTCTGAATATGCTGGACAATGCAATCAAATTCAACCATTCTGGCGGACAGGTCGACGTTATTCTGGCGGTGCATCATGAGACTGCCATTGTTTCCATCAGTGACACGGGAAGCGGCATTATTGCGGAAGAGCAGACACATGTTTTCGAGCGCGGTTATCGCTCCGCCTCAGCCCGCAAATCAAAGGTCCCCGGGACCGGTTTAGGCCTTCACTTTGCGCGCAGCATTGCAGAAGCCCATGGTGGCAGGATTGAAGTGGGAAGCGTTCCTGGTGAAGGCTCTTGTTTCCGCGTCTCCCTGCCATTGCTGCTTGCCGCAACATCGGTTGAACCTCTAACGCCGACGGTCCATCGCGATGCCCCGATCAACTGATCGCATCATCCCGTAATGTGTTTCAGCGCATTAGAGACATTTGGAACAGATTAGAATTTTTAATGATTCTCCAATGCAAAGTAACGGCTGTGAATTTCAAAATCGAAATGGCAAAGTAATGCGCCTCAAGATCGATCCGCGGCAGATTATCGGAATAATGTGGTGAGTAGGATGAGGAAGGTTGGTATGTTGAATTTCGCAAAGACAGCTGGACTGATTCTGATGGCAACAACGCCCATTCTGGCTGCAGCCCAGGTCGCCCCGATATCTCCATCGCAGTTGCCAAGCGCATATTCTCAGCCATCCACCGTACCTCAGCCCGCCAATGCCCTTCCTGCTGTGAGTACCTCAGCGGCTGTTGACTACGCGCGCGGACAGCTTACCGTTGTTTCACAAAGCGCAACGCTTGGCGCGGTGCTCAAACTTGTGGCCGCAAAGACCGGCGCTGTTATAGATTTGGCGCCCGAACTGCAAAATGAGCCCGTAATCGCCAAACTCGGGCCCAGTTCAGTGCGAGAAGTGCTGACCGGTTTGCTCGATAGTCCTCGCATTGATTACATCATTATGGGTACAGGTGAAAATCCAGGTAGTTTGAAACGTATCGTCGTGCGTACCCGGAAAACTTTCGGCAAATTGGCAATCGCACCGGTTCGTTCCCAGGCACAGCCGGCCCCGACTGAAGCAGCACAGACAGAAGAGAATGGCCACCCTGCTGCCGGAGCTTCATCGGCTGAGGCAAAGCTGACGCAAGAGCAGCTAATGGAAAACTGGAAGAAAGTGCGCGAAGAAAAGCGGCTGGCCGAGATTGAACAGCAACGGCAAGAGCGCGAAGATCCAAGCACGCCGGAAGTTCAGCCCCAGTCTCAGCCGGTAACAGCGCAGCAGGATAACCCACCGCAAAAATAGTTCTGCGAATTTAACAAGTAAGTTAGCTTGAAACTCCTTTTTCTTCTTCTCACGCTGTGGGAAATTCTCGTCTGGCCCTTCCTGACAGATTGCAGGACAGAAACAGTATTGGAAAATAAAAGATTTTAATGCGGTCTTGATAGGCGCTTAATCATCCGGAGCGAAACTGCATATCGGTACAGGTTGCAGCCTTCCCGCTCCGCCTGTACCAAACACAATTGTCGGGCTTTATTTTTGGTTGACCCTTGAAACCCGTTCGCGTTCCCTCAAACCGATTTGGGGTTCCTGGAGTATTTGGAAGTAATGGAAAGCTTCAGTCCCGGTAACTGACAAGTTTTCCATTTTGGTAAGTTTCCTGGCCGCGCGGCCAGGATTGTCAAGCAAGGCCTTGCTTGTGACTTGGGGCTGGACAATGATGGATTGCCCAGCCTCGCTTTTTCCATTCGCAAACAGAGAACCGCTTGTTGAACTAGGATATCTACTGCAGGAACTTGCTTGTCACTGAAGTAATTGTAATGCAGTCTGCTTTTTATAGCTCTCTTCTGCCTTCCATTGCTTTCAGCATTGTCACTTCGTCGGCATATTCAATGTCGCTACCTGCGGGAATGCCGGTGGCAATTCTTGTGACCTTTACGCCTGGCCGCTTCAACAACCCAGTGAGATGGACTGCTGTGGCCTCGCCTTCAATAGTGGGATTCGTAGCGATGATGACTTCATCGAGAGTGCCGGCATCAATCCGCTTCAGCAATGACGGGATGCGCAACTGCTCCGGACCAATGCCATGCAGCGGAGAAAGCGCGCCATGCAGAACGTGGTAAACGCCATTATAAAACCGGGCTTTTTCAATGGAAGCGATATTGGTGGGCTCTTCCACAACGCAGACCAGCCGCTGATTGCGCGTAGCGCTGGTGCAATAGCTGCACGGATCAACATCAGTAATATTGCTGCATACGGAGCAAAGATGAAGCTTCTCTTTAAGGTTGCGAATGGCTGCCGCAAGGTCTTCGGCATCTTCTGAGCTTGATCGCAAAATATGGAACGCCAGACGCTGGGCGCTTTTACCCCCTACGCCGGGGAGCTTTTTCAGTTCATCGATGAGTCGCGCCATGGGCTCGGCAAACTTTGACACAGGATCCTCAGATTCCCGGCAATCCCATGCCGCCCAGCATACCGCCCACGGTAGATTGCATCGCCTCATCCACCTTTTGCGCCGCGGCGTTAAAAGCCGCCGTCACCAAGTCCTGCAGCATTTCCACGTCGCCGGATTTGACGGCTTCAGGGTCAATCCGCGTTTCCAGTACCTGCTTCTGGCCATTCATCTTGACGGTAACCGTGCCGCCGCCGGAAGAAGCCTCAACCACAGTCTGCTTCATCTTGTGCTGCAGGTCCTGGGCTTGCTTCTGCGCGTTCTCCAACATCTCTTGAAACTGGCGTGAATTAAATCCGCCCATGGCTTCTCCTAATTTTTCTCTCGATGATCTTTTTCCCGGTGATCAATGACAGTGCGAATTTCCGCGCCAAACTTTTCCCTCATGCGCTGCACGATAGGGTCTTCAGCGGCGCGGCTGCGAGCGCTTGCACCATTACGCAGCCTGACAACCGCTGCCGTAGTTCCGTTGACTGGCGCGGCAACTCCGCTCACAACATTGACTTTCACCGGCCGCCCCGCTGCTGCAGTGACTGCAGCATTGGCTATCCGCTTGGGCTCATTTCCCATCATCATGTTTATAACGGATACCGGCTGCGCTATGGTGACTACCAGTTCCACCCCTTGAAGAACCACGCTTCCGCTTTCCAGCGTGGAAGCCAGCATCTTGTGCCCTGCCTTTTCCAGCTCGGCAAGCACATGTCCCAGGAGCGCGCCCGCATCCTCAGTGAGTTGCGGCGGCGGTTCCTCGACGGCAACAGCCGTCGCAATAGCAGACGTTTGCGCGTTAGCGTTCGATGTGGCCGGAGCTGACATTTCCGGGTCAAAGCTACGGCCCTTGCGGGCGCGATCTGCCTCAAATGGCGAGACTACACTTGGCTGCTTTGGAGCCGCGCCTCCGCTATAGGCCGGAGAACTCGGCACGGCCGCAGAAGCAGGAGCGGCGCGCGATGCAGTCGTTCGCTGCGCCTCCGGCGCTTTCTGGCCTTCACCTGCCGCCTGACTTAGTATCTGCTCAAGCGGCAAAATGCGCTGCGCATGGACGAGTTTCAGCACGCCTAGCTCAAGATGAAACCTCTGTTCCTGTCGGTAGCCAAGCTCGTCGAATGTGCGCAGCATGATCTGCAGAAAGCGCGCTAGGTCTTCTTCAGAAAACTGGCTGGCTACACGTCCAACGCGCGAGCGCTCGTCACTGGAAATTTGCAGCAGCGGAGAATTTTCAGTCGCGACCTTTGCTACAACCGCGTTGCGCAGAAAGCGTACTAGCTGTCGCGCAAAGTGGGCCGGATTATGGCCTTCCGTCATCAGACGGTCGAGCAGCCGCAACGCCTCTTCACTTGAGCTGCGAGCAACTGTGCCCATCAGGTCTTCCAGAACTTCAGATCCGACGTTCCCCACCAGCCCACGCACCAACTCACCGCTGAGCCGCGTCCCGCAGCACGCAATCGCCTGGTCCATAATGGAGAGAGCGTCCCGCATGGAGCCGTCGCCGGCTTCAGCCAGGACGGCCAGAGCTTCACTATCGGCCTCAATGCTCTCTTTTGCGGCGATTGAGCCAAGCTGGCTGACAATTTCATCGAACTTAACCGCATGAAAGCTGAAGTGCTGGCAACGCGAGCGGATTGTTTGTGGGATGTCCTCAGCCTGTGTGGTAGCCATCATGAAAATAATGTGCGGCGGGGGTTCTTCCAGAGTTTTCAGCAGCGCGTTGAATGCCGCGTCGGTAATCTGGTGAGCTTCGTCAAGAATGTAAATTTTGAAGCGGTCCCGCGCAGGTCGATAGCGGGCAGCGTCGCGCAGCTCGCGAATTTCGTCTATGCCACGGTTGGTCGCTGCGTCGATCTCAATTACGTCAACGGAACTTCCTGCTCGCACTTCTACGCATGATTCACACACGCCGCACGGCTCAGGAGTGGGTTTGTCTGAGGCACGACAATTCAGCGCCATGGCTAAAATGCGTGCAATCGTGGTCTTACCTATACCCCGATGTCCGCTGAAGATATAGCCGTGCGCGATCCGCTGCTGCTCAATGGCATTCTTCAGGGTACGGGTTACGTGCTCCTGCCCAATCACCTCAGAAAAACGCTGCGGACGGTATTTACGCGCCAGTACTTGATAACTCATGCTGGAAATTTGATTATACCCTTGTTGGAGATAGAGATTTTCAACAGGAAAAACCGTCTCACCATCCGGAAAATACTGCGGATTTTCATTGCAGCCCACCAAGATCGAAGATAAAGAGATTGCAAACAGCAATTGTTGCTTCCGCAGCTCAGGCCAGTAATGCTGAGATCTGTTTTGCTATATCTCTCCACGATTTTTCTGAGCTCCGCGAAAAACTCTTCCTCAAGTGCACCCATCATTTCCGCATCGCATCTCACCCAATATCCCAACGAAAGGTCGTATTTATTATGAGCGAAGCTGCACGCATTCACTTAGAGAATGCCGAAAGCCGCCAACATCGATTGTCCACTGCTTTCCGGTGGAGCGCTTTGATTACCGGTGGCGCGCTTGCCGTAACTGGTTTATCCCGCCGTTCCAAGTCCGGCGTGGCTCTAGCGGCCGGCGGCGGACTGCTTTCATGGCTCGGCGCACAGGCCGGCACACAGCAGCGGGAACTGATCGCCCGCAGCAGCATTCAACTGAACTGCTCTCCGGAACAGGCGTATGAGTTCTGGAGCCAAATTGAAAACCTGCCCTTATTCATGCGTCATCTTGAATCAGTAGTATTGTCCGGTGATAACCAGTCCCATTGGGTTGCCATTGGCCCGTTGGGGAAACGGCTCCACTGGACCGCGGAAATTGCTTTTGACCGCCAAGGTGATGTGATTGCATGGCGCTCGCTGCCTGACTCTGAAATCTATGTGGATGGCGTGGTTAAGTTCCGGAAAGCGCTCGGAAACCGCGGCACGATCATCAACGTTTTTGTCGTTTATCAACCTCCTGCCGGCTCAATTGGAAATGCGTTTGCCAAGATGCTGGGCAAAGACCCCAACTTCATGATGCGGCAGGACCTGCGCCGCTTGAAAGCCTTAATCGAAACGGGCGAGATTCCCACGATTGAGGGCCAAACACATGGTCCGCGTTCGGGAGCAACCGCAGTAGCGCGCGTCTTGAATCCAGATGATCCCATCAAGGGCCAGGGAAAAATAACTGAAATCGCAGACGCCAGAAGGAGGGCCTCATGAAAGCAGTTTGCTGGATGGGTACAGAGAAGATGAGCGTGGAAAATGTGCCCGATCCCACAATCCTTAATCCTCGAGACGCAATCGTGCGTATTACCAGCACCTGCATTTGTGGCTCTGACCTGCACTTGTATGACGGCCTGATGCCTACATTGGAGCAGGGTGACATTCTGGGCCATGAATTCATGGGCGAAGTAGTGGAAGTAGGCGCAGGCGTGAATCGCGAAAAACTGAAGGTTGGCGACCGCGTGGTTGTACCTTTTACCATTGCATGCGGTAACTGTTTCTTCTGCCAGCAACAATTATGGTCCTGTTGCGATAACTCCAATCCAAATTACTGGATGGCGGAAAAGCTGATGGGCTATTCGCCTTCAGGCTTGTTCGGCTATACACACATGCTTGGTGGATATGCGGGCGGGCAGGCGCAATACGCGCGCGTACCGTATGCGGATGTCGGCCCGCTGAAAATCCCTGACGGCATCCCTGACGAGCAAGTGGTCTTTTTGTCAGATATTTTTCCCACCGGCTACATGGGCGCGGAAAACTGCAATATCAAACCCGGCGACACGATTGCTATCTGGGGCTGCGGACCAGTTGGCTTGTTTGCCATTCGAAGCGCGTTTCTGCTGGGCGCGGAACGCGTGATTGCCATTGATAGATTCGACTACCGTCTGAAGCGTGCTGAAGACGCTGGAGCCGAAATCATAAACTATGAAGAAGTTGATGACGTGGTGCAGCTTCTGAAAGACATGACCGGCAACATCGGACCGGATGCCTGCCTTGACGCCGTGGGTATGGAAGCTCACTACACCGGACCGATGTGGGCCCTTGACCGCACAAAACAGGTCCTAAGAATGCAGCCGGACCGTCCCGGAGTGTTGCGCGAAGCGATTATTGCCTGCCGGAAAGGCGGCACTGTTTCTGTGCCAGGCGTGTACGGCGGATTTATAGACAAGATGCCAATGGGCGCTTATATGAACAAAGGCATCACAATGAAAACCGGCCAGACGCACATGATGCGCTACATGAAACCTTTGCTGGAACTTATACAGGGCGGCAAGATCGATCCCAGCTTTGTTGTCAGCCACCGGGTGCCTATCGACAAGGCCCCGGAAATGTACAAGGTCTTCCGCGATAAACAGGACCATTGCACCAAGGTTGTTCTTGATCCGTGGGCCAATGGAGCAAGCATCGCGGCATAAACCGCATTCTATTCAATGACGAGCCCGCGCCGGCAATCCGGCGCGGGAGCTTGTCACTGCTTTCATCAATCAATTGACAAAATTTATTGAAGGAGGTTTAAGAGATGGCGATTGAGAATCTGAAAGGCAAGAAAGTAGCAATCCTGGTGACTGATGGTTTTGAACAGGTTGAGTTGTTGCAACCACGCGAAGCGCTCGACCAAGCTGGCGCTGAAACCAAAGTAGTATCGCCCAAAGATGGCCAGGTAAAGGGCTGGGACATGACAAAGTGGGGTAAAGAAGTTCCGGCAGACATAAAGTTAGATAATGCCCGCGCGGAGGATTTTGATGCGCTGTTGCTTCCCGGCGGAGTGATCAATCCCGACAAGCTGCGTATGGAACCGAAAGCAGTGGCGTTCGTAAAATCATTTTTTGAGAACAACAAGCCCGTAGCGGCGATTTGCCACGGTCCCTGGACCATTATTGAAGCCGGCGCCGCACGCGGCCGCAAGATCGCTTCATGGCCTTCACTCAAAACTGACCTGCGCAATGCCGGGGCAGAGTGGGTCGATAAAGAAGCAGTTACCGACGGCAATCTCGTGAGCGCTCGCAAACCTGACGATATCCCTGCGTTCAATCGCGCGATGATTGAACTATTCAGTAGGGGCATGACGCAACAAAAGCGGCCAGCGGCCTGAGCAGCAAATCTTCATTATGTTTTTGGAAGCATGTTTTGGAAGCAATGACAAAGGGCGTCCGCAGACGCCCTTTCTTGTATTCCATACACGTTTTACGGCGCTTCTATCAGCTCCATTTTGCCGTCGCGCTTGCGATGTAACACTTTAACTTTACCTTGTAAATCCCGAAATACGAATACTTCGCGATCACGAAACTCTGCTTCCTTCACGGCTTCTTCCAGGGTAAGGGGCTTGTATGAGACGGAGTCAGAACTCCTGACCACGTGCGTTTCGGTGACCTTCACCACGCTGGGAAAGGCATGAACTTTGACCGGTACAGCCGTTGTAATATCTCCGCCTACGGCTACCGCGATAGTGGTTTCCTGTTGCTGGTCGCCCGTTAATTCCAGCTTCTTGCGCGCCTGGCGCTTCTTGCTCTTCCATCGCGTTTTATATTTCACGGCCTGCCGCTCAATTTTGTCGAACGCTCCTCCGATGGCCACACTCATCTCCTGGGCTTCAGCCAGTCCAACGATCGGGCCCTGATTGCGCACCGTAAGCGTGATTTCAGCGATATGACGCCGCTTGGACAGAGATAAGATCACATGCGTATCAAAATTGCTGCCTAAGATTTTTTGGATTTTTTCAAGCCCGCCTTCGACCTGCTTGCGGGTGATAGGAGTGATTTCAAACTGCCGGCCAGTATATTCTACGTTCATTGACTCCCTCCTAATTTTGGATGGAACTGAGAGTCGTCTGACGGGTGCCTGGAAGGTACAGCACGGGTATCAGGCGGCTTTGTAACGAGAAGCGCCGGCTCTGGTGTGGCAGCGCTGAATCGTTCTAGCTCTTGGTCCTCCTTTGATGGGTGCTGGGAATCTTCATATCTTCACGATATTTGGCCACCGTGCGTCGCGTTACCTGAATCCCCTGGGACTGAAGAACGCGAGTAATCTGATCATCCGTCAGGGGATGCGCCGGGTCTTCCTCTTCAATCAGTTTTTTCACGCGCCGCTTAAGTATCAACAGCGAGGTTCCTGCGCCTTCCGGCCCTTGGACGCTCTCTGAGAAAAAGTAGCGCAACTCAAATACGCCTTGCGAAGTATGAACGTATTTGCTGGCAACGGCGCGGCTGACGGTGGATGGATGCACGCCGATTTCTTCAGCCACTTCCTTGATCATCATCGGCTTAAGCATGTCGATGCCCTGATCTAAAAATTCCCGCTGACGCCCAATAATGGCATAGCAAACCTTCAAAATCGTCTGCCTTCTTTGTTCAATGTTTTTAATCAGTTGTACGGCAGATTTGTAGCGTTCCTTCACATAAGACTTTACGTCTTTTTCCACGCCGCCATTCTGGTTATTCAACATCTTGCGGTAGGTGGGGCTTACGCGAAGCTGTGGCAGGTCTTCATCATTCATCAGGACCAGATATTCATCACCATGCTTTACAAATGCGACGTCCGGTTCAATCAGCTTGGGCTCAACCTTGTTATAGCGGAGGCCAGGCTTGGGATCGAGGGTGCGAATAAGCTCATGCGCCTGAATTACTGTTTCCATAGGACGCGCAATGGCCTTGGCGATTTCCTTATATTGCTTGTTTTGCAGAAAGTGGAGCTGCTTGTCCACGATCTTCAGAGCATCTTCAACTACCTGGTCGTTCTCCGGATCGTCGGAGCCTTCCATGTCACGCGTTTTGATGAGGTGCTCAAGCTGCGCCATCAGGCATTCGCGCAGGTCGCGCGCCGCTACGCCAACAGGATCAAAGTGCTGGATCAGGCTGATCGCTTCCCGCAGGTCATCACGGGTGAATTGCAGGACCGGAGCAAAGCCGGCGCTCTTTTCCGCCGCTACAGCTTCAGGCGTGGGCTCATGCGAGACCACCAGTTCAAGATGGGATGGTTCAGCAACGGCTTCGTTTTCCCCCGAGCTATTCTGCGGTGCGGCGTCAGAAACTTGTCCTGATTCCTGTGCCTGCGCTACCCCCATTAACTCATCATCTGAAGCTGTAAGGTAGCCTTCTTCATTGAGATTCCCGATGACCAACTCCGCCGCAGCAAAAACCGCAGGACGTACGGTAATGGAACCTAATTGCCAACTTAGATGGTCCGTCAGTGTGCCGGGCTTGGAAAGAAAATTCTCAAACGAAGGCCGGTCAATTTCTTCAAGATCGGCGGAATTGCGGTAGCCCGGGTCAAGATAGTCGCGGAAAAACGATCCAAAATCGATTTCGTCAAAAGGATCTTTCTTGTCGGCCTCAGGGCCGGTTTCGTCTTTTTCTTTGATGTCTTTTGCGTCCTGGCGTTCGTGGGCCTCTTCGCGTCCTGCAACCTCATCCAGCAATGGAACGGTGGAATCCAACTCCTCCAACACGGGGTTTTCCACCATCTCAGTGTTGATCATCTCCTTCAGTTCCAGCTTGTTGAGCGCGAGCACGCTCACCATCTGTACCAGGCCCGGAGTAAGGATCTGCTTCTGAGAGACCCTGAGATTCAGTTTGTTCTGGAGTAATACCATCCAATTATCTTGTTAAATTCTACTATCCCACGAATGTACCGTACCCAAAAGAGTACCGTCGTAATTTAACGTCTTTTTCTTCAAGAATTTGCCGTTTCTTCAAAGACTCCGCAACACTACGCTGCTTCGCCCTCGCGTCTAAACAAACGAAAAACTTTCTCCCAAATACACCCTTTTCACTTCAGGATCGTTGCCCAGCTGTTCCGGCGTGCCGGTGCGGAAAATGCGGCCTTCATTGATGATGTAAGCACGATCTGTTACAGAGAGCGTTTCACGCACGTTATGGTCAGTAATCAGAACGCCGATGCCGCTTCCCTTCAAATCAAAAATTATCTTTTGCAGATCGAGAACG
The DNA here is from genome assembly GCA_036495645.1 of Candidatus Angelobacter sp. GTDB lineage: Bacteria > Acidobacteriota > Terriglobia > Terriglobales > Acidobacteriaceae > Angelobacter. Next base: position 26,357 of record DASXMN010000035.1, read on the forward strand.
GCAATCGGGTCAATGCCTGAAAATGGCTCGTCCAGCAGGATGAACTTGGGCGCGATGCACAGTGCCCGCGCAATCTCAACGCGGCGACGCTCGCCGCCGGACAGCGCATACCCCATATTGTTGCGGATATGTCCCAACCCAAGCTCGTCAATCAGTTGGTCACGCTTCCTACGCCGCTCCTGCCATGAGATGGGCTGCACTTCCAGCACAGCCATAATGTTCTCTTCCACGCTCAGCTTGCGAAAGACTGAGGGCTCCTGCGGGAGATAGCTGATGCCATAGTTCCGGGCACGCAAATACATAGGTACATCAGAGATGTCCTCGCCATCCACCAGCACACGTCCGCTATCTGGGGGGATCAGCCCTACGGTCATGTAAAAAGTTGTTGTTTTTCCGGCGCCGTTGGGGCCCAGCAGCCCTACCACTTCAGCCTGATTTACGTGGATACTTACGCCGTTGACTACCCTGCGCCCGCGGTACGATTTCGCGATGTCGTCCGTGGCCAAGGTCTGCATTACTTCTTGCTCGCGTCTGGAATCCTGTTTGGAATTTGGGTTTGGGAAGTTTCTCCACTACCTACGAGCACCCTACCATCGTGAGTAAAGAAAGTCAACGAATCACCCGAAAGTTGGCCTCGTTCGGCATCAAAAATGCTAGGGGGATGTTCTTTGGTGCCGGTCAACACCATTTTTTCGTCCGCCGCAATATAAACAAGCTTGCTTCCGGCAGCCTTTCTGCCAGCTTGCTCAATCTTGACATCTCCTTGTGCTTCAATACGTTCCAACTGGCTGGCGCTCTGATTTTCAGCTTGAGTTTTACGCGGAAGAAGGACCACATGAACGGCTTCAGAGGCGATGGTCGTTTCCTGGGCGCGCACGACCACATTGCCGGAAAAGATGGCTCTGCGCTCGGAATCGACGTAAGAAAGCCTATCTGAGGTCACATTTACGGGCGTCAGTTTGCCATTCTTGTCCTTCTGCACAAAAACTGATGCAACACGGCCAGATGGGTCACTTTGGGCCTGAAGGCTGCGCCGGATGCGGTCAAAGCTGATGGCAGGAGCTTCTACAATATTGGCGCCCTGCCAGAGGCGGGATTTTGTGTACCGGGCCACTCCGGTGGCCGCATTCAGAGTCACAGTTGTTCCCGTGACATGGATGGGATCAGAAGACGCCAGCATGGCCCCGCCTGGCTGCGCAGCCAGATTTGAATATGTAGTCTTGACGTTGGCCTGGGCGAAAGCGTTGCGGGTTTTGCGATTCAACTGAATGCTGTCTGCGGTAAGTGTGATTCCAGAATCAACCACGCGCGGCGATCCGGAAAGCAGAATTGTTTCTTCTGGTGCAGCATACCTGGCCCGGTCAGCGGTTGCCGTCTGCGTACCTTCCTGATAACGAAAATCACCGTTTTGGTCGGCAGAAACGATCTCGCCTTTTTCATTGAACTTGGCCGTAAGTTCGCGCGACGTCAAAACCCGGTCTGGCTTGCCGGGAACCGAGTCAACAATTTTTGCGTCCGGTGTGCCATAGAGAGTGGTTGGCCGGTTCTGGTCATTGAACGTGGTTTCAAAATAGCCGGCGCTGATGATTGTCTTTGCTGCGCCTTGCTCACGCACAATTTCCGATGGCCCGCCCGAAGTGATGGCCTTCTCCAGCTTCCTGCCATCCTTTACATATAGATCCACGGCCGGGGCGTGCAACTCCTGCGCTTTCCCGTGCGGTCCTTGCGTAAGCTGAACGGAATCCTCTGCTCTGGCTTTGGTCACGCGATTAGCTGCCCCAAAAGCAAGAATGATTTTTCCCGCTTTGCCTTCCGCAGGCGAATCGCCCTGGCTGGAAAAAGATACGCCACCGGAAAGCACGCCAGAACGCGCCTGATTGGCGTCTGCCATCTGCAAGTCGCCTTCGGACGCACTGACTTCAAATCCCTTGGGCCCTGTTCTTGACGCGTGCAGATTGCCGGAAGCCGCGATGTGATCGATATTGTTGTCGTCGCGCATGAATGCCGTCACTTTGTCCGCGGAGATGGTGCGGCCAGGGTCTTCAACTTTGGCCGATTGCAAAACGATCTTGCTGGGGTTCTTGGTGATGACTGCGTTCTGCCCCGTGACCGTGGCTTTTCGAGGGCCTGTGCTGATAAGCCGAACGGCAGATTTCAGCGTAAGCACTCCGCCATGAGAGTCATAAACCGCGCCAACCGCAGAGCCGCTGCCTTCAGGAACGCGGAATTCAATGGCTGCTTTGGTCTGGGCGATCCCGGTATTCTCATTGAATGTGAGACCGCTGGTCTTAACGTGAATCAGATTACGGGTTTCTTCTGCGGGCAACTGGCCGGGAGAAGACGTTGCGTCGGAATTGGCCTCAAGGTCAATGCGAACTTCGCCTTCGGCAGTGACTACTTTCGCGATCGGGTCATACGAAAAATCAGAGCCATAAATCTGGTCAGAGCGGTCCTGGTTGCGGCCATAGACAACAATGCTTACGTCATGCAGCGCGGCGCGTCCGCCATCTTTATATTGCTGCACGCTATCTGCGTGGATGGTAAACAGCTTTTTCCCGCCTTCCGACTTGGAAAGATTGAAACCGGTGGCGCTTGTCGCCACATTGGATGGGATTTTTTTTGGAGTTTCAGGGAGAACTCCACGGCCCTTAAATATCCCATGAATATAAAATCCGACAGCGACCAAAAAAACCAGCACCGCACCGGCGGCGAACAGCTTTCTCAGCCGTTTGGGATCAAAGGGCATGCCTTAATGGTAAATGACAAAGAACGGAACTGCGGCTGTTGCGGCTAGCACAACGCCGCAATTAGTAACGCAGCACCATAGTCCCGGCAAGCAAGTCATGCAGGCCGGTCTTGCGTTCGGTAAGGCCAATCATGATGAATCCAATGCAGAAAAACATGGAGGACAGAATCTTGGCAAAAACTCTACCCGTAGCGCGTCCAAAACCAATTCGTTGACCAGCCTGATCCACCACTTTTAGCCGAAGAACACGCTTGCCGATCGTCCCCTGCCATGAGGAACTCGTCAGCAAGGCGTCATAGAGCCACTGTCCGACGAATGCCAGGGCGATATACGTGAAAATTGAACCGAAAACTGCTACAAGCAGTTCGGGAGAAGGATCATTGTTCAACTCAGCCTGGCGCGCCACGCGAAGAGCAGCAGGTAAGACCATGATGAAGAACAAAGGAGCAGCAACCGCTCCCAGAATAGCGTGGTCGATTAAGTGCGCTAGTAGGCGAATCCAGAATCCACCATACGGAAGTACAGGAGCGGGCACATAGGCAACTGCTGATGCACCGCCATAGGCGCGGGCCGGCGCTGCCGCCTGGGCCGGGGTAATACCAGAAGAAAGCGCTAAGCCACAATTCTGGCAAAACTGGGCCATACCGGAATTTTGGCTTCCACATTTCGAACAGTAGATAGATTTTTCTTCCATAATAGGGCGACTATAACGCTCTTTGCGCTTCATTCGCAATAGAAACTGCCGCCGGAACAGGTTTTCTATAGTCTTCCAGCGTCAACTCCAGCCCGCCGAAGTCGGGATGCGAGTTCATGCCGATTTTAAAGACAACATCCAGGGTGTCTCCGGGCTGAAGAGCTTCAGCCTGCAGGCGCTCAGCCATCCGCCAGCCCATCGCCTCATAGTTGAAGCTGGGTTTGGCAGCGGGCAGCCGCTGATTGATGCGCAGCTTGATGTGCTTATCTTTTAGGATTTTCGGCGGCAACAATAGGTTAACGTCGCGACTGAAAAATACCGGCTCAGGATTGCCATGTCCAAATGGTTCCAGGCGGCCCAGATTTTCAAAGAGCTCAGGCGTTACTGCGCTGAGAGGAATCTCCGCGTCAATACGGAGTTCCGGCAACAGATCTTCCGGCGTAAGCCGGGCTTGCGCATAGATGTTCAGCCGGTGCTTGAGTTCAGCAACATCTTTGCCGGGCATGGCAAATCCAACGGCATGTGCGTGGCCTCCAAAACGGGTAAACAAGTCATGGCAGGATTCAAGTGCGTCCAGCAGATGAAATGCTGAGATCGAGCGGCCTGATCCGTGCGCTTCCCCGCCTTCAGTGGCAATCACCAGCGCGGGCCGACCGGTCTTTTCCACTACGCGCGAAGCCACAATACCAACCACACCTCGATGCCAGCCTTCGCCATCAAACACCATGCAAAACTTCTCTGTCAGGTCAGGCTCGGCGGCAAGCTGCGCGTCAATTTCAGTCACAATGCGCGCCTCTTCCGCCTGACGCTCCAGGTTAAGCTGGTTCAGCTTTTCCGCAATCTCCTTGCATCGTGCCTGGTCTTTGCAGGTAAAAAGCTCAATCACGTCGCGGGCAATATCCATGCGTCCGGCGGCATTGATGCGCGGCCCAAGTCGGAAGCCGACATCGCCCGCAGCAATTGGACGTTCACCGATAAGACCGGAAACTTCCATCAGCGCCTTCAACCCACCATTTACCGGACGCCGCAAACCCTCCAGCCCTAGCCGCGCAATGGTGCGATTCTCGCCGACAAGCGGAACCGCGTCGGCAATCGTCGCGATGGCGACCATCTTCAGGAATGACGGGACAAACCTGTTCTGGTCGGTCTGGTCTTTAAACTTTGCAAACAGCGCCTGAGCAATCTTGAACGCCACGCCCGCGCCGCAAAGCTCTTTGCAGGGATAGTCGCAGCCCTGCTGATTCGGGTTCAGTACCGCCAACGCATTTGGTACGCCTTCATTCGCTTCCGGCAAATGATGATCGGTAACAATCAGGTCAATGCCGACGCGCCGTGCCGTCTCCGCTGCATGAAATGCGCGGATGCCTGTATCCACGCTGATGACAACTTTTATGCCGGCAGCGGCAGAGCGTTCAATCACGTCATCCTTGATGCCGTAACCTTCTTTGATCCGATGCGGCACATGGAAATCTGCCGCGCCGCCGCACAGCTCAATCGCCGTTTTCAGGATGACGACTGCCGTGGTTCCATCCACGTCGTAATCGCCATAAATCAGGATGCCTTCTTTGTTGACGATAGCAGCGCCCAGGCGTTCAACTGCCGCGGTCATTCCTCGCATCAGGTAAGGCGAGTGCAGATGGTCAAGCTTAGGCGACAGAAATTTTGTCGCGTCTTCAGCCTTTATGCCACGCAATGCCAGCAGTCGCGCCACAATGGGAGAAACTTTGGCTTCGGCGCGCAAAGCTTCAACCTGGGCAGCATCGGGCGTGGGGAAAGACCAACGCGTATTCATCTACTCGTCGTCAGCATCGGTATCGTCGATCAGGATGCCATCGTAATCATCGGCTGCGTTTTCAAGCCGCTGATAGGTCTCATACCATGGCGTGGAAACTTCATACAAAAACATCACACCCTGGCATGGGAACCCAAGCTGAACATAACCAACCTTGCCCACAAAGCTGCGCAGCCAGCCAGCCTCTTCCAGGTCTTCCTCATTCATGTACTCAATTTCCTGCAGACGGTTCACCAGCAGGTCCACGTCTTCTTTATCGAGCGAGACGTGGTTCATGGTGACAAAGCTCACGTTGGAAGCCTTGGCCAGCTCGACGAAATCTTTCCATCCGTCCGGGTGGTCCTCGTCGGTAGACCAGGGCACATTGGCCACTTCTTCACTCACGTAAGCGCTGAACCGGCGCAGGCCATGGCCTTCAATAAAAGCGACCATATCGTCTTTGAGAATTGTCAGGTCTTGTTCCATGCAGGGCTAAGAAACATGATAACGCTTTAGGGCGGAAAAACTAAGGTGCGGCGTCCCTAAGAATTAAGATTGTAGAAATTTTTCGGCATGTTCCTGGAGCCTTGCTCGCATCTGTCGTGGGTTTTCTGCATCTATTTAATAAAGGTTCAACTTAGGCCGAGTCCCAATGTTTTTCGGCCTCCGGGAGTTCCAGGTGACCCATCGCACGTTCTTCTCAGTAATATCTGTAGCTCCTTTATTTATAGCCATTTGCGGATTCGCCCAAAGCCTTCCTGACGTTTCTTCCGTCAAAGACCTTCCATCTACCACGCCACCAAGACCCATATTTCAGCGGCTCAGCCCGATATCGCTTCATTCAAGTCCGGATTCCCATGCAGCATCTCCGGCGCTCGCGACCACCGCCACGGCCACCCCTTTCAGCGTGGCCAACGTAATTTCAGCCCCGAACTTTGGCGCATCGTTTATCAGCCGGGGCAAAACCTGGCAATTGAGGATGATGGGCAATGCGCCTTGGAACGGAGGCTCAACCAGCATTCCGGTCCATATTCTGGCTGTGTCGCTCAGGCTGCAAAATGCGAACCTTGTCACTTACACCACTGTTCCAGTCGCGGCTTTTGAAACGCCGACTCTCAATTCGCCCAATTTTCAGACCGCCAATTACTCCACCGGCACAAACCTTCAATTTGCCGACGCCGTTCAGCGCGCCGAATTCTTCCACAATATGAAAACGAATTGGCATACGCTTTTGCGGCCTGCAACCATCGTACATTCTGTCACTCTGACTGTCCCGCGGTTTGCCACAGTCAGCCTGGAGGGCGCAAGCGCTCAGGTGCAGACTTATTCCACCAGTAAATCCAGTGACGGCCACACCGTGGTTTTTCTGCTGGATCAGTTCTTTAACCAGGCGCTTTTCAATCTCGTCACCAATGAAATCAATGCAGGACGCTTCAGCAAAACCGCGCTGAACGTCGCGCTCTTGCCCAACACGTTTCTGTACTCGCTCAACATTAATGGTGGAATGGGCGACTGCTGCGTTCTGGGGTTCCATACTTTCTTTTCTGATGGCGCACTGCCAACGGAATCACGCTATATACTTGCCTTTGCCAGTTGGGTCTCGCCCGGCATGTTCAGCGGATTTCAGGACGTAACCGCGCTCAGCCATGAAATTTCCGAATCGCTCAATGATCCCTTCGTCAACAATACGGTCCCCGCATGGCAGTTCCCCGGCGAACCCGGCACCTGCCAGGACAATCTTGAAACCGGCGACCCGGTTGAGGTATTAGGAAGCCCAATGTTCGCTGTAAAGACTGCTGGCGTCACCTACCATCCACAGACCGAAGCGCTTTTGCAGTGGTTTGAACAGAAGACGACCTCAACCGCCATCAACAGTGCATTCAGCTATCCGAACACCAAAGCACTTACCCATGGAGCTACGCCGTTCGGCCCGTTGAGCTGCCCCTAACAGGCCGGCGATTCTGTTAGGCATGTGGCAGAACTTTAGCGCGGTGCTGTCTTTTCCGATCGCCCAATGTCCCGATCACGGCGATCGCCCGATCTGTACCACTGCACCACCCCTCCCCAGGTCATCCCAGATTGGCGTAGCTTTCAGAGGGTGCATCCCAAAGTCATCCCATATTGGCGGGGAGTTCAGAGATTAGGCCTCATTTGCCGTGGAGTTCAGCCGTTTCCTTTGTGTCCTTCGTGTCCTTTGGGTAAAGGATTTTTAGGATTGGGTTTGGCTAAGTGCTAATTGCAATGGCTAAGTGCTGAATGGCTAAGTGCTAATTGCTAATGGCTAAGTGCTGAATGGCTATTTTTCAAAGATCAAACAACTTCCAGCCCTGGAGCGGATGCCAGAAGATAGAGCATTTCCGATCCCAAATCAATTGCGAATTGGTACATCTTGACAAGGACCTCGGAACGAACGCATCACTTTTTTCTGTGACCCTCTGCCTGCTCCGTGAGTGCCACGTCTCCTCACAATCGCTCACGCGCCTTGGGCTAAACTATTCCGCTCTTTCGGGCTGCTTTATGGCAAGTCTCACTTCGCACTTCTTATCTGCGTTCCTCTGCGCTAATCTGCGGCAAACGTTCTCCAGAGAGGTTGTTTGGGTAATCCCGCGCGGTTGGCTACACTGATAGCATTGAATGAAAGCTCTCATCGCCAAGTTTCTTACCTCCGCGGCAGATCCCAAATTTTTCCCGCCTGAGGGGCCGCCGGAATTCGCCTTTCTGGGGCGCTCCAACGTGGGAAAGTCCAGCCTGATTAACTCGCTTCTTGGGCAGAAGCTGGCGCACGTCAGCTCCACGCCGGGCCGCACGCGCACTATCAATTTCATTGGTATTTACGCCAAGGCCGGGCAGCCGCATCCGGAAAGCGTCCTGGTTGATCTGCCAGGTTATGGCTATGCCAAAATTTCCAAAGAAATTTCGGCGGAATGGCCCAGCTTCATTGAGCCTTACCTGCAAGAGCGTGAGACGCTGGCTCTATCCATAGTGCTGATTGACTCTAACGTTCCCGCACAGCCGCCCGACCGGCAGTTGATTGATTTTCTACGCAGTGCCGGGCGCGACTTTATCGTCGTCGCCACCAAGGCGGACAAGCTTTCCGGCAACAAGCTGCGTAGCGCCTTGGCCACGCTGGCCCGCGACCATGCCGTTGAAACCCTTCTACCTTACTCGGCACGCACTGGCGATGGACGCGCAGAACTATGGCGTGAAATCAGGGCCCGGGTGGAACAATAGCCATGGATCCCTTTGCGCGCAAAATGGTGCATGGATCGTTCGTTTTTGGCGGCGTGCTGTTGATTATGTTTGCGGTCCTTAGCGTGGTTTATCTCCACACACGCCCTCGATGCTCGGACCGCGTAGTGGCGCAATCAACCGCTCCCGACAATGCATTCACGGCCACGGTAATGGAGCGCCGCTGCGGAGAGGACAAGCCCTTTTTTACGCACGTGAACCTCCGCCCTGCCGCTCAGGATTTAAATGTAGGTTTTTTCTCTGGCTCATCGACGGAAGGCGAGGTTTTGCTGATTGAGCAGGACGCAGCCAGCGCCGGCATAAGATTAAATTGGAGTGCTCCATCCACGCTTAATATTCAGTGCGCTGGATGCAATGCCGCGCTGGTGCGAAAGCGTGAAGAACATTGGGGCAATGTTTCCATCAACTACGATTTGCCGAAATAACTGCGGATGCGCAGCGTCAAAGATCGCAACCAACAACGATAACCGAAATACCCAAATTACTAAATTACTAAATTACTAAATTACCAAATTACCCATTTACCAAATTCCTCTACCGTGCCGCTTTGCTGGTGGCCCCATGTTGCAGCCATTCCGCCAGCTCCGACTGCCAGCGCGGACGCTTCCTGATGCAACTGTCGATATCCTCTTCTGCTTGCTTCAACGCCCGCTCCGCCGACGGCACCTTGTGCTCGGTGAAAAACTTTTGGACATCGTCACGCATTTCGGCGCTGCAAAAGTTACGGGTCGCGCCAACAATGCTAAGTCCGCTGGACATGGTAATTTTCTTTTCCACCGCCGGCCAGTGCGCCTTCACCCATTCCCATGCCTGCTTCTGGTCGTCAGTATTGGAAATCACAGCGGCAATCAGGTGCGGCGCATCCTGGCTGCGTATTTCTTCGGAAACACTGAGTTCCAACACGCGCTCAACAATTTTTGGATCGCGGAATTCCGCCAGCGCTCCGCCCACGTTGTAATACTGCTCCGGCGAACTCATCTTCCGCATGGCGTTCACGTATTTCTCAAACAGCGCTTCATTCCCATATCGTGCCGCCACTGCGAGCGCATCTTTGGCCACACTAGCGTCCACTGAGTTCGGGTCTTTCAAATACTGTTCCGTCAGCGCCGTGGCCCTCCGGATTGTCTCAGGGTCTTCACCCACCAGGCCGAGCACGTGGATCAAATCCCCGCGCAACGTGTGGTTCTCAGCGCTTTCGTTTGTCGCCACCGTCCAGCCGATCTTGTTTATCATGGGCTCAAAGGTTGACCGGACCCAGGCACGAAACGCAGTGGCGTCGGTCCCCTGCAACAAATAGATGTTGATGTAATCCAGAGTCGGGGAATAGCTTTCCACCACGGCGCGCTCTCCATCCTGGCTGACGGCTGAAATCAGGTCCAAATAAGTGGCCATGCTTTCCTCGCCTGATCCCACCAGGGCGGCCTCATCGCGCAACAGCATCATTCGCTCTGCCGTGCTCAATTCCGAGCCGGTCACGCCAATCAATTTTTGCAGATCTGCTTTGTCATACTGTGTGCGGAAATAGCCAGCCGCGTTTCCGTTTACATAGACCCATGCTGAACACCCAGCCACCGGCAAAGTCTGCTCTTTCTGGCTCAATATCTGGCAGAAGGGTTTGGCCCCGCCGGACTTCACGCACACGGGCACCATCCATAGCTGCTCTTTCTTGGGTGCTGTTTCCGGATCGGCCCAGAAGCGTTGCTGGAAGAGCGTGACCTGCATTTTGGGATGAGGCTGCACGGCTTTCCGCCGTGATCTTCTTCCTTTCCGCACTGGCTCCTTGGCTGCTGGCGGATTCAGACAAGCCGACTTCACCGTCACCAGCGGCTCGCCTGCCTGGTCAACGAATGTCGGCATGATCTTGTCCACCGGCCGCCCGGATGCCGCGGTCACTGAATTCCAGAAATCTTCCGCTGTGGCATTGCCATAAGAAAATTTGCGGAGATATACATTTACTCCACGACGAAAAACTTCAGGGCTTACGTAGGTTTCCACCATGCGCAGCACCGCTGCGGCCTTCTCGTATGAAATGGAATCAAACAGCTCGTTGATCTCTTCCGGCGTTTCCGCTTTGGCGTGGATAGGATGAGTGTTCACCAGTGCATCCGCCGTCAGCGCCGTATCCGTGGCTTGTACTGCATCCAGTGCGGCGCCCCACTCGGGATGCAGCGCCTGTGAAGGTTTGAGCGCCATCCACGTGGCAAATCCTTCATTCAGCCATATGTTGTCCCACCACTTCATGGTCACAAGGTCGCCAAACCACTGGTGCGCCATCTCATGAGCAAGCACTTCAAACACCGCCTGGTGCGAATCCACGGAAGAATTATTGTCGTCAATAAAGAGCAGTGACTCGCGATAGAAAATCGCGGCCGTATTTTCCATGGCGCCGGCTTCAAAGTCAGGCACGCCCACAATGTCGAGCTTTCCGAAGGGATACGGGATCCCGTAATACTGGTTATAAAACTTCAGGATTTCGGAGGCATATCGCAGCGCGGCCGTGCCCAAGGGTTTTTTGTCAGGCGTTCCGCACACGCGTATAGGTATGTTGTCTGCGGATCCCTCATTGCACGTGAAATTCCCCACCGCCATCGCCACCAGGTAGGTGGACATCTGCGGCGTGGTAGAAAATTGAATCGTATGCTTTCCTTCCGATGGTCCTGGAGTGTCGGAGATAATGTGACCGTTTGAAATCGCCGTGTCTCCCTTATCCACGATCAGGGCGATATCAAACTTTGCTTTGTATGCCGGCTCATCCAGTGAAGGGAAAGCGCGCCGGGCATCGGTCGATTCAAACTGCGACGCGGCATAGTTCCGCTCTTTCGTTTTGGCCAGATAAAATCCGCGCAGCTTGTCATTCAAAATACCCGTGTACTTAATGTGGATACTCGCCGGTCCCGGCTCCAGCGGATCAGCAACCGTTAACTCCACCTGTTCTTTCTCTGGAACAAAATTCCACTTTGCCGTCTGCGTTTTGTTTTCCTGCGTAATCGTCGCTTCCTGGAATTCCAGCTCTATTGCATTCAGGGTAAAAACATTGCTGGCCTGGTTTACCTCCACTTCCAGTGTTTCATCGCCACTGAAAACAGCTTTCTGCAAATCCGGCGCGAAAGTCAGGTTATAGCGTTTCGCCGTCAGACCATAAGGTAGCCGCTGCGCGCTTGCCAGCAGAGGCAGAAGAACAAGAACAATGAAAGCAGATTTTTTTAATAAGGCCATTTTTCCCTCAAGAACTGTAGACTGCATTGGCAGAACGTGTTCAGCGCTATTGCGCAGGTGGCTTGCAGGGATGGCGAGTGATCGATGGCACGCGTTTTCCCTTTATCACAGTGGCGCACAGACTTGGCTTATAGGTCTTACCGTCCCAGTCATACACAGTAGTTTCCATCTTTAATGAGCTCACCTCAAATTGCCCCGTGAGAGAAGGCATACCCAATTTGACGATCTTCATGGGATGAAGTGAGGCATATTTCTCATGTAGCGCAAGCCTGTAATCGTGGCCGTCACGCAGATAAACCAGGGCGTCACAGTTCGTGGTTTGACAGTGGCATGCGCCCTGCACCTGCACAATTGTCCCCAATTCTTTTCCACCTGAACGGATGGGAAGCGCGGAGAGTGAAGGTTCAGCGGATGCGATCTCGGCAGATTTTGTACAGGCAGAGTCTTTGAGTGCGGCCGCTTTCAGGTCGGGTGCAAGCTCCTCCTGCTGCGCGCCACAAATAATTACTCCGGCTAATAAAAGAAAAAACAACAACGTAATGAATTTTGTCATGGATCCTGGAAAGAGCGCCATTATTGGTGCTATTAAGGGAAGATACCACACGAAGCAGCGTCGGGCCGTTGTTCAAGCAGGTCCGGGGCGTTCAGGCATGGCGGTATTTCACTTCCCGGCAGCCACAGTTCACCGTGCGGTCCCACCACAATGGCGCTCTGGGGAAAGTCCGCGCTGGACAAGTTGCGCAGCACCGGCAGAATTTTAATTTCCGCATCCATCTTTGGACCACCGGGCTTTTCCTGTTTCACCGGATAAGCCTGGCCGCGCAGAAATGTTCCATCAGAAGCAAGATGGGCCTCCAACACTAGCGATAGCCCATTTTCGTCCTTTAGGTTGAACGGCCCATAGGTGGCGAAGTTTCCCAATGAATATGCGATTAGCTTGCCTTTATAGATTTCCATGGCCCGCACCACGTGCGGCCCGGAACCCAGCACCAGGTCGGCGCCCGCATCAATTGCGGCGTGTGTAAATTTTCGTAAATCGCCGCGATCTTCGCCCAAAAATGTTTCGTCGCCTTCCAGCACATGCTGGTGTGTCGCCCCTTCAGCGCCGCCGTGAAAGCCCACAATCACCAGGTCCGACTCCGTTTTCAACTGGCGGATCGTCTGCAAAGACTCATCCAAATCAAGAAAGTTATAAGCTCCCGGATATGTAGCAAAAGCGATGATCGCCACCTTTCTGCCCTTCACTGTCAGCCGCGCAATGTCTCCGACTTCACCCGTATGCGCAATCTGCTCCGCATCCAATATCTGACGCGAACTGGCACGGCCTTCCAAGCCGAAATCCATTGCATGATTGTTGGCCAGGCCCATCGCAGTAAATCCCGCATCCTTTAAATATTTTCCATAGCGAGTATGCACGCGAAAGGCAAAGCACGTACCTTCCTTCTTGCCGCGGCACTTGGCCGAAATGCCGCCATCAATAATCGGCCCTTCCAGATTTCCGTACACCACATCTCCGCGCTTCAGAAACGGCGTGACCTCTTTCAGCAGATCGGCGCCATCATTCGGCGGCAGCGTGGACTCATCGGGAAACGTCGTCCCCAGCATTACGTCTCCGACAGCGGTGACCACGATCTCGTCGTAGACATTCGGGACTGCTATGGGAGTTGGTAAAGGAACTGTCTGGCCGGTCAACGGAGATGCCGATGGAGTTGGTTGAGCAACCGGCTGTGTTCCCTGATGTTCCTGAGCCGGAGTTACTGAAGGTCTCTGTTCAGCAGAAGAATGTTGTTCACTTGTAATCGTTTGTCCAAAGACTGGCACTAAAAATGCCGACAACACAACACAGAAAGCAAAGATAAAAATGATGATGACAAAACCATTAACACCTGTCATCCTGAGCGGCACGGCGCGACAAAGGAGCGACGTAAAGTCAAAAGATCGCGACGCCGCGTGCTCTTCCAAGCCGATACAGGAAATTCTCACGAGAAGCTCAGTCTGCCTTTCCACTTATCAACATTCATGCCGCCACCTGCCCGCCCATTACCATTCCAACACACCTGTTCCAGGCAAACCAATAAGCAATTTCCCTATAATCCTTCACATCAAACACTGCCATGTCCGCATCTTTTCCGGACTCAATGCTTCCCTTTCGCTCCTGCATCCGTAACGCGCATGCCGCATTGATCGTGGCCGCGGCAATCGCTTCCACCGGCGTCATCTTCATGTGTGTGCATGCCAGAGAAATCACAAATGGCATGTTTGGCGTAGGCGATGTTCCCGGATTGTAGTCTGTGGCCAGCGCCACGGGCACACCCGCATCGATCAACCGCCGTGCATCCGGAAATTCTTTGTGGCCCAAAAAATAATTCGCTCCCGGCAGCAGGACTGCAACCGTCTCTCCGCGCACCAGCAGCGAAATATCCTCCGGCTGCACGCAGTCCATGTGATCGAACGAAGCCGGTTGGTGCTGCAACAGAGGCCCCAGCTTCGCCGCCGTAAACTGGCATACATGCGCGCGTGTTCCCAGACCGTGCTTGCGCGCCGACGCTAAGACTCTTTCCGATTGCTCCTGTGTGAATGCTCCGCGATCGCAAAACACGTCCACGTATTTCGCCAGCTTCTTTCTGGCAACCAGCGGGATCATCTCGTCGCAGACTTTCTTCACGTAGGCATCATCTTTACCGGCAAATTCCTGGGGGACAACATGCGCCGCCAGCAGCGTGGGGACAACTTCTCCCGGCCAATATCTTGCCGCATCACGAATTGCCTCCAGCGACTTGATCTCATCTTCCAGCGTCAAGCCATACCCAGACTTCGCTTCCACCACGCTGGTTCCCTGCTGGAGCATGGCGTTCAGCGCGACAAGCACTTTCTTACTCAGCTCTCCCCGGCTCGCCTGTCGTACCGCTGCAACGCTTGACCGAATCCCGCCGCCCGCAGCCGCAATCTCTTCATAACCAGCGCCGCCAATGCGCTTTTCAAAATCCACCAGACGCGGCTCGGCAAATACCGGATGCGTGTGGCAATCGATCAGCCCCGGAATCACCACACCACCTTTGCAGTCGTATTCCCGCACCTTGCGTCGATTGGTCCTCAGCCATGGATCGCGCAGCAGCTCACGTTGTTTACCAGCAGCCAAAATCTTTCCGCCGCCGCAGAGCACGGCAGCGCCTTCAACGATTCGCGTTTCACTGAGGGCGCGCCCACGTCGCGGCGTTGAGTCACCTCGTAGCGTGAGCAACTGGCCGATGTTAACGAGCAATAAGTAAGGAGTAGCCCTTTTCTTTATCGATTTGAGAGTTTTCAACCTTATTGTCCTGGACAAAACGTAGCGAGCCATTCGTTATGCCACAAGTGCTGGTCCGCAAAACTAGCACTTACCTTGATCCAGAATCACAAGATTAGGCGCAGCTGCCTACAAGTAGCATGCGTCACCTACTAATTCATCCAGTGATCATCGTACGTTTCATTCCACATTGTGGGCAATGCCAGAGGCTGTCAACAATTAGTGGAATATTGCAGATTGGACACACTGATTCAGTGGCTGGCTGAATCTCCCTGAGCTTGTCCTTTAAGCGAAGGTCGGGGCGACTTCTGAGTGTATACCAGAGCGCTGCAGCAAATGCGACAGGTAACCCGATACGCATTGGCCACACCCATACATCGGCTTCAGGAGCTAGCATCCACGGAACAATCGCAAAGAATGCCAGAACCACTACGCCCGCCCATTTGAGTCCTTTGCGCGTACCCGGATATGCATGAGGATCGCTATTACAAACAGAGCAGTGCCAGCGACGCAGAAACCCAATTGGGATTAGCGGTATGAAAAGAAGTGAATAACATCAAAGGTCCTGGCTTGGTAGGCCCGCCGCGGCACAGCACACGAGAGACAGAAATCGTTGCGGTATGCCACGATCCTCTTCTTGAAATTATAAATACCGTGCAGAAGAAGCAAATTACAATCCTCAAAACCCCCTAAGCCCTTCAGTCCCTTGCGAGTAAGGGGCTCCCTCGCTCCGCTCGGGACAAAGGCTAAGCCATCGGCACTTTCACGCCCTTTTTCTCCGCGAACCGTGCCGCTTCGTCGTATCCTGCGTCCACATGTCGCGCCACGCCGATGCCCGGATCGTTGGTCAGCACGCGCTCAATGCGCTTGGCCATCATCTCCGTGCCATCAGCAACGGTCACTTGTCCAGCATGCAACGAGTAGCCAATGCCCACGCCGCCACCGTTATGGATCGACACCCAGCTTGCACCGCTGGCGGTGTTGAGCATGGCATTCAGGAGAGGCCAGTCAGCCACAGCATCGCTGCCGTCTTTCATGCTCTCGGTTTCACGATACGGTGACGCTACTGATCCGCAGTCCAGATGGTCCCGCCCAATCACAATCGGCGCCTTGATCTTGCCTCGTTTTACCAGATCATTCATAGCCAGCCCGAACTGCGCGCGCTCGCCATATCCCAGCCAGCAGATACGCGCAGGCAGGCCCTGGAACTTGATACGCTTGCGCGCCAGCTCAATCCAGCGGCTCAGGATACGGTTCTGCGGAAACAGCTCCAGCACCAGATCGTCTGTTACGGCAATATCGGCGGGATCGCCGGAGAGCGCTACCCAGCGGAACGGCCCACGTCCTTCACAGAACAGCGGACGAATATACGCCGGCACAAAGCCGGGAAAATCGTAAGCGTTTTTCACTCCCTGCTGAAAAGCAAACGTCCTGATATTGTTGCCATAATCAAACGTCACGCTGCCCATCTTCTGTAAACGCAGCATGCCTTCAACATGCCGCGCCATCGCGTTCATTGACTTTTCCAGATACGCCTTGGGATCGCGCTTGCGCAACTCCAGCGCCTGCTCCAGCGTCATGCCGTTGGGCACGTAGCCATTCAGCGGATCGTGCGCCGATGTCTGGTCGGTAAGAATGTCCGGCAGCACGCCGCGCTCCGCCAACTCTGGGATCACGTCCGCGCAATTCCCAATCAGTCCCACGGAAATTGCTTCTTTCTTGCGCACGGCATTCTTTAAAATACGCAACGCTTCATCCAGATTGTTGACCATGAAGTCGCAATAGCCGGTCTTCAGTCGCTTCTTGATGCGTTCTGCATCCACGTCGATCCCTAGAAAACATGCGCCGGCCATCGTCGCGGCCAGAGGCTGAGCGCCGCCCATGCCTCCCATACCACCGCTCACCACCAATTTGCCTGCCAACTCGCCGCCAAAATGTTTTTCCGCGGCTGCGGCAAAGGTCTCAAACGTTCCCTGAATAATTCCCTGTGAACCGATGTAGATCCACGAACCCGCCGTCATCTGCCCGTACATCATGAGCCCGGCCCGTTCCAGTTCATTAAACTTTTCCCAATTGGACCAGTGGCCAACAAGGTTTGAGTTGGCGATCAGCACGCGCGGCGCGTAGTCGTGCGTCTTGAAAATTCCCACCGGCTTGCCAGACTGCACCAGCAACGTCTCGTCGCTTTCCAGCGATTTTAAAGATGCCAGAATCGCCTCCAGGCATTGCTGGTTGCGCGCGGCCTTGCCCGTACCGCCATAGACCACAAGATCGCGCGGACGCTCGCCCACTTCATCATCAAGATTGTTCATGAGCATGCGCATGGCAGCTTCCTGCGGCCATGCCTTGCACGTTAGCTCGGTTCCACGTGGAGCTTTAAGCGGAGGAAGATGGGCGGTCTGAATTTCAGTATCTACCGGCATACGGAAATGGTAGCAAATCACAGGGTGAATTTCTCCGGATCAATGTTCAGCATCTAAGGAGAAAACCTACTGTGGAGGTAGCAAATTGGACTCAACTGAAATGAGACAGGACATTGTGGACCGCGGTATTGAAAAAGGTGAAAACGGGATGAGGCCGGTGCTTGAATCTCTATACACCCGGCAGTCCGGAGAAGCCACGGCAGAGGACCCGTCTGTTGGCCGCGCAGGCGCGCATAATTCCGGCCAGATGGCTTCAGATGCCCCAGACCAGACTGGCACAACGCCTTTCAATCCTACCCAGGGCGAGGACTTGCCGGAGCGCGCCGGAATCAGCCGAGGCGAAGATGCTACCCGGGAACGTAAGGTGGATCCGGAAGCTGTGCGGGAGTCTTTTAAAGAAGCAGAGCTGGATCCCGCAGCCGAGACTGAACCAGAAGAAGGGGAGACGGCTGCCTGATTTCTAGGGGTGCAGTCAAGCACCATGGATGCGGGCCGCACGCACAAGAGCATATTGCGGCTCATCCATCTGAATATTTAGGGCTGTCGGCTCACCAGGTGTTATACGGGGTTCCGTCAGAGCTTACCAGGCTTGATCCGCTCTTTACATCGGTGATGCCGGGCTGCGTCTGGTCAATGCTGGTAAGCACGTCTTCCTGCACCGTCTGCCACGTATCGGCTGCATGAGTGAAGGGATCTTTTGGGATGGCATGGAGATAGCCTGCTGTCACAATATCATTCAAGTCCTGCGGCGCCTTGCTCTTGTCCTGCGTATATTGATCGATTGCCTGGCGCATGTTGTACAGGTCTTCTTTCAACACGGCTTCATGAGCATGCAAAATGTGTATCCGGTAAACCGGGATCATGACGCCCAGCAGAATAGAGATCATCGCAATCACGATGATCAGCTCAATCAGCGTGAATCCGCGCTGATGCCGTCTGCTTCTGTAAGGACAATCCATAGACTTACCAATCCTTATATTTCGTGTCGTTCAACGCCGTGCCGGTTGATTTTGAGTACACATCAAAAACGTTCTGTCCACCCCATGAATCGGACTGTGGATCGTCCTGCATAGAGCGCAGCCCCCAGTCGGTGTTGCCCGTCATGGGATCAATGGGAATATGACGCAGGAACCGCAGCTTCTTTCCCCCTGTGATCTCCACGCCTTTGACCAGAGTATCCAGGTCCGGAGGATATCCTTCCGACCCCAACTTGATCTGAAAAGCATTCTTGTCTGCTGCGTCCTTGTAGCGATCGATGGCAGTCCGCATCTCCCACAGCGCGCGCCGCAGGTCCACTTCCCGCTGTCGCTTTACGCCGACTTTCAAGATCGGGACCGCCGCGCCCATCAGCAACAGCAGGATCGTGATTACCACGATCAATTCCACCAGGGTCACACCCCGCTGCCGCGCCAGGACTCCACGGTTCGCCAGATCGGCTTGTTTCAACTTCATCTTCAAGACCTTCTGACTTCTAGTTTACCGTGACCGTGGCCTGTGAACCTAGCACGTCCAACGGCTGGTTCTGGCTGTTGCGGGCGCCGGGAACAGCAATGGAAATTGTTCCGGTGCCTTTGGCCTTGGCGGTAAACGTCAGGTTAAAGACCGTCCCATCGCCGGAGATGCCAGCCACGCCCGGAGTGCGCTGCGCTGTTATCTGCAGCCTGCCGGTTGAGGGATCATCGCGATGCACAATAGCGACGTTCTGCCCGTCCTTGCCCAGAAATTCACCATTACTGACGCCGGCAAACTGCATCACCTTGGGATCGTAACTGAGCTGGATCGGGACTGACGCAATGTCCTGCCCATGCGAGAGCACAATATTTACCTGGAAAGTGCTTCCCTGCTGCGGTGACATGGTGCTCGGTTCCAGCAGCAACCCTACCTGACCCGGCTTTAACGTTTGCTGGGCCGCCGCCGCTGGCGGAGTTGTCTGTGCAGGCTGCTGTGGCGCTTGCTGTAGTGCCGGACCCCTCTGAGGTGTCTGCTGAGGTGTCTGCGCCGGTGCGGTTGGGCGGGTCGGAGTTACAGGCGCGCTTGGCTGTTGCTGCGTTGGGGTTGTCGCCGCAGGAGTTGCATTGGCCGGAGTCGCCGGCTTGGGCGCCATTCTCAACTCAATGCTGCTGCCCGTACCTACATCAAATGTGCGGCGGTTCAGGTCAGAAAGCTCTTGTGCGCGGACAATGTGCGGCACCAGCAGGAAAACCAGTTCGTTCGTAACGCGCTCTGTGTTGCTCGATGAAAATAAATATTTAAGCAGAGGAATCTGGCCCAAAAATGGCGTACCGCTCGTGGTATTCGTGTCTGAAACTTCCAGGATGCCGCCCAGCAGGTTCGTCTCTCCATCCATAAGGCGGATGGTGTGCTCCACCTTGCGGGTGCTGATGATCGGCTGGCTGATGCCGCCAATAGTTGATTGCCCGTTAAGATTTGAAATTTCCAGGGAAAGCTTCAGCGTCACCATCCCATCAGGATGAACGCGCGGCGTAATTTCCATCTTCACGCCGACGTCGGTGTAGGTGAACTGCGTGTTCACACCCACTGCGCCTACTGCGGTACCCACGCCAAGCGGCGTACCGAATGAGCCAGTGGCAATCGGAATCTTGTCGGCGATGGTAAGCGTCGCCTTTTCGTTGTCCGTGGAGCGTATGCGCGGGGTCTGCATGATCTTTGTGTTGGCATCAGAGAACAGCGCCACCGCTTTTAGTGAATCCACCGTCACGGCGTAATTGGTGGAATTCAGGTGTTGCAGATCGTTAAAATTCAGCCCGGATGTTGTATTGGTATTAGTGCCGCCAGTGGTGCTTGAAGTTGTGTTTGTGCCTTGCAGGGCGGCGGTGAAATTTTGCGGAGGCGTAATTCCCAGGTTACGCAGCTTGTCTCGCCGCACCTGCGCCACTACCACGTCAACAATCACTTCCGGCTTTGACTTGTCGATATCGTCAATCATCTTCTCGGCCAACGCCAGTTGGTCCGGAGTACCTTTGATCACAATGGCGCTCTGTGACGGTATCTGCTGAATGCGCTGCACCTCAAGCACCGTGCGGATTGAGTTCACAATGTCCTGAAGATCGGTGGGCGTGGAAACGTTCCCCAGATAAAAAGTCTTGACGACGTTTTGCTCCAGCTCGCGGCGTTTCGCCTGCGTGTCCTGCGCCACAAAAATTGTATTCGGCGTTACCGGCCGCCAAAAAGTGCGGGATGCCAGCGCAATGATGTCCAGCGCTTCCTGAAGACTCACATTGTGCAGCCGCAAAGGAATCTGGCGCGGAGTGTAATCGGGATCAAACAGCACGTTGATGCCGGCCAGCTTGCCTACGGTCTCATAGGCCACCTTGGAATCGTTGGTCATTTCCAGGGCATTGATTGGCGCATCGGGAAACTGGTTCAGGGATATCGGTGAGCCTGCCTCCTCCAGCCGTTTGCGTAAGGGATCGTCCTCATCAGACCGGGGAGTCGGGCTTGCTTGCGCCTGTCCTCCGCCACCAGCGGCCTTCTGCATCATCTGCTGGGTGCGGCGCATTTCCTGCGCTGCCAGATCATTGCTGGGATCAACTTCAATCGCCTTCTCGAACTGGGTTAGAGCGCCGGCCAAATCGCCCTGCTCGCGCAGTTTCTGCCCCCGCTTGATCTTGGCTCCGGCAGCCAGCATACGCGTCCGCTCATAAGGCACGCGATATTTCAGTTCTTCCGGCTTCAGTTGATAGGCGGCTTTGTAAGCTTCAAACGCGGCCTCATAATCCTGCCGCGCCTCTGCCTTTACCCCTTTTTGAAAAAGAGACTTGGCGGACTCTGCGGCGGACAAAATGGCCGCACAAAGAAACATCACTGTGAGGGCTGCTGTAACCTTCCTCATACGCTCCTGCTTACTTCTAGGCTTTGCCTAAGTCCTTCTTTTTCAGGGAAATGGTTGGGGGCTCTTACCCGTTGTCCCGGCCGGAATTAGACTTTTCGGAAGCCAGATTATACACCTGTTCCGGTGCATTACCTAGAACGTCTTTAGTAACGGAATTTGCACTGTGGTAGCATAAAAAGTTTGCCGTGAGCGAAATAAGCTGTCTATGGCCCGCCAAACCACTCATCTTACTGAGCCGAATAAGCCCAAAAACGTCAAGCGCGATCCCGTTGCTTCCGGCGAGCGTGATGCCACGTTCAATCGGGCTGCCAGCCACAACTATTTTCTTGAAGATAAGATTGAGGCCGGCGTCGTCCTCACCGGCTCTGAAGTCAAGTCCGTCCGCGCTGGCCGCGCCAATCTTAAGGATGGTTACGCCTTGTTAAAAGATGGTGAATTGTGGCTCCTGAATGCCCACATTGGCGCCTATGAAAATGCCGGATATGCCGGACACACACCACTTCGCACACGTAAACTTCTGGTCCATGCGGACGAACTCCGCAAATTACAGGCAAAAAGCCAGCAAAAAGGCTATACCCTCGTCCCAACCCGCATGTACTTCAAAAATGGCAAAATCAAGTGTGAGATTGCCCTGGCCAAGGGCAAACAAAGCTGGGACAAACGTGAAACCGAACGCCGTCGCACTGCGGACAAAGAAGCCCGCGACGCCATTGCCCGCTCGCGCAGACAGTAAATTTGATTTTTTTTAGATAGGAGCAAACCGCCATTATGGATACTCGACTGATCACCGCTAATCCCGCACAAATTGAAACTGAATGCCTGGTCGTAATTGCCCTGGACCACGGGGTTAAGGAAAAAGGAACCAAAGAAAAACCTGAGCCACGCCTCACTTTGAAAGATTCCGATCTGGAAAGGGCCGTGTCTGAGCTTTTTTCCAGCGGTGAAATTACCGGCAAGCCTTTTGAAACTGCCATGCTGCATCGTCCTCAGGGATTAAAAGCAAAAAGATTGCTGGTGGTTGGCGCTGGCAAGGCAAAATCCTTTAGTCATGCGGAAACGCGCAAAGCGGCAGGCAGCGCCATACGGGCGCTCAAGCCAAAGATGATCAAGAGCTGCGCCTTTGTCTTGCCGGAACTTTCTACTGGAGCCGAAGATGCGGTGCGCTCCCTGGTGGAGGGCGCGCTGGTGGCTGACTTTGATCCTGATACTTACCGCAGTGATCGCAAAGATCTCAGCATGAAAGAAATCACAGTGGTTACGCCTTCAGGTTCCGATCAGGGCAAATTGCAGAATGCGCTAACTCAGGGACGCGTGATCGGTGAATCGCAGAACTTTACCCGCGAACTGGTAAACGAACCGAGCAATCGCATGACGCCTACCATACTCGGTGATCGCGCAAAAAAAATGTGCGACAGCGTGGGATTGAAATGCGAGTTGATGGGCCCTGCAAAAATCAAGGAAATGAAGATGGGCGCTTTCTGGAGCGTCGCCCAGGGATCGGAAGAAGAGCCTCGCCTCATTGTTATGCGTTATGAGCCAGAAGGCGCGCCGGAAAAGCCTGTACTTGGTCTGGTAGGTAAGGGCGTTACCTTTGACACTGGCGGCATTTCTATTAAACCGGCAGATGGCATGGAAAAAATGAAATATGACATGGCCGGCGGAGCAGCCATGATCGGCGCTATGCGCGCGATTGCCATGCTCAAGCCCAAAGTTAAAGTCATCGGCATTGTCTGCGCCACGGAAAACATGCCCAGCGGTACAGCACAGAAACCCGGCGACGTGCAGATTGCCATGTCTGGCAAATCGATTGAGATCATTAATACGGACGCCGAAGGCCGTCTGGTGCTGGCGGACGGTCTTTATTACGCCCGCACTTTAGGCTGCACCCACCTCATTGACGCAGCCACGCTTACCGGCGCATGCGTTGTCGCGCTTGGTTATGCCAATGCCGGCGTCTTCGCAAATGATGAAGACGCATACCAGCACTTCACCCGCGCTCTGCAACGGTCAGGCGAAAAATTCTGGCGCTTGCCGCTCGACCAGGAATATCTCGACCAGATCCGCTCTAACATCGCTGACATTATGAATACCGGCGGACGCTGGGGCGGCGCCAGCACAGCGGCCGTTTTCCTGAAAGAGTTTGTCGACGACACTCCCTGGCTGCATCTCGATATCGCCGGCACCGCATGGATGGACGAAAGCAAAAGCTGGATTGCCAAAGGCCCGTCAGGAATCGGTGTTCGCAGCCTGGTTGAGTTCGTCAGGAGCTTTGAGGGAAGCGCAAAATAAATCGTGTTGTGATTAAAAGCAATGCTTCAAAATCTCTTCTGGGGATTTGCATATCCGTAATTTCATCATCCCGAGCCCCGCGGGGGCGCGCTCTTCTAGCGCGCGAGTAGCGTGAGGCATATAGGGGCAATCCTAAGACGCAATCTGCCATCCCTGCATTTGTTTCTTTCATCACACTCTGTGACACCACCGATAGGAGTCTTACCCAATGAAACACTGCTTACTCGCCCTGCTGGTACTCGGTCTGATAACTGTGGGCTGCAGCTCTGACAAAGCTGCCACGCCCGATACCGCCGCAAACCCGAATTCCTCATCCAGTTCAGCTAATTCTGCCAGTCCGGCTAACAGCAACCCTGATCAGGAGTTCGTCACCAAGGCAGCTCAGGGCAACAATGCTGAAATTGAGCTGGGTAAAATCGTTGCTGCCAAGACTAAAGATCCCAATGTGAAGCAATTTGCCCAGATGATGGTGAAAGACCACACCACGGCGCTAAACCAATTACAGGAACTCGCGCAATCCAAAAACCTCAATCTGAGCAATGATCTTCCCGATGATGCTAAATCGCTCGAGACAAAACTTTCCAGCGATACCGGAAAGCAGCTTGACAAAGATTACATGGACAACATGGTCGAGGATCATCAGAAAGACGTTCAGGAATTTAAAGATGAATCACAGGCCGCGAAAGATCCTGATGTGAAACAGTGGGCTTCCAAGACCCTCCCTACGCTGGAGAAGCATCTCGATAAAGCCCAGCAGATTGACGCCAAGCTGAACAAAGGCAAAATGTCAGGCGCTTCTTCCAAAGGAGACAGCCAGTAGAAAAAAGCTCCAGAAAACCAGAATGAAATAGATTCGCGAATGAGGCTGCTCTGTGCAGCCTCTTTTTGGCTTATCTATTTTTAGTTTTAATGAAAGCAAGTTGCGAACGTAAGTCCCCTTCGCTTCGTTTGAAGCAACGCCTCCACTAAGGTCTGGCGCTGTGTTGTTTTCCTGCAGCGCAACTCTCACCCCCTCCATCAAGACAGAGCGCAGTATTCTCTCTCCCAATACCGCCCCACAAAAATCTCGACAAGTGCATTCCCGGCCAGATACTTGGTCCAACAGAAACTTACAAACGATAGCCCCTCAAACTTAGAAAGCTTTGATATGCCGAGTTAAATGAACGCGGTGATTGAAAGGCACTCATTCCGTTAAACAACCCTGTCTTGATGACCCTCTGCTTAGAAGGCAGATGCTCACGAGTTGTCGGCTGAAGGTCGTGAATTTATGACCTACAAAAATCATCAAATCCGCAGTATCTCTTGTTTGTTGTAAAGACATTATAATCGTCTCGCTTTAGCCACAATCTCTGTGGAAATGATAGTAAGAGTGCCTATTGTCAATTTCAATCTTGAACGGTAACAGTGCCCTCATAAACACTTCTGATTACTGTAATCTTTTCACTACGCTGCTTAAGCAACACTACACACTTTCACGTACTCCTCATCCCAGGACAAATAGCATCCAGCGCCTCCGCCTTTGCCGTGATCCTTATCCGTGAATAATACCTCGACATCTTAATCGACTGATGTCCCGCAATCGACATAATCGTCTCATCGGGCGCTCCCGACTCAAACAGCTTCGTGATGATCTGGTTGCGAAAGTTTCTCGGCTGGAGCCATTCCAGTCCTGTGGTGCGCCGCATGCTTCTAAACGCCGACCGTATAAAGTACGGCGAAGCCGGCCTGGCCACGTCATAGCTCCCGCGCTTAACCCGAAACGGAAATATATAGTGCTCCGGACGCCACGCTCCCAGCCGCTTTGCCCGCTCCACGATCCTCCGTACCTGCTTTGCCGCTACTGCATTCAGCGGCACCACACGGGCTCGAAATTCGTTCTTCACCTTCGTATCTGGGATATGGATCGTTGGCGGCTCATTCTCCAGGAAGACATGCCTCAGTTGCAGATGCCACAGCTCAATTCCCATCGCCGACGTATTATTCGTCAGCGACACCGCCCAGTACGCCACGCTCCAATCCGGGTTCCCTGCCACCACGCGAAAAAATCTTTCTTCTTCTTCCGCCGTCAGCACCTTCGGAGGCGTCCAGTTCGGCAGCGGCAGCGGTTTGTAATGCTTCTCAACCAGGTCCCACAGCTCGGCCATCTTCAAGATCTGCGCCATCGTATTCAGCTCATGGTTCACGCAAGAGGCGCCCGCGCCCAGCCGTCTCTGCTGCTGGTATTCCAGAAAATGTCCAATATGAATCTGTGACAGCAACACGCCTTCAAACACCTTCCGCAGATTTCGGATGTACCATTCATACATCTCAATCGTTCGCGGCTTCTTGCTGTGCATCTTCTTTATCTCCAGCCACTGCCGGGCTGCCTCCTCAAATGGAAGTGTGTGAAACTGCAATGGGGTCATCACTCTCATAGGTCCGTGCCTTGCTTCAGCGCTCCGGCCGTAGGGAAGTAGCCGGGTGCACCGTGTACTTGGGTTCGAGAGCTATTCTATTTTATTCGTATTGTGTTCGCCACAACAAAATGTGCTCAAGCGAGAGGCCTAGGACAACTACATATTGTGTTCTCCTGAAATCCATCTCGCCTTCAACCGGTCCTTCGCTACCGACAGCGGCCCTATGCTTGTATCCGCTCGCTTCTCGCCTCCGCCCCTTCAGTTCCGATATGGGCCTTGACGTGGTCTTCGCACTATTCCCCCTCGCACCTTATATTGCTCGACCGCCAGCGCCGGGTCTAAGCGTCGAAGGCGCGAAATTATTGAGTCCACCCTGGGGCGAGCGAACCGTTTCCCCACCACGCGCGTTTTTCGTGTGGTGGGGTGGGAATGCAAAGCCATGAGGGAGGTAACAATAAATATTCGTAGCCCCTATCAGGGCGACATAACTGTGGTGCAAGAGCGGCCATTTATAGCTGCGTTAAGGCTTTTCTAAAGAAAGGACTTTAGCCCTGGATTCAACGGTGGAAGAGCGGCCATTTATGGCCGCGTTAAGAGTTTTTCTAAAGAAAAGGGCTTTAGCCCTGGACTATTCGACGACCGATGACAACGGCGTACTCACCGGCATCAGCGCCATAACGCTTTCCGGCGTCACTGCGTTGCCCGCGGCATCATGCGCCGCCTGGATCGCGATCGCCGCCAGATTCCCAAAAGCAGCCGTCACGCGCTCTGCCCCGGCTGCGTCGAATCCGTCCACGCCGCCGGCAGCAAGAATCTGCTCGATAAACAGCGCTGCATCGGTCACCGTTTTCAGCGCCTGTTTCAGTTTGTCAGCCGATGAAATTGTTGTCACAGAATTTGTTGCCATGATTGCACCTCGTGAAAAATCAGTAGTGGTGATGGTAGTTAGCCATTGGTTCTTGGCTTTTTGGTTTTAGGTTTTTCATTGAAGAAAACTGGGTCGCGAAAACAGCGGTCCAAAATGATTCGTCATCACGAATCTCGTCTACGAGCGGCGCGTTTTCATCAGCGCCGGAGTAGGGGTGAGGACCTTGCGCTTCAGCACGAGCGGTTGGAAGAGCGGCCATGGCCGCGTAAATGACTTTCAAAAGAAACCGGCTTTAGCCCCTGAGGTCGCCGGCCGCAACGCCGCTATCGCCATCACCGGGTCCCGCACCATCACCGGACGCACAACACTCACCGGCTGTTTCCCCATCAATCCGCGCACTGCGCTCAACAACGTGGGAAACTGCGCCAGATACCCGATCACCGCTGCCTGCTTTTCCTGTACCGTTGCCGTGCTGTCTTTCGCTACTTTGGCCACGGCATACGCGGCAAATGCTTCCACCGCCGCCACCTGTGCCTGCCGGGCTTTCTCCACTGCCTGCTGCGCCTCGCGCGTCTGCGGCAGATAAAACGTCTGCGGATCAAACGCTGCATCCTGCGGATCGGCAGCGCAGTCATGCCGGATATCGGCGTCAAAGTGGTTATAACCGGCCACGGCGCAATCAATCAGCGCCTTGCTCGCCGCCAGTGACGCATAGGTTGTCTGGTCCCATGAGCTTATGCATCCGCTCAGCAGCGCGGTCGCCGGAATGATTACGCAAAATGCCAGCACGCTGGTGATCTTCGTCCAGTCGGCGATTCGGGCCGGCTGGTTTCCAGGTAACGGTGACTGCTTCAGATACAGCAGCACGGCCTTCACCCCGATAATGACCGCGGCAGTTCCGACTTTCGTCAGTCCCGCGCGGGAAAAGTTAAAACTTGCCGGATCAATCGTCATGGTGGCGAGTGCAGTAACAAAGGAGCTCAGCACAAACACACTCAGCCCCTTGAACCAGGTTTGCAGGTTCATGGTGTCCTCTTTTCTGTGTGGGATAAAATGCTATTTGTTTCTTAGCCACAAGCCTTAGCTCTTGCCTTTGGCTCTTGGCCTTTGGCTCTTGGCCTTTTGGTGGAAGAGCGGCCATTTATGGCCGCGTAACGCTCTTCAGAAGAGGGGCTTCAGCCCCGGCATGCGCAAGAGCAAAGAGCTAATGGCTAAGAGCTGCTCTTCCTCATCCTTCCGCCCTTTTCAGCCATCCTTTTAAATTCACCGCCTGCGCGGGATTCACCGCCGCCACGTGTCGGTAATGTTCCGCGCTGAGTTCGCACAGCATTTGATACAGAGCTATCGGCTGCGCGGCATTGATCGCCGCCAGTGTCTGGCCGCCAATCGCGCCGTCTTCCACCAATCGCGCACCAACGCCCGGTAGAGCATTCAATGCGCGCTGGGCGTAAATCGATGCCTGGCGCACGCCCATGTTCACGGCCATGTCAAAAAGTTTGTTGACCACGGTCTGGTTTTCCACTTCGGCCAGGCGCATGGGTTGCCAGTATTCATGCTCTTCAATCTGCTGCGCCTGGGCCAGCGCGTCTTCAGCGGGTCCATCAAAGAATTCCTGTGGCAAATCAGGATGGAATTTTGCCGCGATGCCAAACTGCGTGCGCCTGCCGGCATCCACGGTGACCTTGCCGGAAAGGGTTGGATCTTCATGCTGCATCGTAAAGTCAAACGCCGCCTTAAAATCGGCCATGAATTGCCTCCTTGGATTGAATGGATCAAAGAATTTAAGTTTCTCGGCAGGATTGATGTCCGCGTGTTGCACTTTTAAGGGTGGACGTTGTGTCCTAAGCTCAATGCAGAAAAGCTAAGAGCTAATGGCCAAAAGCTAAGAGCCATTTGTTTTTGCCAATTGCCATTTGCTAAGAGCCAATGGCCAAGAGCTAAGAGCTAACGGCTAAGACCTGTTCTTCCACGTCTTCCCTACCTTGATCGCCCGCACCGTAGTCACAGACACGCCAAATTCCCGGGCAATCTCACTCATGTACAGCCGGTCTTCCATCAGCATCTGTTTAATCTTGCCCACCTGCTCCTCCGTCAGCTTGGACGACCCATGTTTCTCGCCGCGCGGGCTTCTGCATTTTTCTGTCATGTCGCGCGCATTGTCTGCCGCGGAGCCAACAAACAAATGCTCGGGATTCACACAGCGACGCACATCGCATTTGTGGCATACCACCATCCCCGGCGCAATCGCGCTTCGAAACAGCATCCAGGCTACCCGGTGCGCGCCATGCTCTTTCCCGTCAAAACGCGTTGCTCCGTATCCATCCGGACGCACCAACCCTTGCCACAGCCAGCATCCGCTTGCCGGGTCCGGGCAGACCTTGGCCAGAAACCTTTCACGTTGAGTGAGTTTCATTGGAGTACACCTGAAAGCAGGGTTAAAAGCAGAGTGTGATTGTTAAAGGCTGGCCGCGGACTTGCCGTTGGCGCTGATGCCCTTGCGCTCGGCAAAGTCGCTCCACATGAGCTTGTGCTGATACACGATGATGGACATCTTGCGGTAGATCCCCAGCAACACAAACAAATTGGCGGCAGTAAGGAATTCAGTAAAGTGGATTTGCATAGATTCCCCTGTGAATGGATCTGGAATGAAGTCTCGGCTGTGCGCGGGGCTGGCTTGCTAACTGGTATTGCAGCTTACCTTAACCGTGTTCTTGCCCTATCCAAGTCATGGCCGACCCTGACGTGGCAAACTTTTCTGACTTTGCTTTATTTAGTCTGTGATGGATTACGCGAATCGCGTTCGCTTTTCAAGGCAACTTAGATGAGTGACATTTTCATTTCACAAATTTCAGTAACACGGCTATTGCTTTACTGCTGCGAAGAATAGATTGGAGGATTTGCCGTGTGCACCGACACATGAGAGGGCAAGCAACGCTGCATTCAGCGCTTTGCCCTTCCAGTTCGTCTGCCATACCGGGAAGAACCTGGGGCCTATCCGCTTCACCTCTAAATACCTGCTGATTGCTTGTCTCATGCTCACTTCATCAAAAGACTGCTGATGTCCCCAGCGGTGGAATATCGTCTTGCAATGCGGACAGAATATCTCAAGATCTTTCAAGTTTTCACGGTAAGGAGTGGTGCCAATTAAGACTCCTTTTGGTCTTAGCACTCGCTGTATTTCCTTCAGCCCATCTTCCATTACCTCTTGTGAAAGATGCTCTAAGACCTCGCTGCATATGACGACATCAGCACTATTGGAATCGAGTGGCAACGCTTCGATCATGCCGCAATGAGCTTCCACTCCCTGGCTTCGCAGCCTTTCAACTGCTCTAGGGTCAGGGTCCACAGATATCGAAACCCATCCGCGCTGTTTTGCTGTCAACTCAAGATACCCATTGCCGCACCCAATGTTCAGCAGTACCCCGCGTTCGTGGCGCTGTGATTCAGCATAGCTCAATAACGAGCTTAGGCGTCCACCTGCCAAACTGAAAGCTTCAACGCCTTTATTTTGAAAATGTTCCCATAGGTCCTCTTGCGACATGGAAAAAAGTTTATCACTGAATCAATTCAAACGAGTGTTCACGCCTTCAGTGATAAACTTTTGCCGATGAACGAGAGAATTGAAGCACTGCTAAAGGTTCGCTCTGAAATGGAGGTGTGGAGCACATTCGACCGGGCGAACCTTAATTTTTATATAACCACTTTCCGACGCCTGCACGGAGAGGGCAAGTCCATTCTCGAAGTTGGTTCTGGCTACGGGTTTACTTCCCTGCTGTTTGCCCTGCTCGGCGCACGGGAAGTCCAGGGCATAGAACTTATCCCGGAAGCCTTCAGGAGATCACTCGAAATAAAGGCAGCGTTCGATCCCACGTTGCCGGTTCATTTCACTGCTGGCGATGCAGCGAACGGTCTTCCTTATCCGGATTCCTCTTTCGACTGCCTGACATTGGTAGAGGTCATTTCGCATGTAGTCTGCGCTGATTTCAAAGCTTTCATGGCTGAGATGGCGAGAGTGCTTAAGCCTGGTGGCATTCTGTTCATCTCAGATGGCAACAATGCGCGATCTCCAATCCGAAGAAAATTCAACCAAGACATTTGGAATAGATTTGAAAACGGGCCGCCAACGGCCCCGGGGGAAACGGTCCACGGTCACAGCGTAATTAATCCATTCTCTGATTCCCGCAAGAAGATCGCCGCCGCTGCGGTTCCCACTCTGACGCCAGAAGAATGCGAGATGATAGCCCGTGGGACCTTCTGTTTTTCGGATGAACAAGTCGAGACCGCTGCCAGATGGTACGCAGAGAGCCACCAAGCTCCAGCCTCATTTTATCGGCCTGGCGTCTGCCCAATCGAACCCATCCAGCATATCTACATCGAACAACTTTTTGATCCAATTGCATTGCGGGAGATGTTGAAAGAGATCAGACTACAAACCGAACTTATCACCACGCGCCGCAGACTGCCCTTGCAAAAGTTCTGGGACGCATGGCCGCGCTTGACAATGCTTGCGGCCAATGGTTTTGTGCTCCAAGCGCGGAAGATTCACTGAACCAATTCAATGGAGAGTTCACGCTTCAGTGATAAAATCCATTCCAATGATACTTTTGCTCTCATTTCGTTGATGGGCGTGGCTGATTGCCGCTTCTTTCATCATTCTGTAGGGCTCTTCTTTTCCGCTCTTGGTATCTACGCTTCAAGCGGCAACATTACCGAAGAAGGCCCGCCGCCCGGAACACGCTATTAAATCCGGTAAGGTAAACTAACCTCGCATGTTGCGAGGTCTATTTGATGTCATTACCAAGCCCGCTATGCGCCACGACTGGCGCTGGCGGGTGGTTTGCAGACTAACCAAATGGTTACTGCCAAATTACCGCCTTCCCTGGCCTAACCTGCTTTGGTGGGAAGATGAAGAGTTTAATGCGTTCCTGACGCGGTTTGGCGAACTCCACGGGTTCAATTCTGACAGGCGCTGGATGCTTTACCAACTGGCGCTGATCGCGAATGACGTGCCGGGCAATACGGCAGAATGCGGAGCGTACCAAGGCGCAGGGTCATACCTGATATGTAAAGCCACTCAAGGCACCCCGCGCACGCATTTTATCTTTGACTCTTTCGAGGGCATATCCAGCCCAGACAAACACGATGGAAGCTACTGGCATAAAGGCGATCTCAGTTGCTCCCTGGAAAACTTTCAGCGGCCTGCAGGGAACATCAGCATCCACAAAGGCTGGATTCCAGATCGCTTTGAGGATGTAGCAGACCGTCGTTTTTCATTTGTACATATCGACGTTGATTTGCATCAGCCCACGGCCGACAGCATCGAGTTCTTCTACCCGCGCATGAATCCTGGCGGTATGATTGTTTTCGATGACTACGGTTTCAGCAGTTGCCCCGGCGCAAAAAAAGCAGTGGACGATTTTCTTAGCGATAAGGCTGAAAAGATCACCATGCTGTCATGTGGAAGCGGGTTGCTAATCAAGCCATCGATTTCCCAATACAAATAACGTTCACTACATACGACAAAGTTGCGACCGGAGTGCCGGAAAAATCAAAGGTAACAACACAAAATCCAGTGATAGTAGAATGAGTGTTGCAATGGAAAACACATTTAATCATTGGGAAGAACACGGGGGCCGCTTTATAGCCCTCGTGTTCAATTTCCCCAATCCTCAAGGATATTCTTTGCTAATCGCAGACTTTAACAGGAAGTCAGAAAATGGAGATATTGTTCTTCGGCGAATTGGCGAATCACTTGAATTTAGGTGCGATGTCTGCCAGGAAAAAATTGTGGTAGCCAATTCCGATGACATCACTACCACCGCTAAAGATCATGCGTAAGCATTACTTGCCTACACAGATAACCTGCGCACCATAAGCGACACCCGCAGTAGGCGTAAAATTCGCAAAAACCACCAACTGCGTTGCGCTTATTGAACTGACAATCCAAATCGGGTTTAGTCCGCCGATTGGCCCTGGTGATGCGACGCAGACGGGCGGGTTCGTCCATGTGCCATCCGCAAAAGTGAGCGTGATTGTCGGATTCACTGCTTGACCGGTACCATTGCTGGTCATCGCGAAAGTGAAAGCCGAATCAGTGCCAGCAATCGAACCGATGGATGCAGTCGTTCCCCATCCTGCTGAAAATACAAAGTTGCCCGAAGCCAGCGCCGTTCCCTGATTGGCTCGAAGTCGGTTGAATGGCGTAGTGCCCGCCAGCGTCTTGTTGCTCATGGTCTGCGTGAGCGTGTCGCCCAACACGTTATAGGTTCCGGCTTTGACGGCGACATTTCCAGAGGCAACTGCGTCTGTGCCTATAGTCGTAAACCCAGAGGTATTGCCAAACATCAAGAGAGAGCCACCCTGGCCGATATAGAGGCTGCCCCCAGAATCAATGATGCGAGTTTGCTTTCCCGAACTGTTTGTGGCCACAATTCCACCTGCCGTGTCGTTTGTGATGGTGGCCGGCAAAGTTCCGGTAGCGGTCTTGAAAGTAATACCGGATGAGCTCAATGAAGCGAGTTCAGCTCCAGCCAGGAATCCGGCACTTACAGCTCGCACTGACAGAGCCCCAACCCTGAACGCAGCAGATGAACCATCAGCAGGAACAATCGCTGCACGTTCGGTTGATGCCCCCAAGGCTCCTATAGCTATGCTCATTCCGCCTGTAGTGGTTGATGTTCCACCTACGGTAAGCGCAGCCCCAGTGGCCGTAGAAACAGGATTCACTATCACGTTGCTGGTATTCGTAATTCCGGCCAGCGTCAAGCCGGAAGCCAGATCAGCCGAGCCCACCGTGTTGCAAGTGGGAGGCGCTGCTGTGTTCAAAGCCCTGACAAACTGGTTTGTACACGCCCCCGCGCCCGGAATGCTGCCCGGAATATTCGATCCCGTGACTGTCCCTGTAAATGCGCCGTTCCCTGTGACGCTCAGGTTTCCGCTGACGCTGTTTCCCGTCAATGGCGCGAGCGATGCCCCGCTGATTACCGGCGTGTAATTATCAAAATTGAAGGTCGCTCCGGCAAAGGTCACACCCTGGTACCGCAACACTTCCTGCCCGGTGCTGGAATCCACTACGCGCACCCGGTAATAAATCCCCGTGGGATTCGTGGTTGCCGGGTTCGGAACGGTGAATGAAGTCACCACGCCTGCGGTCACAGCGGAGCAGTATTGCCGCTTCAAAGCCTGCCCGCCGCCGCCGATCCCGAAGGCGATAGGATTGTCGCTTTGGTCTGTACCCTGAAAGCAAAGTTGTCCGATGGCAAGCTTGGCTCCGTTCAAGTCCGTTATGTTTGACCCTGAAACCGTGGTGAGGTTTTGAGCAAAGCCTTGACCACAGAGGGCGCAGAGGAACACAGAGAGAAGCAGAATCTTCTTCAACATGAAAATCTCCAGAATATTTTTGGAATAATTTGCGCTGCTTTTAAATCAGGTTGCCTGCAATGCGGGGCCGCCCTTACCACCACCACCGCCATGGAATGCCCCACCGCCAGAGGTACCGCCACCGCCGCCCGCCGCAATGGTGGTAATCACGCCCACGCGCATTTCGCCATTCGCTGCACCGGCAATGAAATCCGAATAAGCCAGATAGGCCCGATGCGTCAGCCTGACTGGTGAATAGGTGACGTAATACTGAGTTGAAAAACTCAGCGCTGCCCCAAAGGCGTCAACCGTAAGCGACTGCCCGGCAATTGTCCTCACGGTGCCATCCGGCTTATAGGCGTGGTACGAGGTCCCAGGTGTAGGTGAAAGATAGGCCCGGATATTGCACGCCCCGGCATTGTTGATGGAATCCACGGCGGCATCATTCGATGCAAACCCGCCATTGTTGTAATTGCCGTTAAATACGAATGGGTAATCTGTGGCGTTGGCCAGCGATTGTTCCATCAGGCCGAAGACATTGAAGCTGGTGAACTTAAAATGCAGCGTTTTTCCTACCAGCGTTGGATCAATTTCGTAAATGAACACTGCCTCATCCAGACGCAAAAAGCTGGTGGGAGCGCCATGCACGTTCAGGATTGATCCGAAAGCCCCGCGGCGAAGGTAGGTGAGGGAATAAGTATTCGTACCCGTGAGCGTGGCCACCTGATAGGCAATCAACTCAAACGCGGTGCCCACATCCATGGCGCATATCGTACGGAAATTGTCCGCATCCGCCTGCGTTCCTGAACTTAATATCCCGCCCGATTGCGTGAGATCCACTTTGAGTACTTCCTGGACCAGCCCTCCGCTTGAACTTGCGGTTGGCCCAGCCTGACTGTATGTGAACTGCGTAGACGTGAGAAAAGTGGCAATAATGAAGGTCCCATTGAAGCTTGGGTCCGTGACGCCTGAAATCTGTACAGTGGGGTTGGCGACAAAGCCACCGGGAAGGGCTGCTGAACTCAGATTAACGGTTACCACTCCACCACTGCGGGAAATAGAACTGATCGTGATCTGATCGGGGTCAGCCAGCACGCCTATTGGATTGGTGCATGTGCCCATGCGGGCCGGTCCGGCAACGCGCCCAATTTCGCGGTAATTGGGAGTAATAGGATCGACGGAGAGCCACACGCGGCAACCGCCCCAATCAGTATTCAGTACCAGGCCGCCGGAGGTATAGGCCCCATTTCCTGTAGAGCCGTTCAGGGTAATGTTATTAGCATCCACCACCGTAACCAGCCATGTACCGTTGGCAGCGGTGTTGCCCAACACTCCTACAATATCGACGATTTGCCCGGTCTTGAACTTGTGTCCCACGGCTGTGATTTGGATAGGTGATGCATTGCTGGCCGCAGTAATAGCGGTATTGCCGCCGCAGATTCCCATCCAGCTTTCGTACTGGCCGGAAGCAGAGAGGCGGTCAGGCGCTTCAAAGATAATCGGGGCAGCTACCGAACCTGGGTCATTGTTTGCCGCCGCCGGAGAGACATTTGGGAGCTGGTGTGGATACAGGGTTGCCGTAGCGGTGCCGAAGGGGAAATCTTCAGCGTCAATTTCCAGTTGTCCGGTATCGTCTTCGCGAATCGCGGTGATTCGGACTGGCTTCTTCACGTATCCCAATTCAGGAATGGTGAGTGTTACCAGGTCCATGCATTCCAGCAGAATGAATTGCCAGCCCAGCTTGGTGGTGTAAGTTGCGCGTATTTCCACTTCCCGCTTGCGCAGCAGGTTGGCAACGAACTTTGCTACGGTGGGAGTGGTGATGTGATGGGCCTGCAAAGGCGAAGCTTTCCTTAGCCCATAGACCGCGATCATGGCGTCATCTTTGTCTTCCGCTATCTCCACGTTGTAATCATTGGCCCGGTTGACGAATTCAACAGAGGTGGAGTTCATCACGTCCGCTACCGATGGCCGCTTGATCAGCACGGGAGCCAGCAGATCAGAGGTGGTCAGGTCATAGATTGGGGCTGTATTAGGCAGGAACGTTGCCCCGTTGCCGACGGCAGTCGTATCGCCATAAGGAATAATCTTTAGGATGCCTTCACTCCAGACGGCTGCTGCGTTGGTGATATCAAGTATTTCCTGTATCCATGCTGCCGCTGTTTTCTGGGAATCGAGCATCGGCGAAAGAAAAATTCCGCTGGCGGTGCAGTAATTCCGGTACTGCGTAAGGTCGCCAAGAGTCAGGACGCCGGCCATCCCATAGAACTGGTTGGTGATCAGGTCATTGATGACGGCTGATGGTTCCGCGTCCGTGATGCCGCCGCCAAAAGGCAGGATCCCAAGCACTTCAAAGCTGAGATTCGGCAAAGTCCCTGAAGTCCCAAGGTCCATGGCCGATGCCGCAACGTAAGCGATCCCGTTGTAGCCAAGGTCTTGACCGGGATGGGCTGAGGTCAGATAAGTCCAGGGAGTCTGCGGACGTGAGCCCAGAAAAAGCGTCAGGCTCAATTTCTGCTGCGGCTGGCCGTTGGAATTTGAGTCTGGAAAAGAATAGGTGTAAGTGATGGTCATCACCTTACCAGCATCCGCAGATGAGAAAGCATGCACTCCGGTGCTTGCATTTAACGTGTACTGCCCTGCTCCCGGCGAACTTCCTACCAGAGCCATTGGCGTCTGGTTGGTGCCTGAAAGAGAGATCGCGCCATCAGAGCCGTAATCATTGGCCAGTAAACTGAAAGAATCACCGCGCGCAACCCCGCGTCCGGAGTGAAATACTCTGCCATCAATCGGCGGAGTAAACGAACCGCCGCCACCGGGAACGGTAAAAGTTGTGACCGTAGTTACCAACGTCAGCCGGCCTTTGGTATCCCAGACGTTGTGAATATTTTGAATTGGCCCGGTACACAAACCCATGGCTACGGCTGTCTGGTAGGTGTAGGTCGTGTTTGTAATTGCGTTGCCACCGCCTGATCCCAGCCCCTTACCGCCAACTTTTTGTGTACTGGTGTGCGGAATGGCAGTAAAATCTCCTGCCCAGAGCAGACGTGCTGCGATGCGGTTCTGCCCATAAATAATAGGGATGACCTGACCGTAAGAGCTGGTTTGGACCCTGAGCGCACTCAGCAGATTGGGCTTGGACGCGAGCGCCGAACTGCCGCCGTTTTTGCCGCCTGCTAGACCCATGCATTTACCTCAAAGAATTTCTTTTCTCTGCCAATTAATTCGCCGTCACGTTCCGCATCACTCAGCATGACTCCGTGCGGGATGTAGGAGTGAATAATCAGTGGCCAGTCAATCACGATGGCTCCATGGCTGAAGGCGCGGCCAAACTTGAAGATCACGAAATCGGCCGGTTGCGGAATCGGCGTCCATGTCGCAGTTCCATCATGGTTCTTCCATGCTTCGTGCGGTCTCAGCTCGCGCATGACCGGCGCAAGCGCTTCCAGATATTTCTCTTCTGAACGGTGCAGATGCCATTGCACGGAATATTCAGGAGGTTGAAAGTCCAGCGGCACTACTCCACATTCCTGATAAACCGCAAGAGGAAACATGGCGCAATCCGTTCCCACCCCTTTCACACTGGCCTGATGGTGATAGGGAGTGCGAAGCCATTCTTTGGCCTTGCGGACAATTTCAGCCCGCTTTTCCGGCGTCATTGCGCAAGCTCCGCAAGCTGGGTCTGAGTGATACGAAGCCGCTTGAGCACCCGCGTTTCATAGATCACCTGTCCGTTGTGCGGTTCGTGGAAAGTAACGATTGAAGGTTCACGCTGGCCGCTCATAAAAGTTCGGGTCGAACCCTTCCGGTTGATGATCCGATAACCAAGTTTCTGCGTAACTCGGAGCACATCGCTCCAGTCAATCATGCGTGACATATTTGATTGTCCTTTTTTACCGCGTCGGGCTATGCCGCACGGCTCTGTGGCTTACGTATGGCCAGGATTTGCCCACTGCCTCTGCACGTCCTACAGGTAACGGTGGAAGCGGCAAGGGTGCGCTTGTTCAGCCCGGTGGTTTTCCCTGATCCGGCACAGGTTCCGCACGTCACCTTTACCGCTTTGCAGCCACGGGCGCTCATATTGCTGTTTCCGGTACTGGCACGTAAGGGAAGCCTTCAAAGTTCACCAGGTTGGCAAATTTGTTGGTGCAGGTGGCCTGGGTTTTGTCGCATCCGGGATAAGCCGTGAATGCATCGCCAGCATTCGGGGCAAAGGGCAGCGGAGAGTTGAAAAAAAACCTTTGCCCAACATACGACCGTACGGCCTTTACCAGTCCGTTATTTGCGCCAGACGTGAAAATGAGCTGTCCATTGTCAAAATAGCCATCGGCTTTGGGGGAAAGCGAGATGAGCTTATTGACCGTGCTTCCGGCCTGCACAATGTTGAAATCGGCGAAGCTGGCTTTGTTCAATCCACAGCGCGCGTCAAAGAGAGTGTTGGTGCAGCCCGGCTGCAAAATGATTTGCGGAAGCTGCATGGAAAGAAGATCAGTTCCGGAGTTGGCTGTAAACTTCACATAGTTGCGCGATAGCTCATCCACCGGGCCTATGAAACCTGAGAACCTGATCACAGTCCCAATCTGATTGCCGCTGGAGTCCATAAACAGCCGGTCAATCCGGAAAGCCGCGCCATCCCACAATCCCAGACCAATGGCCTGAAGGATAGGAACGCCGTTCACTAAATCCGTGAGATTGGCTTGCAGCGTGACTTCAATGGTGCTTACGTCCATGCCCAAAGTTTCTTCAATGGCGGTCCTTTGAATACTGGGCGAGCCGGTAAGGAATGTGTTGCCCAGAACCGTGAGCGAGGTATCCCAGGTGGTATAGCGCAGCACTGTTCCGCTTTTGAGCGTGATGGTGTAGAGGTCGGCCATTCTTAATGCCGTGTTGTTGGCGAGGAAAGTAATCAGGTTGTTGCCGCCGATATTGGTAGGTGTTTTCATATCGTTTTCCAAAGCCTCGAAGCGAAGCGAGAGGTCTCTATACCCGGGAATGGACGAAGGCCAGAAGCCGAGGCATGACAAGAACTTTTTAAAGCAAATAAAAAAGCAGCCCCGTAAGGCTGCTTGGTCTGATTAATGTTTGATTGATTATTTCAAATCGACATCTCCCCAGACATACCAGGGGCGATGGTCAATCTCCTCATTCAGGACTTGTAAATCTACGGTCAGCTTCTCCAAACAGGGAAGGGTCCTGCAGTTTGGCACTTGTGATGTTAGCTCCTTAAATCGCTCA
Source organism: Candidatus Angelobacter sp. (assembly GCA_036495645.1). Classification (GTDB taxonomy): domain Bacteria; phylum Acidobacteriota; class Terriglobia; order Terriglobales; family Acidobacteriaceae; genus Angelobacter. The sequence continues at coordinate 65,742 of DASXMN010000035.1, forward strand.
CGTTTACCGTGCAGCCACAATTGTCGCGGCACGATCAGTAATGCGACTAGAAGCACGATGCCTCCTGCTAATAATTCCCAACGCTTCATAAGCCTAGCGGACCGCTTCCGCTTTTGGCCGCCGAAGCCGCACTATCAGCACTTTCTCTACTGCTGCATATATGTTCTCGAATCGCCTTCACATCATTTGAAAATGCTGAATAATCGTAACAGCGCAAATAAGGCCACTATCGCAATCAGCAGTTCCAAAACATACACAACCCGTCCATGATGCCCTCCAAAGTCCAGCATCTTACACCAGAGCAGCGGCTTTTAAAGAAAAATTATTTTGAACCACCCAATGTCGCCCAAGCTCTCCGCATTAATAGCTAAGCCAATGCCACAAGCTAAGGGCCAAGAGCTGACGGCTAAAGGCTCGGTTTATTTCCTTACCGTAATCAACTGCACTTCCTTGCACTCGTACAGGTTGAAATAAAAGTTTCCAAATTCAATGCCTTCCCTGGTCCCGCTGGCATTCGATGAATTGCTGCGCGCTGTTCCCAGGTCAAAGCGCACCCGATGCAAAAAGATGAAATCTGCCGTAATGGCTGCATTTACCGCTGGAGCTGCGGTAAAGGTCACCAGCCCCAGAGACACGGTGTAGTCCGTTCCCTGAATTTTCCTGACTCCGTTTACGTACACCGTGGCGCTTTGGTTTGCGGGGTTCTGGCAGGCTTCCAGAAACCCGCCTATGTTCCGGACAAGCTGAAAGTTGACGGTTACGCCATCACCAGTCCCGATGGGTTGACCGGAATAGACCGAATCTTCCAGGCGTTGCGTAAGATCGCTTTCGTTCAACAGGAAATCGTCAAACTGGCCGCCGCGCGAGAGAAAGAAGCCAATCAATTGTTCCAGGGGCGTGGAATCGGTTTCATCTCTCGATTTCGGATCGTTCAGAAGATACTCATAGGTAAGCGTAAATTCCCAGATCGGGTTCTGGTAATTTTGGATTCGCACTTCACGCCCAGCAAGTGAGGTCTGAATATCAGTAGAGAGCGTGGGATTTTTGGTTACGGTCCAGCCCAGCCCGCGGATTTTGGGAAAAACAATATTGCTCATGGGGTGACTCCTTTCCGCTTCAGGGCCCGCGTGACTTCATTGGCAATCATGTTGCTGTGCCGCCGTATGTGTCCCTGAAAGGACGACGCATCGACGGCGCTGACGGAGTGATTGACGACAACCGTCACTCCGCTCCCGCCGGTCCCACCGCCTCCGATCACGCTCCGCATCTGATTGGCGATTCCAGCCGGCAAGACCATCTCCTGCGGGTGAAGCATGGTGAGCTGATTATTTGGAACGATGTATTGGCCACCTTCGGCGGAGGCCATGGCCCCAAAGCCCAGCACAGCGGTATAAGTTCCAGCCGCCAACAGCCCAGCGATAACAGGTCCAAGATAGGCTTCAGCGTCATATACGCGCCCCGCTGCTGAAGCGGCTGAGTGGTGAATCTTGGCGAGTGAATCGGCCAAGCTGATGCTCTTGGACTGGGCTGAAGCGGCAGCTTCCGTGGCAACCTCATTTTCCTTTTCCGTGGTATGAATCACCAGCAGAGCAACGTGGTGCTCAATCCACTTGAGCAGCATGTCCGCCAGCTTTTCTGCCATTGAAACCACCATGCCTGACCACAAGTTTTGCCACGCCTTGCTGAAGCTTTCTGTGCCCGTAAGAAATCCTTTAATAGATTGGTCCATTGCGCTCTTGACCTTGGAAAAGAACTGGTCAAGGTTTTTCTCCTGCAGCTTCAGACTATCGGTTTGCCCTTTGGCGGCCACCAACTCACTCTGGGCCTTAATTTTGTTGATTTCGTTCTGGATTTCCTGGACCTTCTTGGGATCTTTATCCCAGAGTGCCTGACGCTGCTGTTGGTAGAAAATCTCCAGGGCCAGTTCATTCTCTTTAGCTTTGGCCACTAGAGCAACTTCCTGCTGCTGGGTAATCTGCCCTTTTGCCAATTGCTGTTCAATCAACTGGATGTCGGTTTCGTTCCTTACTTTCGCAACTTCAATCTGGCCTTTATACGATTCATCCCATGCTTTCAGCTGGTCATCGGCAGCTTTGATGGCGGCATCGTTCTCCGCTTTTGCCGACTGCATGATCTCCTGATTTTGTCTGGCTAGTTCCGCTTGCTGGCCATTCTGCTCCTTCTTGCGGGCCTGGTCTCCCTCAATTTTGATCCTCGTGAGTGCAGCCTCGTGACCCTTTGCCAGAGCTTCAATATCCCGGTTGAGAGTCGCAATCTGTGCGCCATTGCGTTCGGGGTCGAGCTTCATCAATCCCAGACGTTCGCTTAATGCTTCGCGCTTCACCTGATATAAACGGTTCTCAAATCCGGTCTCCACCGAAACGTTTTCGTCGGCGGTCGTATGAGTCAGCTCTTTGATCCGGTCCCATTTTGTTTTTTCCGCATTTACTGAGGCTTCCTGCACACGGAGCCGTCCGGAGATCTCAGCCTCGGCAATTGCCAGCAATTCCGCGTTTTGTTGTTCTTTGAAGGTTTCGGTAAGGTTCCGCATCTGGTCAAAGATCACCTTCTGCAGCTGCTGGGCTTTTCCCAACTGATCGTTTAAGCCAGGAAGAGCCATTGCATTACCGATCGCGTTGATGTTGTTTGGATCGGCTGCTTTTTCTTTGGCCTCTTTAACGTCGCCCGTTAAGCGGTACACTGCCTCGTTCGCGGCGTTCAGCTGGACCTGGAGTTTTCCGATGTCGATGGCAGTCTGCTGTGAGGCGGTTTTGCCCATCTTTGCGTAAGCATCGTCCAACTGCATTATCTGGGCGGCATAAGCGGCAATGACCTGGTTTGATGATTTGATCTGAGCATCCAGAGCCTTTTGCTCGTCCGTATAAATGAAAGTGTCGCCAATCAGCGTGCTGACCTTGTCGGTCACGTCAGCAATTACTTTGAGAAAAGCAATAACCTCCAGAGGACTAAAGGCCAGGTCAAGACTGATGCCTAGAGTCTTGCCCAGTTCACCCAAAGACTTGAAGGCCTCTGAAAGGTCACCGTCAAGAACATGACCCAGGGCCGTAGCGGATTCCTTGCCCACATCGAGCCCCTGCTTGAGCTGTTTGAGCGCTTCTTCTGCGCCTGAACTATCTGCCTGTAGATTGAAACTAAAATTGTCAGCCATTTTTGTGCTCGATTCTCAGATTTTGCAGCCGCTGAACCCGGACAGATGAGCAATAAAAAGGCAGCCTGCGGGCTGCCTTTTGAGGAGAGAACTAACTATTATCGCCATGTCACTTTAGCAGTACGTGCCAGCCGTCTGGGCCTTTTCTGGCCTGAATGCTGCCGTTCTGAGTAAAGTCTTCTGGAGGCACGGGAAGCGAAACCTTTTGAAATCCTCCCCGGATTTGTTTTTTCAGGGTTTCACGCTGGAGCGGAGTCAACATCGTATAAAGCTTTCCGTCCTCGCGCAACCCGCGTCCCAGTTCCGTGGTCTTCCACTTCCAGATATAGTCAATTTCAGTGGTCTTTTCGCCAGGATTAACCGCGGCTATCTTTACAAGGTCGGCGCTCGCAAGATCGAGAACAAATATCTGATAATCACATCCATTCAGAGCGGCATTACTCTGGGGCTGATGCCCGGCGGCGTTAACCGCGTTCTGCCCTTTATCAGTAAAAGCTGACTTCCAGTACCCATCGCCGTCAGGAGTTACGGTGACGTAGCCTGCCAACTGAGCGAATACCATAGAGAAGTCTGCTTCCGGATTTAAATTCAGGAGTATATCCTCCGCACCCACCTTGGTATTCAAGAAGGGACATGCGGTCCCAATCCTGCCGATATTCACAAAAATTCTGCTGGTCCCATCGGTGAAATAGTACTTAACCAGGCCTTCGGCGGTACTCATGTCCATTTTGTTGCCGGAACAACCGAGGAAAACACATAGTAAAAAGATTCCACTTTTTTGAATGAGTGACATTCTCTTTTTCCCACGAACCATAGCTGTATTGCCTCCAAAGGGCGAAAGTGTAGCAAAGCAGCTTTTAGTGTGCAAGGAATTTCTAACTGAGCCGATAAATTTCAGGCAACTTGTGGGTTACCGTGCCCCCAGCAAATGCAACTTCGCGAATGAGGTCATTGAAATTGAAGCCGGCGTTAGCCTTTTCATTTACCCCAATTTTACCCGGGCGATGCCTGCCAGAAGACTTTTTGTTTCCGCCCATCAGATAGGCCGCAACAAGTACGTGCGTGGGCGGATAGTCCCGCCAGTAAGACATGAGATCGTTGAGGTCCCAGAGAGTAAGCTGCTCGATGTCAGGCAGAGTCCATCCGGTAGCGGTGGCGACGTGGCCAAAAACGAACGGCCAATCGACTATACCGGTACCGGAGTCGGTTCCCCCGCGGCCGCCTTCTTCAAGCCGGAAACCTCGAGGACAGCGTTGAACAATGCGTGAAAGTCATCGAAGATCAAACCGTTTTCAAGCTGCTCCGCCGTCAAATCCTGATGAACTTTCCTGATGGCATTCAGGATCACCGGCAGATATCGGAGTGACGAGGTAAAGCCCGAGACTTCGGGAGAGACCTTTTCCTGAAATAGAGTGTCCAATTGGCGCAATTCTCCGAGAGTGAGAGAGGAGACCGTAAGCTGTCCTAAAGAAGTAGATACCGTTTGCTGCTTAAGCATGATTTCTCCTGAATGAAATGTTGATTGTGGCCGGACAAAAATGGGCCCAGCAGCGCCAGGCCCTATTTGGAGGAAGAGCTATTCGTTGGAATAGACGTCGATTACCTGGCCGGCCGCATTGGCAAAAGCTTCAAAATCAAACTCAGGGATAATGAAGTCTTCCTGCTTGGTGGCGAAGGTCAGCTTGGACGCGACAACCGAATACAACAAGACGGAAAACTGGTTGGTGTTGTAAAACGGTCTCCAACAGAATCTGGATGGTGGGAGCGAAGCCCATCAACTGGTTGGTGATGTTGAGTTGAGTGCCGGTAGCGGCTGAGACAAAGGTGTACGAGATCAGGACAGCGGCGCCCGTGTCGGCGGCGGCAAATGTGTACACGCCAGTAGTAGTGTTGACGCTGTACTGCCCCAGAGTTGGCGCTGAGGCCACGCGCGTGAGCGGCACGCCGGTGGCCGTATAGCGCACGCCCCAGTCCTGCTTGAACTGAGCGGCATTGGTAACGGTAATGGTAAAGGGCGTTGTGGGGACCGTGGCAGCTTCATCGAGGGCGGTTTTGATCATCCCGCTGCCCATGGCCTGGCCGAAGAAAAGGTCATTGAGCATCTTACCGTTGATGGAAGCAAACTTGGATTTGCCGGTGATCTTGCACTTTCCCCGGGCAACGGCCTCAGGAAATTGCTTTTGTCCGTAAAGCTGCTTGACGTCGCCCGAGATATCGAGCGAAACGTCCTGCAGCGTACCGAATTTCATGGGAGTGGGGTTTGCGGCGGTGTTTCCGCCAACCGGAAAGCCCCACAGGGTGCCTGCGCCAAATTCAAACATTTCTTCTTTCTCCTTTTGGGGAGTCCACGCTGCACTCCCATAGATTGAAGCGGCCAAGGCCGCCAAATTGAAAATTGAACTTCCTATGCGGTGGTGAGAATTTCTACCGGCACAACGGCCAAGGCCATGGATCCCAGCACGTTTTCAATGACTTCGATCTTTCCCTCAATGCGGCAGTGCGATACTTTGCCGCCCAGGGACTGGGAAAGTCCTGGTGTCGCGCTGCAAATGGCAGCCTCTACTGCATCCAGCAGTGAGTTGAGTTCTGTGGAAGGAACTGAATTCGGCTCGCTGTCGCCTGCGGTGTATAGAACAAGATCGACTGTCATTTTTGCGTGGATCGGCAGGCCGTTGACGCTGGTAGCGACGAGTTCATCTTTTTGCACCTGGTACAGTGATGGACGGTCGGCGGGTGAAGTCTGTGACGGATCCTGCCAACGCCGGCTAACCGTCTTGAACGGTCCCACCGGCGAAAGCAGTGCGGCCTGTAACGTGGCAAACAGCGCAGAGTAAATTTGTTCGCGAGGAAAAATCATTGCGCCACCTGCACCTGCTGGATTGCCTGCTCAAGCAGATCAGGCAAAGCCTGTTGAAGATCGTTGATCGCTGGCTGGAGATATGGACGTGGACGCAAGTAGGGCCGCTGTCCGTCTTTCTTTTTAAATGGAGGCCGACGACCGGCATATCCGCCATATTCGTGGATGGCGGCATAAGGCAGATCTGATCCGATACTTACTGTTAGCGTTTCTCCGTCTGTGGTGGCCTGGATGGATTGCAGGACAGAATTCATGAGATTGCCGCTGCGGGAAGCCAGGACGCTCGACGTGGAATTTTTATCGCCTGAGCCAGAAAAATATTTTGGAATTGCGCTCTGCAGCGACTGATAGATCAGTGGCTGAAGCGCCTTATAAACATCAGCAATCAGCCGAGGCGGCAAATCACTAAGACGTTGCTGAAGCTGTTCTAAAGCTGAGTCGTCAATCTGTACGGAAATCACAGGGCCAACCTCCGGTACTGACTGAAAATGGACATGGAGCGCGGAGGAACATCGCTCATGTCAAAGGCGATGGTTACCTGGCCGCTCATGCTGTTGGACTTTTCACCGATGCGAACCCGCTGCCGATAAGAAAGGGCAAAGGCTTCAATCGCGGCTTGCTTCAGATCAAGCGGGACAGCGGAATAACCAGCGGTGTAAGAAACCTGCACGTTCTGCAAGCCATGGCAGAAGCGGAAGCCGCGGAGAAGAATGCGGCGCGCGTCCCAAAGAAAGCCAGCTAAAGTTGGGCCGGTGCTTTGCTGCACAGGAATGTTATCAATGCTGAGGTTGGTGACCGCGATGATCGGAAATTGGTGCGGGAGCAGCCGGTCAGAATCGTTTCCATCATAGGTCTCAGTTAAATTGCCCAGCACTCCGGCCAGAAGGTGTGGGCGATCAATGTACTGCAAAACCTGCAGGCTGGCATTGGAAATGAGGCTTTGCAGAGTGACATCGTCATTGTTGCCCTGGTTGGGCAACCATGCTTTGAGTTCTGCCACGGTGCAAAGATCGTCAGGTGCGGCGGCCATTGGTTACCTCCTAGAAGGAATTAGTAATTGAGTAATTTGGTAATTGGGTAAATTGAAAACCAACTGGCAATTGGGCCTCGGTACGCAATGTGCACTTTGGGAATTTTTAGCCCTGCTGGTGCGGCCAAGTAAAAGGCAGCCCGGGCGGGGACCTAAGGCTGCCTTCCAGCTCCCTTGTCTGCTTTTTTTCAGACGGGAGCGTCAGCGGCGATTGGCCGGCAATCGAGCCACTGACAATGTGGTTATCCGTTGGCTACATTTGCGATCACGCCGAGCGAGAACGGTGCGCGGCAGACGAGGACTTCGTCGGCATACACACCATAGACATATTGGCGAGAAACCACCGGCCACTCAATCTGGTAATAATCACGGCGGCAGCGGACAAAAGAAACGTTGTCCACGCCGGAGAGCGGGTAAGGAATCTCCGAGCTGTTAAAGAAAATGGTGCCCGGAGCAAGATTGGGATGGATGCGGATGTCCAGAAACTGCTGGGTGAATTTGTTCCAGTACTTGGCAATGCTTGCGCCACCCAACAGAGCGGGCTTGTCATCGTCCGATCCGGTACCACCCGGCAAGGTGAAGCGGAAGAGCGGAACGCCGCCGGAGGCGACGATCTTTTTGTTGATATTGCGCGCTTCCTGCGAGTTCACCCAGATTTCCGTGGGGCTGAGGCGCTTATTGTCCCAGAACCATTGGAGCGCAATGTCGATTTCAACGATGCCGTTGGCCTGATCAGCGGTAAGAACGTTACCGTCGAGCGAGGCGAAATAGCCGGCATTGGACTTCAATGCCTGAGTGAGAAAGCCATCGAACACCAGCGTGTTGGCGGAGCCGTCTGTGTTTGAGTTGGCGGCATTGGCCAATTGAGTTCCGGCAACAGGAGCACTGATAGTGGCTTTATTGACGGTGGTAATGGTGTTCAACGTAGCAGTAGCTGCACTGGTGCCGATGTACCATGCGTATCCGGCTGCGCCTTTTACGGCGGGAACGGTAGCCACAACCGTCTGTTGACCGGCGGTGGTGACCGCAGCGGAAGAAGCAGCGCTGATGGTGCTGGCGCCAGCTCCGTATTGAGTGGATGTGCCGTCAATGTTGACGCGGGTAACCTGGCCGTAAGGCACGCCGCTGGCGGAGACCGTGGAATTCGCCAAAGCACGGGCGGTAAGCGCAGTAACAAAGACCAAGAGGCTGAGTCCGGAGCCCAGTGTGCCACCGTTGGCAAGAGCAACAGTTGGAGCCGTTGGCGTACCGAGCGGCATGGATGCATTGCCATTGAGCAGCACGTTTTCTTCACCGATCATGACTGCGCGCAGCAATGACTGGACCAGTGTGGCTTTGTTATCGAATTCCTTGCCGCCGGACCAAACAGCTTCCCAGTCGATGGAAGCTTCGAGTCCAAGACCTGCATAAGATGCGACATAATCCTGCTCAGTGACGCTCATTTCCGCCGAGCGCCGGCCCGGAGCAACGCCAAGCTCAAAGCCCTGAGTATTGACGCCCGTAATGGCTTTCCAGCGGGTGGCCAGATCGCCACGGTCGCTGAGTTGACGCGGCAAGCGGTTGCGCAACGGAGTGATGACCGGATAAAGCTGAAGCGCTGGGCCGCGAAGATCAAATGCGTTTAAGTTGCCAGCCACGCCGCTGATGAGCGACTGGCTGATGGTGGTTTTATTCAACGGAGAGAGCTCCGCCTTGTTGAGCAGATCAAATGTCTGCTGACTGAGATCGCCAAACATATTCTGGTTCCTTTTCTCCGCGTGGAGACTGCGGGATTGAATGATTCATTAACCTCAGCGGCTAAAGCCGGCTAAGTTCAAGCGATAACCGCCAGGCATAAATGCCTGCTCCACCCCGTGGGGATACGCACGGAGAGGGGGGTTTAGAAAACAGCGCTATCGCAGGTAAACGGAGGCCGGTTGCGGCTTTTGCAGCGTTCGTTTGAGCAACTCATGGACGCTGGGTTCACCGGCGGACTTGGCCAGCGCAGGACGAGCATCGTCCTCTTTGGTTACGGAGTGTGTTGGTACGCCGGTGCGCGCCACGCGGCTGCGCTCCGCCAGAGACCCTGATTCCTGGGGCGCTACAAACTTTTCCATCAGTGACAGAAGATTGTTCAGCGACCGCTGGATCTCCTGGTTATTGCTTTCCATTTCGCTGCGCAAGCCAGCCACTTCCTGCTCCACTTCAGCCAGCTTGGCGAGCGCAGACGCGGAACTGGTCCGCGCCTTTTCTAATTGCGCTTTGTCATTTGCTTCCAGCATTGTGTTTTGCTCTCCTGTCTTTCTTCCGGGATTTTGATTGCCGGGAATTTTTTGTACTTCTGCCGATGCCGACATTTTGGTTTCGTCAGAATCGGCTGGACCAAGAAGTGCCTCCATGTGGTCGTCGGCTTCCTGATGGCTTTGGAACATTGAATCCATACAGGCTTTAATTGCGGCGAGATGCGCCAGAGTTTCTTTGGAGTGACGCGCGCCAACTTTGGCGACGCCGGAATTATGAGTGCCGACCCTGGCGGCATGGCCGGGAGCGGCGGTCCGCGTAAATTTGCGGACTTCGCAGGTGCCATCCGCTTTTACGGCGGTAAAGTGAGCGCCGGGAACGCAGGGGTTATCGACCACGCTGATTTCCACCGGGTTGGCGGTAAAGCGCAGGTACTCGCCATCCTTCCAGGACTTTACATACGCACCGCCAATGCTGAAGCCGGTATAGACGCCGAGCATGCACTTCTGCCAGGCGACGGAATCAACAATGCGGGCACCGACGCGGATTTGCTTGAGGTCGTCATCAAAAGCAATGGCGACGAGCTTGCCGACAGCGCTGGGCGCGTGCATCTCGCGGACATTGCCCAGGCTTTTCCCTTCCGTGGCCTTGGCGATTTCATCGCTCCAGTTCTTGAAATAGGGCTTGGAGGATTGATAGTCGAAGATTTCGCCTTCTTTGTCGACAACTTCGGCGGTGGCAAGACCCCAGACTTCGTGCTTTGACTCGTCAATCTTGGCGATCTGGGCGAAGAGATTTAAAGATTTCATGTTGGCTCCAAAATGGAAAAGGCAGCCGGTGGGCTGCCAGTATGCCGCCCCTAAAAGGGGCTTGAATTTATTTTGCTGTGCACCCACCCTTCCCGGCTCGCTTGCGCTCGCCTTCAGGGTGGGCTAACTTCGCATCGCGCCTAACGGCGCTGGGCAATCAGGGCTGATCAATCTCAAAGAAATGGCCGTTCGCTAATCACAGGTAAGACGAAGTACCAAAACGTGTTAAGCACAAGGTCCCTCACCCCCACTCACGCGCTGAAGAAAACGCGCGTTCGCTAACGGGGATTCGGGATGACGAGTTGGTGGAGATGAAAGTGATTCTATATCCAGCGATTCAATATCCATTCATCTGGGATTCGGTAGTGGCTCAGGTCGCGCTTCTTTAACTGAGCCACTCCCAGAGTTCCCTAATGCCGTGTTCTCATTGCATGCAGTTTCGAGATCCTTCGGTTGTCCTGATCCCGCGCGGAACTCGGATTTTGCTCACGACGGCAACGGTTGAGGGTTTGGCGCATCTGAGGTGATTGGCTGGTCTTTCGCAGACGATCCGCCATTTTGCGGCGATGCTTTGCTTTGTAGAGGAAAAATTCCTCTTGTAGTAATTACGGCGTTGGCGGCACCGATGGGATGCTTGCCCAGGCTTTCACGAACTTCGTCGATGGAGAGAACGCCGGCGCGGACATAAATGTCATCGATTTTTGCCTGCTCAAGAGCGTTCAGAGTGCGGTCCTGCTCCCAGACAAATTCAATGTCGGTGAAGCCGAAGTGGCGGTTCACGATGAAATTGATGGTATCAGCCAGATAACCGAGGATCGGGACGAGACCTTCCGCGGCGGCCTGCTCCACACTGGTTTCAGCGGTGGCACGGTTCATGACGCTGACAAACTGCTGCGGTGAGAGACCGAAAGCGTAACAGACGATGCGGGTAATCCATTCATCGAGTGCATCCTTGAGCATGGGATCGCGGGTGAACTGGAGATTGCCGCACTCAGGAACAAAGGTGATGCGGCGGCGACGAGCGGAGTTTCCGGCCAACGCACTATCAAACCACTCTTGAAATTCACTGATCTGGTCAGCCGACCACTCTTTGGGGACCTGCGCAACGGCCTCCGGCACATTGCCTTCTGTGTAGTAATTGAGAAGATGAATCTGGCGGCGCAGACCAATGTTGATGGTAAGAATAATTTGCTCAACCGGCGAGAAGCCGAAGAACTTGTGCGCCCGCACGTTACGAGGACGATAAATGAGTTGCTCTGAGGTGAAGTCAACCGTCGGCAGTCCCTTAAGAATCTGCTGGTAGGCAACTGAGGGAGGCGCGGGGGTGCGTCCCATGGCGTCAATCTTGCGCGTGATAGTTGAGCCATCGATCACTTCCAGCGCGTAAAGCGTTTTGCCCTGAGACCAAAGCTCGCCCTCCTGAGAGACGATGGGTACGAGAACCGGGGCATCAAGGACAAGCAAGTCTTCCAAAAGCAGCCGCACCCATTGCTGCCATGTGTGCTCGCGGTCAGGATAAGAAAAAAAATCAGTCAACTGGGTGAGACGCGGATCCTGCTCTTCATTATCATCGCCACTGATGGCGCTGTTGCTGGTGTTCACGGCATGCTTGCGCTGACCTGGCGGGGACTTAAGCCGAAACGCCCAGGGCATGCGGCTGACCTGGTCTTTGCGCGTTTCAATGCAGAGACGGACAAGATCAAACGAGTCAGCCAGCGAACGCATTTGATGAAAGGAAATAGGCTCAAGGTTGCGCGGCTGAATGTTGATGTTGTAGCCGACAGGATAATCAAGCGTGCGCGGCGGAGTACCGGCCGGAGCGCTGGGCGGCATGGGAAGATCGGGGCCAAACCAGACATCGAACGCGTTGCGCAGCCGGCGGCCGACGCGGGCCACGAACCCAAGTTCCGCAAGACCAGGTTCCAGTGCAGTGAGTTTTCCGCCATTAACAGTTTCAGCCATAACTAAGCAATCCCCACTTTCACGCCCATGATGGCGGAAGTTTCAATGATGAATTCAACCAGAACGTTTTTGCGATAAGCAGATTTCATGTGCTCATCGTAGATGCGCAGGCCCTCATGCCAGCGGCATTGGCCTGCGTCATCGATGATGTATTCGCCAGTCCATTTCATATGTCGCTCCGCCCCATTTCATTCTGTCGCTTCGCTCCAAACCGCTGTGGCAGTTCTTTTGTGGTGATGAAGTATTCAGCCTTGCGGCAGGCAGCTCGGCGCGTGGTCGGCCTCGCTGCCCGGTGTCCTCTTACATGTCGCTTCGCTCCAAACCGCTGTGGCAGTTCTTTTGTGTGATGAAGTATTCAGCCTTGCGGCAGGCAGCTCGGCGCGTGGTCGGCCTCGCTGCCCGATGCCCTCTTACATGTCGCTCCGCTCCAAACCGTTTTGGCAGCGTGGAAGGTAAACTCGTGCCTGAAATTTGTCTCGTTCACGGACACGGATCTCGTTCAGGACGCTTTTGTCGAATTGAAAGTTGGGTTCTGGCTCACGCGATGCGGCAGCAGAGCCGTTCCCTCACCTACTCGGTCTCACCTAAGGCTCGACCTCGGGTTCGGGATGACGGATCGAGAGGGACGGTTTATAGGAGCAGCTCGGCGCGTTGTCGGCGTCCCACCCCGACACGCCAAGAACACGTGTCGGGGGCTCTGGCCTCGCTGCCCGGTGTCCTCTTACATGTCGCTCCGCTTTAAACCGCTTTTGCAGCGTTGAAAGGACTTTAGTAGCCGACGATCACGCGATCGGTGCAGACTCCTGCTGTGGCTACATCATTCTTCTCAAAGAAAGAGACAGCCAGTTGCGGCAAGCGCACCGGCGCACCCAGAGTGCCGCTGGTAACTGTGGGAGCAAGTTCACTGGCGACAAATGCCTGTTGCGCGCCGGAGGCCATGTTGGTGGCAATGACGTAACTGTTATAGAAGGTGAAATTCGGACTGGACTGGCTTTGATCGTCAGCAGTATAGACGTTCATGACCAAATCAGAGTTCTGGGTGCAAGATACGAATACAGTCATTTTAGTGGCGTCACCAAGGCGAATGATGTTCGTGCCGGGAGTAGCTCCGCCGACCGATGCTGGAAGGACCACGGCATTGTGGCCGAGATCAGCCGGCGAATACACCAGATGCGGCATGGGCCGAGGCTGCAAGGGCTTACCATTTTTATCCAGCTCAGGAAACTGACTGGAGGTTTGAGAAAAGACGAGCAAGGTGGTGAGGGACAGGCCGATCAAGGCGAATATCAACGTCTTCTTATTCATGAGCTGTCTCCTAAAGTTGTATCGTAAGAATGCTTTGGTGCAGCATGGTGCAGTGAGGCATCCCTAGGGGGTCCTTGGACTCTGTGCTACACGTTTTGGGCAATGAATCTGCCGTCGAGGCGCTCCGCTCAGGATGACAGCGGTTCACAAGTGCGCCCGACTTGAGAGAGTTTCCGTATCCTATTTATCTTTATTTTTTGCTTGAGAAAAGGATTGAGCGCGAACTGGCAATCCAAACAAAGAGAGCGGGCGAATTCCGAATGGGAACGCCGCTCATCTGAGTGGATGGAGGCATTACACTCTTCACAGCGCGGCGGACCGACACGGCCGTTATGATCGTGTGCCATGGAAAGACCTCGACGCCAGGCGCAGGCCGGTGAAATAAGGAGCGGCCTGAGCAGCGTCAGCTTTTGATTATTTTTTGACGGTTTTTGGGAACCTAGTCATTCTGCGATGGAGGACGGACCAACAGCATCCGTTTGTCTCTGCTACCCGGTGCGAGCGCCGGCTCCTGCCGAGGCAGTGAGTGAAGCTGCACGCGAGTGCCCAGAATGAGGTTCCCGCAGCAGACGCGAACGATGCGCCGGCCTTGGAAAGGTTGCAGGCCGTTTGATTAAGCCGGCGCCGCTCCCGGCTATGCAAGACCAACTACCGCCCTGCATAGACATCTTATACGACAGTTTAGGTTTTAAAGTCAAGAGAAAAAATGATTATTTCTGGTTTATATCCGAATATTCCTCTATTATCGGACACTGTCAACTATTGACATCCGTTTAGACATTATTTAGACTTGCGACACTTATGGCGCGAGAGACCTACAAACAGGCATACGCGACAGCAAAGCTGGATCTGCTGCAACAACTACAAAAGCGCCATGATCTGGACCAGAAGATCCGCAAATTAAAGCAGACTGTGAAGGCACTGGGCGAACAGTGCGGCGCTGCCCCGGAAGAGATCGACAAGCTATTGCTGGTCGAGGGCTTTTCCATGGATGCCAAGCCGGGGTTCACGGAATCCATTCGAAGACTGTTTCGTATCCACCAGACCCCACTCAGCCCGACAGACATCCGCGAGGACCTTTTGAAAATGGGAGTCGGTGAGGGTCAGGTGAATCTGTTGTCGTCCATTCATACGGTGTTGCGCCGCATGGCTGAAGGCGGTGAAATTGAAAAGACGGATGATGGGAAGTTCATGTTGCCGGGTTGAAAGAACCCAGCTCCCCCCAGTTTTCCCAGCGCTGACGCGCTGGGCTCAAGAATTTCGCGCCTTCGGCGCTAGTTTCGAAGGACAGGTTTCTGCACACCGGGGGCGGCTGTGCCACATGAGTTTCGCTCGTTCTATCAAGCCGGTTTGGTTAACTCTTTCGTGAGAACGCCTTAATGCTGCAATGCAGAAGACGTATTCTCGCGATCCTTCGACTACGCGCCAATCGGGTTCTTCAGAATGTGACGCCCAAGCGGCGCTCCGCTCACGATGACAAGCTTTACTGCGTTCACGTATGACTGCGCTGTAGATTTATGTCTTCAGCCATGGAGGCGGTCGCAATCCTGATATTCGTTCGGCATCTACTCGTTAATCTGTGGCGTCCAATCGAATAGCTGATCGAGTCTTTCAATTTCACTGAGGGCAAGCGCCAGGCGAGCCTCATCTTCAGAACCAATCCAGCTTTTTGCAGCACGGTCGAGAGCGTCACGGATTTCCGGATACTGCTTGATATTGCATTGGATATGAGTTCCCTGCTCAATGGCTTCGATGACTCTGCGCTTAAGCGCTGTTTCGGAGGCCGAAAGGCGTCCCTTCGCAGGCGAGGGCACCTCCACCCCAGCGCGCGCAAAACCAGCGCGCTCTGGGGACCCCGGCGCGTGCGATCCACGAGTGTGGTTTGGATCCAAGGCCTGCTGGCGGTAAAAATCGACAATGCCGCCGCCGAGGCGGCCGCGCATATAAATGAGGGCCTGGGAAGTTGAGTCCATGTCATCGTCATGCGCGGCCTTGGGAAACGCGCAGATGTTGTGGAGGTAGTCTTCCATCCATGGAAGGCCGAAGACTTGGGGATCAGGAAGATCAATGCTGCCGGATTCCCAGAGCGGCGCGGTGGCCTGGGCGCGGGCGATTTTGCCTCCTTCTGGATTGACGGCAACGATGCCGGGAATTTCTTTGCGCAGCTCACTAATAATTGCAGGGCCGTTGGCCTTATCTTCAATCAGCACAGCGTGCGCCTGCGGAAAATGGGCATGGCAGGTTTTGATGGCCGCCATGGTTGGGCCAAAGTCAAGCCGCTCATAGGTGCGGTACGGCAGCATGAAATATTTTCCGCCGGAGCGCGCCCAGACCTGGCCGGCGACAAAGTCATTATCAGAGCCGCCGGAGAAAGTGCAGTCCCAGGATTGGACCATGAACTCAAAATTTTTCGGAAGCTGGCGATAGAAACGCACCCACTGGCGCTTGACGATACCACCATCAAGCGGCGCGGGGCTTTGCTGATACTGTCCGTTAAAGGCCCAGCTGCCCATGCCGACGCGCTGGCTATCGAGAAAAGATCGCGGCAGACGCTCAGGCCAGAGCAGGTCACCGGGTTGGCGCGGTTGAACTCGCTTTGTATCAGGGAATTCCACGGACTCAGCTTTTTCAGCGGTTGCCGGCAGGCTGATGTGTTTCCAACGGCTGCTCTCACGGGCAAGCACGTGGCCGGTGAGATCAAGCTCATGCAGGCGCTGCATGATGATGATTTTTACGCCAGTCGCGGGATCATTGATGCGGCTGCGAAACGTGGTATCAAAACGGACGTTGACCGCTTCCCTTTCCAACTGACTGATGGCCTGCTCGGGGTTCAGAGGATCATCAAATATAAGAATGTCGCCGCCCATGCCTGTGGCAGTGGCCTGCATGCCGGTTGAAAACATGGTGCCACGCCTGGAGTTTTCATAGTGACTCTTAACGTTCTGATCACGCGAAAGGGAGAAAACCGTGCTCCACCTTTCCTGATACCAATGCGACTCAATGAGGCTGCGGCGGAAGACGCTATGCTGCGTGCTTAACTTCTCAGAATAAGAAACAAACATGAAGCGGCGTTCCGGATATTTGGCCCAGACCCAGATAGGAAAGAAAACAGAGATGAGAAGGCTTTTCATGGTCCGTGGAGGAACGTTGAAGATGATGCCTTCCAGTTCCAGGCCGCAGGTGGACTTGAAATTGCCCTCACGAACAAGCGTCAGGTATTCACAAATTAGATCGAGATGCCAATTCCATACGAGAGTGCTGACAGGCTCGAGGAACTTCCATGCTTCATGGACAAAGGTTTTCAAGGGCATGTCAGAAATAGCGGGCGGAGACTTTACAACGAGATTGGCGGCGGAGTCGCCGGCAGGAGCAGGCGCGTGTTCGGCTTTGACGATGGAAGATTGCGGCAATGTAGTATCCGATGGTTTCATCATGGCGACAGGCATAATTTCCGGCGATCAGCGGGCTGAAAAGCATTTATGAAGCACGCTCTAGGTCCACAGTTCAGACCGGCTGACTGGTTCGGAAATGAAATTGTCAGGCCCATCTGCGATTGCCTCCCCATGTGGCTCCGACGTGGCTGAGGCTTCGTCCTGACTTTCAGGTTCGCTTGAGGAAGTGACGATACTGGCGATGGGAACAGCCCAAGCCATATCGACGGTGAGACGAACTATGCGCGGGCCCACAATGTATTGCCAGATAACATTTCCATTTACGTGGGCGCTCATATCCCGCAGATCAGTAAGCCGGGAGAAATTCAATTGCAAAGCGCTGTTGCGATGGATGAAGTTTGCCATTCCGTCCCGGATGAACTGCATGGCCACCTGTATTTTGACCATGAACGCAGGAGCGCTGGGATGGGCACGCTCACATTCGTAAGCCTTACCCTGGCGGCAGCCGGTGCACGGGCTAGATTGACAAAGTGCATGAAGGACACAGATGCGACACGGATCCCCCAAAATGCAGGGAGAGACCATGATGGGCTGATGCATTCGATAAACCGGAATCAATGGTTGCGGCTCTGACACGCTTCTCCTCACAATTTGAAAACAGGCGACGGCCGGCAATTCAGCCGGCACGGATTGCTGGATTTGGCTCCGCTACGCAGATTTCTTGAGCTGGTTGCGCAGCAGGGTTGTGGTAATTGATAACTTCAAGGGCTTACCTGCGATGAGCGTGGGTCTTCACTGGCGACCCGTGGCAGGCCGAACTTTATGAACTATCAACGGAGTCATCGATCCGGCGCGCCCACTGGGTTTGTTCATTGGGATAAAGCTCATGGAATGGAAGCTGCTTTTGGGTGAGTCCGGAGCCCAGGTAAACGAAGTTGCACGGCTGCGAACATTCAGGACAGACGTGGCTTTCAGCCGGGGGAATTTTGGCGAGAGCCTGCCTGATATCGCCGCAATGGCGGCACCGCAACGCGACATAGACGCAGGAGTTGAAAGAGCTTTGCGCGGGACGGAGAACGCCCTGAGAGACACCTAAAGACGCTGTGCCACGAGGCGGATGGGCATGAGACGAATTCAGAACTTCAAGCCCAGCTTGCCGCTGGTGATCGACTGCCGATGGACTTAATGTTGGACGGTCTGCTCTCTGCGATGAAACGGTGCATGCTGACGGATTGACGATGCGAAGCTTAGCGGCAATTGGATCCGGCTTAGGTTCCAGAGGCATGTTCATCTCCAGCGTTGCGGTTAAGTGGCTTTTGGTTCGGCAGTATGTCTACTTTTGGTTTGGCAGTATGTGGCGTTGGCATCAAGGCGCATGCCTAATGGTTATTGGCTATGGCGGAAACGGCGGCGACGCCGACCTGGCCAAATATCGTTCGAAGAGTTTTTGAGCGCATGCCTGGCCGCATGCCGGCACATCAGAGGCGCGGAGAGCGGTGGCGGGCAGATAATGACAACAGGTGAACCTTCCTTGCTCTATGGAGATTACGAACCAGTGATTGGCTTCACGCCGGACACTGGTGCAGCCCGGAGCAGCGCATTTAACAGTGACAACTAAATAAGGATTACGCAGCTTGTTCATAAACATGCCTCCGTTGAAATGAAGACACGCCGCGAACATGAAAAAGTTATGAGCGAATTGAATGCGATAAGGAGCGTGCGCCATGGAGATGGAGCGGGTTGGATCTCCGGAGGGAATATACGGCCGGCTGTTGTTGTGTCGCGTGAGAGTGGTGCGCTGGCTACGGCCGGTGTCTTGAGCGGGTTGCTGAGTGTGGGTGTGGTGCTGAGCGTTGGCATGTTGTGCTGTGTAGAGGCATCGCACTGTGCAGATGTGTTGCCGGGCGCGGGCGTGCTGCTGAGTGTTGGTGTGCTGTGCTGTGTGGGTGTGCTGTGCTGTGTGGACGCATCGCCGCATTCGGATTCTTTGCAAGCCGGAGAGGTTGATCCGCTGAGATGGCGTCGAAAAGTGAGTGATGCTTGACCGGCTTGTGCGTGACCCAGTTCAGCGGCGGTGTCGGAGTCGGCCCAGTGGCCATCGGCATGATGGGCATCAAGACATTCGCCGCAACAGTGGATGTCACAGTCAACGCAAGAATAAATGTGCCTGCCACAGAAATACTGGTCGCAGCAGGAGCATTGATGGGTGGACGTTACAGCACAAACTGGACAGGGACTCGGCGATCCATAATGCGGAGCAGAGGGCGATGCGACTGTGCAACGGCCGGGCGGTAAATCTTTGTTAACGAATGCCGGGAATGCGGTGGTCGAGGGAGGCTTGATGTGGCTCAATGATGAGCGCGGGATGGAGAGTTTAGCATCGCCAAAAAAGTGTGGTGCGGGGAGGCGGGGTGCGGAGGGGCGGAGGCGTGGCGTGGAGCGGCGCAGCCGGGGTGTGGAGCGGCGGAGGCGTGGTGTGGAGCGGCGGAGGCGTGGTGTGGAGGGGAGAGGGCGTGGTGAGCGGCGAAGATTTGTCTGCGCGGCGGACAAGAAGCAGCCGGGGAGAGGGGCTGCGGTGGGGGCTGAAGAGTTTCGTGCAGGAGAAAGGGCAGATGTGGCGATCGCACGAGTGCTGGAATGAAGATGCTTAGCGGCGCATGAGGGGAGTTCTCTTGGGCTTGATGAACAGTACTTTAAATTCAGTCCAAGGAGAGCCGGCTGAGAGGTTGCAGAAGAACAGTCCGACCATACTGCGCTAATGCCCGAAAAACATGACCCTTTTGGCGCACCTGCTCTTATTGGCGAGCCCGGCAGGACTTGAACCTGCGACCCTCTGCTTAGAAGGCAGATGCTCTATCCACCTGAGCTACGGGCTCCTCCTTTTGTTAATTCTACCAGTGTTCCGGTAAAAGTTGCGTAATGGCCCACTACTAGAGAACGTCTGAACAAGCACCAATTGTGAGGCAAAAGAGCGATTTGTTGCCGGTAATTGCAGATACTCATAGGTTAGATTTGTTTCTAGGCTGTACTTCAGCCCCTGGAGGCTTCCGTAGAGACACTACACTGCTGAGTACAGCAGCTTCTTGCGAACCAGGAAAAGATTTGCCAGAGCGCAGGGTGGCGAATAATCGGTTGGCATTCTTTTTCAGACCGCGATAGCGTACCTTGGTGAACCCAAACTTTAGCTTCATTATTTGGAACACGTGCTCGACCTTGGAGCGCACCGACGACTTGCTCCGATTCTTGGCCCGCTCCACGGCGTCAATACGGTCTTTATGACGGTAGTGGCGGTGCGTCCAGTCCTGCGCTTGCGGGGCACAGTCATGAATCACCTCCGACTGCCCCACATAACCTTGATCTCCCCATACTCGCGTCGCTTCGCCGTGCAACAGGTCCGGCAACACCGTCGAATCGGCTACATTGGCCGCTGTCACCAGAGCGCTGTGAATCAGTTTCGTCTTGCTGTCTACGCCCACGTGCGCCTTTATCCCGAAGTACCATTGATTCCCTTTTTTGCTCTGGTGCATCTCCGGGTCACGCTGTTGCTCGCGGTTCTTTGTGGAACTGGGGGCATGGATCAGGGTCGCGTCCACGATCGTTCCCGTCGTGATCCGCACCCCTTTCTCCTGCAGATACAGATTCACGGTTTCCATCGTTTTCCCCGCCCAGATGGGTGCTGCTCCAGCCAATGGCGAAACTTGCATACCGTAGTCTCGTCCGCTACCGGCTCCCGTCCCAGATCGATGCCGGCGAACTGCCGCATCAGTGGCGAGTCATACAGCGCCTCTTCCACTCCCGGATCGGACAGATTGAACCACTGCTGTAAAAAGTAACTCCGCGCATCGGACGCGTAAATAGGCATCGGATGCGTAAATATAGGGCACGCCGGTAGCATTAGAGAGCGGCTGACCTCCAGCACCTGTGCCCATGGCTCCGGGGCAGTATTTATCGGCGGCACGGTTCTGCTAGAATCGCGCAAGCGCCCGATGGCCCGCAAAGTCTCACTCTTCGTGCCGTGTTTTGTCGACCAGCTCCAGCCTCAGGTCGCAGTGGATGCCGTGAAAGTTCTGCGGCGTATTGGCTGCGAAGTTGATTTTCCTCAGGACCAGACTTGCTGCGGACAGCCTGCCTTTAATTCTGGTTTCTGGGATGAGGCGCGGCCATGCGCCGAGCGCTTCCTGCGCGTTTTTAAAGATGCTGAAACCATAGTGTCTCCGTCTGGCTCATGCACCACAATGGTGCGTATTTTCTATCCTGAACTGATAGCTACTGGCACCCTGCACGATGAAGCCATTGCGCTCGGCGAGCGTACCTTTGAGCTTTCAGAGTTTCTGGTAAAAATAATGGGCGTCACTGACGTAGGCGCATCATTCCCGCATACAGTTACTTACCATGCATCCTGCCATGGGCTTCGCGAACTGAAGCTGCGCAATGAGCCGCAGCAACTGCTGCTCGGCGTGAAGGGGCTCAAGCTGATAGATATGTTGCGCTCCGATGAGTGTTGCGGGTTCGGGGGGACATTTGCCACGAAGTTTGAAGGCATCTCAGTTGCCATGGGTGAGCAGAAGGCGGACAGCGTAGCTGTAACCGGAGCGGAATACGTCACGGCCATTGATCCAAGCTGCCTGATGCACGTGCAGGGCATTCTTGGCAGGCGCAAAGATCGCGCACGGACGATCCATCTGGCAAGCATTCTGGCGAGCGAGGCATGAGACGAACTCAGGCGGCCGGGAATTCACCGTTTGAACGCCGGAGACGCAAGAAAACAGTTTGGTTAAAGACAATCGGGCTAACATTCTTAAATACGATCAATATGAGCGCGCGATGATCTGTGATTTTACTTCCCGGGGGCTGAGGCCCAAAGCAGCGTTTACGGCACGAGTAAACTCCTGCCCTGACGTGTCTCGCTCATGGACAATCTTCCTCAGAGCACGTCCCCGCAAGTCGCTTATTGCCGTTCCGGATCATACAGAGTTACACCCATGAGCACATCACCTACACATCCAACACCTGCCGGTGAAACACCTTCAGCGCTCACTGAAGCGCAGAAGTTCCTGCGCAATGCAGCAACCAAATCGGCTGACCTTGTCCATCGTGAAATCATTCGCAAGAACATGGAGAGCTATGACGCCGCGCACCAGCGTGGACGCCTGCGCATCAAGGACTGGGAGGCAGCACGTCGCAAGTGCCAGGAGATCAAGCGTGAAGCCATCAATCATCTCGATAAATACCTGCTTCAGTTTGAGGAAAAAGTGCTGCAGCGCGGCGGCCACGTTTTCTGGGCTGCCACGGGGGACGAAGCGTGCGTCTATATAAAAGACCTTGCGCTAAGCCGAGGCGTGAAGACGGTGGTGAAATCCAAGTCAATGGTGACGGAGGAAATACATCTTGCTCCGGTACTGGAAGCGCAGGGCATCAAAGTCTGGGAAACCGACCTGGGCGAGTTCATCGTGCAGCTTCGCAATGAGGCCCCTTATCATATTGTGACTCCGGCAATGCACCTGAACCGGACACAGATTCGCGATCTCTTTCGTGAAAAGCTAGGTGAAGACATTCCGGACGCCGATCCGCAGAAGCTGGTGGCCCTGGCCCGGCGCAAGCTGCGTGAAGCCTTCTTTGCCGCCGACATGGGAATTTCCGGCGCAAATTTTCTTGTTGCCGATAGCGGCGCGGTCGCCATCTCCACTAATGAAGGCAACGGTCGCCTGAGCACCAGCCTGCCGCGCATTCACGTAGCCGTTACCGGTATTGAAAAAGTTATTCCGCGATTAGAAGACCTGGGCACGCTGTGGCCTGTGCTTGCAACTTCCGGCACCGGCCAGCCGATCACCACATATAGCACGCTCCTGGGCGGCCCAAAACGAGCAGGCGAGGCCGACGGCCCGGAAGAGTTTCACGTTGTCCTGCTGGATAATGGTCGCAGCAACCTGCTTGGCAACGCGGAGGAGAGAGAAGTACTGCACTGCATACGTTGCGGTGCGTGCCTGAATATTTGCCCCGTGTACCGCAATATCGGCGGTCACACTTACAACACTACTTACCCCGGTCCGATTGGGAGCGTGCTTACGCCGCACCTGCGCGGCAGTGAGTTTCAGCATCTTTCTTATGCATCATCTCTTTGTGGCGCATGCACCAGTGTTTGCCCGGTGAACATTAATCTCCACCATCATCTTTTGCATAACCGAAGGGACTTCACACGCGCGGGTGGAGCGAAGTCCAGCGAACGTACGCAGTTCAAGTTGTGGCGCACGGCTATGCTCAACCCGCGGCTTTTTGCGCTGGGTGGATGGATGATGCGCCGCAGCCTGCGCCTGCTTTACGGCATGGGGCTGGCCGGAACAGCTCTTGATCCTATGCGGGCGTGGAGCCGTAGACGTACTCCGGTGCCGCTGCCGAAGCAATCTTTCCGTAGTCTTTGGAAAAAGGAGCTGGGAAAAAATGAGCTGAGGAAAAAAGAACCGGCGAGGAATGCCAATGGCCACAAGTAATCCCAGCCGCGAAGCAATTTTGGGCCGCATCCGCGAAGGTTTGCGCACGCCTGCTGTGCCGCTGCAAGAACCTGTATCGGCAGGGCAGATTTTTGAGCAGGTAGAAAACCCGCTGGAACGCTTCCAGCAGGAATGCAAAGCCAACCTGATGGAATGCCAGTTAACCTCCGACCCGCGCGGCAGCGCGCAGGCCCTGGCACAGGTTTTGCAGTCACTGCCAAATGGCGAAGTGTTTGTCCAGGATGATCAGTCTCTGCGGAGGTTGATGGCGGCTACAGCATCTTCTCGGCAAATCCGCTGGTCCAGCCAGGGTGGGCCAATGGAGAGTTCGCAGGCGACCATTACGCTGGCCGACGCATTGATCGCGCAAACCGGGTCTGTTTTTGTCAGCGCATCCTGTGGCGGGCGCGGTGCTTCCGTCGTGGCCCCTACCCACATTGTTTATGCCACCACCAACCAACTAGTCCCTGATGTGGTGACCGCACTCAGAAACGCAACCGAGGAAGGGCGGCTCAATAATAATTCTTACGCTTGCATCATCAGCGGTTCCAGCCGTACCGCCGATATCGAAAAGATCCTTGTACAAGGCGCCCATGGCCCTATGCGATTAGTGGTAATCCTGGAAACCAGCGCGTAGCCCCACGTACGGGAGCCCAGCATGTAGCCCAGCGAGTTTGATAGACTTTCGGCATGGCCAGGAAGAAACCAGCAAGCAAGAAGAAAACTGCCAGCAAGAAAAAAACTGTCGGGAAGAAAACCACCGCCAAAAAGAAACTTGTCGCAAAGAAAACCGTTGCGGCAAAAAAACTGCCTGCCAAGAAGAATGCCGGGGCAAAGAAGCCTGCCGCCCGGCTGATCTCAAAGCCGAAATCTGCGCCGAAAAGACAGCCTGCAAAGAAAGCGGCGCGTGCCAAAGCAAGACCAACTCGTCGTGAAGCCTCAAATCCCATTTCCATCAACAGCCGTCGCGGTCTGGGAGCGGACTCAGGTGGTCAGTCTGGTGATACGCAGGGCCTCTCACGCCGGGAGAACGTGGATTCTGAGAGCGTGGAAGAATTAATGGAAGAAGGACAATACGAGGAAGCCGAGGCCGTCAGCGGTGTTGAGAATGCCCGCGAAGCCGACCAGTGCGAAGTCAGGACAAGGCAATTTCCCGAAGATGACGTGCCACAGGAATATCTGGACGAGAAATAGTTTTAACGCGTCTGGACTTTGTTTCGTCAAGCATCCGAATTCTTTTCCGGACACAAAACGCATCATAATCGGAACCTATGAAGTGGAACTGAGGAACTATGTGGGAAGGTATCCCTCACCCGCTATCCGGGTTTGGATTTTAGAAACATGCACCTTCTGACCAAGACCGCTACAAGGAATGGTGCGACGCCGTCGGCGAGTTCCGGCGGCAGAACTAACCTCTTACCCAGCATATGTAAATTCTGTGGCTTTACACACAAACGCAAGAGTGGACGAATGGCACGGGACCTGTCACGCTTGTTTCCGGGAAAGCCGGGTTTCACCATTTGGCTGAAAACCTACGGCACGTCTGTTCGGCTTTTCCCAGCTGCGGGTCTTAGCGCTCACACGCAGCGAAGGCTTCGCTGGATATGGAAATGCCCTGAACCCTTTTGGGCATTTACAGCGCCGATGATCAATGTCTGTTTATTGCAAAGGCGAATCATCTTGCACACATCGCAAGAATGGCTTGCCAGCCACGGATCGAGTGCTTCAATTCCCCGCTCCCTTCTGCCTGTTAAAATCATCTATTAGCTCTCATGGGGAAGAACCTTAAGCCGCTGTGGCCTTACCTGCATAAATATCGCGTCACGCTGTTTTGGGGCGCGATTACGGTCCTGTTCAACAACGGGCTGTGGGTGCTCTCGCCGCAGGTGGTGCGCCGGGCCGTCGATGCCCTGAACCACGACGACATCACGCATCACAAAATCCTGATTTATGCCCTGCTGCTGGTGGCCCTGGCGCTGAGCAAAGGAGTGTTTCAGTTTCTGACGCGCTGGCTGGTGATCGGCGTCTCACGCGAGATTGAATACGACCTGCGCAATGACATGTTTCGCCACCTGGAGTCGCTTTCGTTTTCCTATTACCAGAAGCACCGCACTGGCGACATTATGGCCCGCGCCACTAATGACCTCAACGCCGTCCGCATGCTGCTGGGCCCGGCCATTATGTACACGGCCAACACTCTGGTCTTTACGGCGATTGCCCTGTTTTTCATGTGGCACATCAGCCCCAAGCTCACGCTGTATGCGTTTGCCCCTTTGCCGGTTGCCAGCATTGTGGTGCAGTACATTGGGCGCAAGATCCATGAGCGGTTTGAAAAAATTCAGGCTCAGTTTTCTGATATTTCAGCCCGCGCCCAGGAAAACTTTTCCGGCGCGCGCGTGGTCCGTGCTTACGCGCAGGAAGAAGCCGAGATTGCCCTGTTTGAGACTTCAAACCAGGAATATGTCACCCGCAGCCTGCCTCTGGCGCGGCTGACCGGAATGCTCTGGCCCACTCTGGAACTGCTGCTTGGCCTTGCGCTGGTGCTGGTCCTGTGGCTGGGTGGACGCGAAGTGCTGATGGGCCGCATCAGCCTCGGGGACTTCGTCGCCTTCAATACCTATATCGTCATGCTTACATGGCCGGTGATCGCCTTGGGATGGGTCATCAATCTCTTTCAGCGCGGCACCGCTTCCATGGGACGCATCAATGAGATTCTGGTGGCACAATCTGAAATTACTGACGCTCAGGTTGCTGCCGATCTCGCTAATACCGCTACACTGCGCGGCGAAATTGAATTTCGCCATCTTAATTTCAGTTATAACGGCGTGCCGGTGCTCAAAGACATTAATCTCACCATTCCGGCAGGCAGCAGTCTTGCGATTGTCGGCCCTACTGGCTCCGGCAAAACCACGCTGGTAAGCCTTCTGCCCCGCATTTACGATACTGAGCCCGGTTCCCTGCTGATTGATGGCCGTCCGGTCCGGGAATATCCGCTGGACATGCTGCGCCGGAATATCGGTTTTGTGCCGCAGGAAACATTTCTCTTCAGCGATTCGATCCAGGAAAATATTGCTTTCGGCGTTGAGAGCGCCGCTGAAGAGCAGGTCCGCAGCGCCGCTGAAGCAGCCAACATCGCGGCTGACATTGAGGGCTTTCCCGAGAGCTACAGCACGCTTGTCGGCGAACGCGGCATCACTCTCTCCGGAGGCCAGAAGCAGCGCAGCGCGATTGCCCGCGCCATCATCCGCGATCCCCGCATTCTGGTGCTGGATGACGCGCTCTCCAGCGTGGATACCTACACGGAAGAAACAATTCTTAACCACCTGCGCCAGGTGATGCACGGCCGCACCACCATTTTTATTTCTCATCGTGTCTCTACGGTGCGCAATGCTGACCGTATCGCGGTGCTGCATGATGGACGCATCGTTGAACTGGGCACCCATGAGGAACTTCTCTCGCGCAACGGCTACTACACTGATCTTTATAACAAGCAGTTGTTGGAAGAAGAATTGGCGCGGGTCTAAAGCATGAAGCGAGTCGTGGTGGCTGAACTGCTAGACACCGATGCCGGCACTCCACGCGAAGTAGCTGCTTCATTAAAAGACCTACGCATGTTCAACAGGTGGTTTGGCGGCGTCCATACCATGTCCAGCTTGTTGCGACGCGTCGCGCGGCAGCGCCATTTGAAGGAACTCTCCTGGGTCGATGTTGCCGGCGGCGAAGGTTACATGGCCACTCGCACGCAACAATTGTTGGCCCGCTCAGGCATCACAGTGCGGCCGGTAATTCTGGACCGCGCTGCAACGCATCTTGGCGAAAGCCATCCTGGCGTCTGCGGTGATGCGCTGGCGCTTCCCTTTGCTGACAACAGTTTTGATGCGGTAGGCTGCTCGTTATTCCTGCATCATCTGGAACCTGATGAGATCGTGCAGTTTGCGCGCGAAGGCTTGCGCGTCGCCCGCCACGCACTTTTAATTCACGATTTGCAGCGTTCTCTTATGCATCTATTGCTCAGCTATCTGGGCATGCCGCTTTATCGCAGCCGTATTACGCGGCATGACGCGATTGCTTCGGTGCGCCGGGCTTATACGCTCGATGAAGTCAGAAAGATGCTGGAGCAAGTCGCGCCGGCTGGCGACATTGAGATCAGAAGCTATTTTTTATTCCGGATGGGAGTCATCGTTTGGAAGCAGCCCAATATGACCTAATCGTCATCGGCGCTGGACCGGCAGGCTCAGCCTGCGCCATCACTGCTGCGCGCCAGGGCGCAAAGGTGCTGCTGCTGGAAAAGGACGAATTTCCCCGCCAGAAAGTCTGCGGCGAATTTGTTTCGTCCGAGTCATTGGCGCTTCTTCATGGCCTGCTTGGGGAAAACAACTTTGGTAAATGCCCGCAAATTGCATCGTCGCGAATATTCCTCGACAGCAAGATCTTGACGCTGCCTGTTTCCCCGGCTGCGCAAAGCATCCCACGTTTCGATCTTGACGCAGCACTGTTCCGGGCAGCACAACATGGCGGGGTAACAGCGCTGGAAAGCACGGCAATCCGCGAGGTGCAGCGCAAAGAAGTTTTTCATGTCACTAGTGATCAAGATACTTTTACGGCCCGCGCTGCTATCAACACCACCGGCAGATGGTCAAAGCTGACGCAATTCGATATCAGTGGAAAAGAAAAATGGATCGGGCTGAAGGCCCATTTCAAGGAGCCGGCTCCGCCTCAATCGGTGGACCTATATTTTTTTGCCGGCGGTTATTGCGGCGTAACGCCTGTGACTGCGGATTCAGTAAACGCTTGCGCCATGGTACGCATTGATATCGCTCATACTTTGGAAGAAGTTTTTGCCAAAGAGCCGCACCTAAGGGAGCGCAGTCGCTCATGGCAGCCGTTGTTCTCCACCGTCACCACATCGCCGCTGTATTTCCGTGAGCCGCAAACCGAATTGGATGGCATGCTGCTCGCTGGCGATTCTGCTGGTTTCATCGATCCATTCGCCGGGGACGGCATTTCCCTGGCTTCGCAAACCGGCACGCTGGCTGCCGAATTGATTATTCCCTATCTGCGCGGAACCTGTTCCCTGGAGCAAGTGCACCGGCAATATCAAGCCGAATACAGAAAGCGTTTCAATCCGGCTTTTCGTAATGCCGCGCGATTGCGCACCGCACTGGCAGCTCCCAAATGGGTCCGCAGCACCGCATTGACATTTGCAGGTATTCCGGGCGTCGGGAAATTCCTGGTACGGGGAACGCGGGCGCGGTGAGGTCATTGCATTCCAAAGAGAGCTTAGGGGATCATCATAAATATTATGCGTATCACAGTGAATTTGGATGATGACGTAGCCTCATTACTGAAGCAGTACGCTCGCCGCCGGAGGTTGAGTTTGAAGGAAGCCGTAGCGGAACTTGTTAATCTGGGGACCCGCACACCTCTGCCCACGCGCGTTGTAAATGGCTTGCTTGTTTTTGATCCGGGTCCGCATTCGCCTCGTGTCAAGACCAGCACTGTTCGAAAACTTGAAGCCGAAGAGTATTAGTTTGGCTTGTTTCTCAAAGGTAAGCCGGCTCTACTGCGACTGCGATGCAGCCTTTACTCTTCGTAATACGCGGCGGGCCACTGCAAGCAAGTCAGAGACTTCAAAAGGTTTCACCAGGCATAAGATCTTTGTTGCATCCACAAAAGCACGAACACCGGGATCGGACACATTGGAAAGAACCAGCACGGTACGCGGCGCCAACTCAGGCCGTTGCTGTTCCAGCCAGTGGAAAACATCTTCGCTGGACCATGCACCGGGGATTTTGCTGTCAAGCAGCAGAAAGTCAAAGTCTTCATTCTTGAGACAATCCACTGCTTCCAAGCCGGAGTTCACCGTGACCACCCTCAAGCCCGCTGCTGTAAGCACTTCGCGCTCAAAGTCGAGAACTGCTTCTTCGTCATCCACCACCAGCACAGAGCCTTCAAGCCGGGATTCACGCCGCGCAACAATGCGGTCAC
The DNA here is from genome assembly GCA_036495645.1 of Candidatus Angelobacter sp. Taxonomy (GTDB): domain Bacteria; phylum Acidobacteriota; class Terriglobia; order Terriglobales; family Acidobacteriaceae; genus Angelobacter. Next base: position 94,962 of record DASXMN010000035.1, read on the forward strand.
GCTCAGTCACCGGCTTCTCCCCGACTGCAACGGGCAGGCGCACTTGCAACAATGCCCCGCCGGAAGGATGCGTTTGCGCGGAAATCTCGCCTCCATGTTCTTTCACAATGCCATAGCAAATACTCAGCCCCAGTCCAGTTCCTTTACCCACCCCCTTAGTGGTGTAGAAGGGATCAAAAACGTGCTTGGGATCAAAAATGCCGGGCCCGGAATCATGGAAAGCAGTGACCACGCTTCCATTCTCTGTGTAGATATTGATGCGCAGCCGCCCTCCTCGTCCTCCATCCATCATTGCGTCAGCAGCGTTGTTGATGATGTTGAGATAGACCTGCTCCAACTGGTGCGGATCAGCCACCACAGACGGCAGCACCGGCTCAAAGTTTCTCTCCACTGCAATGTTGTTGACCTTCAAATCATAATCGCGCAGTGCAATGGTATCCTCCAGCACGCTGCGCAGATCAACATGCACCCGCTTCGGCTTGTGCTGGCGCGCAAATGACAGCAGGTTCTGCACGATTCGCTGTGTACGCTGCGCCTGTTTCCGCAATTTCTGGATGAATTCGCTGATCCGTGGTTCCAGAGTTTCGCTCTCAAGCAGTTGCGTGTAACCAAGAATGGCCGTCAATGGATTGTTCAGTTCGTGGGCCACGCCTGAAATCAACTGTCCTACAGCGGACATTTTTTCACTTTGCAGCAATTGCTCCTGCGTCCGGCGCAAATCTTCATAGGCTTGTCTGGTTTCGTTATAGAGATGGACTTTCTCGATCGTGGTCGCCAATTGCCGGCCCACGGCAATCATCACGCCCTGCTCAGATCGGGTAAACTCACGCTCAACACGGCTGCTGGTGGCAAGCACCCCCAGAATCTTTTCTTTGCGCCACAGCACCACCCAAAGCCAGGAACGCAGGTCTTCCAGTTCCACTGCGCGTTTCAATATCTGCGGCAAGCGCGACAAATGCTCCTGATCGATGATTTCCGCATGGCTTTCCTTGATGGAAGCAATGAAGTCCGCCGGCAGAGCGACGCTATCACTTTCCGCGGCCCATGTAGTGCGATGTCCGTAAGAAGATTTTTTGGTGAGCGTGTTTGTTTCTTCCTCGAACAGGTAAACCGCAGCCGTATCAGTGGAAAATAATTCCACCATCTGCAGCATGATGAGTTGCAGAATTTCATCCAGATCAAAAGACTGGTTGAAAGTGACCGCGATATTATTCAAAACATAGAGTTCGCGATTGCGCCGGCGGATCTCATCTTCCGCGCGCTTCATTTCCGTTACATCCAGCACAACGCCCTGATAGCGCTCAATCTTCCCATTGGGAGCGCGGGTGGCAAAGCTGCTTTCAATTACGTTGATCTTGCAGCCATCTTTTCGGCGTAAAAGAATCTCAAAATTCCTGACAAAGCCCTGGCGCGAAATCTCCATCAAAAATTTGTTGCGATCTTCGCTATCCACATAAACCGAGTGCGCCACATCCATCGCAAGGACTTCTTCTTTGCTGTCATAACCAAGCATGCGGACAAAAGCTTCGTTGCAATCCAGTATCTTGCCTTCAGGCGTGGAAACAAACACGCCTTCATGCATGTGATTAAAGAGTGAAGTAAAGCGCTCTTCTGCCGCCTTGGATTCCGTGATGTCTTTGATCACGTGGACGGTCCCGCCGCGGGAGTGGTCTTCTCCGGTGTATGCCGAAGTGGAAACCACCGAATAGCCGCCGAAGCATGGGTCTTCTTCACCTCCACAATCGGCATGGGCGCAATATGGGCACCCTTTCCAATTGGTGGCCGCTCCCGGCAATACCTCTTCGCACAGGTGATGGACCACGTTCTCGCGAGAGAGCTTTAGTCTCCCCACAAGAGCGCTGTTGGCCCGCAAGATGCGATAGTCCATGTCATGCACCAGGATGCAATCCGGGATGGAATCAAAGGTGCTCGCCCACTCATTGCGGGAATGGAACAGTTGTTGCAGCAGCTTGCGGTTTTCTGCTGCCAGTCCCAGTTGCTTTGCCGCAATCTTAAGAAACTTTTTTTCTCGTCCTGTGTAAGCACGGAACCTCGGCATGCCCAGAATGAACATCCCCACGGTGGACTGCTTGCCTTCCACCGGCACCAGCAACAAATGATGGATGCCCTCGGAAAGAAGGGTTTCGCGTATTCCGGGCGCGGATTCCGATGCCTGTAAGACGTAGACTTCGCCGTCGCTCATGGCCACGCCGCTTACGCCTTTGGCCATCTCAATCGTTGTGACTCTATCGATGAAAGCCTGTGAGAGCCCCCGGTGTGCCACCATTTTCAGCTTGCCGTCTTCCAACATGCGGAACCATGAAGCTTTTGCCCGGGTGATCCGCCTGAGTTCTTCCAAAATCGTATTTACCGTTCGCTCAAATTCAGGTGAGTCTGAGATTTGGTGAGCAATGGTATTCAGCGCATCCAGGCGCTGCACCTGGGTCCGGGAATCATCCAGCACGATCATCATCATGCTGATTCCCAGAAGCAGATCAAACAGAAAATCGGCGCCTGCCAGGGTGTGTGCACTCCGCGTAAGGTCCGAGTGCATCAATAGCAGCATTGCCGCCAGCAGCCAGCGTCCCGGACTCACCCTGCCCCAGGCGAAACGTATGAGTTGCAGTGAAGCCAATGCGCTGACACACCAGCACAGTGCAAGAGCCAGATACTGGAGAGAAGAATATGGCCGCCAGAGCGTGTAAGCCACTTCCAGCGGGAGGGCTGCTACAAGCGCGCAAACTGAAGGCCACAACAGTCTGGGTTGCGAAACATAGAAAAAAACCGCAGTCGCAAACAATCCGACCGCCGTCCCATAACATGCACCCGCCAGCAGGGCCCATAACGAAGCATGTGTGTGGGTAAAGCTCAACGTCAGAAAGACTTTGGAGAGGGTAAAAACACTCCAGCCGGCAATCCAGGGCACCAGATACTTTTCCCGAAAGCTGCCGTACAAAAGTATCGCGCCGCCTAACAGAATCAGCAGGGTCGACATTTCTGCCAAAAATGCTGATTGAAGGGTCAATTCCATGGTCTCAATTCAAGGGTTTTCTTAATCGAAGTAGGGGTAATCCCTGTATACCACGAATTTCCTTATTCTAAAGCGTTTTTTCAGTGCTAGTACCGTTGTATTTTGGGGAACTCTGGGTTACATTAAGCTCTCCCCCAAAAGGCAGATTTTCCAATGGCGACAGAGCGCATTCTGGTGGTTGACGATGAGGAGCCAATCCGCGAAATCATCTCGTCAATGTTAAGCGCTGCGGGCTACAAGACCCGTCAGGCAGCATCAGGCATGGAAGCGCTTGCCATTCTCAACTCCACCGGCGAATTTGAGCTCATGCTTTCTGACCTGATGATGGCGGAACTTGATGGCATCGCCCTGCTGGAGCGCTCCAAGGAAAAGTATCCGGACATGCCTGTGATCATGGTCACTGCGGTCCATGATATTTCCGTTGCGCTGGCGGCAATTCGCAATGGGGCTTATGACTATTTACTAAAGCCCTTTGAACGCGAACAGCTTCTTGCCATGGTGCGCCGGGCGCTGGAACATCGCCGCCTTAAGCTGGAGAACAGGGCATATCAGTCAAACCTTGAGTCACTGGTAGCGGCACGGACTGAGCAGTTGCGCCAAGCCATGACTGACCTGGAGCGATCCTATGACATCACCCTTGAAGCTCTTGGTGATGCACTGGACTTAAAGGACGCCGAAACCGAAGGCCACTCCAAGCGGGTCACCGCGTTTACCATTGCCATTGCCCGTGCCATGGGCCTCTCCGGCGAGAAAATCCGGGTCATCGCCCGCGGCGCTTTCCTGCATGACATCGGCAAAATGGCCATTCCGGACGCTATCCTGCGCAAGCCCGGCGCCCTGACCGAGGCCGAGACTGAAATCATGCGCGAGCACTGCTTCCGCGGATACCAGATGCTCAGGAAAATACCATTTCTCTCCGAAGCTGCGGAAATCGTTTATTCGCATCAGGAACGTTTTGACGGTACCGGCTATCCGCGCGGCCTGAGCGGCCCGAATATACCCATGGGGGCACGTATTTTCTCTATCGCGGACACGCTTGATGCCATCACTTCAGATCGCCCATATCGCGCTGCCCAGAGCATCCAGGTAGCGCGTGAAGAGGTGGAGCGTTTCTCCGGCCGGCAGTTTGACCCGGAAGTCGTCCGTGTTTTCATGGAAATGCCTGACACAATATGGGAAGACCTGCGCAAGGAGATCAATTCGCAGATTGATCACTTCAGCTATCCCATTAAGCCGGTCCCCGTTCTTGCCGCTACATCAAGAGCAACCTAGCATTGCGATTGCCCCGTCTCTCTTCAGAACAAGATTCTTCCCACTGCAACATTTTGAAATGCCCATGCTGCAATTTTCCGGCGAAGCAACTAGAATCACCTTTGTCTTTTGAAAGGGCGAACCAATGGCTGTACTTACTGATCCGGAAATACAGCAGGCGCTCACTTCTCTGAGCGGATGGCAGCGTAACGGGACCGCGATCCAGCGCGTCTTCCGTTTTCCTGGTTTTAAAGAGGCAATGCAGTTTGTAAATAAGGTCGCCGAGGCTGCTGAGCAGGCCAACCATCATCCGGATATCGATATCCGCTACAACACCATAACCATGGCTCTGGTGTCGCATGATTCCGGAGGCGTGACGCAACGCGATGTGCGTATGGCGGAAAAGATCAACAAGATCGCAGGTTAACCAAGCTGCGGATCTTCCAGTGCCTCGGACAGGCGGTCCAGATTTTTCTGGATGGTATCCAGTTGCTCTTCGCAGAATTTGTTGAACTCGCCCAGCGGATCGCCATGTTCCAGTAGATCGTCAAGAAAGTGGCGGACGCGCTCCCGGCCCTTATCGCTGGCGAATACCAGCGCCAGGCCGCTTAATCCGAGCAGAGTTGCAGGCAGAAACCAGTTTTTCATGTCATATTCCCTTTCCGGGGAATCGGCACATCTACTCTCAATATGATGCTTGAAAATGCCTCGGAATTGAACCATTGGACAGTTACTTTAGTAATGTCCTGATTCCTGGGTTAAGGCGGAAGAAAAAGGCTTGAGCCAGAAAATCAATGGCCTTCAAAGGCAGCTTTTCTCCTCTGTTGGCGCATCTCATCCGTCAAGATTTTCAAAATTATTTGAGGTGGAAACGCCATGAAGGTAAAGTGGGCAGCCTCCTTCTGTGTCTTTGCGCTGGTTTGGGCTCTCAGCGCAGCAGGCCAGGAAACCAGCAATCCTAACGATCCCGTTCTTAAAACCAGGCCGAATGACGGCAGAAATACCCCGGATCCGCAGCAGGGTCCAAGCACTTACCCCTCCGGACGCATTGGAAGCCCGTCGCCGTACGGCGCGCCGCCAAACGCAATTCCCGATGGCTCCCGTTTTATAGTGAAGCTGAAAGACACGCTCGACACAAAGAAAATGGGCGAAGGCAAGCACTTCAAAGCCGAACTTCGTGAAGACCTGGCGACCCCCAGCGGGCTAATCATCCCAAAGGGACGCAACATTAAAGGCCATGTAGCACGGTTTGAACATGGCTATACCGGATCCAAGATGCAATTGGCGTTGGATGAAATTGAGACCCGCAATGGCTGGGTTCCTTTGATCGGTACCGTGACTGGTGTTCCGGGTGATCCCTCCATCAAGTCTACCGGCGAGGAAGGCGAGGTTTATCGTAAAGGCCCGGACAAGAGAAAAGTAGCCACGAATGCCGCAATAGGGGCTGCCGTGGGCGCAGTTTCCGGTTCAGTAGTGGGTGGCGGCAAAGGTGCTGCCATTGGCGCAGCAGCCGGCGCTGGTCTTGGAGGAGGCGCAAGTTTCTTGATGAAGGGTGGCGACATGAAGCTTGAGAAGGGTACACAGTTGGAGGTCCGCCTGGATCGCGACCTGGTTGTCCCAACTCACTAAGCGCAATTTTGTTGAAACCGGGCCATAAAAGCCAGCGATCAGAGCCGCCAGCCTTTATGGCCCGTACTACGTGTTGCCCCATTGCGCTAAAAATTAAACGCGCAAAGTTTTCTTAATATTTATTGAGCGGCGAGCTTTCGCAAGTAAACTTGTGTCTAACTTAGGTATGACACCTCGCCTCCCAGTGCGACGCTCCGATACTTCAGGCCATACTTTCGGCATTCTTATGCTGACCATAGTATGTTTCCTGGTGGTGCTGATGTGGTATTTCAAGAGCCATCAGAACGCTCAACCCTTGCCGCAACGGCCCCCGGGAATGTTTCTCCATTCCTGATTTGCCCTTTTTAGTCTCGCCAGCTACACTCACCTGTTTTCTTCAAGGACGTCTAAAGAATCATGTCCTTCAATTCTTAAGGTGGGGTATCACCAAATGATGCTGCGGCGTGCGTCTTCGCTCTTGATCTCTGCGGGTTTATTTTTTTCGCTCTGTGCTTTCGGCCAGCAGAGGAACCGTGGTGAACGCCCACCGAGCCCGACTCCGGCTGCCAGTCCTGCGGAGCAAGCTAAGCCATCCGGCAACCAGCCTGGTGAGGCTAAAAAGGAAGCGCCTGAGCCACCACCAATAGTTACCCACCATGAAATCCATGTCGGCGGCAAGACTCTGCGTTACACAGCCACAACAGGCATGATGCCGCTCCAGAACAAAGATACAGGGGAAGTGGAAGCCCACATTTTCTATATCGCTTACACGCTTGATGGGCAAAATGAGCATCGGCCGCTCACTTTTTCTTTCAATGGCGGTCCCGGATCGGCTTCAGTTTGGCTTCACATGGGAGCCATCGGCCCCAAGCGGGTGCGCATGCAGCCTGATGGCATGATGCCGCCTCCGCCTTATCACCTGGTGGACAACGAATACACCTGGCTCGATCAGACGGACCTCGTCTTTATTGATCCTGTAGGCACTGGCTACAGCCGCGCCGTTAAGCGCGATCAGACAAGAAAGTTTCTGGGTCTCCGCAACGATATCGAATCCGTTGGAGAGTTCATCCGGCTCTATCTTGGCCGTTATGAGCGTTGGTCATCGCCGCTCTTCATGGTTGGTGAAAGCTACGGCACCACGCGCGCTGCCGGTCTTTCCGGCTATCTGGTGGAGCACGGAATCGCATTCAACGGAATTGTGCTGATCTCCAGCATCCTGAATTTTCAGACCACTGACGAATCTCCCGGCAACGATCTTCCCTTCATACTGTTCCTGCCGACCTACGCATCGGCAGCCTGGTACCACAAAAAACTCAGCCCCGATCTTGAGCAGAATTTTGACAAATTGCATGCAGAAGTGGAGCAGTGGGCCGCCGGGCCCTATGCCGACGCTCTGGTCAAGGGCGATCGCCTTACCCCGCAGGAACGTCAGGACGTAATCGATCATCTGGCGCGCTATACCGGCTTGAGCAAAACCTATATCGATGAAAGCAATCTTCGTATTGAAGAGTCGCACTTCACCAAAGAACTGCTGCGCGATAAACGCCTGACCATCGGCAGGCTCGATAGCCGGTTTACCGGCACTTCAAGCTCAGCCATTGACGAGACCTCAAGTTTTGATCCCAGCATGAGCGCCATCCGTCCGCCCTATACTGCCATGTTCAATCAGTACGTACGCAGCGAGCTCGGCTACAAATCCGATCTGGAATATTACATTCTTGGCGGCGGCTTCCGCTTTGATGAATGGGACTGGGGCGTTCAGCGCGGCGGCTTCCCCGACACGGCCCGGTCTCTGAAAGATGCCTTCGACAAAAATCCGTTTATGAAGCTTTTTGTCGGCTCGGGCTACTTCGATCTGGCTACTCCTTATTTCGCCACGCAATATACTTTGAATCACATGTCGCTGGATAGCGCCCAGCATGCGCGCGTCACTCTGGGCTATTACGGCGCCGGACACATGATGTATATCCAGGATTCATCTTTAGGCGAGCTGAAAAAGGACGTGAGCGCGTTTATCACGAATGCGCTGAAGTAGGTAAACCACAGGGATGCGCTGAATAAACCATTGCCGTAAGATTTGTCTTTTTACGGTCTCTCGGTCCGCACGCCCCCGTTTTCCATCCGTGGTAAGGTTTTTCCATGTCTAATACCGTCTTCCTCTTTGACGTTGATAACACGCTGCTCGATAACGACCACGTTACCGCAGATCTGAAGCGCTATCTTGAACAGCAGGTCGGCCCTGAGCGTCAGCAACGCTACTGGGAATTCTTTGAGCAGCTTAGGACTGAACTCGGCTATGCCGATTATTTAGGTGCGCTCCAGCGCTATCGCCTTGAGTATCCGCGTGATCCCAGCCTGCTTGCGGTTTCACACTTTCTCGTGAACTATCCATTTGCAACCCGTCTATATCCCGACTCGCTGGATGCTGTCGCGCACGTAAAGCAGTGGGGCACGACCGCAATCCTGTCAGATGGTGATGTAGTTTTCCAGCCCCTGAAGGTGGAGCGTTCAGGAATTTCTGAATCAGTGGACGGCAAAGTGCTGATTTACATTCATAAGGAGAAGGAATTGGATGACGTGGAGCGCCGCTTTCCTGCCTCTCATTACGTACTGATCGATGACAAGCTGCGCATCCTCACTGAAGTTAAGAAGCACTGGGGCAGCAAAGTCACAACCGTCTTTCCTCGGCAGGGGCATTACGCGCTCGATCCGAAAGTTATTGCTGAGTATCCGCCCGCGGATCTCTCAATCAGTCGCATTGGCGATCTGCTTAATTATGGTCGCGAATCTTTTACGGCGAACGCTTGCTGATTTGGTTTTTATTATTTCCCAGCGATTCCCTGCACTTCAAACCGGGCATCAAACAGCAATTTGCCCGATCCCAGAAATGCCCGTGCAGGAAAGTCTCCTTTGAAGTAGCTTCGATAGACAACGTTAAACTTCTCAAACAATGACACATCAGAACAGAAAATCTGCACCGATAGAAGGTTCTCCATGGTCAATCCAGTCGCTTCCAGCGTACGCTTTACACCATCCATTACCAGCCGGGCTTCTTCTTCGGCAGTGGCGGGTGGGCGGCCTGTGCTGGCATCAAGACCAATATGTCCGCAAAGGTAGAGCGTGTCGCCGTGCCACATCGCATCGCTAAACGGAAGATTACTCTTTACGGTGCGCTCCAATCGGATGCGTTTTCCGCTGGCGGCCAATCCTGCGGCAAGCGCAAAAGCATTCAGCAGCAATAAGTGGGCGGTCATTGATCCTCCATGGAATTTATCGCGGTACATTGCACAGATGCTTAACTTGACCCCGGATATTCATTTTTCTGAATACCGGCAGTCACTGAAGAGTAGAATTCGTGCCATCGTGGTTAGCTTGAATCTAGCAACATGGAGGATACATGCGTAAATTCTTGACGGTACTGCTTCTGCTCCCCGCCCTGCTTACGGCCCAGACAGCAGCGCCGAAAAAAGCCGCTACCAAAGCCAAACCGGCAGCTCCTGCCGTTGTCGTCGCTACTCCGGACACCATCCAATGGGGCCCGGCGCCGCCAATCTTTCAGTCGGGCGCGCAATTTGCCGTAATCGCCGGTGATCCCATGAAATCAGGGCCATTCATCGTTCGCTTGAAGGTGCCGGATGGCTACCGTATTATGCCGCACTGGCACCCTACTACGGAAAATGTAACCATCCTCTCCGGAGAATTCCGTGTTGGCATGGGCGATAAATTTGATGAGAGCTCAATGCAAACATTGCCGGCAGGCTCAACGGTCGTAATGCCGCCCCACCACAATCACTATGCCATGGCCAAGGGTGAAACCATAGTCCAGGTCCACGGGGCCGGCCCATTCAAACTCACTTACGTCAATGCGGCTGATGATCCTTCCAAAGGACAGGCCAGCGCGGCTCCCAGCAAAAAGGCTGCTGCTAAAAAGAAGTAGTGATAATTTTCGACAGAGGGTGCGCGGCAGCGTACCCTTTTGTTTTTAGAACCGCCGACTAAAACTGGGATAGAGGCCAATGACAGGTGCTGATCGTTCACTCGCCGTACGAAGCAGAAGACTGCAACGCAAAATAAATTTTTATCCTCCGTACATCGGGACAGCCGTGCGCGTGCATATTTCTCCCGACTTCCGCAACGTTGAAGTGGAGATGCCTCTGCGCTTCTATAATCGCAATTATTTCGGCACCCATTTTGGCGGATCGCTGTATTCCATGTGCGATCCCTTTTATGTGCTCATGCTCGCCAATATTCTTGGCCCTGATTACATCGTGTGGGACAAGGCCGCGAATATCCGATTTAAGAAGCCGGGCAAAGGCGTGATGAAAGCTTCTTTTAATCTCACCGAAGAAAAGATTGCGGAGATTCGCTCTGCAGCCGACAGCCAGCCCAAAGTGGAACCGCTTTTTCAGGTGCTGGTCAAGGATGCCGAAGGAAACGTGGTAGCTGAGGTCGATAAACTGCTTTACATCAAGAAGAAAAATAAAGAAGCGACGAGCTAAACGCTACGCCACCCGCTTCCACCGCTCTTCCGCCAGCCGGTCTGCGGCCTGATACGTTGGAATACGCTCGCGTTCGGCCATCTCAAAAATTGTCAGCAGCGTGTCGTAAATCGCATCTGTTTTAGCCAGGGTCTTCGGAACGTCCCACCCCAGCATTTCCCGGCAGCAGCCATTGATCACCCCACCTGCATTCACGGCATAATCCGGAGCGTAAAGTATTCCGCGCTGCTGGAGCAGATCGCCATGCCGAGGCTCCAGCAACTGATTGTTTGCCCCTCCCACTACCAACGCCACCTTCAATTGCGGAATCGTCTGATCATTCAGCACGCCGCCCAGCGCACACGGCGCAAACACATCCGCCAAGGCTGAATAAATTTCATCCGTAGCTACTGCCGTCGCTCCATGTTCTTCCACCACGCGCCTGACTTTGGTCTGGTCCACGTCGGTAACCAGAAATTTTGCGCCTACGCGCGCCAGTTCTCCCGCTAAAAAATAACCAACATGCCCGCACCCCTGAATGGCTACAGTCTTGCCGCTCAAATCGTCGCTGCCCCACTTCTGCCTGGCCGCCGCCTGCATTGCACGGAAGATGCCTCGCGCCGTGTGCGGAGACGGATCGCCTGAGCGTCCCTGCAACCCTGCCACATGGCTTGTCTCTTGAAGAATGTATTCCATATCAGACGGGCTGGTGCCTACGTCTTCTGCGGTAATGTATTTGCCTTCAAAGCTGTTCACCAGCTGCCCATGCGCACGAAACAGCTTCTCGCGGTCACCGGCGCCTTCGCCCCGTATCACAATCGACTTCCCACCCCCACACGGCAAGCCAGCCAGGGCATTTTTATAAGTCATGCCACGCGCCAGGCGAAGCACATCAGTCATGGCCTCTTCCTCGCTGGCATAGCTCCAGTAGCGCGTCCCGCCCAGTGCCGGTCCCAGAGCTGTGGAATGGACAACCACAATCCCGCTGTAGCCCGCATTTTCATCTGTGCCGCACACTACGCGCTCATAGCCGGGCACACTATTCTCCCTGATGTTCATCGTGGGTCCTTTTTCAATTTGCAGGATGGAGTACGTTTGAATTTACCAGATTGCCGCGAGCCAGTGGAAGCAGGTCTTAGTACAATGCTTGTGCCTATGTTGAAAACCTTTTGTTCTGTGCGTTTCATCCCACTTTGCGTCCTTCTTGTCTTTTCTTGCTCGGCTTTTTCTCAACAACTTGATTCCAGCCTGTACAGCGGTCTCCGCTGGCGGATGATTGGCCCCCATCGCGGCGGACGTACCGTCGCCGTGAGCGGCGTTGAAGGCCAACCCAATACTTATTACTTCGGCGGCGTGGGCGGAGGCGTTTGGAAAACCGTGAATGGCGGCATCACATGGGAGCCTATTTTTGACGGCCAGCCAATCTCCTCCATTGGCGCATTGGCGGTAGCGCAGTCCAATCCCAATGTCATTTATGTGGGCACAGGCGAAGCTGATTTCCGCTCTGACCTGACGTACGGCAACGGAGTTTATAAGACCACAGACGGCGGCAAGACCTGGAACCACATCGGCCTGACCGCATCGCGCCACATCAGTCGCATTGTGATCGATCCCAGCAATCCTGACGTAGTTTTTGTGGCCGCAATGGGCAGCGCTTATGGCCCCGGCCCAGAACGCGGCATCTTCCGCTCCACTGACGGCGGAGCGAACTGGCAGAAAGTCTTGTTCCGTGATGAAAACTCCGGCGCCATAGACATTACTCTCGATCCTGATCACCCTCAAACAATCTGGGCTGCTCTTTTGCATGACCAGCGCACGCCATGGAGCGCTTATCCGCCAGTCACCACCTCTGGCGCAATTTATAAATCCACAGATGGCGGTGCGACTTGGAATCCAGTAACCGGCGGCGGCCTTCCTGAAGGTGATTGGGGCCGTGTTGGTTTGGCCATCGCACGCGGCACACACGGCCAGCGCATTTATGCTCTAATTGATAACAAAGAAGGTGGGCTCTTCAAGTCAGACGACGGCGGCCAAACCTGGGTCCGTACCGGAACCGATCCGCGCATCCATGGCCGCATGTGGTACTTCGGCGAAATTTACGTCGATCCTAAAAATCCGGACACTGTTTACATTCCCAACGTCTCGATCTATCGCTCCACGGATGCGGGTAAAACTTTTGTTGCCATTAAAGGCGCTCCCGGAGGCGACGACTATCATGCTCTCTGGATTGACCCTGCTAACCCGCAACGCATGATCTTCGGCAGTGATCAGGGTGCGGGCGTAAGCGTTGACGGGGCGCGCTCATGGAGCAGTTGGTTTAACCAGCCGACCGCGCAGTTCTATCACGTTGCGGTGGACAACGAATTTCCCTACCACGTTTACGGCGCACAGCAGGATAGCGGCAGCGTTTACATCCTGAGCCGCAGCAATGACGGTTCCATCACTTTTCGCGACTGGCATCCCGCGGGCGCGGGCGAAAGCGGCTACATCGCGCCTGACCCAAGCGATTCCAACATCATCTATGGCGGCGGCACGTATGGCGAACTCTTTCGTTATGACCGCCGTACCGGACAAGCCCAGGTCATTGCTCCTGATGCCATACGCAACTTCGGCGAGGCTCATCCCGAACATCGCTATACATGGACCTCTCCGCTGGTATTTTCGCCCAGGGACCCGCACACCCTTTATTTCGGTTCACAGAATGTGCTCCGCAGCACCAATCAGGGCAATAGTTGGGAGAAGATCAGCCCGGATCTGACAGGCACTGACCCGAAAGCCCCCGAACAAGGCCCGCTTACAGTTGAAAATGCTAAGGCCCGAGGACACGGCGTGGTTTATACCATTGCCCCTTCGCCCCTAACTGCCGGATTGATATGGGCGGGAACGGACAGCGGATTAATTCATCTCACGCGCGACAATGCCAAGACCTGGAACAACGTCACCCCGCAGGGTCTCTCTGACTGGAGCAAGATCAGCATCATTGAGGCTTCGCATTTTGACGCCGGCACAGCTTACGCCGCAGTCGATCGCCACCGCCTGAATGATATTGATCCTTATATTTACCGGACGCATGACTTTGGAAAAAGTTGGACTCGCAATAACAAGGGCATTCCTAACGGCGCTTACGTTCGCACGGTCCGCGAAGATCCAAAAAAGAAAGGTCTGCTGTTTGCCGGAACCGAACTTGGCGTGTTCTTCTCTCTTAATGATGGGGACTCATGGCAGCCTCTGCAACTCAACCTGCCGGTCTCGCCCGTGCACGATCTGGTAATCAAAGACAATGATCTGGTGGCCGCTACTCACGGTCGCGCCTTCTGGATTCTTGACGATATTTCTCCTCTACGCGAACTCACCGCTGAAGTGCAGGCCGCGCCAGCGCATCTTTTCACGCCTTCAATCGCCATGCGCATACGCGCCAGCACTCACGGTGACACACCTCTGCCACCGGAAGAGCCAGCAGGGGAGAATCCGCCGCCGGGAGCGATCTTGTACTATTACTTGAAGTCATCAGCGCAGGGTGAAGTAAAGCTTGAAGTGCTGTATGCGAGGGGCCAGGTCGTGCGCTCTTACTCCAGCAAAGACCAGCCGTTTCACCCGCCGACTCCGCCAGCATTCCCAATGTATTGGTTTAAGCCTGAAGAGCCTCTCTCATCGGCCGCTGGAATGCATCGCTTCATCTGGGACATTCGTTATTCGGCTCCGCCCATTCCCCAACCCGGTTACAGCATGTTCACCGTCGCTGGACGTGACGTTCCGCGGGAACCCGCTGGGCCGCTGGCGCTTCCCGGCTCATACCAGTTGCGGCTCACGGTTGATGGCAAAACCTATACGCAACCTTTCAAGCTGATCATGGATCCGCGTGTAAAAGCCACGCCGCAGGATTTGGAAAAGCAGTTTTCTCTTGCGCTGAAACTTACACAAGCTTTGCGGCAAGCCAATCAGGCAGTGGAAGATATTCACGCCGCCGCGCAATCCGGCAAGATCACAGCAGAAGATGAAAAGAAACTCGCGGGTACGAGGCCTCGCCGCGGTGAAGCGGAAGCAGAAGGTGGCAGTCCACCAGCATTCGCCTCAGTCATCGGCAATCTAGCTCAGCTGATAGTCAGTGTAGACAGCGCTGACTCTGCTCCTACCATGCAGGAATCCCAAGCGGCAGAGAAAACTCTTTCTCAAGCGCAAGCCCTGCTCAAACAATGGGAGGCATTAAAGAGCAAGTAGCATGCATACGGCGGATGTAGTCATCATTGGCGGTGGCATTGTGGGCTCCAGCATTGCCTGGCACCTCACGCATGCCGGATGCAAAAGCGTGCTGGTCATTGAGCGGGAAAGCTCGCAAGGCAAGGGATCTACAGGAAAGAGCATGGGCGGCGTACGCGCTCAGTTCTCTACGCCTGTGAACATTCAGATGTCGCTGTACTCAATTCCCTTCTATGCGCAATTTGAGGAAGTCGTCGGACACCCCGCCGACTATCGTCCGCAAGGTTATCTTTTCCTTGCCACAAAGGACTCTCATGTTGCCTATTTGCGTGAGAATTTTGAACGCCAAAAGCAACTTGGATTAACTACTGCGCGTCTGCTTCCAGCCGACGAGATCCGATCGATGCTGCCGCAACTCCGCTCTGACGACATTCTGGGCGGCAGCTTCTGCTCCACGGACGGCTTTGTCGATCCTTACAGCGTGATGAATGGCTTTATGGCTTCTGCCGTGGAGCGCGGCGCGACTTTATGGAAGAAAACCGAGGTCACCGCCATCACAACAGATCACTCCGGCGTATTCACGGTTGAAACCACGCGCGAGAAAATTTCTACACGGATAATTGTGAACGCCGCTGGTGCATGGTCGGCACAGGTGGCCACGCTCTTAGGTATCGAACTCCCGGTCGAACCGCTGCGACGCATGCTGGTCCCTTCAGAACCATTTTCTGACTTCCCGCACACTGCGCCCATGGTCATTGATATGAGCACAGGCTTCCATTTCCGCCCGGAAGGCCGTGGCTTTTTGCTGGCTTGGAACGATCCCGAAGAGACTCCGGGTTACAAAACCGACTTCGAACCGGCGTTCATCGAAAAAATTCTGGTACACGCCGCAGATCGCGTCCCAGTCTTTGAGAGTCTTCCCATCAATCCCAAACGGGCATGGGCCGGACTCTATGAGATGACGCCAGACCACCACTGCGTGCTCGGGCCCGTGGCTGCCGTGCCTGGTTTTTTTCTTGCCAACGGTTTCAGCGGACACGGCGTAATGCACTCTCCGGCTACTGGCAAGATCCTGAGTGACCTCATTTTGCAGGGAAAAACAAATGTAGTGGATGATGTGTCAGTTCTGGCCTTTGAGCGTTTTGCACGCGGCGAACTGCTGCATGAGACAGCCGTGCTTTAGCTGCGCAAAAGTTGCCGAACGGGCCTTTACTGGTGGGCCGGATTCACCGCTTGAAACGAATCTATGATCCGGCTGACATCGGCAGGCCGTTTTCCTTTATATCCTGCGCTGAAGATATAAAAAATTTTATTGCCACATTGAAAGCGGTGGAGGTTTCGTTCGGATCCCTGGCCGGTTTCATACTCCAGTCCAGACAATCCAGACAACGAGACCTGCTTTAATGAGCCGCGAATAACAGGCTCTTTGGGGTCTTTATTGCTTTCCGCTTTGTCCCACAGATCGGCCAGCGTTGTCTCACAGTCCATCAGCCGGTGGACGGCGCGTAGGTTGAAGATTGTTCCCCCAGCCAGACGGACCGTATAAACGTGGATGTGCCGGTCTCCGCCGTCATCATGCGGGGTGGTTGGGGCAGGCAGCGTAATGGCAAAGCCATCATCGGGATAGACATAAGCTCGCCACTTCTGTTGTGCTTGTTGTTGGACTGACTTCGCAGTCTTTTTCTGCGCGAAGCTTTGCGCTAAGACCGCCCCCGCCATCGTAACGCCAAGGATTACCAGGACAATCGTTTTCATAGGCTGAGAACATCTTATCAGCCGCAGTCTGGAGAGATGAGCTAGATGCTCTTCGTCAACACCGCATCCAGCTTTTGGATTGCCTCCTGCATAACGTCCAGGCCGGCAAAATGCTTGCCCTCAATTTCCAGTTCTGAGGCCAGGTGGTTTGTCATGCGGGTGATGCAGTGAATACGCTCTTCGGTAATCATGGCGGAAAGCTCGCGATTGTCACCGTCCAGCCACTTTTCCACCTGCCAGCCGGTCTTGCGCGCGCGGTCCACCGCATAGCGAAACTCGCTTAATACGCGGCGATCCACCATGCCGGCGCTCAGTAGCTGTTCCAACCTGTTTAATTCACCGGTAATGCGGGCGACCTGGTTCGTCACCTGCTTGCTGAAAGCCTGATTGGCTTCTTTGATCGCTGTTTCTTGAATTACTACATCCATCTTGCTGTTCTCCCCGGAAGTTCATGTACCTGATTTCGATAGAGTAGAACACCTTCCGGGCGGAGCGTTAGTTACATTAGTAACAATACGGCTGGAGCAAGCTGGATTTTTTGGAGAGATTGTCTTTTGAAGATCTTTTTTTGAAAAGATCTATGCAGCAGACACTAATTCCTTCGTTGCTGGCCGTCCAAGACCTGCCAACTGCTCCGGCGTAGCGCGCAGTCGATACAGGGGTACGGAGTTTGTAGCCAAACGCAACTTGTAAGGCTGCTCGCCGGTCATATAGTCACAATTAAGTCCTGCCGCAAGCGACTGCCGCGTAACCTCATAAATCAGGGACAGCGCGGGAGAGTGCTTTTCGAACTCAGGCGCGAACCAGCCGGTATAAAACCGGCGGCAATCCTGATCATGTAAAACCACCAAAGCCGCCGCAACGGACACGCTGTTTTCCAATGTGAAGATTTCAAAAACATCCGGCATAAGCGCGGCAGCTCTTACCAGGAATTCAATGCGAGCACGGTCATGAAACAGACTACCGGTTATCTGGGCGGCCTTTCTGGCATAAATCGAGTGCAGAAGCTGAGCATTTGCGCCATCGCAGCTTTTCATGGCAAAACCGAGCTTTTCCAACCGGCGCAGGTTGCGGGCCAGCCGAGGATGTTCCGCGCCAAATTGCTTTGCCGATATGTGCGCGCAACTCACACCAGGCGCGGCGGCAAATGGGACTAGTTGCAGTTCGTCGCTCACTCTGTTGCGATCGGGTTCTCGCAGGGCCAGGATTTCCATGGGGCGCTCAAGCTCGGCGAGAGCGGCCAAGGCCACTCGTAAAACCATTGGATCGCCCGTGTGAAGAAACCCGCGATAATCAAACAGTTCTTCTCCCAGCAACCGGATTGAGCCATCGCTATGGCGCAATGCAGCCGGAACAATAGCAACCCCTTCAGAAGATTCCGCGCATACCACGTACGGTTCTTCCCTGCCGGCAAACAGCCCTGCAGCCAGCAGATTCAGTTCAAAGCTCTGGAAGATGATGCAATTGGAAGCAGCAAAGATCGATTCCCACAGCGAGCGTAGCTGTAGCATCTCTCCGGCAGACCGGCAGATTTTGATTTTTATGGCTTGCAGCACCTCTGTATGACGCTGCATGCAAGTACCGGGATGTGCGCCAACCTGAGCCGCTAACCGTGCATTTTCAATTTGTTGACTGCTTTTCGCACGGCACGTACAATTTCTAATTGAAAATGAAATTGAAATTCATTTTCAAAATGGAACTCGAGATTTCATGCTCTCTGCCCTGGTGGTGACATTGCGGGAAGGCGTTGAAGCCGCGTTAATCGTGGGTATCACGCTGGTTTACCTCTCCAAGATTGGCCGCCCTGACCTGCGACGTACCGTCTATGCAGCCTTAGTTGCTGCCGTAATTGGCAGCGTGGCTGGCGCCATAGCACTATCTTACGCCCCTATTAACCAGGACAAAGTTGAAGGTTGGGTCATGCTGGTCGCCGCAGTTTTCGTCATCAGCATGGTCATTTTTATGATGCGGACTGCCCGCAAACTTAAGGGAGAGATTGAAAGTAAAGTCGGCTCTCTGGCCGGTAGCGGCTCCCAATGGGGGCTGTTTGCTTTCGTTTTCCTCATGGTTTTCCGTGAAGGCATTGAGACTGTAGCCATTCTGGCCGGCGTCTCTCTTAATTCGACTGCGTTAATGAGCTTTCTGGGAACTCTGATGGGTGTTGCCCTGGCCGTGGTCTTTGGTGTGATGTTTGTGAAAGGGAGTGTCCGCATTGATCTGCGAAAGTTTTTCAATGTAACCACGGTCATTCTGTTTTTTGTGGCCGCCCAGTTGATCATCTCTGGGATGCATGAGCTTTCTGAATCCGGAGTTCTTCCTTCAAGCAAACGAGAGATGTCGCTGATTGGGCCAATCGCCCGCAATGACTACTTCTTCCCTGTCACAATGCTGACGCTTGTCCTATTGATGGTCCTGCTGGAATACCGCCGACGCAAGCCGGAAGCCACAATCGTTCCCGGCACAGCAACCAGGGCAGAAGAACGAAAGCAGCAATGGACGGCGAAACGGGAACGTCTATGGGCAACCCTTGTATGTGTGACCGCGTTTGTTTTTATCACCACCATTACAGCGGAGGTCATTTATGCGGAAGCTCCACCCCCTCTGTCGCAAGCCACGGAAGTTGCTTTTACGAACGGCAAGGCCACGATCTCGACCAAAGACCTGCCGCAAGGCGAATTGCAGCGCTATGCCGCTAACGTAAACGGGACTACCGTGAGGTTCCTGCTGTACCGCAAGCCTGATGGCAAGATTGCTTCCGTCTTTGACGCCTGCCAGATTTGCGGTGGCATTGGCTTTTACAAAGGCGCAACAGGGATCATCTGCAAGAATTGCGCCGCACCCGTTAACCCGCAGAGTGTAGGACAGCCGGGCGGCTGCAATCCTATCCCTCTGCAATCGGTACAGAATGGTGATTCTGTAGTGATATCACTTACTGACCTGGCCCAGCAAGTTGGGCAATTCTCAAAGTAATGTTCCTGCGATTGTTGTTTGAATCATTCCGGAGACAAAAACGGCGCAAGACGGTGGCCTTGCTGGCCATTGCGTTGGGAATGAGCATTGCCACGGCCATGATCGCTGTTGGCACTGATATCGGTGACAAAATCAACCAGGAGTTGCGCAGCCTGGGTGCCAATCTGGTAATCACACCGATAGAAGATACCCTGGATGTGAACATCGGTGGCGTGGACCTGAAGCCAGCCAGTGAGGGCGCATTCATTCCCGAGCAGGACTTGATCAAGATCAAGAGCATTTTCTGGGGACACAATATTAAAGGCTATGCACCCTTTCTCTCGGCACCGCAATCAATCCAAACCCGTAATGGTCAAATCAACGCTGAACTGATTGGGACTTATTTTGCCCAGCCGCTTCAGTATGGCCAGGAGCAATTCTCCACCGGCGTACGCAGCGTAAATCCCTGGTGGAAAGTTGACGGCGCATGGCCGCCTGATTATGTCGGGTTCCCTGAACAGTTCCCGCCCAACGTATTGGCTGGCAGCAAACTCGCGCAGCAAGCTGGGTTAGATATTGGCGATCAGATAGAAATCGGCGGTAAAAAGCTGCATATCAGCGGCATCTTGAATACTGGTGGCGATGAAGATCAGGCCATTGTTGCATCACTCCATATCGTGCAGGCTATTCTTCACCAACCAAATGCGGTGCGCCGCGTAACCGTCAGCGCGCTTACCAAACCGGAAGATGCGTTTGCCCGTAAAGACCCTGACAAGATGTCTCCGGCTGTGCTCGACCGCTGGTACTGCTCGCCTTACGCCAACTCAATTGCTTATCAGCTTCGTGAAGTCCTGCCAAATGTGCGGGTGGAACAAATCCGGCAAGTAGAGCAAAACCAGGGGAAAGTGCTCTCAAGTGTTTCCGGACTCATGTTGTTGCTGATGCTGGCTGCGCTACTGGCCGCCGCATTGGCAGTTTCCGCTGCCATGGCCGCCACAATTCTTGAACGCCGGCAGGAAGTTGGGCTAATGAAATCTCTGGGCGCGGGAAACACAGCCGTGGCTTCCCTGTTTCTTACAGAAGCTGGCTTTCTCGCGGTGGCGGGTGGCCTTATTGGGTTTGCTGCCGGTGCAGTGCTCGCACACCAAATTGGCCAAAGTATTTTCGGCTCCGCAATCGTTGTGCATCCGGTTGTGCTTGCCGTGGTGCTTCTCGCGGCTTTGATTGTCACCTTCGCCGGCAGCGCTGGAGCGGTACGGAAAGCTATGCAGTTTGATCCTGCCGTGGTGCTCAGAGGCGATGCATGAACCGCCGCCACCTCCTGCTCCGCCTGCTACTGAAAGCAGCGTGGGTACGCAAAGATCGAGCGCTTACAGCGCTCATTTCAGTAGCTGTAGTGGCTACCATCGCCACAGCGGCGCTCACGATCTACTCTGATCTTGAAGGCAAGCTGAGCCGTGAGTTCCGGGGATTCGGCGCGAATGTTGTTGTCACAAAGACGTCCGGCGATCTCAGTTCCGGAGAGTTGGCGCGCATACGGAATGCCATTGGCAGCAACGGCGAAGTTTTGCCGGTGGCTTATGCCATTGCGACGGCAGACCCGGGAAAAGCAAAAATCGTTGTTGGCGGCGTGGACATCGAAAGATTTCGTCAACTGAACACCTCATGGTCTTTCAGCAATGCCAGAGAAGGCACCGCATTGATGGGCTCTCGGGTGGATGAAACGATGGCTCATGGTGGCGATCTGCAACTTTCCTTCGGCACGGGCTCTGCAATCGTGAAGGCAGCAAGCGTTTATCATGCCGGGTCAGACGATGACAGCCGCATCTACCTTCCTTTGGAAGATTTCATACGACTGACCAATATTCATCCCAACACTGCTCTGGTCCGTATCGAAGGCCGCCCGCGTGAAATACAAAATGCGATTTCGAAACTCAGCATTGAGCTGCCCAATGCCGAGGTCAAGCCGGTCCGCCAGATTACCCAGGCGCAGAGCGCGGTTGTAGGCAAAACACGCTCTGTGGTACTGGCGTCTTCCGCGGTCGTGGTGGTGTTGATCATGCTTTGCATGGTCGCCACGTTCACCGGATCAGTGCTTGAACGCCGCAAGGATTTTGCCGTAATGAAGGCACTGGGTGCGTCCAATCGCACTGTGAATTTTCTGTTTGCCGCTGAAGCTGCATTGCTCGCTCTGGCTGGGTCCGTCGCTGGCTATGTGGTGGGCAGTGGTGTTGCGTTCTGGATTGGCAAGGCAAATTTTGATGCCGCTATCCTGCCCCAGCCTCTGCTCCTGTTTCCGGTATTGCTGGGTAGCATAATTCTTGCGTTGATTGCCTCCACTGCGCCCTTAAAGTTGTTGCAGCAGATACAGCCCGCAGGGATCCTGCGAGGAGAATAATGCCGATCGAACTCAAAAACGTAACCAGGGTTTACAAGAGCAATGTGGAGGTGCGGGCGCTCGACAATGTTTCGCTCTCAGTGGCCTCTGGGGAATGGCTGGCTGTAATGGGGCCTTCAGGCTCCGGCAAATCCACGTTGGTCAATCTTATAGGCTGCCTTGATCAGCCGACCACGGGTGAAATCTGGATTCACGGCACCCATATCTCGAGAATGACCGCCGGGGAATTAAACCGTTTCCGCGCGGAAAAGATTGGCTTCATCTTCCAGCAATTTCATTTAATCCCATATCTCACGGCGCTGGAGAACATCATGCTGGCGCAATACTTCCACAGCATGACGGACAAAACTGATGCCCTTGCCGCGCTCGACCAGATAGGGCTGAAAGACCGCGCCGACCATCTGCCATCGCAGCTTTCCGGCGGTGAGCAGCAACGTGTATGCATTGCCCGCGCTTTGATCAATGATCCTCACATCATTCTGGCCGATGAGCCCACCGGCAACCTGGACGCAGTGAATGAAGAAATCGTTCTCCGCAAGCTGCGGGAGATGCATGCACAGGGACGCACTATTATTATGGTCACGCATGATCCCGTCGTTGCGCGTCTGGCTGACCGGCGTCTCGAACTGCATCATGGCAGCATAGCCGCGCAGGAAATCTTTTCCATGTCGGATGAAGAGCAGTTTGACGAAGTTCTGGAAGAGCTTTGGGTATTGGCAGAAAACGGGGAGCCTGCCGAGTTAGGGCGGGTTGAGGTTGAGGGCGCCCTGCCCATGCGATTGGCGCTGGAGCGCATGACGAGCCTGGGACTGGTGGACCTCACGGAACATGCTCTGGAGCCTCACACGCACAAGCAGGTGCTGAATCGGTGCCATGTGGCTTTCCGGCCTGCCATAGAGCACACCGGCCATGGTGATCACATGATCATCTTCACGGAAAAAGGCCGTAAACGCGCGGAGGACGTCATCCGCCGCCACCGACTGGCCGAGCGCCTCTTTACACAGACCTTTCACGTTCATGACGAAAAAGAAGTAGCGGAGCAGGCATGCAAGTTTGAGCATATCCTCTCGCCGGAAGCTACGGACCGAATCTGTTCTTTCCTGGGACATCCGCGTACCTGCCCTCATGGCAGCCCGATCCCCGCCGGAGAGTGTTGTCTGGCAGCTAAAACCAGTAGTCAGTCTGAGAAGCTCTCCAAATCAATTTTGTAGTATTCTTCCTCAGCTGTTGTGGCTGGCAGGCATGAATCAATCGATTAAAAATGTTTTATCTGTGATTGGATTTGGATTACTGGCACTTGCTATATCTACGTTTGCCGGCGGCATCTGGACAGGGCTTATGTTGGCCAACGTTAAGATCAGTCCGAGGATCCCGTGGGCCTTCGTCGTAATGGCTGTTTTCTTATGGTTGGCATGGTGCTATATTGGCGGCAAAGGCGGGCCACAACGCACGTCAGAAGCGCGGCGCCACTATCTTCGCGCCAATGCTGTTTCAGCGCGGGTATATTTCTGGACATTGCTGGCCGGGGTGCCGGCCATCATCGCGCTTGCCGGTCTATGGATCATGATGTTTCAGCTGTTCAGAATGCCTCCAAATGTGCTCCCCGATTATTCCAAGTATCCGATCTTCACCATTGCTGTCTTTATAGTCATGGGTTCTCTGGTTTCACCTTTGATGGAAGAATCTGCCTTCCGCGGCTATTTACAAGTTGCACTCGAGCGCAGGTTCAGCGCTCCTATCGCTGTTTCGGTATCATCACTCTTTTTTGCGCTGGCGCATGTGAATCATGGATTTCTACTCCCCAAGCTTACCTTGTATTTTCTGGTCGGCGTTACTTTTGGTTTGATCGCCTTTCTCACTAACTCTATCTTGCCTGTGATTCCGGTACACATCATCGGCGATCTCACTTTTTTCATTTTGGTCTGGCCCCTGACAAAGCGCGTCAGTTCGTCTCGTTGGGGAACGCCGATGGTTGGTTCTGGTTGCATTCTGCGCAGGTGATCGTTTTTGCAGTACTGGCCGGATTAGCTATGAGAAAGCTTGCACATCTCAATCGGAACAAGGATTCAAACCAAACATTCAGCGCAAAAAATGCGGCTGGAGTTGTGCGATGAGAAATCGCAAGCGGCCCCAAAACTAAAAAAGGAGAGGCAGGTTCTCCTCTCCTTACTTAGTTTTCTGAGCGGCACATGCTTGCTCGCCAGCCCAGCCATAAACCGCGTGTTAAAACAACCGGAAATCCACTTCTAAATTCATGGCCACAGCTACCGGCGTGCCATTCCTCTTTCCGGGTTCGAACAGCCAGGTCCTTACCCGCTCAATGGCTTTCTCATCCAGTCCCATACCCAGACTGCGGACAACTTTGATGTTGCGTGGCCGTCCATCCGGCCCAATCACGGCAGCCAGAACCACGGTACCCTGATATTTTGCTCTGCGAGCTTCTTCTGAAAAATCAGGTTCTGGAGTGAACTTGGCTACTGGAGCAGATACGCCAATATCACCAATTTTGTAAGTACCGCCGCCAAAGCCACCGCCCTGCCCAGGACCATGTCCGGGACCGGTTCCGGAACCGATGCCATTACTGGCTCCAGATCCGATGCCTCCACCCGTGCCGGTGCCGTTTGAAGCTGGTCCGGTCACACGCGCTGACATGGGATTACCCAGGTTTGGCATGTTGGGATTGTCTGGAAGCTTTACGTTCGGAGGCGCTACCACCGTTGCCTCTACAGCAAGTTTGGGTTTGTTGTTCAGGACCTCCACCGTGGGAGGCGCAATCTGCTCTGGAGCGACCTTAGGCAAGTGCCCTTTGCTCTCAAAAATCTTTGATACGTTGCCGCCACCGCCGCCGCCTGCCAGGGCTTTGGGGGCTTCCACCGCCTTCATAACCGGTTGATAATCCGTTAGTTGCGGGGCTACCAGCGTGACGTGCTCTTCAGGCTTTGCCACGGATGGGCTTTTCCCACCCCAAAGCGAGAACGCAATGAGCCCTGCAATCGCGAATGCATGTACAGTAAGCGAGCCCGAAGTAGCTTTTTTGGGCCGGGCAGTGCTCCATATCTCCCCTACATTTACAGGCCGTGAGGTGACACGGAGAGGAGGTAGCTTTTCTGGGAATATCGCTTCCTTGACGTTCCGAAAAAGGGACGTCAGCATCGACTGATGCATCTGCGGAAGGCCATTGAACTGGGGTGCGTCCTTGCCGAAGAACTGATTGGGAACGATTACGTGATTCGCCATGTGTCCGACCCGTAAAACCTTTTCACTGCCAAAATCATGTGATCTGCTTTCACTCATAGCAGATGAGGAATCTGAGATGAGAGTTGTATTTCTCAGGTGAAGTTTCTCTGCCTGCTCTTCGCCTTGACGAGCTTCCACCGCAGGTGACGAATTTTTTTAGACAAGTCATCGTCCTCATTTTGAGCGAATTCAAAGTTGGCGCGTAAAACATTAGATTCATATTTTGCGCTATGTTTTGTAAGGATTGGTTAAATTTGCCGCCACTTTTATAACGCAAGGGCAAATTGCACACTGGTCTTCCGGGTGCAAAGATTGGCAGTGAGCCCGACTGTTTATAATTGAAGAATTAAATCCTCTTTCGGAGTAAAAATGCGGCCGCCGCTTGAACTCAAGAAGACCTTGAATCTTCCCAAAACGGACTTCTCCATGAAGGCCAATCTGCCGCAGAACGAGCCGAAATGGCTTGAGCGTTGGGAAGCGATGGGGATTTACTCGAAAATCCGAGAGTCACACAAAGGTTCTCCCGCTTATGTGCTGCATGATGGGCCTCCTTATGCCAACGGCGCCATCCATGAAGGCCATGCTCTCAACAAATGCCTGAAGGACTTTGTGGTCAAGTCAAAAACCATGGCTGGCTTTGACTCACCTTACGTGCCTGGATGGGATTGCCATGGCCTGCCTATCGAAATCAAAGTCGATGAGGCGCTCGGACGCAAAAAGCTGGAGATGCCGGCCATCGCGGTGCGTAAGAAGTGCCGTGAGTACGCGGAAAAATATTTAAATATCCAGCGCGAGCAGTTTAAGCGCCTGGGAATCCTCGGACGCTGGGACCAGCCATATTCCACCATGACGCCCCAGTATGAATCTGTAATTGTGCGCCAGTTGTTTGACTTCATGGAAAATGGCGCGGTTTATAAAGGGCTGCGTCCGGTCTACTGGTGCATTCACGATAAAACAGCGCTGGCAGAGGCCGAAATCGAATACTCGAATCACACCAGTCCCAGTGTTTGGGTGAAGTACCCGCTGACCAGCGATGCAGCAAAGATCGATCCCGCACTGGCCGGAAAGAAAGCCTCGACCATTATTTGGACAACAACG
>DASXMN010000036.1:0-25340 GCA_036495645.1 Candidatus Angelobacter sp.
AATGGGATTCCGAGGCGAAACGGGCGAAGGAAGGCATGCGGAATACTGTGCTCTCAGAAAGATCAATGACGATGTGGACAACGTCGATCTAAGCGGCTGCACCGTCTACACTACACTGGAGCCATGCTCGATCCGCAAACCGGGAAAAACGCCTTGTACCAATCGCTTGATTAATGCCAAGGTGGCACGGGTTGTGTATGGTCTGGGGGACAAGGATGAGTCGGTGTACGGACATGTTTCACTAGCAGAGGCGGGTATCGAGCTTGGTCTTTTTCCAAGAGATTTAATTCAGGAGCTTGTTGCTCTGAACAAACAGTGGTCAGACACGCGGAGACAACCTGAAGTTGTGCCTCCACCAAACCGTGATGGCTATCTCGCTGACGCTCAATACTACATACCGGGAACTTCCATAGCGGACAAGATTCATCTGATTGTCAGGCCGCCAAAAAACGCTGGTGGGTTCTATACGGTGGAGGATAGCGCCTGCAACGTTGTGGCTTACGCTCGAACCTTTGATGAAATCGCTGTCAAATGGCAGGCAATTGACAGTCACAAAAGGATCGTGGAAAAAATGCAGCGGGCGAGTTCGGGCAGCACCGACCAACGGCTGGGCTTCCACTAAATTTAATGGATGAATACACCATCGACGAAAGCCAAAGCGATTGTCACGAAAAGTAGAGATGTGCGAATCCATGCCGAACTTTGGCATACCGCGAATTGCCTGTTACGTTCGGGTCAAGAAGAACCTAAAGGTTCTGCTCATCAATTCCGGGGCAGTCTGGTTTTTCGAGCGTTTGCGCTTGAAGCCTTTCTGAATTGGCTTGGGTATAACCTTGTTCCGCACTGGGAATATCTGGAACGGCTGAAACCACGGGAGAAGCTGGAGTTGTTGACTGATCTGACTCATGTGACGCCAGATTACGGTTTGCGTCCTTGGCAGATCGTGAAAGAATTGTTCGATTTCCGTAATGACATCGCCCACGGCAAGCCGGAGAACCTAACGAGTGAAACGATTGAAAATGTAGATGATGATTTAGACGCCAAGTTGGGTGAGCACATTCAGGCTGATTGGGAGCGATTCGGTACAGAGAAAAACGCCATCAATGCTCAAGAAGATGTGGAGAAAATCGCGAATCTCTTATATGACGCCTCAGGAATCGCCGACAAGCAATCCGGGCCGAAGGCACCTTTTGCCTTTGGATTTCACACTCATGGCGCGACCATCAAGCAGCCTTGATTCGCTGGCTTGGTGAGCGCTCCGCCTTCAGCTGCGCGCGGGCCTGCGGCGCAAGGAAGGCTCTCTGAGCCATCCCTTTTCGCGGCCATAAATGGCCGCTCTTCCACCTGCCCTTCGACTAGCTTAGGGTTGCGGCCTGCGGCCTCAAGTCAATCCTCGGCGTCGGTCAGCATCATCTTTGCAGCTTTATCTGTAGAAACCTTCATGAATGGCATTTCATTCATGCGGAGAGCGGGAATGCTGGAGATTCCCTCATAAGGCCGCGAGCGGAGCTAAAGCTCCCGCACACCGTGGCTGCGGACCAGGAAATATGTTGCCACTGCGACCAGCAGGATACCGTTGCAGATGAGTACTACGGGAGCGCCGATTTTGCTGGCAAAATATCCGCTGACCAGGCTTCCCAGAGGCATGCCGCCACGGAAGGCCAGGATATATATGCTCATGACGCGTCCACGCAGCTCATTGGGCACAACCAACTGCACCAGCGATGTAACGGTGGCAAACACGATAATCAGCGCTGCGCCGGTAAAGAAGAGAAGAACATCGCTCAGCCACAGGACGCGGGAGAGCGCGAACATGGCAATCGAGAGACCGCAAAGGGCCTGAACGATCAGGGCGGTGCGTCCCATGCGCTTGTACTTTCCCATCCAGGCCACAACAATTGCCCCAACCACCGAGCCCGAACCTGAAAACGCCATCAGCCGGGTATATTCACCCACGCCCTGATGAAACACCTGTTTTGCAAACAGCGGCAGAAAGGTCAATACGGCGAACGCAAGAAACGTTGTGGTGAAAGCAAGGATGGTAAGCGCCAGCAAACTGCCCTGGTGGCGGACATACGACAATCCGCCGCGCAACTCTTCATGAATCCTTCGGGGCGCCAAGGGCGGCGTATGTTTTACGTGCAGCATCATCAATGCGATAATCACGACCACGAACGACAATCCATTGAGAGAGAAACAGGAAGCCATTCCAAACAATGCCAGCGCGCCGCCGGCCAACAGCGGTCCCACAACGCGGGCCAGATTGAATTGGATAGAGTTGAGAGCGATTGCGTTAGGCAGATCGTTCTTTTCGACCAACGTGGGAATCAAAGCCTGGGATGCCGGGCCGCCGAAAGCCTGGGCCGAGCCGGTAATAAACGACAGCACCATAATTGGCCAGACATGCTGCAAGCCCAAAAAAACCAGGGCCGCCAGCGTGAAAGCGGTCGTCATTTGAATGTACTGCGATACCAGCAGCGTCCGGCGGCGGTCAAACCGGTCTGCCAAGACCCCACCTATGAGTGAGAAGAGCATGATGGGCAACTGCTGCAGAAAGGCGTCAAGCCCGAGGTAAAACGCCGAACCGGTCAAAGAAAGGACGAGCCAGTTCTCGGCGACGTTCTGCATCCAGGTGCCGATGCTGGAAGTACACGACCCAAACCAGAGAATCCGGAAATCACGGTAGTGAAACGCCGCCAGAGTCCGGCGGACCGCGTTAGCACCGGTCAAGGCGGCTACCGCGGAGGCGGATGCTGGTTTAGCTTGTACGGGGCTATCCAAAGGAAATCACGCAGAGTTTGAGCGTACCACACTTATTCAATGAGCTTTTTCCGCGATCAGCAGCAGCGCTCCAATCTTTTTGAAATCTCTTAGCTCTTCCGCGTTCTTGAACCATTTTCCAGAATAGGTTTCCGGCGTGGGGCTGCGGTCTGGGATTCTTTGCGCCTGCACGTTCTTGAAGCCATGCTTTTGCAGCAGTGACTTGTATTCTGCTTCAGAAAGCGCCTGTACCGGCACTTTCAATTCGGTAACCCAGCGCAATGAATAATGATTGTCTTTATAGAGGTTGATAAGGATGAAGAGCTTTGCTCCGGGCGCCATCACCCGACGAAGTTCGTCCAGCGCCTTGCCCTGATCGGCATAATAATAAAACGATTCCACCGACAACACTTTGGTGAAATGGTTATCAGCAGCAGGGATTTTCTCCGCCGATCCCCAGATATAACGGATGTTCTTAAACGACGTTGACGTCTGCTCGGCACGATTCAACATTTCGTCCGCGACGTCTATGCCCACGACTTCACCGGCAGTCACGATTCGGGCAATGCGCCGTGACGCCCATCCCGTACCGCAGCCTAGATCAAGCACGCGGTCGGCAGGCTGAAGGTCCATGAGAGCAAGCGTCTGCTCAGTAATATCTGAGTGGTGGTCTTCCATCTCATCGCCACGTCCGGCAGCGGCCCACTGGTTAAATTCTTGTTGCAGCTTCTGATCGGCCTGGGAGGGGAGAGCGTCAACTCTGGTGTCCATTCTTCTATGCTACATTTGAAACTTTGGTTCGCTCAAGCTGACACATTCCGAATATGTCTTCGTCTTCACAACCCGCCCAGCCATCAGGTGAATCTCTTTACTGCCCGAATTGCGCCCGCGAAGTCTCCGATCCGCTTACCTGTGGCGACTGTTCCGCGGTAATCTGCAGGGTTTGCGGGACGCCGCTTGAATCTTCCTCTGACCTGGGAATGGGATAAGGAACACACACATGCTGACCGTTGTTCTCCTGATTTGCTCCAACATTTTTATGACCTTTGCCTGGTATGGGCATCTCAAGTACCAGAATGTGCCGCTATGGAAAGTGACGCTGGTTAGCTGGGGCATCGCATTTTTTGAGTATTGTTTCCAGGTGCCGGCGAACCGCATCGGCAGCCATACGTTCAACACCGCGCAACTCAAGACCATCCAGGAAATCATTACTTTAGTGGTATTTTCCGGCTTTTCCGTCTGGTATCTGAAGCAGGACATCAAATGGAATTACGCGGTGGGGTTTTTCTTTATCGTGGTGGCGGCGTTTTTCATTTTCAAGAAGTGGTAGCAGGACCTATTCTGACGCAAAAAATCGCTCCTCCGTTTCTGAGCAGATATCCCGTTTCTCAACAGATATCCGTCTGGCTCGGGAAGAATAAATCTGCCGTGCAAGCCTGCTTTCGAAAAAATGGCGCCTCTTAATGGTGATCAAGAGGCGCCGAGCGAAGTGGCTCAACTCAAACAAAATCAATGCACGGTAAACGTTGCTGTGCTTTGGAAAAGCTTGCCGGCTGTGTTCCAGGCGTTCACGGTGAGCTTGTGCGTTCCAGCAGCTTCCGGCACAGATCCGCTGATGGTTCCGCTGCTGGAAGACGCAACGAGTTTGCTATCGATGTAGGCCTTCATCGCGGAAATCTTGGCCGTCCCACCGTTGGCCGCAGCGGAAATCGCCACGGGAGAAGCGACGGTTGAGCCTGCTGCCGGCGCGCAGATGTGAATGCCCGCGCTTGCAGGCGCGCTGCACGCCACAGTGGCAGGAACGGTGAAGTTCACGATCGTCTGATAGACCTTGTCGTTCGAGTCCCAGGCATTTGCCGCCAACTGATAATTGCCGGGAGGCTCAGCAAGCGTGAAGTTCAGCGTATTGGTTTCTGAACTGGCTACCTGCGTCCCATTAAAGTAGGCCTTGATCGCCACAATGGGGAATGGCGTCCCATTGGCGGAGATCGACGCCGGCACCGGTGACTTAACTGACGATCCGGGGGTTGGCCTACAAACATGAACGCTTGGGTTTGCAAAGAATGAGCAATCATTGGCTGAGGTGGTATTGCGGAAGACGAACATGTGACTGTCCTCGCCGCCTGCTGCGGCGATGTCCTGCTTGTTGTCACCATTGAAATCAGCCACCACGGCAGCCGCGGCCGTTCCGTTGGTGTCTCCGGCCAGATAGATTGGCCCATTCCACGCGCCTTTACTCTGCTGTGTGAAGACGGCAAAAGCGCTGAACAATGGCGAACCCTTTGAGGCATAGCTCATAGGCAGCACCACGCTGTGCAAGCCAGTGTTTTGCAGATCGCCTTCAGCGGCTTTGTGGCCGATGAGTTTATAGACAGGATCCACATTCAACTTAGTTGAAGTAAAACTTCCACCGCCCTGGTTCGCCAGCAGGATTACTCCCGACTCTGTGGCACTGTTAAATGGAACCATGAGATCAGGCCGTCCGGTGGCGTTAAAGCCTACAGTGTTAGCTCCGAGCAACGTAGCGGCCATGGAGAAGATGGTGACTGGCGCGCTATAGGTGCCATCGGGCTGCGCAAAAAAGATCACAACTGAATTTCCGTTCATGATTGCGGCAATATCGTCCAGGCCGCTGTTGGTACCTCTATAGTCGGCCGCCGAAACTCCGGTGATTTGTGAACCGGCAGGGCCTGAGATAGTGCGCTCAGAAAAAGTTCCAAAATGATCATTGGCCAGCAGGGTCATGGTTGACTGTCCATAAGAAACAATCAAGCTAAAAAGTGAGTTGCCACTGACCGCTCTGAGAAAGCCGATGGAATCCGGACAAGCAGGCAGCGGATAATCCACATGTGGTTTGAAAGTTTTATCGCCATTATTGAAAAGGATGGAAACGCTTGAGGGCACCGGCGTCTGCGGCGGATCGGGACTGTTGCCGCAATTGGCGGTGGCAATGTCTGGCGAGCCATCCTCATCGAAATCGGCGGATACGACCGAGTTCGTGCCGACGCCGCCAGTCAGATAAGTTGCCGACGGACTCGCGGGAAAATTGCCATTCCCGTCATTCAGGAAGACACTCACCATGTTGCTGCCGGCTTGTGTTGTGATGAGATCAGGCTTTCCGACCTGGGACAACTTCACTTGAAAAATGTCATTGGGAATATTCGGGCTGCTGTGGACCGAAGGTTGGAATGACACCTGGGCGCGGCCGGGTGTCGCAAGCACCAGCGCTGCCATTGCAAATGCAAGCGCGGTGCAAAAGGAAAACGATCTGAAATTTATGACGTTACGAGGAGAAATGGATCGCATGGGGCCTCAACTAGGGGGGAACTAGTTTTACTGCAAGGGACTGGGCATACAACCTTGTTGCTGGATAAGAACCGGCAGAGCACCTGCGGGTTGCTGGGAGGAAGTGAAGAATCGCGCCTTAGCTCTTTATATCGCTGTGCAATGCAGATTTCTCTCAGCGCGGCAGAAGCGATACACGGGCGCATTCACAACTGCCGTGCATCTCATCCCAGCTTTGTGGTTGTTCAGATCGCTCATAACTTCCAGTAATGGCAGCACGGAAGGCTTGGGAGTACGTCGATCTTCTTAGCTCTCAAGTCTCAACCCTTTCGGTTCCCACATCTACTCTGGATATCTATAGACTCCGCAGGGTCAAACAAACTGAATCACAGCGCCACCGGAAAGAGTTCCCCAAAAAAGATGAAGAAACTGAAAAACCTACTACGCCCAAGCCTTGCCGTTTTAAACCTTGCCCTGTTTGCTGCATGCGTGCTGAAGGTGATGCCGCTTCAGGCGATCACAATACCCAGCACTGCCCAGGTGATCACGAACATTCAGAAACTTACCGGTTGGCAGACTTGCTTTGGCTCCTGCACCGCGACGCCGATGGCAGTTTTTTCCCTGACGCAGGGGATTGCTTCCCCTTCGTTGAGCGGGTCGTCGGCAAAGTTCTCACTGCTTCCCGGAACGAAAACCTGGGGCGCCGCCCTGTGGTTCAAAACGCTGGGCGGACACAATAGCGCAACCCATTTTGTAATGGACCTCAACTACTACGTCGATAATCCGGCAGCGGACCAGGCCATGGAGTTCTATGTGACGCAGAATGCCAATGGAATCCGCTATAACTTTGGCGCGCAATGCGATTTGGCGGGGGCGCACGCCTGGCGGATGTGGGACAACATCGGCAAGCGCTGGGTAGGTTCACCTGTAACATGCCCAGCCCCAGTCGCCAAGACCTGGTATCACCTGACCCTTGAGTTCCAGCACCAGCCAGGCGGCGAACTGCTCTGGACGGCCGTAACCGTGAATGGCAAGCGCAGCCTGGTGAATCTGAGCATGCAGCACACGCCCGGTTCCAACAATGGGCTGGACATTGCATATCAATCCGACGCCAACAGCGTTGGAGCGCCGTTTTCTGTCTGGCTAGATAAGGTAAGCCTCACGTATTGGTAGAGAATTTTGGATCTCGACGTAGATCCCTCCCCGCGTGCTGCCAATGGCGCACGTTTCATTGGCCCCAGACACCCGGCGTTTCCCGCCGGGTGTCTTTATTTTTGCGCATGGCATGACTTGGGGCGGAGCGCTCAACCAGGTTCGCAAAAGCTTTTCAGTAGCCTACGAACACAAAAGGCGCGAAGTAAGTCTCTCCTCTTAACACTAAAGCCCCGGCCCTTTAAAAATAAAGCCCCAGCACTTTAAAAATCCCGCATCTACTCTGCTTTTATATACACTTCATTCACAATCACAGCCGCCACCATTTTAAAAAATAAAATCTGTATTTCGCCGTTTCAGAAAGAGTTCTCCAACGATGAAAAATCTGAAAATCTTACTATGCCTAAGCCTTGCCGTTTTTACTCTTGCTCTGCTTGCCGGATGCGGCGGGCAATCGGCAACGCCATCTTCCGCGCCAACGGTCGCGGCTACGAATCCCGCTCCCAGCCCGAGCCCGAATCCAACTCCTGGGGCCAGCCCAAGTCCCAGCCCGACTCCCGGAAGCGGCGCGCCAAGCAATGCTCAGGTAATTCCGGACATACAGAAACTTACTGGCTGGCAGACTTGCGTCCTCTCCTGCGCGGGAGCTCCGGCGGCGGTCTTTTCCATGACCGAAGGGATAGCTTCCCCTTCTCTGGGCGGATCATCCGCGCGGTTCTCACTTTTGAGCGGCACAAAGCCCTTTGGCGCGGTGCTGTGGTTCAAGGCACTGGGAGCGCATAACAGCGCCACGCATTTCCTTTTTGACCTGAATTTTTACGTGGACAATCCGGCGGCGGTGCAGGCGCTGGAGTTCTACGTTACGCAGAGCACCGGCGGAAGCCGCTATGACTTTGCCACGCAGTGTGACCTGGCGGGCGCGCACGCATGGCGCATGTGGGACAACGTCGGCAAAAAATGGGTGGGTTCCCCGGCGGTCTGCCCGGAACCAGCGGCCAAAACCTGGAACCACGCGACGTTCGAGTTCGAGCGCCAGACCGGCGGCAATGTGATCTTTACCGCGGTCACAGTGAACGGCAACCGGAGCGTGGTGAACCTGAGCATGCAACATACTCCCGATTCCAACAGCGGCCTGGACATTGCCTATCAATCCGATTCCAATGGCGCTGGAGCACCGTATTCAGTGTGGCTGGATAAAGTGAGCGTGACGTATTGGTAGAGCACAGAAAGGCTTTTGCCGCAGATCGATGCAGATGGGCGCGGATCGGATACAAGATCGGGTGATCCGGTGATCGGAAGATCAAAGCCTTCACCACTGATTTACATGGATAACGCTGATGGGGAAATTGCCAAAATTGCCGAAGCAAAACCCCTCACCGAAACAATTGAAAAGTTTCAACCATCGAGACAAGTGTCAGGGCATGACTTGAGCGTTTTTGCACGAGCGCATGCGAGGGCTGCGGAGTCGTGCCGAAAAGGGGCTTTTTTAATGGCCTTTAGGCCCTGTGGCCTTTTTTTTTACGGAAATACGCGGAGCCATAAGGATAGTTCTCGGGCTTGTCGGCCAGGCCAGCTTTGACGGGATTATTGTCAATGTATGAGCGGTGCCGGAGGAAGCTTTCGCGGTCCCAGACGCGCTCGTCGGAAAAACCCGGTTGCCAAATCTCAAGCTGACAACCAAGTTCCTTTTTGGCGCGACAAGAGAATCTCCCTTTCACGAGTCCGATTGCTCTTTCGAGCGTAATGCCGCCATCGAGGGTGAGCTGCAAATGAAAATGGTTGGGCATCACGACGAAGTCATGCAGCCTGAATTTTTTGGTGGTGACGTAGTTTCGCAGAACGTCGATAAATAGATTTGCCATCCGTTCGGTTTGCAGGAGTGCTCCGCCGACATTGGTTCGCGAGGTCACGAAGAAAGTGCGCGGACCGTTTTGGATGTCGTCGCGGTTTGTGTTGCGAGAAGGTCGTGCCATGGCAAAGGGCTAAAGCCCAGAATTTATAACATTACTGATGGCACGAGTAAACTCAATTGGTTTATGCGCGCTTCGCGTTGCTGCGCGCGAGCCTGCGGCGCAAGGAAGAATCGTTATTTTGCGTCTTTGCGGCACGACTAAAGTCGTGCCCTGACACTTGTATGGCAGGTGGATGCGGTGTGCGGTGCAGGCGTCGTTTGGGAGTGCCGGTGGTGGTCGAACCCATCCCTCGCAAGAGCGCGAAGGATGGGCACCCGGCCCAAGAGCAGTTTTTCAGATGTAAAATTTATATTTCGGCTGCGGGATTTGTCCCTCTGGAACCTCGCGCAGAACGTCTCCGACTAAACGAGAGAACCGCAGAGTAATTGGCATCAACCCAAAACCATTTGCTGAGTTCCAATTCATTTTTGTAAGAATCAACAC
This sequence comes from Candidatus Angelobacter sp., assembly GCA_036495645.1. Lineage (GTDB taxonomy): Bacteria > Acidobacteriota > Terriglobia > Terriglobales > Acidobacteriaceae > Angelobacter. Next base: position 9,594 of record DASXMN010000036.1, read on the forward strand.
CTCGCGTGTGATTTGTGCGATAGGTGTATCACCTACATGATCGGTAATTCTGAGGGGTGACGGAACGTGTCCGTGTGGGTACCCACCCATATCCCGCATGAAGCCAGTGGAGTATAAATAGGCTTCATCTCCAATCTCAAATACTGTTCCGCGCAACGGCGGATACTTTCCCGCGCGCGCAAGGCGAACGTCGCTGACTGGAGACAGAGCGACAAGGTCATATTGATGAACTCTCGAGAGCGCTGATTCAAAGCCATCGAGTTCTAAATCTTCGTATTGAGACGTTTTGTGGAGCACGACGCGTTGCGGCAATTGGCGCCGCTCTTCTTGGTAACGATCAAGCACCATCTTTACGAGCTCATGCGCCAAATCCGCCGGCAGGTGGGGCGATTTACCGTGCCGCTTCTCATCCCAATGGAAGTCATGGCCCCGCAGCACGAGTCCCTCTCCGTGCTCATCAAATGCCTGAACGACACTAGTGCGCAATGTGGAGGTGCTTCCGAGAGGCCGATAAAAGCTAACCCCAATAAAACAGGAGCCGGCCGGAAGTCCTACTGGTGCCCACGGTAGTCCGTCAACTTTGAAATACATGCCGGTAAATAGGTTCCAAGCGATCTTGGAGGGATGATCGAGGTCGCGTGCTCGCGAACTCGCCATCGCGGTGGTCTCTCTGAATATCTGAGTCGGTTTCAAATACCGCATCGCAACGGCCTTAAATGCACGCCTTAAATCCCGATGCACCAAGCCGACCTTCTTCTCCATATACTCAGCCGATCTGCAGCGCGAATAGAGTGTTTCTGGTAACGCAAAAATTATGTAATCCAATGGATGGTCCCGGCGGGTGATTACATCGAGCTTCGAATCGACATACTTCATTAACTTTTCAAAGCGTTCCCGTCCGGACTTTATCTCGTCAATCTCTTTCATTTCGTTTCGCGTTATCGGTTCGATCATTCTGGAATCAAACCGCAATTCGCATCGAAAACCCCTATCGGTTCGGCTCCCCGGAAAAGCAAACTGTTTGCCTTCATCGGCTATACCATCAGCGGCATTCGTAAAAAAGTGTTGAGCCGCTTCAGCCACTTCCGCTGATCCGATGAAACCAATGTGGATCTCTGACTTGTGTCGCGGTGTTCCGAGTGTCCACGGACCGTAAAGAGGGATACCAATTTTTGGGTTTGGGTGCTGGTTCTTCGCCCCAAACGCAAGCTGGGGCTCTTCAAACCAAGAAGCGCGACATTTAGGAGTGTCTAGCGCGAGAATAGTAGAACCAGAACTACTCGTTCTCTTCTTCATAGTCCTCTTCATCTTCGAGGTCGACAGAATTGCCTTTCATCGCCAACTCGAAATCAGCCATTGTGAATAACGTTTCTTCATAGCCCTCGGTTTTAATTGCTTTTTCATCGCCGGGTATTCCGGGCCAAGTTACGCAGAGCTGATGAAGGCTGCTGGATATGATTGTTGATTGATTGCCATACCCGATAATCATTCTCGGTTCCCCATTGCACATGAAGTCGCGCCAGAAACCTACTTCGCTGAGATATTGATAATTGAACATATGCGACTTTGCGCTTGTAACTCGTCGACCAATCATCGCTGGCGGCAGGGGAGTAATCCCGTCACTCGTAAGGTGACGCTCTGGTCTAATACTCAAGATCCAGGATGCATCATCAACGCGATGAAATCTAAGCCCGGCTGCGAGGTGCCACCAATATTTGCGTGGCTCTCCCGTGGCGCGTCGGACGGGATTCCAGACGGATTCTCGCGACACGGTTCTTCCGGTCAATGATTTGTATTTGACAGTGCGTGGGGTTCCGGGCTTGAGCGACTCAAAATAAAACCGCCTGTGTTCGGGATCGTATCTAACGTTTCGACGGGCAGCAAATTTGTATAGTGAACGGTTGAGAAGGGTCACGAAATCTCGTTCTCCATCTAATTCAGAACAGAAGGCATCGGTTTCAATGTGATCTTCCGTTCCACGTTCCATTACGCTTCGAAATGGGTTGTTTGTCTTGCGAAGATCCTGAAAGCAATAAATGTTCTCGTTCTTAAGCAGAAATGGAGTGAGTATGTTTCGGTTCGACGGCCACTTTGTTTCTTGTTTGACCAAAGCATCTTCGCCAGTTGTGTATTTACACCGTGCAACATACACATATTGGGGAAGATGAGTGACTATTAGCGCGGTCGCCGTGAGATCCTCCGCTACTTGGGGGAGTTGGGTGCTAGCAGACGAGGCTTGCGCAGGACGAACACGCCGCTCGTGAGCGGCTTTCATTTCTTTCAATACGTCGATAGTAAAAGTGTGCGGCTGAGAGTCAATTAACTTGTGGTGGTCTCCGCATACGAGGATGAGGTTCTCGTAGCTGTTATTCGCCGCAGCTAAAGCGTCGCCTGTGCCCCTTGGGCCTTCTGGGCTTTCTGCAATGATGTGAGCAACTTCTCCAAGGACAACAGGCTCTTCCGGATCGCCACCATCGCTGACCAGTTCCCGCTTGCAGTTTGGGAAGGCGCACAGATTGCCCGATCTGAGGCACAGTAGCTTAAGTTCCTTGGGCGCAATCGTGCTACGGCTCACTTAGATATCTTTTAACCCCGTGGGGTGATCGTAGCACGATTACATAAATACCTTGAAAGTGGCCGCTAACAACTATTCTGCGGATGGAGATAGCACTTTGCCTATTGACATTCTTTCGCCTTTTGTTTAGCATGTGCTTCTGGTTCTCGCCGGGAGCGGCAGCGGCGAACCGTCCTTGAACAGGCAGCTGGAACAAAGTCTGTTAGGGATCTGGGAATCCCAATGATGGAGGCGGGAAACCCACAAAGGCCTGCACCCATGTTCTCATAGCCGGCCCACCGTATGGGCCACAGAGAGCGTCTAGAGACACCAAAAATCGGGTAATCTCCGTTATCCCACGACATCTTCGTCAATCGGGGGAGCCTCGCCCGAGAAGTACCCCAAAAAAGTCCTATAGATTACAGAAGCCCTAGCTACCAGCTGCTTGCAAAAGCCAACGCAGGCTTTTGATTTTTTTGCTTAGCCACTACAAAACCGCAGCCGGGGCGGCTGCGCTCCACATTTTGAAGAACTCACAGCCGAGGGCGGCTGTGCCACACGAGCTTGTTGACAGGAGAATACTGTGAGCAAAGAGGAAATTATTGCCGCAATACAGAAATGTGCCGAAGAGCTGGGCCATGTTCCCACTTTGGACGAACTGCTGGGAAAGACCATCATCAGCAAACACAGACTACGGAAAAATTTTGGACCATACGTGAAAGCTCTGGCAGCCTGCGGGCTGGAGCGCCACGGCTGCGGGTACAAAATTGGGATGGAAAACCTGTTTCGGGACTGGGCGCTGGTCACCCGAAAGCTGGGCAAGACCCCTTCCATGCTGGATTACGAGCTGCATGGAAAATACACGACCAAGGCGCTGGTGCGGCACTATGGCGGTTGGACGCACGTGCCGGCAGGACTGCTGGGCTACGCCAGAGAGAGGCATCTGGAAGACGAATGGAAGGACGTTATGGAGATTGCCGAGGCCGCACTGAAGGTGGTGGGGCCGCCCGCACGGACGACGGTAGAGACGAAAAACCTGCTGCCTGGAAGACGAGCCGCAGCCAATGGGCCGTTTTATGGACTGCCGATGATGACGGCGTCACCCCTGGTTTATGCCCCGACGAACGAAGCCGGGGTAATGGTCCTGTTTGGAGCCGTGGCGCGGGAACACGGCTTTGCCATTACGCGAGTGCAGGCGGCCTTCCCGGACTGCGAAGCGATGCGCGAGATTGAGCCCGAACGCTGCCAGCCGACACGGATTGAATTTGAATACGAGAGCAGAAACTTTCTGATACATCTGCATCCGGTGGACGGGGCCGATTTGATTGTGTGCTGGAAACATAATTGGCCGGAGTGTCCGCTGGAAGTGCTGGAGCTGAAAACAGGGATTTTTTATCAGCCGGGAGCGATAAACAAAAACCTTGCCGCTGATAAACGCTGATGACAGATGGGGATAATTGAAACCAACTTCATACCACGGATGAACACAGATAATACGGATCAGGGAAGGCAAAGGGGCGCGGAGTGGCAGAGATCGGGACAAATTTTCGAGAGAACTCCCTGCGGCTGCATGGGCGGATGACAGATTCTCGGGATTCTTCGACTATGCGGCGCGTGCGCGCCGACTCCGCTCAGAATGACAAGTTTTGAAACGGCGTAGCAGACGGCACAAGTAAACGAGCTGCGCTCAGGATGACAGGATTTAAGAGTGGCTCGTTTGCAGTCGGTCAGGATGACAATGGCGACGGTCGCGATCCAGCTACTTGCATCTAAATGATAAGGACAGCAAGACGAACCTAAATATCGAAAGCAAAAGAGCGCAGAGGAAAACGAGGGCATCAGAACCTCACCGCTGATAAACGCTGATGAAAGTGATCGGGAAAATGGTTTGGACAAGTTGTCGAGAGAACTCACTGATGCTGCATAGACACTCGAATCAGTTTCGGGATCCTTCCACTCCCGCTCGCTCGCCAAGCTCGTTCGCAGTCGGTCAGGATGAGAGATCAAGCAGGAACATGTCTCGTTACCCCATAGTCCTAAAGGACTACGGAATTCGGTCTTATTTCGTGCCGGGTGTCCGTTATAATAGGCAGGCTCTGGTGTACTCTGGGCTTTTGGCCGGAAACTCTGCTTACGACCGCGAAAGCGCGGCTTTCTGGCTGAAGGACAGAACCCAATGAAGTATTTTCTGCGTGCTTTTACGCCTACAAAGAACCGCCGGCTCAATGAGCTGATCGGCTTCCTGTTGTTCGTCTCCGCGACACTCCTTTTCCTTGCGCTGGCCAGTTATTCACCGCTGGATCCCTCACTCAATACGGCTGGCTCGCTCAGCTCCGGCTCGGCACGCAACTGGATTGGCCTGTTTGGCGCCATGGTGAGCGACCTGCTGTTGCAGTCGATTGGTATTTTTGTGTTTGCCGCTCCAGTAATGATAGGGCTGCTGGGCGCGCGCTGGTTCAAATCAAAGCCCGTGAACTCCCCGGGCGCAAAGGCGCTGGGCGCGGCGATCCTGCTGATCTTTACCCCCGCGCTGCTGGCGCTGCTGCCGTGGCATCTGCGCTGGATGCATGCCGCCGCCATTGAAGGCCTACTGGGCCGTATTGTGGGTGACGTGCTGCTCCACTATTTCAATACGGTGGGCGCTTATATTGTCTGCGGCGCGGTGGTAGCCGTGGCGCTGTATCTCTCAACGGCGTTTTCGTTTGTGGGGATGCGCATCTGGCTGAATACGCGCTTCGCTTTTGCCTTTGCCCTGTGGCAGCGCTTCCAGGATTGGCGCGCGGCACGGGCCAAGGCAGCCGAGCAGAAAAAAGCCCAGAAAGAAGCCGGGCTTGATGCGGAAAAGCGCAATGCCAATGAACGCGGCGTGATTGTGCCTACGGGGCAGATCGCGCGCCGTCGCGGCGCTCAGATGGATGCCGCACCGGTAAAAACGGGCATTGAACGCATGTTCGAAGATGAAGAGCCCAGTGGAGCGCAGCCGGTTCCCGCTCAGATAGAGGCAGTCGCGCAGGCGCTGAATGCTGGAGATCAAGATATGCTCGGTGCGGATTCAACCGAAGCGGAGCCGGCTATCAATGCGCGTCCTGACCAAATTGCAGCGCGTAAGACCGTGCTGCCGAAGATTGCGGCCAATGGATACAAACTGCCGCCGAGTTCGTTGCTGCATCGCGGAGAAGACCAGCAGGCCATCAATGAGGCTGAAGTAAAAGCTTTGGCCGAAGTTATGGTTGATAAGTGCGGAGAATTCGATGTCCGCGGCGCGGTGACGCAGATCAACCCCGGCCCGGTGGTAACCACCTACGAATTTAAGCCTGAAGCCGGCGTGAAATATAGCCGCATTACCAGCCTTTGCGACGATCTCTGCCTGGCCATGCGCGCGGAAAGTATTTTGATTGAACGCATGCCGGGAAAATCGACGGTGGGAATTCAGGTGCCGAACCATAATCGCGAGACCATATGGCTGCGCGAAGTGGTGGAGTCGCCGGAATTTCTTGGCACCAAGAGCAAGCTCACACTGGCCATGGGCAAGGACATCAACGGCCGCATTGTGACTGCTGACCTGGCTACCATGCCGCATCTGCTCATCGCGGGATCGACCGGCTCAGGAAAATCCGTGGCTATTAACGCCATGATTATGTCGATCCTGTATAAGTCCACGCCGGACCAGGTGAGGTTGATTTTGGTCGATCCGAAGCGGCTGGAGCTGGGAATTTATGAAGGCGTGCCGCACTTGTATGTTCCGATCATTACCGAGCCCAAGCTGGCAGCCAACGCGCTGCGCAATGCCGTGCGCGAAATGGAACGCCGTTTGAAAGTGCTGGCGGCAAAGGGCGTCCGGAATTTGGAGCAGTACAACAAACTTTTTGAAAGCGATACGCCCAGCCTCTTTGCCGAAGAGAGTGAAGAGAAGCCGCTGCCGCAGATCGTAATCATCATCGACGAGCTGGCTGACTTGATGATGCTGGACCAGTCAAACGTCGAAGAATCGATTACGCGTTTGGCGCAGATGGCACGCGCCGTGGGTATTCACCTGGTGCTCGCCACGCAGAGGCCGTCGGTGGATGTAATTACCGGTTTAATCAAAGCCAATTTCCCGTCGCGTATTTCGTTCCGCGTGGCAACAAAAATCGATTCGCGCACGATTCTCGACGCTAACGGAGCTGAATCTCTGCTGGGCAAAGGCGACATGCTTTATCTGCCGTCAGGGTCGGCGCGGGTGCATCGTTTGCACGCGCCCTATACGTCAGAAAAAGAGACGCATGCCGTGGTGGAATTCTGGCGCGCCCAGGCACAAGCACAGTACGATCAGAAATTCCTTGAAATTCCCAAAGAAGAACGTGAAGGCGCGGCGGCATCCGACGGCGACGGTGAATCCGGCGAAGGCGAAGCTGAGCACGATGAGCTTTACAATGACGCCGTGCGCCTGGTCATCGAATTCGGCAAGGCCTCTACTTCACTGCTGCAACGCCGTCTGCGCATTGGCTATGGACGCGCCGCACATTTGATCGACTTGATGGAGCAAGACGGAATTGTGGGACCGGCCGACGGCCCGAAACCGCGTGAGGTCCTGAAAAAACCGGATTGGCTCAACGAAGTGGAAGAAGCTCTGCGTTGATTCCTTTGTATTGACCCCGAATTCCGCGCAGCGGATGAGGGAACGCTATCGCCAAAGATGATCTGCAAGTTCACAGCCATCGGCAAGTGTGGCTGCACTACGATATGAGCTATGAATCACTGCTGAAATCGCGGTTCTACGCACTATTTATCAAATAGGGATCCCTCGCTTTGCTCGGGATATTTGAAAGTACATGGCCCCCATGTACGTTGGCCCATTTGCCCAACGTAATGAACCACTTGATTCCAAATGGTGGAACAATACTGCCAACCCAGGGCTAAAAGGTAGTAAGGAGTTGATGTATGGCAGTTGAATATAAGGAGCGTCGAAAGTTTCCCCGCTTTGTGTGTGACACCGGCGTGCGTGTCCATCCTGAGATTGGCCATGCCGGATATTGGGGCACCGTGGGCGATATCTCGTTAGGCGGCTGTTACGTGTTTACCTTCTCACCGCTGCCCGTAGGCCAGGTTGTAACGCTGGCCATCAAAGCCAACGACAAAGAAATCAACGTGGCCGGGCGGACGGTCAGCTCGCATCCGGGCGTCGGCATGGGAATTGCATTTAATGGATTCACGCAGGAAGATGCGGAAGCGCGTCTGCGGGGGTTCGTCCAGCATCTGGCCAATCAGCCTAAGAAGGAAACGCTGGCGATCTTTCATTAAACCAGCCATTAGCCTTTGGCTCTTGGCCTTTGGCTTTGTCTCGCGAGTTTCTGGGTGATCGGCTAAAGACTGGCCGATATCCCCCTTTAGAGCGTTTGCGCGCTTGATCCAATGCCAGAGGTGGGCGCAAAGGCAAATAACGTATCCGAACGGCTGAAACTCGCGACCTAAATCAAAAGCCAAGAGGCAACGCTAAAAGCCAAAAGCTAATGGCCAACAGCCAAAAGCTGCCTTCTTCAATTCCACTTCAATCCTCTGAGCTGATCCAGATTCACGTTTCCGCCGCTGAGTACGGCCACCACTTTTGATCCCGCTGGAGCTTTGATCAATCCGTGAAGAAGTGCCGCTATCGGCGCTGCGGCAGCGCCTTCCACCACCAGCTTGCAGTGCGACATGATCCAGATCATGGCGTCAAAAATATCTTTATCCGGCAGCGTCACAATGTCGTCCACAAAGCGCTGCACAATGGAAAAATTGTTCTCGCCCACGCGCTTCACCCGCAACCCATCGATGATGCAGTCAATTTTGTCCAGGGTCACCACGCGGCCAGCCTCAATGCTGCGCTTCATTCCCGGCCCGTCTGACGACTCCACGCCGATAACTTTGATCCTTGGGTTCAATGCCTTCAGCGCCATCGACACTCCGGAAATCAGTCCGCCGCCCCCGATGGGCACCACGGCAACATCAATCTGGGGAAAATCTTCATACACTTCCAGACCCAGCGTTCCCTGCCCGGCAATGAGTTGCAGGTCGTCAAAAGGATGGATATACGTGAGTCCGCGCTCCTGCACAAGTTGTTTGGCTTTCTCATTGGCCTCGTCCCAGATCAGCCCGTGCTGTACAACTTCCGCGCCGTAAGCCCGTGTTGCCTCGACCTTGGATTGCGTCGCGTTCGTAGCCATCACCACCACGGCCTTGATACCGTAAACGCCAGCGGCCAAAGCTACGCCTTGCGCATGATTGCCAGCCGAAGAACAGATCACGCCGCGCTTCTTTTGCTCTTCCGTGAGATGGCTGAATTTATTCAGAGGCCCGCGGACTTTGTACGACCCGCCCTTTTGAAAGATCTCGGCTTTCAGCCGCACGTCAAAGCCGGTGCGCTCGCTCAGGATTCGCGACGTAAGAAGCGGCGTGTGATAGGCAAACGACGAAACAATTTTTTTTGCTTCCTGAAACTCCTGCAAAGAAACTTCCGGGGCGGTGGAGACTTGTGAAGGCATGGGTTTTAAAATCCTTATGAAATGCAGCGCCCTAAAAGTTTATCAAAGCAGCCATCAACACGCTTTTCTATCATGCTGCCTGCGTCTGTCCACGATATACAGGCACAAACTCTTCCTGCACAAACGTCTCAAAAGAGGTCGGCGTCGTATTTTGAGGTGATCGAGGTTCCAGCGGGCGCATGTGTCCGGAATTGAGTGCGCCGGCCATCTCAAGTATCGCCCCTGCCATATTAGGCGACATACCCATCTGGACAAACACCGGCTGAATCATCGCGTCCGGCAACTGCACATATTCCAAGTCAGGCTTATCTATGGCGTGGCCAATCACCGAAGTCGCCTCATTCATGGTTAAATCGCGCTGGCCCAGCAGCTCGCGCGCCTGCTTGCCGGTGAAATCGACGGCCAGAAGCAGCTCAGCGGCTTTTTTGCCAATATCTTTTGTGGCGATCATGGGCAGCTTGAGGTCTCCGCGCAACGGCCCCGCGGTTTTGCCAAAACCTTTTATAGCGCCTGCCTGGCCGAGCGTATTTTCCATGAAATAGCCCGCGCGCAGATACACAACGCTCAGTCCGGCGATCCGGTTCAATGTCTGTTCAAATTCATAGAGCCCTGCTACCGGTCCGGTGCCGGATTCTTTGTCCGCACCGACGCTGCTGAGCGCGACGGCGTGCTTTACTCCTGCGCGTTCCAGCGCTGCCGCAATCGCTGCAGTCACGCGGCGCTGCTCGGCGCGATAATCCTGGCTGGTCATGTTCGGCGGGATCATCACATAGGCCGCCTCCACGCCGGTGAACGCCTGCGTGAGCGCCGCCTGATCGCTCACGTCGGTAACGAGCGGTTCTGCGCCGCGCTCTATGAATGGCTGCAAGCGCTCACGGCTGCGGCCGATCACGCGAACCTTTTTGCCCTGATCAAGCAGGCGGTTTGCAACAACACTGCCTGTATTTCCTGTTGCTCCAGTCACAACGTACATGGTGGCCTCCATCTACTAATCGATTGTCGCAGGATGGCAGACGATGCAAAATCTATCGGCAAATTATTTGCACTGCTTCCAGCACTCTTAAACAATCGTCTCGGCTCACGTCATTGTGCGTCACAAATCGCATTTGCTCCTGATCGATTCCCGCTGCCAGAACATTTTTCTCTCCCAGCTTGCGGCTGAATTCCGCGGTATCCATTCCAGTTCCAACAACGCTGAACACCAGAATATTAGTCCGCACCTTTTTAGCTTCAATCTTGATTCCCTTGATCTCAGCCAGTCCTTCTGCCAACAGACGTGCATTGTCATGGTCTTCTTTCAGACGGGCCGGCATTTTCTCCAGCGCAATCAGTCCGGCCGCAGCCAGAACTCCTGCCTGACGCATGCCGCCGCCCATGGCTTTGCGAAAGACGCGCGCACGATCAATGAATGCTTTGCTCCCTACCAGCATCGATCCCACCGGAGCGCACAGCCCTTTTGACAGACAAAACATCACCGAATCAAACTTGCGCGCAATCTCCGCCACGGGCTTTCCCATAGCGGTTGCGGCATTGAAGATTCGCGCGCCGTCCAAATGCACCGGTAAGCCCAACTCATGCGCGCCATCGCAGATTTCATCGGCCACGTTTTGCGGAAAGACCGTGCCTCCGGTAAGACTGCCTGTGTTCTCCAGTTCGATCAGCCCGGTCTGTGCACGATAGTAAGCCGGCGGCGCAATCTTCTTCTTGATCTGCGTCCAGGTAATCACACCGTCTTCGCCGTAGATCGTTCGCGGCTGGCAGCCGGAGAAGGCGGCGACGGTAGCGGATTCGAGATTGATAAAATGCGCGCGCTCTTCACAGATGATCTCTTGTCCGTGCTGGGTGTGGCAGCGGATCGCCACTTGATTGCCCATGGTCCCGGTAGGAACGAAGATGGCGGCCTCTTTTTGAAAGATTTGCGCGGCGCGCTCCTGCAGGCGATTCATGGTGGGATCTTCACCGTAAACATCGTCCGCCACTTCGGCTTCCGCCATGGCGCGACGCATCTCCGGCGTGGGCTGCGTGACGGTGTCACTGCGGAGATCAATGGCGCGGAGGGTTTTGCGGGATTCAGATTGAGTTGCTTCGGGCTGTGCAAGCTTCGATGGCATTTGTGTCCTGTCTCAGAAAATCTATGAACAATCTTAATAATCGTCATCCCGAGTTCCGTTAGCGAGCAAGCGCTCTCGGGTTCCCATTGACGCGCCGCTTTTGCGCGTGAATGGGCAGAGCTTGCGAGTAGGAACGAGGGACCTTGTGTCTGCAAATAAAATTCTGACGAGACACAAGGTCCCTCACTCCTATTCGCGCGCTGGTATAAGCGCGCGCTCATTGACGGAGTTCGGGATGACGATCTTAAAAGAGCGAGGGCACTCGATACAAACACTCACTCATTCCGTGGTGAACTTGTCGATTGCCGTTCCGCAATGAATCTTTCGAAAACTTCATTCGACAGCAAACGTCCGCGTGGCGTCAATCTTAGAGTTTCACCTGAACGGCTGATCAATGCCTCTGACACCAACTCAGCGATTGTCTCATCATATTTCTCTACCGCCGCACTGAACTCTTCCCGCACTTGTCGAAGATCCGTCCCGTCATTCAGCCGCAATCCCAAAAAAAAGCGTTCCTCAAGCGCTTGTTCTTTGCTTATCGATGATGTATTCCAGCCTGCCGCCGCAAAGAACTCGTCATAATTATCGGTCGTCGCCAGCCGCACGCTTTCCGCGTCGCCATTGCACGCCGGCAACATGGAATGCGCATCCACGCCAAAGCCAATGTACGGCTGGCGCGTCCAGTATTTCAGGTTGTGCTTTGACTCAAAGCCTTCGCGGGCAAAGTTTGAGATCTCATATTGCTGAATGCCGGCGGCATGCAGCCGTTCGCATGCGGTCTCATAAAAATCTGCTGTCAGATCATCGTCCGGAACAAAGTGGGCATGGTATTTGGTTCCTCCAGCGATCAGTTCCCTGCCCAGCCGCGAATCTTCATCCACTTCCAGCATGTAAACGCTGAGGTGCGGAACGCCTATGGCAATTGCCTGTTCCAGTGAATATTCCCAGCTTTCACGCGTCTGGTGCGGCAATCCGGCAATTAGATCGACGTTGATATTGCTGATGCCCGCTTTGCGCAGCCGCCCAATATCATTCAGCGTTTTCTCACGCGTGTGCAGCCGCGCTACTGACGCCGCTTCTTTATCGACAAACGACTGCACTCCCAGGCTTACGCGGTTCACGCCCTGCGTGACTAGGGCCTGGATGATTTCGTCGGTCAGTGTGCCGGGAGCGCATTCGACCGTAATTTCGGCGGACGGCAAAATTTGGAACTCTTGCCGCATGGCAAAGAAGAGCTTCTTCAATTCTTCGGCTGGAAGCAGGCTCGGCGTGCCGCCGCCAAGATAGATGGAATCGACTGTGTCCGGAGTTTCCGCGCCTTGTTGCCCTGCCAATACGCGGAAAGCCGACATATCTTCTATCAGTCGCTCCACATAGCGCCCCATCTGCGCGGCAGAAAATACGCCCGAGGCAAAATTGCAATAGGTACACTTTGTCCGGCAGAAAGGGACCGAGATGTAAATACCTGAATGCATAGATTTGTTAAAGCTTGCGGAAAAGACGCATAAATCCTGTCATCAATTATAGAATCAGAGTCTATGCTCAGACGCATCGTCATAACAGGAATGGGCGTGGTCAGCCCGAACGGTATTGGAAAAACGGCATTCTGCCGCGCCATCCTTGATGGCAAGAGCGGCGTAAAACTTATCTCCCGCTTTGACGCTTCAGATCTTCCGGTAAGGATTGCCGGCGAGATCTCCGACAAGGACTTCAACGAGCTTGACTGGATCGAAGCCAAGGAGCGCAAGCATGTCTCGCGCTGTGTGCCACTGGCGGTGGCCGCTTCCACGGAGGCGCTGAAAGATTCCGGCCTTGATCCCGACAAAATGTCGCTGGAAGAGAAGCGCGAGATTGGCGTGGTGCTGGGCACGGGCGGCGGCGCGCATGATTTTTCTGACGCGCAGTATCACATGTATTACGCCGGCAAAGTAAAGCAGATCAGCATTTTTTCCATCCCCAGCGGGACCATGGGCACCATGTCCAGCGAAGTGAGCATGCGCTTCGGCTTCCGCGGGCTGAGTCATGTGGTGACCAGCGGCTGCACTTCATCCACGGACGCGCTTGCCTACGCCACACGCCAACTGCAACTGGGCACGCTGCCCATGATGCTCGTCGGCGGCGTTGATTCGCCGCTGGCCTGGGGCATTCTGAAGGGCTTTATGTTCATGCGCATCATGACCGAGTCATGGAACCACGCACCGGAGCGCGGCTCGCGGCCTTTCAATCTTGATCGGGATGGTTTCGTGCTGGCGGAAGGCTCATGGATGTTTGTCCTGGAAGATTACGAACATGCCCGCGCTCGCGGCGCACAAATTTATGCCGAGATTGCCGGTTACGGATCAACTTGCGAGGCGTTCCATCGCGTGCGGCTGGTGGAAGGCGGTGAAGAGCCGGCGCGCGCCATTGGACTGGCCATGAAAGAGGCAGGTATTTCAGCCAAAGATGTTCAGTATGTGAATCTGCACGGCACCTCAACCCAACTGAATGATCGGATTGAAACCGCCGCTCTTAAACTAGCCTTAGGCGAACATGCCCGCAAGGTGCCGATGTCCGCGCTTAAATCCCAGATTGGACACCCGCAAGGCGCGTGTGGCGCCGCGGGTGTCGCCGCTACGATTATCGCCATGAAGCACGGCCAGATTCCCCCTACTATCAATCTGGAAAAGCCCGATCCTGAATGCGACCTGGATTATGTTCCCGAAGCAGGCCGCGCTGCGCAGATTGAGCATGCCGTGTGCAACTGCATTGCCTTTGGCTCGAAGAACTCCGCGCTGGTGCTGAGGCGCGTGGAGTAGCCGGGCGCGCTGGAGATTAAATCTTTATCGGGATGTCTTCATACGTTAGACTTGTAAGCTGATAGCGATCTGAAATACCAATGCCAGAGTTTAATTTCGAGTCTTTAGGATGCGAGTAACGCCGATTTCCCGCCTGCGGATCTTTTTGATTTCACTTGTGGGCTCGTTTTTGGTGCTAGTGGTGTCATTTGTCATTCAATGGCTTGTGTATGACGATTGGCTGCATCGGACGGGCTCACTGCGGATTGTGGGAACGTCGATTGCCGCAATCCTCACTTTATTGTTCATGCTGCGCTGGCAATATTCCATACGCGAGCAGCAGCGCGAAATGATCCGGCGATTCGAACTTATTTCACACATGAATGACAGGATCCGGAATGCGCTCCAGGCGATTGAATGCGTGACCTACATTTCCTACCCAGAAGCCACGGAGACAGTCAGGCGGGAAGTAAACGGCATTGACGAGGTTTTACGCGATGTCCTTTTTGAAACCGGCGTCATTCAGAAGCGGTCGACGACACAGCGCAAAATCGCGAGCTTTCCGGCTGAATCGGGCCACGTTTAGAACAAATGGAGCAGATGGAGCAGTTGGTTCCGGAGATTGTCTGCTTATAGATTTCCTGGACTAAATATCGGCTTACCCGCCTTTTCTATGTGCTGGAAAGACGTCCAATTCATCCGCGTGCCCGCAAATGGCATTAACTTTGAAGTTGCTGCCATGGGTTCCGGTGACCGCCTTGCGCTCTGCCTGCACGGCTTTCCAGAACATGCTTACTCATGGCGGCATCAGATGCCGTTGCTTGCGCGGCTGGGATATCGCGTGTGGGCGCCTAACCTTCGCGGCTATGGCAATACAGATTCTCCGCGCGAAGTATCAGCTTACAGAACGCGTACGCTGGTCAATGATGTTGCCGCCCTCATCAAAGCAGCCAATCCGCGTGAAACCCTGCTGCTTGCCCATGACTGGGGCGCAGCGCTGGCGTGGTCACTGGCCATGGAGCAGCCGCAGCTTATTGATCGATTAATAATCCTCAACATGCCGCATCCAGCCTGCTTTGCCCGAGAGCTGCGTCGTCCCAATCAACTTTTCAAATCCTGGTACATGTTTTTCTTTCAGCTTCCGCGGCTGCCGGAGCTGATGCTGGGCCGCAACAATGCCCGTGCAACCTCAGGAATTTTCCGCCACACCTCCCGTAATCCCGCGCGCTTCCCCGATGAAGACCTAGAAGTTTATCGCGCCAATGCTGCCCGGCCCGGCGGACTTACGGCCATGCTGAACTGGTATCGAGCCTTGTTTCGCGGAGGCGGATTAAAACGCTTTCTGAACAACACAGTCCCAACCATCCACATGCCGACGCTGTTTCTCTGGGGCGATGCTGATACAGCTCTCGGCTTCCGGACCACTGCCGGCACAGAAAAATATGTTTCCAATCTGACTTTTCGCATTCTGCCCGGTGTCTCACACTGGGTCCAGCAGGAAGCCCCCAATGAGGTGAATGGCATGATTGAAGCGTGGCTCATGGGCAGACGCGTGCCGGAATATTCTGAGCTGAGTGCCTCCCGCTGAATCTTTTGTTATCTCCTGCAACTCAATATCTTCTTTGCGGCTGCTCAGGCAGCGCAGTCGCTTGCTTTAGAATGGTGTTCAGAGCGTTACTCAAAAGGCGTTCCTCAAAAAAATGGCCCAGGAAGAAGAGGTACTAGGTAAAGCGTATGACAGCCGACTGATGAAGCGGCTGCTGGGATATTTGCGGCCTTATAAATGGCAGGTCGTAGTAGCGCTGATC
>DASXMN010000037.1:0-20107 GCA_036495645.1 Candidatus Angelobacter sp.
GGATGTTCTGGTATTTGTCGCCGGACGGCGCGGCGAGATAGGCATTCCCAGCCGTAATCAGGTTGGTAAGGTTGGCGCTGGCAAAGTCAGCGTATTCTCTTACCTCTGCGGCCAGTTCCGGGTTGATCGTTTGCAGCTCCGGGACCAGGGCCTTTGCCGTACCGACAAATCCCTGGGCGACCTGAAACGAGTTCACTGCTCCCTGCACTACCACAGTGGCTGAGCAGCCGGTCATTGGGACGATTGATACCAGAACGAAGCACAGAAGCAATGAGTGGATAAGACACTTGTTCGCGAACGTGGTTTTCTTCACGCTTGAAATCTCCTCGAAATATTGAATTGATTGAAACTAGGCCCGGCGAAGTGGGTTACGTGTTAGTTGGCCGCTTGAGGCGGTTGCGGCTGCTGCGGAGCAGACGAAATTGCCGCGAGATTGTTCATCTCGTCATTCACGTCCGTAAGCGATGCCGCGACTTCTACTGCCGAAGCTACGAAGCTGGCATCCGCATTCGCCTTTGCTTGGTTCGCGGCCTGGCAGTTGGCAGCATTCAGTGAATGCCTATCCATTGCAGCCTGAAGCCGTTCTGATGCTTTTGACATGTTTCTTCTCTCCTTTACGACTATTGACCGTTTGGGGCTAAAGGGCTCGTCACCGCTGCCGCTGCTGGCGTGTCTTTCCCACCTGGGTTATATGCTCCGCGTAGTGCCACGCCGCCGATGAACGATGCTCCTGACAAAAACACCTTCTCTCCTTCAGATCCGTGTCCAATCAGCATCAACGTGTAAGCCATAACGCATAGCGCGAATCCATACACCGCGGGATGGACGCTGTTGATCACATCCACCAGGGTTCCTGCCGGTGCAGGTGGATGATTGCGGTATCTGGCGAAAATCAGGATCGCCACAAACAGCACAACAAAAACCAGCAGCAGCGCTCCATGTAGAGCATTCAACGCATTCACAATAGTCATCGGCTTTTCTCCATCCTTATCCGTGACGCCACATTCTCTGCTTTGCGCGCAATCAGCGAGAGATATTCGCACAACTCGCCTGACGCGTGAATCAGTCCTTTGGCGTCATCTGTGAGTTCTTCCGGCATTGGAATCTCGCGCAATACTGAGTTCAATTGGTCGGCGATCTTGGCAAATTCATCCAGACGTCTGGAAATATCACTCATTGCAGTGCCTCGCGCATGATCTGGTAGCACTCTGGCGAGCGGAAGTAGTACCCATGTATCTCCACCGGATCAACAACGCTCATTGGCATCTTGAACGTGCAATTCACGCCTTTGAAGTTTGCCGGGCAGTGCTTCCCCGGCCCTACAAGTCCCAGCCGTGCCGCCAAATGGATGTCGCTTGATCCCCACAGCGCTCCATCACGATAGGAATACATCACCGTGCCGCGGTGAGTCAGCTCTGAAATCTTACTGACATTAAGTGCATCAAAGTCCACGTCTGCCGCAACCATCACCAACTCATCAACGATAGGCGTTCCTTCTACGTCCAGCGCCAGAGCATCTTGAAGTAGATAATTGCCCATAGAGTGAGCGATGACATTAAGCTCACCATCTGTTCCCTTGTCCAGCGCCGTCAACACTTCCATCAGATCGCTTGCGCTCTTCTGCGCTCTCACCCGGTCCTGCAGATACTCAAACACTGACCCGGCTGAGTCCCATGAGAACGCCACCACGGTGAACGCATCGCCCAACCCATCGAGCACGGCTTGCGTGGTGTCCATGTCTTTCTGCCATCCATTGTTGAAGCCGTGTATAAACAGCACTATCGGCTTTCCGATGGCCGCGATCTGCGCGATTACCTCTTGTCCGATCTCATGCGTCCAATTCGCCGGCTGATCAATCGGCTTCCCTGGCAGCGCACTCCACCACGTATTACCGAAGCGGTTCGCTGTAAACGCGCCATTCACAAAACCGCGATTGGTGACCATGAATACGCTCATTGTTTGATCTCCAGCACAGGATGAATCTCTGCACCGTTCGGCGCCACACCAGTCTGCCCGTGGATAAAGTCAAAAAAGAAAACGCCGGTCACTGTTACAGCAACCGGCTTAGGCAGCGCATAGAACTTAGGTGTCCCGTGATGAATTGCTTCAATCGCCTTCGCGGCAGCTTTAAATTGCGCGGCATATTTCTGGTTGGAGCAATCCGGCGCCGGTATCTCAGCGATCATCGTTTGCTTGCGATCTGTCGGATCGGCCAGCACCAGGTGATAATCACTGTCACTCTCGCGCTTGAAACCGATCAACAAGGCATGCACCGTGTACACCTGTTTCTCTGAGTCCAGACGTATGGAAGGATCGATCTTGCGCAGGTTCGCCGGCTGCTTGGGTTGCCGCAGCGCGTGGACTGTCGTCTCTACTGGTACCATGTGGATCAGCCGCGCGTCAGGGTCTTGCAGCGTCTTAGGAAGCCATCTCTCTGTTCCGCATGTTGAGTCTGCGAGCAATCCATGGGTTGCGCCGATTATTGGCCTGAGTTTTCGCGCTGGCCCATTCAACGTTGCCGGGCTCGTAATTGCCGTCATTGTCGATACGGTTAATAGTGAAGCCAGCACTAGGACGACGGCCAACATCAGCGAGAAACGACGCATAACTATTCCTCCATCGCTCACAAACTCTTATTCCTCTGCCGCCGTAGCGCTCCCAATTGTGAGATTTGGGACTAGTACAACGGCGAATGATCTCAAGCCAACTCGTATACTCGGGAGTTTTATGTGACTCACCGTGAATAACTTTGGTTCTGCGATTTAATTCTGCCCTGACGCGACTAGAAAGGCAGCCACAGGATTTAGGCGCTCGCTTGTCTGTGCGCCGCAGTTCGCGGGCTCTTATCGTGAACACTTTCCCGCAGTCACACCTAACTTCAACTGCCTTGCCATATCCAGGAGAAGGCGCGGCAACTTCGCGGACAATTACTAAATTCACGCCAGCGCCCTTTCTTCCCATCCCTTAAACCACGCATGTTCTTCAGGATGGTTCCGCTCGATCTCTTGGTAGTGCAGTAGTGCCTGCTGCCGGATTTCTCTCAGCAGCTTAAGTGGGTCACAGTTGTTACAGGCCGTCAGTGTTCGCGGCCCTAACTCGCCGTCAATGACTACTGGAATGTTCGAGCAGTTTACGATGGCCTTCTGTAGCACCGTCACTGCCGGGCCATGGCCGCCAAAGCGTTCCCAATTAACTGCCAGGGACAGCATCTTGTTGGCTATCGCCTGGTCGTTGATGTCGCCGTACTTCCACCAGTCACGCTCATAGAGTGCTTCGGCTGCTTCGAGCGTCAGGTTTTTTATATCCACATCCGGGAAGGAGTGCGCGGAGATGCCGTACTTGGTGCCTTTGAGTTCGCCGATGCCATGTTTGGTTTGCGGATCGATCCCGCCAGTCCAGTTGCCCGGATCGTCAGGACGACACTGGAAACCGCCTTCATAGTTCCGTATCAACTCTTCGACTGCTGGCTTGAAGTCGCTCAAGTTATCTCCAGTGAATAACTACGTGATGGAAGAGAAGCTTCACGGCTTCGAATATTCCAGCGCCGACAAAGGCAGCGACAACAAGAGCGACAATGAAGCCCTTGTATAAGTCGTTGAATATGCTTGAATCCATCTATCTCTGCTTCCTTCCATCCCAGACGTCACGAATCAACTGCTCTACCCAAGCCTCTTGCTTTTCTTCCGTCCAGTCCCAGAACCCCTCTGGAAATCCAACGGAACTTCCGGCTCCGGCTCTTGACTCAAGTTCGGCTGGCACTCGCGGCACAGCCTTAACATCAGGCTGTCTTCTGAGTCGAGAGGCGCGTTGTATTTTCCGCATCGCATTGCTATTTCCCGTTGCGCTTCATCACAGCGTCGTACATTTCTTGATACTCAGGCTCTTGCTTGACCACATAACGGAAGCTCAAGTTAGATTTCACCCGGGTGCCTTCCTGTTCGCGTAATCGCTTGGTCGCCAAACTAATCACGATGGCCAAATAGCCACCCACGGCTGATAGGACGTAATGGGCAATCGTGGTTGTGAGCGGCTCACTGAATTGACTTGGGTCAACCATTTAGGGCACTCTCCATGGGATTGTCCAGACTTTCCTACCTATTCCTACGCTCCGTCTATGTTTCTTCCGCTCAGGCTTGAGCCGGCAAACGAGCTATTCTGCCGTGACCAGAACGCGTGATAGCTGCACATTCCACTTGGTCCTGGCGGACGCGGGCAGGCACGCTCTGCGCAATGACCACCAATATTCACCGGCTCAACTTCAGACTTAATAGTCTCAGCGCTTGGCGGCAACGCCTTGAAACCAACGGACTGAATGCTTTCTTCCTTGCCGAGCTTCCAAACTCGTATTACCCCATCGATAACCGTTACTCGCACTCTGCCGCGCAGGCTCTCCCGGTTCGCGCTTACCGATGCCCTCATCCTGTTCAGCGTAGAATTGCTGACTTTTAATTCTGGGAACTCAGCGCAGGTATCAGGTTCTAAGAGGGCGATGCGCTCAAGAATCGGCTTCCAACTGATTCGTTCAACCGAATCAAAGAGTTTTGTCATTGGATTACAGGCTTACAAACTGCCTCAGCGCGGCTTCATCCACGCGCGGCCCGACTGTTGCCGGGTTATTTAGGTCTGTGGCGAGAGGATAGAAGGCAATCTTCCCCAAGGCGCGCTCGATGTGGTCTTCCATGGCCACGTTGGTTTGCCGCTCGCTGCGGATGCGCTGCACACGTTTCATCTTCTGCTCTTCGCTCATGTACAGTGTGCGTGATTCCCCATGGAGCCCCACTGCTGCATCGGCCTCTCCGCGCGTAATTGGCACGGCTGGCCGGAAGGATGGCACGCGAACGCCTTTTAAGCGGATACCCTTGATCTCCCGGTCTGCCACTGGCGTCCCAAAGCGGTATGAACCGTAGAATGGGTCTGCGATTCCGTCTGCTATGTGCTGCCGGGCTTCCACAATTCCGACATAGCGGACATGAAAGCCGTTACAGTCTTCCATCGGGACCTGATGGGCAAAGGACGATTTGTCGCGTCTGCGATTGGCTCTTGACATGAGTTTGTTTTGGGGACTTCTCTAGCTACTGGTATTTACTGCGCCCCAACTTCGCGGAGGTGGCCTTTTGAGGGCGCGCTGCTTATTCAGCAGATTGATTCTTTTGATTGCGGCCCCTGACTTGTTTGTTTCAGAAGCCGCGCCGGTTATGGAAAACTTCAAACTAGGGAATTGAATAAGAGAATAGAACGAAGGGAGCACAAGGGGAAGGTAGAATCTTGTCTACACCTCTAGTGATTGTAGGGCGTACCCACAAACTACCAGACAACCACCTTACCCGGCGCTGGCGGCATTTGCTTTCTGCGGTCGATATAACCCTGATTTAAGTTCTTCGGCTTTTTCTAGCCGGTCGAGATATTTGCTTAGGGTCTGTTTGGACATCTTTAGTTCATCGGTCATCTCTTTCCAAAGCGGCCTACGACCTAAGCGCGCCTGCAACGCTAAGAGTTGATCCCGGACTTGGAGATGCTTGGGAGTGAGGATCACCGGATGATCTCCAACGGAATCATGTACGCTTTAAACACTGCTTCGTTGGCAGTCTCAGGCCGCAATCTTCCACGCGCGTCCATCCGCTGCTGCTCGTACCATGCTTCCATCATGTCGAACTTGCGGCGCTCTTCTCGCTTCCACTCTAAATATTCACGCCAGCGCCTCGATTCGTTGTAATAAGAACTACTGTATGGAATCATCCACGCTACGGTTAGCGCTGGACATACTGGCTGCTTATGAGCTTCTTTTTGGTCATAATAGCTCTTATGAATAGAATCCCCTCTTGGTTTATTTCCGCGAGTCATGGCTTCCCAACCGCACTCAATAACCTTTGCAATATTTCGCTCATGCCGTCACGAATGCTCTGATCCCATTCGCTCCAAATTTCAGGATCACTGCTTTTCCAAGCATCCATTAACTGACATGCTCCGCAGATTATGTTGGCCCACTCACTAGGCGCTTCGATTGTGCTCATTTCGGCTCCTTCTGCCCCTGTACGGGGGTGCCAGCCAGCGCGTTAACTGAATGTCCCCAAGGTAGCTTGAGGCGTACATCTTTAAAGAACAGGTCTAAGCGATTGCCGTATGTCTCGTAAATACGCTTAGTAGCCTCGCTTATTGCGTCCTGAGGCGTATTCTCCGTATCTGCTGTCACAGCGCCCAGCAATTGAGCGAGTTCGCGTTTCAGCTTGTCAAGTTCAAGAGAGCGAGCGACTTGCCGCTTATGCTTGCGCCAGAGCGATTTCAGTAATTTATTATTGAACTGCCGCAGCCTGAGGATTTCATCGTTACTCCGTTTTTGCTCTTCTCCCCATTGCCGCAAATCTCTTTTCCAGCACTCTTCAATCTCTACACCAGTCAGCGGCGTGGCCTCTTGCACCTTGCCCTCAGCCCCTTCCACCTCTGGCCAAAATTCCCCTCTGTCTACTGCTTTCCATAATTCGCTCATAGCTTCGTAAAAATTACGGTCTAACTCTCCCGATACAGCCACGTAATCATTTGTCATCAACTCCCATCGAGTTAGTAGATTGCCAATTAACCTTCGCTGTGTATCTGTTGCGGGCGTCTTGCCCTCTGGGGCCGCTGCCGCGCCATTCCATTCGTATTTTTCTCTTTCCTCTGGCGTGATCGGAAATAGCTCCGCAACATCTCTATCCTCGCCGTGAGCTACGTCATAAAACCAATTCATGATTCGAGCAGGGCCATTCATTCCGTAAAAGCATCCAAGCACCTGATAGAAAGCCCATGCCATCGAACGAATCTTATTTTTCTCGCGTTCAGGTTCTTGGGGCGTGGCCGTCTCTGCTGGAGGGGAGGCGAGGGCGGCGAGGGCTTTTTTCTTGGCAGCCACCAATAACATGCAAATGCGATATTCAATTTGCGTTCCTTCCAGTTCGCTAACCGCGTCGATATAAAACTGTAGTGCTTCACGCAAAGGAACTTCATTTCCCAGCGCACCTACCGGGGCGGAGTGGGCCTGCCCCAATCTGCCAATCGCTTGCCGTGCATGAATAACGGCATTCTTGGCGTTAGTATCGGTATGGTGCCGCAGCCACCCTAGAACATCTTCAAGCGATGCCAAAATGTCTTTATTCTGTTGTTCCGTCATCTCTCCACCATCCCCCGCTCAATTTGCTTTCACTTTGGATCCTGGTATCGCTGGCAACAGAATGCAGCCCTTAGGTCGTAATGGCGCTCTCAATATCTGGCCATCTACTGAAGCCATTGGTTGCGCAAACGATAGGCCAGCATCCACACCAACGAACTCAAAAGGCAGTCCGCAAGTAAGGCACTCAACCCGGATATCAACCATGAATGCCCCTTTATCCTCAATCCGGTTCACGTCTGCATGCACGGCAAAGTCAAGATGCACACAATTAATGCCGCGCTTCACCTCTGGAATCCGATCAGGGCATAGAGCAGGTGAATGCGTCACTCCGCAATCGGTACAAGTGTTCCAACGTTCGCTCATAGATTGACCATCCATTAAGGATTTAGCCCAGCCGTTGCTGGCATTCTTCACACCAACCAGTCGCAGCAATGCCGTGTTCGCAGACATCAACCACGCCAACCTTAAACCTTTTCCAGTAGGCCAGAAGTTTAAGAAAACTAGTCACTTGCGTCTTCCATATTTGTTGTGAGTTGCTCATAGCCCCGCCTCTTTCAGAATGGCCGCGCCGTCCCCCACAGATGCCTTCTCTGCGGATATTCCCGGTCGCATCTCGCTTTCGCCGCGCCGTATATGAGCGTGCCAGTTCCGCAAAGCGGCCGATGCGCTAATGCAATGGTGTTTTGCCTTGGTTAAATCGCCCAGCTTAAATGCTGCAAGCCCCTTGCCAGCAAGATAGCCAACAAGCCAGAACCAATCCTCTGGGTTCTTGCCGCTATCGTGCTGCGCTCCCCAGCGTTCAATCTGATGAGCTGCTTCAAGCGGTACGGCCTTGTCAAAGTCCTCTATCTCAGGCGTGTTCAGAAGGGCCTTCAGTCTTTCCAGTTCCGCAGCCAGTTCTTCCGCTCCCGGCCTCTCTCCCTTGGCAGCCTGTTGGTTTATCAGCCATCCCACGCGAGAACGGCGGGACATAAAATATTCGCCTAGCGGAGAAGTTGCTTTTACCGGAACGCCAGCACCATCTAGCAACTCATCAATGTCTTCTTCGTAATCAGGTGGCTCTCCCTTGGCAGGTGGCACGGCAGCGTAGGCTTCGGCAAATTCACATGCAGCCAATGATGGTGGGAAGTCTGGATCATTGTTGTAATATTTGCGCCAAAATTCTTCCGCGCTCACCTTCTGGCACTGAGGCTGGGCGGAAAGTTCAACAATGGCCTGCTTATAATAGGTAGCATCCTCAAGCCATCCCGCCTTGTCATCGCCAGTCTTTTGCGCTACCAATCGAACACAGTTGTCATATCGCTCTTGAAGCCATTCCATTAGTTTCATTTTTGTTCCTTCTGGCACTGAGATGGAGCCGCCCATACAGCACTAACTAGACAGGTTTTGCAACGTAATCTTAGCGATTGCCAGCGAGGGAAGAATTCTAGGACGTGTGATTCATCGTTTGGACATTGCCAGTATGGAAGCGGGCGCTGAGATGGAGCGGAGAAGAATTCTTGATGCTTGCAGATTCGGCATTCGATTGAATGCTTGCCCTTGTCTGTAAGGAAATAGAGGACGATTACAAAGGTACTTCCACACTTCGGGCATTTTGGGGCCAGCGGCTCCCCAGCATCCGGTACAGGTACTATCCCCGTTGTTGTTCCGCAGCTTCCGCACGCAAAGTACTTGCCTACCAGAACCATAGGCTCTTCGCAAACATGACACGCAGGCCCGGCATCCGGTATCTGGGCGCTGGGCGCGGCGGCCGGTGTTCTCAAGTGCTCGGGTGCTATGGCCACACGGAGCTCTGCTTCTAAAACCTCTATACGCTCACGTAAATATGTGATTTTTCGGCGCAGGTCACGCTTGCTTGCCGATATTGGCCCAGTCTGTGAGCGGAAATTATCCAGAAAATTGAAGTGGCTGCCAAACTTCTTGCCCACTTTATTCAAATCCAGATAGTCTCCGCTCATTAAGCCTTGCGACTCGCACCATGCTCTGGCATTGAGCTGCTTTTGGGAGTGCTGCGGCATGGCGCTATCCTTCCCTGGTGGGGTCGCCAACTGCGTAACGCTCAAAGTGATACTGATTCGAGCAGGCATCGTTGTTATGTTTTAGGCATGATGGGCAACAGAATCCACGCCTCGTCTGATCAACTCGAATGTTTTGTTCCTTGCTATTCACT
Source organism: Candidatus Angelobacter sp. (assembly GCA_036495645.1). Taxonomy (GTDB): domain Bacteria; phylum Acidobacteriota; class Terriglobia; order Terriglobales; family Acidobacteriaceae; genus Angelobacter. The sequence goes on from DASXMN010000037.1 coordinate 9,315, forward strand.
TCCATGAGTCTCAGCTCCCCTTTATCGTTTACAGGTTCGTGCTCCGTGGTTCACATAGATCTGGGTCCCTTACCCTAAATGCTCACTTCGCTGGCGTGGCAGCTTTTGATTCTTTCCGCGATCCACTGCGCGATTTGCGGGCAGATGGAATTTCCGAGTCCCGTAAGGCGGTCCACCCTTCTGGATACCCCATGAGCCACTCCATGAAAATCACGCTCAATTTCCCGCCCGCCTGGTCGTTCAAATTCCGTGAGCGCTTGGGGTTGTCCCATCTCTCCGCCTGCCCAGTCCGGAAATCCCTCGATTGGGGTGTGGCAAGCATTACCTGTTGAAGCGTTGGCCGATATCCTTCCGACGAATAGCCGTCTATCTTCTCCGCTCTTGGTGTAGGCGCCATTCGCGCCATTTCGATCAGAGACCGCGGCCCGTTCTTCTTGTTGCTGTTGAGGTTCGGTGCTTCGGGTGCCGCGCAGGGAGTGGGCCAAAATCCAAACTCTGTCCCTTCTGTGCCAAGCGCCGAAACTTGCAGCCGGAACCATAAGCGGCGGGAGGCATTCGTAACTTTCGCCCTCCAAATCGGAATAAACTTGGTCGAGAATCCTTCCGCCTTCCAAAGCAATGAATCCAGCAACGTTCTCTGCCACAACGAAGTCGGGCCGGAGAGTGCGAATAATTCTTGACATCTCTGGCCAGAGGTGGCGATCATCTGCCGTTCCCAGGCGTCGACCGGCGGAGCTGAAGGGCTGGCAAGGGAATCCTCCGGTGATAACATCAACGGGCTTGAGGTTATGGCTTCCGCACTCTCGGATGTCGCCAAACCGCTCTGCTGCTGGGAAATGTCTCTCAAGCACCCTCCTGCAATATTCGTCAATTTCTACCTGCCAAACCGTCTTAAATCCTGCCCGCTCAAACCCAAGATCAAATCCACCTATGCCAGCGAAAAGTGAACCATGCGTCAATTTTCCTTCTCCCTTTCGGTGATTACTGCTCTGCTCATGCGCTCACCCGCTCTGGAAATTCCTGAATCTGTAATTCTTTGGGCCACTCTGATGGGTCTTTCCCGCTCTTGTCTTTCAGCCCTAGTTTTCTGGCAAGCACATCGCCGGTTTGTTTGAAGTGAACTGCTACGCCTGCTTCTTTGCACTGGCTGATGACCTCCAGCGCCCATTCCAGCTTCATTTCTCGTGCGCCTGGCCCGGACTCGCCGCCGACAATAACCCAGTTGATTTGCCGCTGCGCCTTTCTGCACATCCACGATGCGCCTAGACCGTTTACTCCGCGACATGGGACAAACTGGTAGTCCTCACAAGTGCATGGCTCGCCGGTGATGTGAAGATTAAGCGGCCCAAGTAGCGGCTCTGCGCTGATCCATGACACCCCATCCACGATCCTGAAGGCGTAGTCTTGCCGTTCGACCGTGGTGCCGATTCGAACATTCGGGAAGACTGACCAATCGGAGCGGTGATTTTTTATTCGGTCGGAGCGCTTGGTAAGCAGGCTCCATAGAAGATTTGGCGTTTTGCCAATGAGAGTCCACAGGCGCTCACGATGTGGCGTGAGATCATCTCGCACCTCAAACACATCCGCCATCGAAGCGCAGAACACCCGCGCGGGCCGCCCAAAGGTCTTTAGAGCGTCACGGTCCCACTTCAGCGGCTCGTTCCAGTGCTTCTCGCCAAACGTGCGCCGTGGTGCGTCCTTGCCCCAAACATCCTCACCAACGCGCTTGCTGAATGATTCGGCATAGCAGTGGTCACACGCCGGTGAAACCCCTACGCATCCCCACCAGGGATTGAATGTATGATCCGTCCAGCTAATCTTTGAATTTGCGGCCATTGTGTTTCGCTCTTTCCCCTTCCAAACGTCTGGAACCTATTGATTTCTTCTGAAGTGCTCCGGGGCCGCTTTGCCTCTGGGCCGGTTCCGCCAGTAGCCCAAAGCCGATAGTTCCTTCTTTAGCATCTTGTAAATGGGTGAGTCGTAGTTCATCCGCTGTACCGCTCTCCGCAAGTGTTCCAAGATGTGTTTCTTTACCCGCATTTTCTGAGTCTGCGCCCCGTTAATTTCCAGATGCTCCACGTAGAACAATTTCTAATTTCATATTTGTTGCCTTCCCGCTGGCGTTGGGACTTCCTACTGGGTCCCTTACCCGGCCACCGTACCGGCTGGCGAGGAAGCATCAGCCCATCAGTGCTTTTTCGTGCTTGCGTTGCCGATATAGTGCTGCTCAATCTCAAAGCCGACCGTCCGGGCAAAGGCAATAACCTGCTGCTCCATGTCGCCGCCCGGAAAGAACTGGTTTGCCTTTTGGACAAGTAGCACAACTTCCCTTGACATTTTTTCCGCAGCCACATCTGCAACGGCTTCAGAATTGGCCGCAAATGGATTGCATGGAACCTTTGACATCTTTGCCACCATCATCAAAAGGCCAATCAGGTAAGCGGCTCTCTCATCATCAGCGGTAGTCGGCACGTTTTTGTTGCCGTGAAGGCTCATCGAAACATCTCCTCACAAATCTCTTTCCCATTCGTCCAGTGAAACCATCCCTGATGACCCTTGAGTGGTACAGGCTTCGGCAAGGGCCGCACGTTGTCCAGCTTCCAGCCATAGCGCCCATCCGACCAGTCGCCGTAGAGCAGGTCGCGCTTCTCGATAAACTGCCTGCCGTTCTCTGTTGCTACACAGGCAACGATGTCTGCCACGCACAGCACTGCGCCGTACTGCAAAGAGAACGGGTCAACTTCGTCCATCAACATCTGTGTTCGAGCTTCCCGCGACATGTCCGTGTCGCGGAACTTGCGCTTGGCTGCATGGATGGCTACTTCTCCGAATTGCTCACAGGGCCAATGCCGCGTTTCCCAGGTCTTGAGTCCACGGCTTATCAATTCAGCCCAAGGTTGCCAGAGCGAGATGGTCCTCATGCCGCACTTCCATTGTTTTCTTTGACTTCACGCGGCAAATAACCGCTTTCAATCAGCAGGTTCTCTATCACTATCGTTTTTGAGATCACATCAATCTCATCGTTCGTCATCACACCCGCGATGCGCTGTAAAAGTAGTTCCTTCATCTTTTCCTGCTCGTCTCGATCAGCGTTCCTGTTTTTGAATTGAACCAGTAAGCCTCTCCGGTCCTCAGTTCTACAAACCACCAGCATGTCCCAAGAAAGTTCTCTTCTACCCGCTTCAGGTGTGGGCCGAATCGTCTCTGAAGTAAACTCATTGGGTCATGCTTAACGGCAAACACTCACGCCTCCCGCGCCTCTACTGCATTCCTGACGTTTGGAACGGAAGCCGCTGGTCGGCGAAGCGGTCTCGTATCGCGCAACTGGCGAACATCCAGTTTTAATTCCAGGATGGCCCTACTGAGAGTGTTGCGATGCATCCCCATTTCGCGCGCCGCCTTCACTTGGTTCCATCGGTTGGTCTTCAGCACATGCAGGATGAATTTCTTTTTAAATTCCCTTACGGCTTCCGAGTACAAAATGTTGCCGCTGTACATCTGTGCGATAAGTGCTTCTAATTGGTCTTTCACTTCTCTCTCCTCCTCGGCTCGTCCTTCTGGGTGGACCAGCTCGAATAAAATCTGCTTGATACTTTGAAACCCTCTGTTCATCTGAAATTCACTGCCTTCACTGCTTGCCGGAAATCCACGCCTTCCATCGGAACCACGCGACACATCTCCCGCAGCCGCGAAACCATGTCGCTGCCAATCTTTTCCTGAAGTGTTATCTGCGCTGGCACTCCTGGTTGCCGCTTTGCATCCAGCAGAAAGTTTGTTGTCACAATTGTGGTTCGCTGCTTGTCGTAGCGTCCGCCGATGATCTCCCTAATCTTGTCCAACACCCAGTCGCTGGCCTTCACCTTGCCAAGTTCATCAAGCAGCAGCACTTCCACGTTCACCACATGGTTTAAAATCTGACTCTCGGTTTCCCAGCGATTGCCTTCAGTATCTGTCCAGTATTTGGCCCCTTGCTCGTTGTAGGTGTCTTTGATTTCGGTCAGTAGGTCGGCATAGGCGTAGAACAGGCACGGAATCCCTCGATCCACCAGCGCACGCAAAGCGGAACACGCCAGATGGGTTTTACCCACTCCCAGTGGGCCTACAAAGAGCATCCCATGGCATTTTGGTTGATACTCTTCGGCAAACTTAATGGCTGCGTTTTTTGCCAGTCCCAGCGAAAGACTTGCGCCACCGAAGTTCGGATCGTACTCCTTGAAGCCGTGGACGTAGCGCTCCGGAATACGCGATTGCTTGAGCAGCGCGGCTTGCCTCAGGGCCAGGGAGCACTCACAGCGCACCGCTACTTCGCGAGTCTTACCAGGTTTGTATTCGTGCGGAATTTGTTTGATCACAAATCCGCCGTGGCATTTTCCGCAGCTCATGCGCTCTCTCCCATCAGCGGCAGTTGCCGGGTGATTTCTTCCACCCATTTCTGGCCGGGATACCATTGCCGAAATAATTCCTGTGCCCTGACGAGAGCTACGCCGCCGTTCATTGCCGATTGCCTGGCGCGTTCGATCAACTCTCCTTCGCGGTCAGCAATATAAGTTCCTGGCTGGGGAGCAAGTTTGTTTGTGAACCATGGAGCTATCCGGTTCCAATCAATCGTGTCGCGTTCGGATTGCGAAAGCCGGGGCGAGCCCTGCCTCTCTGTGTGATCTCTGGTAATCTCTGAAAGTACTCTCTGCTTCCTTATAGGATTTTGCGATTCGTCATTTTCCTTTTTCGCCAAATCCGGGGGCTGATTTGTCGTTTCGTTGTTTTCTATAGATTTGTCGTTTCCGCAATTTCCATTTGTCTCTTGATTTGTCGTTTCCGCAACTTCCATTTTCGCTTCTCGTTCGAAAATATGGGCCTCAATTAACGCATTGAAATTGACCCGGAAATGGAGCGTCGGAGCCCCATTGATTTTCTTCAGGTCTTCCTCCCAGAAGCCCTTCTTTAAGAGAATCCCTCTAGCGGTGCGCTGCTCGCGGGAAGAAAGACAGGTCTCTTTTTCCCAGTCAGTTGCCGATTTCCAAAACCAGCCTCCACGAGCAATGACCTGCTCGTCTCCACTCCACCAGAAGCCTTGACACCACATGAGGCCAGCATTGGCGCTCCCACAAAGCCGTGCTATGCCAGGGAAAAAACTCACTGGCTTCTGCATGAGTTCGCGAAATGCATCCGGTACTCCAGGCGGTAATCTGCGTTCCTTAGCCATCTACTCCTCTGTGTTCTCCAACTGCTTTTTCTTTTCCGCTTTCAAAATTGCTACTGCCTTCAAAAATTGAGTGATCCACCCCGGATACATTCGGCGTAAGGCAGAGCGTATGTCCCCTGGCAGCTTCCTTTCACAAAACCAGCAGAAGAAATACTTGTCCGCTTTCTTCTTGCCCTTACAGATGGGACAGGTGTCCGAATGAAATATTTCTCGTGCCGCATCTATCGGCTGTTGCTCTAATTGCTTTCTAAGTCGATTGGCTGCGCACTCTTGCCTTCCATCTGTAAAGTGAACGTATTTACCTTCTGTGTTCTTCCATACCGAAACTCCGTTCGCACACCAGGAACACACGTCGGCAAAGCGTTCAATCTCTGCCGGCGTGAATGGAGTGGAAGTGGGCACGTTACTTTTTCCTTTTAGCTTTCTTCTTTACTGGCTTGCCTTTGCTGAATTTGGCTTTGTTGGCCTGTTCGACTCTTTTCTTGCTCAGATCCTCGGTTGCCCTCTTCGGAACTGCTGGCGAGGCTGCTGGCGCTTTGGGGGCGTGTTTCTTTTCCAGTTCCTTCCGTAGTTTGGACAGGTTGATTTTGTTGCGAAAGGCCATCGCGCCGAAGTTGCCATTGTTTGAATAGATTGTGTCGCCCAGTAATTGCAGTGACAGCACGCCGGAGAGTTGGGCCACATTTGCTTTATCAATGAAGTGCATCAGCGCTGTTACTGGATCGCCTTCAACTTCCAACCCCAGCGCCATGCAGATCGTTTCCGGGTCAATATCAAATATCCGCATCTGCTCTTCAGCTAACCGGCGCAGTAGTTGCTCATCCGGCTTATTGGTGCGCTTCAGTTCGGCTCTGAGCACCGTCAGGACAATCTCTTCTTCCACGGCAACAGCCGCTTTGCGCTCTGCGTCTGCTTGTTCCTGCTGGCGCCTCAATTCCTCAGGATCAAACATTGTGCCGCCATTTGAAGTAGTTTGCGCCGGCGCGCCTGATCCCTGTAATCCTGAGGCCTGCTGCTGGTCATGCCAGTTATGCGGATGCTTCTTACAATTGCCGTCAGCGCACACATGCGTGGTCTGGCCGCGATCTTCGCTGTCCACCAGGATTGCCGCCTCGGTGCTCTTACACTCGCCTTTTTTCGATGGCAACCACTGGCCCTGCTTTAGTACCTTCTGGCCTTCCTTGGGTGAGTGGTAGTCGGTCTTGACTGAGATTGGCAGCAGCGGAGTGTTTACGTCAGCTGCATTCTCCATGGTGATCTTGACGTACCTCTTGCCTTTTTCCTGATAGCACTCAGGCTTGATGCATTCATTTCCATCAATGGAGATTTCAGCGAAGAGCGCCTGATTGTTCCCGGTTTTAAAGGGGCAGGTAGTACATGGTCCGGCTTCAGGGTAGAGCTCGGCATCGCTCAAGTCCCATGGCGCTTTCTTTAGTTGCAGGTTGATGTTGTTCTTGATCCACTCCCGCAACGCTTTTTCCGTGAGCACCTGATAGTCGGCGAAGTCACGATTCTGTATCTCTTCGGCAATCTGCAAGACGCTTTGCTTTTTGCGCTGGCCGTAGAAGTCAAATACCGCCCGCCAGGAGCGCTCCTGATCTTCTGGCTCCAGCCGCGCCACCAGAATGGCGTGGCCGCGCGATGTCCAGCCTTTCTTCAGCAGTTCCTTGCCTTCGTCAGTCAACAGCGTCAGCCGTTGTACAGCGGAGATGTATTGAATTGATCTTTCTTCGTCGCCCAGAGTTTCCGCGATCCGCTGCAACGTCATGCCCTTGTCCAGCAAGTCTCTGAAGCCCTGCGCTTCTTCCATCGGGTCAAGGTCTTTGCGGCGCAGGTTCTCAATCCGCTGCTCGATCATGACTTCTTCATCTGTCATTTCGCGGACTTCAGCCCGGAATCGTACTCCCACTTCAGCGCAGGCTCGTGCGCGGCACCCGCCGATGACAACCTGATACATGTCGTCACCCGGCCCAAACTTTGGCTTTAGCCCAGCAGCCCGCGCTAACTGCACGTCTTCTGCTGTGGCTGTCCATGGCCGGACAACTCCAGCCTGTACCTGACGTGTTGCTTTAATGCTGGCAGCTATTTGCTCAATGTGACTTGCCGGGAAGTTGGTACGCGGGTTGGTGGGTGATGGCGCTAATTGGCTGGTTTCAATCTCCATCACTTCAGTAATAAGAGACTTTGGTGGAAGCATAGAAGTTTTGGTGGCAGTTGCTGGGGTAGTTCTCATAATGAGAATGACTCGCTTTAGTCCTCTCTCAAAAAAGATTTCTCAACTTCTTTTTTCTTTACAGGTTCGTGCTCCGTGGTTTGCTTGCTTCTGGGTCCCTTACCCGGCAGCCGGTGTTGCTGGCGTGGTTGCTTGTGGTTTGGGCTTTATGTACTTAAGTCCGTAGTTTCCACTGCAATCACATTTTTTTCTCCCACCATAGCTTTTGCTTCTTCAATGGGGTCAATCACAGTGTGCATATCCCGCGCCATCGCTTCGATGGGCAACATGTCCGGCAAAACTTCTGGAAACTTGACTTCGCGCTGCACGGCCTTTACCCACTCCGAACAGATTTTTGCGCGATCTGCTCGGCTTCCATCGTCAAGCTTCATCAGCCCATCAAGGCCGACAAGACATTTAGCCATTGGTGGATGATCTGGGAACAGATAGGGGTATTGAGCCCGAAGCCATGGCTCACATTCGCGCATCGCTCGTGGTAGTTGATGGGTGAAAAGGCTGTCGCCAGTCAAAAAGTTCAGGATCTTGTAAATGCCATCCATGTGGCGCGATGACACTAAGCGGCCAGTTGTAACGCTGAGAACATCGCTGATATGAAATTTCTTCATTTGCTGCCTCCAAGGGAGTTTTTCTTCACCCTTCTCTTCTTTCCTGACGTCTGGACGACTCTCATCAAATTCCAGTCGTAATCAAACTTCCTTCCGCACTCCAAACAAACCACATACATTCCCGGCTTTCTGGTCCACCCTTGCCGCGTCTGCACCCGGATCGTGAACGGGAAGCTGAGCTTATGACGGCAGCCGAACAGCCAATCCACTAAGAGCATGGCCAGGTGACATACAGGGTTGATCCCGGCGAAACCCCATTAACCACCTTTTTCCCGCATATCCCGCAGGCGACCGCTTCCCCGTAAACATCTGGGCCGCTTAATCGCGTGATCTTGTATGGGCATGCGTGATAACCTCTCAGCCAGCATATGAAGCGCAAAAATCGCATAAATTTATTAGCCTTTCGCCGCCATTGCCTTGGGCTTCTTCTTTTCCACCAGCTTCACCAGGTCAGCTACCGTCATCACTTTCTTCCACTGAGATTTCTTCAGCCATGTGGAATGCTGTTTCCAGTTCCATGGCTAGAGCTACTCTGTCCATCGAATCAAGTCCTAAGTCCTCGGTAAGATCGGCGGTTAACGTGATGTTTTCTTCTTCCAGAAAGAATTCAGGAAGCAGAAGGACTTGCTTGATCTGGTCGTAAGTAGTAACTGGTGGCTGCTTTTTCAAAGTAGTTCCTTTTATCGTTTACAGGTTCGTTCGCTGTGGTTCGCTGAATTCTGGGTCCCTACCCGGCTGTCACCGTTTTTCAATGGCTGCTCTGCGGATCTGAAATCAAAACCTTTTTGTGGTATCCGGCTTGCGGCCGCATCATTCAGCCAAAGCACTTCTGTTCTCTTCCGTCCGCCATCGGCCAGATGCTGTCGAGTTATGCGGTACCAGCCTGCATAAAGCTCTTTGTCGTATAGTCCGCATTTGTAACTGGAAAGGACAACCATTCCTTTGACGGAGTGCAGAAGCTTGGCTAGTTCGCGGTGTTGAGTATCCGTCATGTCATAGCTGTAAGCCCTAAACATATTAGTGCCGCCATTCAGTGAGGACCGCGTGCTCTGGGTGTAGGGAGGATCGACGTAAAAGAGAGTATCTGGGGCATCCTGCATCGCGATCACATCTAATGCGGAACGATTTTCCAGCGTGACTCCAAAAAGCCGCTGAGTAAATACACTCAAAACTGCCGGATAGTTGGTCCAGTCCTTAACTCCGCTCTGCGTGTCGCGATATGGCTTAGCCCTGAATCCAGTTCTACTTTTCCGCATCGCCGTCGTTCCGAAGCCCATGAAACACTTCACGACGGTTCGCCGCGCCTGTTCAACGTCGTTTTTGGAACGCCTGTATGCTTCTTGGAATTCAACGCGACTCCAAGGTGTTAGCCTTAACTTGTGCTCCAAAACTACAGACTTACGCGGATCTCGCAAAACCCGAAACACATTAACAACTTCTCCATCCAGGTCGTTGTACACTTCGGCATAGCTGCGTTCTTTCCTCATTAATACGCTGGCTCCGCCGCCGAACGGCTCAACATAGATGCGGTGCTTCGGGAAGTGCTCAATGATCCAAGGCGCGAGTTTCCATTTGCCACCGTGGTAGCGCAGAACTGGCCGCGTGACTTTAGAAACTGCCTTCAATTACTCCCCTTCTCTTTCTTTACCATTCCTAAACACCATGCCACTCCCATCACTACTAGCCCTAACCCTATCCATACCCAGTCAGGCAAACGGTTAAGAAGCTTGTTGAACTGTTTCAATTTTTCTCTCTTCAATAATTGCGTTGCTGCCGTGGTAGATGGGAAGTTTTCTTGATCCTGCTATCCCGTTACACTCCCAATGAGCGGCGCCGTTCAGGTACCGTACAAACCTTCCTTCTGCATCAAAGATGGCTATGCGATCATCCTGCTGGGCCTTGGTTCGTTTTTCTTCATGCTCAAACGTGGCTTCTGATAAGTGGAGCCGCCCTGGGCAGAAGTCGTATTCCCAGAAGCAGCACCAGCCATCCTGCCGTACCCACATCAGCATGGTTCGGTACTTGTACTCAGCCATCCCTTCTGGCGTGGCCGGATTGCAGATTTCCCGCTCCCCTCGCATCACTACTGCCGGCTTGTTGAGCCAATGCTTTCCGATCCGTGGAATTGATTTACGACGCGGAGTCGGTCTTTGCTGGCCCGGCCCCGCGTGTTTCGCTGTAGCTTTTCGAGTTGTTAACGCCGTGTTTTGTGCATTGAGGAGGGGTGCTCCTAACTTTCTTAGCGTGATACCACGGGTTGACCGTGGCTTCCCTTTAGGGAACCTGTGGGGCGGCTTGAAGGCTTGTAGCCGCGGTCGAAATTTGCGGAGAGAGGTCAATTGGTTTCTTGCACCATCTCCCGGCGAATCAGCCCAGAATCAAATCGCGCGATGAAGAACCTGGCTTTCTCTCGCCATTCAGAAGGGATGCCTTCGAGTCCGTCAACTCCAAAAGCAGCGGCCATTGGGCAGTTATTCCAGTCGTTGCAGGTCCAATGTTCTGGTTTCATAACCTCATCGAATCTGCCACCTGCCTTGAGCAATGGGACAAGATCAGCTTCAATAAAGGTTTTGGTTTTGGCGATGATAGGAGCATTGATGTCATCTAAGGAAAGGCCCGTGCAGTCACTCGCGTACACGTAATCAGCGTTCGGCGCATCGAGCTTGGAAAGGCCCGTGCAGCCCCTCGCGTACACGGACTTAGCGTTCGGCGCATCGAGCTTGGAAAGGCCCGTGCAGCCACTCGCGTACAC
>DASXMN010000038.1:0-11955 GCA_036495645.1 Candidatus Angelobacter sp.
GTATGACGCCGCCGGGAACATGACATTCGATGCCACTGCCAACCTGAGTTACAGCTTTGACCAGGAAAATCGCCTTACGGGCTCTGCGGGCTATACCTATACTTACGATGGCGATGGCAATCGTGTGCGCAAGTCAAATGGAAATCTGGCGGCAAACGGAACCCTTTACTGGGCGATGACGCCCGGCGTGGTAGCTGAAACCGATCTCGCGGGAACAGCCAAGAGCGAATACATCTTCTTTGACGGTGAGCGCGTGGCCCGCCGCGATGGAGCAACTGGCACTGGTGGGGTGTTCTATTACTTCTCTGACCATTTGAAGACCGCATCAGTCATTACCGATGCTGCTGGAACCATTAAGGCCGAGTCCGACTATTATCCCTGGGGCGGAGAGCTTCAGTTCACTAACAACGATTCCAATGATTACAAGTTTACCGGCAAAAAGCGTGACGCAGAAACTGGCCTCGATTACTTCGGTGCGCGATATTATTCGAATGGAATGGGACGATGGGTGAGTGCGGATTGGAGCGCGAAACCGGAGGCTGTGCCCTACTCGAAACTTGATGATCCGCAGAGCCTGAATCTGTATCAGTATGTGGGCAACAATCCGCTTTCTCAGAGAGACGACGATGGCCATGAGATCATTTATGCAGATGGGCTCAAGAATGCCCAAGTCGTCAAAGACAGCGTGCAAGCGATTCTCGCCAATCCCAACACGAGCGCTAACCTGTCTGGGTACGTGGGGTCGAACAATCCAAATCTCACCATTCAGAGCGGAGACTTGGGACCTCCTAAAGTTGAGACGCTGCCAAATGGTCAAACGATGACCACCCAAGTTCAGGGCGACACCGCTCCAAACATCATAACGACCACGTCTTCGTCCACCGACACTAACGGAGTCACCACGACCGGCGCACCGGTGACCACGCTAACTGACGCGACCATAACCATCGACAATCGCACCAGCAAGGGAGACACACCAGGTGTGATGGTTCACGAAAGCGTTCATGCGGGAGAGGCAAAGGCAAACCCGGCTCAGTTCGCGAAAGATGCCAAGGCTGAGCAGTCCCTTCCTCACGACCAGCGGCCACAAGAGCAACGCGCAAATGCGGCACAAAAGACCTACGGTCCTCAGATCAAAAAAGAAGTGAAACAGATCGAAGAAAAACGCAAAAAGGAGAAACAATGAGTATAAGAATGATCTGGATGATCTTCGGGGGGGCAGTATTATTTGCAGTAATGTCGGCCAGTGCGCAGATGACCGAGAACGCTGCACGCGAGCAAGCTCGCAACACCGTCCGTTCACAACTGCATCTCAAACCCGAGCAGTTCTTGGATATCCAGAGAGACGAGGGACTGGAGCGGTTATTAGCGTCGGTTGTGTCTAGGCCGGCTTGGTCAGAGTTCATCTACAAAGTTAGCCAAGCGGGAGATGAAATCAAGAAGAATGTTGTCATTCACCATATCTTCACAGACGTCGATCCCACATACATTGTCGCGATCAGCCCAGCGGACGGGAGCACCTATCGTATACATGGCTTTGGCATCGCCGAGTCTTTGGCCGGGTTCGAGAAGCTGATGGCAGCGTTGAAAGTCAGGGTGTCCAACTCGGAGCAGGCCGAATCCGTCACTGATTTTTATCGAAGTGTGAATCCAGAGAATCACGAAGGCTTAACTCCAATCTCAAGCCTGCTGGAACTGAAGCAAGCCGCAGAGCGTCAGTGCCAAAGTTTAGGTTCGTTCGACGCGGGACAAAGTGCCTTCAATCTGTGGTGGGATCGTGCCAAATCTCTGTATGAGGATATCCCGTTTGTAGAGACTGCCTCCCCTCATGGCAGCGATTATCGAGTGGATTGGATCGTCTTATCGTCGCCTTCAGGCGAAAATTGTGGAGGCGTTCCCTTACAGGCACAGCTTGAGATCAGTTCAGATGGTCATGCCGGTAAACTGACCTTCTCACCGCTTCAAAAGCCGACGAAGCCGAGCCACTAGGCCGGGATCAAACCGCCGCTATACATATGATTTCCAGCCAAGACCCATGGGCCTCATGTGGACTACAAAAAAGGAAGAGGGGACAAATGGGGACGGATCTATCCTGATGGACGATATGAGCCCAAGGTCAAGCCGGAACCGCAGCCGCAACACAGCCTCAGCCCCAACCACAGCCGACTCCGAGTCCGGATTTGAAGCCTGGCCCTCCTAAGTCGTGAGGCGGGTTGACACTGAGGGTTGCAAGGAGCAGAAACTACCATTGATAAATGAAATCAAAGCGTATCCATTTGGCCCTGAAGGAGTGGAATTTTTTCGCCAACAATTGGCGAGGTCAGGGCCAATGGTAGCGTCGTTAGTTCCGCAATTTGGCAAGCTCTGGTCGTATCTTCCACAAGATGCAGCCGAGAAGCGTACGCTCTTTTACCTACAGCACGGATCAGCGTTCACGGCAGAACAGGCGAGTGACATTCTGCAGTGTGCGGTGAGGTTTATCATCGACTTTTTGTTGGAAAACCCTTTCCACTTCCTGCTCTCCGAAGATAGGTTCTTCGCTATAAACGATCCCCCAAATGAAAATGAACATAAGATTTTTGAATATGGGGGTGTTATATACCACTATCGAGACCGCACTGACATTTCCATAAGTTCTCAAGAAATAAACGAAGCCATTGGTAGCGCAAGCAATTATCCTTCTGTCTTGGTACTCACTAAAATCTCCAATGTTCGAAAGCTACCAGAACGCACTCAAGTTGACGAGGCTCTGGCAAGTGAATTGAAGAGCAACATACAACACGTGATTCAGGGTGCCTTTGATGAAGAAGGCTATCTTTTTTGGAGTATGATGCGCGAGGCTTCCACATCGGTGTTCTAATCTCCATTTAGCTGCAAGCATGGAATGGGGTGCATTGGTCACGGTCACCGCCATTGAAGGCATGATTGCCAAGACACGAGAACGCGGGTACCACCCACCAGGGCTATGGGGCACAAAGCTGCCGTTCTCGTCACTAGTGGTGACTTATGCTTATGACGCGGGTACGAATGGGGCTGGCCATCTCACAAGTCTCACCGACCAAGCGGGTTCGGAAAGTATACCTATGATGTTATGGGGCTGACGGCGGTGAACTTCAGTTCACCAATAACGATTCCAACGATTACAAATTCACCGGCAAAAAGCGCGATCTTGAGACGGGGCTCGATTACTTCGAACCCATAAGCAATGATGCGTCGCTTTGCAATGTAGCCCTGAAAATTGAAAGCCTTGAAGTGCAATGTTCCAAAGAGTTCAAGAAGCTCCAATTCTTCATCGCTCGTTATGAAACCCGGCCAGTATGAAAAGCCTTCCGGCAGGTCCGCAATGCTGAAGGCTTTCTTACTGGCATAGGAGGAGAGTCGCTTACGCAGCTTTGCGCCTTTTTTCAAACGGCATACCTTCATCCCAATCGGTGGAAGCGATCACCGCAAGTTCATTCGCGGCCTGTCCGTAGAAGAACGCCGCTTCAGGTTCTCCTGCAAATCCGTGAAATAGCGGGTCCATGGCAGCCATCGTACCCTGGACAGCATCAAGAGTGCCGTGCAGCTTGAAGCTGATTGGTTTCTGGCCGTTTCCGGAGTAATCCGTGAATAGTGACACTCCGGCAACCATGCCGGCGTTTACCAAAGCGGCAGTCGTCGCTCCGCGTTTGCCTCTGCTTGCACACCACACGCCGACGCCCAGGAAGTATGTTGTTACCGCCAAATCCAGCCAGGCGTGAACTCTGGGGGAAATGAGTTTCGGCACCTTCCTGAACGCATCAGGAATAGTGGCTTCATTCAGGTTATTTTTTTTGAATGCAGTGATTGCCGCCTTAACTGGCTCACCCAGTTCATTCAGTTGATCGGTAATGGCTTGCGTTTTGAAATTGCCGGACGTTTGCCTGGAATATTCCTTCTGCTCATCTTTTATTGTCATGTATCTTCTCTCCGCGTTGAATTTTTTCCCTTGATAGCTGCTAAATTCGGATGATAGTGAATTGGATGATAATGAAACGTGGAATGTTTTCGAGGGCGGGTAACTTTCAGCAAGAGCAGACTGCAAAAAAGGGGCAGATTGATCACCACCACATGCCGCTTGCATTCGACGCGTCGGCACAAATTGACGCCTATGTGAAACCCTGAAGGCAACGAGGGCCGGCATCACAATGATGTTGAGGGTTTATGCGAATACTCTCATTTGGTTATGATCGTCAATTGATGTCTCTGCGTTCCATGGTGTTGCGCACAGCCGGATATGATGTGCTTGAAGTCTATTCCCAAAGCGATGCCATGCGCATGGTAACATCCAATGCTGTGGATATCCTTCTGATCTGCCATACCGTCCATAAGCAAGACCAGCGTAGCCTGACTGTGTGGACCCGCGAGTGGCGGCCGGAAATGCCTATTCTATGCGTCATTGCCAATGATTTTGCCATGGCGGCAGACGGTTGTCTGGCAGTTGACAATGCGCCAGTGTTGCTCCTGGATGCCGTGAATAGAGCCGCTGCCGGTTCATCCGGCTTCAGTTCAGATATTGCGGTCTGAGCGCAAATGGGTTACGTGCAGACGCTAGAGCTTCAAAACCAGAGTAGGCAGCCAGAGCATCTCTATGAAGCACTTAGATACGAGCACTTAAGCCCGGCATCGGGTTTCGCCAGCGGCCTTGGTGATTGCTTCCAGCAGGACCTGTGCAAAACCGTGAACCGATGGAACCAGATGGTCGGCTAAGGCGTGGAGTTGCTGCTCTTCACCATCAGAAAAGATGATGATGAGAGGCAGAGCCGGTTTCAATCTTTTTATTTCGCGCGAGAGGTGTACTCTGAGATGAATTGGAATGGAATTGCATAGGACCGCAGCCGCGAAATCCTGTTTTTCTATCATTTCCAGGATGATTGCGCTTTCTTTGCTGGTAACAACCTCATATCCGGCTTGTTGGATCATCGCATTTCGCACACGCAAGAGAGACACACTGTGGCCACTGGAAATAATCTTCTTCGCCATGGTTCAAGCTTCCCGTACCTGTTGCTTCCGCTGGTCCGTGCTCAGATCCCGCGGGTCGCCGAGCAGCGATCGGACCAATTCAAGAAGCTCTTCAGGTTCATGACTGGAAAGGTTGTGGTCCGCGAACCCGCAGCGGTCACCAATCCGGGCACTAAGCCCGATAATAGGAATTTTCGGTATTTCATTCTTTATCTGTTTACTCAAAGCGTGGCAATCGATTGCCGGATCATTGACCAATATAATGGCGTCAATCCGGGGAAATAAATGAAAAAGCTCCACCGCTTCATTGCTTGAATGCGCGGTAAGAATATTGAATTTGCCTGTTTCAAGGACCAACTTTCGCACGGAAAGAGCATGGCCCGGTTCGGGCTCCGCGACCAAAATTGTGGGTCTGGCCATAATTAGCTGTGATGATTCCTCTATTTATGAGGTTGCTGTAACGTGCAACGTCTGTAGCGGTGAGAGGGTTGCTGTCACTGAGCGTAAGTGGCGGGGGATGCAGTCTCCTGCGAACCGTCTCTGGCCGGACTTTCGGGTACAGGGGAATACAGGGAGTCTCTCAGATTTGCGTGCCAGGTTTCACCGTGCCCGGCGTTCCTCAATATCGCGGGACTTGGGCACAATTGGAAATAAGCCGCTACTTGATCGAGGTGAAAACCGGCAGTTCGTTAGATACACTCTCCCTGACCCTGCTGCCAAGGTGAACACGTGGACGCCATCCTGACCGGGACGTGAGCAGGGACTCCTCGACATCAAGCTTCTCCGCGATAACATCCACTAGATATCGTGCGTTCGCCTGAACCACATTCAGGTGCTCAGGTGTGAATGCGTCGGTGTTCACTCCGTATAACGCAAGAACTCCGATGGTGCGTGTTCCCTTAATCAAGGGAACCGCCAACGCTGAACGAAGAGAGAGTTTGCTCTTAAATCCAGCCAAGCCGGGCTCAACTGTGGGGTTGCCGTTGATGATGTAATTTCCGGTTTCTGCAACCCAACCCACCAGGCCTTGCCCCATGGGAACACGAAGCGAGGAAAGTTGCCGGGCATTTTCACCCAAGGCAAAGCGTGCGAATATCACGTCACTGCGGACGGCATAAACGGCGATAGAGTCAAACGGAACCAGGCTATGGAGACGAAGAGCGGATGTGGACATCACGTCCGTCAGCGTAATAGCTTCCTCGGGAAAACTAAGTACATCCGACAGACTGCTGCCTCCGGGCTGAGCCTGCGATAGAGCCGCGGGACTGGCGGCAAGACCCGCATCAGGAGCGGCGCCGCGCTCTACTTTTATATCAAGCGATAACCGCGGACGTTCTTCTGCCGGCTGAGAGCTGGCCAGGTGCTCGAGCTCAATGTACCGCGCCTGAAGCGCAACTACCACGCGCGGATCAAAAGCTTTTCCGGATTCGCGAACCACATGTGCCATGGCTTCATTGAGTGGCAGGGCCCGGCGATACTGGCGGTCAGAGGCGAGAGCATCCAGACAATCCACAGCAGACAAGATACGGGCGCCAATGGGAATAGACTCGCCGGAAATGCCATCGGGGTAGCCGCTGCCGTCCCATTTTTCATGGTGGGCGTGGACGATAGGCGCGACCGGATACGGAAACCGGACCTGCTCCACAATTTCAGCCCCGACGATGGGATGGATTTTCATTTTCTCAAATTCTTCCGGCGTGAGTTTGCCCGGCTTGGAAATGATGTGCTCCGGTACGGCGAGCTTGCCGATATCATGAAGAACAGAGGCTGCTTGCAAGGCCTGCAGTTCCGAGGGCGACAAGCCAAGATCCTTGCCTAGCTCCATGGCATAGACGCGCACGCGCTGAAGATGGTCAGCGGTGGTGTGGTCCTTGGCTTCAATAGCAAGTGCCAGCGTCTCAATGGTGCGCATGTTGAGCGAAGCCAGGTCCTCGAGATGACGTTTCTCGTCTTCCAATCGGTCCAGATGCATGCAATAAGAGCGATAAATGACGTAAACAGCGGGCAAAACCAAAACGGACAATTCCCAGCCGGCCAGGCGGTTGACGAGCTGAGTTAGCCCGGCAATGGCGGCGCCGACAAGGTAATAAGGAAAGGTCCAGGAATAATCGGAGTTCCATTTTTCGATAATGGAGGTGTTGTCGGCGAGCGCTACAACAGTAGCTACGGGAATGCTGTTAAGCAAAAAGAAAATGATGGCTGCCACCAATAACGGCAGCGGCGCTTTGGAATGAAACAGGTGCAGAAACAGGAATACGTAGGTCCAGTAGGCAGCAGTGATCGCCAAAGATAACTGGGAAAGATTGAAAGCAAAATGGACGAAGCTGAGCCGCTTCTTGGTCCGCCAGAAACTCTGGACAACGGCGCACAGTACCACCAGAGACAAGGTCTCTGAGATAGTCATGTTGCAGATGCCTACAAGGAAGAAAACGAAGCCGACCGAGACTGTCCCTTCAGAGCCGGGTAAAGCCGTTTTGAGACCGGAAGCAACGATGGTAAGCAACAGATAGGAAGGAAATAGCAGGCTGTGGCTGGCGCGCCAGGGAAGAATTCCGGTGAGCAGGCAGATGAACCCGATAGCGCACACCAGGAACACGAACGGTCTGGCCCGAGTTGGAATACCCGCCATCTTCTTTTATCCCTTTATTCCGCACCACCCGGGGAAATGAAAATTAACCATCGGCACAAAAAATGTTTGCCACATTTTTTACTGAAATCAACTACTGGGCAAGGGCACTTTGGTAACGGGTTGGCAACGAATGAAGCAGAGCCTGCCCGGTGCTGCCGCAGATGTGACACGGGTGTCACATCTGGTGACAAAGGTTCAATGACCTGGCAGGATGTCCGTGTGCCAGAAACTTATCAAACCTAAGAGTTTCATCACGTTACAAAAGTAGCGGGATGGCGTGTGGCGTGCACTAGGGTAAGCGTTAACTTACTTTAGTTTCTTTAAGGCAGAGCCCATGACCAAACGAAACCTTCTGATCCTGATATTGGTGCTGGCGGCGCCACTAGCCATGTTCGCCGACAACAGCAAGATCTCACCGGACTTGCAGAATTCAACCGCCGGCCAAGTGCAGGTGGTCGTCCAGTACGCACCCGGCACACAGCTCAATTGCGGCGGTCTGCTGGGACTAGTGGACTGCCTGCTGAATGACGTGCTTAGGCTTGGCGGCACTATCCTCGGAGACCTTCCGCTGGTGAACGGCTTGGTGGCATCATTGGACAATAACGGTATTCTGGCGCTGTCCAATCAATCGAATGTCGTTTACATCAGCAAAGACCGCCCGCTCACGCCGTTCTTTGACACTGCGGCGCCGGCGGTGAATGCCTCTGCGGCGTGGAAGTCAAACTATACGGGAGCGGGAATTGGCGTTGCGCTGATTGATAGCGGAGTGAATAGCCATCCTGATTTGTTCACCACCAGCTTTTGGCCGGTTTCACGCGTGGTTTACAACCAGAGTTTTGTGCCGGGCACTTCCAGCGCGGCGGACCAATACGGGCATGGAACGCACGTCGCCGGTTTGATCGCAGGTGACGGAATAGCCTCCACTGGGCCGATCTACTCAAATACGTTCAAGGGCATCGCGCCCGGAGCGCAGATAGTGAACCTTCGCGTGCTGGATGCAAACGGGAGCGCTACGGACAGCCAGGTAATCGCGGCCATCAATCAGGCTATCAGCTTGAAGTCCAGGTACAACATTCGGGTGATCAACCTTTCTCTGGGCCGCGCCATATTTGAGAGCTACAAGCTGGATCCCCTTTGCCAGGCGGTGGAAAAAGCCTGGAAGAGCGGGATAGTGGTTGTGGTGGCAGCAGGCAATAATGGGCGCTTCCTGCCAACTGACGGATATGCGACAGTGAACTCGCCGGCCAACGATCCTTATGTCCTGACAGTAGGTTCAATGAAGCCGATGGGAACTCCGGAACGCACGGACGACCTGATAGCCAGCTACAGTTCCAAAGGACCGACGCTGATTGATCATGTGGTAAAACCTGACGTTGTAGCGCCGGGCAATTTATTGGTCTCGACAGAAACGAGCAATACAACGCTCTACAAAACGGAAACGGGAAATCAAGTACCGTACAGCGCCTATATTTATGGTGGACCGTCATCGCCGTCAGCTTTCTATTTCGAACTGAGCGGCACCAGCATGGCCACGGGCGTGGTGAGCGGAGTTGTGGCCGATCTGCTTCAGGCGCATCCGCAGATGACGCCGGACCAGGTGAAGAGCCGGCTGATGAAGACGGCTTCAAAAACTTTCCCTGCAACCAGCAGCGTGTATGACGCGACCAGCGGCATCACCTACACCAGCCAATATGACATCTTCACCGTGGGAGCAGGATATGTGGATTTGTCGGCGGCGCTGGCCAGCACAGAACTGTCCAGCGGTACTTCGATGTCGCCGACGGCGGTCTATGATTCGAATACAGGGAATGTTTCCCTGACAAGCGACCGGTCATCTGTCTGGGGAACAACGCAGGCATGGTCTGGGCCGACTGTCTGGGGACCGAACCAGTTCACTGGAGGAAGTGCAATCACATGGGGCGCCACAAATACGGGAGGCTCGGCGATCATGTGGGGCGCTTCCAATCTTTGGGGCAGCGCGATTACCTGGGGAGCGGGAACGTCTTCCGGGTTCTCCAGCGTTTGGAGCAATGCCATTACCTGGGGCGCGAGCGGCCCGTGGGGCAGCGCCATTACCTGGGGCGCAAACGTAGCCAAAGGAGAGTAGCCGGGAATTTTGCCTTGGCAGGAATGATCGTGCTCGGAGCCGGGCTGTTCGTAGACGTTCGGCTCCACGGCATTTTGTCAGCATTGAAAATAAGACTCCAAAATCATCGAGGAGAGAAAATTCAATGTCCGCATAATGATGCTTAAGAATCACTTCCGGCAAGCCGACTTTAGAGAACCGATCTATGTACCGACGGCAACAGCGAGGGATATCTTAAAGTAACGAATTTTTCTGGACAATGCCGACGCTCATTGCGCCAGACGGTAAACATCGACGCCGCCATTGTAGTTCGGCACATAAATCTGACCGCCATCAATCACTGGCGGATTGAACTTATTGAATAGGAATGCAATGCCCTCAGCCTGTGAATCCCACAGGACTTTCAGTGAACCGTCTGCAGCAAGATGGACCGGGTCGTATACCAATAAGCGTCCATTCGTTACGGCTTTGTTGGCGTCCCGGTAAGGAATGGTGCAGACCAAAATGGCCGAGGTGGCGTCCGACCCATTGCTGGACCCGCTGCAGAACCCTCCGGTCATGCCTCCGTGTTGAACGGTTGTGCGGACCTCGACGCTCGCGAACTCGTTTCCTTGAGCGACATAGGTTAGTGCTCCGGTGGGACTAACTTTCCATTTATGGAGTTGATTGTTCTCCCCCCACGCAAAGATCGTCCAGGATTGCAGTATCGGGTCGAAAAACTGTACCGGCGTCATGTGCATGTGGGCTGAATCTCCCCAGGGGAAGAAGTTCAATGTTGTCGGATCTTTCGGACACGGATCGACCGGTCCGGGGTCAACCGTGAGCCACACCGGTGCGCTGGCGAGTTTCGCACAATTGGCGACAGGATTTTTTAGGTCTGCCACAGTTGTCCCTCCCATGGCTGTTGTCTTCACGGGATATGCAATCCCATCCTTACCGCTGGTGACACACACACCAATTGCGAAGATGCAGGCTGGACCGGCCGAACCCCAGTCTTCGTCCGCCCAGGCGCCTTGGGCTATGTCCGGAAAGACACGCACGCTCAGCTTCCCCTCGTCGCTCATAGAGGTCTCAACTTTGGCATTCTTGAGCGACTTGTTCATCCCGCTGCCTACAGGATGGCTTATTGCTTCGGTCGGAGCATTCACCCCGGCGAGCTTTCCAGCGAGAGCCGCCTGGCCTCCGCTTCTGGCCAGGTCTGTCCATGGAGTCCAATGGTCTACTACCGCGATGCTGGCTTTAGCGTGCGCGGAAGCTGGCGTGTACTTCAGCTTGAGGAAGGACTCACCCCACTGGGTTGAGCCATCGAAGTCCCCATTCCCGGTAATGACGTACAAATAACCATGAGCGTCAGCAGCGGCGCCTTGCCCAGCCATCCAAATGCCAGCACCTTCCCCAGCGGTGGTCGCAAAGATCGCGGTCTGCGTATTGCTGGCGACATCGAAGGCGAAGCAATAACCTGCCGCTCCCTTGACCGTCTCTTGGATTGTGCCCGAACAGCCAAAAACCGTCTTGATGCCATTGACATCGGTTTCGACGAGAGACGAGCGCTGTTTCCGTGGGAACCCGTTGAAATCCTGCCCATCGCTCGTACCTTGAATCATGACTGGAGCCGTTACCAAACTACCGTCGCCGACATTCAGAACGAACATGTAATAGCGCGCTTTTTTAGAATCAGTGCTGGCAGCCGCCGAGGGCATTGGGTTACCCTGAGTGTTCGGCACCACCCAGCAAACCTGGTACAGGCGCTTGAGATCCGGATCGATGACCCCGGTTGAAAGGCAGCCCCAGTGCTGGTTGATTTCCCATTGATCAATTGCTTTGGTTCCAGTGATCGGTGTTCCCAATTGGACTTGCCAGATGCTTGACCCGTCGTGCGCATCCACTCCACGTACAAAATTCGCCATTGACGGGAGCACCATTACATCCCGGCCGCCCAACGGAGTCGTCACCCGCGGCAGGATGAGCGGCTGCGCCTCCATCCCCCGCGCATCGCCAATCAAGGGAATAATGGTGCTTCTCACAATACCTTTTGTGGCAACGGACGCTTGCGTCAGCACCGTCTCATGCGAGTTCCAGCCGCTTCTGGAATTGTCCGCCGAGCGGGTAACCCAAGGCGACATGGTCTGAGCGGTAAGGGAAGGAATGAAAAAAAATCCAATTGAAGCTACGAAGAACAGCTTTGAAGCCAGGGAAAATCTCATCGTTCTACCCCCGTATCAGTGACTGCAAGTTGATAGTCGCACCGCGTGCTGCCAGT
>DASXMN010000039.1:0-106325 GCA_036495645.1 Candidatus Angelobacter sp.
CTGTGGGCAGGCGTTTAAAGATCAGTGTGAATAGACCATGCGGCTGCTTGCCATCAAGCGTCTTTCCGCCAGACATGGTGAGCTGCCATTTGCCGGTCACCACAGCAGACCTTCGGCTCAGCAGATCAATATTCAAGTCCTGAAACTCGAGCTTGCCCATCTCCTTGCCTTCAGCTTGGTAGCGCTGGCGATAGCGGGCGAGCGTTGGCTCCCAGCCTCGGGTGACGGTAGCGCCGGAAAAGAACGTGAGGTCCGGCGAATGCCAATATCCCTGCATAAAGCCTTCAAGATTCCCGTGGTTCCAGGCTTCCACCTGGGAAAGCAAGACGTGTTTGATGCCTTCTTCAAGGCCGGCACGCTGCTCTGCTGGGGTTTCGTCCTGCTGGCTGTCAGCAGCGGGTGGCTGTTTCTGTTGAGGATTGGGCATGGGGCTTGCCTGTCCGGACAGAAAAGGAGGCAGCAAGAGCAACACGATCAAAAGTAAGCGCATAGGCCATTGTAGGTGGGTCATTAGGCGTGATTTTAGGGTTTTTCTGGGGTGAATCAAGGCAGCAAACTAAAGTCACATGCCGGGCGTACACGAGCATTGACCCGCAGTAACAGAATGGGATATTTTCGGGTCACTCGGAGTGTGTATTCTCCATAAGAAATGACGATAAAGTTTGTACGTCTCCTCCCCCGAGACAGGCAAGGGCGCCACTAAGTTACTTTAGCCCCAATGATGTCTCTACAGACGGTTGGCAGATACGAGATCACCGGTGAGCTGGGTCGCGGCGCTATGGGCGTCGTGTACAAAGCCCTTGATCCGACTATTGGCCGGACCGTAGCACTTAAAACGATGCGGCTCGATGTCCATGGACTGGACGCGAAGGAAATGGTGCGCCGTTTCCAGAATGAAGCACGCGCCGCCGGAGTGCTGAACCATCCCAACATAGTCACTATCTACGATGCCGGCGAGCAAGATGGAATTTTCTACATCGCCATGGAGTTCATTGAAGGCACCACGCTCCATGAAGTGCTGGCGGAGCAGCGCGTTCTGGCGACAGATGAAGTGCTTCAGCTTACACGGCAGATTGCCCGGGGTCTGGATTATGCGCATTCCAACGGCATTGTTCATCGCGATATAAAGCCGGCCAATATCATGATCACCGGCAACGGCACGGTGAAGATCATGGACTTCGGCATTGCCAAGTCCGGCGGGCAGGTCACTAATACCGGGCAGGTTCTGGGTACGCCGAATTACATGTCTCCCGAACAGGTGAAGGGACGCCAGTTGGATGGGCGCTCTGATCTGTTCAGCCTGGGCGTAATTCTTTACGAGATGCTGACAGGCGAAAAACCATTCGTCGGTCAGAATGTTACGACGATCATTTACAAAATCGTCAATGAAAACCCGATCACGCCACGCGATCTGGATGTAACTGTCCATCCCGGTTTGAGTGCGATTGTCACCAAGGCACTGGCCAAAGCGCCTGACGATCGTTATCAAACCGGCGCGGACCTTGTCCGCGATCTTGAAAATTACAAACTTGCGGGGCCTGTCCGCAGCGGCTCAACCATCGCCATGGGACCAGTACCTGCCACTCCGCCTGAAAAGACAGTCGTGCTTCCGCTGCGGGTTGTTTCCGGCAGCACAGTCAGGGCCGCCGCAGCCGCCCCGGCTTTAGCTAGATTGCCGGTTCCGCTCCGCCGCCCGACAACGGCGATTCTCTCCAGCAAGCGAAGCCTGCTGCTGGCGACTATTCTTACAATTGTGACTATGGGCTGCGCCATGGGTGGATACGCTTACCACCGGACGCAGGTAAAGATGCGCCAGCTTGCAGCCGAAGCCAAGGCGCGAGAAGCGCAACAGCAGGCGGCTGCCCGCGAGCCGATAGCAATCGCTATTCCTGCTCCGACTCCGAATGATAAAGATGTGATAGCGCCGGACACCACGGTAAAGTTTTTTCCAACTAAGAAAGGGCCAAAAGCCCAAAAGCAACCGGCGATACAAAAGGCCACAAGCTCACCCAATCAGGTTTTTGTGCAGCAGAGCGAACTGAAATTGCTGTCGAAACCCGATAGCGCCAAGGTGGAGATTGATGGCTGGAGCGAGCCGAACTGGGTAACGCCATTTACTGCCTCGCACCTTGCCGCCGGAACGCACACTATCGTTTTCACCAAGGCAGGATTTCTGCAACAAGCAAAATCGGTGGAATCCATCGCCGGCAAAAGTGTTGATGTTTCAGCCGATCTGGCCCCTTCTGTTTCAACCATCGTGGTCACCAGCAATCCACAGGGAGCAGCCGTCTGGGTGGACGGGAAAGACAGCGGCATGACTACTCCAGCCCAGTTAACGGTTGAAAAAGGTTTCCATAAAGTTGCGGTGAAGAAAGCCGGATTTAAGGATTCATCCATTGAGGATAGCGTTGCCGAAGGGCAGACCATGAGCTTCTCACCGGTATTGCTGAGCGTGAACCCGCAGTCGGAAGAAGGGAAAAGTCCGACACTGCTGCGGCGAATCTTTGGCAACGATACGATTCCAGAAGGCAAAGGCCTGGTACATATACGGACAGACCCTGAAGGAGCGTCGATCCTGGTAGATGGCAAAGCGGCCCCCAAAAAGACCAATGCGCGCTGGCCCGCCGATCCGGGAGTGTACAGCATTGTGCTGCAAATGAGCGGCTACAAGCCGATCCACAGAAACATTCGCGTCCAAAAAGGCAAAGTTGTCAACATTGACGAGATCCTTGAGAAACAGTGACCATGTCTTATGGCACGCCTGATCATTTCCGCGCCTGACGGAAAAAACGGAATACTGGAACTCAACAAGCCCGTCATCACGGTAGGACGCGGCAATGCCAATGACCTTGTCCTGAATGATTCCAGCGTCAGCCGCTTTCATGCGGTCATCAAGCTCACGGATAATTCCATTTCCATTGCCGATCGCGGCAGCACGAATGGCATTCTTCTCAACGATACGAAAATCTCCAAGGAAACTGAGCTCAAAAACGGCGACATCGCGCTGGTGGGCCTTTACAAATTGTGCCTGGAGAATGTGGACGAGCAGGGGCTGCAGGTCCGCCGGGGCGAATGGCCGTCAACGCTCAATCACATCATGCGCGGCAGAGCCGGTGAGGCTGCATTGCCGCGCAGCAATGGCGGTCCCAGCAGTGATCTTACTGACATGGCTGGGCGCATAAAAAAACTGGAACGCGAAAACTATCTGTTAACGGTCCTTTATGAAGCGGGCAAGGCGCTCAATTCCAAGCTGGCGCTGGAACACATTTGCGAACAGGTGATTTCGCTGGCCTGCCTGATTGAAGGCGTGGAACGCGGTTTTGTGCTGTTATTCGATGAGCAGGG
Organism: Candidatus Angelobacter sp.; assembly: GCA_036495645.1. GTDB lineage: Bacteria > Acidobacteriota > Terriglobia > Terriglobales > Acidobacteriaceae > Angelobacter. Next base: position 3,346 of record DASXMN010000039.1, read on the forward strand.
AGAAGTGTCGCGTCAAAGCGAAGTCCGATATCGCGATCCGGCAAGCACGGGAAGCAGGCCGCAGATCATCCTCAGCAAGAGCGTGCTGGATATGATCCGGAAAGAAAAGCAGCCAATCCTGATTGATGACGTAAGCGCCGACGAGCGCTTTAGCGGCAGTGAGAGCCTCAAGATTTCCGGTCTGCGCTCCGCCATGTGCGCTCCGCTGATGGGCAAGGACCGGCTCTTTGGCGTCTTGTACGTGGACAATCTGGAGCGCGCGTCAGCCTTCACACAGGAAGAGTTGAACGTGTTTGCCCTTGTGGCGGCGCAAGCGGGAGCGGCGGTTGACAATGCTTCTGCCCACGAGAAAATTGCCCAGCAATCACTCCAGCGTTCCGCGCTGGAAAGATTTCTTTCTCCTGAAGTTGTGGAGATGGTAGTGGCCAATCCTGATATCAGGCTGGGCGGGGTCAACAGGGAAGTGACGGTGATGTTCGCTGACATTCGCGGCTTTACCACCATGAGCGAGGACATGGAGCCGGGCCGGGTAGTGGAAATCCTGAATGAGTATTTCACCCGCGTGACGGATGTGATCTTCGACAATGGCGGAACGCTGGATAAATATATCGGCGACGCCGTAATGGCAGTATTCGGAGCGCCGATCTCAAAAGGCAATGATGCCGCCGCCGCAGTGAATTCGGCGATCCAGATCCAACGGCTTTTAGTTGAACTTAACCGTGATGCAGCTGCCCGCCAGTGGCCGGAACTGCGCGTGGGCATCGGCATTAATACCGGGAATGCGATTGCAGGAAATATCGGTTCGCCACGACGATTGGATTACACAGTGGTGGGCGACTCAGTCAACACAGCGCAACGGTTGATGACGAACGCTGCGGGCGGCCAAGTCCTAATTTCAGAATCGACGGCAAAAAAACTTGACAGGAATTTTGATATGGAGCGGCTGCCTGAACTGAAGGTAAAAGGGCGCAGCGAGTCCGTCCCTGTCTTCCGCGTGAGCTGGGCAGAAAAGCCGGCCACTACCGTAGCTATAAAAAAGAAAAGGCGCCCCGCAAAAGGCGCCACACAGTCAAGAAAAGCCTCTACTTAGGAGTGGTGGAACCACTACCTTTTTTGCCTTTGGCGCTTGAAGCGGTAGCGCGGTGAGCAATGATCTTGTCCTTCACCTGATCGTAGGTCGCCTGCGGAAGAATCTTCTTGGTTAGAAGATCGCGCTTGCTGTTATAAGGACGGCCATCAATGATCTTCTGGCTGTAAGCATCGCCGATTCCGGGAAGAGCCGTGAGCTCGTCTTTGCTGGCGGCATTGATATCAACCAGGTCAGCCTTCTTGGTTTTCTGTCCACTGCTGGCGCTCGATGTCTTCTTAGTCGCGGTTGTATCCTTGCTGCCGGCGGCAGGGGCAGCTTGCGCAAAGCCCAGGGTAGCGAACAGCGCGAACGCCAGAACTGCGGCAAACAACCGAATGTTTTTCTGAACCATGGAATCTCCTTCTTGGCTTGAGATAAGTAGCTGCTCCAAGTGAGAACCAAAGTCTAGGTGTTTTGAAGATTGATTGTCAAAAAGCGGGACTAGCGAAGGATGGCTGTTGCCAGAAAATGTTTATTTCCTGCAGATCATCTCAGCTTGGATGCGAGCCTATGCAGGCTTGCGGCCGGAGCTTTTCTTTTCTTCCCACGCACGCTGCGGACGCTGCGCTTCAGGAAGGTCACGGTCTTCAACCCGGTCATAAGTATATCGGTCGCTGACGGTGCCCAGAGATTCGTTATAAAGACTGGTTGCTCCGATGGCTTCACGCAGCTCTTCTGAGAATTGATGGATGGCTTGGAGATGATCGGCGGTGGCGGGCACTTCAGTCTTGGTGGTCTTAAGAAACTTCTGATATCCCTTGTCTACAAGGCGGGAGATTTCACCGCCGATCTGCACGCCAGGCTTGGCGAACAGGCGAGCTCCGCCATCGTCACCGCGTTCAATGGCGGCAGAGACGCTGTTTTTCTTCAGGAAAACGCGGTTCTTTGTGCCGGGAGCTTCCAGAATGTCAAACCCATGATCGCGAAGCCAGTTTACAGCTTCTTCATACGTGCGTTTTTCCGTTGTTGTTGCCATTAGCCACCTGTCGCCTACGATTCCGGACACAACCATACTGTTGCCTTGCGAAAGAAGGCGAACCGATACTGTCGCATATCGGATGCATTTCAAGCAACATTACTGTTGTACAAAGAAATACCCCAGACTTGCGGGTCAGAGAAGAGTGATAGGTGCTGCACAATGAAATGAGTGGGAAGAATGTTAATGTCGCAGGAGCAAAACGAGTTGAGTTTCAATCATCGCAATTGAGCAATCTTAAAATCTTTCAGATCGTCTGGCATTCAAGAACAGAAATGGCTGTGAACACACGATCAATTTTCTGCTGTAAAAAAAATCATCCCGTCACGCCTGTGTAACATCTTTAAAATCCTGATTGGGTTAACTCTTTTCTGGCGATTTCGATGGAGATCTCGAGTGCTGCAACGCGATGATGTAGAACAGGTAGCTGGCAAGAAAAGTTTTAGCGGGAAACTTCATTACGCGTGGATCGTCGCCGGCGTAACATTTTTTGTGCTGCTGGCTACGGCCGGTGTTCGGGCGACCCCTGCCATCCTGATGGTGCCTCTGGAACACGAATTTGGCTGGAGCCCTGCGGCAATTTCCGTAGCGATCGCCATCAACATTGCCTTGTTCGGCCTGATTGGGCCCTTTGCTGCATCCTTTATTGATCGCTATGGTCTGCGCCGGATGGTACTAGGAGCGCTGGCTCTGCTCACCACAGGCGTGGCGCTCTCTTCCAGAATGCATGCGCAGTGGCAGCTTACCCTTTTTTGGGGCGTGCTGGTGGGAGCAGGTACAGGCGTAACCGCCATGGTTCTGGCGGCCATTGTGGTGAACCGTTGGTTTGAGGAGCGCCGCGGGCTGGTACTGGGGATGCTCACCGCTGCTAATGCAACCGGCCAGTTGGTTTTCTTACCTTTGATGGCGCGGCTGGTTACAGGACATGGCTGGCGCAGCGTGACGTATACGGTTTCAGCGGCAGCGGCTTTTGTGTTTGTGATAGTTCTGTCGCTGCTCAGGGACAAGCCTGCCGATCTTGGCTTACTGCCTTATGGAGCGACGCAAGAATCACCACCGGCTACTCACAGCGTAGCGCGGAAGCCGATGCGTGCGCTGCTTTGGGCTGCACGCTCGCGCGATTTCTGGATACTGGCTGGAACATTTTTCATCTGCGGGGCCAGCACAAACGGCCTGATTGGCACACATCTTATTCCTGCGTGCATGGACCACGGAATTCCGGAGGTTACTGCGGCCTCTATGCTGGCGGTGATGGGAGTTTTTGATCTGCTGGGCACGACCGCATCAGGGTGGCTCACTGACCGTTTCAACAGCCGCTATCTTTTGTTCTGGTATTACGCCCTGCGGGGATTATCGCTGCTATTTCTGCCGTATGCTCTTGGCGGTCAGCATATCTGGCTTTCAGGCTTTGCCGTTTTTTATGGTCTGGACTGGATTGCTACCGTGCCGCCGACGGTGCGCTTGACGGCAAACTCTTTTGGTCGTGAAAATGTTGGCGTGATTTATGGCTGGATTGGCGCGGCACATCAATTGGGCGCTTCACTGGCTGCGCTTACAGCGGGGACGATTCGCACATACTTAGGAGATTATCGGGATGCTTTCTGGCTTTCCGGAGGGTTCTGCCTTGTCGCAGCCACGCTCCTGATTTCGACGAAGAGCCAAAACGTGGGGCTCCAACCCGAACCTGAAATAGCAACGGCCTTGGTTTAGCAGCTTTCAATGTGGTCCAGCACTGTGGCTTAGTACACGCGAACCATTAATAATTGGCAGCTTCTTTCATTGCTCCCTGCTTCTTCTTCAATTGTTCCAGCACCATAGGCCCAAGCAGTGACACACTGCCGGCCCCCAGGGTAAGCACCATGTCGCCGGGTTCGGCCAGTGCTGCCGATTGCCGCGCAGCTTCGTCAAATGAACTGACGTAGCGCACCGCAGTGCGGGAGCCACCCTGGGATTGAATGGCATGGGCAAGGCTTTCCCCGGTGATTCCGGGAATGGGATGTTCGCTGGCGGCATAGATATCGAGCACAAATGCAGTGTCGGCATCAGCAAAGGCAGAGCCGAACTGGTCCAGCAGGTCACGCGTGCGGGTGAAGCGGTGAGGCTGAAAGATCACATGGACACGCTTGAATCCGCAGTGTCGCGCCGCAGCTAACGTGGCGCGGATCTCCGTTGGGTGATGACCATAATCGTCGATTACGCTGACGTCGGCCGCGCGCCCCCGAAGTTGAAAGCGCCGGTCCACCCCGCGAAAGTTTTCCAGGGCCTCGCGGATGCGATCGGGTTCAATGTCCAGGCCCACCCCCACAGCCACGGCTGCTGTGGCGTTAAGCACATTGTGATCGCCCGGTACACGCAGGTGGAAATCACCCAGCGATTTGCCATAATACTCAACGGAGAAATGGGCGTAATGCTTGTTGCCGGCACATTTGCCTTTTGCGCCGCCGATGCGGAAATCGGAATCTGGGTGGACGCCGTAGGTTGTGGCCCTACGCGCAAGGCGCGGCAGCATGTTGCGCAGGCGCTCATCGTCATGGCAGAGCACGGCCATTCCGTAAAACGGCACACGATCAATAAAGTCCAGGAATGCCTGTTCCACGTCTGCCATATCACGGTAGCAATCCATGTGCTCGCGATCGATGTTGGTCACAACGCCAAGAATAGGAGAGAGCTTGAGAAATGAGCGGTCGCTTTCATCCGCTTCGGCCACCAGATATTGCGACTTTCCCAGCCGCGCATTCGAGCCCATGGCATCCACGCGTCCGCCGACAACGACTGTAGGATCAAGGCCGCCAGCAGCCAGCACCGCCGCCACCATGCTGGTGGTGGTAGTCTTGCCATGCATTCCGGCAATGGCAATGCCGTATTTCAGCCGCATGAGCTCGGCCAGCATCTCGGCACGCTGTATCACGGGAATGTGCTGAGCATGCGCAGCTACGATCTCGGCATTGTCCCGCCGAATAGCGGAGCTGGCCACAACCACTTCAGCACCGGTGATGTTTTCGGCCTGGTGACCTTCAAAAATGATGGCGCCCTTTTCCGCCAGGCGTTCGGTAACACTGGAACTCTTTAGATCGGAGCCGGAAACCTTATATCCAAGCGTAAGCAGTACTTCGGCAATACCGCTCATGCCGATACCGCCGATACCTACGAAATGGATTCTTTGAATCTTGGCAAACATTGATTTTTGTCGCTTCGCGCCAAACCGCTACAGAGTGTTCTCAAATTCTGAGCCCATATGCTCCCGATACCTGCCGCTCGCCGCGCAATGGGCTCGCGTCCTAACCAAACCAAAACCGAGTTGCTTCGCTCCAAACCGCTTAAGCGCTTCGCCGAACGCAATCGATCAATCGCTCCTGATACCTGCCGCTCGCCGAGCGAGCCGGGCTCGCGTCCGTGTTCCTCAATCCCGGCGATTTTGGCAATCATGGCAATTCTGGCAATTTATTTAGCGCTTGCCAACTCGGCCACCATCCGCGCTACCTGGCCCCCGGCGTCATGGTGGGAGAGCGCTCGCGCCTTCGCTGCCATTTCAGTTAGACGCCGGGGATCGGCAAACAGCTCGGTGATCACTTGCGTCAATCGCTCCGGCGTAAGTTCTGTTTGAGGCACCAGTACCGCCGCGCCTCCCTGTGCGATTGCCTCAGCATTGCGTCGCTGATGGTCGTCCGCGGCGCGTGGAAAAGGAACAAAGATCGCTGGCTTTCCCGCCGCCGTGATTTCTGCAACGGTGCTTGCTCCGGAACGGCATAACAGCAAGTCGGCCCGGGCAAAAGCAGCCGGCATGTCGTCAATAAAAGCCGAAACCTCAGCTTTTACTCCGGCCCGCTCATACGCTGCCTGGATGCCATTATATTCACGCTCGCCTGTCTGGTGTATGAGTTGAAGCCGGGGAATTTGTCGTAATACTGCGGGCGCGGCAGCTACCATGGCCTGGTTGATTGCCTGCGCGCCCTGGCTGCCTCCAAAAACCAGCAGCGTTGGCGGATGGCCCGGACCAGCAGCTGGCACTCTGAAGAACTCTGCCCGCACCGGCACGCCCACCACCTGGGCATTGCGAAAATACTTTTGTGTTTGCTCAAAATGCACCGCAGCAGCCGATACACGATGCCCCACGATCTTGTTGGCGAAGCCGGGAACGTAATTTGGTTCAAATGCCAGCGTGGGAACGTGCATCAGGACGGCCGCTGCCATAGCCGGGCCGGAAGCATAGCCGCCCACGCCAACTACCACATCAGGATTGAATACCTTGATGATTTTTCTGGCGTCCACGACAGCTCTTGGCAGATCCAACAGAGTACGCATGCGGGTAACCATGTTCACGTTTTTCAGCGCACCCACTTTTACTCGCATCAGCCCAAAACCAGCTTGCGGCACCAGACGATTCTCCATGCCACGGGCCGTGCCCACGAACAGAACCTCGGCGTTATAGCGGCCCTTGAGTTCACGGGCAATCGCGAGGGCTGGGATTACATGGCCACCAGTACCGCCACCGGCTATCAGAACGCGCATAAGGAATCCAGTTTAACTTGAAGAGTCGGTAATTTATTTAGACCATTATGATTGACTATGGTGTAAATTAATAGTCATGGAAGAAATTTCTATTTCCGAATTTAAAGCCAAGTGTCTGGCCATCCTTGAGCGGGTGCGCAAAACGCGTAAGCCAATTCGCATTACCCGTTTCGGCAAGCCAGTGGCGGAAGTTGTGGCGCCTTCCCCAGCCAGGAAAGAAAAAGAATGGCTTGGCAGTATGGAGGGGACCGCCAAAATTGTAGGTGATATTATGGAGCCCGCCAGTGATCCTTCTGATTGGGAGGCGCTGCGCGATTGAATCTTCTGCTTGATACTCATATCTGGCTCTGGAGCTTACTTGAGCCTGGCAAAGTGGGCCGCCATTTACAGCGCGAATTTCAACAATCCAGCAATCACCTATGGCTCTCTCCGATCAGCGTTTGGGAAGCAACGGTGCTCCTCCGCAAAGGACGTTTAGTAATTCCGGGAGATCCAGTCAAATGGTTTGAGCGTTCGCTTACGGGTCTGCACGAAGCCCCGTTGAACTATGAGATGGCGTTGTTGGCTGAACAATTACCATTGCACGCTGACCCGGCAGACCGCTTCCTGGCCGCTACCGCCAAGGTTCTCGGTCTCACTCTGGTCACGGCCGACCAGCGTCTGCTGGGCCTGGGTGACATAGCCACTCTGGCGAACCGCTAAACCCGTCCATTACTGTAGTACCCAAATTTCGCCTTTCAGAACAGAAATGAAAAATGCTGCCCCAGGCAAGGCTTTATGCTATGTTTTTTATCAGAAGCCATACTAAAGGGTGGGGAATAAGAAACTGGCTCATTTTAGCAATTCAGGGGATTACACGCCATGATTCTTAAAGCTGCTGAAGATTTCAAAAAGCGCACATTAAGCGCTTTGCCCACGCTGCTGGAGAAGGTGGCTTATATCTGTTCGCTGCAAACTGGCAGCGGTGGATATCTACATTGGGGGTTTTCCCGTGCTTATGGCAACCGTCCGACCCAGGAGGCCATTTACGCTGCCCATATGGAAACGTCGCTAGCGCTAAGCCTTGTGCCTGTTCGAGAGATTTTCCAGGAATATCAGTCTGCCCAGGCGCGTTCCGGTTCCTGGACAATTCCAGGCCCGGACTCTTTTATCCTGAAAGCACCGGTCAATGGCGACGCAATTCTTTCGGCTCACCTACGTCTTCTTCAGGACTCAGTTGCCGCGCTGGCTCAGCAGGAGCGTTCCACTCACCAAGTCGCATAGCCACGCCCACCACCTGTCCCAGCACTTCGGCTTCCTGCGGGTGTTTAAGAATTCGCGCCGGCACCGGCGACAACGGATGCGATTGCAAAAGGATTTCCCCACGCCGCACGGAGCACCAGCAGCACACATGGCCTTCGCGGGTCTCAATGAAATAAATCGGCCGCTCCAGCTCTGAATGCCATTTCTTTTCTTCCACCCGGCTCTTGGCTTCATCCACCTGTATGAAGGAACCAGGCAGGATCAGTGGATACATGGTCAAGTCTTCAGTCCCAACATAGGCGTAGATGTATTTTTTTTTGGAAAGTTCCAGGAGATACTGCATAGGGACCGGACCCCAGCTCTCAATCATGCGGCCAAGATCAATGGAGTGCCTCACGTCAAAACCAGGATCAAGCTTAATCGGGATTTGTACGTTGCCACGGCCCATGGCGATCTCTAAGCGGTGTGTCTTGGCAGGGCGGCATATGGAAAAATCCGCGGTGGTAAAACTCAGGTCTACTCCATACAATTTGAGCAATTCCGTAAAATCCGCGCGGTAGATAACGGAAAGAACGTAAAGCCGGTAAATGCTGGGGATCACGCCTTTGGTTTCGATATCCGAAAGGCGGCTCGGGTTGATGACAAACTCCTCTATCCCCCTTGATTCAGCCAGTGAAGTGCTTGCGATCTCCACATCTCGCAATGTGAGACCTATCTGTTCCCGCAATTCGCGTAATTTTTTGCCCGCTGACAGCACTGTTTATGCCTCGGCTCGTATAAGCTGTTTCTCAGCAATCTTCCGTTGCCGCAATCGCCAGTGGCAACGGAGGACAAGAAAACCTTATCATTCACGCCGGAAGATTGTTAGTGTGGCGGCAATTGCATGTGTTGCTGGCTTCTAGTTTAACCCCAAGGCTCCCAGCTTGGGTAAAGAAACCCATCCCGTTAATGGATAAACGCAGCAACTTCCCGGAAAGTTCCATGCTGCTTATCCGCACACTTGTCGAGTGAAGCAACAAGCCAGTTCACGCCAACCACAAGTCAATTCCGGAAAGCACTCATTTGCGCTTCAATCTCCAACTTCTGCGCCGCCGTGGGCGGAAGAAGAGGCAATCTGGGAACGCCGCCATAGTAGCCATTCAGATCCATGGCATACTTGATGGCTGGAATCCCCAATTCGGAAACCACCCGTTTAGTGGCGGGCGCCAGCCCCAGTTGCTTGGAACGGGCCAGTTCCAGGTCATTATCTTTCCAAGCCGCATGTATCTCAAAACAAATGGTCGGCGCAGGTGCAGCGAACCCCAGCACTCCGCCGCTGGCTCCGGCAAGAAGTGAATCCAGCAGCGTGTGCGCCGCCCCTACCAGTACTTGAAATCCCACTTCTTTGCTTCGGGTCTTGATAGCAGGCTTTGTTGCCACGGCTACGTCCGAGCCATCATTCAACTGCTTTACGCCCACAAATTGGCCGCTATTTTCGTCCTTTGCCGGGGCGATAAGCATACGTGCGGTTACCGCCTGTTGTACCTCAGTGACGGTCGCGGACCGCTTGATATGTCTGGTCGCTTTTACCATTGCCGCCACTTTCTCTACATTGCCGCTTGATTCCTTAATGCCAATAATGTTTGGGTGCTCGGCCAATGCTGTGATTACTTCCAGCGGGAGGTCATAGGCCGTAAAAGGAGGCACCGTATAGAGCAGGACAGGCAGGGACGACCGGTCAGCCACGGTTCGATAAAAAGCCAGCAAGACCTCGGGCTTCATCTGCGGCCTGTAAAAGTACGGCGTTCGCACCAGGGCCACGTCATAATTTAATTTGGCTGCCAGTTCGGTGAGCCGCAGGGTTTCAATCACTGATTCCGCGCCTGTGCCGGCAATCAGGACTTTCTCCGGTGAAGCAACTTCAGCGGTCACGCGCAACACTTCATGGCGCTCATGATCGCTCAACATTACGGCTTCCCCGGTAGATCCCAACACGACCATCCCGGCGATGGGAGTCCGCGAATAACGGTCAATGTTGTGCTCAATCTTTTTGTAATACACCGCCCCATCAGGATAGAACGGCGTGGTTACAGCAGGGAAAATGCCTTGAAGAAGCATGCGGCTATTTTAAATGGAAACCACGGTTTGGGAAGCTATATTTGCTTTTTTTTTGCCCCTGTGATACTACAGAGAATAGCCGCTTTGGCGGCGGCGCTCTTTGATCACCAGCTAGATAGCTGAGGCCAATGGAACCAGTGTTTGCGGTTCCAGCGCGCCAAGCCGCTTTAAGTTCTCCCGTAATGACAGGTATTTGGGCACCAGCATCGCCGGAGTCAGTTGCAGCGAGGGCATCGCATATTCCAGCGAGAGCTTTGCCATAGCGACAAGGCATTGCAGGCGTATCTGCGTCGCCAGTTCCATGACCTGGCTGGCAGCCTGGGCCACTTCTGGCGTTGGAGTTACACGCGCCGCTTCTTCACCCATGTGCAACACCGCGGACGCGTTGGATGCAATCCGGGCCACATAGCGAAAAGTCACACGAATTCGCTGGCGCTTGAGGCGGGTAAATTTAGAGCGTGGGAGCTTTTCCTTCATGAAGAGCTCATCGTCCCGGTCCATCAGGGTGCGGAACGCGTTAAGGTCTACCGGGCGGAAAGTATCTCCCGCCTGTTTTCTGCGGCTGCGTACCGCCATGTAAAACAACATGACAGCGCACAACGCAAGCGCAATTACGATCACAGTTATCATCTACTTATTAGCTCCATCACTGCCTGATTCCACTGCTCAAGCTGGGCCCGTTTGGGGACTTCCCCAACATTGGGAGCGCGCTCAGGCGCCAGCAAATAACCCAGCCAGATAAGAAGGCTGATATTGAAAGACACACTGCGAACCAAGCTAAACACTTGAGCGGCTGCCGGGCTGACATGCGTCATTAAGGTCACGTTCACCAATTCAATGGCCGCACACGTTCCCAATCCCAGAGCAATCCCAAAAATACTCTGCCTCCAATGCAATCCAAATGCACTGGAGCACAGGAAAAGAAACATGATCGAGCCCAATTCAACAATACGTGTGGCTTCACTAGCCAGTAGCACTGCTTTAACAATACCCCTTGTGTTTCCTGGTTGTGCGTAGACCGCTCCACAGGCAAGCAATATCAAAAAAACCACCGCTACCCGAAATATCACCGTTGCAAGCTTACGCAGAGCCGCGTGAGGCGCGAAAAGATTCGTGAAAATCTCCCACCCCACGGCAAGGCCCATAACAAGTCCTACCGCTTCACAAACCCAGAAAGTATAGAAAAACCCCATACCTCTCCCGGATAAGGAGTACGAGATGCCAGCCGCGAACAGGTTGAAAAAAACATAGGCAGCGAAAAATGGGTACTGCCGCCAGATTTCCTTCTTTAGCAATACGACTGCCAGAAATACCTGTAAAGCAATACTTGCTATCCACAAATCATGAATGATCGATCCCAGCGGCATATGCACCCAAAGCATACAACCATGGGCAGACGCATACAAGCTTTTCCACGCACTGTTGAGATAGGCTTCATTACGTCTGTCACTGAGCCATAACGGGGGGACAGGAGGGCAATCCCGGAATTCCACACAGTGGAGGATAAGGACCACCGCCATCAAATACCGACGTTTGGCGTGTAAAGGCCACGTTAGTGGAGAACACTAACATTCCTAAAATGAATGTGTTGATGAGCATTTTCTTCATACTTGCGTCTCCTTTAGAGGAATAGTTTGAATTACCAAGTTTCCCGGAATAATTATGTATCCGCAACAATTCATTAGACTTATTGTTAATTTCCGAATTTAGAACAAAATTTTCCCGAAATGGGAATAAGGGGAGGGGTGGCCGCGTTCTAATAAATTAGAGTATTTTTACAGAGGTATGATTGCTTACTTAAGTTTCATATTGGAACTGCTCAATAGGAACCTTTTCTGATTTTCTGTCCTGTATGTTGAGAGAGAGATGGCCTAAATTTGTGCCTTTGGGCAGCCAGTGCGATGATTTGCAAGGAAGAGATGCTTGAGGAGGAAAGGGGCGCTCAACCGGCTGGGAATAACCCCCAGAAAACGTGCAAGGGAACTGGCTGTTTCCAGGTTTCGGAGGGATGAACATTTTCGTTTTTGTAACGTTTCCTGAGCCCACGCCCAACCAACTTCCTGGCCCACATGAGCCAGTTGTCCCATAAACAGAAATCCTTATGTCCACCCAGCGAAGTTTGCCGCGCACATCGAGTAATCCTGTCCTGAAAATCGGTTAGAATAAAATGTATTCAGCATCATTATGTCGGGGCGTAGCGCAGCCTGGTAGCGCACCTGCCTTGGGCGCAGGGGGTCACAGGTTCAAATCCTGTCGCCCCGACCAATTCAAATTTGCCATGATTTCAAGGGCTTGCAAGATACCCATCCCACACTTTTTGACCCGACCTCTGAGATATGAGAGAAGCAACAGGGATTTAGGCCCTCAATCTGAGCGGCAGGTTCTAATGTTTCTGATCAAGGCCCTGCGGCTAACGCCGGCTGAACTGTTGCTTCATTTTCCGTTCCATCCCAGGTCTTTCAGCAAGATGGGACGCAGCGGCGCAATGCCAATGTGTTGCCGGAGAAACTCGGCACGGTCCGGCATGGCGCGGGGATCAGCGAAATCATGGCCGCCCTCGTACCACTTCACGGTTTTCGGCTCGCTCGCAGCATGGGCGGAACGCTGCGCGTCTTCATGGCTGATATACGGATCAAACCAGGCAAACTGCAACAGTAGAGCGGCCGGAGCGGCGTGAGGGAGAAGTTTGTCCGCGTCAAGCGGCGCGATGGCCTTCAGAAATGGCTGTGCTTTCTCCAGTTGCGAAGGAGGAATATCAAACTCTTTTGCGGAAACCGAGTATTCGGAAAAGCCGGCCATCAGGATGATGGCTTTGAATCGTCTTTCCGTAACTGCGAGCGCGCCGCCCCAGGTAGCGCCCAGACTATGTCCCACATAAGCAATGCGTTTGGGATCAACAAACTGATGGTGCGGCGGAACGGGATCGACAACCTCATAAGAAGATTCCTTAACCGACAATTGTTGCAGCAGGTCCACGGCGCGACGGCAATCCACCACCAATTGTATGTAGCCGTGCAACCGGTCGGACTGGCGTTTCTGAAATTCCGGAGGCCGCATGGGCGGCGCATCCAGCAATATAGAGACGGCCCCGGCCCGGGCCAATAACTCTGCCTCGGCCAGAAATTCATGACGGTCCCACTGGCCGGAGTGCAGGAATACGATTCCGGCGAACGGACCTTTGCCCTGCGGCGTTACCAGATAAGCGGACACGCGTCCGCCCATGGGACTGGCAAAACTGATGTCATGCACCTGTACGCCGTGGCGATCTTCCAACGACTTTTCCTGCAGATCGAGCGGTTCCTTCTGGTCGTAGTCGAACATTTTGGAAACTTGGGCGAGCTCGGAGGCTTGAGCATGGCCCCGCATCGGGACGAAAAGGGAGAGAAGCAAAACAGCGCAGACAGTCTTTGTCATGGCGAATCTCCAGTGGGGTATCATATGCCCCGCATTGGCAATTAAAAACCGAGGGCAAGTGGTCTTCGTGATTTCCAGGCGTACACTTGTCTTTTAATGCCAGGCAGCGTTTGCCTGCTCGGCTGTTCGAACTATTTATGGTCAGCATTCGTAGCACGGCTTGGTTGGTGTTGTTGGCCTGCTCGTTTGGCTATGCCTATCCAAGGCCGCCGGAAGGCAACGAACCGATTCCAAAGCTCATGTCGGATTCCTCCCTGGTATGCAAAGGAGAGGTTTCATTTGCTCCTCCTATCAAGTTTGCTCCGCAGCCACCACGATTCAGCGGAACGGCGAACGTCCATGTAGATCGCTGCTTCAAAGGGGACTTGCCGTCGAGCGATATTTCCGTCCTGTTCGATGACGTTCTGCCGGCTGCCGGTGGACCGTCCGTTGTGCTGCGAACCGGCGATTACCGTCTTTTTTTCTTGAAATTTCAGGAAGGGAAATACAAGCCCACCGAAGAATTTTTCTCTGTATTGACTATCTCTCGATTCACTTCCGCGCCACCAGCAAGTATTACCGATCCAATGCGATTGCTGGAACTCGATCTCGAAGCGGGTCTGGATGATTCTGATCCGGATAGTGTCCTCGACAGCATCCGCATGCTTGGCAACATGGGGCACCTGCAATCAACGGCGGAGTTGAAAAAATTGGAACGCTCACCCGATCCTCTCGTGCGCGCCTATGTGTACGAGGCCATGTTACGCCTGGGCAACTACTCGGTCCTCCCTGCTGTTGGGAAATTCTTCGCATCGCAACCAGAAGCGCCACGAGAATTGTTCATGCCGCGTGATCGCCTCCAATCTATGCAATATCGTTTAGCGTCGCAGATTAGGAGAATCAAGGATGCCAGCGTACTCCCGCAGCTTGAAAAGTTTCTTTTCTCCAATAAGCTCATCATTCGCCAGAATGCTCTGCAGGCTGTTCGTACCATCAACTCTTCCCACAGCGCACCGTTCTTTTACGAGTTATTGAATGACTACGACGTGGATATCCGTTTCGGTGCAATGCAGGGCCTGCTCAGCTTGGCTGGCGGCGGTGATATCCGGTGGGTGCCGACCTGGGAAGAATTTGACAGACAGCCGGATTTATACACAGCCAAGTGTAGGGAGTGGTGGGATACCGAAGGAAAGAAGAAGCTGGCCCACTAATCGTATGGAAACCTCGCTCAGCCGGCGACGATTTACGTTGGGATTTCTGCTAGCTATGCTGGGCAGATCGGCGTCGGGTCGGTCTCTTCAATCCACTACCGCGAAACATCTGCCGGAATATACTTTCAAGATAATTCACACTTTTCCGCATGATCCCGCCGCTTTCACGCAGGGTCTGGCTTTTCGCGATGGTTTTCTCTATGAAGGGACCGGGCTTAATGGAAGGTCGTCACTGCGGAAGGTCCGGCTTGAAACCGGTGAAGTTGTGCAGCGGGTGGATCTGGCAAATGAATTCTTCGGCGAAGGAATCACCCTCTTCAATAATGAAGTGATACAGCTCACCTGGCAGTCACAAACTGGATTTGTTTACAACCTGGCCGATTTTCGTTTGCTGCGCCGTTTTTCGTATTCCGGAGAGGGATGGGGCCTGACTACCCGTGGCCGCGAGATTTACATGAGTGATGGTACCTCTGCCATCCGTGTTCTGGATGCCATCTCGCTGGCCGAAAAACGCCGTTTTACAGTTCATGATGGAGCTATTCCTATTGATCAGTTGAATGAACTGGAATTCGTGGAAGGAGAGATTTTAGCCAATGTGTGGCAAACCGACAGGATTGCCCGCATCTCTCCTGTGAATGGCAGGGTCCTGGGCTGGATTGATCTGGCTGGCCTATTGAGCCCGGTTTTCCGTCGTGAATCGGGCGCAGTATTGAATGGCATCGCCTATGATCGCCATCGTAAGCGTTTGTTTGTGACGGGCAAACTATGGCCGAGCATTTTCGAGATCCAATTGGTCCCGAAATGAGGTGTTCTTCCGCGCAAGGCCGCAAAAAACAGCGAACCAGAACGTTCTAAGGCCAAAGACAAGCCGGGATGCAGGTTTCGGCCCGGTTCATGTATCCTTATTTTTCTTTCAATTGCAGCGAGGAGAATCAATGAAGGTAAGGATTTTTTCGGCCTTATGCGGCGTTAGCGGGTTTCTTATAATTGGCATTGCAGGCTTTCTAAGCGGATGTGCCAGCGGGCACAAGCAGTTTGCCTATGTAGTAGGGCAGGGCACCAATGAAGTGTTTGAGTTCCAGGTACACAACAGCGGAGCGTTGGCTCCACTGGGCACTCCGAATTTTGCGGTAGGGTCCAACCCCTCGGCTGTCACCGCGCATACCTCCGGCGATTTTCTTTATATAGCCGACTTTGCCGGTAATGATGTAACGCTGCTGGATATCAACGCTGGCAATGGCAATCTCTCTGTGCCGGTAAGCACCAGTATTGTGGTTCCGGTGAATCCGCCCAATGTCTTTGCCACCGGCGCAGGACCGATCGCCCTGGCCATGTCACCCACCACGCCATTTTTATATGCGGCTGACCAGACATCGGGAGACATTACCGCTTTTACGGTTGATCCTGGAACAGGCAGCCTTGGAGCGGTGGCTGGCTCGCCATTTTTAATTACTCCGGCATCGAACCCGCAGTCACTGGCTATCTCACCGCAAGGCAATCTCCTGTTTACGGCCAATCCAACGCAGGGTACGGTGGCGGCTTTTGTTATCAACAGCAACGGCGCGCTGGCAGCGGTTGCAGGCTCACCCTTTTCCACCGGCGTTGGCTCCACGCCGAACTCTATAGCCGTGGAACATTCCGGACGTTTCCTTTATGTTGCGGATACTGCCCACAACGCAGTGTTGGGTTTCGCAATCCAGAGCAACGGAACACTCACTCCGATCAGCGGATCACCTTTTGGCACAGGCGCTGCCCCGAGCGGGATTGGCATTGATCCGCAGGGAGCGCTTCTGTTTGTTGCCAATGCCGGCTCCAACGATGTCTCTGCCTATGCGATTGATAGCAGTTCAGGTGCGCTGGGCGCAATCAGCGGGTCCCCGTTTGCAACTGGCGGGGTAGGCCCCTCTGCCGTAGCGGTGGATGCCAACACTTCAATCGTCTATGTGACGGACGAGGTCAGCCATGACGTTGCTGCTTTCGGGATCGCTTCCAATGGGGTCCTTAAACCAGTTACAGGCTCACCCTTCGGCGTAGCCACGTCTGCGTCTTCCATTAGCGTAGTGCTTCGTTAAAGGATTGGCTCCAGCAGGATGGCCGTGGCATGCAAGTCCATGCACTCCTGGTGCTTGTGCGCCATTTTCTAACGTGCTAAACCAAGCATTACCATGGAATCGGTGTATGAGCACGAGGAGGTTGTGAGCGAAGCGGCGCTCACTCCGCAGGAGCAACTAAGGCTTCAATGGCGCCAGCAGCCTGGTTTCATACCATTTGTGCGGCAGAAGAATTTAATCGATCAGAACGCCGAACTGGTTCCCGCCACGATCTCCGCAGGACTTCCGGGCTGGATTTCGCCCACTCTGTTCGCGCTGCAAGGGCTGGTGCTGATTGCCGCGATTTTGTCATTGATCAACTGGCAGATGACGCGCCATGCGGGCAACTTTGAAGATGAGATCGTCGCGCTCCAGGCCAACGTGCAGACCGAAGTGCAGCGTCAGGAAGAGATAATTGCCGCCACGCAGGCGGAAATCAGAAGGATTTCCAACTCCACAAAGACCAGCTTTAAGTTGCATCTTTCTGCAACGCCGCTCAACCGCGAAGAGGCTTTGGCAGCGCTCAATACGTCGCTAGATGAAACCCAGAAATCCGAAGAACAATACAAAAAGAAGATGGCTGCGCGCGAGCGATGGTTGCGCATCCGGCAGAGCACGCTGGCTATTGCCAACTCAGGCACGCCGTTAATCTTTTCATTGGCGCTTCTGTTGGCAGCCGGACTCTTCAGCCAGGGCGCGCAGAAACAATTTTCCCGCAACCGCCAGGCTGGCCGATTGGCCGATTATTATCTCTATTTCGCCACCGCTGAAGGGCTCTGGCCTAACCTGGTCCTGCTGGTATTTTTGCATGTGGCTTTAAGCGGCAACGCCTATGGATTGAGTGGATTGTTTTTGAGTGTTGGCCCACTCTTCTGGGTAGTATTCTGGCTTGGGTTTTATTTTTTGCTGCTGCGCTTTTTTGTGATGGTGGCGCGCGATCTCTATCGCGCCATGCAGGTCAGGCTTCCTGCGAATGAATGGGGCTTTGACAATCGACTGCTCTTCAGTGTTCACAATAGTTTCGTGGTGGTCTTTGTGGGGCTGGAAGCGACGTTTCTTGCGCTCTGCTATGCGCTATATGCCCTGCAGATGCATTCAGCGTAAAGATCAAAAAAATCAAGACCCACCACGAATTGAGTGAACACGAATACTGGTTTCCTGATTCGCGCCCTTCGCGTGCATTCGTGGCTAAACTGATTCCGCCGCTTGCATCAGAAGGTCCCAGGCTTCCTGCACGTCTTTCCACGTTGTTTCAAGGTTGCCGATTGCCAGGCGTAGCGTTAGCTTCCGATTCAGCACTGTGCTGGCAATGAACACCCGTCCCGACGCATTTACTTTTTCCATGACGGCTTTGTTCTTTTCGTCGGAACCTCTATAGCGGAAGCATACAACCGAGAGCGGCACCGGCGCGATGCGCTCGAACTTCGGATGCGCATCCACCAGTGCCGCAAAATCTTTGGCCCACTGAATGTGCGAGCGCAGCATCGCTTCAACGCGCTCGCGCCCGAAGTAACGCATCACGAACCATAGCTTAAGCGCGCGGAAACGATGGCCGAGCGGAACCCCATAATCCATCAGGTTATGGGCACGCGGATCGTCCTGCGTTTTGAGGTAATCTGGCGTGAGCGAAAATGCGCGGCGCAAGATATCTGGCCGACGCGTGTAAAACGCGCTCAGATCAATGGGCGTGAGCAACCACTTGTGGGCATTAAATACCAGTGAATGCGCGCGTTCCACACCAGCCATAATATGCCGCTGCTCAGGCAGGATGGCTGCTGCCCCGGCATAAGCACAATCCACATGCAGCCACATGCCATACTGCTCCGCAACGTCGGCAATTTGCGGCACTGGATCAATGCTGGTGGAAGAAGTTGTGCCCACAGTTGCCACAACGCACAACGGCCGCTTGCCCGCCTGTTTATCTTCTTCGATCATCCGTGCCAGAGCGTCGGTACGCATGCGGAATTCACTGTCTGAAGGTACTTTGCGGATATTCTTCTGCCCCACGCCGACGGCAATCGCGCCTTTCTCAATCGACATATGCGACTGATCTGACGTGTAGAGCACCAGGTCATTGCGGCTTCCTTCCGTTCGCGCCTCCGGAGCCACCATTTCTCGCGCACAGACCACTGCATGCATGCTGCTGGTGGAAGCTGTGTCATAGACAATGCCGAACCATTCGTCGGAGAGGCCAATCCATTGCCGCAGCCAGTCGAGCGCGCGCTGTTCCAATTCCGCAACAGCAGGCGAGGTCTTCCAATGTAGTCCGTTGGTGTTGAGCGCTGCAGCCAGCATTTCGCCCAGAATCGCCGGGGTTGATCCTGTGCAGGCAAAGTAAGCAAAAAAGCGGGGATGGTTCCACTGCGTAACTGCTGGCATCACCAGACGGTCAAAGTCGCGCAGGATTGCGTCAAATGGTTCGCCTTTTTCCGGGGCTGATTTCGGCAACGCATCCAGCAGGTCGCCCGGTTTTGTCTGCGCCAGCACCGGCATATCTGCAACGTTGCTTAAGTATGCAGCGATCCAATCCACGGTCTGATGCCCGGCGCGGCGAAAGTCTTCCACGTATGCCTGCCAGTTTGTTGCCTGCTGTGCTGCCGCTGCTGCATCTTTAGAATCAGGGTTTTTGCTCATATTTAGTCTTTTAGCTCTTGGCCTTTAGCCCTTAGTCTTTCTCTTGAGTGACACCGCCTTGGCAAAGGCTGTTTTTAGCGCATTAAATTTATTAACTTTCTTGACAACATCCGAAAATCTAGACTACTATCCGCTCAGCATGCACGCCAGCCGATTTACCTTCGCGTTTACTTACCGCTACCACTTTACGAGTAGCGGCTACGCGGATGGTGTGCTGACAATGCAATAAAGTTAGTCATCATAAATTACCGCAAGCCGCGATCCCAAGGGGTCGCGGTTTTTGCTTTCAGGAGCTTTATGAGCCAAACAAGCGCAATGGGTGAAATGTCACTCGACGACTGGCGCGAGCAGATCGATGCTCTGGATGCCGAACTGCTTCGACTGCTCAACCAGCGCGCCGCCATCGCCTGTGAAATTGCGCTGATCAAGGTGGCATCCAGCATTCCCGCTTATGACGGCAGGCGTGAAGCTCAGGTACTGGCCCGCGTGGCCGAGAAGAATGCCGGACCGCTCGACCAGCAGAGCGTCGCCGCGATCTTTCACAGCATTATCCAAGAGACGCGCCGTTTGGGAACGAAAAGGATGGAAGAAGAGAAGGCAATGAACCGATAGCTTTTTTCTGAAATCCCGAACGCCGAAGGCGGAGGGATCCCTGTAGCGACGAGTCGTTCCAGGGAATTGTTATAGGGGTAGAGGATTTAGACGCTAGGAATCCCTGCTCCGCTCGGGATTGCAGAAAAAGCCAGATGCTGAAAAGGAGCTATTTCCAATGGTTATCAACATGGCAGCAGGCGCAACGGAAGCACAACTTCAACATGTCATTGACCGTGTGGTCGAGTGCGGGTTCCAGCCGCATGTCACGCGTGGATCAGAGCGGGCCATTGTGGCCGCAGTCGGCTCGGGCGGGTCCCGTATGGCCCTGGAAGCATTGCAGGCTGCTCCCGGCGTGGATTCTGTGGTTCCCATTGCGCATCCGTTCAAACTTGTGAGCAAGCAGACCAAGAGTGGACGCACGCAGGTTGATGTGGGCGGGGTGACAATTGGCGGCGAAGAAGCCGTCGTGATCGCAGGGCCGTGCTCAGTAGAGTCGCGCGAACAACTCTTTTCTACCGCACGCTCGGTTAAGGCTGCTGGGGCTACGCTTTTGCGCGGAGGAGCGTACAAGCCTCGCACTTCACCCTATGATTTTCAGGGTCTGGGCATTGAAGCGCTGAGATTGCTGCGTGAAGTCCGCGAAGAAGTGGGCCTGCCGGTGGTGACCGAGGTGATGAGCACGAATGATATTCAGCTCATCAGCGACCATGCCGACATGCTCCAGGTGGGCGCGCGCAATATGCAGAACTACGATTTGCTCCGCCAGCTCGCCAAGGCCAACAAGCCGATTCTGCTTAAACGCGGTCCTTCCGCCAGCGTAAAAGAGTGGCTGCTGGCCGCAGAATATCTTCTTTCCGGCGGTAATAAGAATGTTGTGCTCTGCGAACGCGGCATCAGGACCTTTGAAAGCGAGATGACCCGCAACACGCTTGATCTGGCCGCTGTGGCGCTGGTGCGGGAACTTTCGCATCTGCCCGTGCTGGCCGATCCATCGCACGGAACCGGCAAGCGCGAACTGATCGCTCCGGCCAGCCGCGCGGCACTGGCTATCGGCGCAGATGGATTGATCATTGAAGTGCATCCGTGCCCGGAACGCGCATTGTCGGATGGAGCGCAGTCGCTCAATCTGGACGAATTCGCCCGGTTAATGAAGGGTCTCTCAGCGCCGATTCGGCCGGTGGCGGGGTGCATGGCGGCAGTTTAGAGAGATGCAAAGTCCTTATTAGGTAGTCTCAATGCAACGTCATTACTCTCTTTTCGACTCATCAAGTTTAAGCCAAGCACTTAGGACTGGACATCTGGTCTTTTATGCTTCAGCTTGTGGGGTTTCGGGTTCAACCAGCGAAGGGATCAATAACGCGCACACCGGCCTTCGCGAAATCGGCGCGATTTCGTGTAATGACCGCTAGATCGTAGGCAATCGCAGTGGCTGCGATGAAGCTGTCCTTGATCGGCATTGCTGTCCCGGTTTTGCGAAGGCGCGCTAGCAGTTCCGCCCATCTCAAGCCGGTACCGGCATCCCAGGGAAGGCAGTGGAGACGCCCAACCCCTGCATCGAACCAGCGTTCCAACGCCATCCGCTTCTTTCCTCGAGGCAGGATCAGAATGCCAAAGCGCAACTCCCCCAGGATCACAGGATCGACGGCAATGTCAGGTTCGTGTGCTTGAAGCCAGTCCACAACTTGCGGATCCGGGGATGGTTTCGTCGGCTCACTCAAAACATTGGCGTCAACCAGATATTTCATAGAGTGTCGGTTGACTCAGAGTCGATAGGAACAAAAAAATCCTTGTACGGACAATCGAGCAGCCAGGCGATGGCGCCCTCGTTCCGCGGTGCAACGCGTCGAATGAGGCGATAGTCTCCATGATCAATGCGCTCGACGTCGAACTCCTGCCCGGGCTCGATTCGGTCCATTTGACGGAATTCCGCCGGCAAGACAATCTGGCCCTTGGAAGAAATAGTAGTTTTCATTTCAAGTAAGATATCGTCTTACCTCTACGGGTGTCAACCTACGATTGATTGTTTCGGATTAGGAAGTTCGTTGCCTTCTGTCATTGAGGTTCGATCCTACCCGAAGGCGGCAGCTTTGCAACCGTTATTTCTGTGCAATCCAGTAGAAAACGCTTGCCTTAACGCAGCTCCCAGACCTCCACTGTGCCGCTGCTGTCTCCCAGCGCAATCAGCTTACCGTCCTGCGAGACGGCTATCGCTTTGATGCTGGTCATGTCCGTGGCGAAGACGCGGGTCTCCGTTGTATTGCCGGATACAATGCCGGCAACTCCATCGCTGTTAGCTATTACAAAGCCGTCGCGCGTTGGCGCTACTGCGTATACCATATCTACGCCCAAATTGGGCAGCGAAAGAGATTTTCCCTCGCGGTTGCTGTTCGAGTAGATGCTCTCGCCTAGTGACGACCATCGCGCCATCATTTTGCCATCCCGCGAGGGCAGGCACTTGTACGGGTCGCCGCAAACACTGGGGAAACTCCCCAGTTCGCGCCCCGATTCCAGTTCGTGCACAGTGAAACCGTTTGCTGCTTTAGCCATCACCAGCCACACGCCCTCTGGAGAGAGTTCCACCACAGAACCGCTGCCTGAACGCACAATGCGGTTTCCGCTCACGTCCCACACCGCGGCCTTTTCATCTCCTGCCACGCCCAGAACGTCTTCCGGGCCGAATACCAATGAGCGCACCTTACTGGTTTCCAGCTTGCGTGTGACCTGGCCTGTGGCAACGTCCCAGATCTCTACCTGACCATATCGTTCCATGGCAATTATGCTTCCTGATTTTGAGATGGCAATCGCGTCGGTGGAATAATCCGCGTGCATGGTGGCCACAGGCTGTCCCGTCGCCATGTCAAATACCGTGATGGGCGAAGGCGGCGTGCCGCCGCTGCTGGAACTGCGCGGCGCTTGCGCCACCGCCAGCCGGCTATTGTCTCCGGAAAAGGCCATGGCGGAGACCTCAGCGTATTCCTTCCACTTGAGCCGCATCTTGAATCGCGCAACCTTCTGGTTCAGCAGCAGGCGCAGCCAGCGCACCAGAATTTCTGTTGGAGGCTTGCCCACGCCCGCGCCACTGTTGTATTTCACCTGGGGAGGCATCTCTCCATCAAGATTGCGGCCCATGAAATAGACCTTGCGGTCTGAGAGGCGCACCAGAATCGTGCCCCAGGAGGGAGCATATCCGGGCTCGCCGGAATCATAGTGTCCCATCTCCACCCGTGACTCGTCCACGCAGACTAGTGTGCGCGCGCTGCCGGGCGCGGTGGCCTCCAGTCCGGGAACGCGAATAGCCGGATTGTGGGCCCACGGCGCTTTGCTCTCTTCACGATGGAAGAGTATTTGGATCGGTGCTTCCGGCCAGCCGTCGGCGGGCTCGTGGACCTGGTATGGATGGTCGCAAATCTTCGCGACTGCTGAGAGCCCGCTGCTGGTGGGTGGTCCCTTTTTTGCCTGACCGACCGCGAGAATTACGGTCAGAAGGCACACCAGGCATATCGACAATTTCCTCATCTTCCTCATCCATGGCCCTCGCTTTGGAACAAAAGCCATTGTGGCGTACAAAGCGGGCGCGGAGAAGTGTATTTGTTGGCAACTCACGCTGTTGACTACCAGAGCAAAACTGGGGCCATGTAGCGGCCCATGAGGGGTGAGCACCTTGAAGCCGCTCCGTCGGCAGCCCGCTTGTCCAGGGACAAATTCGTCAGCCCACGGATTGATCTATACTCAAACCCTCTATGCCAGCCGTCATCTCCATGCTCCGCGGCGTCAACGTCGGCGGACGCAACCTGATCAAGATGGACGCGCTCAAGACCCTTTGCGTATCGTTAAAGCTGAAAGATCCGCAAACCTTCATCCAGAGCGGCAACGTTGTTTTTAAGACGGAAGAAAAAGATCTGGCAAAGTTAAGCAAGCGAATCCAGGATGCGATTGAAAAGACCTTCGGCTTCCGGCCCGGCGTCGTTCTCCGCACCGCAGCCGAATTGCGAGATGTTATTGCACGAAATCCGTTCGCCAAGCGCAGCGGAATCGAGCCCGGCAAGCTGCTGGTGAACTTTCTGGCCGCCAATCCGGGCAGCGAAGCCCGCGAAGCCGCGCTTGCAATTAAAACTGACCCTGAAGAGCTTCACATCATTGGCCGCGAAGTTTACATTTATTTTCCCAATGGCCAGGGGCGTTCCAAATTGCCGTGGGCAAAGATTGAGCGTGCCCTCCAGACTTCAGGAACCGGCCGCAACTGGAACAGCGTGACCAAAATGCTGGAGATTGCGGAGAAGCTGGAGCCCTCAGGTTGATGCATGTTTCACCTATAGCAGGAGTGAGCCTGCGTCGGACTGAACGAGTGCTATTGCCTGGGCTCCTGCTGCGGACTAGTCTCTTGGCCGGATGGCTTCAAGACGGTTTTCCCTCGTGATCCGATCCCGATCTGCATCGCGGTATTTTTGGGGAAGACCACGTTCTGGCCGCGAGCGATGAAATGCGAGTAGACGGACCGGCTGGCGCCATAAGCTCCCATAGCCATCCCGAATGCCTGCGATTTTACGGCGTAACCAAGAGCCAAACCCACCAGCTTGAATCCCGCGGCCCCGCCGCCCCCGCCATGCGATTCCCCACCATCATTTCCGTCTGAATCGTGGTGAAATGAAGTTGCAGCCAGGGCCACAGATAAACTCGTTGTTAAGTATCTGGTCTTTGGAGTGGAGGCCTCGGCGCCGCCTTCAGAATCCAGTTTTACATTGCCGTCTTTCCCAGCCTGAACACCTTCCAGGCTTGCGACGACCTTTTGCGGTACTCCGTCAGGCGGGACGATCTCGTGAAAAGCAATCCGAAGCTGTCCATTGTGGTGCAGGAAGCGGGCAGGCTGCACCTGGAGCACGGAGCCCTTTAAGCGGCTGCCTTCAGGAAGGATAAGACGGTTGCCATCAAACAGCGGCTGGTCAAGCACCGCCTCCACTTCCGTACCTTGTTGGGTTGTAGCGGAATCAAGAGGCGTGATCAGCAGGGCATGAATCAGGCTGCCTTGTGGAATAGTTGTGCCGATTGAGGCAAGCATCTGGGGCGTTAGAGGTTCGCTGCCGAAATCGAGCGGTGCTTGCAGTTCAGCAAAGTACATCGTTCCGGCGTCAATATATTGGGGACGGGCAGGGAGCTGGCTGATGGCATACCGCTCAAGGCGATGTAGCTTCCCCGGCTCTTTGATTTGCTTCACGGCGTCCCGCCACTGCCGCCTGGCCTCCTGCTTTGCTTCGTCGATCTTCTCCTCAGCGGCATCTTTGGCGCTCTTTTGTTTCTTTTCATCCTTGGTGCTTACCAACTGCATGACTTGGCCTGAGCCAGGAGTAATGACAGCCTGAAAGGGAATTTTTCTGCCGTCCGGCAGGACCAATTGATTAAAGGCAACTTCAACTTTACGGGTAGGTGTAAAGTCGGCATTCAGTATTCCGAACACACGTTTTTTCCCAGAGAGATCTTCAATCCGCACGATGCTGCCATCGACTTCCGCGCCCGCAGGCACAACCAGCCGATCAAACGCATAAACCGGCTGTACCAGACGGCCATGAATTGGTTGGCCCGGCTTCCTGACCCGCACTTCCTTATCCAGCGCAATCTGAAGAGGAGTATTCCTGGATACGGTTAGCGGAATGGTCTGAGGCGCCGTGATTGCTGTGGCAAGCGTGGCCGAAGGGATGGAATCCTGGGCCGCCAGTGTGGTGGCGCCCACCGCTAAGAAGAGTATGGACTTGATCAAACGCTGTGAAAACATGTTTTCCTTTTGCGCCAGAAAAGGTGCTTATTAAGGTACTTAGCTTCAAAAGGCAGGATGGCGCGTTTTCTATATGTTATCTGAATTCGGCCTGGTTTGGAGCCATATCGACACACTTCAAACCAATTATCTGCCAGTTCTGAGGCGATTTGAAGAACAGGCGGTTGGGAATGGATTTGTTAAGCACATGATTACATCCTTGGCACAACTGCGGCGAACTCTGTTAGATTCCATGCAGAGCAAGCACAAAGATGGTTGCGCATGGGCAACAGATTCCGGGAATAAAACTCTCCGTCCGTGTGCAGCGGGGCGGGTCTGAACTGGTTGAGCAACTGGCGACCGAGTGGCGGCGCCTGTGCGACGAATCCGGTGATGAAGAAGTTTTTTACCGTCCAGAATGGGCCCAGGCGTACCTGCAGGCCTTCGATCCCAAGGCTGATGTGATTGTGATTTCCGTATGGGCGGGCGAGAAGTTGCGGGGAATTCTGCCGCTTACACAAAGCCGAATTTTTTTAGGTGGATTTCCCACCATTAGACTCACCATTCCGGCCAACGTGCATTCACTGCGCGCCAGCCTTACGATTTGTGCCGGGCCGGGAGGTGAAGCGGCCTTGCAAGCGCTTTGGCAGGCGGCAAAAGATTTGCCCCGATGGGACGTGATTGACGTTGTGAACGTAGTGGAAGGCAATGGCATGGACCGCTTGCTGGCGCTTGCACGGGCAGATGGCTTTAAGACCGCGCGTAAGCGGACATCGCAGACTCTGCACTTATCAATCGCGGCGATGCCGGAGAAGCCTTCAGCCCAACCGCCGTGGCTGGCGGGAACGCGGCCAAAATTCCGCTCACATCTGCGACGCGCAAAGAAACAATTGGAAGAGCAGGGAAGGCTGGCGCTTAAACATTACGATACGGCTGATCCTGAGGCCCTGGAAAAATTTTATGCCCTGGAAGCTTCGGGATGGAAAGGCGCTGAAGGTACCGCCATCAAGTGTGATCCGCAAACGCGAAAATTTTATGATCTGGTGGCACAGGCAGCGGCGCGTGATGGATACCTTTCCCTCGATTTTCTTGAGTTCAACGAAAAGCCTATCGCCGCACATTTTGGCTTTAATTTGCGCGGAAGATATTTCCTGGCCAAGGCCGGCTATGACGAAGCATATCGGCGGCATGGGCCTGGGCAGCTTCTGGTCAATGAGGTCCTGGGCGAAACGCCACAACGCGGGCTCCGCGAGTTTGACTTCGTCGGCCCGGCCACATGGGACGAAAGCCGCTGGGCCTCAGAGCGGCGCACCAATTACCGTATATTTATTTTTCGCAAGAATTGGTACGGCTCTTTACTGCATACTGTCAGGATTTCCGCGCGAGACAGGCTGCGCCGCCTAATGGGAGACCATGCCGATGAAAACGCGCCCTTGGAACTGAAGTCCAAGCCGCAGGGCAGCGAAAAAGAACCGGCCGATTCATAACCGACAACATGGATTCATCAAAAGACATCTCGCCGGTTTTTGTTGAAGGGCTGGATGTTTCCGCGTATGGCATTACACGCAGCGTCGGACGCAAAGGAATACCAGTCTATGCGCTGAATGACCGCTTGCGGGATGCGCTGCGGTACTCGCGTTATTGCAAAGGCTGCTTTATTTTCCCCGACGATCCCAGCCAGCCTCGCGCTTATGCGGGCGATAGCGTGGCCAATGAAGATGTCCTCTGCGGACTCATGCTGGAATGGGGCGCGCGCTTCCGGCAGAAACCGGTGCTGTTCGCCACCTCAGACTGGTATGCGCGCTTTCTTTCCAATCAGCAGCAGAAGCTGGCGCAACATTTTCTGTTTCATTGGGTGCCGCCAGAACTATTTTCCACCATCGTGGACAAGGGAAGCATGGTGCGGTTTTGTGAACAGCATGGGGTGAAAGTTCCGCGTACCCATATCACCCGGTCTGAAGATGACATGCCGCAGGTGGCTCGCGGCTTTGTTTATCCCTGTCTGGTCAAACCTGTGCATCGATATACCGCAGGCTTTCCCGTTGAGAGCGCCAAGGTCCTGGTGGCTAACAGCGCGGAAGAAGTTGAATCGTTCTTCTCAAAGTTCCCGCAGATGAAGGGCGCAACTCTAATGCAGGAGTTGATTGAAGGCGGAGACGATCAAGTATTTCAGTACACCGCGCTGGTCAATACGTGGGGTAAGGTGGCGGCGTATTCCACGGTGCGCAAACTGCGGCAGTATCCGGCGGGCTTCGGCAGCATGTGCCATGGCCAGACTGTGCGGAATGAAGAACTGGCAGAGGAGGGAAGAAAGCTGATTTTAGCTCTAGGCTATCGCGGGCTGGGATCGCTGGAGTTTAAGCATCGCCAAAAAGATGGCGGCTACTACTTCATTGAGATGAATACCCGGCTGCCCTGGTACAACGGCATCTTTGCCGATGCGGGGGTCAACCTGCCTTATCTCGCCTATCTGGACCTCATTGGGGAGCCTGCTGAACGCCAGTCTG
Source organism: Candidatus Angelobacter sp. (assembly GCA_036495645.1). Taxonomy (GTDB): domain Bacteria; phylum Acidobacteriota; class Terriglobia; order Terriglobales; family Acidobacteriaceae; genus Angelobacter. Next base: position 31,474 of record DASXMN010000039.1, read on the forward strand.
CTGGACGCCAATCTGCCGAGCAAGGCTCCGCGTTTCCTCAGCAGCGAAACGGCACAACCTGGCTGGGATATCACAATTACACCAGTTGGTTTCGCGAAACCCGCGGCGCGCGTCCTCTAAGCCGCCGCGCTTTTTTCGTCAATGTAGCTCGGTCGAAATCTTACGGCTGGTGGAACTGGGCTGATCCCATGCCATTTCTGGCTTCGGGATTCTTCGCGGCACGGCGGCTTGCCGGCCGCTTCTTACGACAAACAGGGCTTCGCTAAATAACGATTTAAGATACGTCTGCCGAATTTCAAGGCTACTCAGTTGCCTTTCTTCAGTACCGCCATGTTCTTTTCGTCCAGATTGATCTCTCCGAATAGTTTTTTCAATTGCTCCATGTGGTCCATTGAAACCAGAGTTGAATCCACCCTGTATTCACGTGTGTATTTCAGCACGTTGCCGGAGTTCTCAGTCTTGCTGACGTACGTGCCAAACGGGAAGGATGCGTTCGCCGGTTCCGGCAGTTCATCTACTTTGAAGCCTTCAGGCAGAATGATCTCAACACTATCGCTATTCAGAAATGGCGCTTCAAACTGGTAAGCGTAATGGCGAGGCTTACTGGCGTCCCATTGTCCAGCCATTTCTCCCACCACATGCGGGCGCACCAATAAGAGCGGCCCGGCATTTTTCGCATAATGCTCAGCGGAGAATTTGTAGCGGAGGATAAGGTCTTTGTCGATCTCGTCCACATTCAGCGCTTCAAAGCCGGTCAATTGGAAATTTCCCATAGTCCGGCCGAGAATGCGTTCAATAACTTTTTTGCGATCGTTCTCTGTTTCATGGCGCAGGACCCCGCGGCCGCGCATGGCTTCAAAGCCGGATCGAGTTTCTACAATTTCGCCCTGGATAGTGCCATCCGGCATGAGCGTGAGCTTCGCATTGCGAGCAATTTTGTTTGCTTCCGGATTGCTCAACGGCATGTGGATCAAATCGCCACCTTGTTCACCGACAAGCAGCCCGTAATTATCCTGTTCGTAGGACGGAATCTCACCGAAAGGGACTAACTCATTGGTGGGATCAAAGATCAACAGTCTTCCCAGCTTGGCGTGCTGATACATAGCCGGCATAGCCTTGGGATAACTTGATTCAGGCAAGGATATGGCCAAGATCATGTGGTCAAAGCGGGCCATTGGCGGAGTTTTCTCCGTAAAAACGCCGCGCTCAGTACGGACCAGCAGGTAATAGGATTTCACGCCGATCTGCGCCAGCATGGAACTGAGTACTGTTGCCTTGTCTTTGCAATCTCCATAACGATGCGTGTAGATATCAGCCGCGGTATGGGGCCGGTATCCGCCGACACCAATCCTGATTTCGACATAGCGGACGTCTTGCTGAGCGAAATGTGACAATGCCTTGATGCGCTCCAGCAACGGCATGCTTGCCGGCGCCAGTTCCTGTACTTTTTGTTGCAAAGCGGGGCTGGCATCACGGACACCGCTGGAAAGCTGCGTGTACCAGGAGCCGAATTCGTTCCAATCGCGGTAACTCTTGGTGGGGTTCTTGTCTGAGATGAACGTCAGTATCATGCTTCCGGCCAGCGCCTCACGTGGCGGGCGGTGCGGCTCCCGTTCAATTTCTGGAACATTATCCATCAGCCATACTAGAGCGCCATTTTCTTCTGTGGGCTTTTGTGCTTCATGGTTCACCCAGTCAGACTTGAATCGCCAACCTGAAGCCAGATGCAATTCGTAACGGGCCTTTTCTACCGGCACCATAGACTGAAAACCCCAGTGATCCTGAAATATGTAAGGACGTTCCTTTTGTTCGTATTCGAAGCCCACCACTGTACCCACGTCAGCCCCCGGAACCAGAACGGCTTTCACCTTGAGATCGGAGTAAACCTCATAGGAACTTACCGTGTGCTCCATAACATCTTTAGCTTCGTATTCCTGGCCCTTGCTGGTGATGCTCCAGCCGCGAACGTAGTTCACCTTGGAATCGCTATCATAGAAAACCGGGTAATCGGCAAAATCCCGCCCTTCAGGGCGTAGGATTTTTGCAGCAAACCGGCCACGGTGGACGATCTCGCCATTTTCTTTGACTGTAGTGACCTGTTCATCCAACAAAATGACCGCGTTCGCATCATCGGCATATTTCCTGGCCGGCTGCTGGGCGAGGCTCCGCAACCAGTCCGGCACACCCGCACTGGCCGTGGCAGGCAACAAGTTCGCGAGGAATAAGAATAAAAGTACTCTAGTTAGTTTTTTGAGCATTGACATTGCCTTCCTTTAGCACTACTTGCTGTCCGTCGCCGGCTTGCACTCTGATCATGAAATCCTTGAGCTCCGCATATTTCTCTACAGGCACAAGCACGGCATTGAAGCCGAGGGCACGTTCGGAAACCAGGTTCTTGCCATCAGAGACGCTGATGGTTAGATAACGCGCATAACCGATGCCAACATCCTGTTTAGGCGGGACGCTTTCCAGCGAATATCCCGATGGCAGCTTGATCACCACCCTGTCCCGTTCCGTAAACGGATAAGAAAAATATACAGGGTATTTGCGGCCGGCATGCGCGAAGGCATCCTTCTGCTGCGGCTCAAACAGAAGGGAAGGAAGCAGGAGGCGTTTTCCTACTGAAGATGCGTATCCCGGAACTTCCACGCTGAAATGCGCTGTTAGCGCTTCGCCGGGCGATTCCCAACCCTGCACCGTAAGCATTTTTACGGCTGCCCCTGCGGGTAACCAGACCTTGAGTTCGTCCTCAAGGTCCTTCTTCTTCCCCTCGCTATCGGCGTTTATGGCATCCAACCGATGCTCCAATGCCTCTTCACCTTGAAACTCAACCGTTATCTCTCCGTTGAGAGACCCGTCATCCGCCAGCGTCATCTTGGCGACGCGATGAGTGAGAGACCGGTCACTTTGGAGCGGCGGGACCGCCACAAAGGTACCGCCCTTCTTGTCAAACTTAAGGGCATCTGTGGATGTATTGGCCCAGCGCATCAGACCGTAAGGGCAAAATCGAACTCCGGGTTGCAGATAAACTTCATTGCCATTGAGATTAACCACGGCGATCCAGTCGTGCAGATTGGCTAAAGTCGGGATTTTGCGCGAGAAGAAGGAATCGCGGCGGCTCGAGGCAAACAATACCTGTGCGTTAAAACCGGCGGCGCGGGCCATGCCGACGAAGAAAGCGGTAATGTCCTCGCTGTCGCCGTAGCCGCGTTTTACGATGTCCCCAAGATTCTGATTGTCCTTGATCTTCTCCTTCTTTCGTTCCTCCTGGGTACGCGCCCTTTCAAAACTGAGATTCCTGACCTCCTGGGCGCGCGCATACAGTTTGCGTAATTTCTTTTCCGGATCAGTCTCGCCGCCAATTGCCTGCAGCGCCGCTTCCCTGATCTCTTTGCGGTTGCCGATGTAACGCTCGACGAACTCGTTCAAGATCTTGCCGATTTCCTCCCAGAACTTATCTGCGTTCTTGATGTTCTGGCGAACATAGTAAAAATCGACCGCAGGCATGTAGACGGTTTCTGGCGGCATGCTGGCTTCGGGTTGGAAAGCAGGAACATTCGTCAAGGAAAGTTCCCATCCGTCTGATTTTTTGCTCGGAAGGGGGCCATCAAGGTTGCGTCCACTCCATGCTACGGCCTCACCCCAGTGGCGCGGCTGGAAGATAAGGTATTCGCGCACGGTATACAGATCGTGCTGCAGGACCCAATGCTCCGAAGAATAATTCTTTAACCTGTATTTGTACTCAATGATGCTTCCGACAGTGACATCGGGCATGGTGAATGCCTTGGAAGTCCATTTGATTCCCCTGGACTTAAAAATAGTCTTATCAAACGGCTTGCCTGCAAATTCAACAACCGAACCATCAGGGTGGATAGTGCGGGCTTTTAAATTGGAAACGTCGACGTAAAAGCCCCCCGATATTTCTATATCCGCATATTGTTTGATGCCGCTCTCGTTCAAAATCTTGATGCGGTGATAGACGAACTCATGCGAGTCTGAGTCATCAATATAGTTGGCATAGTAAAGCTGAACCGCCGCTGCTCCGGGGTCGCCGGGGACCTCTTTGATTTGTAATTCTTCGGGCGCAACAGGTAACCAATCTTCTTTCTGGGCGAAGCTGGCCAGAGAAAACAGGCAACAGCCCATGAGCACAATACGGCGCAGCAGCATCCTAAATACCTCAGTACATTGATCTCCTATGGAAGCCATAGAAGCAAGGGGGTCCGGAAGAATAGAAGATATACACTAAATCAGCAGCTTTGGCCAGAGTTCATTCATCTCTAAAGCCTGGTTTCAATAAACTTAAGGTCTTGACCTGTGCTTCTCTGAACTGTTTTCGTCCGGCCATGGATTTTCGCCATCTTTTGCAAGTTCCTTGCGGCTCAAAACTGCCTGCTGCTCATCTCCTGCTTGCACAGTAGCGATAAACTCCCTGATCTCGCCATAATTCTCAGGAGGGAAAAAGATGCCGTTGATCTGTAACATCCGGCTGGTTAGTAATTGACCGGCGGTATAGCGCGTCTTGAATGGCAATCTGATCTGCTTCTGCGAAAACATGGGGAAAATAAACAGGGTACTTCCTCTCATAGTTTTGAAAAGGCACCCATTTGCTTGGGTTTCCACTGCGAATCAGTCAAAACTTTAGCCCAAAAGAAAACGGCTGACCATTGAAAGATCAGCCGCAGTTCTTCCGATTGGATAAATTTATTGAGGCGGCCTCTGCGCAGGCGTGGCTGTTGGAGGCTGTGGAGGTGGATTGGTTTGCGGTTGCACGGGTGGATTAGCTTGCGGCTGTCCCGGGGGATTTGGCTGCTGTTGCTGGTTCGGCGTGTTTGATTCCTGAATGGCGGTCTTGCTAGGCACGATTCCAGGGACATGTGGCTGGGTCTTCACTTCACCGGTAACTGCCTCGTCTATCTTGATGTTGTAGCTGTCAAGTGTCTGGGCCGTGTCCTTGTCGAGTTGAACCCGCGCTTTGGCATAGTTCGTCATGGCTGTGACCACGGCAGACTCGGAGGCTGACAAATCACGTTCATCCTGTAGAACTGTCAGAGAGGTTGAAGCGCCAAGGTTATATTTTTTCTGTTCAGCGTCCAGAGTCTGGGCCGCCAGGTCGCGCGCTTTCTGTGCGGCAACCACGCTCGCACGGTTATTCTGCAGCGTAAAAACGTCATTACGAATGCCAATGGTAATCGCATTTTCAGCGCTCTTGAGTGCCAACTGCGACTGCCTATACTCAAGCATGGAACGTACCTGGGTGGCCTGGGCCACGCGGTTGCCGATCGGAATCTGAATGTTGATCTGCACGCCTTTGTCCGGCCCGGTCGAATTAAACAGATTAGAGAAAGAATTGGTAAATCCGCTGACGGGGATGGTACCTGGCAGTGTGCAATTCACACTTACGCCCGGAGGGCACGTACCCAAAGGATTCTGCACGCCTGATAGCGCTGACGCTCCATAAAAAGCAACCAAATCTATGACCGGGAGCAATCCATTGTTCGCACCCTTAATGTTGATCTCACTATTTTTTAATGTGATCTTCTGCTGGTTGTAGTCAGGACGGTTGTCGAGCGCCATCTGCACCAGTTGCTGGACCGGAGGCAGATTTTCCTGGTCTGGGATTTGGACAGTATCGGTAGGGATTACATCTGCCTGTACTAAAGGAGAATCATTGGGCAGGCTTCGAGTGAGTGCATTCTTGATTGTCAATTGCTGAAGCTGGAGATTCGTCTTGGATGCAATTAAAGCTTGTTCGGCCGTGGCCACGGTGCTTTGGGCCCGAACTACATCCAACGGCGCAAGAGTTCCAATCTCGACTTGCTTTTGGTTATCTGAAAGAGTCTTCTGAGCTAATGCCAATGAACGCTCATTTACCTTGTTCGCTTCATAGGCGTTAACTAAGTCCCAGTAGATATTCTCGATCTGGCTTACCGTGGAAATTACCTGCTGCCGGAACCCTTCTTCGCTAATCTTCTTATTGTTTTGTGCCGTACGAAGCAAACGCAGGTTTAGACTTCGGCCAAATCCCTGGAGTAAATGCTGCCGAACCGACGCGCGGAAGTTCGACGTCAGCGCCGGATTGAATGTTTGCTGAGAACCGTTTGTGGTCTGCCGCTGATTGTTGATAGAGACCTGCAAAGCCGTGCCTGGTGAAAATCCCTGGGTATAGGAGAGATCGCCGGTGGTTGTATGCGCCGTTGCCACAGGTATTGCCGCACCAGAGCCAGCCAAACCAGATAGCAGGCCGAAGTTGGTGGGAGAAGCGGATTGCTCTATTGCAAACGTGCCAGTGATCAGTGGATCAAAACTATCAGGTTGCGGTCCAGCTCCGCTGGTTGTGCCGACGAAACCACCCGCTCCAACGCCTGCTCCTCCGGCCCCTGCCGTAGTTCCTCCGGCTCCTGCTCCTGTCACTCCGGCGCCAATGCCTCCCTGGCCGCCGCCGGGTGTATTGGAAACTACGCCTGAATTCACGCCCAGAAAGGAGCTTCCGGCCTTGGTGCGTAAAATGTCAGTATCGGCGATGGGCAAATTATAGCGGGCAACAGCAATGTCCAGGTTGTCAGCAAGCGCGATTGCAATTGCGTCGTTTAGCGAGAGGAGCAACTTCCCGTTCTGGATCAGCTGTTCGATCTTCGGCGCGTTGGTAAACGCCGGCGGAGGAACGTCCTGCGGAATGTATCGCGCAAACGGATTCGGCAATAAAGGCGCCGGCTTGGAATAATCCACGTGCGTTGGCTGCGGCAAAGTCTTCGGCTCCGGCGCGTTCGACACCGGCGCTCCAGGCTGCTGGCTGCCACTTTGCGTGGGCTGGACTGACAAGCCGGTATTGGCCTGCTGCGCCGCCGCGGGAAATGCCAACAGGCATACCACGGATACAACTTTCCTTGCGAAATCACTGCGGATAAAAGCTGCGGACATTCTTCTTCTCCCGATGTGCAAACTCTGACCAATTAAACTTATAAAGACTGTTATTCCCCGCTTCCGTCACCTTCTCACAATCAAGATACGCGGGATTCCCCTCTGTGGTTCCAGAATCAGACGCTCTGTTTAGCGGAAACCCGTTAGTATATCGGCTCAGCGCTGCTTTATGGCGTTAAAAAGTGTTAGGCGGGGACTTTTGCCACGCAATCTTAAACTCACGCTCGCTTATGACGGTCATGACTTCGCCGGATGGCAAGTCCAGCCTGATCGTGTGTCCGTTCAGGGGACACTGGTGTCCGCTTTCGAACAGTTGACCGGTGAAAAAACTCTCCCGCAAGGCTCCGGACGCACCGATGCCGGCGTCCACGCATTGGCGCAAGTCGCCACCGTTGGAATCGAATCGCCAATTCCCGCGCCAAACCTCGTTCGCGCGCTTAATGACGTGCTTCCCCGGTCCATACGCGTCCTCGCCGTGGAAGAAGTGCCGCCGGATTTTCATGCGCGACGGTCAGCCATCGCTAAAACATATCGTTATCACATCTATCGTGGAGCAATTTGTTCGCCATTCCTCGCGCGTTACGTTTACCACCATCCTTATCCGCTCGATGAGTCGCGTATGGCGGAGGCCGCCGCCATCGTGGAAGGCGAGCATGATTTCACCAGCTTTGCCGCTGTCGATCCGGAAAGCCGTAAAGAAGAGCTCGCGGTCAATAACGTCCGTGCCATTTTCCATTCTGAATGGCAGCGCCAGTCCGACGAATTTGTTTACACCGTGCGCGGCAACGGATTCCTCCACCACATGGTGCGCAACCTGGCCGGAACATTTCTCATGGTCGGCAAGGGAAGCCTCACCATCGGCGACGTTCGCCGTATCCTTGAACTGCGTGACCGCTCCGCCGCCGCAGCAACCGCTCCCGCCAGCGGATTATTTCTGGTCAGCGTTGAGTACTGATGAACGCCGGTCAAGAACCGATTTTGGTCCGTATTCATCCGTTGGTAAGCATTTGTTTCCCTTTGACTCCGTAGCCTGCCCTGAGCGACCCTGAGCTTGCGAAAGGGGAGTCGAATGGGCGTCCTCTGTGGTAAAAAAGATTTGTTTTAGATTACCCGATGTCCCGATCCCCCGATCTTCCTCTGCGTTCCTCTGCGTCCTCCGTGGTAAAGCTTTTCGTTCTCAATTTTCTGATTCATTTCCTTTGCGTTCCTTCGTGTCCTTTGTGGTAAAAGCTTTTGATTTTTCAATTTTCACTTTTGGCAATACCGGCGATTTTGGCAATTTCCTTTCGCAGTTCCAGCACCTCTATCGGACACTCCGGCCAGTTATGTTTCCAGCAGATAATCAAATCGCATCCTTTCACGTCGTGCATGTGTTTTAAAAAGTTGCGGCTCTCGAATTCAAACTCCCCTTTCACCATCTGGCATGTCTCTTCCCCGACATATCGCATCGCCTCGCAATCAGGAAACTCCGGTTGCAGCCTCTGCACCACATAGCCAAGCTGCGGCGCCATCCATCCAAACAGAAGCATCACTCCCATTTCATTCACTGGCGCGTAAGCCATTGGCCCGGCAAACATCGGTGTCCCATAGGTTGGTCCCAGGGTTGGCCTCAAAGGGGGCATTTTCGGCCGCTCAGGCGTCCCCTCCCGCCGTATCAGCCATTGCGCATCCTGGTCGCCGCCCTTCACCGCCGCCATGTCCAGCTCCGCCCTCCACTGCTCGGCCAGACCGCGGCCTTCCGCAAATTGCGTTAATCCGTACGCCACCTGCTTCCAGCTTCCAAAACACCGGACCAGCGGTTTGCAACTGTAGCGGCTCAGGGCTTCGTACTCGCTCATGCTTGGCGCTTTGCCCGTCTTCCGTACTACGCCGGCCCAGTCCACAAACAATGTTTCCAGCGGCACTCTCTGTCCGCTGGCGGTCGCCCGTTCCAGGTTGCACTCGTGCAGCGCGTGTGAGAAAGAGCCAAAATGCTTTCTCATCTGCCGGCGCGTTACCTGTGACATCTTCATCATTTCAAAAATGCTGGGTGTTTTTCCGAGCTGCTCAGCACAGCCCACAATCGCTTGCATGATCTCCTGCTTCGTCATCCTGTTTCTCCTGAATAGAAAGTTTCTCCTGAATAGAAAGCCACTCGCGTGTGGCCTGGATTGATTAGTGTCTTAAGGATTTATTCTTTTGATTTTCCGATGTCCCGATTTTCACGATGTAACGGTTCTTGGATCTTCATCAGTATGATCGTGGTAATCAGTAATAAGTTCTTGCCTTGCTCTAAGCCAATAGCCAATAGCCAAAGCCCAGGGGCCCGCTTTTGATTTTTGGGCTCAACCAATACCATCCACCAGGTACCAAAAGCCTGGTTCTGCGCTCTGGCTAGTAGCTATCTGCTAGAAGCCCCTGAACACACATATCCTGTTTGTTTTATTTGCTGATTGCAGATTGCTGAATGCAGACTGCTGATTTGGCTCGACGCTCTCTGTGGCCCTAACGATGGGTCGGCTATGAGAACATGGTTGCTGGCCTTTTTGGGCTTCCCGCCTCCACTTGTGGGATACCCGGATCACTCAACGGCTTTGCTCTTACCGCCTATCTAGTGATGGTTCGACGGCGCCGCTCCCGGCGAGAACCAACGCGTATATTGAGCGAAAACTAAAACGAAGTCAATGGGTGGAATAAAAAATTAAAAGTTATCAGAACCTATAATCGCTTCAGCTCTAAGTTGTTAATTATAAAAACCAAATTCCTGGTTCCTTGAGTTTCCGCGCTTGTCAAAAAATGCCGGGTGCCCCACCTATCTCTCACGAAACTCGCGGGTGGCCCCCCATCCTTTCGCGTTCTCTGCGAAAGGGTGGGATTCCATTTTGCATCCTTTACTTGTCCGGCCCGGCGAGACACGTATCAGGACACGACTTCAGTCGCGCCGTAAAAGCTTGAAAGAATTCTCCTCGTACCGCACACATCCTAAGCGCCGTCAGGCGCGAATGAAAATAGCCCGGCAGGAACTGCCGGGTAAAGTTCCCAAAAGAATCCAGTCCCGTCAGGGACGGCTGAAATCAAGGCTTATCCAGGGCCCCAATTCGAATTCTTGGTTTTCCCCGGCAAGGTCGACCACTGCGGAACGGATTTGTTCAATCTCGTTCGCGCCGACGGCAAATGGCTCATCACGAGCGTCGCAGATATAGGGAAGGAAGGAGTGGGGGGAAGTAGTTGACACTTCAATGCGCAGGAATTATAAGAATGGCAAGCTACTGAGGATTCAATACTAAAATGAGTTCACGCGTCTTCTTCCGTGCGTAACGGTGATCATTATTTCCGCCTAATGTACTGAACTTAGAACTTACCCAAAACTGTTCCGTTTCAAAATACTTCTTTGCTAAATTTGAGACAATTGTTCCAGAAAGCCCATTAGAACAACGCCTCAACGGAAATGTGACAATCGCTCTTCCTCCTCGGGAAGAGATGGACTGAAATAAATTTTCAAGGGCTTGTGACGACTCAGCCTGAAGGCTGTACTTAGAACGCGGACGTTCCTCTGGGATAGGGTATCGTCCAATTCCAGAAACATTACTACATTTTCCGCGAGCTAGAGTCTCCAATACATGGTAAAAGCGGCTGTAATGCACCCCGGAATAAGGAGGGTCAATGAAAAACAAGTCCCCCTTTCGGGCAGACTTAACTATCTCGTTAGCGTCGGCCACTGCTGAGATCCCTCGAATCTTTGCATGTTGAGCAGCAACGGTGAATAAATTTGCCTTGCAGCTTTCAATCATATTTTTGCGCCAAGCTTCGAATAAAAAAGGTTTTGCAGTTCTTGTCGGCTGAAATGGCTGTGCCGTGTGCCCAGGAGCTGCGGCGCACATGCTTGCCGCTTGTATAAGTGCAGATAAAGCAACGATTCTCTCTAGTTCATTTTTGGGTAAGGTTAACCGCAGCGAGTCCAGCCACACAGCCTGACGCGCGCTAAAATAGTGCCCTCCATAAGATTTGGTAAGGAGCAAATCCTGCTTGGCACACCAGCTTCGGTGTACCTGCACAACAGCCCGGTTTATCTTTGCTGCGGAAGGTGGGCGGAATTCATCGCGTTTAGTTTTGGCTCTTCCATACCAATTTTGCCATACCCGCTCAGCTTCAATTTTTATATCTCGGCCTACTACTGCTTTCGCCAATACTGTACTAAACGTTTGAAGATCATAAGCGGACACCGGGATCGAGTATTTCGTCGCTACATGTGTGGACACAGCACCAGAGCCTGAAAACAAATCCACGAACCGGGCAGCGGTCTGCACTTCCTGTGCAATCAATTTACCCAGTCCATTTTGCAGCATCCAACGTTTTGATCCCATGAACTTCATTGCAGCGTAAACACTGAAAGCGCCTTCGTGCCCTCCGTTAGCTGAAAGTCCATAAAGCCTCTGGCCCAAGTCGGGTCGCGATACACATTCCAGAATCTATTGCCATTGCCTAAGATCGTGTCTACCAAATCCCTAAATTTGATTAAACGATGGTAGGCAATTATTTGAACTGCCTCTAAATCCGGATACTTGCTCCGGCGCGGAATAGGTGGCACAGAAAATTGAATCCCGGCTATCTTTTCAATGCGGCTTTTTAATGCATTTGCATCAAGTGGGTGGAAAATTGGAAACTGTGGCAGGTGGTCAATATAGTTCGCCCAGTCGCGATGCGCACTATCTGATGGGTCATCCGGATTGCCATGTTCATTCAGGGTGAAAAACGGATCAGCCGCAAAGAGTGGGTTCAGCTTTAGAACCTTCCAGTAAAATCGGTGCTCACGTTCATCAGCCATTTTTGCATTAAACGTGCAAACGAAGTGAGCCCCTTGTACCTCAAGTTGAACAATGCGCTTCTTGAGGAATAGCTGAAAAAAACCGAGCAGGTGAGCTATAGCCCGAACCGAGTAGTGGCTGGAATAATAGCCTGCAACAGAAGCCCAAATAGGGCTGACGTCAGTCAAGGCTCCGGAGATCAAAAAACTGTGAACAGCGCGGAGCCACATATCCACTGATGCGGTAGTAAACATTCTGGCAATGGCAGGCGTTTTATGGGTCGGAATGCGCCCGGTCTTAGCAGATGTCACCTCCTTATTTAGGCTTTGTGAAAGCGCAGCCGGCGGCGGAAATGAGTGTACAGCTGCCGCAGAATTGAGAGATGCAAATGCCCGCATAACATGAAGCTGCACATCAGAATCAATTTTCACTCAGCAGCCTCAATTGAGTCTTCACACGTGCTCGACTCTCCGACGCTAGATCAGCAAGTTTTTCTTGTGCAATGTGCGACGGTATTTTTTTACGTGAGGTTGCGGCTACCCACAGAGCATCGCGGAACCTAGCAAGTCCGCCGCTACCCAGAAATCCCTTTGCTTTGAAATCACTCTTTCCTAAGAAACGCCCATTTTTAGTCAGATGAGCGCGTTTCATCGTGCCTTGCAGCCATTTGTCAAGTAAGTTTTTCGCTTTCGAGGAAACCAGCGCCACTTTACGCTTTTTTAATTCCCAAATGCAGGCTGGAATAAGCGTGAGAAAAGAAACGATGGCACGACCTTGATAAGCTACATTTTCTGGATCTAGAGTTTCTCTTTCTTCGATATCCTCCCTTCTTCCTGTGGCATCCAGCCACGCTTCAAGACATTGGGATAAAAAATCTGCTTGCGCTTCGAGACTTTCGATACCAACGTCGATCAAATCACCAAGAACATCCTCAATGGCAGAATTGAGAGTAGAAAGTGTAACCACTTCTGCTATACCGAATTTAATCCCGGGAATTTGAACCATGCCTACCAAGGGTCCAGTTTCTAGCATGAGCTTACGGCCAAGATCTTGAGCCCGTTCTTTGTCATCAAGTGCTTCCCGAGGACCGCGTGCTGTTGGAAAAAGATCAGCAACCAGTGATCGATCAACCTTCTTTTGGTAGAAATTTACGTCAATGAATATCTGGGCCTGATGTCGTGGTGGGGTGCCCGGTTTATCTAGATCTATAAATATTTCAGCGGGTATTTCCCACTTTGCTTGAGGTTTTTGTTCCGTCAGTAGACAAACCGCAAAATATGCTCCGTTAATGCGATGCTGCCCATCAATAACAGAAAAATTGAGAGAAGGGTCACTCTCATCAAAAGTCAGTTTTGCGACATCCTCAATTGACGCTTTGTCCAACCTTGCGCCGTTGACATGCAAGAGCACATTAGAAAATGTCTGATATCCACTCCGCTGAAATTTGGCCACTTTGGGCACTCTTGGTGGCCATTCTCTTCCGGGTTCGCTAGCCTGTGACCCGTAAAACTCCCCAAAGTACTCAATCAGTTTGTCTGGTACATCGACAATTTCTTTCTGCAAAAGATACGCAGCTATTTGGGTTACCCTTTTCCAATCCAGTGACCGTTGAATTGTTCGCACTTTATTAGCATTGCGATGCGGTGCGTGGGGCTTCCCTGGCCACCATTCCATCAATTTAGTTACATCGAGCGCTGCCAAGCAAAGCGAAACATCTTGTAATTCCTCACCTATGAAGGGGTTACTTGGAACGATGACGGAAATTGACTGGAATGATTTCTTTTTGGTTGGTGTCATCTGCGCTTCTTCCACAAAGCTTCCGACTTTGCGCTCAATCGAGGCGTAGACGCCTTTGATCCGCCGCTGATTATGGCAAATTCAATTAGGGGGTGCAAGACGGATTTCTACTATATAACAAACCCCATCCCCCAAACCCGAAATTTGCTCCGGCTCAATCAAGCTCGCAATTTGTCGTTCATAAGCTGGCCACGCAGGACGTCATCGGCACGCTGCCGGATACCCATCTTTTCCGTTTTTTCAGAAGCGTGGGATTCACTAATATCACACAGTCATTGCTTCGGTGGCGGGGGCGGTGCCGATAAATATCTCCATCGATTGCTCACCTGTCTACGAATTGGATGCTGAACGCCGTGGATATTCCACCTCGAATGCCGCCATTCCCTCGCAAGTGGAACGGAAAGAGCTGCTCGTGTTATCTTTCTCCGTTCTGTTGGAACAGGATATGAGGAGGCTTTTCACAATGAAATTTCTGAGAATGTTGTGCCTGTTGGCTGTGTTGAGTTTTGCCGTAAGTGCTCTTGCCCAGGGAGGGACCAAGTCCGCTGCGCCGGCGGCGTCACCTGCGCCGCAAGCGCAAGCTTCGCCCGCGGCTCCAGCAACTTTCGCATCGCTGGTAGATCGCCAGGTGAGTCAATATGAAAAGAACGTGGTGGAAGCAGCAGAAGCGATGCCGGCCGACAAGTTTGACTTCACGCCCGCCAGCCTGAATATTCCCGGCGCCGCATACAAGGATGTCCGCACCTTTGCGCAATTGGTAAAGCACACTGCCGCGGCAAATTATCGTTTGTGGACGAACGTTAGCGGGGAAAAGATGCCGGAGAACATCAAAGGGCCGAACGGCCCGGACGAGTTGAAGACGAAAGCCGAGATCGTCCAATTCCTGAAGGACTCATTTGCCGTGGGCCATCGCGCGGCCAAAACTATTACCGCACAAAATGCCCTTGAGGAGATCCCATGGTTCCGCGGCACAGCCCCACGTTTGTTCGTGGCCTCGGCAGTCGTGATTCACGCCGCCGACGAATATGGCCAGATGATTGAATACCTGCGCATGAATGGAATTGTGCCGCCGGCAAGCCGCGGCAACTGACCAAGGTCTTTAATCCCATCCTTATAGCGAAGCATGGAGGCAGAAGCGCCTCCATGTTTTTTCATTTCGAAAGTGTCTGCAAAGCCTTTCCTATTAACCATCCCGATACTTAGACCTTTGTCATTAAGAGTTAAGCTGTTACTCTAAGGTTCTCTGGAAGTTCGCGCCGCTTAGAAAAATTGGCCGACTCTTTTTTTACCAGCAGGCCTCCGCTGCTCGCTTCCCAGGTCCTGGCCGAACTGGGTCCCGTATTAACGGGTGAGCGAGACCTTTCCCAAACCGCCAACGGCGCTTTGGAAGTGGTGATGGCGGCAGTCCGCGCCGGCTCAGGCGCGCTCTTTCGCTTTCAGGAAAAACCGGCCATGCTGGCGTCCATCGCCGCACAGGGCTTTGTCGTCTTCCCCCAGACCGCCGTATTCCCGCTTCTGCCCAAACATGTCCATGCGCTGACCAATGTTCCCGCACCACAGCGGATCTCGCGTGATCGATGTGACACTTTTTTAAGCTCTACTGGAAATATCTCCAGCGTATGGTTCCGATGCATCGCCCCATTGCGTGTCCACGGCAAGCTGATTGGCGCGCTGCTGCTGGGTGAACGTGAAGATGGCGCCGAGTACACCCCGGAAGTGCTAAAGCAGATTGGCGACCTTGCGCCGTTCATCGCGCTGGCCATGTACAACCATCAGTTAATGATGTCACTGGAAGAGCGCACGGCGGACAATCTGAAACTGATCGCTTCAGTCCACTCTTTCTGGGACGATGCACTGGCCGCCTTCGCCGCCACCATCGATGTAAAGTCAGTGTTGATGCAGGGACATTCTTTGCGCGTGGGACGATATGCGGCGGGGATCGCGGAATCGCTCGGCATGGGGGCCGCTGAAGCCAGCGAAATGCGCGCTGCCGGATACCTGCACAACATCGGCATGGTCACGGTTGATAAGCGGCTCTTCCTGAAGGCTGGCGCTCTGGAGCCCGGCGAATTTCAAGAGATGGCTGACCACACCGTGCAGGGGCACCGTATTGTTTCCACTGTGCAGTTCCCCTGGCCTAAAATTCCTGAAGTTGTGCGGTCGCATCACGAGCGCGCGGATGGCTCGGGCTATCCCGATCATCTGCATAACGACGAAGTCTCAATGCCGGTAAAAATTGTGGCCGTGGCCGATACCTTTGATGCCATGTTGAGCGAGCGCCCGTATCGCAAGAAACTCTCACTAGGTGAAGCGGCGGCGCAGTTGAGCTGGCTTGCGCCTTCAAAGCTGGACGGCGCAGTGGTGCATGCTTTACTTGTGCAGTTGCGGCGTGACGCGGTGACCCATGTTTCTCCACCGCGCCCCTGGTCATCTTCAGGGCATGAAACCAAGCAAAGGAAAATGTTTCTTGACCCCAGCGTGGCCTGCAATATCTCGCCTACTGATATCGATCACATGGTTTCCGAACTGAACCGCCGGATGACCCGTGGCCGGGTGACCCCAGCGTAATCTGGCTTTCTCCAGAACTTTTACGTAGCTTAGGGTTAATATCCCTTGAGAAGAAGAGTTCCTGGAGCCTCTATGCCCGCCTTGCGCAAGCTATTGATCCTGCTGGGCCTCATTGTGTTGGTCTCCGCGACCGTGCTGATAGCCGGAGACAAAAAATCCAAATCGGGTTCTAAATTAAAGACATCCGCGACGGAAGCCGTTCAGCCGCAAATGGAAGCTGACAAGCGCATTGTGCACGCCCTGAACCGTTTTACTTTTGGCATCCGGCTAGGCGATGTGGACCGCGTCCGCAGCATCGGCCTAGACAAATGGTTTGACGAGCAACTCCATCCGGAGAAGATCGACGATAATGCTGTTGAATCCCGCCTGGCTCCGTTCCGTACTTTGAAGATGAGCACCAAAGAGATGGTGGAAGACTTTCCGCCGCAACAGGTGCTGAAAGCCATTGAAAACGGGCGTAAGTCCATGCCGTCCGACCCCGCGAAAAAGGCGGTGTATGAATCCCGCCTGGCCGCATACCAGCAACGCCAGCAGAACAAAAAAGAAGATAAAGCCGCCACGGGTAACGGCGCAGCCAACAACGGCAACCCAGCCGATTCCAAACTAGTGAAGAGCGCTCGGGCAGCGGATGAAGCAAAAGACGATTCGGCTGAAATGAGCAAAGACGCAGACAGCGCTCCACCCACGGCCGGGCAGCACAAACAACAAAAGCAGCGTGAAGACGCCATGTATGCCGATCTGGATACGGACCGTCTGCTGCAAATGGACCCAGATGCGCGTTATAAGGCCATCCTGAAAATGTCTGCGGAAGAGCGGCTTGATCTGGCCAAAACTTATAAAGGTCCAAGAGCGATGCAACTGGTGGATGACATGAAGCCGGAGCAGCGCGAAACCATTGAGGCCATCGTGCAGCCCCAGGCCGTGCTGGGCGAACTGGCTGAGGCCAAGCTGCTGCGCGCCATTTATAGTGACCGTCAGCTTGACGAAGTGATGACAGATTTCTGGTTCAACCACTTCAACGTCTTCATCGGCAAAGGGCCGGACCGCTACATGGTGAACGCCTATGAGAGGGACGTGATTCGTCCGCACGCGCTGGGCAAGTTCAAAGACATTTTGGCTGCCACGGCCAAGAGTCCGGCAATGCTCTTCTATCTGGACAATTGGCAGAGCGTTGGTCCAAACTCAGAGCTGGCCCTGTATGGTCCGCAACGGCGCATGAATCGCCGTGGCCGATTTGCGCGGCCGCGTCCGCAAGGCAAGAACCGTCCCAGCGGCCTGAATGAAAATTATGCCCGCGAAATCATGGAGCTGCACACGCTTGGCGTCGACGGAGGCTACACGCAAAAGGATGTAACGGAACTGGCCAAAGTGCTTACCGGCTGGACGATTGAGCAGCCGCAGATGGGCGGCAGCTTTAAATTCAATGAACGCGCGCACGAACCCGGCCCGAAATATATTCTGGGCCGCAAGATCGGCGAACATGGCGAAAAAGAAGGCGAGGAGATGCTGGATGTGCTGGCGCATCATCCTTCCACCGCCAAATTTATTTCGCGCAAGCTGGCCATGCGCTTTGTTTCAGATAATCCGCCACAAACGCTGGTGGACCGCATGGCGGAGACGTTCCTCAAGAAAGACGGAGACATCCGCGAAGTACTGCGCACGCTCTTCCACTCGCCTGAATTCTGGGCCGCCGATTCTTACCGCGCCAAGATGAAGACGCCGTTTGAGTTTGTTGCTTCAGCGGTGCGCGCTTCCGGCGCCGACATACAGAATGCGTTGCCTCTGGTGGCCACGCTGAATCGCATGGGCATGCCGCTTTACGCCATGCAGCCGCCGACGGGCTACTCCATGAAAGCGGACGCCTGGGTGAATTCCTCCGCGCTGCTCAACCGCATGAACTTCGCTCTGCAACTTGGCTCAGGCAGGCTGCCGGGAACGTCGCTTGACCCGCAGGGACTGATTCGCGGCCCGACCCCGGCAGATTCCGGCGCGGCGCTAGCCGCATTGGAGCAATCCATCCTTGCAGGCGATGTTTCGGCGCAGACCCATGCCGTGATGCAGAAGCAGTTGAACGATCCGCAGATCTCCCAGCGCAAGCTGGATGACGCGAACAAGAAACCAAATTACGGAGCGATTGCCGGCTTGATCATGGGCTCGCCGGAATTTCAGCGAAGGTAGCAATTAGCAATTAGCCATTAGCCTTTGTTTTTAGATACGTGCAGGATTGGCTAAAGGGCAGGGCAAGCACGATTGGCTTGAGGCAAGCAGAACAAAGCCGTGGCTTTGAACAGAATTAGCTAAAGGCTAAAAGCTAAGGGCCAAAAGCTAACAGCCAAGAGCCTGAGGAGTAGCGCATGTCGATCACACGCAGAGTATTTCTAAAGAACGGCGCGCTGGCCATTGTCGGCACCAGCATTGTCCCCAGCTTCCTTACGCGCGCCGTGTATGCCGCTGAAGCGGCGGCTCCGGGCAAGAAGCGCCTGATCGTTCTCTTCCAGCGCGGCGCAGCCGATGGATTGAACATCGTAGTGCCGCACGGAGAGCAGGCGTATTACGGCATGCGCCCCAGCATCGCCATTCCGCGCCAGAGCGTGATTGATCTTGACGGATTTTTCGGCCTGCATCCTTCCATGACCGCGTTTAAGCCGTTGTGGGAACAGAAGCATCTGGCCATCGTTCATGCAGCAGGCTCGCCGGACAATACGCGCTCGCACTTTGACGCGCAGGACTACATGGAATCGGGCACGCCGGGAGTCAAGTCCACTGAGGATGGCTGGCTCAACCGCGCCATTGCCGGCGTAAAAGAGACAGACGCTTCTCCGTTCCGTGCCGTCGCCATGGGTGGAGCACTGCCGCGCACGCTGGCTGGCCCAGTGCCTGCAGTTGCCATGTCGGACATCCGCGGCTTTGCCGTGGGCGGACGCGGCCCCGGAGCGAATGTGGCCAGCAACACGTTTGAAGCCATGTATGAGAGTTCGGTGGATACGGTCCTGCACGGCACCGGCAATGAAACTTTTGAAGCAGTCAAAATGTTGAAGGCCGCTGATCCTGAGAAGTATGCCCCTGCGGCAGGGGCTGATTATCCACGCGGGCGCTTTGGTGACAGCCTTCGTCAGGTGGCGCAACTGGTAAAAGCCAATCTGGGCGTTGAAGTCGCCTTCGCCGACATCGGCGGTTGGGACCACCATGTGAATGAAGGCAGCGTACAGGGGCAGATCGCCAACCAAACGCGTGAATTTTCGCAGTCCATTGCCGCCTTGTGGACCGATCTGGGTGACCTCGCGGAAGACACCGTGATTGTCACCATGTCAGAGTTTGGACGCACTGCCCGTGAGAATGGCAATCGCGGCACGGACCATGGCCACGCCAATGTGATGTTTGTTCTTGGCGGTCCCGTAAAGGGCGGCAAAATCTATGGCCGCTGGCCCGGTCTACAGACAGAACAGCTCTATGAAGGCCGCGACCTGGCCGTGACCACGGATTTCCGCCAGGTGCTTAGTGAAGCGGTGGCAAACCATCTGGGGAATAAGGACCTGAAGAAAGTTTTCCCAGGCTTCGACAAGAGTACGCCGAAAGACTTCCTGAAATATCTGGGGTAGCTTCCGGTAAACGGCTACAGAAGTACAACCGCACCCGCTATCCTTATTTTCTGCAAGAAATAAATTTTCCGGCCTGTGCTAACCTGTTAGCACATCGGCGGTCTTACTAGACGGATAAGGCTGCCCAAATTCCTGCCCCGGAGAAAAATCCATGTCCCTCACCGCCTGGACTGAAGATTTATTCAAGGACCTGCGGTACGCCGCACGTCAATTCACTCGAAACCCGGTGTTTACAGCGGTGGCCGTTGCGTCCCTGGCTATTGGCATTGGCGCCAATACAGCGATCTTCAGCGTCATGAATTCAGCCATGTTGAAGTCCCTGCCGGTGCGTGATCCGCAAAATCTGATCATGTTGACTGACCCTAACCAGTCTGGAGTAAGAAGCGGGCTCAATAGCGGTGAGCGCGACATGTTGACCTATGCCGAGTTTGAGTTATTCCGGGACCACGCCACCAGTCTGGATGGCCTGTGCGTTGCCCAGGCGGAGATGAACCGCATGCAGGTCCATATCGCAGGAGGGCAGCCGGAGGAGGCACACGCCCGGCTGGTTTCCGAGGAATATTTTTCCGTGCTTGGCGTAGATCCAGCCATTGGGCGCTTCTTTAACCGCGAGGAAGGCAAGAACGTGGGACAGGACCCATACGCCGTCCTTAGCTATGACTACTGGCAGAAACGTTTTGGCGGGAATGTGTCTGTCCTGGGAACGCCGATCAAAATGCTTGGAGCCACACTTACCGTCATCGGAGTGGCAGCTCCGGGTTTCACCGGGGAGAGCGTGGGAGAAAAACCGGATTTCTGGATGCCCATGATGATGCAGCCACTTGTCATGCCGGGCCGCGACTGGCTGCATGAAGACCTGAGCAAGAGCATGGAGAAAGTCATGTGGCTGCATGCCTTCGGCCGCCTCAAACCCGGTGTTACACAATCGCGCGCTCAGACAGAGATTGATGTGCTGTTCCGTGGCATGCTTGAAAATGAATATCCCAAGACCCTTGATCCAGACGCACGCAAGCAGGCAATGGACCAACACATCAAATTGCGCGATGCCCGCACTGGTGCCTTCGGCGGACGCGACGATTTTGGACAGCAGTTGAAAGTGCTGCTGGGTGCCTCCGGCGTGGTTTTGCTGATTGCGTGCATCAACGTAGCCAACCTGTTGCTGGCACGGGCCACCTCTCGCACTAAAGAGGTAGGCGTGCGGCTTTCCATTGGCGCATCCAGGTCGCGGCTGATACGCCAATTCCTGACCGAAAGCATGGTGCTTTCGCTTCTGGGCGGAATCGTTGGACTGCTATTGGCCTGGGGAGCTTCGCGCGCACTGATCCTTTTGCTGACGGACCGCAGAGAAGATTTTAGCCTTGGCGCATCGCTCGATTGGCATGTGCTCGGTTTTACGCTTGGCGTAACGGTACTCACGGGAATTTTGTTTGGGCTGGCCCCTGCCCTGCGCGGCACACGCGTAAACCTGAATGACAGCCTGCGCGATAATGGGCGCACTACAGCTTCAGGAAGCAAATTGAATCTTGCCAAGGGGCTGGTGATCGTCCAGGTTGCGCTTTCTTTGCTGCTGGTGGCGGGCGCTGGACTGTTTCTGCGTACGCTGTGGAATTTGCAATCGGTGGACCTGGGCTATCCCAAAGAGAAACTTCTGCTGGTGAGTGCAGACGGGGTTTCCGCGGGCTACAAGGGGCCGCAGCTTTCCAATTTGTGGCGGGATCTTACGGCGCGGGTGCGGGCGCTGCCCGGTGTTCAGGGAGCAACCTACTCCACCAATGGCCTGTTCAGTGGATCAGAATCAGGCGATGAAATTGACGTTGAGGGTTTCACGCCTACAAAAGACAGCGAAAAATTTGCCCGTTTTGACAGGGTTGGGCCGCAGTATTTTTCCACCGTCGGTATCCCCTTGTTGCTGGGGCGTGAGCTGGGAATGCAGGACAACGCCACGTCACCGCACGTATGCGTGATCAATGAAGCCCTGGCCAAATTATTTTTCAAGGACCGTAACCCGATCGGCCGGCATATCACGGAAAAATTCGGCGACAAAAAGAACACGATGGAAGTTGTGGGCGTGGCGAAAAATGCGCGTGACCACCGCCTGCGCGGGGACATTCCGCCGCGCTTTTATGTTCCCGCCGACCAGGCCATGGATGGCCCAAACGAGTGGGCCGTCTTTGAAATCCGCACCGCCGGCGATCCGGAGCAGATGATTGCGACTGTACGCAAAACGCTTCTCTCAGTGAATGAAGATTTGCCCGTGGAGGGCGCGCGGCCTGTTGTAACGTCGGTTGACCGAACCAATGCCCAGCCCCGCATGATCGCCCGCTTGTGTTCCATCTTCGGCGTTATGGCGCTGCTGCTGGCTGCCACCGGGCTTTACGGCGTGCTCTCTTATGGCGTGGCGCAGCGGACAAATGAAATCGGAATCCGCATGGCGTTGGGCGCCGGCAAAGGCCGCGTGATCAAGATGATCCTGCGCGAAACCGGCGTCATGATCGCGATTGGGCTCGTGGCGGGCGTGATCTTTACCGCGATTGGAGTGCAACTGGTCAAATCAAAGCTTTTTGGCTTGGGCGTGCTCGATCCAGTAGCGGTGATCAGCGCGGTAGCTATTTTGTGCGTGGTGGCATTGATTGCCGGCTATATTCCGGCAGCCCGCGCGGCAAGAATCAACCCTACACAGGCATTAAGGCAGGAATGAGCGAAGCATAAGCTGAAGCTTGAGTTTACTGCTGCATACGGTCTGTTGCATAACCGGGCATAACCGTACTTGCGCATGCTGCTGGCGGAAAAGGACTCTCTAATTGTCCAGATCAGAAAAATGCTTTAAGCCGGCTTGCTGCCCTGTTTGTTTTGGTTTTTGCGTCGGCGCAGGACGCGAATAGTGCCGGATCACAACGTCATCGCCGATCTGTTTTTCTGATTGCTCCGCAACCAGGTTGTGCGCCTGCACACGCGGTGATGGCTTTGCCGGTGTGTTCGCTTTGGCTTCAGTCGGCGTCACGTTAGTATGCCCCGGCTGCTGATTGGCTGGTATTTGCGTGCCTGCCGTGGTCTGCGCTGATTGTGGTTTTGCAGCACCGGCCTGCACTGTTACGCCTCCGGTCTGCACCGTTACGCCGTTGGAAGCATGGTTAGGCGTGTTGGCCAGCGGAGGCCGCGAATGAAACACTCCCAGCGCGATCCCCATAATAAAGAGCGCGGTCACGGCGGCAGCGCCGGTAAGCACAGCCCGCAATGGCGGATTGATTCGCTGCCAGACCTGGACCGGCATCTTCAGCCCGGGCATGCGCTCTGATTTGAAATCCGCCGGCGGACGCACGAAATCTGCGGGCATGGCTTCGCGGTTGCGATTTTGAGGGATACGCTGCGCGTACATGCTCTGTGCCCGTTCGGTTTCAGCAATCACCGCTGGCTGCGGTATATGTTCCTGCGTTGTGTTTTCCTGCGGCAGGCCCGGCCCGCGCTGGCGGACCAACTCAATTAACCGTGCGGCGGCCAGTTCCCGCGCCGCTTCCAGTTCGGCTGCCCGTTGATGCGCTTCTGCCCGGCGCTGCTCCAGATCAAGCAATCGGGCTGCATGCGCGGCCTTCGCTTCGGCGGAACGCACCTGCGCGCGTTTTTTGTATTCCTCAAGATGGTTGCGGACAGAATCTTTTGTAGACGCCGCCAATGCCAGCGCCCCTGCCCATGTCTGCGCTGCGATCTTTGCGCTGTTGTTGAGGGCTTTGTTGCTCCGCTCCTGTGTTTGCGGTCGCTTTTGCTGCCGGGCAGGAGAAGCGG
This sequence comes from Candidatus Angelobacter sp., assembly GCA_036495645.1. GTDB lineage: Bacteria > Acidobacteriota > Terriglobia > Terriglobales > Acidobacteriaceae > Angelobacter. The sequence goes on from DASXMN010000039.1 coordinate 54,923, forward strand.
TGGCCTGGAGCTGTTCTTCTGTACGTGCGGTGGGCGGGCTGAAAGGCGTCAACTGTGAAAGATACGGCATCGGATCGCCGGACCTGACTGGATCTGGCGAGACTGGCGGCGCAACGGAAGGCTTTTCCGGCGCAGCCGTCATCGCCACGGGTTCCAGCGCTGCCCTATCCTCCAGGAAAGCAACCGGCGGAAGCGGCTCTGGTTCCTTTACTTGTATTTCATTCACCACAGGGGCAGCTTCGGCGGCAACCGGCATTTCAACCACGGAAGAAAACGCGGCTTCAAATTCGCGTTCAGGGTCGCGCTCCATCTGGGGCTGCGGTTTTGCGGGCTGGGGTCTTGGTTCCAGAACTGTCTTGATAAAAGGTTCAGAGGTCTGCTGCGTATTTATTTGTATTTTTGGCTGCGCCAATGGACGCAAAACCCCTGGGGCCACTGCTACCTCAGCGCCCAGTTCACTGGCCAGATTGGCTGCGCGATCCAGCACGTCAGCCCGCTCGCAGACTTCAAATTCAATTTCCAGGTCGGCTGGAGCTAGGTTAGGCTGGTCCGGTGCGGCGACCTCTACCTTATAGCCTTGCTGCTGTAATTCACTGAAAAGCGCGGCTGTCCGCTCCGGATTGCGCGTGAAGATTCGAGCCAGTGGCATGGGGAGCCACCTCCCAAGGGAATTGTGGACGCTGCGCCAATACTAACTGAATTCCAGTGGCGCACGAGTACATAGTACAGCAGTGGCGTGAATAATTAGACGCAAATTGCGGGGCGAGGGCTGTCTGGCGGAGGCTTTTAGTTTACTTCGGCAAAATCCATGCCGTCGGCAAACTGCAACCCGGTGATCTGCCGGGCATGAAACTGCACTTCCAGGTACGCCGACATGATCGCAATGTGAATCGACTCGCGCTGCGTCGGGTTGGTGCATTCTGTGCGAATGCGGTCAAGTTCCATATACCGGTCATGGGCCTGCACGAATTTATTGACGACTCTGTTCATAGCGTCACCATTGTTCTAGCAGTGAGCACAACCGCGAATCGCTCAAAGACCTTAGAACTCCAATTTCTATCCATTAGCTCGGTAACGTTACTTATATAACGTTACCAGCAGCAGGTAAGGGCAGCTTGCACCCGGAAACCGGCGCTCGTCTGTGAGCATGATCACAAGACCACCGCATATTAAAGGAGATTTGGAGTGTCTTTTATTGTCAGGGATTGTCCGGAAGATTCGAACTTACTTTTGCTGCTCCGAGAACACCGTCTCTTCCGCTACATCAGTAGGGCTTTCAAAATCGAGCTTGTATCCATCAGGGTCTTCAACTGCCGTCACCCACATTGCATTGCCCACAAAGGGTCTCTTTGCGTTGATGCCGCGGGCCGTGATTTCTCGATAAATCGCCAGCGCGTCTTTGCATTGAAAGCAGACCGAAACGCCGACGCCATGTTTGCCTTCAGGGCGGCCGGAATTCGGGTGACGGTCTTTTTTATATTCCTGAAGCATCAGCGCTGCATTCCCAATCTCCAGCCAGCACCACCGGAGCTTGCCTTCATCAATCCATTTGTTGGTCATTTTGAAGCTCAGGCCATCCACATAAAAGCGTAGGGAAGTTTCCATGTTCGTGATCATAAAAAACGGCACAGCCTGCTGAACGTTGACTTCTGGTTTGGCCTGCGTCTCCATGCTTAAAATCTCATCAGGAAAAGCTGCTTGCACAAGATGATTTTGCCAATTTCCAATTGCTAAGTGCTAGCTGCTTGAGTACGCCTCGTCCAGCAATTCCACCACATGCTTCACCGGCGTTGTCAGTCCGCGCTCTTTCACCCCGGCCCGCAACTGGATCATGCATCCCACGTTGGCTGTGGCCAGCATGTCAGAAGAGACAGAAGTCACATCTTCCATTTTCTTTTCCAGGATCTTCATGGAGAGTTCATTCTGTGAGACGTTATACACTCCGGCGCTGCCGCAGCACTGGTCAGGATGCGGCAATTCCACCAGTTCGCATCCGATAGCCGTCAGCAACTCGCGCGGCTGATTGCGGACGCGCTGTGCGTTGGCCAAGTGACAGGGATCCTGATATGCCACGCGCTGCCCGATCTTCCTCTTCGGCATACGCAGGCCGATTCCCGCGAGATACTCCGTTACGTCGCGCATCTTTGCTTTGAATTCCTTGGCGCGTCCAATGTAGGCAGGATCGTTCTCCAGCAGGTCGTCATACTCCTTCATGTTGGACCCGCAGCCGGCTGCGTTGGTCACAATGGCATCATAATCTCCGCCCAGAAATATGTTGATGTTGTGGCGTGCCAGCTCGCGCGCTTCTTCACGCAATCCAGCGTGGGCATGCAGCGCACCGCAGCAGCCCTGGCCTTCAGGTATATGGACCTCAATCCCATTCTGCGTAAGCACATTTACAGTAGCGCGGTTCAAATGTGAAAACGCAACGTTGTTGATGCATCCGGCAACAAAAGCGACTTTGCCGCGCTTTCCCCCCACTGCGGGAAAGACTTTGCCAATCTCGCTGAAAAAAAATTCTTTGTCGATCTGCGGCGAGAGCTTGTCCAGGTCGGCTACTCCCAGCAGCTTCAATAACCCTGACTTCCGCACCAGCGCTTGCAATCCGGACTGCTGATAGAAACGCATGCCACCGGCGGCCAGGCGCAGTGTCTCAAAATTCGGAATGACTTTTTTATAGAAAAAATTCCGCAGCACGCGCTGGATGAGCGGCCGCTTATATCCCTGCTCAATCTGCGACCGCGCCCGCTCCACAATGCGGCCATATTTCACGCCGGAAGGGCAGGCAATTTCGCAGGCCACGCACCCCAGGCAGCGGTCAATGTGCTGGACAAACGTATCCCCCAGCGGCATCTTGCCTTCATTTACTTGCAGCACCTGGTAAATGCGTCCGCGGGGAGAATCCATTTCATTCTGCAAAACCTTGTACGTGGGGCAGTGATTCAGGCAGAGCCCGCAATGCACGCACGTGGAGAGCAGTTCCCAGCTAGGCGCATCTTTTGCTGCGTTCGCCGGTGGGTGCAAATGCGGATCGTGCACATGAGGTTCAAACGCGGTGGTCTGCTCAGACAATGAATCTTCCCCTGTTGAGGATATTTTTCGGATCGATGGCCCGCTTCACCGCGCGCATCATGTTTACGTCGGTCGGCGTGGTGCCCCAGACGTCAAAATGGAGCTTGGCTTCTGTGGGGCAGTGCGCTACCTCAGCCGACGAGCCCGGCGGCAGCATCCCGCGAAACGCAGAAACACAGTTGGCATACTGCATGGCAGAAGGCGGATCCACGGACAACGGCATCAACGCCAGCACCAGGTTTCCCGTGGCCGCGCGGCCCACCGCTGCGGGAATCATGTTGTAGTCGGGCGCAGCGCGTTGCAGCGCCTGTAATGCCGGTCCAACATTCTGGATTGCCAGATGGGTATAAAGGACCAGGGCATTTCTATGCCGCGCCACTACATTCTGCTCAAAGTGTGAAATCCATCCCCAGAATTGTTCTTCCGCCGCGCCTTCCAGGGTGCGCGTTACCGCCGAGCCCAGCTCTCGCGAGTAGCGGGCCAGCACGTTGTCGCTGCCAGCCGCGCGCAGCACAATCTGCCATTCCACTGCCGGCAATGAGACGGGTTGCTCCGGCGCGTAGTCGTCCGGATCATTCACTGGTTCGGCGTCGCGCAGGTACTCGGGCGCGCCGGGAGAAATAATCTCCATGCACATGGGAGTCAGCGGCGACTGGAACAGACGTGTGCGAAATGCAATCGCTTCCTCAAACGAATGAAACGAGCAGATAAAAGTCCGGGTCTGCCGCGGACGTGGAAACACCTTGAAATTGGCCCGCGTGATCACCGCCAGCGATCCATAGCTGCCGGTGAGCAGCTTCATCAGATCGTAGCCGGCCACGTTTTTCACCACGCGCCCACCGCCTTTTACCACTTTGCCGTCAGCGGTAACAAACTGGACGCCAATGCAAAAATCCCGCATGTGGCCAAACGTGGATTTGAGAGGCCCAGCAGCGCCCGTCGCCAGCAATCCGCCAATGGTGGCGCGCTCAAGATACGCGGCATCGCACGGCACCCATTGCTGATGCTCCGCCAGCCTGCGCTGCATCTCGGCGAACGGCATTCCTGCCTGAACTGCGATGGTCAAATCACCGGGATCGTACTCTTCAACCTTATTCAGTCGCGTGGTGCTGAGCAGAATGTCCACTCGCTCCGGGATGCACCCAATCTGCTGTTTGCTTAATCCGCCGGCCGGAGCAACCACCAGGTCGCGCTCATTTGCCAGCCGCAACAACGCGCCAACTTCCTCGGGTGAACCAGGGAAGACCGCCGCAGACGGAACCACTCCATTAATGTGGAAGCCCTCAAACACCGTCCGGGCAACATTCTTTTCCCCAACAATCGCGGCCAGGTCGCGATCAAGAGATACCGGTGACGTGATGGTGCTCATACTGGAACACCCGCTACAGGCTCAAACTTGGCTTTTGGAAGCGGCCCAGTAATCTCGCGGCAAAAATGCAGGTCAGGAATCATCTTCTGGGGGTTGAGGATCGATTCAGGATTAAATGCGTTCCGCAGCCGCACCATGACTTCCAGATCATCTTCAGTGAACATGGCGGTCATCAGGCCCATTTTTTCCAGGCCCACGCCATGCTCGCCGGTGATTGAGCCGCCGAACTTCAGGCAGCACGCCATGATTTCTTTTGCCGCTTTGCGGCTGTTTTCCGTCTGCACCGGATCACGGGCATCAAACAAGATCAGCGGATGAAGGTTCCCATCACCGGCATGAAACACGTTGCCGATAATCAGCCCATAATGCTTGCTGATGCGCTCAATCTCGGCCAGCGTGTACGGGACTTTGGTGCGGGGAATCACGCCATCCTGCGTGTAATAAGAAGGTGACACGCGGCCCACGGCGCCGAAAGCCGTCTTGCGTCCGAGCCACAGAAGCTGGCGCTGCTTTTCGTCCTTGGCATGGCGGACCTCGCGCGCTTTTTGTTGCAGGCAGACTTCGCTCACGGCTATGGCCTGTTCTTCCACCGTTTCCCGCATGCCCTCAAGCTCAATCAGCAGCACCGCGGCCGCGTCTTCCGGATAACCTGCGTGCACGTTGGCTTCAACGCAACGGACCATCCAGCCATCCAGCATTTCCAGCGCAGCCGGTGTCACGCCGCTCTGTGTGATCGCCACAACCGTATTGGCTGCGTCTTCGACTGTGTTATAGATTCCCAGCAGCGTAGTCACATGCTCAGGCAGTTTGGTGAGTTTCACGGTGATTCGTGTCACCACGCCCATCGTCCCTTCCGAACCGACAAAAAATCCAGTCATGTCCAGACCGGTGGCGTCTTGTGCCTTGCCGCCAAACTCAACAACTTTTCCATTGGGCAGCACGATTTCAAGGCCAGTCACATGGTTCACGGTCACGCCCAGCGCCAGCGTATGTGGCCCACCGGAATTCTCCGACACGTTGCCACCTATGGTGCAGGCCTTTTGGCTGGAGGGATCGGGCGCGTAGTAATAGCCATACTTTGCGGTGGCGTTGCTCAACTCCAGATTTACCACGCCCGGCTGCACCACGGCGCGCTGATTGGGAACATCAATTTCCAGGATCTTGTTCATACGCGCCAGTGAGAGCACAATCGCTTCCCGCCGCGCAATGGCCCCGCCGCTCAGTCCGGTCCCCGCGCCGCGCGGGACCACGGGAATCTTTTTGTCGCTGGCCAGCCGCATGATCTGTGACACCTGCTGCGTATTCTGGGCAAACACCACCGCGCCCGGCCGGTGCTTGTCCACGCCGGCGTCATACTCGTAGAGCATGAGCTCTTCCGGACGGTCCAATACTGCGTCCTTTCCGGCAATTTTCTTGAGTTGGCGAAGAATCGAGGAGTCCATAAGATGTGTCTCGCCTCTGGGCTTGCTCTTTGCTGAATCCGGGCCTTGCTTGGTTCTTTTGATTGTAAACCCGCAAACTGCTGTAGAACAGAGACGAACTCAACCCGATTGAAGCATGTTTCTTTACGCGCCAATGACCATGAAACGCTAAATTCTGTGTTTTCAATTCAATTATTTGCTAGGGTTCCAGAGTGAGATAAGAGCTGAGATAACGCGCACCAAGACACGAACTACCATATTTTTCTGTATCTTGCGGGGTGAAGCAGGCATTTATGCCGGTGACCCGTCATGAAATGAGCAAGGTCTCAGCCGCTGGGGGTACAGCTACAGTCCCAGCGTCACATACTGCGCCCGGCGATAAAGCGTGTGCCCGGCATGGCGCCATTTCGCTTGAAGCCTTTCGCCTAGATCATGGCAAAAGTGGTGAATCGAGACCTGCGCGCTCTTCCAAGTCTGCCTTGGCGACTTTGCATCCGCGCACATCCATTGCTCATGCGCTGCGGGATCCAGACCCAATTTCTCAATCGTTTTGCAGATTTCGCATTTCATGGCGTTTTGCTCTCCTAGGTAAGAACCCCTAAGGCCCAAAAGAGTTGTGCAGCTCTGGATTCTTTCTTCAGAGGCTTTACAAAACGAAATAAAAAATCATATTGCAATAAGCAGGCTTCAGTTAACCCTTCCGTGCCACCAGCAACGCCAGCCGCCGCGAGCTTTCAGCCACGCCCGCTTCGATGTTCAAAGACGTGTAAAGATCTTTCGCCTCCTGCCAAAGCCCTTTCGCTTCTTCAAATTCACCGCCATCGAACTTGAGAATCGCCAATCCGCGAATGGCATTCGCCAGATCCAACGGTAGCGTACGCCCGTCCCGGCGATAGAGGTCGAGCGCTTCGTGATAGCAAGGTTCAGCCAACTCAGGACGCCCTTGTTCCTGATAAATGTCGCCCACATGCCGAATGGTATGAGCTAGCCTGAGCACATCCCCCTCGGCACGATAGAGAGAAACTGCTTCCTCATAAAGTCGCAGAGCAGCATCGCCTTGACCCAAATCCCTCTCGATCTGTCCTAAAGCCGTGAGTCCCCTGGCCAAATCAACAGAGTTGCCGGCCTTGCGGAACAGACTGACAAGCTCCACCAAGTCGCGTCTGGCATCGCCAAGCCGGTGCTCTCTTCGTGCCAGCAAGCCCTGCTGCAAAAGTCTTTCCGCTGTATCTGACATGCTTAACCTCAATCTTGCTTTTAGGTTTCTGCCTGCCTGATGGCCAAGTCCAACATCTTTCCATCCCTGGGAATCATCACCTGTACTCCGGACACCTGCGCTTCTCGCGCCAGCTCTTCCCGGGTGAGCAGGCAATGATTGATGGCTTCCAAGTGAACGGCAATCACCTTGGCGTGTGGCGTTGAGCGGCATACGCGGACCACATCTCCTGCGGTCATGGTGATGGGATCACCATGTAGGAACTGGGCCGCGCCTGAGTTCACCACGATCACATGCGGATTATGTTGCTTAATCGTTTCCGCCACCTGGTCATACCAGATGGTATCGCCCGCGATGTAAAGCGTAGGCTCAGCTTCAGCGCTCAGCACGTAGCCGCTGGAGGGCGACATGGCCCGCGCAATCTCACCTGTGCCGTGCTGTGCCGGAGTCCGGGTCAGGCAGATATTGCTCCAGCGCTTCATGTCATGTACCGCTGAGGCATTTACAAAATGCACCGCTTCCATCTTTTGCAGGTCTTCGGGCTGGCACAACAAAGGCAAATCTTTGGGCACAAGCTGAATAGCCGCATCGTCCCAGTGGTCGCGATGCGTATGCGTGACCAGCACCAGTTGCACGCCCTCCAGCACCTGCTCCACCGGGAAGGGCAACGGAACCAGCGGGTTGGGGCGCGGCTGCGGCGAGTTCTGTATCGCGGCCATTGTTCCGGTATCGCCCAACATGGGATCAATCAGGATTTTCATGCCGGCATAATCCAGCAGCAGCGTGGCGTGGCGGACAAGTTGCAGCTTCAAGAGAAAATCTTCTTCGCCGCCAGGATGGTATTGCAATGGATCGTCACCGTGTCCTCCACGCGGCGCGCATAGCCGCCCGCATAGGTAATCATTACCGGGATTTTGCGCTCTTTGGCCACCTTCAGGACAAGTTCGTCGCGCTTCTTCAGGCCTTCAATCGTCAAGGCTAGTCCGCCGAGTTGGTCTTCTCTATAAGGATCAGCTCCGGCAATATAGCAGAGCAGCTCCGGCTCAAAATGCCGGAACGCCGAACTCAATGACTGATCGAGCCAGCCCAGATACTCGTCGTCATTCGTGCCGTCCGGCAAATTGATGTCAATCGACGATGGCGGCTTGATTGCCGGATAGTTATGCGCCTGGTGCAGGGAAATCGTGAACACATCCAGTTCGTCCGCCGGATGCTGAGAGTGTTCTTCATGCGTTGCGTGAATATCGCGGCTGCTTGCGCTGGCACTCGGCAACGGATGGCCCGGCCGAATTTTTTCCTTCGGCGGAAAAATTACTGCCGTGCCGTTACCATCGTGAACGTCGCAATCCACCGTCATTGCGCGTGTGGTCTTTCCTTCCTGATGCATGCGCTTGATAGCGACTGCCACATCATGAATCACGCAGAAGCCTTCGCCATGGTCAGGGAAGGCATGATGAAATCCGCCGCCGATGTTGCATGCAATGCCGTCACGCAGCGCCCACTCCGCGGCTAGTATCGATCCTCCGGCCGCCAGCCAGAATGCCTTCACCAGCTCCGGCGAGTAGGGCACTTCCATTTGTAGCTCTTCCTGTGGGGAAAGCGTACCGGTCTTGAGCTTCTGCACATACTCGCGCGTGTGCACCAGCAGGATGTCTTCGTCCCGCGCCGGTTTGGGATCGATGAAATCGCCCGGCTCGGCAATGCCGCTTTCCAGCAGCCGCTTATAAATCAACCGGTATTTCTGCGCAGGAAAAACGTGTGCCCCGATGGGCAGATAGTAGTCGTCGCTATAAATTAATTTGAAGGGAAGCATGGTGGCAAAAGGTAAAGCGTTTCGATACTGACCGCTAAAATGATACCTGAATACAAATCCTCCGTTGCGACATCAAATAAATGCGTCCTCTGGCGGACGCACTCTTTTTACAGCATTATTCAAGGAGCACTGCCTTGCCGACACCACGACTCGCGAAGATCGATCTCTCCATTCTTGATCTAGCGCACGTGCGGCAAGGTGGAACAGCGGAGGTCGCATTCCGCAACACGCTCGATTTGGCGCGCCACACGGAGAAGTGGGGCTACAAACGCTTCTGGCTGGCGGAGCACCACAATATCCCGGGTGTCGCCTGCTCCGCCACCTCAGTATTGATCGGCCATGTGGCGGCTGGTACGTCAAAGATCCGTGTCGGCTCCGGCGGGATCATGCTGCCCAACCACGCGCCTCTGGTAATCGCTGAACAGTTTGGCACTCTGGAAACGCTCTTCCCCGGACGTATTGATCTTGGGCTTGGCCGCGCCCCAGGCGGCGATTTCGCTGTAATCCGTGCGTTACGCCGCGATCTGCAAACCAGCGGCGAAGATTTTCCTGAATTGCTGGCGGAGTTGCGCGGATTTCTTGGACCGCAGAAACAGGGCCAGTCTCCGCGAGCGTTTCCCGGGGCGGGCCTTAATATTCCCATCTGGCTGCTGGGGTCAAGCGGCTACAGCGCGCAACTCGCGGGCTCGCTGGGCCTGCCCTTTGCCTTTGCGGCGCACTTCCAGCCGGAGGGCATGTTGCAGGCATTCGAACTGTATCGCAGAAATTTCCGGCCCTCTGAAGTATTAAAGCAGCCACACACCATGGCCGGTGTGCCAATCCTGGTAGCTGATACTGACCAGCGCGCGCATTATCTGGCGACGACCGCGCAGCAGATGTTCCTGAACATGATTCGCAATCGCCCTGTTGGACTGATGCCGCCCGTCGAGCGGCTGGACTGGAACGCCTTTGAAGAAGCCGCTGTTGCCGCCAAGTTCCGCGCTGCCATCGTCGGCAGCCCGGAAACGGTCCACGAGAAAGTGGAATCTTTTTTACAGGAAACACAAGTGGATGAATTGATGGTCGTTTGCAATACCTATGAGCACTCTGACCGGCTGCGCTCTTATGAATTGCTGGCGGAACTAAGGACGAGTGCAAAGAAGTCCGCGGAAGTTGCCGAGCCAGTTAGTTTGTAACCCGCGAATGCGCGTGACTACCATGCAGCTCAATGCACCAGATTTAACGATCTTGTGTGGCAATCTGAAGCGCAGAGTCGTACCATTGCAGCCCTGATCAAAGGAGGCACTCGCCATGGTCTTCGGTATGTCTCTCGCCACTTACACGCTTATTCACGTAATCATCAGCCTGGTTGGAATTGTCGCTGGCTTAATTGTCTTGTTCGGAATGTTCAGCAGCAAACGCCTTGATGGCATGACCGCTCTCTTTCTGATCACCACAACCCTGACCAGCATTACAGGCTTTGGTTTTCCTTTCCAGCACGTAACGCCCGGTATTATTCTCGGAGTTCTGTCACTCCTGGTGCTGGCGATCACCTTCCCTGCACGCTATTCATTCCACATGGCTGGGAAGTGGCGTTCTATTTATGTTGTTACCGCCGTGATTGCTCTTTACTTCAACTGTTTCGTGCTGATTGCGCAGAGCTTCCTGAAAATCCCGGCCCTTCATGCACTGGCGCCGAAAGGCAATGAGCCGCCATTTGCGGTCGCGCAAGTCGTGTTGCTGGGGCTGTTCATCGTGGCCGGCATTCGCGCCGTTAAGAAGTTTCATTTTTCGGAAGCGGTTACTGCGTCCACCAGGGCAGCGCAAGCCGGTTCGAAATCTGTATAGCGGACCTGCTGAAGATCGCGGCCTACCATGCGAAAATAGAGAAACCATATTTTAAAAGGGCATTGTATGTGCAGAAACATCAAAACTCTCTTCAACTTCGATCCGCCGGTGACCGACGACGAAGTGCGGGCAGCCTCTCTACAATTCGTGAGAAAGATCACCGGCTTTAACAAACCTTCCAAGGCCAATGAAGAAGCGTTTCAGGGAGCGATTGACGAGATTGCTGCTATCGCTAACCGGCTGCTTCGTTCACTGGAAACCACTGCTCCGCCCAAGAACCGGGAAGAAGAAGCCGCCAAAGCCAAGGCTCGCGCCGCCGAGAGATTCGGCACATAGATCTGGTCTGGAAATAAATGCCAGGCCATTCTGCAAAGCGCTTTTTTCAGCTTCTCTGTAATTTTTATAAAAATTAAATTCATCATAGAAATGGAGTGGACATGAAGGAAATCAACGCCTATCTGCTGTTCAACGGAAACTGTCGTGAAGCCATGACCTTTTACCAGAAATGCCTTGGCGGCGATCTGCTGCTAACAACGTTTGGTGACATGCCCGGCAATATTCCGCCGGAAGCAAAAGACCAGATCGCGCATGCCAGGATAACCAAGGGCGGCAGGCCCGTATTGATGGCGTCGGACAACATGGGAGGCCCGCCGGTTGAGCACGGCGAGAACTTTTCTGTTGCGATTGGGTGTGAAAGCGCTCAGGAGACAGAAAAATTGTTTGCCGCACTCAGTGGAAAAGGCAAGATCAAGATGCCGCCGCAGGAAACCTCCTGGGCAGAACGGTTTACCATGTTCACTGACCAGTTCGGCATCAACTGGATGTTGAATTGTGAAAAACCCATGCAGTAGCAGCGGTACGGGACCACCCCCACTGCGGTGCGGTCCCCGCCTCTTGTGCGGTGCTCAGTGGCTTTGGCGCTCAAGGGTTTAGCAATACGCAAGTGACGGGCGAGCGACAACAATATGAAGAAGTCGACGACAACCATGAAGAAGAGGAAGAGCGGCCCGAAGGAAAGAAAAGGAGGAGAATCTCCCTCTAAGTTGATAGATGCGAGAATCAAGGAACTCGGTGATTGGCGGGGCAAGATGCTGGCTCGGGTCCGGATTCTCATCAAGCAGGCCGACCCCGAAGTGGTGGAGGAGTGGAAATGGGGATGGGTTCCGGTGTGGTCGCATAGTGGAATCATTTGCACCGGTGAGACGTACAAGAATGTCGTAAAGGTGACCTTTGCCAAGGGCGCCTCGCTGGATGACCCTTCCGGCCTCTTTAACTCCAGCCTTGAAGGCAACACCCGACGTGCCATCGATTTCCATGAGGGCGACAAGATTGATGAAAAGGTGTTGAAGGCGCTCATTCGCGCCGCTGCGGCGCTGAACACATCCTTAGCCGCCAAGCGGCCGAGAACGAGAGCATAGAGACTAGAGGATTTGAGGCAGTTTTACTTGCTTCGACACGCTGCATTCCTGCAAAAATCGTTCCTCAATTCTGATAAACTCTATGAGTAACAGACTTTCCCGTCCATTTTCCCAGCAATATTTTTGATAGCTCGAAAAACGGCACGGCGAGGAGTGTGCAATCGAAGTGAAGCGCGGCAAGACAGCGGTGATTGTGGGCGCCCAGTGGGGCGACGAGGGCAAAGGCAAGATCGTCGACGTCCTTTCAGACAATTTTTCCATCGTGGCGCGTTATGCCGGAGGGCATAATGCCGGACACACGGTCATTATCAAGGGCAAGAAGTTTGTGCTGCAATTGGTGCCCTGCGGCGTGCTACGCAAAGGCTGCCGCTCTGTAATTGGCAATGGCGTGGTGCTTGATCCGCTGGCCTTCTTAAAAGAAGTAAAGATGCTGCGCGATGCCGGCGTGCAGGTGGATGGCAACCTTTTTGTCTCCAATCGCGCGCACGTGATTCTGCCCTACCACCGCATGATTGAAATGGGCGCGGAAAACGCGCCTGGGCGCGTTAAGATCGGCACCACGTCGCGCGGCATTGGCCCGGCGTATGAAGATAAGATGGGCCGCCGCGGATTGCGGGTGGCTGACCTGCTCGATTCCAGCCTGCTCAGAGCCACAATTGAAAATGCCTGCCGCGAGAAAAACATGATCGCGCATGCGCTTTTCAATTCCGATCCGCTTGATGCCGACAGCATGTACACGGAGTATGCGCGTGCCGCTGAGCAAATTGCGCCATTTGTCGCCGATACCGCCGTGCTGCTTAACCAGGCGCTGGCCAAAGGCGAGTCTGTGATGTTTGAAGGCGCCCAGGCGACGATGCTTGATATCGACCATGGAACGTATCCTTTTGTGACTTCGTCAAGCTGCACTTCCGGCGGCGCAGCTACGGGGACCGGCGTTCCGCCCAATGCGATTCAAAACGTGATCGGCGTGACCAAGGCATACTGCACCCGAGTAGGAGGCGGCCCATTTCCCAGTGAGGTGGAAGGCGCTATTGCCGATCAATTGCGCGCGCGCGGCAACGAATACGGCGCGGTTACTGGACGTCCCCGCCGCTGTGGCTGGGTTGATCTGCCGCTTCTGCGTTACGCGCAAATGATCAATGGCGTGAACTGGTGGGTGGTGACCAAAATGGACGTGCTCGACGTGCTGGATGAGGTGCCTGTTTGCGTTGGCTACAAAATCAAGGGCAAGAAATATGATTCCATTCCAGCGCTGGCCACCGGCTTTGACCGGGTGGAGTGCATTTATGAAAAGATGCCGGGCTGGAAGAAATCCACTGAAGGCGCGGCCAGCTTTGATGAATTGCCGAAAAAAGCCCAAGAGTATCTGCGCTTTCTGGAGCGCGAGAGCGGGGCAAAGATCGGCATGGTTTCCACCGGTCCTGACCGCGACCAGACCATGTTGCTGCCCGAGTTTGCGGCAGACGTTGTGGGCATGCAGCAGTCTGCTGTCCCGCAGAAAGGCCTGAAGGCCAGATGATCGTATTAAAAGTCGATATGGTGGTGAAACCGGGCACGGAAGAAAAGTGCCGCGAATATATCCGCATGCTGCACGAGCATTCGCGCAAAGAGCCAGGCTGCTTGCAGTACATCGGCCATCAATCCACGGAAGACCCGCGCAAATTTCTTTTCTACGAGCAATATAAAGATGAAGCCGCGCTGCAGGCCCACCGCGATTCAGCCCACTTCAAGCAGTACGTCATTGGCGGTCTGGACGCAATTATGGAAAACCGCAGCCGGGGTTTATACCGCGTGGTTGATTAACTTGAAAGCGAACCGGGAAAATCTGGTTCGCCCTACTTCTTGTCAGCCAGCAGCACGCCTGCATTCGCATAGTCTTCACGAGTGATCTCGATAAACGTCACGACTACGGCTTCTTTCGCGGCTTTGGCTTCTTCCACCATTGCATCGGTAATCCGCGCTGCGAGTTTTCGCTTCTGCTCCACCGTACGGCCTTTCAGCATGGTGACTTGAACTAATGGCATTGTGTCAGCTCCCGGCGGCTGCGCCTGGCGCGCAGCTTCGCCTTATTCAGAATCCGCGCAATCAAGTATTCCACCGCTGGGCCGGAGTGGTCCAACCCTGCTCTTGATCACGCGCCGGATTATAGTCGGAATCGGATTTACAGTTGGAAAAAGAGAGGGGCCAGCATTTATGGCCCCTCTCCGTCCTATCGCCGCGTTTACTAACGCTCATTTCACTTTTATTCTTAAGGTGTTGGAAGTTGCGTTGTTCAAGTTTGCGTCACCACTATATTTTGCGCTAATGGAATGGGCGCCGGAGACCAGCGTTGAGGTGGTGAATCTGGCTGTGCCGTTGTTGACGGGAACCGCAGCCGAGACCGGCGTGGTTCCATCGAAGAAAACAACCGTCCCCGTTGCCGTATTGGGAACCACAGTCGCCGTGAATGTTGCGGGCGCTCCGGCTTTGAAGGTGTCATCTGCCGCAGCCACAACGATTGTGGATTGAGCTTTCAGGATGTTCTGAACAAGCGTAGTTGAGGAGCCGCTGTTGAAGGTGTCATCGCCGCTGTATTGAGCGCTGATGGAGTGACTGCCGGCGCTCAGTTCAGACGTGGTGAAAGCTGCCGTGCCGCCAATGAGGGGCAGGTTACCGGAAATCGGCGTGGTTCCATCAAAGAAAATGATGGTCCCGGTAGCTGATGCTGGCGCAACGCTGGCGGAAAACGTGAGCGCAGCTCCAATCACAGCCGGATTAGCTCCGGCTGTAAGGGAAATGCTGATGCTCGCATTTGGCTTGGTTACTGTTTGTGTCAGTGCAGGGCTCACTGACGCTCCCAAGCTGTTATTTCCCGTATAACGTGCTGTGATCGAATGCGTTCCAAGGGCCAGGGTGGAAGTACTGAAAGAAGCTGAACCGTTGCTCAAGGGAATGCTGGTGGAAATGGGCGTGGTCCCATCCAGGAACTGCACAGCTCCGCCGCTGCCGTTCGGCGTGACCGTAGCGCTGAACACGAGGTTGTCGCCAAGTGCAGAGGGATTTGAACCCGTCGTTAAGCTGACGACGAGGCTGCTGATTGAAGTGCGCAAGAGCACTGGATTGTTGCGCGCGTTCTGGAAGTTCATAGGCCAATCAAGGCGCGCAGGATCGAATGGAGCATGTGTGTCAAGGATCGTGAGCAGGCCTGGGTTACTCCCTGAACCGCCCTCCAGCTGGTAGGCCAGTGCGATGTCGAGTGTGCCATCCTGGTTGAAATCGCCAAGCACAGGTGCAGGAGCCCCAATAACAAAAGCCAGGCCACTGCGCCCAGGAATCAGCCATGATTTTGCAACTGTGCCGTCACTGCGGATGGCCAGCACATTGGCTCCGCCGGTTGAGCTGAAATCATTCAGAGTGGTAATGATTTCAGGGAGGCCATCACCATCGATGTCCCCGATAACAGTCGTACCATACCCAGGGAAATGGGGTGGGAGCGGCCATGCACTTGAGAACAATGTCCCGTCGCTGTTGAAGAGATAAATGGCCGGCTCGCGCGCAAGCACAATCTCTTCATGCCCATCGCGCCTGAAATCGCCGACGGAAATAGCCGCAAAAGTCGATCCGTTGCCATTGAAGGCGGATGCGTCCACTGGCCAGCCAGGCCGTTCTGAGCCATCGGGCTGGAAAACGTGGAGCGTCGCCTGGGTGGGGAGAAACCCATTGTAATTGGCCACAATGGTTTCGAGCTTGCCGTTGTGGTCCAGGTCGGCGGCAGCCATGGCAGCCGGAACACCAGTGAGTACCGGCGCGTTAAAAGTCTTCGCCAAACCGTCATGGCCAAAAAGCCGGACTACATAAGTTGAAGAAGTGAGTCCTTCCACTACCAGTATGTCTTTTGTCCCATCGCCATCGACATCGCCGGCGATCACCCGAGTGTGATTGAACGAACCCTTCAGAAGGGGGTTCTGGTCTTGTATCTGAATCGGAAAGCCGGGTGCCTGTGAGCCGTCCGGTTGCCATGCAAATACGTAGGCTACATTGTTGGAGAAATCGCTGCCTACCACGATGGACTCCAGGTGAAAATCGTTGTTCAGGTCTTCCAGCAGGAGCGGAACATTGCCAAAGTCCACGTTCAGGCCCGGAGAGAAAACATCAACCGTGTTGTCTGGATGAAATACTTTGATGACATTGGTATCCGGCATCACGGCCTCATCACCTGGCAAACCGTCAATATTGCCGGCGGCTGGTTGATGATTGCTGCCGAACAAATCCAGCAGGGTCTTCTGGAAAGAGCCGTCCAGATTGAATACCCAGGCAGCAGCAGGTGTGGTCCCCTGGTTTGGGCTTTCCATGACCAAGCGGATGGTCCCATCTGGATTTAATGCCGGAACCACTCCCGAGTTCACGAAATAAGGAGATAGATCAAAGAACACCGGCCACGCCGCCGAAATCAGATCGGGCTCAAGATAGATAGCGGCGAAGGCCTGCTCGGAGATTATTCCGTTTACGGTGAGTCTGATCTGGTAGAAGCCGGCCTGCGTGAATCCGGCTTGCGCTGCAGCTGAAGAATCCCATGTTGCGAGCTGCCCGTTGACCACAGGAGATGTTCCGTTGGCGGTAAGTGTAATACCCGCAGTTTGCCATGCATTTGTACCGATGGGCGACCATTCCACCACAAAATTCTGGAATCCTCCCTGGGTTGCGGTGCCTGCAATGGGTACCAGCATGCCGGATTTAAATTCGGTTGCGGAGCGCGCCGGAGTGCCGGAAGGGGCGGTAATGGTGCATAGAACCAGAGTGAATTGCGTGGTAGCTGTAAACGAGTTCCCGTTGGTATTGAATACGGTCAGGCGAATTGTGTAGGTGCCACCAAACAAATTGCTGGGATCCAGAATGCCCAGCACGCCATCCGAAACCGGGGCAAACCCGTTAAAGAACGGAGTCCAGAAGAAAGGCTGCGTCCCTTGTCCGTATTCCAGAAGATAGCTGGCAAAGCCAGGTCCATTCGCAGTGCCCTGGATTGTGATTGGATCCACAGGACTGGCTCCCGGAACAATCGCCGTAATCTTTGCGGTTTGCGGATTCTGCAGAGCCAAAGCGGCCGATGCATTGAGGTTGCCCGGACCAAACCGTGTATCAAAGTTCACAGGAGTTGCAGACCCACGAAGAATTGTGCGTACCGTGTCTGGAGAATAACCAGGATTTTGCGACAAGATCAGGGCCACCACGCCGGAAACGTGCGCTGCCGCCATACTGGTGCCTGTCATTCGCGCATAGCCGTCCACTACAGGGATGCCTTGGAAAGAATTTGCCGCCTGCGTGGAAAGAATGTCCTCACCCGGCGCGGTTACATCGATCTTTGGACCAAAATTAGAGAAGAAGCTGAAATTCCCAAACGGGCCGGAAGACGCCACCGTGATGGCTTCAGGCGAGTTTGCCGGAAAAAAATTCATGGCATCCTGGCTTGAATTTCCGGCGGACGCCACAAAAACCACGCCCAGGCTCGCGGCATATTGGATGGCTTCTTCAATGGTTTGAGAATTGCCAAATACCTGCATGTTGCTGCTGAGCGCATCCCATGAAGCATTGATCACGTCCGCGCCATTGTTGGCCGCGTACATAATGGCCGGCGCCAAGGTAAAGTCAAAGCCAAAGCCGTTGGAATCGAAACCTTTAAGAGGCATGATCTTGGAATGCCATGCCACGCCGATCACGCCGATGCCATTGTTGCCTTCCGCTGCAATCGTGCCTGCTACATGCGTGCCGTGCCCGTTATCATCGAGAGGATCGTTAGTGTTGTTGACAAAATTCCAGCCGTGAAAATCATCGACAAAACCATTTCCGTCATCATCAAAAAAGTTTCCGGCAATTTCGTTGGGGTTGGTCCAGATATTGTCCGCCAAGTCCGGATGGTTATAGTCAATGCCAGTATCGATCACAGCTACTACTACGCCATCGCCTTGAGCGGTGTCCCACGCTGCGGGAGCGTTGACGGCATACATGCCCCATAAATCCTGATAAGGCTGCCCCCACGTGCCGCTGGAGGACAGGAAGGGATCATTAGGTATTTGCCTGGTAGTAAAGGTGTGTTCCGGCTCGGCAAACTCGACTTCAGGATCGGTTTTTAGGCGATTTAAAGCCAATATTTTTTGCTGCGCAGTCAGCGTACCGAAATCAATAATGTACGTCCGGGAAACTTCAGGGGTGGAAGCAGGATGCGCCACGCGCCGCGCACGAGCGGAGAACCGTTGCCTGAAATGATCGGCCAGCTGCGCGTCTGACCAACCATGCTGTTTTCGCACTTGTACAATTTGGGGGTACAAAGGAGAAAGCTGGAGCGCCCCGTGCCGCCTTAGAAAGTCCTCAATTTTAGGGCTTCTTGTCTGTCCCGCACGGAGTTGCATTGCCTGTCCAGATTGCGCTGCGCTGGGCAACTGGCTTTCTGCCTCGCGGGCCAGCGGTGCTTTGATTTTTACAATGAATCGCTCAGTACCGGCTACTGGCGACGGACCGGTTGATTGTGCCAGGGCGGACACGGAAAGGATAATGGCCAGGATGCAGGAAAGCAGGGCGGCCATCTTCCTATAGCTTGGTTTGAAAACAGAAGACTGAGGCAAAGATAGCTTGGGAATACCAGAAGGCATGGTTGTGCCCTTTCCTATGCTCGAGGAATCAAAAGTGACGATTATTTATTGGAGCGGAACGGATTCTAACTTATATAGAGTAGTTTTCAAGCTACTAGTATTAAAACTATTAGATGGTATGGTTACTTAGGTAGGTGTCCCTACTTGGAGTCAGGACAGTGCAGCTTAGGTGGAATGGAAAACTGAAATTTGGTCCAATGAACAAGGAAGCCGACTGTCAACTGGCATCAACAGCTTGAAACGATGCTAAAGATTTGTAAAGCATGGTGTAGCAAACGGCGTTGCGGCCAAGAATAAAGGCGACGGACAGCAGTGGCTTTGATTTCATTGCGGTATCCACAGGCTTTCCATTCGTCGCCGGAATATTCGTGGTCTTAACTATTTGGTCAATTCATATCCGGCAAAGAAATAGCTCAGTTCAAAGCGCGCGGTATCATCAGCGTCAGAACCGTGAATAGCGTTGTTTTCAATATTTGCCGCCCATTTTTTGCGGATGGTGCCTTCTTCGGCATTAGCGGGATTGGTAGCGCCCATCAGCTTGCGCAGGTCGGCAATGGCATTGGTTTTTTCCAGTGCCAGCACCACAATCGGGCCGCTGGACATAAATGTGGTCAGGGAATCGAAAAACGGACGACTGGCATGCACAGCGTAAAAGCCTTCGGCCTGTTGTTTGTTTATTTCGATCATCTTCATGCCGAGGATACGGAAACCTTTTTCCTCAATCATACGGATAATATCGCCGGTTGCGTTCTTAGCTACGGCGTCTGGCTTAACGATGGAAAATGTGCGTTGCAGTGTATTCATTCCTGATTGCTTTCTCCTGATGTTGCGATAATCTTCATAACTTGGGCGACGCAGTCTGCTGCGTCATCACACTTTGGCCAGTTCAATCCTATCCAGTAGCGTCCGCGCCATCATGGCCGGAGATTTCGCCACGGCGATCCCCGCAGCTTCCAGCGCTTTAATTTTTTCTGCTGCCGTGCCATGCCCGCCAGAGATGATTGCGCCGGCGTGTCCCATGCGGCGTCCTGGAGGCGCGGTCTGTCCGGCGATAAACGACACCACCGGCTTCTTCACATGCTGCTTTACGTATTCAGCCGCAGTCTCTTCCGCGTTGCCGCCAATTTCGCCGATCATAATAATCGCGTGCGTTTCTGGATCTTCATTGAACAGCTTCAACGCATCCACAAAATTCGTTCCAATGATAGGATCGCCGCCAATCCCAATCGCCGTCGACTGGCCAATGCCACGCTGCGTCAATTGAAAAACAGCTTCATACGTCAGCGTACCCGATCGCGACACAATCCCCACATTGCCTTCCTTATGAATATGCCCGGGCATAATGCCCACCTTGGCCTTACCCGGTGAAATAATTCCGGGGCAGTTCGGCCCAATCAGACGCGATTTGCCTTTGATCTTCAGGAATTCAAAGGCCCTGACCATATCCAAGACCGGAATTCCTTCCGTTATAGAAATAATTAAAGGAACTTCAGCGTCAATCGCTTCCAGCAGCGCATCAGCAGCAAACTGCGGCGGGACAAAAATAATGGTCGCATTCGCGCCGGTCTTCTCTTTAGCTTCCGCGACGGTATTAAATATCGGCCAGCCTTCATGCGTCGTCCCGCCCTTGCCCGGCGTCACGCCTCCAACAATGTTGGTGCCATAAGCCGCGCAGGTCTTGGCGTGGAACGTGCCTTCGCGCCCCGTAATTCCCTGGATCATCAGCCGCGTGGATTTATCAACTAGGATTGCCATCTTTTATCTTGTCGCTCCGCTCCAAACCGCTATAGCATTTTGCAAAAACACTGGATGCCGCGCTTGATATGTCCAGCTCGGCGCGCAAGTCGGCCTCGCCGGATGTGTGTTCATCGTCCCGCTGCTGCCGCCACAACTTTTTCTGCTGCGTCTTTCATTGTCTCTGCAACCTGAAAATTTAGCCCAGAGTTCTTCAATATCTCGCGACCTTTTTCCACGTTGGTGCCTTCCAACCGCAGCACTAAAGGCAGTTTCAGGTTCGTCGCTTTCGCTGCCTGCACCACGCCATCGGCCAGTGTATCCACGCGCAAAATCCCGCCAAAAATATTAATCAGGATCGCCTTTACGTTCTTGTCGCTCAGCAGGATCTCAAATGCATGGCCAATCTGCTCTGCGTTTGCGCCTCCGCCCACGTCAAGGAAATTTGCCGGCGCCCCGCCCGCATATTTGATGATGTCCATGGTCGCCATTGCCAAGCCTGCGCCATTCACCAGGCAGGCAATGTTGCCATCCAGCTTGATGTAGTTCAGGCTGTACTTTGATGCTTCCACTTCCAGCGGATCTTCTTCACTTATGTCGCGCAGCTCTTTCAAATCTTTATGGCGGAAGAGCGCATTGTCGTCAAAGCCAAACTTGGCGTCCAGCGCAAACACGCGGCCATCGGTCGTAGTGATAAAAGGATTGATCTCGCACAGTGAAGCGTCGGTATCCACAAACGCTTGATATAGGCCCGTCATCAGCTTTACGGCTTCATTAATCTGCGCCGGCTTCAGCCCAAGTCCAAAAGCCAGCTTGCGCGCGTGATAAGCCTGAAAACCAATCGTCGGATCAATCGCTTCTTTAATGATCGCATTTGGATCCTTCGCCGCAACCTCTTCAATCTCCATCCCTCCCGCAGCCGATGCCATAAATACCGGCTTCGCCGTCGCGCGGTCCACCACAATACCCAGATAAAGTTCGCGCTCAATCGGCAGCGTTTCTTCAATCAGCAACCGCTGCACAATCTTGCCTTCTGGGCCGGTCTGGTGCGTCACTAGGCGCATCCCCAGAATTTTGTCTGCCCACTGTTTGGCTTCTTCCAGCGTCTTAGCCACTTTCACGCCGCCGCCTTTGCCGCGGCCTCCGGCATGGATCTGCGCCTTCACCACCACGCCTTTTGCGCCTTCTTCAAACAATCGGTGCGCTGCCTTCTCCGCTTCAGCGCGGGTCAGCGCCATCTCACCGCGAGGCACAGCCACGCCATACTTCGCAAGGATCGTCTTTGCCTGGTACTCGTGAATTTTCATGTCTGGATTTCTATTGGGACTCTGGTAACGAAGCTTCTAATAATGAAAGCGTTCTTACAGCGGGCTTCAGCGCGCTCAGCGGAACCTGTGATTTTATAAGACACGGGACGGAATCGGCAAACCCAGGAGATCGGGGAATCGTCAATGCCTGGACACAATTTTCTTTAGTTCAAAAAAGGCTTTCCAGATCACGAGCGCCATGGACAATGCGAAGAATGAACAATTCCTTGTCGCGAAGTTTGTAAAAAACCAGGTGCTTGGGAAACCCTGTAACCAGCGCGCGGCGGAGGTCAAGAAGCTCCGCTGCCTTAAAATGGCATTGCTGTCCTGCCCTCGGTGCTTTGACAATTCGAAGCAACGTGGCCGTTACTGCTTTTTCCCAGCGTTCAGCCAACCGATGGTCAGCTTGGCTTTCATACCAGTCAGCTTGCTCCAGAATATCGGAGACTGCCGCATCGCTCAGGACAATACGCTGTCCCTTCACCGGCGCCGGGTCCGCTCACGCAATGCCGCAACCAGGCCCTTTTTGCGAATCTCAGTCACTGACAGTTCAATTCTTGGGCCACTTGCAGCCGCAATGAGGTCCTGCTCAAGGTTGGATAAACGGCGTTCTTTGTCTTGTCGAATCAACTCGCGAACATATTCACTGGGAGTTCCCCAATCGCCTGAGGCCACTTGGCCCTCCACATATTTCTTGAGCGCCTCGGGGAGCGAAATGTTGAGAGATGTCATTGCCATATCTTCATATTATGACAGATTATGAAGGTATTTCCAAAGTTCCAAGACAATTGATGCTTTGATTCCACACCGCCCAGCACCGGAGCGCAAAAAAGTCTAGCCCATGAAGGTGAGGGCGATCCAGTCCCCGCAACAATGTATAGAGTCTTGAGACGATATATCCACCACGACATGCCATCCCGAACCGGAGCACTTCGTGAGCGGTTATCAATTGATTAAATGCCCCGTGCGAAGGGATGGATCGGCTCCGCTGCCGCTTCGCGTTAGCAGGAGTGTATCTAGCAGTGTGCCGGCACGCTTCGAAAGCAGAAACCAAGCGCCGCAGGCCCGCGCAACCTAACGAATCACGCTAAGAAATCGAGCAGGGCGTTCATCTTCCGTCCTCGTCGCTGCCAAGCTTGGAGAAACAAGTTTCGGCTTTATTGTTTGGTAGGCATATGGGCAAATCCGTAAACAAGAGCTGTCACGAGCAATAAGACAGCCAGGAAGAAGAACCAACCCAGCCCACGTTCACCGCCCGAACCAGATCCATTCGAAGGAAGCCTCTTTGCTCTCCGATCGTTTTCCGCAACCTGGCCAGCCACGATGTATAAAACGCCTGCTGACAAGTCCATCGCAAATGTAATTCCACCAAAAGCTCCGGAAAGCAGGCCCATGAAGGCTGCAATTGTAATGAAAATACCCGATATCCAGATGATAGCGCATCGCTGCGCGCTCCTTACCGTCGTGCGGGTTGCTGCCTGCGAGATCGGTTTATATGAACTGTGGGGACGTATAACGGTCATGCTGTGGTCCCTTTCCGATTAGTTTGACGATGCTCCACCTGTACCCTGGTATGTGTACATCGGCACAAGCTTAGCGCGGGCGCCATCCCACGGAACACTGTGGCACCACTTTAGAGTCTCTGCAGCTGTGAAGTGATTATTGGCCCCTGGCTTGGTTGAACATGCGGCACGGAATGTTGCTTCAATTTCAGCAATTCGCTTGCGCAGGGCGATGCTGCGTTCCTGGGCTGCCGTGAAGGCGTCAAAATTCTTTTTCATCTGAACATTGATTTCGGACAGGCGGGCGTTTTGCTTCTTGATGACTGCATTGATTGGATCAGTATTCTCAGCGTTCCATTTGGCCTGATATGGCAACCACCATGCGTCGATTTCTGCTTTTTTCGTGTCAAGCTGTCCTTTTTCCCTATTGCAGGCGGCAAATTCAAGGGGTGGCAGCGGCTTGCCTACACAGCGGCCTATGTAGCTCGCAAGGGCTGCGTCATAAGGACGCCTTCTCGGGCCCAATACATTATCCAACTGATATTTCTGGGCAGCTGCAAGCGCTGCCAGTTTTTGGCTTTGATCGTCAGTGTAGACTTTAGCTTCTTTTTGCAGGCCAACATTTGCTTCGGTCGTTTCAGACATTGTCGCGTTGAGAGCAGACAGCGGCGCTGTCGCTTGAGTAAGTTCAGCACTTAGCCCCGCTAGCGTAGGCGTCGTCGCTCCGGGTGCGACCTTGGCATCATCAATAGGGCGAGCATCTTGTGCATTCGCTACAAGCGCCAGCGCAAATGCCACGACCAAGCTTATTTTATTCATAAAAACCGCTTTCTTTGTTGAGCAATTTGAAGGTCTCGATTATCACATGGAAAACGTCGTCCGGTATGTGACGGACGTCACCTAAGCCTCGCCCACACAAGCTCACTGCACTTCACTCTTTCGGGCTTAATCTCCTCATCTTTAATAAACCCCACCTGCTAAGATTAAGCACCCCCGTATGATCATTGACGCCCTGTGTAAAATCGCGAACCATCGCACATCCCTGAACCGGGAAGAGTCGCGAAATGTAATGACCGAATTGCTGGCCGGCAAGGCCACGGACGCGCAGGTCGCTGCGTTGCTGGTCGCGCTGCACATGAAGGGCGAGACCGTGGAAGAAATCGTCGGCTTTGCTGAAGCTATCCGCGCCGCCGCTCAGCCGCTCTCCAACGCCGATGGAACCGCGCTCGACGTCAGCGGCACGGAGCGCGACGCCCTTGTAGACACCTGCGGGACCGGCGGCGACGCCAGTGACACCTTCAATATTTCTACGGCAACAGCCCTTACCATCGCCGGCGCTGGCGTCAGGGTGGCCAAGCACGGCAATCGCGGCATTACATCGCGTTGCGGCTCGGCTGACGTAATGGAAGCCCTCGGCGTAAACATTACTATCCCGCCACCTCGCATTGCCGACTGCCTGCGCGAGGTCGGCATCGCTTTTATGTTTGCCCCGGCCATGCATGCGGCTACCAAGCATGTGCAACCCGCGCGCAAAGAGCTGCGTCCGCTGCGGTCAGTTTTTAATCTGCTCGGGCCGCTCACCAATCCGGCGCGTGCGTCGGCGCAGGTGGTGGGAGTCTATTCAGAAGACCTGGTGGAAAAGCTGGCGCAGGCGCTCAAGCTGCTGGGACTGCGGCGGGCCTTGGTTGTCCATGGCAAAGATGGGCTGGATGAAATTTCTATCGGCGGGCCGACCAAGATTGGCGAAGTCCGGGGCGAGTGGGTCCGCGTCTATGAAGTCACGCCGGAACAGTTTGGCCTGGAGCGCGCGCCCATGAGCGCCATTCTCGGCGGCGACCTCAAAACTAATGCCGACATTATCTGGAAGCTGCTCGATGGCGAGAAATCCGCGCGTCGCGACATTGTGCTGATGAACGCCGCAGCCGCCCTGGTAGCCGCAGGCCGCGCCGATTCACTGGATGAAGCCATGCCCCTCGCCGTCCAATCCATAGACACTGGCGCGGCGCGGGCAAAGCTGGATGCATTGGTGGAGTTCACCAACCGCAGCCATCTTTAATTTTTTTATATCCCGACCCTGAGCTTGCCGAAGGGGAGGGAACCCTATCATTGCGACGCTCTTAAAGCTGCCGTAAATTCTTTTATTTATTCCGAGGTTTTCTAGTTGCTATAGGGCTCCCTCACTACGCTCGGGATTTCAAAAAAAATGCTTATAATCTAGCTCAAATGAACTTCTCTGATCTGTTGTGGGGCTTGGGGATCTCACACAGCGGTGGCGACCCGCAGGTTTCCGGTCTGGACTACAATTCCCGTCGCGTGCAGCCGGGATTTGTGTTCGTTGCCATGCGCGGCGAAACCAGCGACGGCAATCGCTACATTGACGCTGCTTTAAAACACGGCGCCGTGGCGGTGGTGACAGACTCGCCTTCGGAACATCCTCGGCCCAATGTGCCATGGGCAGTGGTCCCCAACGGACGCCGCGCGCTGGCCCAAATGAGCGCGAATTTCTACGGCCATCCGGCGGAGAAACTGAAAATCATCGGCATTACCGGGACCAATGGCAAGACCACGACAAGCTTTCTGTGTGAATCCATTCTCCGCCACTGTAGCCGCCCATCGGCGCTGATCGGCACTATTGAATACCACATCCCGACCGCCGCTTCCGCGCAAGCTGCAGTGTCCGCCGCTTACAAAGTTCTGCCTTCGCCGCACACCACGCCTGAAGCGCTGGAACTGAACCAGATTTTTGCTGAAGCCCTTGCTTCCAGCGCGACACATGCCGTGATGGAAGTCTCCTCGCACGCGCTGGCGCAGGAGCGCGTATGGGGCGTCCCGTATGAGGCAGCGGTATTCACCAATCTCACGCGTGACCATCTGGATTACCACAAAGACATGGACAGCTACTTTGAAGCCAAGAGCATCCTGTTTCTCGGCTGCGGATCGCGTCCACCGCGCGCTGCCGTGATCAACGCCGACGATGACTATGGGCAGAACCTTGCTCAAACCAAAGCAACTTCCAGCGGGCAGATCATCCTGTACGGAATCCAGAACGGCGACTTCCGCGCCACCAACATTGACTTGCGGCCAGACGGCACAACCTTTGACCTCGCAACCCCCAATGGCATCACGAAGTTTGAGAGCGCTCTGATCGGCGGCATTAATGTCTATAACATCCTGGCCGCTGCGGCAGCCACTTTTGCCTGCGGCTGCTCGCTTCCCCAGATCGCTGAAGCCATTCGCCAATTCAAGCAAGTCCCCGGACGATTTGAAAAAGTGGATTGCGGCCAGCCGTTCACGGTCGTGGTCGATTACGCGCATACCGATGATGCTCTGCGAAACCTCACTGCCATCGCCCGGGATTTCGTAAAGCGCGGGCTTGGGCCGGGCAGGGTGATTACCGTCTTTGGCTGCGGTGGAGATCGCGATCGCACCAAGCGCCCGCTCATGGCGCAGGCGGCCGGGCAGGGCAGTGATTTTGTGGTGCTGACCTCTGATAATCCGCGCAGCGAGGAGCCGATACAGATTATCGATGACGCGCTCCCCGGCCTGCTGAAGACAAAGACGCGTTATGCAGTTGAGCCGGACCGCAAAAAAGCCATCCGCATGGCGCTGATTGAAGCCATCCCCGGAGACATGGTCTTGATTGCCGGCAAGGGACATGAGAAAGTTCAGATTACGCGCGAAGGTACATTCCCTTTTGATGATGTGCAGGCGGCCCGGGACGCGTTACAACAGATGAGCTACGCAAAGGGCGGAGGAAGACCATGAAGCTGCCATTGTGGCGAATCGCCGAGTTTATCGGGGCCAGAGGTGACTGTGACCAGGAAGCAGTTGCCATGGGCTATTCCATTGATTCGCGCACACTCAATCCCGGCGACCTGTTTATCGCTATCTCAGGTGACCGCTTTGATGGCCATGATTATGTGAAAGCGGCGCTGGAAAAAGGCGCGGCAGGCGCTGTTGTACAGGCGGACAAGGAAATTGCCGCAGATGCACGCGTGCTCCGGGTGGAAGATACTTTGATGGCGCTGCAAGCGCTGGGTGCTGCTGCGCGCCGGTTGTGGGGCAAGCCACTTCTTGCGGTTACCGGATCAGCCGGCAAAACCACCACCAAAGAAATCCTGGCTGACATTCTGTCCACGCGTTTTCGCGTGATGAAGAGCAGCGGCAACCTCAACAACCATATTGGCTTGCCGCTCCAGTTGCTCAAGCTCGAATCTGAGCATGATCTGGCCGTGGTTGAAATGGGCATGAACCATGCTGGCGAGATCCGCGCTCTGGGAGCGCTGGCACACCATGACCTGGCTGTGGTGACCACCGTTGCGCCTGTTCATCTGGAATTTTTTGGATCGCTGGCTGAAATTGCCCGAGCGAAATATGAAATTATTGAAACATTGCACCCCGGCGGCGTGGCCGTCCTGAATGCCGATGACGAGTACGTTTCCCAGTTTGGACGCGACTTCAAAGGCAAAGTGGTTACGTTCGGCATCAAGCGCGCGGCGGACGTGAGCGCGCAGAAAGTAAAACTGAACGGCGCGGAAGGATCATCGTTTGAGCTGGTGGCCGGCAGCATGCGAGAGCCGGTGATCCTACCTCTTGTGGGCGAACACAACATCTATAATGCGCTGGCTGCGGCGGCGGCAGCCATGGAGCGTGGAGTCACGCCTTCACAGGCGGCGGTAGCGCTTTCCAGCATCCGTCCGCCGGACAAGCGCGGCCAGGTATTGAACATCGGCGGCGCGACCATTATTAATGACTGCTACAACTCCAATCCTCGGGCATTGGACGCCATGATTGACACTTTGGCCAGCATGAAGGCGGAACGGCGAATCCTGATTGCGGGAGAAATGCTGGAACTCGGGCCAACGGCTGAGAACCTGCATCGCGAATCCGGACGGCATGCCGCGGAACAGAAAATCGATCTGGTCATTGGCGTTCGCGGGATGGCGCGTGCCGTGGCGGAAGCAGCTTGCGGAGCGGGTGCGCAAGCGCAATTTATGGAAACCCCGGAGCAGGCCGGTGAGTGGCTGGTTCACAATCTTCGTCCCGGAGACGCGGTGTTACTCAAAGCCTCACGCGGAGTAAAACTTGAGCGCGCGCTGGACATGTTGCAGGATAAGGTTCCGGCGAAATAGTTTTTTTTGCAAAGCCCTATGGCCAACACTGATTATTGTAAGGTGGAAAACTATGTGTAGCTTTCCCCTGTAAACTGCTTTCGGAGGAATATTGCTTTACTGGCTTCTTTATCAACGGCTGTTCGTCCATTTTCCTCCATTTCGCATTTTCAGGTACGTTACTTTCCGCACCGCTTTTGCGAGCCTTACGGCATTGTTCATGGGCTTGATCATCGGCCCGGCGATCATCCGTCAGTTGCGCGAATTCCAGATTGGTCAATACATCCGCGAAGAAGGCCCTAAAGGCCATCAGAAAAAGGCAGGCACGCCCACTATGGGCGGCGTCCTGATCACAATTGCCATTATTGTGCCCACAATTTTGTGGGCCGACCTTTCAAACACATATATATGGCTGGCGGTTTTCTCCACCATTGCATTCGGGGCCATTGGCTTTGCCGATGACTATATAAAGGTAGTGCGCAAGCGCAATCTTGGGCTCACCGGACGGACCAAGCTGGTGCTTCAATTCCTGACCGCCGGGTTTGTCGGCGTTTCTCTGGTAACACTGACGGCGGCGCGGCAATATTCCACGCACCTGATGGTGCCATTCTTTAAGCAGTTCCGGCCAGACCTGGTGATTGACAGCTTCCGCCATTATCCCCACCTCTGGTGGATGGCCTTTATACCCTTTGTGCTTTTTGTGATGCTGGTGTTGGTGGGCTCAAGTAATGCCGTAAATCTCACGGATGGTCTCGATGGCCTGGCGATCGGATGCACGGTGATTGCCGCCGGAGCATTGACCGTCCTTACATATCTGAGCGGACACGCCGTTTTTTCAGAATATCTGGAACTTCAGAAGATGCCCCAGGTGGCCGAGCTTACCGTCTTCTGCGGGGCGATGGTGGGCTCAAGCATCGGGTTTCTTTGGTATAACGCGCATCCGGCTGAAATCTTTATGGGCGACGTGGGCTCGCTGGCGCTGGGCGGCGCTATCGGGACAGTGGCCGTTATCATCAAGCAGGAACTGCTGCTGCCATTTATTGGCGGAATTTTTGTGCTGGAAGCGCTTTCGGTGATTATTCAGGTGGCTTCTTATAAGCTGCGCAAGAAGCGCGTGTTCAAAATGGCCCCGCTGCACCATCATTTTGAGCTTGCCGGCTGGTCAGAGTCGAAAATTATTATTCGCTTCTGGATTCTGGCGCTGATCTTTGCCCTGTTTGCTCTTACAACCCTGAAGCTGCGCTAAGACCTGACTCATTTGCGTTACTTCTCTGGCATGATAGGTCTAACACTCTCGCTTGCGTAAAACCAGATTCATGGCACAATGGAAATTCCAATGGAGTTGAAGAACAAAAGGGTTCTGGTGGTGGGACTGGGGCGCTCCGGCGTGGCCTCGGCCATTTTTTTGCACGAGCATGGCGCCAAGGTCATTGTTTCGGATTCAAAAAGTGAAGCCCAGCTACAGAAAGAAGTGCCCGCGCTGCTGGATCGCGGCATTTCCATTGAGGCCGGACGCCACGGTGAGCGCACCTTTCGCGATCAGGACCTGATCGTCGTCAGCCCCGGAGTTCCTTCTGACCAGCCGCAGCTTGTGCATGCCCGAACGCTGGGGATTCCCGTGATCGGTGAAGTCGAGCTGGCTTACCGTTTTCTCAAAGGCAAAGTGCTGGCCATCACTGGATCTAATGGCAAGACCACCACCACAACGCTCGTCGGAGAGATCCTGGCCAAAAGCGGGAAAAAGACTTTGGTCGGCGGGAACATTGGAACACCTGTGATTTCGCTGGCCGGGCAGTCAACAGCAGAAACCATGGTCGTTCTGGAAGTTTCAAGCTTTCAACTGGAAAGCATTGAGCAGTTCTGTCCCTGGATTGCCGCCATCCTGAACATTACTCCAGACCATCTGGACCGTCATCACACGTTTCAGGCGTATGTGGATGCCAAGGCGCGTATCTTCGAAACCCAGCAGGCAAGTGATTTTGCGGTGCTGAATGCCGACGATCCAACCTGCGTAGGGTTAAAAGACAAAGTAAAGAGCACGCTGCTCTGGTTCAGCCGCAAACAGCGCGTGGAAAACGGGGCCTTTCTTCAGGGCGACCAGATCATCTTCCGCCAGAATGGACAGGACCAGCTGGTACTCAGCCGGGCAGACATTCAATTGAAAGGTGAACACAATCTGGAGAACGTGCTGGCCGCGGTCGCCATGACCATGGTTGCCGGATGCACGCCACAGCAGGTGCGCGAGGCAGTAAAAGAATTTCGCGCGGTGGAACACCGGCTGGAACTGGTGGCGACCATCCATGGCGTGACTTTTTATAACGACTCCAAAGCCACTAACGTTGACGCCACAATGAAGGCGCTGGAATCCTTCCCGGCAAACATTCACATTATTCTCGGCGGAAAAGACAAAGACAGCGATTACACTGCGCTGATCCCGCTGTTGCGGGAGCGGGCCAGGCGCGTTTACCTGATCGGCGCGGCCTCAGACAAAATCGCCGCGCATTTGCAGAACTCCGCGACGCTGGTGCGCTCGGGCACGCTGGAGCGGGCGGTGCACCAGGCCTTTGATTCGGCCAAGCCCGGCGATGTGGTGCTGCTGGCGCCGGCCTGTGCCAGCTTCGACCAGTTTGAAAATTATGAGCACCGCGGACGCGTATTCAAAGAGCTTGTCCGGTCACTCACGCCAGTCACCACGGGAGACAGAAGCTAGTGGCAAAACGGGTCGGCATTGATAAATGGATGTTTGGCTCAACATTGCTGCTGGTCGTTGTAGGCGTAATCATGGTTTTCAGCGCGTCGGCTGTAATGGCGGGTGAGCGCTTCGGATCGCCTTATCACTTCTTCTTCCGCCAACTCGGCTGGGCAATAGCGGGTCTGGGTGCAATGGCGGTGGCCATGAACGTGGATTATCGCCGCTGGAAAAAGCCGGCGATCGTTTTCACGCTCATGGGCGTGACAGCTGTGTTGCTGGTGGCGGTCTTCTTTCTTGATCGCTCGCACAACACGCATCGCTGGATCAAACTAGGCAGCCTGATGTCATTCCAACCGTCGGAATTGGCCAAGCCCGCGCTCATTCTTTTTCTGGCGTTCTTTCTGGATGCCCGCACCAAATCCATGGATGACTGGCGGCACACGCTGCTGCCAGCCGTGATCCCGGTCTTTTTATTTGCCGCGCTTATTCTGAAGCAGCCCGATCTCGGCACGGCATTGGTCTGCCTGGGAGTGGCGGCTGCAATCCTCTATGCCGCCGGTATGCGGTTGCGGTATTTTGCAGCAGGCTTGGTCCCCGTTGTGCCGGTGCTTTGCTATATGCTGATCTTTGTTCCGTGGCGGCTAGCGCGCATGGAGGTATTTCTTCATCCAGAGCGCGATCCTCAGGGAATCGGCTTCCACATCAATCAGTCGCTTATTGCGGTGGGCACGGGCGGCATGACCGGCCTGGGATTGATGGAAGGCAAACAGAAACTTTTTTACCTGCCTGAGCCGCATACGGATTTCATCTACGCCGTAACCGCGGAAGAGTTGGGGATGATTGGCGCTGTGATGATCGCCTTGCTTTTCTTCATTTTTGCCTGGCGTGGCCTGCGCACCTCATTGCGGGCCCGCGATCCCTTTGGGCGCTATCTGGCGATTGGCGTGACCACCATGATTGTGGTGCAGGCGTTTTTCAATATCAGCGTGGTGCTGGCGCTGCTGCCAACCAAGGGCATTCCACTGCCGTTTATTTCCTATGGAGGCTCATCGCTTTTTGTGATGCTGGCCAGCGTGGGCGTTTTGCTGAACATCAGTCAGCAGACTGAATAGACCTTGTTTCAGCTTTCAATTTCAATTCCAGAAACCATGACTCGCGCGCTGCTCGCCGTGCTCCATTTTTTGGCTTATGTGTTTTCTATTGTCGCGCTGCCACTGATCGCTTTTGTGCTGATCAAGTTTGCTTACTCGGTTTTTGGGCGGCCTTATCTGCGCGTATGGCGCATCAAACGCAAGCGCAATACCCGCCAACTGAAAGCGGCCATCCGGCGCGGGCGCAAGGACGAAGCCGAGTAGCTATTTCACGTCGCGCCAGTTTGGCCCCACGCCCAACTCCACCAGCAATGGGACGCTCAGAGTATGAACGCTTTCCATTTTTTCGCGGACAAGTCCGCGCATCAGCTCGATCTCGTTTTCCGGGACTTCAAACAGCAAATCGTCATGCACCTGGAGCAGCATGCGCGACTTCAACTTGCGGGCGCGCAGCTCGGCATCAATCCGGATCATTGCAATCTTGATCAGGTCGGCTGCGGTGCCTTGCAGCGGGGTATTTACGGCGGTGCGCTCTGCAAAGCCGCGCATATTGGCGTTTTTACTATTTATGTCAGGGATGGGCCGCGTGCGGCCAAACAGTGTTTTCACGCTTTGCTCGCGGCGCGTTTCTTCCAGGGTACGGTCTATATAACGGCGGACGCCGGCATATTTCTCAAAATAGGCGTCGATAAACTTTTTGGCTTCGCGCTGCTCGATGCCGAGCTGCTGCGACAGCCCGAAGGGCGAGAGTCCATACACAATGCCAAAGTTCACGGCTTTGGCGCGGCGGCGATGCTCGGCGTCAATCAGCATGGGCGGCACGCCAAATACCTGCGACGCGGTGAGCCGATGAATGTCATCGCCATTGCGGAATGCCTCCACCAGCAATGGGTCTTCAGAGAAATGCGCCAGCAGGCGCAGCTCAATCTGCGAGTAATCCGCAGAAAGAAGCGAATAGCCCGGCTCGGCAATGAATGCGGCGCGAATCTCGCGGCCCAGCTCCGTGCGGATAGGAATGTTTTGCAGGTTGGGATTGGTGGAAGACAGTCGTCCTGTGGTGGTGCCGGTCTGGTTAAACGTGGTGTGTACGCGCCCGCTGCGGGGATCGATCAAAACAGGCAAAGCGTCAACATACGTGCTCTTGAGCTTTGAGAGCTGCCGATAATCAAGCACCAGCCGGGGAATTTCATGGGTTTCAGAGAGTTCTTCCAGCACGTCCACGGCGGTGGAGATCATTTTGCCTTTGCCATATTTAACGGGCTTGGGCAGGTTTAGCTGGTTGAAAAGCACGTCGCCAAGCTGCTTGGGCGAGTTGATGTTGAATGTGACTCCGGCTTTCTCGTGGATTTCGCGCGCCTTGGCATTGCACTGCGTTTCCAAATCAACGGAGAGCGTGCCCAGCATCTGGCGGTCGATCTTCACGCCTGCCTGTTCCATGCGTACCAGCACCGGCACCAGTGGCAGATCAATTTGGTTGTACAGCGGCAACTGCCCGGCGGCTTCCACCTCTTTGCGCAGCACGGGCGCGATGCGCCCGGTTACGTCCGCTGCTTCCGGCGCTGCCATGGACAGCTTGAGATTAAAGCTGCGCACGGCAATCTCCGCCAGCGTGTGGTTCGTGTAAGTCGGATTAATGATGTAGGAGTAGAGCATTGGCTCGTCGCGGACCCCGGCGAGTTCCACGCCGTGCGCTTCCAGTTGGCGGAGCGATGATTTGTAGTCGTGGACGGTTTTGGGAATGTTCTCATCGCTCAGAACCTGCTTCAGTTCGCCAGAAATTTCGTTTTTCCCCAGAACTGCACAGAACGCCTTGCCCGGCTCGGGCGAAATGGCGATCTTCAGAGGCGCAAGAGCATTTATTTCCACTACCGGCGCTGGTCCATCGAACAGCAGGTCACCGGATTTCTGGTCGCCTTCCTGGGGCTCGTCTTCGTCTTCGGTTTTGGCTTTGGCGGCAGCCGTAAATTCAAACGCAATGGCCAGCGGGCCTTTTGACTTGGCCAGTGTCTTTACGTCTTTTGCTGAAGTCAGCTCGCGATAGTCCGTTTCGCGGACTTCCATCACCGGCACCAGCTCTTTGAGCAGGGTAGTGAATTCAAGCTCGCTGAAAAGTGAGCGCAGTGCATCTATATCCGGCTCGCCGGCAATCATCTTTTCCAGATCAAGCTCGATATTGACATTCTGGTCAATGGTGACGAGCTGCTTACTCCACAGAATCGTATCTTTATTGTTCAGCAATGATTCGCGATAGGTCTTGCGCTCAACTTCCGCGGCATGGTCAAGCGCATTTTCCAGTGTGCCAAAACGCTTGATAATCTCGACGGACCCTTTGTCGCCGATGCCCGGCGCTCCGGGAATATTGTCGATGGAGTCACCGCGCAGCGCCATCACGTCAATCACCTGCTCCGGGCGGACGCCCAGAATCTCTTCCACCTTGGCTTCATCACAGATCAGATTGTCCTTGGGCGGGTTGAGCACGCAGATTTTCTCATTCACCAATTGCAGCATGTCCTTGTCACTGGAGACAACGAACACGCGATACGACTGCGCCGCCGCTTTGCGTCCAAGCGTGCCGATTACGTCATCGGCCTCAAAGCCCTGCGACTCCAGAATGGGAATGCGATAGGCCTCCAGCGCACGCCGGATGTAGGGGACCTGCTGGGCCAGGTCATGCGGCATCTCCGCGCGCTGCGCCTTGTAACCGTGGTACTCCACGTCTTTGAAGGTCTGGGTCTTGATATCGAATTTGCGGACGGAAGTAACGGACTTGGCCTGCTCGTCGCGAAACGTGGGGCCAGCCACGTCAAAGACTGCAGCCAGGTATTCCGGATTGAAGTCCGCGCGCAGCTTGCGCAGCATGTTGACGAAAACATAGGTCGCCGCCGTGGGCACGCCTTTCTTGGTGGACATGGGTCGCTGCCGCGACATGGCATGATAGGCGCGAAAGATGAAGGACATGGTGTCCATCAAAAAGACGCGGCCCTTCTGCTCGGGTTGTGGATTCGCAGCCAAGGAGTCAGTCGAAAGATTAGTAACCAAGAGAAAATTCTATCCTAAACAGCGGGCGGAAGATTTTTGCTAGAATCGGCGGCGTGGCCGCACTCAACCAGACGCTTATCCAGAATTTCACCCGCAACTACCAGAATTCAGCCAGGACAATTCATGGGCTGGTCGATCCGCTCTCAGACGAGCAGATCTGGACCAAGCCTTATCCTTACGGAAACAGCATAGGCAATCTTATTCTGCACCTGACCGGCAACCTCAATAATTACTTTGGCGCTGAGATGGGCGGTACCGGCTATGTGCGTAACCGTCCGCTGGAGTTTGCCGAGACATCACGCATTCCGAAAGATGAACTGCTGAAGCGCTTTGATGAGGCGATTGCCGTTGTGGCGGATGTGTTACTGAAGCAGTCAGAAAGGCATTGGGGCGCTGCGTATTCAGCCAAGGGCATGGAAGAAATTGAGGACCGCTTCAGCGCTTTTCTTCATTGTGCGGCCCATATTTACCACCATACGGGGCAGATGATGTATTTGTGCAAGGAACTGGAACGGCAAAGTAAAGCCTAGAACCCAGCTTTACCGGCTGTTCTTACTATTGCCCTTATCCGATGTTTGGGTCTTCTGGTCTACGGCCTTGACTTTCTTTGCCGGGGCTTTGTTTTTTTCATCTTGCCGGTTGATCTGGAACATCACGATCACGCCGTGACCGGTTTCAGTCGATAAGGGCGTGAAATGAACGTCGGCGACGCCACTAAACCGATTTGTAGTCAGGGGGAAGTCCTGGAGATTGGATTCCTTGTGCGTCAGGAGTACCGCGCGATTTTTACGCAGGATTACCTGGCGCGCGGTACTGTCCAGCGGGAGTTCCTCAAGCCTCATGCCCTTTTCCGAGGGGTTCGCGAAGCCAAACAGCTTTTTCGCCGCGGAGTTAAACATATAGACAACGCCGTCATCATTCACCAGCAGAACCGGCCAGGGCATCCGCTCCATCATTTCGGAGTAGCGGGCATTTACCTCATCCAACTCACGCGTGCGTGAGGAGAGCTCTTCATTGGTGGTCTCAAGCTCTTCATTCAGGGATTGCAGCTCTTCGTTGGTCGTTTCCAGCTCTTCGTTGGTGGACTGCAACTCCTCGTTAGTCGTCTCCAGCTCTTCATTGGTGGATTGCAGTTCTTCATTCGTGGTTTCCAGCTCTTCATTGCTGGATTGCAATTCTTCCGTGGTGGTTTCCAGTTCTTCAATGGTGCTTTGCAGCGTTACCCGTGAAGTAATATTTTCCATGTAAATCAGGGTGCCAACCCGTCCTGCGCCGGATTCAGAGAGGATGGGTTTGATAGTGACTGTAACCACGATGTCCGCCGTTGAATAGCAATCGAACCGGACGGTCGTTGGACTGCGACCGGGACCGGCAGCGCGGCTTTCCTCCATACGCGAGCTTAACTCCGGGCAGCGCTTCCAGAGTTCCGTCTGGTCCAGCTTCTGGCCTACTAGCTTGCCGGAGAACTTCCAGAGTTTCAGTATCTTGTCATTTTCGGTGATCACCGTGTCATTGGCGTCCATTACGAGTACGCCGGGTTCCAGGGTGGCAAGCACAGTCTCGTAGTAGAGCTTGAGCCTTTCCAGTTCCTGGGAAGCGGTCTCTCGCAAAACCGGTTCAATTTCTTTTTTTCTTACAATTTCCGTCACTTCAGACTCCGGGAGGGCCCGCCGTTGAAAAATTCTCCAGCGCTGATTGATGGGGAGGAACTCAGGATTGCGTTTGAGCTGCGATTCCGACTTTCCCAGAAACAGCACGCCGCCATCATTCAACGCATATTGCAGGCAACCCATAATATGCGCCTGTGCGGTCACATCAAAATAAATAAGCACATTGCGGCACAATAGCAAATCGACATGGGAGATGGGGGCATCTCTTAACAGGTTGCTTCGGCCAAAAATAACCATCCGGCGCACATCGCGGGCCACGCGCATGACCGGCGGGCCGCTGAAATACTTTGCCTTGATCTCCGGCGAGACGCCGCGCAGGCTATCGGCGGGGTACTCCGCCCGGCGGGCTATGCCCAGCGCATTTTCGTCATTGTCCGTGGCGTAGATCTTTATTTCATAGTCTTTAACGCGTGCTCCCAGCATCTCACAGAGAAGAATGGCGATGGAATAAGCCTCTTCACCCGTAGCGCAGCCGGCGGACCATACCCGGAATGAACTGCCCGGAGGGCGTTTCTTAAAAAGCATCGGCAGAACGTGCTCCGCCAGAAAGTCCCAGGCCTGCGGGTCACGAAAGAAGCGCGTGACGTTGATAAGAACGGTATCCAGGAGTTTAGCCGTCTCGCCCGGGTTCCGGTGAATGAAGTCCAGGTATTCTTCATACGATCCAATACTGAGCTGCTGCATTCTTCGCCGGACGCGCCGCTCCAGGGTGGTGAACTTATAGCCCCGGAGGTCGAATCCACGCTCCTCCGCCAGCTCACGCACCAAGTCCTTTAATGTCTGCTGTTCAGCCATCCACTCTCACTTGCGCGGAACAGAGCCCCGCAAGCTTCTCCCCTATTTTCGCCAATGGAAGAATAAAATCAATACAGCCAGTATCAATGGCCGCTTCAGGCATGTGCCGGAAGTCCGCTGTTCCAGGCAACTGTGCAATGGTAATGCCGCCTGCTTCTTTGATGGCGCGGATGCCCGCTGCGCCGTCCTTACCTGACCCGCTCAGAACTACCCCGATGGAGCGCGAGCCATAAGTACCGGCCACCGATTCAAACAGAAGATCAATGGAGGGCCGCGAAAAGTGGACTAACTGCGAGTGCGCAAGCTGGATTTTTCCCGGTCCCACCAGCAAATGCTCATCGGGTGGCGCCGTATAGACGGTTCCCGGCAGCAATATCTCGCCGTGCTCCGCCTGTTTGACTTTTACCTGGGAAGAGCGCCCAAGCAGGCTGGCCATCCAGCTTTTGTGCCCGGGCGCAAGATGCTGCACCACCACAATGCTGCTGGGGAACGTTTTTGCAAGGTCGCCCAGCACCTTGGTAAGGGCTTGCAATCCACCCGCTGATGCGCCAATAGCCACAACATCAAAGTTGCGCAACAAGTACGGGCGGGCTACAGGCGATTTACGATGGCGCGCCATTTATGTAGGGTTAAGCATAAGCATTAGCGTAAGCATAAGCAAACCATGTGATGTGCGTCTCTTGAGTTTCAAGAAAGATTATTCGTGGGCCGGCGGACCTTTTGGGTTGAGAATTTCTGAGACGTAATCAACAAAATTTCGGGGATCACCAGAGTCCATGTTGTAGTTGGCAGTTTTTAGAGGCGATTCGTAAGGCTTATGAAGGGCCAACATTGGCGTCTCGCACACAGCTCTCAACTGTGCAATTATCTGCACTTTATCCTGCACTGGAATTGAGTGGCCGACGATGACCAGATCGTACTCTCTCTTTTTGCAGAGATCGATGGCCTCAGAAAACCCAGGGCAGAGTCTATCTCAAATCGTCGCCTCGTGAGGATGATAGAGCGGGTTTCCAACAGGGCTGGATCGTACGAAATTGAGAGGATTCGGGCCAATAGCTCCGGATTATAGCGGTATAGCCACGCCAAAGTCCGCCACATCACCATGTACCCGATAAGATTGCGGAAAAGGTTGATTAAACGCACCCATCCACAGTAATAAAGCGTATGATCCAACATAATTCACCGGACAATAAGGCATCCTATAAAGCAATGGGGTAATTAAGTTCAAGCCGACCCGAACGCCGCGTCTGCTGGATTCATGGGCAGTCCAAAAGGACATGGAGACCAAAAAGACAACGCAGGAATCAAAGAAGGCCGTGCAGCGTTCAAAAGACCTGGTTAAAAAATCCCAAGAACTTATGGATGAAGTCCGGTCGCGCCGCAGAAAAGCTTGAAACCTACTGGGCCAAGAGTAAGGCCCTGCTGGCTGCGCCCGTCGGGGCGCCGCTTACTAGCAAACATCACACTCAGGGAACGCACTCAGTGAACCGCAGCGGACGCACCGTCCCCGCAGAATCTCAGGAAGCGGTTTTTTCCATTTCTATAGGCGCATCGTGGCTTTCAAGAATCAGCTTACGCAAAACCTCAGCGTGCTCCATTTTTGCCTGGGCACGCTGGCGAAAGCGGTTTTCCAGCTTGCCATGCTTGCCCCGGGCAGCGTTTTCAGCCATGCGCCGGGCCAATGACGCGCCCTCTTCCAATGCCCGCATTGCGGCCCAGAGCGCGCCTTCCACGCCCACAGATTGTTCCACGCCCAGGCTGCCGGCGGTATAAGCATGCCCCACGCGGCACCGGAAGCGCAGCATCTCTTCGCCACCCAGTTCCCACAACACGCCACCGCATTCCGGGCAGCCAAAGGGAGATGGAACTCCGGGCCTGTTTTCATCTTCAATCACACTCATATCAAGCTCCGCAAACTGCGTTTCTTTCTGCATGCGGCTGGATTTGCCCGTTCCGTTATCGGAGACTTCAACCGCCGCAAGTTTCTGAAGCAACTTCGGTATTTGATTGATTGTGGCCACATAATCCACAGGTACTATATCCAGCGCGCTTTGCGGCATGCTGGACGCAACTGCTTCGTTGGGGTCTTGGACAATGGCAATGCCGCCGCGTTTTTTGATCACCAGCAGCCCTGCGGTGCCATCGTCCAACGAACCTGTGAGCACCACTCCAACCACCCGCGGGCCATACCAACGGGCGGCGCTGCGGAACAGCGGATCAACCGCCGGCCGATGGCGGTTCTCCTTTGGGCCGCGCATTACACGGACCCGTCCGTCTTCAAGAATCAGATGGTTATCGGGGGGAGCGACATAGATTTTTCCTGTCCGGATGGCCTCACCATCTTTGGGATGCACAGCCGACAAGGGGCCGGCGCGCCTCAGGATCTCCGGCAATACACTGGTGCTCTGCGGAGAAAGGTGCAGCACCACAAATAATGACGCTGGAAAATCTTTTGGCAGCCCCGCCACCAATTGTTGCAGGGCTTCTACTCCGCCGACCGAACATCCGACTACAATAATGTTGCGCTGTGACACGGTTTGCGCAGTCCTTTTTTCCTGCTGGTGTGATGCGTTGGATGCGCCAAACCGATGCATGAAAATTGATTCGTGCGGGCCACACCGGCTCCCGCCTAACGCTCATAATATGGAGCGTTCTTGATATACGGAGTTCAGGTGAATCCTGAGAAGCGCAGTGCCGGAAATCCTTTTAACAGGTTACCTGAGGGAGCGTGCACTCAATTGCATCATCAGGTGTACCTCACTTTGAACTCAGCGCAGCGGCAGGTTGAACGCTCC
This sequence comes from Candidatus Angelobacter sp., assembly GCA_036495645.1. Taxonomy (GTDB): domain Bacteria; phylum Acidobacteriota; class Terriglobia; order Terriglobales; family Acidobacteriaceae; genus Angelobacter. The sequence continues at coordinate 95,418 of DASXMN010000039.1, forward strand.
ATACAGCTAGTTTCCCAATCATCAGAGATTCTCGGCAGAGTCACCAAGACCCTAGAGCGATCCAATGGGCTCATGAACCGCAAGCTCCCTGATCGATCCTTTCCCTGATCCATCCTAAAGAGCGCCCTTCCTATTTGCGGGAGATTCACTTCGGTATCGCAATTCATTAAAGGTCTTGCTTTTTGTATCGTGATGCGAGACTATTTGTGTGTTTGGAAATACAATGCCGAAGAAGCAAAAACACCGGTACAAGGCCCAGGATGAAAAGCTTTGGATTTCTCCAAGAAGCATCCTTAAGGGGCCAGCAGGAGAGAGGGCCTGGGACAACCGCACGGGTGGCCCGCCCAGCAATAGCAAATACCTGGAATTTGCAGACATAGCCCTTGGAACGAAAAAAACAAGCCCCAGAAAAAACTCCCTCTCTATTCATGATGCGACCAAGACTGAACCTTATTCGCAAAAATGATTTTAAATTTTTACTAAATTCGCACAAATGATTTTTAATATTTTTACTAAGTAGATTTCATTGTTTTTATTCGCTTGTGTTCCGTTAGAATTAAGTTACTCGAAAGAGAAGCGTTCTCGCTCAACTCTGAGCGCATCTTACCTTTTTTATGGCTGATACAACCGTAACTAACGCCAACGTGTTGAATTCGTGGAAAGAAGTGGCCACATACATGGGCCGCGGTGTAAGAACTGTACAGCGCTGGGAACAGGAGCTCGGGTTGCCCGTGCGCCGGCCTCGCGGAAAATCACGCAGCGCCGTCATCGCGCTCAAGCCGGAGTTGGATAGCTGGCTCTCGAAGGCCGGTAAGGAAGAGACCCAGCGAAAGACGGGCAGCGCGACACATCTCCATAACAACACTGCTGTGCTTGCCAGCCAGACCCATCAACTGGTGTCCCGCTCTTATGTTCTCTGCAAACGGTCAAAGCGCCTGTGCGAGCAGATCAATCGCGCAATAATGCTCAGCACCCAACTTTCAGCCCGGAGAAATAGCAACAATCTGGCTACGCTTGAGCCGCCTCCACAACTGCGGGCCCTGGCGAGTTAAGCTTCCCAAAAACAGCATTTTGAATGTTGCTCCCCTGCCCGAGTGTTCGAACTGGCGCATCTTGACGCGAGTTCCACCAGCTTTCCTGGAATAACCTTACAACCAGTAAGATATGATCGCCCGGCACATTATTTCCGTAGGCTATGAACCTCGCCTTCTTGCGACACGTTCCATGGTATTGCGCCATGCCGGATATATTGTGAATGAAACCAATGCTCTGACCGCCGCGCTGGCTAAACTTGAGTCAGACCTGGTGGACGCGCTGCTACTCTGCAACACAATCCCGGATCATGAACGGAAATGGTTTGCGGCAGAAGCCCTGAACCGGCGGCGGTTGCTGCCAATTATCTGTGTCAAGGGAGGCAATTACGAACAGAATGTTCCAGGTTGCATTGGGGTTGACAGCGACCCTGTCGCTCTCTTGAACGCCCTGGGATTGGCTGTGAAGTAGAGTATGTTTTCCGAAATTATTCTTCTGTTGGTGGACCGCTCTCCGTCAGGTTCTCCAATTGCCGCCGCCAATCCAGTTCTTCTACAAAGGCCGCTGACTGGCGCCAGCCGGCTTTCACCTTGACGAACAGTTCCAGATAGACTTTTTTGTTGAAGCGCTTTTCCAGTTCCATGCGCGCGGATGTTCCCATCTGTTTGAGCTTCAATCCGCCTTTGCCGATCAGGATAGCTTTCTGGCTGTCGCGTTCGCAAAAAATGGCAGCGGCTATGCGCAGCAGCCTGGGCAGGTCTTGAAACCGTTCAACGATGACCGCGGTCGCATAGGGAACTTCTTTGCCGGTCTGGAGCAGCACTTTTTCACGGATAATTTCTGAGGCCAGAAAGCGCTCCGGCTGGTCGGTCAATTGATCTTCAGGGAAATAACGCGGGCCGGGCGGTAGGGCGCGGACCACTTTATCCAGCAGCACCTCAAGCCCTTCGCCTTTCAGTGCAGAGATAGGTATGACTTCCCGGAACGCATGCAGCTTGCTGTAATGCTCAATCACGGGCAGCAGCTTTTCTTTGTGCAGGCGATCAACTTTGTTCAGCAGCAGAAACACCGGCGCGCCGGAGCGCTTGACCAGCTCAAGCACTTGTTCATCGGCGGGGCCAAATCGGTCAGTGGCATCAACCAGCAGCAAGACAAGATCACGGCTCTCCAGAGCGGAGTGAATTTCCTGCATCATTTTGCGGTTAAGACGGCTATCCGGCTTGTGCACGCCGGGTGTATCGATGAAAACAATCTGGCCTGCCTGGCGCTTGCCTTTGGCTTTTACATTCAGAATGCCTTGGATGTTCATCCGCGTGGTCTGCGGTTTTTCCGTGACAATGGCGATCTTTTCACCCACCAGCGCATTGAGCAGCGTGCTTTTGCCGGCATTAGGGCGGCCAATGATGGAAACGAAACCTGTGCGCTGTGCCATTAAGCCTGTGCCTGTCTGGGAGAGGAATCGGCCTTTTTCGGCTCTGCGCGGGACACTCGCACCTTCTCTACTTTGCGGTCGGTTGATTCCAGAATCTCAAAACGCAGGCCCTCATCTTCCATGACCTCGCCGGGTTGAGGAATGCGGCCGGCGATAGCGCTGACCAATCCGCCGACGGTGGCGGTATCGCGTGAATCAAAACGGATGTCAAAGAGGTCCTGCAAGCGCCCGACGTCGACGCTACCCTGGATCACATATGCGCCATCGCCTTCGCGCACGATATCGTGAGAGATTTCATGCTCGTCGCGAATCTCGCCAACAATTTCTTCCACCAGGTCTTCCAGCGTCAGCAACCCGGCCACCGATCCATATTCATCAATCACGATGGCCATGTGAATATTTTCCTTTTGCATCTCACGCAGAAGCTGCGAAGTCATTTTGGTTTCAGGAACAAACAGCACCGGACGCACCAGCTTGGCCACGGTGGTGGTGCGCGCCTGATCGTCTGGAAGCTGTATGAGGTCATGCGCCAGGACCATGCCTTCAATATGATCAATGTTAGTGGAATATACAGGTATGCGCGAATGCGGCTTGTCACGCAGCAGAGACGTGAACTCTTCAATGGTAGTGGTGGACGGAACGGCAAAGATATTGGGGCGCGGCGTCATCACCTCGCGCACCGTCATGTCACCAAACTCAACCACGGACTGAATGAGCTGGCGGTCACTCTCCTCTAAAATGCCTTCTTCTTCGGCGGCTTCAATCAGGGCGTCAACGGCCTCAGAAGGGTGCTCCGGTTCTTCCGGCTCATGCGGCTCCGCCAGCGCAGCCACAGAAAGACCGAACCCCAGTGCCACGGTGATGGGCAGCATGAGGTAAATCAGCGCCTGCAACAGCGGGATGAACCCAACCAGCCATCCGCCGCGCGTCCGGGTGAAAAGCACGTATGGCAATAGCCGGTTGCAAACAATAATGACCAGAATAATCCCGATGATTGCTTGCACGCTTTCCGGCCAGGTCCAATGGGGGTCATGGAAAAGAAGATAGCCGATAAGAAAAGCGATGAGGGCCGTGCTGAGCTGGGTAAGCACGGCAAAAGTAAGAGCAGCACGGCGGCTGGAGCGAAGCAACCGCGGCTCAACCAGCTTTTCAAAAGCTTCAATGTTTTCCTGAAATTCACGGCTTAGGAATTTGCCGCTCTCGGTGTACAGGCGCTCGACGTAAGAGACCAGGATCAGAAGTCCGCAGAGAATCAGTATCACCGTATAAAGAGCTACAAGCGTCATTGCGGGCTCCTGCGGCTGGCGGCGGGATTACTTTTGCGCGGCGGTTTGCGCAGCTTCTTGATTCGGCGCGGCGGGGTGGCGCGCTGCTTTGAGCTGCTGTTTTCAGCGCCGGAGTGAGCGCGGTCGATGAGCGAAGCTGGGAGTTTAAGCTGGGCACGCAGACGGGCTTCAGCGCGGGCCATGCGTCCGTTATCAGATTCGTGATCATATCCGGCAAGGTGCAGCATACCGTGGAGCACCAGGATTTTCAGTTCTTCTGCAACGTCATGGCCGTAACGGGCGGCATTCTCAGCGGCGATGTCGACAGAGATAGCGATGTCACCGCCAAGCGGACGAGGGAAGGAAAGAACGTCAGTCGGTTTATTCTTGTGGCGGAAACGCTGGTTGAGCTCCTGCAAGCGCTTATTGCCGGAGATGAGCACATCCACTTCACCGGAGACTTCCGCCAGCTTCTGGGCTCGGTGGATGAAGCGCTGGAGCTGCGCTGCGCTTATGCCGTTCATCGACGTTTCAAAAATGACCATAGCATTCGAGCAAAAAAAGCGTTTCAAACGAAAGCGCCCAAAGAAACCAGTTCAATGAACTGTTTGAACGAAACCGTTCATACGAAAAGTGTTTCAAACGAAACCGTTCATAGGAAACAGGGCGAAAACAAAGCGGGAGGGCCTTGACTGCCCTCCCGCAAAGATTCTACTAAATTCCTATTGTTGCAGAGGGGGCTCGTTGCGCTCCTGCTCTGGCTGCACCTCGCGCGGCAGCTCCAGCGACAATTGCTGGCTGCGCGACCTTTCGTCATAGGCACGAACGATGCGCTGCACCAGATGGTGGCGCACCACGTCCTCTTCAGTAAAAAAGTTAAAGAAGATGCCTTCGACCGGCTTGAGCACATCAATGGCTTCCAACAGGCCGCTGCGGCGGGCGTTGGGAAGATCGATCTGCGTGATATCACCCGTGACCACCATCTTGGCATTAAAGCCCATGCGCGTCACAAACATCTTCATTTGTTCCGGCGTCGTATTCTGGGCTTCATCCAGGATAATGAATGAATCGTTGAGCGTGCGGCCACGCATGAAAGCGATGGGCGCAATCTCAATAATATTTTTCTCCAGAAAGCGGTCCACTCGCTCCTGGTCCATGAGGTCATAAAGCGCGTCATACAGCGGGCGCAAATAGGGATCGACTTTCTCCTGCAAGGTCCCCGGCAGAAAGCCCAGGCGTTCGCCGGCTTCTACCGCCGGACGCGCCAGAATGATGCGGCTGACGCGCTTGGCATTCAGCGCAGAGACCGCCATCGCTACGGCAAGATAGGTTTTGCCTGTGCCGGCCGGCCCGACGCCAAACACCATGTCATACTTTTCAATGGCATCGATATAGCGGCGCTGGTTCATGCTCTTGGGCTGCACCTGCCGCTTGCCAAACGACCGCTGCTTGCCCGCTTCAGCCAGCCCGCGCAGGGTTGCAGTGCCATCGGCCACCACAACGCGCAGCATGGAACTCAGGTCAGCGTCAGTAAATTCCTGGCCGGTGCTGCCGAGATGATCAAAGTCGGTAAAGATCTGCTCAGCGCGGGCCACGTCCCGGGCGGCGCCCTCAAGCTGCACGGAATCAGACTTCAAATCAATGCTGACGTTCAGCCCGCTCTCCATTGCCTGCAGGTTTTCATCACGGATGCCAAACAGCTTCTGGATGTTAGGGACGATTTCGATATTTTTCTTCATTCAATTTTTGCCGATACCTTCTTCTTACAGATGTTCTACTTCGCTTGTACCTTCCTGGCCGCTGATTCTCTCTACCGATATCTCCTCAATAGCTCAACCGCAAAGATGCACCGCTGTGCCATTCAGCACAGAAATCATAAAAATGCTTTGTGCATGGAAACGCCTGGTTAGAAGACCCACCGGACGCGGAGGTAATACCATTGGCCTGAGAGTACCCCGGTTATTGGCCCAAGTCAACAAAGTTAAAACGGCTTTCACCTCGTCTTAACATTAGATGCGGGAGGGAAGATTTGTGGCGCAGGATCCAATAGCCTTAACCCTTCGGATAGTCCGGGCAGATAGTCCGTGCTCATCTGTTTTACATAACATGTAACGCTGCGCATTCATTACCGGCATTGACCAAACCCGCTAAACCCAAGTAAAATAGCATCTTCGGTCACCCCTCCGGAAATTTATTTGATAGGAACCAGTCACTTACCATGGCAAACCATTTTTCAGCGCTGAAGCGCGCGCGCCAGACCACCAAACGCACGGCAGATAACCGGGCTAACACCTCGCAACTCCGCACCGCGCTGCGCAAACTGCGCCAAACCCTGGAAGCCAAGGACCCCGGGCAGGTCAAAGAAGTGTTTGCCAGCACCGTCTCCATGATCGATAAGGCAGTGAAAAAAGGCGTAATCCACAAAAATACCGGATCGCGGTATAAATCCCGCCTGAGCGCCCGCGTGGCAGCGGTAAAAAAGTAAATTTTTAGGATTTGCGAGAGCCCGCCGCGAGTGGCGGGCTTTGTTTTTTGCCACAGATCTACGCTGATGGCGCAGATGAGCCGCGAATTGCGCGAATGCGAGCGAATAGGAGTTATCTTTTCCTAAGAAAGTGCGCGTAAACTTTTTCGGAGGCGATTTGAATCGCCCTTGTGAAGCAACGCATCAACTTCCGAGTGCGTACTCTGCCATACTGGAACGGCGCGGACAAGCAAGTCCCGCCCTTTTGCCGTTAGCGTGACCAGACGACCGCGGCGGTCATTTGGGTCCACCGTGACATTGATCAGACTACGGCGCTGCAAAGGCTTGAGAGCGGCTGTCAGGGTGGTTCGATCCATCGCGAGCAGCGACGCTACCGCCGCCATACCTGGTGGTTCCGGGCGGTTCAGGGACATCATGAGCGAGAATTGGCCGTTCGTCAGTCCGAGCGGGCCCAGCGCATCATCGAAGCGGCGTGCCAGCGCCCTCGCCGCCCGCTGGACATGAAGACAGACGCAGGTGTCGCGCACCAGGAGCGTAGTTTCAAAGGAAGGCTTCGCAGCCATTGACATAAATATATTATATTGATATCAACGTATTTGCTCAAAGTTATTCGAGGAGAAATCTAATGAAGCGGAAGATTCTCAGGACAACCATAATAAGCTTCGCCTTGGCCATCATCCTGGTGCCGCTGCATGCGCATGCGCAGACCGCCAAATCACCATATCCAACCATGGCCCCGCTTGAGCAATACTTGATCGCGGACCGCAATGCCGAGATAGCCCTGGCTCGGAGTGCAGCCCCGGAATCCATTTCACGCGATGCAGATGTTTTGGTGCTTGGACAGCACGGCTATGAAACGGCAATAAAAGGAAAGAATGGCTTCGTATGCATTGTGGAACGGGGATGGACGGCTGGAATTGACGATCCGAACTTTTGGAATCCAAAACTGCGTGGTCCCCTCTGCTTAAACCCGCCTGCGGCGCGAACCTATCTGCCGCTCACCATTAAAAAGACCGAGTTGGTATTGGCGGGACAATCAAAAGCTCAAATGTTCGATAGCATCAAAGCCGGCTTGGACAAGAAGGAATTGCCCGCGCTGGAAGCTGGCGCCATGTGCTACATGCTGTCAAAGCAGGGAAACCTGGGCGACAACAATGGGCACTGGCATCCCCACCTGATGTTTTTTGTTCCGCAAACTGAAGCCAAAACCTGGGGCGCAAATCTGCAGGGTTCCCCGATTCTGGCAACTGAGGACGCTCAGGACCGATTGACCGTATTTCTGGTTCCAGTCGCTAAATGGTCTGACGGTACGACTGATTTCCCGGGCAAGCACTGACGGGCATTTTTTTGCGAAGCAGATTTGTCGTAACCTCGCGAAATAAACCCGCTTGGTATGGCAGGGATCGTTCGACTGCGCACGCGCATGCACACGAAAAAACCGAAAGAGTTTGATTTGTAGTGAATCACGGATGAAAAGACGGCGCAGTCCCATTCCAGCAAGCGCCCACACCATCCAAACTTCTCCCAAGCATGCAAGATTACGATTTCTTGAAGTGCTTGCTCAGAGCCAGTCCTTGGCGTTGGTAGGATGATCCAATGTCAGTTCCGTATATTTTGTCAGGTCGAGAACGGAGCGGAATGTACCTTAGAAGTCCCATGGTCTGGCCGTGTTCAATGAGAAACGGAACTTCATGTGCACGAACCTCAAGAACCGCGCGGGTGCCCCGGACATCACCGGCACCATGGCCGAAGCCGGGATCAAAAAAACCTGCATAGTGAATGCGGAACTCACCGATATCCTGGTCCATAGAGACCATTTCCGCTGCCCAATCCGGAGGAACGCTCACCTTTTCTTTTGAAGCAAGGATGTAAAAGTCCCCTGCTTCGAGAATCAACCCCCGCTTGCCTGGGGCGTACCCCACGTCCCAAAAATCCTTAGGGTCGTAGTAGTTGATTTTCGACAGATCGATCACTGGCGTATTCTTCTTTGCCTTGTACGAGACCACTTCCGAGGGATCACTGGCGTGCAAGTTTACCGAAAGCATTACGCTCGACTTGCCAATCGTTGCTCGCAAAGCGTTTCCCTCTTCTCCATAAACGAGCGCCTCGTCCTTCGCCCGTGCAGTTCTTTCGAGGGCGGCGGTTGCATTATTGGATGCCTTGGGATTGCCACGAACAAAACGCAGTTGATTCAGGCTCATTCCGGCGCGCACGATGACCGTGAAAGTGCGCGAAGCGATCTCAACGTATAACGGGCCCTTATAACCTCGTCTCACCTTCTCAAATTCGATTCCGTGATCTGTAATCAGGCGCGTGAAAATATCCAATCGTCCGGTACTACTTTTGGGGTTTGCTGAAGCTGATATTTCTTCTGGAAGGCAAAGCTCCTCCAGCAACGGGACAATATACACGCAGCCTTTCTCTAAAACCGTTGGACGAGTAAGATCCACCCGGCTCATGCTTAACCCTGCATCTGCAATTCCGCGTTCCACTGTAGAATTCCGTGGCAAGAAACTTGCTTGCACCCGATAGCCCACATCCCCTAGCCTTAGATCCAGGCTGGCTGGCTGAACCTGTTGCGGGTTGATTTCTGGGTAAGCACGGATGTGCCCATGGGCGATCAGTTCCCTGATTTCCTGGGAGGGCAACATGCCTTCTATCTTACTTACCTGGGTCGTTTCGCCCAGCCAATCAGGGAACAATGCTGGCTTCCCACTCACGTCTGAAATGGACACTCTTAGGACTCCTGGTGAAGCTCAAAAAAATCAGACGCCGGACTGGTGGAGGGGACAACACTCCCTTCGGCTTCTTTTACGACTCGAAATTGGATTGAGCATACCATCCTGCTAAAGCCTTTTTTGGCACAAAATCAGGTGCATCGACGGAATCTTTGCCGGCGAACATTGTAAGGTCATGTTGGCCCTAAACCTTGAAGGAAAAGCCAGTTCGCCGCTCTCCCGCCCCAAAGTTATTCCGCAAATTTCCACAGCTCTAAGATTACCATGGCGAATAAAATAGAAAACGAGTATTGAGAGCGGTACCACCGAAGATACGGGTTTGAATCTGATCTGCCATCGTTGTAAGAGTTGGTGATACGAGTCCTGATTACGCCGGGAAAGCTCTGCAAGACGGTGCGTGCGCTGAATAATTTCAACTTCGTAGAATCGAGCATAGCAATCGAGACTGCAAAAGCCTCCTTTGGCCTTCTGTCCGCTGCCAACTCGTGTTCCTTTAGCAATGCTCGCTCCACAGTTTGGGCAAACATTCCGCTCCCAGAGTTCGAGCAAATACTCTTCTTCCGATTTGTCCATTAATTTATCTCCACGAGTCGCGCATGATATCAAATACTTCTATCTCTCAAACACTATTCCACTAAGGTTGAGCCCATAGTGGAGAAAGCAAAGCGGAGCGAGTCGAACATCATGGAAGAAGTCAGCGGCGCTCACCCAGGCGCCGCTTTCCAGTTCAACTGCTTCTGAACGACACGCGGGTTCTAAGACGCCGCCACATTGCCCGCGAGGGCCCGAACCTCCCTGGGCTGAGAACGCAGCAGCAAATAGAATGCGGCCACGTGGGTGATCATAAGCACGGGCACGTAGATGATTGGGATGACGTACGCAGCGCCTAACTGACCTGCGATCGCTGGAATGTCAACCCGGATGGCATGGTAATAGTCGAGGATGAGATCGACCATCCCCACGAGATTGAAAGCCGCAACGAATACCCAAAAGAGCGGACGTATCCTTACCGTGAGAAGCGCCAGCATGGCGAGTATGCCGGTTGCCAGGTCCCAGTAGGCGGCGAACGGGGCAAAGTCAGCGGGCAGATTCCCGACAACGCCGGGAAGAATAAAGACGAGCCCGAAGAAGCGGAAGCTGTGCAGCGTAGCGATAGCGCGTTGCGCTGCGACCAGGTCCATCGACTTGAGCCGGGGCATGATGTACACGTTGAAGCAAAGCAGCCACGCGACATAACCTAGAATGAGATGGATGCGAAAGATAGTTTCCGGCGACATTTGACCTCCTAAAAAATGACGATTTCACGTTAGAACAAGATCTACACTGGTTATTGTGGAGCCGGCCCACCACCAATCAAGGCAGTTAGCGGCATCAGGGGACCTACGGGAATGTACTCGTGGTCCATCAGGTTCTCTTTCGACAGTGGCATGGTTTCGATGACGGCGTGGGCCTCGTCAATGGTCTTAGCGTCAATGAAAAAAACCACGCCTTTGCCATCACCCCTGGAGTACCACTGGCGAATCTTACCGTCGAGATAGAGCTTCACCGTTGCCCGGACCTCGGCCGGCATGATGTTCATGATCTGCTGACGGGTAACTCCCTGCCTGGCAGTCAGCACAACCATGACTTCTGTAGTCCTGGGCGATGCCACACCGGAAGGCGGTTGGGAGGGCAACTGAGACTGCACCACAGATGCCACTGGAAATACAGCCGTAAGAAAAAGGGGAAGTAGATTCATGGATTAACCTCGATTCAGTTTGCTGTGCTTTCGTTTCGGTACCATTAAGTACCGTGTCTTTTTGTTTGGATGGTACTACTTGGTACCTTGATTCAGTTTTTGTTTTGGCGTTGTTTTTGTATTGGTACCATGTGGTACCAAAATTGCTCTTGTGATGGTACGCTGTGGTACCATAACTGTCAAGGGACCTTGGCCACATCATCGATGTCAAAACGGCG
>DASXMN010000040.1:0-2013 GCA_036495645.1 Candidatus Angelobacter sp.
GGGTCCCAATTCATGCTTGTAGCTACACCGCCGACACCTGCGACGCGGATAAAACCATCGTTCAGTTGCATCAAACCACCGTGCTCCGGGCCGTTCACAACTTCTGGGAAATACAACTCCCAGCGCAGTCCGTAGTTTACGGTCAGTTTGCTGCTGAGGCGCCATGTGTCCTGCGCGTAGAAGAAGAGACGCTTCTGGAATTCTTTCGCATTCAGTGAATTGGCGATATTTCCATTCTGAATGTACCGTCCAAAGGTCGTGACATCACCAAGCACAAATGTGGCAAAGCCGAGACCGCCCGATCCATTGTTCGAAGTCGGTCCCGTTCCGAAAGAAAGCAGTCCGGCGCGGTCCGTGTCGCTTGGGACGCGCAGGTTACGGGCATAGCGGAAGTCAGCTCCAACTTTGAAGGAGTGGTTTCCAAAAATCTTCGTCCAGTTATTCACACCTTGGAACTGATCTTCCCTTTCCGTGGTCGGGCAATTGCAGCGCGTAATGTTCAAGCCGGAGCCATACTGCGAGCCGCCGCTCTGCGGGTTATTCGGAGATTGGAGAGAGGTCTGTCCCACGTCGGTAAGGTTGAAGCCCGATGCGCCTGATGTGTATGGGTCGCCGAAGTTCAATCCTGGAATGCCGAGATTCTGAGCAAACTGCTCACCTGGGTCATACTTTTCGGTTTGGATATTGTACCGGTAATAGCCAAGCCGGAAATCTGTGAGCAGTGTGGCATTGATGGCGACATCCGCGCCTGCGGCCAGACTGTCATTCGCGCCGGTTGATGTACCGCCAAATCCGTTGAGGCCAAAGCCGGCGCCCCCCGCTGGACCAAACAGCGTGCCGCCACTCAGCGTATCGGTAAAGCGGCTGAAACGCTCGAATACGTGGATTTTTGAAGTTGCCTGGAAGTCAACGCGCTCATCCCACTGATCATTATTGAAAAGCCCAGTGCCGCTACCGGCATAGTTGTTCTGCAGGCCATTGAAGTTACCCCCAGAGTTTGGGGCATATGGCTGCAATAGCTTCAGGAGGTTAAGAGATGGTTGCGACAGCTGGCCCGCCGGTATAACGCTGTTAGGGTAGGGCGTGCTGTTCGCATCGTAGACCAAGGGCTGATTTGGAGTGGCAGTAGGAGCCAGTGCCGCTTGATATTCGCTGAAGTCGCAGCCTTGAACGCTACCGCTGTAAGGTGCAGCTTCTCCGAGACAGGTGGAAATCAGGTGGGCCGACGGAACGGTCATGATCGCTGAACTGCCCAGCTTCTGCCGGAGACCCTGATAATCGCCAAAAAAGAACAGCTTATCCTTGAGAACCGGGCCGCCAATGGATCCACCAAACTGATTGTAAAGTCCGCCAGGAATGAACTGGCCTGTAACAGCATTGCGTGTGGCTTGCGTATATGGGTCGCGAGCCAGCGTAGCATTGCTCTGGCGGTAGTCGAAGGCGCTTCCGTGGAAGCTATTAGAGCCTGATTTTGTCTGCGCCGTGAAAACAGCCGAAACAGCTTTGCCAAATTCCGCGTCGAAATTTTGTGTCGCAATCTTCGCTTCCGTCACGGCGTCGAGTGCGGGATTGACGACGATAATTCCAAGAATCGGGTCCTGGTTGTCGGTGCCGTCCAATTCGTACGCAACGCCGCCAAAGGCCTGGCCGTCGATCTGGATCTGCTGGCTGCCCTGCGGGTTCTCATCCGCGGCGTGTGACCAGCTCAGTGCCTGTGCACCCGGCAACAACAATTGGAGGCTGGTGAAGTTCCGATTCGAGAGGGGTAGGTCAGAAACCGTCTGCGTGCTGAACGTCGTCGCTACATCTGCGCGGTCTGTTTTAAGCACAGGAATCGTGTCTGCATTGACTTCGACCGTCTGGCTCGAACCGCCGACGGTAAGTTGCGCGTCTACTTTTGGAGAGGCATCGGCATAAATCTGAATGTGCTGCGCATCGAATGTCGCAAAACCTTGCGCTGTAATTTTTATTTCGTAAAGGTCGGGGATGAGGTGCTCAACCCGATAATCACCG
>DASXMN010000041.1:0-34430 GCA_036495645.1 Candidatus Angelobacter sp.
ATCTTGGACTACATTGGGCAAGCCAAGTTACCCAAGCGCTCTGAACCTCGCGCATACCCCCGAGCCGTTTGGAGATATGGGAAGGGTTACCCCAGAAGAAGGACTGGGAGCACAGAGGCGCTAATGTAAGTGACATTAGGCATTTATGCCTGCGGTATTGCTGTTAAAAGAAATCGGCTTCAGCCACTGAGGTACATCATCTCTGAAAACGCCTTAGGACCGCGTTAAAAGATGAAAGATAATCCTTCCCTTCCTGACGAGCTTGAACTTTGGGTAAGAGCGGCCCTTTAGGGCCGCGTAAAAGATGAAAGATGGCCCTTCCTTGCGCCGCAGGCCGTGCGCAGCGCAGCGGAGCGCATAAATCCTACGCCAGTTCCGTCCGCAACCGGCTGGATGCCGCCTGCGTTTCCACCGCGCTGCTCTCGCGGATCTCGGTCAGCTTGGCCAGCACAAAGGCGGCAATGGCCAGTTCCAGATCACGCACCGCGATGTCAAAGAAATGTCCGGTCGTCAGCAGCGCCAGCGTAATGCATATCAGCCACGCCGACGCCACATAAGCGCCAATCCGCGTCGCTTTCGTCAGGATGGCCAACCCCACCACCATCTCAATCACGCCCACAATGTGCATCAGGGACGTGGGAGACAGGGGCAGCATCCGCTGCGCCAGCGGGCTCACGTACTGCTCCCAGTTGGTGAGCAGGTTAAGAAATTTGTCCAGTCCGGCCAAAAACGCCATCAGCCCCAGGGCATATTTGGAAAGAGTCTGTATTGCTTGTAATCTGCTTTGCATCGCTCCATCACCTCATGCTGTATAGAGCGCCGACGCAAGCAGAGGTTACAGACGATGCAAGGCTGTGGCCCACCAGTATGGCGAAGATTGACGTGGTCAACCGCTGGATGCGGACCCAAGAGCGGGAAATTTGCCGCTGAATTTACTGATTAACGCTGATTGAGGCGCTGCGAGGGGAGTGCCTTTATTGTGCATCATGCGACTCGATTTGTTTCAGCTCATTCCGGAGATGGTTGAAAGGACGTTTTTGACAACGTACACTTATCACACACTATGGCTAGTTCTACTCAAGCCCAAGTTCTTGAACAGCTCAAAGCATCATTCTATGGAGCTATACCTTCAGGCATTACTATTGCTGAGCGCGCTGTTAGCCGTGCCTTGGCCGGACGCAGAGCTGATCCGAAGTGGATTAAGAGGAATTTCAGCACATTAGTCGAGCAGGTTCAGAAAGACGCATACCGAGTTTACTTAGAAGCTGAGAAATCAGCTGCACGCAAAGCTTTTACCAGCACCTTTCTTCCCCGGATCACTAAGACTGCCAATCCAAAAGAAGTGATCCTGATGCTCGGAAATAATTTCTATGCACTTGACAAGTTTTTTCTTAGTTTGACCCAGGGGCGGCGGCCACGTGCTGGAGGTGCCTTTGAGTTACTGATTCGTCGGTTGTTTTTGCGATTAGGATATCCATTTACGCTTCGTCCAATTATCAATGGGCAGCCCGATTTTGTTCTTCCGTCAATAGACCATTTCGAAGCTCATGCAATGGGTGCAATAATTTTTACTGCGAAGAGGAGTCTAAGAGAGCGTTGGCGCCAGATTGTAACCGAAGGAACCAGGGGATTAGGCTTTTTCCTTGCAACTATAGACGAGAAGGTCGCAAAGCGCGATCTCAAGGAAATGAGAACGTCACGTATAAGTCTTGTTGTTCCAACGAACGTGAAGATATGCCGTGCGGACTACAAGGAGGCAGCAAATGTTATCACTTTTGAGGATTTCTTCCAATTCCACTTGGATCCGGCCATGAAGCGTTGGCGAGCACGAAAAGTGATTTAAGCAACATCAGACAAGAACTGAGTGAGTCTCTGTTGAAGAGAATTCAAATCTTTAGTCGCACATTCCCATACAATTAAAATGTCCCACCCCCGCGCCTTCAGTTCCTTTTGGTTTCGCTTATCCCTTTTAACATTCGATAGGCGCTTAGTCGCCCAAAATGCGGCATTAGTCGCAGGACTAACCTTGCCGTATCGGCATTTGTGCATGTGCCAGAAGCATCCGTGGACCTGAATGATTTTCTTCCGGCTGCCAAGGACAATATCTGGCCTGCCTGGAAGATTTTTCTTATGCAGGCTGTATCGGAAACCCATTCGATGCACGAGAGAACGTACTCTCAGTTCAGGTGAGGTGTTTTTGTGTTTGATTGCAGCCATGTTCCGACTGCGCTGCTCTCGGTTATGAACATCGGCCATTCATTGAATTTTAGCCTGTTTTTCCTTTACCAATCCGATGAAATCACTAATCGTGAATAGCCATTTGCGCTGTTCATCGGTATACGTATCGTGAAGCGGAGATGGGACGACAAGCTGAAGATGGTTTGCAGCCATTTCGCCGGTTTGATCAGTTGTGATACCGGTTTCAAGCGTTAGTAAATGCTTGCCATTGATGCGACTCGCTTCTGCTAACACTTGTCTCCAGCGGTCCTTACATGTGCTCTTTACTCCTAACATAGTAAGTAGAACCGAATCGAATGCCGGCATTGCATATTCTTTCGAACCTGGAAACAGGAAATCTGGTTTTGATTTGCGCTCTGTCAATGCAGACCGCTGGTAACGTATCTTAAAACGCTGCAATAATTCTTCCATATGATTTTCAAGCGCGAAGCCGACACGACTTTTGCGCCTGTTCTGCACGGAGAGTGAATAGGAAATAAAACTGTCCACGTCGTCTTTAAAACCTGCCGACAGCCGATCTGCAATCAGGTGTTTCTCCATCGTACGGAAAAGAATTTCTTCTTTTTCAATCCAACTCATGAGCGCATCATCTGGAGCGCGCTCAACGTCAATATCGCCAACAACTGAACGAGCAAATGCAGAAAATTCCCTGGTGACTGGGAACTTGCCTTCGAAGTTCGCAAGCATCTTCTCCAGTAGATTTTCTTCAGTAGGCTCCGCAACAATCCCAATTTGTTCAAGAATCGTGCGCGAAGCAAATTGAAGTCGATCCTGCTCACTCTCAAGTTCTTCGCGCACAGAGAAACCGGATCTGTCGGCTGGAGAAAGTTTGAATAGCCACTGAATCTGATTTGAAATTGTTGAGCCGCCCTGCGCAATGACGACCAGCACAGTGTTATCTGGCCTTAGCCCAATCACGAGCAGATCGCCCTCAGCAGCTAGTATCGAAACTGCAGTCGCTGGAAAATAAAGACGATGTTCAGTTCTGGTGGGATGTTTCTCCCGAGCGTCATACCAAGTGACAAAGCCAGTGTCGAGTACCGGTTCGTCATCTCCATCACTCAGGTAAACAAATTTAGCTTCGAAAGTTTTTTTGCCTTTGGCACGGCCAAATATCTGAATGACCTCAGTTACTCCGTTAAATTCATGCTGGTTACTGCGGGCAGGGTCCGCCTCCACAGCACTAAGCTTCTTAAGGGCAACACCGGTAAAAAACTCAGAGAGGTAGCCTTGCTTCATTCTTTACACCAGCAAAGGAGCCTGCCCAACACCTATTTCTTCACGCTGCTTAAGCATGAGCACATGCGGCATCATGATTCTTGCTACTTCTGCAATCACGGGCACAACAACGCTGTTGCCAAATTGTTTATATGCCTGCGTGTCGGATACTGGAATCCGGAAACTGTCTGGGTAGCCCATCAAACGCGCACATTCGCGGGGAGTCAGCCTTCTTGGATTCTTGCCCTCCCCACGTGAGACAAGAATCTCAGAACCGTCTTTGTAATACCGGGCCGAAAGCGTACGCGCCACTTTGGTTTTATCGACTATTCCGTATCCAAAACCATTTCCTGCCTCCCTATGCTTCTTCGCATAAGCTTTTAGGTAATCCCAGAGTTTGCCTGTTAGAACGTATTTTGAATGCACCTTCGCATCCGGGCCTGTGGTATACGGCTCTTCTGCAGGTTCTGATCCATCTTCTGGGTGCAGGATCGATGCGAGCACTGGTCTTTTAGCGGGTATGTGGAGGCTGTCAAATGTAAAATCTGTCTGTTCTTGAAAACCAACAATGATTAGTCGTTCACGATGCTGCGGGACAAAATAACGAGCATCAATGACTTTCCAGTGAATGTGATATTTAAGCTCATTCTGAAGAACATCACGGATAACTTTGAATGTGTTTCCTCCGTTATGATTCACCAGGTTTTTGACATTCTCAAGCAGAAAAGCCTTTGGCTTAGTTGCCGCGATAATGCGAGCAACATCAAAAAAAAGTGTCCCTTGTGTAGTGCATTCAAAGCCATGCGGCCGGCCAAGAGCATTTTTCTTACTCACACCGGCGATAGAGAATGGCTGGCACGGAAACCCTGCTAATAACAAATCATGCTTGGGAATATCCTCTGCCGGATAAGGAACAATGTCTCCCACAAATTTCTCAATACCAGGAAAGTTCTCTTGATATGTTTGTTTTGCCCAGGGATTCCATTCGCTCGTAAAAACACATTGGCCTTTCCAGGATTCAAAGCCCTTTCTGATTCCACCTATGCCAGCAAACAAATCAATAAAAGTAAATTTAGCCTCCTCCCGTGAAAGAGGAGCAGACTGAAATTTGAGAAGTAGCTCTCGAATGGCGGCACTCAGAAATACAGGGCACGGGTTTTCCTGATGCTCCCAACGAGCAACAGTTTTAGACGCAACTGAAAGCCTTCGTGCCAGCTCTTTTTGTGTATAGTGCTGTCTCGCTGCCAAAAGCAGATCGTAAGCTTCGGAACTTTCCGGCAATAAGGCGCTGGGCATATCAGAGGACATTTTGTCTCATTTCACTCCCTTTTGCAAGCTCCTTTTATAAAACTCCGGCTTTAGAGCGAAATTATAGCGAATCCAAGCTTGGGCATCAAGTCGCATCACCCTCACCTCACCAACTTGCACAACTCCAGCACCTCAATGTGCTTGGGGCACTCCGGCCAGTTGTGCCGCCAGCACATAATCACATCGCATCCGTCCGGATCATGCCGATGCTCTTTGAAATCCCAGCTCTCATCATTCAAATTTCAATCCTCTTTGCTCTACACAGCCGGCGATTGTTCTTGACAGCAAGGCGAAGAAATGGTAAATTGAGAGATTCGCTTCAGAGCGGAAAAGCAGTGCGGTGGACGATCTTTGACATAAGAAGCTACTGGCTCCTAGCTGCTAGCTCCGGCCAGAAAACCCCACGACGCTCGACCACAAATGATGCTAAGGGAACAGAGGAAAAGCTCAGAACGCTGCGCCAATCGAGGCCAAATCGCTGAAGTGCACGCCAAAGTGGGATGAAACGGGAGGGTATCGCTTAAACTCACGCCAATCTGGGATGACCTGGGATGATGTGGGATACCGAGGGAGGGGGGAGGGCCGCCAAGATTGCCAAAATCGCCGGCATTGCCAAAGTGTCAACTGAAAAACTTTGAATGCCTATGCCAACTACTTTGAACAAGATGAGAAATTCGCCGGGGGCTTCAGTCGCGGACCAGCCAGCTCAAAGCTTCCTGCCGGCTTTCAAACAGCGGAAGCCTTCGCCGGGTAAACGCCTGCACGCCTTCATAGATCAGCCGTTGCAGGCCGCTGATGCCGATTATGGCGGCGCGTCGGACATAAGGAGCGTTAGCCGCCACCTTGGCTTGCAGCACGGCAACGGATTCCTTGTCGAAGGTGGTTCCGGTTACGTCATTAAGCGTGAGCACGGAGTTGGGCGGTTCATGGGAGATTACGCGATTGCCTTCTTCCGCCACCGCTTTCAGCATGGCCACATCACAATGCGAATAGTTGATGAACAGAATGCGCTTGCCCAGATGCTCAATAAATCGCACTCGCCCGGCGGCGATTGCTTCCACTGTGTCGGTTTGCAGTTCGTAGGTTGTTGCGCTTGCCATGCTGCCTATTGTGGTCCCGCTGCGCCTACGGCGAAAGATAACGAAAGTAAGAGCACCATTTTCCTCATCATCGGCTTATCTCGGGTCCGAATATCACCTGACGCATGCTCGGCCATGGTTTTCGATTTTCGCTGCCTGCAATTAAGATAGTTCATTAAGCTTCCATACGCGCAGACATCTATGACTGTATCGAATCCCAAGCCGGAAGAGACAGCCGCCGCTGAGCCGGTGCGTCCTTCCAACTTTATCCGCGACACCATTATTGAAGACCTGAAAACCGGCAAGCACAACGGCCGGGTCTGGACGCGCTTTCCCCCGGAGCCAAATGGTTATCTTCATATTGGGCATGCCAAGGCCATCTGCCTGGATTTTGGCCTGGCCGACGAATTTGGCGGCGGCACCAACCTGCGCTTTGACGATACCAACCCGGAAAAGGAAGAGACCGAGTACGTCGAATCCATCATGGCTGACGTAAAGTGGCTCGGCTTTGAATGGGAAGGTCTTTACTACGCCTCAGATTATTTTCAGCAACTCCATGACTGGGCCGTGCAGTTGATTAATGCCGGCAAGGCTTATGTCGATGACCTGAGCGCGGACGAAATCCGCAGGCATCGCGGTACGCTGACCGAGCCGGGGAAAGAAAGCCCGTACCGCAGCCGCTCCGTCGAAGAAAACCTTGATCTGTTTGCTCGCATGAAGGCCGGAGAATTTCCCGATGGCTCACGCTGCCTCCGGGCCAAAATTGACATGGCTTCGCCCAACCTGAACATGCGTGATCCGGTGATGTATCGCATTCTGCGCAAGCCGCACCATCGCACCGGCGATAAGTGGTGCATCTATCCGCTTTACGACTTTGCTCACGGCCAGTCTGATTCGCTGGAAAAAATCACCCACTCCATGTGTACGCTGGAGTTTGAGGACCATCGCCCGCTCTATAACTGGTACATCAAAGAGCTGGGCATCTTCCCTTCGCAGCAACTGGAGTTTGACCGGCTCAACCTGACCTATACGCTGTTGAGCAAGCGCAAGCTGCTGCAACTGGTACAGGAAGGCCGCGTAAGCGGCTGGGACGATCCCCGCATGCCAACTCTTTCCGGCATTCGCCGCCGAGGATACACGCCTGAGGCTCTGCGGAATTTTGTGGCGAACATCGGCGTTACCAAGACCAACGGCACCATTGAATTGGCCATGCTGGAACACTTTGTGCGCGAAGACCTGAACCGTCGCGCCCAGCGCGTGATGGCCGTGCTGCGGCCGTTAAAGGTCGTGATTGATAACTATCCTGAAGGCCAGACAGAAGAGATGGACGCGGTCAATAATCCTGAAGATGAAAGCGCGGGCAAACGCAAAGTGCCGTTCAGCCGCGAACTATATATTGAGCAGGATGATTTCCGTGAAGTGCCGCCCAAAGGCTACTTCCGCCTGTCGCCGGGAAAAGAAGTTCGCCTGCGTTACGGATATTTCATTACCGCGCAAAATGTTGTGAAGAACTCCCAAGGCGAAGTCACTGAAGTTCACGTTACGTATGATCCGGCTACGCGCGGAGGTAACGCGCCTGATGGCCGCAAAGTAAAATCGACCATCCACTGGGTTTCAGCGGCGCATGCCATCAGCGCTGAGGTACGGCTTTATGACAATCTGTTCACCAAAGAAAACCCCAGTGACGTGGCTGAAGGCCAGGAATTTACTGCCAACCTGAACCCGAATTCTCTTGAGGTGGTGAAGAATGCACGCCTTGAGCCTTCATTGAAATCAGCCGAGGCTGGCGCCCGCTATCAGTTTGAGCGCCTGGGATATTTCTGCGTTGATCCGGACTCCAAGCCGGGAGCGCCGATTTTCAATCGCACTGTCGCGCTAAAAGATACGTGGGCGAAAAAGCAATCGAAGTGAAGATGGCAGAGCATTATCGCGGAGCTGAAGCGTTGAAATACCGCAGTTCCATTACAGCATTGGCATTGTGCCTTGTTGTTGACTCAGCTTTATCTTCAGTGGCTTGGTGGTCGCAAGGGCAATTGGAACATGGCCCGGATCGACAATAGAATAATTAGCTATCAACCGAGACAATGATTGCTTTTTGGCAGAGAGTCACGGTTGCAATATTTTTCACAGCATGGTTCATCCGTCTAAGAACTGCTCTTGATTAAACTTGGTCTTTACATCATTCATTAGCAGAATAGGAACCTGAATTCGCGACAAGAGCAAATTTCCGCTCAGCATTACGAGAGTAACCTAGGGGATGGGGGAGCCCAGTCCCTTATGCTTTCACCAAAAAAACTTGTCGTACTTATGTTAGGTATATTCCATGATGGGAATCACATTTTACGACGCTTGTGCCCAATGCCCTTTAATCGTAAAGATCGCGTTGATAGTGTCAACTCTAGTGATAATTAAAAACTCTAATCTTAGAAAGGAGACGTGGGCGCTCACAATCTTTTCGCGTATGATTTCTTGACACTAGGTGCATCGCGGGGCGATTATTGGGCCATCTACCCAATCTGATGTTCCTTATGAAAGAAAGAGAGACGAACGTGATTGCTGAATCTTCTTCTCCCCAACCAAAGGCAGAAGTAACTCGTCGTCAAATCGGGATATTGGATGCAATTCGAGAGTTAAACCCGATCTTGCTTGTAATGCTCGTATTGATGATTATTTTTCCGTTTATCGCCGGCCATCTGCCTCAGGGCATCCAAACTTATCTTGATGCGTTGTATAAATAGCGAGTGACTAAACAGGGACTTACACATCGTTGGAGTTGGATCAGATTTTTCTATGGCTGCATCGGAGCAGGCGCAGTAGAGTTATATCGCCTATCAAAGATACTGCCCGTCGATGCCCAATACCATGGGTCGCTCGTGTACACGTTGATCTCCGTTGGCGCGGTCGCTTTGGGCGGGACTTTTGCGAGTGCGTGGGATGATGACAACCCTATAAAATGCATTTATGCTGGAGCAACTTTCCCGTTCTGGTTATCAGGCTGGACTCATAACACTTTGCCATAGCTTTTATAATTCCAATCCAGTATTCGCTTCAGTATCCGTACGTCTGCGCCCGCAATGCTAAGAAGTGTCAATCCCACTACAGGGCCGAGTTGGACGACCGAAACCAATAATTTACCTAACGCCTTACTCACCCATCCGATCCAGGGAACATTATCAGAGACAAGCAAAAGGACTATCCCGACAGAAACCAGCGAGTACTCTTGTGTCCAATCGACTTTGATGAACAGGAGTAATACCAACAGCACTCCGCAAGTGAAGCTTGCATTGACAGTGAGATTCAATAACACAAAATATGCCTTTGACGGGAGCCCATGGCTCAGTCTCACGATTAAAATCGTGAAAGCTGCCAATGTCCATACAAAGGCGTACCGTCTGTCCGGAAGCAGATGACAAAGAACCTCAATGGATATTATACAAAGAAGAACATTGTGAGTTATATCGGTAGCCCAGAATAATGTTTGGTAGTCGCCGGATCTGGTCAGCAAACAGGCGAGTTGCACAATACCTGCACAAGCGAAATACCCAAGAAATATCTGAGGTGTCTTTAGCTTACGTTTTTGGCGCAAACTGAAAAGAAAGCCAAGAGTAGCTGCAGTAATTGTTAAAAGCCAGCGGGCAAGGATGAAGGGGGTCATCCTGCCCTCGGATAGTTGCTCAATGTACCAAGCAAGCCATTCCAGGTGGACACGTTGGTGGAGGGGCTCCACAGCACAATCCTCCAGTTTGATCCGCTGACGTAGCTCCTACAAATAGCCCCCACATCAGCATCAAGGCTCCCGCTTTCAAAAGATGCTTCATCTAACATAACCTCCATAAGCGGGCGCATCCTATCACGATTATCAAGCTTTTCAACCAATATTTTTCCCATAGTGTGTTTTCTGAAAACATCTCCCGGCCTTCGAACATTAGAGAATACTAGGAAGTGTACTCGGCTAACTGATATGCGACAAGAATGTTAGTTAGATCAAACAGATAGACGTTTTGTTAAGCCTTTTCATTAAGACAGTTTACATTGCCGATCGGACCGACTTTTGGGAAGTAATCTCCCAGAAGCCCGTTTCTGACGAACTTCCGGATGGCGATAATCCACTGCCTCACATTGCCACATTGACACAAGAATATTCGAGCAGAACTTTGACTTGGCGATGATCAAGATGAGGGATGAAAGGATAATCCGCGCCTATTGCAATCCCTCCACCAAATAGAGTTGGCTCAGAGCGTTGAAGCAGGAATAGGCATAGGATTTGCCGTCGGGAGTGAATGCCGCATCGAGCAACGCAACCCCCGCGGGGTCGGATGGCCCGATTTTCTTGAACAACTCGCGGCGGCCAGTGGTCAGATCCACGCGCATCACATCCGCCGAATAGCTCCCGAGCACCCCAACCAGCGCCGAGCGTCCGTCACGCGACACAGCAAAGATTGCCTCGTCGGGATGGATGCCGGGAACCAGGCGGGGCTCTCCCTGACCATCCACGGGATATAGCGCCACGGAATCGGAGAAGCCAAACACGAACTTACCGTCCGCAGTGGGAACGAATCCGCTCACTCCCTCGGGAGAAATCGGGCGTGCAGTTCCCGAATCGATGGCTTGCACGTAGATGCGCGATTTGTGACCCGGTGCCGTGCCGCTAAATACAACATTCTTGCCATCTGGGAGAAAACGAGCGTAACTCCGGTCGATGGAATCATGCGTGATCTGCTTCGTCTCCCCCGGGCCCAGGGGAATCAGGAAAAGCTGACGGGGAATGTGCAAAATAAGGGACGACAGGACCCACTTTATGTCCGGTGAGAAATCGTAGCCCACGCCATCGCCAACGCGTTCGGGCGCTGCGCCATCGCTTGCACGGACGTAAACGTCGTAGTCGGGTCCGCTATTGGCCCCCTCTTCATTCAACAGCACTTGTCGGCCGTCAGGTGAAATGGCCGAAGCGTCACTCCAATTTTGAATGGTCACATCTTGTTCTCGATCCTGACCACTTCCCCGTACGTAGGCGAGGATTCGAAAGATATTTTGCCCCAGAAGAACGCGCCCATCGCGGGCAATATCGTAGAGGGTTGGGGTGGCCGGAATTCGATCGACCACACGAGTATGGCCCGAAAGATCGGCGGCCCAGAGCTGAAACTTAGTGCTTTCTTCCGCGCTGGTGAACCATACTTCCTTGCCAGAGGGAGCCCAATTAACCTCTTGAATGGCCGACTGCCGCGGGGACAGAGTCCGATTGCGTCCGGAAGAATCTACCATCACCACATAGCCAGCGCTATCTCCCAAGGTGGGATGTTCGGCAAATGCCACCCAGTCTCCCTTTGGCGAGACGCGCACGTTGGTTAACCAGCCGGTGGCCTCATACAGAACGTGGCCGATGGGGTACTCAATGCGAAAGTGTCCGTCCACGTAGTGGGCCACGGCGATCTGGTTGTCAGGGCCCCAATCGGCGTCCTCTACATCGCTCAACATAGGACGGGGAGCTGCACCACTTAGCGGCGCTCTCGCCAGCAAGCCGACTTTGACATTTCTAACAAGTTCTCGTCGCTTCTGGATCAGCAGCATCTCTCCAGTGGGAGAGATGGATTCGATGTCAGCATCTTTCAGACCGAGGCTTACAGGGGCGTGACTGTCGGGCGCAAGTGAGAAAAGTTCAGTCTGCATTCCGATGTGCGCCGAGCTGTAGATGATAGTTTGCTGGTCGGGCGCGAAGCGGGCAGAAGAGATGAACTCGCGTCCAAACGTGAGCTGACGATAGCTCGGCGGCTCAGCAGGACGGGCGTTCAGGCGAACGAAAAGTAGCGCCAGCGCCGCAACCAGGACTCCGATGACTCCCAGCAGCGCGGGAACGAGCCAGGACTTTCCCGGTTTTGTCACCGCAGGCGCGGCAGAGCTCGTAGCCGATGAAATGGAAGACAACGCCTCCAATGCAAAGGCGAAGTCGCGCGCAGACTGGAAGCGAGCGGCAGGATCTTTTTCCAGGCAATGGTGAACGATGCGCTCCAGCATCGGCGGCACATCGCGTCCTGTGGCGGACAGGTCCGGAGGCTCTTCTTTCAGAATCGCACTAATGAGATCGGCCGTGGTGTCGCCGCGAAAGGCGCGCCTACCGCTCAGCATTTCATACAGCACCGCGCCAAAGCTAAACAGGTCAGAGCGCGCGTCAACAGCGGCTCCGCGGCATTGTTCCGGAGACATGTAACCGAGCGTTCCCAGCAGTACGCCGCGGCCCGTGACGGAGTCGACCGTCGCCTCCGCCGACAAGCCGGGAGCACGCTGCTCAGGCATGGTCAACTTGGCCAGGCCGAAGTCGAGAATCTTCACATGCCCGTCGCGGGTGATGAAGAGGTTTTCCGGCTTAAGGTCGCGATGGAAAATGCCGTGATCGTGGGCTGCGGTAAGTCCGCGTGCGGTCTGGAGCGCATAATCAACTGCTTTGCGCACGGGCAGCGGACCGCTAATCAGGCGCGCTCGTAAGGTTTCTCCTTCGAGTAGTTCGGAGACGATGTAGGGGGAATTGTCCTGGCTGCCAATGTCGAACACGGCGAGAATATTCGGATGGCTGAGCGCAGCCGTGGCTCGCGCCTCCTGCTCCAAGCGACGCATGCGCTCGGAATCGCCCGCCGAGCCGGCGGGTAATATCTTGATCGCCACCTCACGGCCCAGGCGTGGATCGCGGGCGCGATAGACTTCTCCCATACCTCCCGCGCCGAGGGCGGCGACGATCTCGTAAGGGCCAAGCTTTGAGCCGGGGGCGAGAGGCATTTGCGGGCTAATTATAGAAGGATTGCGGATGAGGCGGTATCCGCCATGCGCATTGTTTGTACTCGTGGCCCGTGTGGCACAATTCCAACGCGTTGCGTTTTCATTGCTATCGCACAGCAGCCCGCTCTAAACGACTCATAGTTTATTCTGGCTATAGGGATCCCTCGCGAAGCTCGGGATTCAGAAAAACAAATGCTCATTCTCGCAAGCGACACATCAGGCTAGAACGCGGCGCCCCTCACGGTTGCACGGCTTAGCACTGTGGCGCTACAATCGGCGCGTGCACGTCAGATGTGCAGTGACCGTTCTTATCCTTAGCGCAGCGATGCTCTCGCAATCCGCGCCTCCTGCTTGTCCCTCTGGGCGTCCGGTGGATGACATCATCAGCGAGATACATAAGCAGCAATCGAAAAGGAAGCATCGAAATTCCAACCCAATCCCAGACGCCATTTGCATCGGGGGATGGTGCCGAGGCCGCTCACAAAAACCGCCGAAGGACCCGGAATCAGCGCCGCGCCCTGAGGCACCCAGCAACGGCGACAGCAGCTCCAGCAGCAGCGCTGAAAGCAGCTCCAGCGGCACGAGTTCCAGCAGGACTCCGGTTGATAAATGTGACGAGGCGATGGAGAGGACGCTTGAGGCAGCTCACAACGTCGATGTTGGCGATTACGAATTCGAAAGCAAGAACTACAAAGGCGCGCTCTTCCGCTACAAGGATGCGGATGAGGAAAAGCCCGGAGATGCTGCCATTCATGTGCGGCTGGGGCGAGCGTTTGAGCAACTTGGCCAGCTTCCAGAAGCAATCGGGGAATACAAGGCAGCACAGGAATTGCCAGGGCCGCAGAAGTGGTTGGATGAAGCTAAGAACGCCCTGGTCCGGCTTCAGCAGCACCCTTCACGCTAAGTGATCCGGGGAAATCACCAAACCTCAGCAGCCCGCTTCATGCCAGTAGTTTATTCTGGCTACAGGGATCCCTCGCGAAGCTCGGGATAAAGAATAACCCTGATGCTCGCCGGACTGCTCGATATGTCTGAGCAGAGGTGTGGTGTTGCAAACGATATATGGTAAGAGGATCGCCTGGTCACGTGCTTTAACGTTGAACATCGTAGGCATTACTGAACAGCTGAACCGACGCGCTTTCGTCAAACAGGCCGTCGCTCAAGAGTGGCGACACATCTGGCACAGGGTGGGCATACCACTTCCCATCTCGGTCTTTAATCACCATAGTTCTCCTTAAGTGTCCATGACCGCTTTGCATCAGTACTTCTATATCCACGAACATCACGTCTTGAAAGTCAAAGCTTGCATAGCCGTATGAGGCTGGTCCATCTTTGGTCAAATGACGTGCCGCAAACACTCGGACAAGTTTGGTGGGATCGTCTGGCGATGAATTAGCCTTGTTGTGATTAAGCTGATCTGAGACAACCTCAAGGTATTTTATGTATTCAACGCGGGCCTGACCCGTCGCGTAAGCTCGAATACAGATGCTTCGAAACGTGGCCACATCCCGGTTTATAAATGCTCTAGCAAAATCGCTGGCTACGCCTTCCGGCGTGGTCTGCCCGGTCGGAAACCCATCAGCGGCAACCGTTATTTTTGGTTTTGCGGCGGAATTGGCAATGATAGAGAAGGCTAAGAACACAATTAGGAAGCGTTTGCGATGGTGCATGCCTCAGCGTAACTGTATTGCCTGGCATCGTCCACGTTACTTCCGGACAGGCATCAGGCGACAAATAAGAATTACCAGTTGAGCGCACCCTGTCGATTACGTCCTAACGTCTCCTTTTCCTGAAGCCTGCGTCTCAATCCATAGTTTATTCTGGCTATAGGGTTCCCTCGCGAAGCTCGGGATAAAAGAAACAAGACAAATGCTCACCTTCGCCATCGACACATCAGGCCAGTCCGGCGGCATTACGATTGCCGAAGAAGATGCGGGATATTTCCGCGTGATTGAATCGGCTCCGACTTCTCCTTTTGGCGGCGTAGCGCCGGTAAGCTCGAATGCAATAAACCGAACCGAGGAGGGGAGATGAATCGCTGGGCGATGTGGATTGGAGGGTTGGCCGTGCTCACCCTAATCGCGGGAGAGATTTGCGTGCGCCAGCGCAACGAAATGGTGCGCAGAAATGAGCAGATGAAGCAGACCTGGTCCCAGGTAGACGTGCAACTCCAGCGACGTGCCGACCTGATTCCGAACCTGGCGGCGACGGTAAAGGGTTACGCACAGCATGAAGAAACGGTGTTCGGCAATGTGGCCGCTGCTCGCTCCGCTCTCCTAAACGCGCGAACGCCCGCGGACCGCATCGCCGCAAACGCCCAGATCGATGGTGGGCTGGGCCGCCTGCTGGCCATCTCTGAGGGTTATCCTCAACTCAAGGCCAATGAGAATTTTCTGGAGCTGCAAGATGAGTTGGAGGGTACAGAGAACCGTATCGCCGTCGCCCGCCTCCGCTACAACTTGTCCCTGCGGGACTACAACGCCTACATCAGGCTGTTTCCCAACAATCTGGTTGCACGATGGTCAGGCTTTCAGAGTAATGACGTCTACTTTGCTGCCCAGGCTGGCGCGGCCCAGGCCCCGCAGATTGATTTCCAATTTCCGGCCGGGCAAGTGGCAGCGCCGGCGCACTGAACGAGAGTACAGCGCGATAATCGCTCATGAACGTCAAGTCACCACGATGTCTTCTCAGTCGCTGAAGTCGTAGTCCTTTTTGTAATATTCATACCAGTCGCGGGTGTACTTGTCGTTCGGCAGATGCTCAGAGAGAAATTTAAGTTCTGCAAGCATTTTGTCGGCACGCGAGTCGTTGAGGTATAGATCCATCAGCCGCCAACGATATTTAAGCTCGTTCGGGGCGAGCGCCTCCGCTTTTTCATACCATGCGATCGCCTCCGTAATCCAATTCATTTCGAACAAGTAGAGGTCACCGAGCGCAGCATCGTTATCTGCATCATTTGGCGCGGCACGTATCCGGTCTTCCAGCGTTTTCACCGTTTGCGTGAGCGCGAAGGGATAGGCGGGACGCGCGGGCGTGCCGACGTGACCGCCATATATCGCGCTTTCCATATGCGGCATGCGCAATGCATGTAGCCGCGGAAGAAACGGGTTGTCGGAGTACTTCACAAAGAAATTCACATCGTCCTCGAAACGATGGAAGTAGGTCCAGGTCTTGGGCTCATCAACGTACCACAACCCGTTAGTTCCTCTACGAAGTACAATCGGCAGATTGGATTTGCCGGGTTGCGGTACCACGAGCGCAAGATCGCCCGCATACAACATCTGGTACGGAGCTGCGGCTTGGAAAAACTTGAAGATCCTCCTCTGCTGCGCTTCGTCGCGCGGCACCATGGCGCGGAAAATCCGGCTTCCTTCCGTCAATAGCGGAAGCCGCGGGTCACCCACTCCCGTCGCAAGTGACAGCAAGTATCGCTGCACTGTAATGCCGGCGTCCGTCGACGAGCTGAACTCACTCAATTGCGCTTCCGGGAGATGCTGGATTGCCCGCGTGTAATCCTCCAGCGTTTTGCTATACCCATGCACGAACGCGCCAGCTCCGCCCGACAGAAATTCGGTGTTAAGCCATTCTGGCCGCCCTATCGGCCCTGCCTCGGTTTTTGATCCCATGCCACGGAGATTGGTAGTAATTATCAACTCGGAGATAAAATCCTGCGGGACCTCGGACAACATGTAGGTTTTCGCGGCTTCTCCCATCTGCTGGCAGTAGAGGTCGGTAATGTCGCCTTCCAGCGCATAGGACACTTCAATCTTAAGCAGATTTTCTTTTGTGCTGTAAATGTACAGAATCCCGCGGCCGTCGCGCCGCGCTCCGATCCGCAGCTTTGAGAAGAGCCCGGCTGCAGTTTCCTCAATGGTCTTCCCCGGCGGGAGCTCCGGCAGCAGGACCAGGGCATTTTCAATTCCCGATTTTTTCTCGGCGAGCTTGAGGCTCATCCGGAACGCTAAATCGAAGTCGTGGCGGCCAGTTTCGTTGATGAGCACGTACTTGCTGCGCTTTGGTTCGCTTGTGTGCTGCCAAAGGAGCGCACCGGCAATCACCGTGACACTTAAAAACAAAGCAAGAACGGTTCGCTTGGCCATCGGTTTAGCAGCGCTCCAGAAGCAGCGTCATGAACATTCTCCTTCAAGAGCGGGCCGCGGTAACGTCTCTCATCCCGCGCCGCATCTTCTCTTCTAGCCCCTTTGCGGCATTTAGAAATTGCCAAAGGCGCTGGTTTTCTTGCCCTGGCTGGAATAATTAACCAGAAACGGCTCGATTGAATTGGGATTGAGGCCGTAGATGGAGCGGTCCTGTCCCTGATTTTTCAGCACCACGACCGGTGTTTCGTGGCCACCAAACAGGCGAAAAATACCCGCTGCGCGTTGCTGCGTGTCATTTAGCACCACGTATGGGTATTCACTTTCCGCCGGTGAGTACAGTCCCAGCTCCAGCCGGTTTCTTCCCTTGGTGTCGTAAAAGAAAATCCCCGGCGCTCCGTCCTGTGACATTGCAAGTTCCGCACGCGCCCTGCCGTTAGCGTCAATCAACTGGATCCTCTGGGCAGAGACGATCTCCTGCCTCGCCCCAACAGGTGCTGTTGGCAGATTTCCCCCGGCGGCCACGCGCTCAACGTGAGCCAGGGCATACGCGCCAAAAAGTCCCCCGATAAACCCGGACAGCAGACCCGCGAAATAGTATTTACGCATGGTCAAAGGTCTCCCTCTCAAAACCGACATGTGATCTGTTCGTTTCTTTGTACCAGGACAGTGAGACAGTTTACATCACTGATCGGACCGGCAATGTTGCACCAGCAGCCCGCTAAACGACTCATAGTTTATTCTTGGCTACAGGGTTCCCTCGCGAAGCTCGGGATTTCAGAAAAACAAATGCTCATTCTCGCCATTGACACATCCGGCCAATCCGGCGGCATTACGCTGGCCGAAGCAGATACAGGATCGTTCCGCGTGATTGAATCGGCAGCGATTGCCGGTGGCACGTTTTCAGCACAACTCATTCCCACACTGGCTGCGTTGCTGAAAAAATACGGCTATCGCGCGGCGGACATAAATGGGTTTGCGCCGGCATCTGGGCCGGGATCGTTTACTGGACTGCGTGTTGGCCTGAGTGCGATCAAAGGCCTGGCGGAAACTTTGCACAAGCCAATTGCGATTGTTTCGGTGCTGGAAGCGCTCGCTTCTCTGGCCGATCACACAGGGACCATCGCCGCCGCCATAGATGCCGGAAGAAAAGAAGTGTTTTTCGGCGTGTATGAAAAGTCTGAACATGCGTTGATTAAGCAGCGCGAGTTATTACTCACTCAGCCGGATTTTCTTGCCGCACTGGATGCAGATGGCCCTGTCTGGCTGGTCACGAGCGATGCAGCTCTGGCTGAACTGGCTGCAAGTTCGAACGCGGCCGTGAATGTTGTTGCGCGTCCGGGTAGCGAAGTGATTGCGCGCATCGGCGCCGGTAAATTGCTGGCGGGCGATACCGTCTCTGTGGAAGCGCTGGACGCAAATTATCTCCGCCGCTCGGACGCGGAAATCTTCTTTAACAAGAAGTAGCATTAAGTCCCGCAGCCACATCCCACATCCCACATACGGAGTTTATTTATCAATAGTATTGCAATTATATTGCAAAGTAATTACAATATTTCAGTAGGAATTGGAGATTCTATCTATGCTGGATGAAACCGTTGTTGTTTTTACTGCGAAGAGTATTGAACGTATTCTTAGAGAGGGTGGAACGTCGGCTTGGCGCTTGGACAGAAACCACGCACGCCAATGTGCTTTTGCATTATGCACCCGTAATTTGAAGGCTGATTGGGTGCAAGGGAAGGAAGCGCATCACTCTGCATTTCTAATAGGAAAAATACGCGACGTAATCCCTTGTGCACCCACTCCCGAAAACAACGAGGCCGCTGAAAATCGTTATCTCATCCAATTCAGTGAGTTTGCACGCCTGAATATACCTAACATATGGAGAGGTGATCGCAATCCGGTGAAATATTCGACCTTGGCTGATCTTGGGATTGATCCTTCAACTCTGAAATGGGAGCCGATGCCAGAGGAAGTCACCATGCGGGACACCAATGGTAGAGCCGTTTTAGATAAGACCATTGGAGTTCAGCCACTCACGATGGCAGAAGCAAAACGCGGATTGGCGCTTACCTTCAATGTGGCACCCGAATCGATTGAGATCACCATTCGGGGATGAAACAAAATTCGTCCATGGTGCGGGTGCGTCCGGCGGTGGAAGGCGATCTGCCCAGGCTTGTGGAAATCGCGTCTCATTCCGCGACAGCCGCGCAATGGAATACTAACGAATACCAGAATCTATTTGCCCCCAAAAACGCCAAGAATAATGACGGGCCGCAAAGCCGGACTACATTAGTAGTCGAGCAGAATGGAACCGTCGTCGGCTTTATCGTTGCGCGGGAGGCTGCGGATGAATGGGAGATTGAAAACATTGCAGTTACAGGGTCAGCTCGGCGATGCGGGCTGGGATCGCGCCTGCTGGGTGAATTCCTGGACCTGCTCCGCAGCCGTGGCGGACAGGCGGTTTTTCTTGAGGTGCGCGAGTCCAATCTGGCCGCGAGGGCGCTTTACGAGAAATGGGCGTTCATTGAAGTTGGACGACGAAAAATGTACTACCAAAATCCGGCTGAGGATGCCCTGCTGCTGAAATTTAAATTTCCATAAGTTGGGTCTTTTTGATTGAACCGGCCCTGCCCCTATGTTAACGTTCGGTGAAAGAACACGCAGGAGGTTCTTCAAGAATGGTGGATTCCGTTCGCGAACAGCTTCTTGCCAGCCACGAAGAGTTTCGTAGGCTGGCCCACGAACATAACCAACACTGCCAGCGTCTTCATGACCTGATCGAGAAAAGATACTTGACAGAAGACGAGAAGCTGGAAGAAGTCCGCATCAAGAAAGTCAAACTCCGGCTAAAAGACCAGATGCAGGTGATTGAGCAGGAATACGTGCGCTCGCACTCTGCCCAGGTCGCTTAGCCCGAGTTGGTAAAAACAGGTCCCTGATTCAGCCTCTCCCTGGCCGAGCCACAGGCTCTGCGGGAGAGGCTTGTTATTGCGAGATTTCCTTTCGCCGTCGCTGCTCGCTCTCCTTTATTATTTCGGTCAAATCCGCAACCGGCCGTATCTCAATCGGTCCAAGTCCATACTTAAAGCCTGGTTGCTGTGAGACAAGCTGAACGGCATGATTGAGGTCCCGCGCCTCAAGGATTTGAATGCCGCCAAGCTGTTCCTTGGTTTCCGCATAGGGGCCATCCGTCGTCGCGACTTTGCCGTTTTTCCAGTACAGGGTCAAGGCGGTTTCCGGAGGCTGAAGAGGCACTTCGGCGATAAGATGTCCGTTGGCGCGCAGATGGTCGTTGTGCTCAAAGCATT
The DNA here is from genome assembly GCA_036495645.1 of Candidatus Angelobacter sp. Classification (GTDB taxonomy): domain Bacteria; phylum Acidobacteriota; class Terriglobia; order Terriglobales; family Acidobacteriaceae; genus Angelobacter. The sequence goes on from DASXMN010000041.1 coordinate 20,020, forward strand.
CTTCCAATGTTGCGTTGCGCTCGTTCTCGGGCATCCCTTCAAATTTTCCTGGCTCGATGTATCCCAAGCAGATGTATTTCATGGTTCCTCCTTGTTTCCTGTGGCTCCTTGTTTGCTGCAACTCAGAGCGATGCTCAGTCCTCTGTCAGATAGTCGTTCGGGAGACCGAAAATCGACGCTACTCAATCTTTAGCTTCGTGAGAAGAATCTGGCGGCGTCGATGATGGGGGGCGAATGGCGGACGGAAATGCTTGAGGGTGCCAACCGCCGGATAGCGCATAATGGCTGGGCTGGATAATCAGCCCATGCTGCAGAACGGGTATGGCACATTAAATAGATAATGCGAGAGGCATGTTGAGGTAATATCTCTCGCGACAAGAAGTGCGCCAAAAGCTAATGGGAGCCTATAATACTGCAACTATTATGGACTGGCACAAATTAGACTGGCAGCTCTACGCGCAGGTAGCTCAAGTATTCGCCACTTTGTTAACAGGTATTGGGATAACAACTTCATTTGTTCTCGGAATAAGAATGGTCCGAGAGCTCCAGGCAGACAGGCAACTTAGGATTCACCCTCGAGTTATCTTCGACAGGGGCGGGCAGAAAATCAAATGTCAACTGCTGGATCATTCCGGCATCCCTGGAATTGAGCCCTCAATCGCAATGGCGCTACTGCGAAATAAGCCCGCAGGCACAAAGTGTTGCGTAGCCAAAGAATTGTGGGGACATTTGATAAATCATGGAACTGGATCCGCGCTCAACGTTTCTGTGACATTCATAACACAAAAGGTTGTTAAGGCCGGTGAGGAGTTTTCTATTGATGCAAAGAAACTCACCGAATTCCCATACGACATTAGATTGAACCATGTTCCCGCGAGCCCTTCTCATATTGCACCTGGAGGCTCTGCCCGTTTTCTGCGTATCCCAACTCCCATTACTTGTGACTTTAGCGCGCAAATCTCTTCCATTGAGGGGAAGGTCGCGATTGAGTACCAGAATATTTACGGTACCCCATTCGAGATCCATCAGGAGTTTCGAGCATTTGTTAAACGTACGGAAGAAAGTGCTGAAATAATACTCACCTTTGGAGATGAACTGGAAGTAGAACCTACCCAACCAGAGCAAGCCTTGACGCAAATAGGAGATTGGGGTTGATTCAGCGAACAACCTAACTCACAGGCGGGTGGCCCGGCTTTAAACGATCTTTGCGGGCACAACCCCACTGTGCGGCAAGATCAAGCCCGCGCCACCTTGCTTTCTCGTCAGGTGCCGGACACGACCGAGTTCCTTCTCTAAGAACGCTCAGGATTTCGGCTGCGGGCTCCCGCTCACGCCTGCAATGCGCCTCAATTTGTACCCTTCCGATTGGGACTGCGCCTGTACGCTCGTAATTCACAAATTCAAGCACATTGATTTTTCTCATTACTGTTTTCCTTCGAGGGGTGGGTCGCAGATTTACTGTTTCAAGTAATGAAGCGCAACACGGCCTGATTTAAAGGTTTTTGACTCAACAAGTTTTAGTTGCAAACTCTCCGGCAGGTTGACACCTTCCAGCAACCGTCTTCCTTCTCCTGCAATGACTGGCCCAACCACAAAGCGATATTCATCCACCAGGCCAAGCTCTATGAGTTGTGAAGGGATACTTACACCGCCAACCAAAATATTTTTGCCTTGTTCTTGTTTCAATTTGAGTATTTCGTCGTGAAGGTCCGTACGGACGATTCTCGTATTTTTATCTTCAACCCCTTCGAGTGATCGCGAGAAAACAACTTTGTTGGTGGAGACAAATGCCCGGGCAAATTCGGTATCTGCTTTTGTCGCAGACGGATCTTTGAGGACATCAGGCCAATAGGGGACCATCAATTGATAGGTTTTACGCCCAAAAATCTGCAGGGCAGCCTCTCGCGTGAGGTGAGTAAAATATTCAAGTTGTTCGTCATCGACAAATTGTTTGGTGTGGTCGCAGCAGCCGTCCAGGGTAATGTTGATTGCGAAGATTAGATTTCTCATTGGAGTGTCCTGACAAACTTTAATGTACCAGTGCTTGCGAGAGTTTGAAGGATGGGCTGAGCGCCGGCATATTGCCCATAAGCGAGAAACGGCTGAATCCTTGACGTATTGCCCGCTTTTGTTAGGCTGACACAATGATTGTCATCCAGTCCCCAAGATTGCAACTCAGCCAGATCCAGTTGACGGATGCACGGGACGTTTTTGGATGCATCACGCCTGCTATTGCCAAATTCATGCCCTGGGAGCCGCCTTCGTGGAGCGAATATCTGGCGCGTTGCGAGAAGAGAGACCAGAATCCGGACCCAAACCAGTTGACCTTCGTGATTCGTCGGCTCGACAACCGGGAATGCCTAGGCCTCTCCTCGTTTGAAGATGCAAGTTCTATTTCGCCCGAAGTCGGCCTCTGGCTCAAGGAAACCGCGCACGGGCAGGGGTTTGGCACTGAAGTAGTGGCCGCACTGATTGAGTGGGGACACACGACACTTGGCAAAGAAAGTTTCATCTATCCGGTAGCCGTACAAAATACAACCAGCAGGCGCATCGCGGAAAAGCTTCATGGCGAGATCATAGCCAACCGCAAGAATCCCAAATATGACTCTGTCGTTTATAGGATTCCCTTCTTAGCGTAATTCTTTGTACTCCGACTGCGTACGGCGCTTAGCCGACAGAGCCGGTCCGCAAAGGCCCGTTGGGCCTGTAGGTGCTGATGATGACGCCCGAGGCCACCGCCTTTGTGCTGACGAGCGCGAGCTCGCGTGGCGGGGTTCCATCCGCAAAGAGACGTTTGCCAGTGCCTAACAGGACGGGAAAGACGAGCAGCAAGACTTCATCAGCAAGCTCGTGTTCCAGCAGCACCGGGGTCAGCGTCGAGCTGCCCCAGACAATCAGGTGCGGCCCGTCCATCGTCTTGACGCGGCGAACGCCCACGACAATGTCGGATCCAAGGCTCTCGGCCGGCCCCCATTTAAGACTGTTGGGCCTATGGGTCGCGACGTATTTCGTCGCGGCGTTTATGCTGTCCGCCATCGGGCTTTTCGGGGCGTTTGGCCAAAAGCCGCTCCAGATATCGTAGGTTCGGCGGCCCAGCAGCAGATCGAAATCGCCGCCGTGAGCCGCGACGATGGCCGCTCCTGCCTTCGGGTCGTCATGCGGCGCCGACCATCCGCCGTACTTGAAGCCGTCGCTTGCATCTTCCTCTGGCCCGCCTGGCGCCTGAATTACGCCGTCCAGCGAAATATGTTCGATAAGTTTCAGCTTTCTCATTTGAATTTCTCCTTCACACTGATTTCCTTTGCAGCAACGTCATGGATGGACATGAGGCAACGCCACTGCGCACGGTCCGCTCTTGCCGCACCGTTCAGTTGCCATCTGATCCTTGTTCCGGAGCCGGGTAGAAAAGAAGCTCGCGCACCTCGCCGGGCACATCGCAGGCGAGGGCAGCCTTCTTCGCCCATGCAAGCGCCTCGTCCATATCAGCGGCTTCAAGTATCCAGAAACCGCCGATGTGCTCCTTGGTCTCGGTGTACGGCCCGTCGGTGACGAGCACCTTGCCATCGGGCTGCTTCCGCACCGTCTTTGCGTTGGCGGCCGGGGAAATGCCGCAGGCGAACTTCCTGGCGCCGGCAGCGATCAATTCGCGGTTGAGCGCGTGGATCTCTTCCATCATTTCTTCGGTTACGGTGGACGGGTTGAAGTCGTCGGGGAGGTAGTTAGCAACCAGATACTGTGGCATGAATTCTTCTCCTTGTTTTCCGTGATTTGTTTCCTGTGTCTTATTTCCGATGACTCGTTTCCTGTTCACTCACAGAACCGTAGCTCATCGTTTTGTTATTAAAATCGGTCTTTCATCAGATAGTCGTGCGGGAGACTGAAAATCGACAGCCTCTCCATTTTTATTTCAGCTTTTTATTTCAGCTGCCGAATCCGGTCCTGCAGGAATTGCCGCTCCGGTTCCTGTTGGGTCAGCGCCAGCGCCTTTTCATAAGAAGCCCTGGCCTCAGCGGTCCTGCCGAGCCTGCGGTACATATCGGCACGGGCGGAATGCGCCAGGTAGTAATTCGCGAGTTCGCCATGCTCCAGCACCGCGTCGATATGCGCCAGACCGGCCTCCGGACCATCGCGCATGGCAATAGCCACGGCACGATTGAGCTGTACCACCGGCGAAGGCTGAATTTGAGCCAATTGTTCGTAAAGCGCGACAATTTGCGCCCAGTCGGTCACCGCGGACGATTCCGCCTGAGCATGAACGGCGGCAATTGCAGCCTGCAGTGTGTAAGAACCAAAGCGGCGGGACTTCAGGGCTTTCTCGACTAACGCCACTCCCTCCGCGATCTGCTCATGGTTCCAGAGCGAGCGATCTTGATTTTCCAGCAAAATCAGCTCTCCGGTCGGAGAGGTCCTGGCGGCGCGACGTGATTCCTGTAGCAACATCAGCCCCAGCAAGCCCCTCACCTCGGGCTCATCAATTAAGTTTAGCTGGAGCAGGTCGAGCAGGAGCCTGCCTAGACGGATCGCCTCGCGGCTGAGTTCGGCGCCTGTGGTTTCAGCCGAGTATCCCTCGTTGAAGATCAGATATACGACCAGCAGGACAGCTCCCAACCGCTCCGGCAATTCCTGAGACACTGGCACCTGGTAAGGAATTGCCTTATCGCGGATGAGAGCCTTGGCGCGCACGATGCGTTGCGCAAGCGTCGCCGGCGTAACCAGAAATGCCCGGGCAATCTCCTCTGTCGTGAGGCCGCAGACTTCACGCAATGTGAGCGCAACCTGCCCTTCCGGCGCTAGAGCGGGATGACAGCAGGTAAAAATCAGGCGCAGCCGGTCATCTTCAAGGCAATCATCCTCAAGGCTGTTCTCTGCATTGGACCTTTCCACCGAACCCCATTGCGCTTCAAGATATCGCACGAGCTCGTCTTGGGACGCGTCCAATCTTGCGCGTCTACGCAACATATCAATGGCTTTGAATCGCGCTGTCGAAATCAACCATGGCCGTGGGTTGCCGGGTACTCCACTCTTCGGCCACAGACTCAGCGCAGCCGCAAAGGCCTCGTGCATCGCCTCCTCGGCAAGATCAAAATCACTAAGCAGGCGGATCAGAGTTGCCAGGATTCGTCCTGAATCCACGCGATAAAGCGAGTCGAGCAATTCGCGTATCTGGTCACGTATCTGCTCGGGGGAACGCTCGGACATAAACGACGACCTTAGCAAACCATCTACCCCAAATCAATTTGGCCAAGCGGCGGATCGATGCAAAGTGCCCAGGTCGTGACCCTTAAAGTGGACAACCGAACGCTTCCCTAGGTTGATGTGTGTAGTCTATTTGGAGGGATTTGGGGCGTAGAACCGATTGCGGGTAAAAAATTAAAAGGGCACGGCTTCCGGGTCCGTGCCCTTTAATTTGTCAGCAGTTCTGACGGATGAACTTGCCTCTAACTAGTAGAGTCAGACATGCCCGCAGAAATATAAGGAAAGACTTAAAATCTTTGGGCACTCCAGGCCGGATTCGCAACTCCTTCTATTTCAACAACATGCCTGTGTCGCGCGAACCATGACGGTAGACAGCTTTGCGGCAAGAACTTGGGGCCGCCGGGCTGGCAAGTGGCTATAATCAAGATTGAATGGTTCGTGACGGGATTTACTACGCTCTGGGAATGTTATTGGTGGCCGCCGCGATTGGCTGGCTGACCCACTCTTTTATCCTTGCCCTGATTCCCATTTTGCTGGCAGCTTTTTTCCTGTGGTTTTTCCGCGATCCGGAACGGGTTGTGCCCGCTGAGGCTGGGCTTGTGGTCTCCCCCGCGGACGGAAAAGTGACTGATGTTTCCGCCATCCAGATGAATGGCGTTCCCTGCACCCGCATCAGCATCTTTTTGAATGTTTTTGACGTGCACGTAAATCGCGCGCCGATAGGCGGCATAATCAAGAGCGCCATTTATAAAAAAGGCCAGTTTGGCAACGCCATGGCCGAAACTTCCGCCGCCGATAATGAACAGAACACGGTGACCATGGAAGGCGAAGGCATGACCGTGGTGTTCAAGCAGATTGCCGGACTGCTGGCCCGCCGCATTGTTTTCAATTACAAACCTGGGGATGCTATCGCGCGGGGACAGCGTGTGGGCCTGATCAAGTTCGGCTCGCGGACAGACGTAATTTTTCCGCAACCGGCGCAGATCAGCGTAAAAATTGGAGATCGCGTGAAGGGCGGCTCAAGTGTTCTGGCGCGGAGCCTGGTTAGTGAGAACGGGCCGCAGAAAAGCTCGCCGTCGCGCTCACATGAGAGCACGGGGGCCTTCCGATGAAGCCACCAATGCGCCGATGGGAAGACCAGTTTCCCCCCGAACAAAAACGCCGCATGCGCAAAGGCCTGTATATTTTGCCGTCACTATTTACGGCGGCGAATATTGGCGCGGGCTATTATGCGCTGGCACAAACCGTGCTGGGTACCCGCCAGGACTTCTGGCATTTTGACCATGCTGCCCTGGCCATTGGCGTTGCCGTGGTTGCCGATGGACTGGATGGACGCATTGCCCGCATGACCAATACCACCAGCGATTTTGGCCGCGAGTTCGATTCACTGGCGGACGTGATCACCTTTGGCGTGGCGCCGGCGTTGCTGGCCTGGATGTGGGGCTTCAGCCTGCTACCCGATCACGGCTTTCCCGCCGTGCATGACAAAATGGTGCAGCTTGGGTTGATTGCCACGTTTGTGTTTCTGGTTGCTGGCGCAAGCAGGCTGGCGCGATTCAATATTCAATTGAACCCGCAGCCGTCGAATCCGGGAAGGCCGGGCAGAAAATATTTTGTCGGGTTGCCGATTCCCGCAGGCGCGGCCGTAGTGGCAGCGACCATCCATCTGGTAAAGGGTGAGCCGATCCTCTGGCCGCAATTGGCGCCGCTGTGGTTTGCCTTGCTGATTGCCGTGGGCTTTCTCATGGTCAGCACCTGGCGCTTTTACAGCTTTAAAGACCTCAATTTGCGCAACCGGCATCCGTTCCAGATATTCGTCTTAATTTGCGGCTTCCTGGCGCTGCTGGTGTTGTTCCACCATTACATGTTGTTCATCCTGGCGATTTCTTATGCGCTGAGTGGAGTGTTTACGCGGCTCTCTTACATATTTCGGCGTCGTCCGCCGGGGCCGGTTCAGCAAGTTTATAATGAAGCCCCTGAACCCAGATGAAGACTGAGACACAGAACCTCTTCCGCGTCGCCATTGTTGGCGGAGCCACCCTCAAAGGCAAAGAACTGAAAGACGTGCTGGAAGAACGCAACTTTCCTGCCCAGGAAATCAAGCTGCTGGATGATGACGAGTCTCTGGGACAGCTTGAGCGCGTGCAAGATGAGGTCGCGCTGGTGCAGCCTGTGGGCCGCGATGAACTGGCGCAAATGGACTTCACGTTCTTCGCCTCTGACGAAGAATTCACCCGCAAGAAATGGAAGCTGGCGCGCGAAGTGGGCAGCGCGATTGTTGATATGTCCTACGCGCTGGAGAATGATCCCGGTGTCCCTCTAGGCGCGCCGTGGGTCGAACGCGAACTTGGCCAACCGGCGCACTTTACGCTGGAGTCGAGCTCTATTGTTGCCGCCCATCCTGCCGCGGTAGCTCTGGCTCTGCTTTTGTTGCGGGCGCGCAAGGCAGGGGATGTCCGTATGACTGCTGCCACGGTTTTTGAGCCTGTCTCTGAACAAGGCCGTCGCGGCATGGATGAACTCCACGAACAGACTATAAATCTTTTGTCCTTTCAGCAGATGCCCACTGGCGTTTTCGATTCGCAAGTTGCGTTCAATATGCTTGATCGTTTTGGCAAGACCGCGGCGCACCAGCTTGACGCAACCGAGCGCCGCATTGGCAGTCATCTGCGCCGGCTGCTGCCCGACCATGCTCCTATGCCCTCGCTCATGCTGGTGCAGGCTCCGGTATTTCATGCGCATACATTCTCCATTTATCTTGAGATGGCCAACAGCATTTCCGCCGGAGACTTCGCCCGCAGCCTTGCCGGAGAGCACGTTCAGATTGCGCGCTCGCCGGAAGACTCTCCCAGCAACGTGAACGTCGCTGGCAAGGACGAGATCATGGTTTCTGTCCGCCGTGACGCCGTGCACGAAAACGGCTTCTGGCTCTGGGCCGCCGTCGATAATCTCCGCCTCGCCGCGCTCACCGCCGCCGACTGCGCCACTGCGCTGGCCGCTGTCCGGCCGCATGGAAAGGTGCAGTGAAATCGGCGCTGCTATTTTTTTCTCTCGCGATAGCCACGTTTGCCGGCTGCGGATACCACACTGCCGGCCATGCGACGCGGATCCCCGCCAGCGTGCGGACCATCGCTGTGCCAACCTTCATCAACCAGACGCAGACGTATCGCATTGAGCAGATCTTCACGCGCGACGTTGTCCGCGAATTTCTCGCGAGCACCCACTATCAGATTGCCAATGACGCGGGCCAATCTTCTGACGCCGTTCTCAAATGCACCGTCATCTCAGCCCAGGCCGCGCCGCTCACCTATGACGCGCAGACCGGACGCATCTCCAGTGCCGTCGTCACCGTCTCAATGAAAGTTTCTCTCGTTGACCACAGCGGCCATACATTGTTTGAAAATCCGAATTACACTTTCCGCCAGCAATATCAGGTCTCGCGTGAAGTCACCAGCTTTTTTGAAGAAGAGACTCCTGCGTTGCAGCGCATGTCACAGGACTTCGCCCGCACTCTGGTCGGTGACATCGTGGAGGCCTTCTAGTGCCCGGCCTTCCTCCGCAATCCGGCAATCCCGCGCGCACTGGAAGCGCAGGCCGCAGCTTTGCCCCCGCTGAAAAGTTTGCGTCTGAAGTTGCAGGCCGCAAGCTCCGCCCCGCATACGTTCTCATCGGCGACGAAGTTTTCTTTCGCGACCAATGCCGTCAGGCGCTCTTGCAGCACCTTGTCCCCGCAGACCTGCGCGACTTCAGCCTGCACGATCTTGATCTCGCTCAGGTAAGCATTGCTGAAGTGCTGGACCGCGCGCGCACTCCATCACTCATGGCGCCGTTTCAGGTGCTGTTCGTCCGCGGCGTCAAAGAGCTTTATGGGCGCGGCTCACACGCTGAAGAATTCGCCGCCATTGAAACCTACATGAAAGATCCCAACCCGGACGCGGTGATCATCTTTGTGGCGGACCACATCAGCATTCCCGCCGACGTTCGCCGCATGGAGATGCAGGATAAAGACCGCTATGAGCGCATTCGTGAAACGCTGGGCGAATATTGCGGCATCGTGGAACTGGCGCGCGTGGATGAAACCGACGGCATGCGCTGGATCATCGACCAGGCGCAGAAGGAAAACGTAAAAGTGGATCAGGACGCGGCTCGCGAACTCATTGACGCGCTCGGCGCGGACATGATGCTCGTCAGCCATGAACTGGAAAAACTCATTCTTTACGTCGCCGAAAAAAAGCACATCACGCTGGGCGACGTGGAAACTATGGTGCTCGCGGCCAAGCAGCGTTCCTTATACGAACTGACCGACGCCATTTCCGCCCGCGACAAAACCCGCGCGCTCGCCGTGCTTGACGCGCTGCTCTCCACCAGTGAAGGCGATGACGCCGCCATCGGCCACCTTTATATGCTGGCCCGCACCTTCCGCCAGATGCTGGTGATTTTGGAGAGAAATGTCCGCGATTCCCGCGCCATCTGGCAGGCGCTCTGGCAGGGTTTCCGACTGCCTCCCTTCGCCGCTGAAGACGTGATCCGCCAGGCCCGCCGTTACAAATCCCGACGCGACCTCACCCGCGCTCTCAAACTGATCGCCCGCGCCGATCTTGCTCTGCGCTCCAACGCCCCCAGCAAACGCCTTGTGCTGGAAAACCTTGTCATCCATCTCTGCGAAGAACCCAAGGTTGTGGCGACGGAGTGGCAGCAGGAAGAGCTTGTGCTGTAATCCCGAGCGGGAGAAACGCATATTTTTTGCTGAGTCCATGCGTTACATCGATCACGCCGATTTGCGCTTAGCAGCAGTCTTCTGTGAAGAGAATTCTTTGAGCATACTCTGGATTCTCTGATGCAATTCGCTCAGCATCTCGAGACGAGCACTATCCCGAGGAATGCTTTTGTACTCTTCCAATCCGATATTCTTGAGTGCCTCATTTGCCGTCTTCACAGCTTCGAATGTCGAGCTCGTTAATTCTGGGCGGCCCTCGTAGACTTTCCTGAGGGCAGTGGAAAACTTTCCACCTGCAGCTTGGAATAACTTCCAAGCTTCCTTGTGAGCCATTATGTCCGGCAACCGCCGTACGTCTTTGGCTCCCGTCTCATCAAATTTTTCGCCCGCGACCCATTTGAAAAAGAGCTTCAATCCTGATGGATCGTTGTCGATCCATTCTCGAAGAGATTTTTTCTTGTAAAGCTCTTCGAAAAAGCTGAAGTTTCTTATGCCGGCCTTGTCCGGGTACTCTTTTATGAACTCAGAAGTCCATTCCAGAGCTCGCAACTTTTGAAGAATCGTGCCTTTGCCGAGTCCGAGATAATCCCTTATATCATCAATGGATAAATCACTCTCGTGATAGAGCGTCCAAATATGTTGGGCTTGGTTGATTGCATCCCATTCCTTCACTCCACTCACATGAACTCTGCCGAGATATATGTCTACTTCTCGCTGCGTGATCTCTTCGGGCAGCACCTCGCACTCGATTTCTTCAAAATCCTCTCGCTTAAGCTCTGGAAGTTCGCCTTCATCTATCAAGTCGAGGATCTTCCTTAAACAAACAATTCTCCTGTTTCCTTCTTTGACAATTCCTTGCTGAGTAACCACCGGACGAGTAGATAGGCCTCCAGACGCTATGACTGCCTTCATCAGATTTTTAGTTTCCGGCTCATCACGAATCAGCTTTTCCATGTCTTTGTCCTTGAGGACTTTGTCGATATGGCAGAAGCGAACGTTACGGGAGTCAAGCTTCAACGTCTTTAGGGGGACTGGCTGAATTTTGGTAATTCGTGCGCCTTTTTTACGGTCAATATGGATTGTGCTCATAAAAACTCCTGAGAAGATGAGGTCATAGCCCTGTCACGGCAAATTCAAATTATCAAAACGGATTATATTTTGTCAAGCGGTCAAATTAGACCGTTTTGACCGATATCGACCAACAGGGCGCCCATACATCCTGCTTTCCTGTCCCTCTGGAGTCAAACGGGTGCCCCGTCGATAAGAGCGAAGCGCCTGTCAAGCGCAAACTGTTCCTGACGATGCGTAAGCATCGCTCTCGTGGTCCCAGAACGCTGACGACGGAAGACACTGTGAAGCATCCCTGATTTGAATCACTCTTCAGTGGAAGGTTTGGCAGTTGCTTTTGCTTTGCCGTTCCACCAACCATCGATTCGGCCCAACTGCGGCCATGATTCTTCTATACGAACACCCAACCTCGTGTCGGGTGCGAGAGCGCCCAATCAATCCTGCGGCCGGTTCTTAGCCGGCCAGGGGCACCCGCGAGCTGCTCTCGATGCGAACGACCTCCGGATACGGTGTGTTGGTGCGAAGCATCCAGTAGAGTCGTACAGCCAACTTGCGCGCTGCCGCCACCTTGGCCACGGCTTTCGGCTTGTGATGGCAGCGATGCAGATACTCATTGCGAAACCCAGGATCGTAACGGACCACAGCTTGCGCCGCTTCCACCAGCAGCATGCGCATGAAACGGTTGCCCTGTTTGCTGATTCCGCCCATCCGCTGCTTGCCGGCCGAACTGTACTCGGTTGGAATCAGCCCCAGATAACTGGCTACCTGCTTGCCCCGCTGGAAACGAGCCACATTACCCATGGTCAATACATAGGCTAGTGAGGTGATGGGCCCCACACCTGGCTGTGTCATCAGCAACCGTGCTTTTTCATTTTCCTCGGCTGCTTTCTTCACTGCCTGGTCCAGCACCACGATCTGCTGGTCCATTTGCTTCAACAACTCCAGCAGGTTCTTGCGTCGTGTTCCCGCCCAGAACTGCAACGGCAGATCGCGCAGCGACTTCTGCCCTGCCTTGCTCCACAACGTCCGGCCCTTCTGCATTCCTTGGTTCAGAGCCAGATGCTGCAGCTCGTTTTTCACCCGCGCCCGCAACGTTACCAGCTTGTAGCGGTGAATCAGCAACTGCCGCTGATCGCGTTCCCCATGCGACGGCGTCCATATCCGCGGGAAATCATTCTTCAACAGCAGATCCAGAATGTGTGCCGCGTCGCGCCGATCCGTCTTCTGTTTGCGTACTTGGCTGGCCCGGATGCGAGCCGCGTCGCCCACCCACACCTCGTGGCCGAACGCACTGAGCATGTCCACAAACCAATGACTGTTTCCCGTTGACTCCAACCCCACAAGTACCGGCCCTGCTAATTTTTCGTAAAACTGTCTGGCCTCTCCCGTGGCATGCACCAGCTTCCGTTCTCCCGTCTCCCCTGTTTCTTGGTCTAACCACGAAATCATTTGCCAACTGGGATGGAAATCACATCCTATAATCATCATCTGAAGGCTCCTTTCTTCCCAGTTGTCTTCGTCGTCAAACAAAGAATACTGTGTCGGACGGGGCCTTCGCTCTTATCCAATCATTCCTTTGCGGAGCAAAGGGCGGGATATAAATTCTGTCTCCTGCTTCCTGAATCGCTTCGCCTGCGCTACCTCGGCCGAGGCAAAAAAAGATACAGTCCCGCACAGCGGGACGGTTGGTAGTAGCCCGCCGTTTCAACGGCGGGAAAGCGTTTTAAAACAATTTAGTCCCCTTTAGGGGACGGCTGAAACATCGCGGCATTTCAATGCCGCGATCACGCGCTACAATGCAGCGCATGTCCCACACCTACTACAGCATTCTTGTTCATTGCGTTTTCTCGACCAAAGAACGCCGCATCCTCGTTCCCGACAACCTGCAGGAGCGGCTCTGGCCTTACATCGCGGGCATCGCGCGGCTGAATAAATTCAAGGCGCTGGCTGTGGGCGGCATGCCCGACCACGCACACGCTCTGCTGTCGCTGCCCACAGCAATGTCCGTCGCCAAGGCTGTTCAATTGATCAAGGGCGGCTCGTCGTTGTGGATTAATGACCATCTTCCAAGGCGCTCTTTTGCCTGGCAGGATGGATATGCGGCGTTCACCATCGGCGTTTCACAACTTGAGATTACGGTCCGCTACATTGACAATCAGGAAAAGCACCATAAAAAGATGACGTTTGACGAGGAATTGGTGCGAATGCTCAAGCGTCACGGAATCAAGCTCGACTGACTCAGCCGTCCCCTGTCCACCCCAGCAAGCCAAAACCAGGCTCGCCGGGGACCCCGGTTGCGGGGACTTCTCTTTTCTTCTATCAGCTTCCCGCCGTTGAAACAGCGGGCTACTACCAGCCGTCCCGCTGCGCGGGACTGCACACACTTTACGCGCGCTCTTTATTCATTCCTCCGCGACTCACCGACAATCAAATTCATACGCGTCATTTCGCGTTGATTCGCGGCCAATTGGCTCTCTCCCCGCGTCCTCTGCATTCTCCGCACTCCGTTCCCGCCGTGGAAACGGCGGGCTACTACCAGCCGTCCCCTGGCGGGGACTGCACACACTTCACGCGCGCACTTTATTCATTTCTCCCCAACTCACCGACAATCAAATTCATTCGCGCTCTTTCGCGTTGATTCGCGTCCAAAAAATTCCTGCCTATCTGCGTTCATCCGCTCAATCTGCGGCAAGCCTTCTCTTCCGTTGCGTCCCTTCGCGTCCTTTGCGGTGAGCTTATACCCGAGTAAAAAGGTCCTTCACGCCCACATACGAAAGTTGAAGGCGGGCAGGCCGGTGGCTCCTCATTTCGGCGGTGGATGAAGCTGCAGGAAAGCGGATGTGGCGTCGTTGGCACGTTCCGCGAGTTCGCGGGAGGTTGGTCGCTCGGCTACACCGAGCAGCAGGCTGACCATCAAATCCCTCCAGAGCAGCCCGGCGAACTGCTCAGCAAGTTCGGCTGGAGGGCGAAGGCCTGTGAGCAGTCCTGACGCCTGGGCCTGGGCCATAATTTTACGCACAGCGGCTCGGCTCGTCTCCCGTCCTATAGAGTTGAGCGCGCGCGCCACTTCAGGGGCCTGGGCCGCCTCGGCGATCGCCAGCCGGAACATCGCAATCACCCGGGGATCGCTTATCTCGCGGAGGAGCTTCGTCCCGAAAGAAGCCAGCACCTGCGCCAGGGTCTCGCGATCCTCGGGCACGGGCAGGTCAGCGGGTACGTCCAGTCGCTTGGCGCGCTCGCTGATGCAGGCGATCAGTATTTCCTGCTTGTTCCCAACCAGCCGGTAAAGCTCTCGTTTTGAAACGCGCGCGCGCGTCGCAATCTCAAGCGTGCTGGTCATTGCGTACCCGCTCTTCATGAACGCGGCAAAGGCCGCCTCAAGGATGCGCTCCCGCACTCCGGTTTCTCTCTCGCTTTCCTGCCGCCGTTT
>DASXMN010000042.1:0-12513 GCA_036495645.1 Candidatus Angelobacter sp.
CCACCGCTCTCTCGCGAACGGGCCTTGTCAACGCGGTAGAAGCGCTCAAAAATGCGCGGCAGGTGTTCCAGAGCGATGCCGGGGCCAAAATCCTGCACAAAGAACTCTATTCCATTCTCACGTTCATGCGCTCCAACAATAATCTTCTTTCCGCTCTGGGCGTAGCGCAAGGCATTGCTGATAAGGTTGCCGAAAACCTGATGTACTGCATAGTTGTCCGCCAGCACGGTCCAGTCTGGAATTTCTTCCAAAATCATGTCCACCTGCGCGGCGCGCGCATCTTCCTGCAGAGAAGAAGCGGCTTCGGTGAGTAACTGGCGGGCAGAGTGGGCGCGCAGATCCAGCTTTTCTTCGCCGGATTCAACACGCGCCAGGACCAGCAAATCCTCGGTGAGCCGTCCCATGCGCTCCGCATTACGACGGATTACCTGAAGAAAATCACGGGCATTGTCATTGATGAGGCCGTCGGATTCAAGCAGTGTCTCCGTATATCCACGGATTGAGGTGAGCGGGGTTCGCAGTTCATGGGAGACATTCGCGATGAAATCGCGCCGGGTCTTTTCCACCCGTTCCACCTCAGAAATGTCATGAAGCACACTGACCACGCCGCCGTCGGGCAGAGGCTCGGCGGTCACAGAAAAAGATTTACGCCCGGCGAGGGAACTGACGATTGTGCTTTCGCGCTTTTTCGATTGTAGGGACTCGTGCAGCGTAGCTAGAAAATCGGGATGGCGAAGCAGTTCAATCACGGGTGCGCCAATGCGTACGGGGTGATGGAGAATGCCCGCAATAGCGTGATTGGCCCATCGAACCTTCATGTCTGGCGAAACAGCGATTACACCGTCCGTCATGCTATTCAGTAGCGCTTCCAACTCTGCCCGGCTTTCCCGTATAGCGGTAAAGTTTTCTTCCAGCCGGCGCGCCGTACGGTCCAGGGCCATGGCAACCTGGGCAATCTCATCTCCGCTGGTCTCTGCGATGCGGGCTGAAAGATCCCCGCCTGCAACCTGCTCCGCAAAACGAACAATGCGCCGCAAACGCCGGGAGATAATCTCGGCAATAGCCGCAGCCAGAACCAGCGCCAGTAACAGCGCCAAAAGCGAGGCACGCAATAAATTGGCACGGATGGAAGCAATTTGGTGCTGCACACTCGAAAGCGGATAAGCTAATCGAACGACCTTGTCACCGCTGGGTACTGCAAGGTAAAGGAACTCAATACCCACAGTGTGACTAAGCCGCGTGGAGCTGCCAGTTTTGCCGCTGAGAGCAGCCGCAACTTCCGGCCGGCCGGCATGGTTCTCCATGGTTTTCGGATCGGCTTCTGAATCTGCCAGCACAAGGCCATCATGCGCAATGATGGTGACGCGGGTTTCTGTAATGCCGGCTTCCTCGGACGCCATCTGCTGCAAAGAATGCTGGTGGTCATTTTCCACACGCAAGGCGAATGCCTGGGTGTTCTGGACGAGCAGTCGCTCAATGTCATTGCGAACGGCATTTTCCCAGGTGTGGCGAATGCTCATGTCAAGCGTGAGCGTGGCGGCGGCAATCACCACCACAAATGCCCCCATTGCTTTTAGGAAGATGCGGTTTCTCACGTGGCGGTCTCAATCTCGCATCAGCACTGCGGGAGGACATTAAAAACCCGCCGCTGAAACCACTCAGTTTATTAGCTTTTTGTCGGCACTGGTGATTTGGTAAGCGGTTAGAGCCTGCCCAGCATCCGTGATGACATCGCTTTTGTTGAACTGCAGTTCCTGACCTGCATCTTTAAGCATTTCTTTCGATACTGGCTTATATGCGGCAGAAATATCACTGGCTTCAATTTTGCCGCTCTTGGCTTTGGCTGAGGTCACGCCAAATGCCGCATCACCGTCGAAAAAGACGCTTATGGCAATATCTTTTTCTGGCGAAAAGAAAAGGACCGCGCTTCTGCCCGGCTTTTCTTCTTTGAGCTTCAGAAATGGACCAAGGTCGCCATCCTTGAGTGCCGCCGACCAGGTCTGTGAATCAACGTAAACCGCCAAAAAATTGTTGAAGTCCTGAGGTTGCGTGTTGCCGGCTATCTTTGCAGCGGTCTTTACGAGTGCAAGCGGACCACTCTTTTCTGCATCTTTTGCGGCGCCTGGCTGGCTTTGCGCCGTAGCGAGTGCTGAGATGAGAAAAGCGGCAATAAAACATGAAAGTATTCTGAATTTCATGCCAACACTATACTTGAAATTCCTCTCCCTCATATCGAGCATATCGAGCATATCGAGCCTGGTGAAATCACGGCGATCAGCCGGGCTGCTTTTGATCGCTACTTACTCATTTCAAACTTATAACCGGCGCCGCGAACGGTCTTGAGATAGACAGGGTTTTCGGGGTCTTGCTCAATCTTTTCGCGCAGCCGCCTTATATAGACATCAACCGAGCGTGGTGTGACAAACGAAAGGTCGCGCCACACTGCGTCAAGCACCTGATCGCGGCTAAACACGCGCCCCGGATGCGATGCCAGAAAATGCAGGAGCCTAAATTCCGTGGCCGTTACTTCGGTCAGCGCGCCGCGGACTGTTAACGTCATGGAATCACTGCGCAGTTCGAAGTCGGGCGTGCTAATGCTGGTGGTCAGGGGCTGCTCAAAGCGCCGCAGCACCGCTCTCACCCGTGCCGTGAGCTCCCGCGTGCCAAAAGGTTTGGTGATGTAGTCGTCAGCTCCAAGATCCAGGCCGCGGACGCGATCTTCTTCGCTTGTCTTAGCTGTGAGAAAAATGATGGGAACACGGGCCATGTTCCCGTTCTCGCGGATTTGGCGGCACACCTCATATCCGCTGTTGCCGGGCACCATGATATCCAGCAGAAAAAGCGCCGGTGCTTGCTTTCGCGCCAGGGGCAATACGTCGTCGCCGGAAACACATACTCGCACGTTGAATCCAGCCAATTGCAGATGATGGCGAATAAGGTTTCCGATATCGGCGTCATCTTCAAGAACAATAATGTTTTGCTTCACTTAAAGTTTTCCGCGGCTTCCGCTACCGATTCTAACCTGAAGACTGTAAATTTGACGCACAAGAGAAAGGCGCCGATTGTAAGCGGCTGGCATGGCTGCTACCATCAAAGCGTGAACCGCTTCAAGATTTTCCCAGCAAAAATAGCGTTTGTGATGGCTCTCGCAGCTTCGATCGTGATGTATGCTGCCACGCCAAACGCTGTAGTCCTTCCACCTGTTCCTTCCACTGTAGACTCAATCACCCCAGCCGAATTGCACATGCATCTGGAATTTCTGGCCTCAGAAGAATTAGGTGGCAGATATACGCTTTCGCCCAGTTTTGGCATTGCAGCCCGCTATCTGGCCTCGCATTTGGAGGGCTACGGATTTAAAGGCGCCGGCGAGCATGGCGAGTTTTTCCAGACATTTCAGGTAGTTTCAGCTAAACCTGATGTATCGAAGATCTCTGTTGAGATTACTGCTGGAGGCAAGACAAAGAATTATCCGTTTGGGGATGTTTATGCAGGCCAAAGCAGCGGCAGCGGCGAAGCCCAGGGGCAGGTTGTTTTTGTGGGTGCGGGGATTTCCTCGCCGGCGCAGCAGCATGATGACTATTCCGGCCTGGATGTGAAGGAAAAAATTGTTTTGATCGCACCCGGTGTTCCTGCCGGTGTGGATTCTTCCCATCTGGAGGAAGTGGAATCAGGCCAGGGCGCCGCGAAAGCCCACGGCGCAGTTGGTATTTTGCAGCTGCCTCCGCAGCGATTCATTGAATTGATGAAAGGAAAAGGTTTTCAGGAACGTGCAGCCATGCGCGAGACTGTGCGCCTGGCGCGAGACGCTGAAGGCAAGCTGCCGATGCTTACCCTGGGACCGAATCTTGCAGAAGAGCTTTTCTCCGCCGGCGGCATGAATTTAAAGAATGTGTACGAGATGATCGGCCACAAGCAAAAATTGCAGCCCAGAAAAATGAATGTTTCCGCGAAGATGGCCGTCTCAATGCAGCTCACGCGGACCAACACGCAGAATGTTGCAGGCGTCCTTGAAGGTAGTGATCCCAAATTGAAGAATGAGTACGTTGTATTCAGCGCGCACTATGATCACCTGAAGACCGGCCCAAATGGTGAGATATATCCCGGCGCTGACGATGACGGTTCCGGTACGACAGCCGTGCTGACCATTGCACATGCCATGTCGCTGGCGCGGCCAAGGCGCTCAGTGCTGGTGATGTTTCATGCCGGCGAAGAACTTGGTTTGCTGGGATCGGAATACAACACTGATTATGCCCCGGTAATTCCATTGAATAAGCTGGTTGCAGACCTGAATATTGACATGATCGGCCGCTCAAAGCCGCCCGGAGACAAAGAGTTGGAGGATGAGCACCTGACTGACGCGAACACCGTGTATCTGGTGGGATCAAACCGCATCAGCCAGGAATTGCACCAGATCAGCGAAGAAACCAACTCCGAATTCCAGAAGATGAAGCTGGATTACCACTATAACGATCCCAGCAACCCGGAACAGATCTACTTCCGCTCAGATCACTGGAATTACGCCAAGCACGGCGTGCCGATTATTTTCTATTTTGATGGCACGCACGTGGACTACCATCGGCCTACAGACACGGTGGACAAAATTGATTTTGGCAAATTGACCAAAATCACGCGCCTGGTGTTTGAGACGGGATGGCGTCTGGCCAACCTGGACCACAGGCTGACCAACACACATTAATATCCGGCTTTGGCAGCCTTTACCTGAGCGACAGGCTTCTTTTCCTGCATGTAGGTGTCGATCACAACGTCGAGCCTTTCGAAAAATGACGCTGGTTTGGCCCCGGAATCGGGGGAGGGAGAAGTCTTCGGGGTCAGAGCGCGCATCAACTCGTTCACACGCTGGAGACGATTGGCTTGCTGCTCCTGGTCCATTCCATTGGCAGCGTGGCTGGCGGCTTCTTCAATGTAAAACCACAGGATGCGGCGGAGCTGGTCAATCTCCGCTTTAAAATCGTTGAATACCTGAATTCCATCGGCATCTTCCAGAATTTCCGCAAGCCGATGATCTCTTCCAGCTGCGGTAAACTCGACGTGCATTTGCGCCTGTAAGCCCTTAAGCTCGCTGGTAATAGCCTGAATCCTGTGCAAGATGGCAGTTTTGATCTGCGGTTGGCGCTGCCATGAACTGAACTCTAAACGGCGATCGGTGTTGCCGGCTGGTTTCATTGGTTGCTTTCCAAATTGGGGATGTCTAAATCAGGTGTACCAACATAACGGCAGAGCACGCAAAAGGTAAGGCTGGAAAGTGAAAGTTACCAAGTTAGACAATAGAAACTGAGGCATTCTGGGGTTTCATAACCGCCGCGCAAGCACCAGTGTGATGTCATCAGGCTGCTCGGTGGAACCAATCCAGTCCTGGACGGCAGAAACTGCATGTTCAGTAATGCGCTCCAATGGCAAATGCCGGTATGCTGCAATCGTTTCCACCAGCCGGTCTTCGCCAAATTCCCCAAATTCATTTTCCGGTTCAGTGATGCCATCGCTGAAGGCGATGAAGATATCGTCCGGGTACAATTCCACGGTTTCTTCCGCGTAGTCCCGCTCTTGAAAGAGGCCGACCACAGTTCCCCCAGTTTCTAAACGGCGTACCGAACCGTCGCGGGCCAGAATAATGGGGGGAAGGTGGCCGGCATTGGAATACGTCAGCCGATGTTTCTGGTCGTCATAAAAGCCAAGGAAGAGAGTGGCGTATTTTTCTGGTTGCGTACTCTGAAAGAGATGCCGGTTCAGGAGCCAGAGCATTTGGGCAGGAGAAGGGGGTGCTACATGGGATTCAACCATGGCAATCCTGCTGGTAGTGCCATAAGCGGCAGAAGTGCTCACCGCAAACATCTGCTCCTGCTCATAGGCCCGGACAGCGGAATGGATCGTCGCCATCAACAGCGCGGCTGAAATTCCTTTACCACTGATATCGCCCACCGCAATCCCAATCTTGTCTGGGCCATAGGAAAGAAAATCATAGTAATCGCCGCTTACAATGCGCGCAGGCCGGCAAATGCCATAGAGTTCCAATGAACTGGTGCCCGCAATGGCCTGAGGGAAAAGCTGTGCCTGTACCTCATGCGCAATTTCCAACTCGCTTTGCAGTCGCTCTTTCTCCTTCTGCTCGGCAATCAGGCGCTCAAGGTTGTCGGTCATGGAGTTGAAGGAAACCTGGAGTGCTGCCAGTTGGTCTTGCTCCCTGACCTGAATGCGATGCCTGAAATCGCCGCGATTGATGTGCTGGGTTGCTTTATAAAGATTGGCGACGGAATAAGTGATCTTGCGGGTCAGGCTGATGCCGATGAGCAGCGCGACAAGCACCATGATTACAAATGCAATGGCAAGGCCGATGAGAACAATCACGACCGAGCCGCTCGCAACTCCCATGGAAGCAGTAAGGTATAAATAGACTGTTGAGAGCCGTGTAGTGCCGCCCAGGATTTTTGTCTGAGAAGCCCCGGTTGCCCAATCATTGGCTTGAATGGGACCGCCAAAGGTGAATTCACGGTCCAATGTCATTAATGGACCGGGCACCGTTCCGGCACTGATTCTTTCGAATGGCAGAGATCTTTTCTGTGCGGCCATTTCCGCGGCATTTGATACTGAATTCTCCAGTTCGCCATCACCTGCATTGAGCAAAGAATCCAGAGAACTGAGGTTAAGCGATCCCAGTTTACTCGCAATTCGCGCCAGGAATTTCTGGTCGAATGGAACGCTTGATATCACGAGCCTGGAGCCTGTAGAACCGGGCAGGGAGTTCGCGGCGCGCAGGTAGAGACGTCCCTTATCACTGACCAAACCGGTGAAACCATCTTTTATCCACCGAGGAAGGGAAGATGCCGGAAGAATACTGATGGAGCGCCCGGGAAACGCAACGTCTGTTGCAGCGATCCGCTCTGGAATACCGCTATGGCGGGTTATTTCTTCCACAGCGGCTGCATTGGCCGCCGAGAGATTGTTTTCCTGCTCTTTAATTTCCGATACAGCGATAAACGTGGCAAGATCGCCAAGCACCAAATAGCCTGCCCCTAGCGCCAGCGCCAACGCCAGCGTTACAGGAACCCCGCCGATGAAGAGGTAGGTGACGATCAGGCGGTTGCGTACGCTCCACATCACGTGGCTTCTAAACCAGCGCAAGGCAAGAAACAAAGCAAACAGGACGAAAACCCAGCCCAGAAATGTTGTCCAGCCATCGAGTGTGGCTGCTGCCCGCGCACCACTGGCGATTTTTATGATCCACTGCAGCAGAAGCAGGACTACTTCCGTGATTGCCAGATAGAGAGTAGCCAGAGCCATCCGTGTGCGGGGAATCAGCCCCACAGAGGCAAGCTTGCTCGTGATTTTAGACCAGAAAGCCAAGCATTAGAGATTATATCGGGTAGGTGTGCGAGGCCGTATGGAAACAAAAGAACCAAATCCCGAGAAGTTAGATCCGGCCGATTAATTCTTCATGGAAACTCACGTCATAAGCAAGGCTTAATCCACCAGCAGCGGCCTTAAGCCGGCGGTAAGATCCAAGGGCGTCAATGCCAAAGACGTGGCGCAACGCAGGCAGACTGGGAGACGAAAGCAGGAACTTAAAGGGCGAAGGCAGGATGAGCCATAATTTCAATTTTGCGAGCGCCAGGATGGAGTAAAGCCTGAACTCCGTGGCGGCTTGAACCAATTCCTGCGCTAATATCTGCCTTTGACTACATCTCGCAGGATCGCCCTCACTTTTTATCGCTTCCATGTTGCCCCATTCAATCAGCACCAATGAATTATGAGACATTCGGAGAAGATACTCGCGCATACGATGGATGCGTTTGCGCTGCCAATCGGCAAATTCCTCTCGGGACATTCGCAAGCGGAAACTCGCTTCCTGACCTGGATCCAGAAGCGATTCGAGCTCCTGAGGCTCGGCAGCACGCAGGAAGGGCATTACATCGTCGATGGTGCGCCGGGGAAACTTTCCCAGAAACTGTATGGCCGTGTAGACGGCAAACAACAGCAGAATGCCGACCAGGAATATTACGATGAAATCGAACATCATCTTCCTAGAATGCCTTTCACAGCCTTAGTATGCCGCCTGAGTTCAACAATCATCTGTTCGGGTGTAAGCGCCGCAGCCCATGCTGCCTCTGGCTGCCCTGACTCTGCCTTTAAAAAAGTAGCCAGCCAAATTGCCACCCCAATAATGTAAGCCATGGGAGGGGCAAGTCTGACAACAGGGTCTAATTTCGTTCCAAATTCGGAACGCAGCAAATAGGCAACCAGGGTTCCGGCAGAAGCTATCCCGAACCCCAAAACGATCCCGAATGCATGTTGCCGCCAGCGCATATGGAAAAATTGAATAAGAAGCACGAATACGGCGAAAATCGCGAATTGCAGCAGTCCCACCCCTATCTCAAGGGTAAATAAGGTGACAGTTAGGACGCTGTGAGCCGCTCTGGGAAGTAACAGTGTGCGGGCGATGGCAATTCCGATCATGGCTATCCCAATGGTTGGAAATAGCGCTCGGAACCAAAACATGCCATGAAAATTTCGAAATACCGAACGAACCGCTTCCTGCAGGGAGAAAAATGCAAGGATTACGTAGAAGGCTTCGCTTGTCCAATACACGTCAAAATAGAGCGATGGGACGTTTTGCACCGCCAAACCGGTTAGAGCGCTGACCACCGAGAACAACGTAAATGAGAAAAATATTGGAAATTGCGCGTAGCTGCGCTTTATCAAAAATAGTAGGCACAGGGACGCTTGCAGTCCTGTGCCTATTATGGCCAATGCTAATTCGAAGCTCTTCATGAAAGGAAGGGCTAAGCTTAAACCAGCAACTTTTCTTATAGCAAACTTATTTCAAATGCAATGGCGGGAAAGGTGGAGTGGGCAAAGGCCCGCTCGTAGCCCGGACCGAACCAAAACCAACGAACAACAACAATACCGCCATCAACTGAATCAAACTTTTCCGCATACTTCCTCCTTTAGAGTAAGCAATCGTCGAATGCAACGACTGCAATTTAATTTTTGAGCCCATGGAAAACCAGCGCAGGTGAAAAGGCAAAAACCAGGGGAGGGAATCCAGGTACTTGAGGGGATTTTATCGCCGAAAATAGCTATTTGCGTGACCCATGGGGAGAAAGAAACAAAAGCCAAAATCAGCAATTCTTTGCGCCTATGTAAACTCCAGGCCTTCATCATCCGTGCTAGTTGGTTCATCTGTTTCGGATGTGAAATCAGATGACAAGTGTGCACCCGCCAGCAACATCAGGCCGGAAATAAATGCCCAAAACATCAGCGCAACAGAAATCGAGAAGGCCTGGCCGTACACTTCCTGAAAGTCCAGCCATGGCAGTGCTTTGATGTAAAGCACCTTCCCTACTTCCCAGAGCACGCCCATGGCAACCGCGGCGGGCAGCACGCTCCGGGCTTTGATTTTTCCATTGGGCAAGATCCAGTAGATCAGAAAAAAAATTGCGATACTGGCCAGAGTCGCACAGATTTTGAGAGCAACGAAAGTCGCCGCCCGAAAAATGATATTTTCATTGCCACGCATTATAAAAGTTAATACCAGCTCATTTCCTGCAGCCAGTCCCACTGACGCCAGCGCCAGGATTCCGCAGGCGAAAGCCAGCACCAGAGAAATAATCTGGTTACCCAGATAGGAGCGGTTTTTGGCGAAACCCCAGATGCGGTTGAACGCCACTTCCAACGGCACAAAAACCCCAGTGGAGGTGACCAGCAAAATCACCAAAGACGCCATCTTGACGCGCTGCCGCGTCTTTACCAGATAAGTGAGATTGCGAATAACAAAATCCTGTCCGGCGGGCAGATGGTCTTTCAACAAATCAACCACAACATTGAACATGGTTTGTGAGTGGAAAACGTTCCGAATCAACCACATAAGCAGAACCATGAAGGGGAAAAATGACAGGATGGCATTGGCCGCAACCGAAAAAGCAAACGTATGCGCCTCTGTCCTGCTTAAATAGCGCAACGTAGGCCAGCCGCGATGCACCAGCATGTATTTCCAGGGACGCAGCAATAGCCTGGCAGCCTGTGACTCTTCGGCTGGCGTAGGCGCGCTTTGCACCGCTGATGAAATTGAACCAGAAGGCATGGATATCCTGCAAAAATCGTAACAGAAAACGCCATCTTTCCAGTTTTTATAAAAGTTAAACTTCGGAAAACGAAAGTTGCTTAAAGGCGTTTCCCTTTCGTGTCTGGCGCAATGTGCAATAAAGTGCTTTACAAAAACCGGAGTTCCTGAATATTATGCCTAGCTCCCGGCGTATCATCCGCAGGGCGCATCCTGGTTGATGTTTTTGTGCAGCAGTTGAACTTCGCCGAACGATCCGGTTGCTGGAGTCGCCCGTAAGCAGGGCCTTCCGGCACGGCAGCCCATCGGTTGCGGAAAAGAGCTATCTGGCCGGCAAAGCAACAACCTTTTTCTCCACCTGAAATATTTCAGGGGAGATTTCAAATCTGAAGCTGAGGCGAAAGGAGTTGCATTGTGAAAGAGAAGGGAACAGTAAAGTGGTTTAACGGAGCCAAAGGCTATGGCTTCATTCAACGCTCAAGCGGAGAAGATGTTTTTGTTCATTTTTCCGCGATCCAGGAAAATGGCTACCGGACTTTGAACGAAGGCGAAACCGTGGAATACGAGCTCATGAAAGGTCCTAAAGGCTTTCTGGCCGCCAATGTGCTGCGCGGTAGCGCAAACTAACCAGGCATTTCAAAACGTGCGCTTCCCCTTGCTGCGGCAAGGGGATTCTTGTGTCAGGCTGGCCCGAGTGATCGAAGTTCTAAAAAAGCAGGGTTGTCTCTAATTCCTCAGCTTGGCCAGCAGATCCTGGGGATGCACAGGTTTTGCCAGGATCTCAAATTCATGGCCCTGGGCGCGGGCTTTTTCCAATAGATCCGCGGTGGCGGCCTGACCGGAAAACAGAAGGATCTTGCATCCAGGTAACACCTGGCGGATGCGGATTGCGGCCTCAATGCCGTTCATGTCCGGCATAATGACATCACTAATGATCAAATCTGGCTTCATCTCCCGTGCGCGATCCACCGCGGCTGTCCCGGTATAAACCGCAGAGGCATCAAAGCCATTCTGGTTGAGGATAATCGCCAGAGTATCGGCAATCACACGCTCGTCATCCACCACCAAAACGCGGGGTTTGGAAGGCTGGCCATTGAATGTCAATTGGGAACTCCTGTGACGGTAAAAATCAGAACCGATTATAAAGACAGTTTGATTATAACGTGACAATTCACCCTTGGCAGAGATGTCATCCTTACCAGAGATGCTGGTTGGGCAAAAATAGTGGGCTGATGGGCCAACCTGTAAATTTTTTGCGGCTTCTCACAATGTGAAGAAATCAGATGGAGGAAGCTTAAAAATGCGCAGGGCAGCCACGCGTATTCTGTTTGCGCTGATTGCCACGGCGATGGCATTCGCACAGACTCCGCCAGCCACCAGCAATAACCCGGCAACCAAGCCACAAGCACAAACTCCTGCAACACCGAATAATGGAACTTCCCCACAGCCTGCCCCACCTTCAGCCGATATTCCGCAGGCCAACAATTCCCAAAGCCAGACTTCAGGCCAGGAGAACGCGCAAGGGTCAACTGTAATACAACCAGCATCAGGACTTGATCAGGCCATTGCGGGAACAGAAATTCATGCTGCTCTTGACACTCCGCTTTCGACCAAGACCTCAAAATCTGGAGACCGCTTTACCGCAACCATTACTGATCCGGTGCGCGGTGGCAATGGCGAGATAGTCATCCCCAGCGGATCGCGCGTGGAAGGTGAAGTGGCTGATACTGAAGAAAGCAAGACCCTGGCCGCTTTGCGTGGCAAAGGCAAACTAGACTTGCGCTTTCGTGACCTGGTGCTGCCCAACGGGCAAAATCTGCCTCTCACAGCGACCCTGATTTCAGTACACGATACAAGCGGCACAAACGGTAAAAATTCAGGTAAAGAGAGCCAGAGCGCACGCAACAAGAATATAGCGACAGATGCAGGAGGCGGGGCTGGGGCCGATTCAGGTTTGGTTTTTGGCGGTCCGCTGAAAGGTCTCGCGATTGGCACGCTCGCTGGAGGCGGCTATGTTCTGGCCACTAAAAGCAAAAATGTGAATTTGCCCGCGCAAACCGGAATGGTCATCCGTCTGGACCAGCCTGTGAGTTCAAGCGCCGCTTCTGTGCCGCCACAGAGATAACCGCAATTAAAAGCCCATGACAAATGCCATCGCACATGCGATGGCATTTCGCTTGCCGCAAGCTCTGGGACCGAATTAAGAAATGTGAATGTACGCGCTAGAGCGGTTTTAGAGATGATGTACCTTGACGGCCTCACCTCAGCGGCTGAAGCCGATTTCTTTTTTAACTGCAATACCGCAGGCATAAATGCCTAATGTCACTTACTTAACAACAAGTCATTGATAAAGAAGGCTGCAAATTGAACATTTTGGTTCATCTTGGAGGTGCGCTGGAGTTTTCCGCCCAGTTCTGAAAATGGTCATGGCCGATGAG
>DASXMN010000043.1:0-2114 GCA_036495645.1 Candidatus Angelobacter sp.
GGACGAAGCAAGTAGGCTCTCGACACAATAGCCAATTGAAGTTTGTTCGTTATGCGCTGGTACTACGACTGCCAAACGCCGGCTGACAAGATCGACAATGTTTTGTGTTCTCCTTCTGGGCAGGAGGCTGGCTACAGTGACCAGAAAGAGTTCGACAATCAGCGGTGCTGTGATTGCCGCCAGAAACAAACCGATCATGGAAAATAAGGTAGTCATTTGGATATGTCGATATCGATATTTATTTCAATCTTTAGCTGCCAGTGGCTTTTTATATTTCGATTTCTATGTATGAAGCACGTAACCCGCTGCTGCGTTATGAGGCGAAGTGGACATAGCTGGGCTCTTGACGGCGATTTTCTGGCAAATGTCCTGCAAGATTTCAAATCTGATCTGCACCGTCGCGGGAGTTACGCGGTTTGTTCGACGTGACGCTGCGGAGCGCATATGATGACGCTGTTCTGCTCGTTCTGCTCTATAAATGGCATCATCCACGTTGGTCGTAGCCATGAAATACATGTTGAGGTGCGCGCTTTGCAGCATCCGCAGCAGATGAGGGCGCATTTCTGCTAGCCACAGCTCCCGATTCGACTGCCGCAGGGCCGAAGAAATCTGAATCATGGATCCGAGCGCATCTGTTCCCAAATAGGTTGTTTGTGCGAGATTCATGACCATATTCATTCCGTTTGCGATTGTTGCCCGAGTGAGAGACTGAAACTCCTTCACCATGGGGCCGGTAAAGTCGCCATAGATAGAAATGACATCCGTTGTTCCGGTGTGATCCAGGAAGACGCCCGCTTTGGTCTTATTCCGTGGCTGCAGCGCGGTCGTAAAGAGTTGAGACGGCATATGCAGAGCAAAGCCGATTGCGTCGCCGAAATAACGTTGTACGAGGCGTTTCGGCTCCTGCGACATGCGATAGAACCATTCAAGCCCGCAACTCTGCATCCACTGAGGAGCGCGCGATGCCGCGCCAGCAACGAAGTCTAGTGAGCCGCCTACTCCAATACATACCGGCACATTGAGCCGGTCACGATGCATGGCGATCCACTTTTCCTGCTTAGGATTGCCAAAAGCAACGAGGAGAATATCCGGTTTTGCTTGGGCAATCCTGTTTAGAATTTCTTCATGGTTCATCTGTTCCAGTGGACGAGCAGGAGGTGAGTAGCGCCCAGCGATCTTCAGTCCAGGGAAGCTCTCTTTCAATTTTTCTGCAGCTCGTGCCGAAACCGCATCGGAAGCACCGAGAAGAAAGATGCTGAAGCGGCGTTTCACGCAAAGCTTGGCCAACTGTGGAACCAGATCGACCCCACAGACACGTTCCTTTAGTGAACTCCCCAGCATTTTGGCGGCCCAAAGAATCGGCATTCCGTCAGGAACCACCAGATCACAAGAACAGAGAATCTCCTGCAATTTCTTGTCGCGCATTGAATGCATGAGGAAGTCGACATTCGCCGTGGCAATCTGATGAAAGCCGCCTTCATCAATCTTTTCCTCAATGAAATCAATCGCTTCATTGATCGTCACGCTATGAAAAGGCACACCTAATACAGCTGTGGTGTATGGAAGTGTTGTTGCCATGTATCAATCGCTCTCTGGGGGAGCTCTAAAGGCAGAAGACCTGGGTCGCAGGCCACTAATTCAATAAAAGGGGGATCCGGGTCCCATCGATCGAATCGAGATCGTCAATGGGTACTTCGATCGCAATCGATTGACATACGGATGCAACATTCACGAAGACAGTCAGTTTGTTGCCCATGCGAAGCACTTGACCTTCCAAGCCGGACAAAGGACCGCGGCAAACGCGTACTGGCGTACCGACTTCTACGTACGGCTGCCTGGAGCACGGTACTCCACTCTGAAGCGCGAGCCTCAGCGATTCGATTTGCGTGGGTGAAATCGGCTCCGGCATTCCGTGGTTTCCGAGCAGTTTTACCACTCCGGCAGTTTCCAGAATGCGTACACGATTATGCAGAGAAGGCTCAAAGCGGGTGAACAGATAGCCGCCGAATGCGGGGACATCCATCACCTTCTTACGGTCTTTCCATGCGTGGGTCTCACGCAAGGTTGGGAGATAGCTCTCAAATCCCTTTGTCTGCAGCTCAGCTGCTATACGC
>DASXMN010000044.1:0-57814 GCA_036495645.1 Candidatus Angelobacter sp.
CGACTGGTGTGAACGCCGTCACCGGCGAGGGTCTGTCCGAGGTACTCACCGGCGCGTCGGTGGTCGCCGACGTGTCGAACTCGCCATCGTTTGAGGACGCCGCGGCGATGGAATTCTTCAATAAGTCGACTACTAACCTGCTGGCCGCCGAGGCCGAAGCTGGTGTCGGCCACCATGTCGCGCTGTCCGTGGTGGGCACCGATTATCTTGCCCCGCAGAGCGGTTACTTCCGCGCGAAGCTAGCGCAGGAGGAGCTCATTAGCGCGGGCCCGATTCCATACTCGATCGTGCACGCGACGCAGTTCTTCGAGTTCCTCAAGGGCCTGGCCGACATTTCCACCGACGGCAACAAAGTGCGTTTGCCACATGTGCTTTTCCAGCCGATGGCTGCCGACGATGTCGCGGCTGGCGTAGCCGGGATCGCAGTAGGTCCGCCTATCAATGGCACAGTGGAAATCGCGGGGCCAGAACAGTTTCACGTGGATGATCTGGTTCGGCGGCGCATGGCCGCACTCAAAGATCCCCGCGAAGTAATCGCTGACCCAAACGCACTTTACTCTGGAGCGAAAATCAGCGAGAGAACACTGCTTCCGGGCAATAACGCGCGACTCGGCGAAACACGTTTCGAAATCTGGCTCAGCCAGCCTCCAGCTACGCGTACTGCCGCGTGAGTTCCTGTTCGAGCGGTGAAGTAATAACGGAATGACCGCCGAGGTGCTGCGTGCATTTAGGCGAGGACATCTATCAGGTCCGTCGGCAGGGGGAACAAAGTTAACGGCTGATTGACCGCAGAATAGTTTGGCTTCTGTGAGCGTGAAGAAATTCCCCCGCGAATGGGTTAAATTTTTCAGAGCTCAAGCGTCCGCGGACTGGAAGATTAAAAATAACACTTCATGATAAAGAGAAATAAAGTCAGCAATAAAAATGAGTTAGCAGCAGAACAACGTAAAGAACTACTCAGAGCATTGAAGGCCCGTTTTGAAAACAACATGGACCGCCATAAAGGTCTTGCATGGGCCCAGGTACAAGCAAAGCTGGAAGCTGATATTGAAAAATTGTGGTCACTGAATGAAATGGAAAGAACCGGCGGTGAACCGGACGTTGTTGGCCAGGATAAAAAGACGGGCGAATATATTTTCTATGATTGTTCAGCGGAAAGTCCTAAAGGCCGCAGAAGTGCTTGCTATGACCGTGAAGCGCTTGAGTCAAGAAAAGAGCATAAACCAGCAGATAACGCTATGGATATGGCATCTGCCATGGGCATTGAGCTTTTAACGGAAGAACAATATCGAGAGCTGCAGAAACTTGGAAATTTCGATACGAAAACGTCGAGCTGGGTGAAAACACCTTCTGATATCAGAAAACTCGGCGGCGCTCTTTTTTGTGACCGCCGCTACGATACTGTTTTCGTGTATCACAACGGTGCGGAATCTTACTATGCCGCTCGGGGCTTCCGTGGCTCGCTAAGGGTCTAGTTTGCTCAGACAAGATATGCGTCAACTATTAGACTAGCTCCGCGTTGCCGGCCAACCGTTCTAGAACACAATCCCGCTTTTGGAATGTCTAGCTCTCTTATCCTAGCCAGTGCACAGGCTTTCCATGGAAGCCGGATCGTGCCAGCAACCGATCTTCGCTGCTGGGCCAAAGTTGCAAGCGGACTTCGGCGGTGTTGCCGGCTGGCTCAAAGCGTAGCCAGGCAAGCGGCTTCTCATGAGTGGCGGCCTCTCCTGCAATGGCCATCACGTGCTCAAAGCGCGCGCGATCCACATTCGACAAGTACTGCCACACAATGGAGTGATAGACTACGGTTGCCACGCCAGGAACGCCATCGGCCAGCTCAGTCTCCACCCAATCGGGCGCGTTGCCTTGGTCGATATGGGCAGGTATACGGCGAGCCACGTCGATAGCCGCTGCAAGCTGGCGAAAGCGCTCAACCTGGTCCGGCCACACATACGACTGTAAAGTTAACCGCCCTTCCTCCGTGGCTGGGTCAATCGGTGAAGCATCGCAGCCGCGCCGCTCTACAATCTTCGCAACCACATCGAAACACGGATGCTCACCGCTAAACGCGCCAGTGATGCGTACCGGGGAATGAGGATCGCCCCAACCCTCTTGATCTGCTTCGTACCGGTACTGGTCCCACCGAAGGATCAAGCCCCCTGCGGCTCCCACCCCCAGGAGGCGCAGTGGAAGACTGGTTTGGCGTGCAACCTCAAGGAATCCTCCCAGCAACGCTGCGCAGCGGCCCACCTCGTTAGTCTGTACAGGGCGATGAACTGATGCGCGTAGCTCAGCTTCGTGATCTTGCACAGCGCCGCGAAACCTGGGCCAGAGGTCATCACAATTGCTACTGCCGCCAGCCGAAGGATAACAAGCAGCAAGTTGCGGCGCTTTTCCTTCCAGAACCAGGCGGTGGACGGCTCCGAGAAAGCGCAAAGCAAGCGCTGAGTCGGGTGGATCGTCATAATGGTCATGTAAAACGGCACAGCACACACCGTCAGCCCGCACATCCTCTGCGGCATGGCGCAACAGCATCGAGTAGAGGCTTGAGCCAAGTCTTTCGCACCACTCCGCCTGTTTCAGGAGGCGCCGCGCAACAATTTCCTTAGGGGCCGTCATCGTTTGGGGCTCCTGGCTTTATGGCCCAGTGGCCTATGGAACAAAGTTAACGGCTGATTGACCGCAGGAGTTTGGCTCTGTGAGTGTGACGAATTCCCCTGCAAATGGCTTCAGCTTCGGAGAATGTTCACCCCGCAGCCGGAACTGATGCCGTTACGATCGGTTGTGACACATCCTTCAATTTGGTGGCCGATACCCTCTGCGCCAACTCAATCCATTTCGGAGCTACATTCCGCTCTTCATCTGGACGATTCATCGTAAACGCCGCGACTACCCGCTGCTGCTGCAGCCACCATACGCTAAAGCTGTTGCTCGACATATCTCCACGATGAATCACTTGGTCCGCGCCTGACGAATACCCCCAATACTCATAGGAGAGATCAAAAATGTCGGAAAAGAAATACGGGACATGCCTAAACGGAGTTCTGTCTCCCATGAGCGACCGAGCACAGTACTGCCCCTGGGAAATGGCGTTGTCCCAATGCTCCACGCGTCTCCGTTTTCCAAAAAGCACGTCCTGGTAGTTCGCAACATCGCCCGCTGCGAAAACATCGGGGTGGCTGGTCTGCAGGTACTCGTTTACTAAGATGCCGTTACCAACCTCGAGCCCGCTGTCCGCCACCATCTCGACTGCCGGCTGCACGCCGATTCCAGCGACAACCAAATCGCAGGGGATAGTCTGCCCGTCAGTGAGCAAAGCCGAATTGACGGCTCCGTCACCTTGAAATTCCGTAACCGACATCGACTTGATCAGCCGCACTCCTTTGGCTGCGTAATAGCTCTCGAAAAAGCTCGACATTTCCGGCGCAAACAGCCGCTTAAATACGCGGTCGTCATTCAGGACCATGGTTACTTCGGTCCCTTTTGCGCAAGCACTGCCGCCACTTCCATGCCGATGAAACCGCCGCCAATCACGATTGCATGCTTCGCTTTTTTCGATGCATTCCGGATACTCTTGGAATCGTTTACGGTTCGCAGGTAAAACAGATTTTGAAGTCTGGAGCCGGGAATGTTCAGGGTTCGCGGACTGGCGCCGGTGGCGATAATAAGCTTTTGAAACCCCAACTCATCACTGTTCTTAAGAATCAGACGCTTGCGTTTAAGGTCCACAGTGGCGACTTCGCATTGGAGTTTCACCTCGATTCCCTGCTTTTTATAAAAGTCTTCCGGATTGATCTTGATGGCATCTTCGCTGTCCTTCCCTGCCAGAAAACTTTTTGACAACGGTGGGCGCTCATAGGGAACAACATTGTCAGCCGAGAGAATTGCTAATTCTCCCTTCGGCAATGCAAGTTCAACCAGTTGCTTAGCTGCGTATCCCGCAACCATCCCTCCGCCAAGGATCACGATATTCGATTGGTTCATATCTGCCCTCGATTGTTCGACGCACAGTCGCGCCCTCGCGCTAATTGCACATGATCGTATTATCATTCAAATGCATTCGTCCAGCATTTTGAGTGCAAACACGTGTCAACCACACCTGGCTTCAGAAGCACGCAGACCGGCTGGATTCGATTCATGAGATAGGTTCTGGTCTTTTCGCCAGGAAGTCTTTCACTACAGCCGCAGCATCTTTTTTTTCGCCATCCACGGCATAGTTCATGTGGCGCATGTCTTCAGCGGTAATGCGGCCGCTGAGCTGCTGAAGCGCTGTTGCTACTTCAGGATGGCGCTGAAGCGTCTCGCGACGCACGATGGGCACAGCATCATAGGGCGGAAAATAGTGCTTATCGTCTTCGAGCACTACCAGATCCAGCGCGGCGATCAGGCCGTCAGTATTTGAGCCGGCAACCATATCCACCTGATTGTTTTGCAGCGCCCGATAAAGCAGGCCCAGGTCCATCACGCGCGGCGCCCCGGCAAATTTAAGACCGTATTTGCTCACCAAACCTTTATATCCATCGGGGCGCTCAAGGAATTCATAGCCAACGCCCAGGCGCAATTGCGAAGAAACAGCCGCCGCATCGGAAAGCGTTTTCAGGTGCAGACGGCGCGCGTCGTTGCCACGCATGACCATGGCAAAAGTATTATTGAAGCCAAGCGAAGGCAGGACTTCCAGGCCGAACCTTCTGGCATAAAGATCTTTCACGGTGTTGAACACTACAGCATGATCAGAAGAAGGAGGCTGCTTAAGAATCGCCACCAACGCGGTGCCGGTGTATTCCACGTACATATCGATGCGTCCGGAGAGCAGCGCCTGATGACATATATAGGATCCGGCAAGGTAGAAGCGCTTATTGATAGGGAGTGAGGTAAAGCGGCCGATCTGTTGCGCCAGCAGCTCGCCCAGAACCAGTTGTTCAGTGAAGTTTTTGGAGCCAATGGAAAGCCCGGCAGCCTTAGGCATGCAGCCAGTCATCAGCAGCGCCAGCCCGGAGAGAAAGCTGCGGCGGTCCATTAATGGCGTGTCCGGACGAGACCCCGCTGAATCAGGCCAAGCACCAGGTCAGCGGAAAGCGCCATGAGTGCAGCGGGAATTGCCCCGGCAAGAATCACGTTATTATCCACCATGGCAAGGCCGCGGAAGATGAACTCGCCCAGGCCGCCTGCTCCTATGGCAGCGGCAATCGTCGCTACTCCGACGGTGATAACAGTGGCCGTGCGAATGCCTGCGACAATCACATTTGAAGCCAAAGGAAGTTCCACCTGCCACAGCAGTTGTCGCGGCGTAAGGCCCATACCCACGGCGGCTTCGCGGACTGGCGGATCGACGCCGGCGATGCCGGTATAGGTATTGCGCACGATGGGAAGCAAAGCGTAAAGAGTAAGCGCCAGAATCGCCAGCCGATCAGCCCGCGCGCCCAGCCACGGCACTGGCAGCAGCAATCCGAAGAGCGCCAGGCTGGGAATGGTCTGCATAATATTGTTTGCGCCCAGCACCAGAGACTTCCACGCCGGGCGGCGCGTTAGCAGAATTCCCAGCGGCACGCCAATAGCAACGGCCAGCAGCATGGAAATGCCAACCAACCAGAGATGCTCGCCCGTGAGCGTGAGCACCTCACGCCTGTGGGCAACAAAAAAATCAGGCAAAGACATACCGTTAAGCTCCGGAATTCAAAATTTGTTGCCCGGCCCGGAATGCGTTGACGTAAGGCTGAACCACATCGTCACTGGAGCGGAGAAATTCAGCCGGCGTAAAAATGCCTTTAAGTTTTCCGGAATCCATTAAGGCGATGCGGTTGCCCAATAGTAGCGCTTCAGTCACGTCATGGGTCACAAAAACCACTGTCTTGTTCATCTGCTTCCGCACCTGCATAAATTCCTGCTGCAACTCCGTGCGGGTAATGGGATCGAGCGCGCCAAAGGGTTCGTCCATCAGCAGGATTTCCGGATCAGCGGCAAGAGCGCGTGCCAGGCCGACGCGCTGGCGCTGCCCGCCGGAAAGCTGGTCAGGATAGCGATCGGCAAACTGATCGTAGGGCAGACCGACAAGATGCAAGACTTGCTTAACTCGCGAATCAATCCGGGCGCCGTCCCAGCGCTCCAGCCGGGGCACAAGCGCAACATTGGCTTCGACTGTGTAATGGGGAAAGAGCCCAGCTTCCTGAATGGCATAGCCAATGTGCCGCCGCAGCCGGATCACGTCCCATTCTGCGGTAGAGCGGCCATCCACCAGGACCGTGCCTTCACTCTGAGCCAGGAGCCGGTTGATCAGTTTGAGCGTGGTGGTTTTGCCGGACCCGCTGCGTCCCAGCAGCATAAGCGTTTCACCGCGATGAATGCTAAGGTTAAGGCCAGAAATAAGTTCGCGATTACCGGCAATGCGGTAGGTGACATTGACGAACTCAATGGCGATTGAGGAATCGGGCATCGGCGAGTCGAATAAGCCAGCAGAAGCGTATCAGACATGGCGGCGGGAGGCGAACCTTGGCGGTTGGGGAATCAAGGTGGCGACAATCTTCGTCGCTGCCGCAAGCTTTCTCTCTCTTTACGTTCTATCTTCAGGCTCGGGGAGGCTTATGAGCAGAGCAGCGGTTGGTCGCGGTATTTGGGCGTTGTTGCTGGTTTGGTGCGTCTCGGCGGGCGGGCAGGATCTTCAGCGAACTGGAACTATTCTGGGCAAAGTAGTTGACCCGATGGGCGTAGAGATTGAAGGCGTCAGGATAGCTATGCTTGAGGAAGCACATGGGCGGAAATACGAGACATATAGCGATTGTAGCGGGAGGTATCAGCTAACCGCCTTACCAGCGGGAAACTACACAGTCCGGCTGGAAATGGAAGGATTTCGCGCCGAAACGATGACGGCTGTGCCGGTCAAACCGTCCCAGGTAACACAACTGGATAGCAATTTGAAGATTGGGCAATCGCGGACTAGCGGACCGATTATTGAAACGGACGGCGGCCCGCTGGCGTTCGGCTCCATTACCGGGAAGGTTGAAGATTTTACCGGGGCGGCAATTCCGGGAGCGCAGATTATTGCGACAAAAGAGCCCGGCGGAGTGCAGTTCAAGACCATGACGGATTCCGCCGGCAAATATCTCCTTCCCAATCTCCTATGGGGGGAATACACGGTACGGGTTGAGGCGCCTGGATTTAAGACAGAGGTAAAGCCCAACATTCTGATCAATTCGGAGGCGAGCTACCCGTTGGAAGTGCGTTTAGCGGTTGGTGAAGGAGGAGGACCGATGGTGGTCACGGCCGACCCTGAATCAGCGCACACAAACGATTCCGCAGCTGAAGAACCCGAATCTAGTGAGATCAGGGGAATGGTCACGGACGGTTTTGGAGCAGTCCCCACACGAATCACTGCGATTGAGAAAACCACGCGGGAGCGGCGCGAGACAACCACCGATTCCAATGGTATTTATCGTTTATCGCGTCTTGCACCGGGAAACTATTGCATTAGCTTTGAGGTGCCGGGTCCCAGGGCGGAAGTAAACTTTTCCGGATTAGAGACCAGCAGAACAGTCCGATTAGAGTCCCACGCCCCAAGCATTCAGGATGTTGTTGTGCCATCGATCCGGGAGACGGTAGAGGTTTGCAGCGTCAGTTGCACGATTGAAACAGCACCGCCCCCCACGCCGATCCATTCAGGGATTGTGCTGGGTGTATACGCGGAAAACAGCGTTACATCGCCCGGAGGGGGGCTTTGGTTGAAGGTGACCTTATTGAATAAATCGAATCATTCAATTTCTATTCAGACCAACGGACATATTCCAGGCTTTGACTATGAACTCTATGTTTACGGACCATGCGACTGCCCGAGACTGATACGTCCTAACGATCATAGTTTCACTAAAAACCTAAAAGGGCAGAAGGCTGGAAATCGGGGCCGTAAAGTTGGATTGCACCTTCGGCCCGGTGAGAGCATAACTGACCGGGTCTGGTTGAACACGACTAATCAGCTTTTTCCTCCCGCAATTTACTCCGTACTTGTGATGCGGCCGGACACTTCAACTTCGAAGCATGGGATTGCGAACAGCCAGCAGCCAATCGTCATGTCAAACGTGATCAAGGTTGCCGTAATGGAGCCGCACGGAAAATAGCGGTATACCGCGGGTCGCCGGCAGATGAGAAATTTCACAGATCTGCCGGATCAGATGGAGATTCAACAAGTGAGGCCCCGGCAAAGTTTGGTTGTGACTACCCCGAAGGTCGTCCCCACTTCCTTGCAAACCCGAAAAAAAACGGTGATACCGTAAAATTCTGGTAACAAAAAGGAAAGAAACCGGATATATTGGTTCGTGCTGGCGCACAACTCCGTCGACCGCGATGTAATGGCGCGCGACTCTATCGAGTTGACACAATACGATGATGTTGTCTCTACGTCGCGAGGGCGTACGAATCGCTCTCAAAACTCTGAGCTTAAGCTTGGGGCGTCGGCCAATCCCCGAATTTCTCCTGACAATGACATAAAAGGTCCCGCAAAATCTCGCGGAGCGAACCGCCGCGCTGCCGCTGAAGACCAGGACGCTTCAGAACTGCTTATCAGCCGTGAAGACCTTGATCTCGACCTGGAAGATCTGGACAGCGAAGAGGCGCAATTTCTCCGCACACAGAAACGCGTGCCGGTGCGCCGCAGTTCCATTCCTAAAAAAGCCGCCGGCCAGCTCAAAATTGCTGGCATGATTGCCGCCGCGGTGGTGACGTGCGGTGGGTTGTCGGCGTGGGCCTATAGCTATGGCATGCATTCCTGGCGATTCCGGCTTCAATCCAGCGATTCGGTGGAGATCACCGGAGTCCGCAATGCTTCCGCCGCGCATGTAATGGAAGTGGCGGGCGCGGATATTGGCCGCAACATCTTTTTTGTGCCGCTGGAGGAGCGGCAGAGGCAGTTGGAGCAGATTCCCTGGGTGGAGCGAGCGTCGGTAATGCGCCTGCTTCCGAACCGTATCGGCGTCAATATTGAAGAGCGGACCCCGGTAGCATTTGCCCAGATCGGCTCGCGCATCAGCATGATCGACGCGAATGGCGTGGTCATGGGACTGCCTGCGGACCGCAAGATCAAATATTCCTTTCCGGTAATCCGTGGGATTAACGAGACTGAGCCGCTTTCATCGCGGGCGGCGGCCATGAAGATTTATAACCGGCTGGTAAGCGAATTGGGCCAGCCTGAAGGCGATAGCGCCGGGGCCAGCGGGAGCACGAATGGGGTTACTAATTACGTTAAGCAGTTGAGCGAAGTGGACCTGTCCGACCCGGAAAACGTGAAAGTTACGGCCAATGATCCGGGAGGGACGATGGTTGTCCATCTGGGCGCTCAGGACTTTCTGCCTCGCTACAAGCTTTATGTAACGCACATTGCCGAGTGGCGGCAACAGTTCCAGAACGTGCAGTCGGTGGACCTGCGCTATGAGGGGCAGGTAATTGTGAATCCGGATAAGCCGTCAGAAACCAATCCACCACGGAGGCACGGAGGCGCGGAGAAAGCAGAGGCAAGTGGTGTGCCGCCAAGGGCGGTAGTAAAGCAGGTGAGCACGAAGCAAGCGGTGAAACCGGCTCACAAAGTCGCAAAAAAGATTGTTCACCGCTGAGGCGCGGAGGCGCGGAGGAATATAAAGTCAGGAACGGATGAAGTCTGGTAGCGTGCAAGTAGTGACTGAGATAAAAGATCGCAAGCTAATGGCTAAGAGCTAACGGCCAAGAGCTATTCATAAGGACTCGAAATCATGGGCAGTAACGGCAAACATCCTTCTAATTTGATTACGGTGCTGGACACTGGCAGCGCAAAAACGGTTGCCCTGATTTGTGAGGCCACGGACGCGGGGCTGCTCTATCGTGGGCATGGCATGGCGGAAAGCCGGGGATCACGCAAAGGCATCATTGTTGAGCTGGAAAAGGCGGTCCAGAGTATCCATAAAGCGGTGGAAGAAGCCGAGAAGCTTGCCGGTACCCTGGTAGGAAACGCCGTTATCTCCGTGGCCGGATCACATATTAAAGGAGTAACCAGCAGGGGCGGAGTGACGCTGGGCTCGCGTCCGCGCGATGTGACTCGTGAAGATATTCGCACCGCCGTAGAGAAAGCCCGTTCGGTAACCCTGCCGGAAGACCGCGAGGTGCTGCACCTGCTGCCCCAGGAGTTCATTCTGGATGAGCAAACCGGTGTGCGCGATCCGGCGGGCATGATGGGCCGCAGGCTGGAAGTGAACCTGCACATGGTCACGGCTTCCGCCAGCGCCACGCAAAATGCGGTGACCGCGGCAAATCGCGCGGGACTGCACGTGGACAACGTTGTCTATGAGGCCTTGATGTCCGCCGATAGCACGCTGCGGGCCGACGAAAAAGAATTGGGTGTGTGCCTGGCCGATATCGGCGCAGGATCGACCGACATGATTGTTTATTCAGACGGCATGGTGGCGCACTCAGGCGTAATTCCTGTCGGTGGAGATCATTTCACTAATGACGTTGCGGTGGGCCTGCGCACACCGCTGGTTTCCGCGGAAAAGATCAAGAAGCAGTTTGGGCACACAATCAGCAGCCAGGTGGCGGAGGGCAATGAGATTGAAGTGCCGGCTGTGGGAGACAGGCCGTCACGGCTGATGCCGCAACGCTTTTTGGCGGAAATTCTCGAGCCGCGCGCGGCCGAGCTCTGCGAACTGATGCGCGACCATCTGAAGCAGGCTGGCGTGATGGAGTTGTGTCCGGCTGGTGTGGTGCTTACCGGCGGCGGATCGCGCATGACCGGGCTTGCGGAAGTTTGCCAGAAGATTTTGAACCGGCCAATCCGGCTGGCAGTGCCGGAGCCTCCCATTGCGGACTTGGCTCCGCAATTGGCCGAGCCGGAATTTGCAACAGTGGTGGGGCTAGCCATGTATGCGCATCGGACCACCATGGCGAAGATGAATCCGGAACAGGGATTCGGCCACAAGCTGCGCGCATTGCTGGCGAAACTGGGAGCATGAGGAATTTTCTGAAATCCCGAGCGGAGCGAGGGAGCCCTTTAGCTGCAACGAAGCATAGGGCGGCGGAAAGCGATGGTCGTGATTGTGAGTGCCTGGAAGGGAATAGTGATCCTCACCCGCAAAGAGCGCGGGTTCGGGATTACAGAAAAAAGCTCAGGGTTAGACGGGTATAGGGCGCTTCAAGATCCATCGTGGGGCGCAAAACTTGGAACGCAAAAACAAAGGTGATGAAAGTCGGCGGATCAAACGGACCAGGAGTGTGATGTATGAGTGATGAACAGAGAAAGACGGACGCGGAAGTGAGAATCCAATTCAATGAAGACCCTCGCACCAACGCCAAGATCAAGGTGATCGGCGTCGGCGGCGGAGGCGGAAACGCAGTCAACCGGATGATCTGCGCCGGGGTTGAAGGCGTGGAATTTGTGGTGGCAAACACGGATTTGCAGGCGCTGCAGATGTCGCGCGCGCCGGTAAAGATACAACTTGGCACCAAGCTCACCAATGGATTGGGCGCAGGCGCCAACCCGGAAATGGGGCGCCGAGGCGCTCTGGAAGATGCAGACAAAATCATAGAAGCACTGGAAGGCGCTGACATGGTCTTTGTGACGACCGGTCTGGGCGGTGGCACCGGCACGGGCGCTGCACCGATCATTGCTTCGTTGGCCAGCGAAATGGGCGCTTTGACCGTGGCGGTGGTAACCAAACCATTTGCGTTTGAAGGCCGCCGTCGCATGGCGCAGGCGGAACGCGGTCTGGCCGAGCTGATTGACAGCATCGACACGACGATTGTTATCCCGAATGAAAAGCTGCTGGCTGTGGCGCAAAATGCCGGCTTCTTTGAGTCGTTCCGTATTGCCGACGACATCCTCCGTCAGGCGGTGCAGGGCATTTCAGACATCATTACCATTCCCGGCATCATCAACCGCGATTTTGCCGACGTAAAAACAATCATGGCGGGCATGGGCTATGCCGTGATGGGCACTGCCATTGCCAAGGGTGAGCGCCGTGCAACGGACGCAGCGCAGGCCGCAATCTCTTCCCCGCTGCTTGAGGCTGGCGCGATCGACGGAGCGCGCGGCATCCTTATTAATATTACCGGCTCATCGTCACTCAAGCTGGCTGAGGTGAATGAGGCTTCCACCATTATTCAATCCGCTGCGCATGAAGATGCCAACATCATTTTTGGCGCCGTCCAGGACGAAAAGATGAAAGACGATCTGAAAATCACGGTAATCGCCACCGGCTTCAAGAATGACGTTCCGGCGCGCAAGGACCGCACCGTCAACGCTGCGCAAGCCGCCATTTCCACGGCCCGGACGGCTTCGGCTTATCAGGTGCAGCAGCCAGCCGCAGTTCCGCGAGTGGTGAATGCCACCCATATACCCCATGTTCCTTATGGTTCCCAGGTTGCGGCCCACGCGGCTACTGGCCACTCCGTTGCTCCAGCGCGTGTGATGGCGCCGGCCCGCGAAAACCCCAATCTGGCCACTATGACTGAATCCATCCGGACCGCCGTGGAACAGGACGACCTCGATGTCCCGGCGTTTATCCGCAAACGGGGAGAGATCAATTAGCCTTGTCCTTGATGGGATAAAGTCTGGTAGCAGATCAGTTTAGCCGGAGGTCGCCGCATGGTGGCGGCCTCAAATCTCCCAATCTTTTGGCCCGCAGCCACAAGCTGACGGCACAAATTAATAACGTTAATGCCAATTTAAGGCAACACCAACGGCAGGTATTTAGGGTTGATACTGGTGAGGACTTTAGTCTCTTTGCGCCGCTGCCGATAAACAAACATCCTGCAGCCCACTCTCAGTAGAGTAGCTGCATCTTTTTAATTTGAGAAGAAAGGTACTTACTTCGGTACTAGGATAAATTGCTGCTGCACGCGATGTGAAGATTCACTTAACATCGAAAAAGAGATTCACAAGCAACAGAAATTTGCCCTGGGTAGCAGGTGGTAGTGACTCCAATGAAATTGCGGCTCTTCGTCTTATTCGTATCCACTCTCGTCTTTTCGGGCGCGTCTTTCGCGCGCACATCCAGCACCACCACGGCCAAAGCTAAATCCAGCGGACATGTAACGGAAAGCGCCCACGCGCAAAAGCGTATGGCGCGACTCCGCCATAAGCGCGCAGCAGCCCGTCATGCAACTGCGCACGGCACGAAGGCAAAAGCTGCCAGTGCCCGCGCCAGAACGGCAAAAGCTTCTTCGAAAGCTGCCACTCTGCAAACGGTAAGCCTGCATCGCCGTCGC
Organism: Candidatus Angelobacter sp.; assembly: GCA_036495645.1. Lineage (GTDB taxonomy): Bacteria > Acidobacteriota > Terriglobia > Terriglobales > Acidobacteriaceae > Angelobacter. Next base: position 13,216 of record DASXMN010000044.1, read on the forward strand.
CCTCGCCATCATCGTTGGGTTGAGACGTTTACCGGCAACTCATTTTCAGACGACAACACTGATGGCGACATTGTTGAAGGTGAAGATCCTGTGGTGCGCCAGGCCGCGATTGATGCCCTGGGCAACATGAATGGAACAGTCGTCGCCATTGATCCCACCAGCGGACGCATCCTGGCCATGGTCAACCAGAAGCTGGCGTTGAGTGAAGGCGCGCAGCCCTGCTCCACCATTAAGGTCGCGGTTGCTCTGGCCGGCCTGAGTGAAAAAGTCATTACCCGCCAGGAAGCTATCGCACTTGGCGGCCGTTCACACATGACGCTGACAGAAGCCCTCGCGCATTCCAACAACGCTTACTTTGAAGCCGTTGGACGCCGACTCGGCTTCCCCAAGGTCAGCTATTACGCCCACCAGTTTGGTCTGGGCGAGTTGGCCGGCTACGGCATTGACGGCGAGCACCTTGGCACCTTTCCCACGCATGAACTCGATGAGAAGCTTGGCGGCGTAGGCAAGATGTGCTCTTTCGGTGAAAGCATTTCCATGACGCCCCTGCAACTTGGCGCGCTGGTTTCCGCCGTGGCCAACGGAGGCACGCTTTATTACCTGCAGCATCCCACGTCGGTTGATCAGGTCATCAACTTTCAGCCGCGCGTAAAGCGCCAGCTTGAAATTGGTCCGCTGGTCCCTGAGATTGCTGATGGCATGACGGGCGCTGTGCAGTACGGCACTGCCCGCAGGCTGCGCCTGAACTTTAGTGAAGAGCAGATCCTGGGCAAGACCGGCACCTGCTCCAAAGACGGCACGCGCTTTGGCTGGTTCGCCTCTTACGCTGACACGCAGTACGGACACATTGTCACCGTAGTCTTCCTTGAAGGCGGCCGCCCGACCTTCGGCCCTAAGGCCGCCGAAATCAGCGGCAAATTCTATCGCGCCCTGTACGACCATAACTTCTTCGCCGCGCGCGCCACCACGGTTAGCAGCACACCGACAGAAAAGCCGGCAGTGGGCGTGCAGCAGTAAGTTTTTTGATTTTCGATCTATGAAAGGCGTCTGAAGGATGCCTTTTTTGCTTCGGTTCTACTAATAACGCCTTCAGTACCGTCAAAGATAGTATTAGCGAAGAGGTGCTTCGTATCAGGGCCCGGGCCAAGCCCATGCCTTTAGGCATGGGTGAGCGTAGCGACTTAGGGCCGGTAAGATGCCCTAAAATACCCCGGCTTTAGCCGCTGGCCTTTTTTTTCCGGAAATATGCCGAGCAATACGGATACTCTTCCGCGCTCTTCGCCAGGCCCGCTTTCACCGGGTTCTCGTCGATATACTTCTTATGCGCCAGATAGCTCTTCCGGTCCAGGACCCGGACTTCGGAAAAGCCCGGCGGCCATATCTCTCCCGCCAGCCCCAGTTCCTTGTTCCTCCGGAATGAATAGCCGCCTTTAATGAGTTGAATCGCGCGTTCAATGCTCGTCTTCCCGTCAACGGTGAGGAGCACATGGAAGTGGTCCGGCATCACCACGAACTCGTGCAGCTTGAACTTGCCGGCCAGAGTGTTCGACCGCAGCACGTCAATAAAAAGCTCGGCTTCTTGCCTGGAGGTGAAGGAGCGTCGGCCATTGTGGGTCTTCGAGAGAAGCCCTAACGTGAACATGTTCAAAATTATCCTTGACATCGTGGCGGCAAAGACTTAGCGTTTGTTTGAACATGTTCAAAATACACTTTATGGAGGGATTTACTTATGCATAGCAGTGAAATGACCATTGTTGTTTCCTACCTTGTTTATCTTCTGATCAGCGTCACTCTGACTGTTTGGGTGGCCCGAACGCTGCACAAACGGGGAGCTATCTTCCTGGTGGATGCCTTTCACGGCAACGCCGAACTGGCTGCCTCAGTAAACCATCTACTGGTGGTCGGCTTTTATCTGATCAATATCGGCTTTGTCTCGCTGGCGCTCAAGAGTGATGCGACCGTTGCCACCTCGCGGGCTGCGACCGAAATGTTGAGCGACAAACTTGGCTTTGTCCTGCTGGCGTTGGGCGGCATGCATTTTTTCAATCTTTTTGTCTTTTCCCGCATACGCGCCCACGGACAACACAATGGCCCGCGCCGTCCTCCAGTAGCGCCGGATGCGATGTTGAAAGTAGCGGTGCCACGGTAGAAGTTCGCATGCAATCAATGCGAATGAATACTCGATTGGAGATGAATTATGGAAAAGCTCTACGTGCTATATGATCCAAAATGCGAGCTGTGCCAGCGGCTTAAAGACTGGCTGCTGGTGCAGCGTACATGGCTGGGACTGTGCATGGTCCCGGCCGGTTCAGAGAAAGCACAGAAGATGTTTCCGGAGTTGGAGAAGGTGGCCACGTGCAATGATCTTGTGGTTGTCAGCGATGAAGGCCAGGTTTACCTGAATAACTCCGCCTGGATCATGGCGCTGTATGCTCTGGATGAATATCGTGAGTGGGCTTGCCGGCTGGCGCATCCTCTGGTTGCGCCGTTTGCCCGGCAGGCTTTTGAAATGATTTCAAAGAACCGCCATACTATTTCCCGCTGGCTCAGCCATGACCAACCGGAAGAAATAGCAGGCGAACTCAATAAAGTTCCGCTGGCTCCGTGCGCGGTGCCGGACGCAACTGTATCGGAATATCTGCGATGAATGTGCCTGCAATGAAAACACGTCCTACGCCGCGCGCGGAAGACACGCGCCGGCGTATTTATGAAGCCGCCATGGAGATGTTCCGGGAAAAAGGTTTTGAACAGACCACCATGCGCGATATCGCCGCCAAGGCCGGGGTGGCCCTGGGTGGCGCTTATTACTACTTCTCATCCAAGGAAGCCATCGTGCTGGCTTTTTACCATGAGATGCAAGAGGGCAGCCATGAGGCGATTCTGGAGGCCATTGCCGGCGAGAAGAAGTTGAAAGACCGGATCCGCCGTGTGCTGGAGAAGCTCTTTGAACTGCTGACGCCTAATCGCAATTTTTGCGACGCGCTTTTCCGCCATGCTCCAGATAGCAAAGACCCGCTTTCCCCTTTCAGTGAAGAGACACGGCCTATCAGGGAGCGGGCCATTGAGCATCTGCGTATTGCCCTGGAAGGTGGCGACGTAAAAGTTCCCAGCGACCTGAAACCGCAGCTTCCTTATCTGCTCTGGCTTTACCAGATGGGGCTGATTCTGTTCTGGCTCTATGACCGTTCTGAAAATCAGCAGCGCACGCAAAAGCTGATGGAAAAGAGCCTGGGCTTGCTGGTAACTTTGCTTAAGCTTTCCGGCCTGCCGCTGATGAAACCCGTGCGCAAGACCGCGTTGGAACTGGTGGAAACCATTGCGCCATAGAATGGGGGGCCCCGGTTTTGGCCAGTCGTATTCGGAAATGCATTTTGCTATTTTGTATGTACTTGGTTCTTAGGCGCGTGGATTTCGAGAACACGCGCGGTTTTTGGGATAAAGCAAAGAGGCTAATGGATGTTTGCAAGATTTGTCCTGTTAGTTGGGTTCACTATATCGGTCGGAATCGCAGGCACGGCGCAACAGCAGCCGCAGGAGCAAACTCCTTCGCAGGCAGAATTGAATGCGGGGGTGCAGGCCTTTAGACAGGCGAATTACGATGCTGCCATCGACCACTTTGAAAAAGCCGTCAGCCTTGATCCGGAATTCACGCTTGCCCGTCTTTACCTGGCAACCACTTACGCGCAGACATTTGTTCCCGGCGTCGATAATCCGGACAACGTTGTCCGGGCAACAAATGCTTTGAATCAATACTCGGAAATTCTGCGCCGCCACCCCTCTGATATTGAATCCATTAAGGGCATGGCTTACTTGTATTGGAAATTGAAAAGCTTTGAACAGGCCAGGGAAAGTTACAAGCAAGCTATTGCCCTCGACCCCACTGATCCGGAGATGTTTTACTCGGCTGGCGTTGCCGACTGGTCCATTGCCTCGCATGACTTGACTGCGGAAAAAGCAAAACAGGACCCTGAGTCACAGGACGCTGAGACTTTGGCCGCTACCTGCACAAATTCGCGAGCTATTGCGCTGGCCAATATAGATGATGGCATTGCGTTGCTGACAAAAGCAGCGTCCTTGCGCAAGGATTATGCCGACGCAATGTCATACCTGAACCTTCTCTATCGCATGCGTGCGGATATTGAATGCGCCGATCAGGATGCACAGGCAGCGGACTTGAAAAAAGCCGGGGAGTGGTCAGAACAAGCAAAGGCAGCAAAAAAGAAAAAAGCTGAGGCCGCATTACCAAAACCAAATTAAGGCCCTATGACCTGCGAATTCCGATAGCCGCGCCAGGCAAACCACGCCACACTACCAACCATTCCCAGCCATGCTATCAGCCGGGTGAAGTTGCCAATCTGGATGGCATGCGGCAGAACGCTCAGGCTGCCAAAAATCCGCGCCCAGTCATGCTGCGCTTCATCGGCGACCGCGCCCACTGTTACCAGTGGAAGCTCAAGCCGCAGAGCATCCGCCATGTAAGTGGCAACGCCGGTCAGGCTGTGAAAGAAAGCAAAGGCGCAGAAGACCGTCCCTGGCAGCTCTTGGCGAAGAGCAAAGCTCACGGCCAGAGCCGCTGGAACAATCAGTTGCAGCAGCGTGCCGCCCCAGAGCCCGAGTGCCTCTCCCAGCCAGCCGAAGAGAAGATGCCCGCCTTCATGAATGGGAAGATGGACATTATCCAGCATTGTGAGCTGGCCCCAGTTCAGGGCAAGGTACAAAAGTAGCAGACAGTAGAACGCGGTCCAGCAGATCACCTGGACGCGCGAGACCGGCTTCCACTCGATTTCCGTGAGACGCATCGGCTAATCCATATCACATTCCAGCAGATACCCTGGCAATCCTTATTGTGGTGATTACTTTCGAGTGACGCACCCGTTTCCGGCTTCCACCTCCCGCGCCTTGCGAGAGTGATGAGTACAAAAGCTGCCTTTCTCCAGAACGCCGTCAAGCCAGCGGAAAAGCTTGCCGATAGGCAATTTATGGGACAGGGAAAACTTCTTCCTCGAAAAAGCTATCCCACTTCCAAGGCTGGGGACGTTCTGATGAATCGCAGATTGACGACCGGAGTGCTACTCGCGGGATTTCTCTTGCTCGTTTCTCCGGGTGCTTTTGCACAACAGCCTAAAGGGACGATGCAGTCCGGAAGAAGCGCTGAAGGAACTCTCACGGTGACGGCCACTGTAATGGCTTCTGTCGGGTTAGTGGCGGGGCCGGACGGCGAGCAGCGGATGATCGTGGCTAACGCCGCTGATCCAAGAGACAACGTTTCTACATTACAGCCTGTTGTACGAGTGAACTTGATGCCTCTCGCCAACAACACGGAGACACCTAAAGTGGAAAAGAAAAGTTTAAAGAACTGATGTTGTTGAAAGTGCTTGGCTGATATCGGCGACTTGGGGAAGAAAGACGCATCAGATAGGCAAACATATTAATGATCTGTTATCGAACCGCCTGCCAGTAAAAACATCCTTCATCTCTCTTCTAAGCTATTGCAATGAAAGCACCTATTACCTCAGTAATCTTATTTTCCCCGGATTTCAAGCATAAACTGCCCAGTCATGAGTATTGGAAGCCGTATTTGTGTCTTGCTTTTGCTGGCTGCAAGCCTGGGGGCTTCTGCTGAAGCCAAGCAGCTGGCGGTAATCGTTGACAAGACGAACAACACGGGTGGACTTTCGGCAAACGATCTGGCAAAGGTATTCAAGTTTGATAGCCACAAGTGGCCAGATGGACGCCCGGTAATTCTTGTTCTCCGTGATCCTTCCACTCCGGAAATGCAGACCGCGATCCAGAAGCTCTATCACATGCAAGCCGAAGAATTTAAAGCGCTGCTGGCGGCACACGCAAGCGGCGTGATTGTTGTCCGTTCGGAAGATGAGCTTTTGAAATCCGTGGAATCCATTCCCGGCGCAGTCGGGTTGGTCGACGTTTATTCGATTAATGGTCGCGTCAATGTGCTGAAAGTTGACGGCAAGCTCCCGCTGGAACAGGGATATTTCCTTAAGGGCAATTAGCCAAAACCCGCCGGGCACCCATGGTCGCCTTGCCCGGCAGCCGTACAAGGAGTCATAGATGAAGATGAGGTCACTCAAGGTATCCATTCTGGCCGTGCTGCTCGCAAGTTTTGGCCTGCGTGCGTTTGCGCATGACACGCCCAACGGCATGCATATCAGCACCAAGTCTCCGCAGGCGCATGCCTTCTTTGAAAAAGGCGTGCAGAAGATGGAGATGTTGCACACTGAAGACGGGCTGAACAATCTCCGCAGCGCCGTGCAGGCTGATCCGCAATTTGCCCTGGGACACATCTTTCTCACTTTCTTTTCGCAGGACCCGACCGAGCAGGTAGCCGAGCGTGAAAAAGCGCTGGCCACGCGCGCTTCCGCCGGCGCGGAAGAAAAACTCATCATTGACTGGCTGGCCAACGCGAGCCAGGCCCGCTGGATACCCGCGATCCAGGCAATGAATGAAGCGCTGGCTGCGTACCCGCAGGATAAGCACCTGCACTGGATGGCCGGATGGTGGCTGCAACTTGACCAAAACCAGTCCACGCGCGCCACGGCCATGTTTGAGCAGGTGATCCAGCTTGATCCTAAATTTGCCGATGCCTGGAACGAAGCTGCTTATTGCTACGCCAAGCAAGGCAACTTTGAAAAAGCTTTTGCCGACATCAAGCGCTACACCGAGCTCGTTCCCAACGAACCGAACCCGCAGGACTCATTCGCTGAACTCTCACGCATGGCCGGACGGTTTGAAGAAGCGCTCACGCACTACCGCATGTCGCTCAAGATCGATCCCACGTTTCATGAGTCGCAACTCGGGCTGGGCGATACTTACGCGCTGATGGGCCAGCAGCCAAGGGCGCGTGAAGAATATGCCAAGGCGATTGAAACCGGATCGCCGGTGCAGAAAGTTTTGTGGTCATTGCAGTCGGCCGCAACTTACGTTCGCGAAGGCGATCTTGCTGCTGCGGACAAAGCTTTCAATGCCGTGGCCGAGCAGGCCCACGCCAAAGACTTTGCCAACCTTGAAGCCGAGGCGTACCGCAGCATGTCAATGTATCAACTGGACTCTGCCGCGTCTCTGAATTTATTGGCGAAGGCGGAAGCCGTGCTGCATGAAGACCATAAAGTTCCTCAGGCGCTGCTGAATGAAGAGCTGGCCAGCGTGCTGCGTACCCGCGTGGAACGCGCCGTCGCGGACAACAATAAAGAATTGGCAGCAACTTCACTCAAGCAACTGCAAACGCTGGCGGACGCCAATGGCGCTGACGGCATTATTGAAACCGCCATGCACGGCGCTGCCGGTGCCGTTGCGCTGGCCGCAGGCAATTACGCTGATGCCGTAAACCATTTTGAAGAAGATGAAGCCAATGCCATTTCCATGCGCAGCCTGATTCTGGCCTATGAAAAGAACGGGCAGCAGGGCAACGCGACCCGGCTGGCCGCGAAGCTGGCTGCGTTGAACGAGCCGCTGATCGAGCAGGCCATTGTGGTGCCGGAGTTCCGCAAGCATCGCGCGGCGCTGGCGGCAAAGACAAATCCGGCGCTCGATCCCAGAGGTAAATATCGCTAGATCATTGATCATTGGGTGACGTTTCGAGGTCTCTCTGGGCAGCCCACCGCAACATATTCATCGCTGCGCGATGAACGCCTGCCTAAAGGCCCACGATTCGCAAGCAAATCGCTAGATGCTGATACCGCTAATTTAGTAGGTCAGTTTTGAAACTGACCTACTACCAAACCTGTAGAGCCTTTGCAGGTTTTGGCTTTTAGTTTTCACAACCGTTTCACCCGCTGGAGCGGACACCACCATGACCAAGCCCCGACTTCTGATCGCATTCTGCTTGCTGTTTATCGCCACATTTGCCCACGCCGCGACCATGGAAATTACCACCAAATCAGCCGATGCTCGCGCGGCGTTCAAAGACGGCATCGCCAAAATGGAGACGCTGCACTGGGAGCCGGCGCTGGAAAGCTGGCGCGCGGCCACCAAGGCTGACCCTGATTTCGCGCTGGCGCACGCCTTGCTCGCAATGCTCTCGCGCGATCCGGTGGAGCAGGTGGCGGAACGCGACAAAGCGCTGGCCACGCGCAAATCCGGCGGGCCGGAAGAACAGCTCATTGTTGATTGGGTGGCAAATGCCAGCCAGAGCCACTGGGTCCCGGCGATCCAGGCAATGAATGAAGCGCTGCGGCAGAATCCCAGGGACAAGCATCTGGCGTGGCTCGCGGGGCTGTGGCTGACCAACCAGCGCCAGTCTGAGCATGCCATTGTGATGTTTGAGCGCGCTACCAAAATCGACCCCAAATTTGCCGATCCATGGAACCAGGCGGCGTATTGCTATGCGCGCCTGCGCAACTTTGAGAAAGCGTTTGACTACATGAAGCGTTACTCTGAGCTGCTGCCCAATGAGGCCAACCCGCAGGATTCATTGGCGGAAATTTCCCGCATGGCCGGACGCTTCGATGACGCGCTCAAGTATTACCACGCGTCGCTCCGGCTGGATCCAACGTTCATTGAATCGCAGGCCGGTCTAGGCGATACCTACGCGCTCATGGGTGAAGAAGCCCGCGCCCGCGCCGAATATTCCGAAGCTATTGCCAAGGCCACAACGCGCGTGCAGAGCGTGACGTTTGCGCTGCAATCGGCGGCCACCTACGCGCGCGAACAGGACTTCACCAGCGCCGACGCGGCATTTCAGGCCGTGGCACAGCAGGCGCATGAAAAAGACCTGGGCGTGCTGGAAGCCGAGGCATGGCGCATGATGTCCGTGTATCAGAAAGACAATGCCCACGCCATGGAACTGCTCAGCAAGTCTGAGGCGGTGTTGCATGAGAAGCACAGCATGTCCGCCACCGCGCGCGAGCAGGAACTGGCTATTATTCTGCGGACCCGCAGCGGACGCGCCGTCCACGACGGCAGCATGAAAGCCGCGCAGGCCGCGCTGCGCCAATTGGAAAAGCTGGCCGCCGCCAACAACAGCGGACCGGTCCAATTCTCACTTCATGGGGCAGCCGGGGCCGTGCTGCTGGCCCAGGGCAAATATGAAGAGGCTATTACCAATCTCATCGAGGACGACAAGAACCCTTTTTCCATGCAACGGCTGATCGTGGCTTACAAAAAGACCGGAGCGAACGACCAGGCAGCCAGCCTGTCACAAAAGCTCTCCCGTTATTACGAGCCGACCATCGAGCAGGCCGTAGTAGTCCCGGAGTTCAATAAGGGACTGGTGGCGATGGGAGACAGGAATTAGGGGGCGGACTAGTTAACACGGATGACACTCAGTCGTGTCCCGTGACGAGACAAGTGTCAGGGCACGAATTTATTCGTGCCGTTGGCGTTGTTAAGAGGTTGGGCTTCAGCCCCTGCGGCTTTCATAGAATTTGGCGGATATTTATGATGCGCTCCGCCTTCGGTTGCGCAAGCCTGCGGCGCAAGGATGGTTATTCTTGTGCGCCGTTACGGCACGACCGAGGTCGTGCCCTGACACTTGTCTCGCCCGGTCGCCGGCATGGGTATCTTGCAAAGCGCTGTGACAGTGTCTGATTTACCCCGGTTTCTACGTGATCCGGCTCTGATTACCTTGGATTGCCACCGGATTGCAGCTTGATCGGGCACAAAGCAGAGAACTATTTCTGCTCAGACAGGCGGCGGAGCAGATCGGCGGTGCGGGGCGCGGCTGAAGGATCGCTGGCCAGTTGGCGGCGCAGGCGTTCAAGATCGTCATGGCTGTCAACGTCAAACCAGGGATGGATCAGCACGGTTTTCATGCCGAACTGGTCCAGGTTGGCCATGGTTGCGGCCAGCGTGGTGGAATGACTCCACTGAATGCCATCGAGCATGCCGACAGGACAATCTTTGAGGCCGATAAGGTAGAAGCCGCCGTCAGCGGACGGGCCAAGAACGGCGTCGGCGGTGGCGAGGGCTTTGCGGGCGCTTTCAAGGTAAGAGGCGGGAAGGTTGGGGGTGTCCGCGCCAATGGCGAGCACGATTTTGCGCCGCTTGAGCGCAAGCCGCAACACTTTTTCCAGGCGGTCGCCCAAATCGCCTTCTGATTGCAGCCAGACTTCTTCCGGCTTGAAGTAACTGCGTTGGAAGGTGCGTGTGGCGGCAATGATGCATTCAGCCCAGCTAAGCGTGCGGACCATGGCCACCGTGTCTTCAAGAAACGCTTCTGCCAGTTCCGCGGCGCGCTGCGGACCAAACACTGGGATGAGACGCTTTTTTGCCGAACCCGGTTCGGGCGGTTTGGTGAAAATGCAGACAATGGCTTCCGGCATAAGCAAGACTCGGTGTGGCAGCCGAACCTATTGTTTCACAGCGGCAGATGGTTTTGCCCTTTGTGGGAACACGCCGTTATTCAGGCCAGGCATCACCCCACTCGGCTTTGCGGGCATCTTTGTATGCGGTCTTGCTGGAGCGCGTGATAGTGCGATTTTCAATTTGTCCTTCAGGCGTACACAGTGCAAGCTTGACATGGCCGCTATGCTTTCCCGGATGCCGCACGATCCGCGAAGCGCTTGCGGGTGCATAAGCTTTGGCGGCGATGAGGTAAGAAAATTTCTCGTCTTCATAGCCCAGTTCGCCGCCTTTCAGTTGCCGGTGCAATGAAGTGCGTTCCACACGCTGAGAGAAGTGGCACCAGTCGCCAGCGACGGCCATTGGGCAGGCGAGTTGATGAGGACAAGGAGCGATGATTGTGGCTGCATGGGCGATGAGACTTGAACGAGCAGTGTTCACGGCGGCAAAACCGCGCCGCGTCCCCGGCTCAATCACCACCAGGAATTTGCCGGCGCAGCTCCATGCTTTGCCCAGCACAGCTTCCGCCGATGCTGGCGGCAGTTCGCCCAGCGCATAAGAAATCACCACCAGATCATGCGGATTGCAGGAAAAACCGGAGCGCAAATCATGCTTGAGCCATTGCGCCTGCGTTACAACCGGCGCATTACTCTGAGCGGCAAAACGCCGGCCCAAAGCCAGCCAGTCGGCGTCCGCTTCAATCAGCGTGGCTTGTTGCAATGCTGGGAATTCTTCACTGGCGGCAAACAGCGCAGTGCCCGGCCCCGATCCCAGATCAAGAAGGCTGGAAATTTCAGCCTCCGGTGCGCGCTGCCGGATTTCCGCAAATACACGGCGGGCGGCTGCATAGGTTGCGGGCAAACGGACAGCCAGATAAGCGGCATGGTGCGCTTCTGTGGTCATGGCAGCGGTGGAAAAATCCGCCGCCTGATAGTGCTCCACGAGTTGGGCCGTGGCCTGCGCCAGCTTGCGGCGATCAATCCGCTGGGTCTCCGCCTGAATGGCATCCAGCAGATCGGCGGGCAGGCGCATGGCTGTGGCGCAGCCTCAATCCTTGTACTTTACGGAGCAGCCGTAAGGACGCGTTGCGGCTGCTGCCACCGGCTTGCCGCCCATTGCTTCCTGAAGCGCCATGGAAACGTAGTTCTTCGAATGCGCAATGTCGCTCTGGTCAGTCGTCGGATGGTCGTCAATGGCGCCGTTATAAATCAGCGTTCCGTTGGGATCGATGATGAACATGTGCGGCGTTGTCTTGGCTCCATACAAATGACCCAGAGAGCCTCCGGGATCCATCAGCACCGCAGTGGGAGCAGCCTTCATGGTTTGCAGATATTCATTTTCCTGCGACGGCGTAACAAACCCCTGCGTTCCCGGCGCGGAAGAAATCACCGTGAGCCAGACCACGCCTTTGGCCGTCCATTCTTTTTGCAGCCGCTGCATGTTGCCGCTCTCATAATGCTTTTTGGTGTAAGGACACCCCTGATTGTGCCACTCCAGCACTACGTATTTACCTTTGTAATCGGAAAGGTGCTGCTGCTTGCCGTTGCTGTCCACGGACGTAAAGCCAGGCGCGGGATCTCCAACTTTCACGGCGAATGCCGACGCCATCAGCGCCAGCAACACGCATGCGCGCAACATCAAACGCCGGTTCTTCATTGCGACTCCTTGAGCCATTTGTGCTCGCTGTTATTGTATCTTCTGCCGCACTGGCGCTTCAATCCGGTATGCCGGACCGCCTGCAATCACCAGCACGCCGCGTAGGACGGTGATCGGCTTTAACAGGATGTCAGATCTCTTGAGCGTGATCTTTGCTCCGGTTGGCGTAGGTTGGATTTTTTGCGGGGCTGAATTGTCGATTTGCCCTGGATCGAGCGGAAAGAACTCTGCTTTCAATATCCGCTTTCCCGCGGCAACGGCCAATACGAAATCATCATGCGTGGAGCGTGCAGTCACATTCCAGCCGCGCGGCAGAGATCGAGGCAAGAGTCTCCTGGTTTCAGCAAAAAGTTTTGCTGCGCTTGGATCTTCTGTAGCTTTCGCGGAAATCGGCAGTGCTATCCCAAGCTGCGCGTGCTCTGGTATGCACACCTCACGACAGATCAGCCATTTAGCTTCGGCCGCAAATTGCAATTTATCTTGCTTGTCTGAATCAGCATTTGTGACTTGCGGAACATGAATGGGGACGATGAGTAGCACGTCGCCGTGATAGCCATAATCAGCTATTTGCGGATTGGTTTGTATTCGTTCTGGACGCGGCCATTGGATTTCGTCGGCGGTGAAACCGGCAGGCAGCTTCCACTTAAATGCCGGCGGCTGGCCAGAGTCGCCCGGATTGACCCAATAGATGTGCCAGCCGGGATCCAACTGAAAATGAACTCCCATCTGGATTTCGGAACCGGCCGCAACCGCCGACTGACGTGAGAGCAGTTCCACACGGGCATGCTTGGCCGGGGTCTCCTGTGCTGCTGTTGCGATTGCAGTTGCCAGGAAGCAAAGCGCTAAACCAATACGCAAACCAGATGTCACACTGCTATTTTAGCGCCGCTCGGCGCAGTTCTGGCCGGGGCCGCTTATTGCAAAAAAGGGATATCACAAGAACGTAAATCCCGAAACGACGCTTTTCATATGCTTTAGGAAGAAGCTTCTCAAGAACTACTCTTTTTACCTGCGACATCCAATCGCGCATTCGCCCTTTGCAGTGCCGCCTGCGCATCCTGGTTTCCTTCAGGACCGGCCTTTTGCAATTCGGCTTCTGCTTTTCGCTTGGCTGCTTCAGCGCGGGCAGCATCTATTTCTTCAGCTTTTTCGGCGGTCTCAGCCAGGATAGTGACTTTATCTTGCAAGACCTCGGCAAATCCCCAGGCTACAGCAACGCGTTTTGTCTGGTTGCCATTGCGATAGGTAAGTTCACCGGCCGCCAGTTCGCTGATGAGAGGAGCATGGCCGGGCAGCACGCCGAGATACCCGGTTTTGCCGGGGATATGGATGTATTCTGCCGCCTCATTCACCACCAGCCGCTCCGGCGTCACAATCTCGAGTTGAATGGTTTCTGCCATTGCTAGGCTGCCGCTCCGGATTTCATTTTCTCCGACGCTTCCAGCACTTCTTCAATCGCGCCCTTCATATAGAAGGCCTGCTCGGGAACATCGTCGTGCTTGCCCTCGATGATCTCCTTAAAGCTGCGCACAGTGTCAGCAATCTTTACGAAGCGTCCCGCCATGCCGGTAAACTGCTGCGCCACAAAGAACGGCTGTGAGAGGAACTTCTGCACCTTGCGGGCGCGTGAGACCGTGAGCTTGTCTTCTTCGCTCAGTTCTTCAATACCCAGAATGGCAATGATGTCCTGCAAGTCGGTATAACGCTGTAAGATACGCTTCACGCCTTGTGCCACGTCATAGTGCTCCTGTCCAACAATATGTGGATCAAGAATGCGCGAAGTGGAAGCCAGCGGATCGACCGCAGGATAAATTCCAATCGCCGTAAGCGGACGCGAAAGCACTGTTGTGGCGTCTAAATGGGCGAAGGTCGTGGCCGGCGCGGGATCGGTAAGATCGTCGGCGGGCACGTAAATCGCCTGCACAGAAGTAATCGAGCCGCGTTTGGTGGACGTGATGCGCTCCTGCAACTCGCCCATTTCCGTAGCAAGGTTCGGCTGATAGCCCACGGCAGACGGCATGCGGCCCAGCAGCGCGGACACTTCAGATCCAGCCTGGGTGAAGCGGAAAATGTTGTCGATAAAGAGCAGCGTGTCTGCGCCTTCTTCATCACGGAAGTACTCCGCCACCGTCAAACCTGTCAGAGCCACGCGCAGACGCGCTCCGGGCGGCTCGGTCATCTGGCCGTAAATCAGTGATGCTTTTGACTCCGCCGCAACGCCCGGTTTGATCACGCCTGACTCAGTCATTTCCAGCCACAGATCATTGCCTTCGCGAGTGCGCTCGCCTACCCCGGCAAATACTGAATAGCCGCCGTGCTGCTTGGCCACGTTGTTGATCAATTCCATGATCACAACGGTCTTACCCACTCCGGCGCCACCAAACAGACCAATCTTTCCGCCCTTCAAGAAGGGCTGGATCAGGTCAATAACTTTCACGCCGGTTTCAAACATTTCCGCCTTGGTCGATTGCTCATCGAACGCGGGGGCTGCGCGATGGATAGGCAGCCGCTTGGCCGCTTTTACCGGGCCAAGCTGGTCCACGGGCTCGCCAATCACGTTCATCACGCGACCCAAAGTTTCTTTGCCCACGGGCACGGAAATGGGGCCGCCGAGATCATGGGCATTCATACCGCGCACCATGCCGTCTGTGGCCTGCATGGCAACCGTGCGCACGCGGCCTTCGCCCAGATGCTGTTGCACTTCCACTACCACGTCGATGGGCTGAGGCACCTTAAAGCCTTCGCTCGTTACGCGGAGCGCTTGGTAAATGGGCGGCAAATGCCCCTCTGAAAACTCCACGTCAACGGCTGGGCCGGAGATTTGTATTACCTTGCCAACATTTTGAGTCGCCATAAATTCCTGTTCTGAAAATACTTACTGCGCTGCGGCAGCGCCGCTCACAATTTCAATAATCTCTTTGGTGATCTTGGCCTGGCGCACGCGGTTCATCTGCAACGTCAGGCCATCAATCATGTCAGAAGCGTTGCTTGTGGCTGAATCCATGGCCGTCATGCGCGCGGCATGTTCGGCAGCCTCAGATTCCAGCATGGCCCGGAACAACTGCACGGAAATGTATCGCGGCAGCAGGTCACGAAATAACACTGCCGGCGGCTGTTCATAGATGTAATCTACTTGTGCCGTGCCGAATCCCGCAGCCTTCTTGTCCATCTCTGTGGTGTCCGCGCCTCGCACGCTCACTCCGGCATGCGTAGCCGCTTCCAGCCTCTGTTTGAGTTCTTCTTCCGTGGTTTCCTCGGTCATCTGGTGCGTTTGCTCGCCAATGGCTCGAATAGGGAGCACGTCATCCACCACCAGGCGTTGCGCAATCACTGACTTGAATTCGTTGTAAACGATGTAAACCGAATCGACTTTCCCTTCGGTATAAAGCTGCGTTACGCGTTCCGCGATCTCGCGCGCGCTCGAAAATTGTGCCCGGTTCATCAGGCCGACGTATTCGCCCACAATCTGGATCGGCCCTTGACGCGAATCCGAAGATTCAGTGGCCAGGGGATAACGGCGGCGGAAGTAGTCGCGCGATTTCCGGCCCACAGAAAGCACATCGATGTTCTTGTCTTTCTTGATGTCAATGAACTTGGCTGCGGCCTTCATAATGTTTGAGTTGAACGCCCCGGCCAGCCCTTTTTCGCCTGAGACTACGATGAGCAGCGTCGTCTTTTCATCTCGACGGACCAGCAGCGGATGCAGCGCTTCTCCGGTTTGCGGATCATAGACATCGGCCCGTCCCACCAGGGACTTAAGAACATTGGTCAGCATCTGCGCATAAGGCCGAGCCGCCAATGCACGCTCTTGGGCGCGCCGCAGCTTCGCCGCTGAAACCATCTGCATGGCCTTGGTGATCTGCCGCGTGTTGCGCACGCTGCGGATACGCCGCCGGATGTCTAAAAGATTTGCCATACTTTTATGCTACGCCTTCGCGGCTGCCGATTCCCGCTCACTCACAAAACGCTGTTTGAATTCTTTCAGTGTTTTCTCTATCTCTGCCTTGATGGAGTCGTCAATTGTCTTCTTCTGCATGATCGTATCAAGCAGCTTCGGATTCATTGACTCAACATATTTATTCAACTCTTCAGAGAATGCGCGCACCTGTTCGACTTGCAGGTCATCCAGATAGCCGTTGGTTCCAGCAAAAATGATCATGATCTGTTTGCCGAACGATAGTGGCTGGTACTGGTCCTGCTTTAAGATTTCCACCAGTCGCTTGCCGCGGTTGAGCTGTGCCTGCGTGGCTTTGTCCAGATCGGAGCCGAACTGTGAAAAGGCGGCCAGTTCGCGGTATTGGGCCAATTCCAGCTTCAGCGTTCCCGCTACCTGCCGCATGGCTTTGATCTGCGCGGAACCGCCCACGCGGCTTACTGAAATACCCACATTCACCGCCGGACGTACGCCGGAGTTAAACAGGTCAGTCTCAAGGAATATCTGGCCATCGGTAATGGAAATCACGTTGGTCGGAATGTACGCCGAAACGTCCCCGGCCTGCGTTTCAATGACCGGAAGCGCCGTGAGTGATCCGCCGCCCATCTTGTCAGACATTTTGGCCGCGCGCTCCAGCAGGCGGGAGTGTAAATAGAACACGTCTCCCGGGTAAGCCTCGCGTCCGGGCGGCCGGCGCAGCAGCAATGAAATCTCGCGGTATGCAGCAGCGTGTTTTGAGAGATCGTCGTAAATCACCAGCGCGTGCTTGCCGGTATCACGGAAGTATTCACCCATCGCGCATGCTGCATAAGGCGCCAGGTAAAGCATCGGCGCAGGCTCTGAAGCAGATGCAGCCACCACAATGGTGTATTCCATGGCGCCGTAATCTTCCAGCACCTTTACTACCTGCGCAATGGACGAACGCTTTTGCCCGATCGCGTTATAAATGCAAATCAGGTTATTGCCCTTACTATTGATGATTGTATCCAGCGCCACCGCAGTTTTACCGGTCTGTCGGTCGCCGATGATGAGTTCGCGCTGGCCGCGGCCTACGGGAATCATGGAATCAATGGCCTTGATGCCTGTGGCCATGGGTTCACGCACTGGCTGGCGGTCAATCACGCCGGGCGCAATGCGTTCAATTGCGATCTGTTTGTTGGAGGCAATAGGCCCTTTGCCATCAATCGGCTGGCCCAGGGCATTCACCACGCGGCCAATCATTCCTTCGCCTACAGGCACCGACATAATGGTCCCCGTGCGCTTGACCTCGTCGCCCTCTTTGAGTTCCGTGAACTCGCCCAGCAGCACCGCGCCCACCTGGTCTTCTTCCAGGTTCATGGCCAGCCCGGAAACGCCGTGGCCGAACTGAAGCATTTCGCCAGCCATGACTTTGTCCAGGCCGTGAATGCGGGCGATACCATCTCCAAGTGAAATAATGGTGCCAACCTCATCCACGGAAACCTTGGACTCATAATTTTCAATCTGATCGCGGATCAGCTTGGTTATTTCGTCTGCTTTGATTTGAGCCATAAATACCTTATGTAAGACCGAAACCTTTTCGCCAATTTGGTAATTGGGCAAATTGGTAATTCAGTAATTTTGAAAAGCTGATGGAAGCAACGGTTTTCAATTACTCAATCCCCGATTATTGGCCATAAATACCTTCTGTAAGACCCGAAACCTTTTCGCCAATTTGGTAATTGGGAATTAGTAATTTTGAAAAGCTGATGGATGTAACGATTTTCAATTACTCAATTACCAAATTACTCAATCCCCTTAACCCGCCGCGATCTCTGCTCGCATGCGCTGCAAGCGGCCATGCACCGATCCGTCATAGATTGTGCTGCCTACCCGCACCAGCACGCCGCCCAGCAGACTGGCATCCTCAGAATATGTTGCCCGCACGGTCTTGCCGGTAATCTCCGCCAGTTGCTTTTCCAGCGATTGTTTTTCCGCGGAAGTCAGCTCCCGTACCGAGCTCACTTTCGCGTCCGCTATCCCTCTGCGCCGGTCCAGCTCCTGTTTGAACTGCTCCACCAGCTCGCCGATATTACCAATGCGACGGTGATCAATCAGCACGGCCAGAAAGTTACGCAGCATCATGCTCGCGCCGATGTGCTTGATGATGGAATCGAGCAGGTTCAGCTTCTGCTCCCGATCCACCGCGGGACTCTGCAACACATTCCGCAGTTCGCGGCTGCCATTGATGGTCTGGGCCATCTGTTCAAATTCGGCCACGGTTTTTTCCGGATTTAATTTGTTCTTGATTGCCACATCAGCGTAAGCGCGTGCATACCGGCCCAGGACTGCCGCCATTTAATTGCCGTCCTTTCCCATCTGGAGGGTAAAGGCCCGCACCAGGGCTTCATCGGTATCTTTGCTCACGCGGATTTTCTTTTCCGCCAATTGCACGGCCAGCTCTGCGGCGTAAGACTTCAGTTCACGACGCGCTGTGTTGGCAGCCATCTCGATTTCCTGCTCAGCCGAGGCGACAATCCTTCGGCGTTCTTCTTCGCTGGCGGCTAGAATGCGCTGCTCTTCCGCTTTGGCATTTTCTTCTGCCTCGCGCCGCATGGAAGCAATTTCCACGTCGAGGCGGGAGAGCCTTCCTTCCACATCGGCCAGCCGCCTGCGCGCGTCTTCACTCGCCTTGCGCGCATCTGCAATGCCCTTCTGGATGGTCGCCGAACGGCCGCTGAAGTACCCCGGCAGCTTCTTGCGCAGGAATACTGCAATACCGATAAAAATCACGGCGAAATTCAACCCAAAGCAAATCCAATATGCCTGGTCATTTGTCAGGCCGGTGTGCCGGGCAATGTATTTAACAGCGGGAGCATTTCTGATGGCATCGGCTTCCCCGCCTTCTTTTACTTCATCTTCAGCCTTGGCTTCGTCTGAAACCTGATTGGGCCGGGAAGGATGTTGGGCTGCCGGACTGCTCGCGGGCTTGGCGTTCTCCTGTGCTCGCAAACTTCGGACAGACACAGCAACCAAGAGCAGCAGCGCCAGTGCCGTTGCAGCCAAAATTCCTCGTCTCTGTACGGCCATGCTTACCGCCCTCCTGCCGCGGCAGCCGGTTTCAGTACCGTTGCGATTACCTGGTCTGCCAGGATATTGGCCTGTTGCTCCAAAACTCCTTTGGCGGCCGCCGTCTCCGCTTCCAGAATTGCCCGGGCTTTTTTTACGGTTTCGCCAGCCTGCTTGCGCGCCTCGGCCAATGCCGTATTTCGCTCATCCATAATGCGCTGCCGGTTTGCCTGCTGTGTCTTATATATCTGCGCCCGGGCTTCGCGCACACGCTGCTCATATTCCGCCGTGCGTTTCTCGGCGGTGGCAATCTCTTTTCGGGCCTGCTCTATTGCGCCTTCAGTAAGGGCATGGCGCTGCTCCAGAACCTCTTGCAGCTTTTTATCGACAATAAAACGATAGCCCACCCACACGATCAGCAATGCAATGATCGTGGGGATGGAAGAAATCAGTAATTCGCCTATTTGCCTGAGTACCGCGTCCATGCAAAATATTCTTTAAATTGTAGTGAACTAAAGCGGATCGGGGGTTACTACTAAACTCTTAAGTTAACATCCGGTCACGGCAGTGTCAACGCGAACAGCCTCTCACAAACGTGCCCGCGTGAGCGCATCCCGAGCAGGATTTCAGTTGGATAACTTTGACCTTGGTTTATTCCAGACACACTGTTTAAGTTATGATTCCGCGCATGACATTTCTTTATGTGCTGCTCGGTTTGGTGGTGGGAGTTTTTTCTGGAATCGTCGGGATTGGGGGAGGAATACTGATCATCCCTGCCCTGGTTTATCTGTTCCACATGAACCAACACAAAGCTCAAGGAACATCCCTTACAGCGCTTCTGCTGCCCATCGGAGCTCTGGCTTTCTGGGAATATTACAAGGCTGGAAACGTTGACATCAAAGCCGGACTATTGATCGCCCTGGGATTTTTCGTTGGAGGCTACTTCGGTGGTTTTTGGGCCCAGCATATATCGGAAATCGCTTTGCGCAGGGTGTTTGGGATCCTGGTGACCATCATTGGCATCCGGTTGCTGCTCTCGCGCTGAATTCCTCTTCGAAAGGTGACGGAAGCAGATTGGTGGCGAATAACTTATTGTTGCTTTTTGTTCGCTATACGCGATAGACTTCTCTTCGGTTTTGAGGAAATATGGGCCGGTCATCTTCTACCAAGGCGGAATGGCTGGGCGCTCTGGAAACGGCGGCCAAACTCGGCCGGGAGCAGCCCAGCGCGATTTGGTTGTGGATCATGCAGGAACTGGGGCTAGGACCGCAATACTTTCTCGCCATCCGCGAGGCGGTGCAACAGGGAAGGTGGCGCACTGCGAAAAACCCAAGAGCGTACCTGAAGACCGTGGCAAAACGCGAAGCCCTGAAAATGGGACTCTTGACGGAACGTAGCGACGATTTTGTTTTGATCGGCAGGACCCGCATCGACGACGAGGAAATATCGAGCGAGGAGAACCTGGATTATCTCGGTCATCAATACGACAGCTCTGAGGCCATTCAAGGCGCAGATGGAGTGTGGCGGACAGGAAAGGGAGGAGAGCGCGATTACGATGATCCCCGCCAGGGGTATGACAGTTATCGGGACTGGCTGGTGTCTCATGTGCCCGGTGAACTTGCTGTAGTTCAACAGCCATCTAAAGAGTGGAAAGCTGTTGTGAGTAAGATCAATGAGAGTACGGATGAGTTTCATTTGCATGCGCGGCCATCCATAAAACCGAATTGGAACAAGTGGGCGCAGGAGGCCGGCATGGATGAATGGGAGAAGCGCGTGCTGGGTTATCGGCTCAGCGGGACCAGTCGCGAGCGAGCCATCGGGGAGCAGCCCGACGAAGAGTCGCGCAAGGCACTGCAGGCGGCCTGGAAACGCTTTGAACGCAATGGGATGGAGCGGTTGCGGGAGGCCGCAAAAATAAAGTTTGAAAAAAATGTCCCGGAATAGAGGTTTTGGGACACTAGATAAGTAGAGAGAGAAAAGGCCGGCGAATGACGCCGGCCTTTTTGCTTTTCCAAATCAGCCGAGCTCTCAGACGGCTGCGAAGCGAAGTAAAGAAGTGGCGGTCCTCCAACCGTAGTCATTCGTCATTCCACGAGACTTGACCTAAGCCGTTCAGAAGTTCAAGTCATCAATACAAGACCCAAAATTTCAAGCTCACTCTACGTGTGCCTGATTCATTGGTTTTTTAACCTATTGAAAATAAACAAATTAAATCCATTAGCTGCTTTTTTTCACTGTGAAAAAGAGGAAACATGCCGAAGGAAGAGATCATTGCCGCGATCCAGGAATCTGCTAAACGGCTGGGACGCCCACCGAAGTTTTCAGAAATCGCGAGCGCCTATCCGGCCATCAAGATGGGCGCGGTCCGCAAATATGCCGGGACGTACACGCTGGCGCTGCGGGAGGCCGGACTCGACTGCCTGGGCGCGGGCTTCGAGGTTGGGATGGATGAGCTGTTCCGGGACTGGGCCATAATCGTGCGCAAGATGAAGAAGCTGCCCACCATGACGGAATATGAGCATGAGAGCAGGTACAGCGTGCGTCCGCTGACCGGGCGGTTCAAGAGGTGGGCGCAGATGCCGCGAGGCATGCATGAATATGCGCGGCAGCAAAAACTGGATGTCGAGTATGCCGACGTGATGAATATGATTCGAGATCATTACAAGGGTGAACCGGAGTCAGCATGGATGCTGGAACGGGCGGTAGACCTGAAGGCGTGCGGCGCGTATGAACTGCCGGACCGGCCGGTGTATGGGCCTCCGCTGACAACGATGCATATGTCCTGCGGGCCCACGAACGAGCAAGGCGTGATGTTTCTGTTTGCTCTGCTGGCGAAAGACCTGGGATTTGTGGTGGAACTAATAAGGACGGAGTTTCCGGATTGCCAGGCGCTGCGGCAGATGGGCCTGGAGCGCTGGCAGAGAGTGTGGATTGAGTTTGAATATGAAAGCCGGAACTTTTTAAAGCATTTTCACGACGCAAGCAAAGCGGACATCATTGTGTGCTGGAGGAATAACTGGCCGGAGTGTCCGCTGCCGGTGATTGAGCTGTGCGGGTTGGTGAAGATGTTGGGGTGAGGAAGTGGGATGCCGGGACGAACCACGCGAGGCACTTGGAATCTGCAAGGGTGTTGATTATAAAGAAAGCACTCTGGTAACTTTAGTACCAATTGACCCATGTGACCAGCGTCACTGTAAGTTTCGCGAAAGATGGGGCAAAATTCTCCGCAGTCGCCAAATCGTGCAACTTTCCCCCTAGCCAACTTAGATTCGCCAAATTGAGTATCGATTCGTAAAGATTCGCGACTCAGTGCTGATGATTGGGTTTAGGAACCAAATTAGAAAAATTAATTTTTAATCAAGAAGCGTCCAATATTGGAAGCGCATAATTGCGAAGGTTTGGCGAATAATGAGGGTCGAACATTGCGGGCACTTAGATCTGAGCGAAGATCGAGGTTGAGCTGGTTTGCTTTAGATAAATCGCTGCAAAAATGGAACTCGTGAGCGTTCCTAGAATCAGATAAGAGGTAGGTTGTCTGACACAGTTAAGAATGTATTTATAAACGGCAGCCAACACAGAGATAAAGAACTGAATCCCAATTTACAGTTAAGAAAAGGCCATCACATGCTTGACAGAATCAAACGTTCCTCAGATACTAACGCGGACACCCCAAAGGAGTCTCGCGTGGTTACAAGCCCGAAGCCGATTATTGAAGCTGAATCGGAGACCGACCAGATCGTAAGGGAAATCTCGAAGAGCCGTAAGTTTCTTGACGGGATCAGGTCCGCTATTGCCGACTGGAAAGCCGGTAGAGTCCAAACTCGGAAACAAGCCATCGCAATCCTGAAGAAACGCGCCTCATAAATCTGGTCTATTATTGTACGACTGATGGCAAGCGACAATCCCTTCGATTGGACGAACTCTGGTACCTCCAGCTTCGCGAATCTTGAACCCGCTAATGAAGAAATAGACGGGCTGGATTCGCATTTTGAAAAAATCCTCCAAGATGATTGTGGGCGGTTGAAAATCCCGCTTTATTTCGAACAGCAGCAGTTATTTTTAGTGCAATACGAACGTTTTGGGATAGTTTTTTTCTTTGCCTCGGATCAAGCCCACATTCTCAGGATAATACATTGGGGGGATTGGCTCGGATGAAAAGCGTTCTTCATTTGGCCTCCCCCATCGCAACCCTGATTGGGCTGCTCATTAGCACATGGGGAACATACAGATTAATGCTCTACTATCACCCATCCTCCGGGAAAGAATTCTGGAAGAGTTTCAGAACGGTATGCTGGCTGGCGTTAAGGTCCCGGAGGAAATTGGAAACATTAATTAGAGTGCAGGCCAGAGCCGCTATGAGAAAAGAAGAGAACAGGGTTGATTCCCTCAAGGGCGTGTATTTACTTTTTGTTGGGTTCGCGTTGCAGGTTTTCGGAGCAATGTGTTGGTGCATCGATTCCATGATGGATCTTTCGATCAAGCCTGGAGGATAAATATTTTACCACTGGTGCTCTCTGCAGTTGATAAGGTAGATCATTTCCTTTTCTGCCTAGGAATAATAGAATCTTAATCTCGCTTCTGTGGCACCTCTAATCTACGACTAATCTAGTTTTAGCCCTCATCGTTTCGCAAAAAGGAACGCTCAGCCAGCTCTCACCGCCGCTTTTGGGCGCGCCGCGGCTTCTCTCCCATCACGGCGAACTGGACTTTGCGCTGCATGTGGTCAATGCGGTCCACCAGGACGCGGACTTTGTCACCGATGGAGTAGGTCTTCTTGGATCGCGCGCCGATGATCTGACGGGTGTTTTCGTGGAATGCGTAAACATCATCGGATAGCGAGTTGAGCGGCACCAGGCCTTCAATGAACAGCTCGGTCAATTCCACGAAGAAGCCGAACTTGGTAACGCTGACGATCAGTCCGTCAAAGTCTTCTCCCACGCGCTGTTCCATGAATTTGAGCTTCTTCCATTCCAGCAGTTCGCGCTCGGCCTCGGCGGCGGCACGCTCAGACTGGCTGGAGCTTTCGGCGATCTCATGCAGTTCGGCTTCAGAGATGGGGCCGGCGAGGGGCGTGGAGGAGAGGCGTCGGCGGGCGGAGGAACCTTTTTCCGCGCGCTTGGACCAGGGAGAGTGGGCTTCATGCGATTGCTGGGCGCGGAAACGGAGTGGGACACCGCTTTCTCCTGGCGAGTGGCTGGCACTTTGTATCGGGTGATCGGAGCGCAGCACCCATTTGAGAATGCGATGAATAATTAGGTCAGGGTAGCGGCGGATGGGCGAGGTGAAATGGGTATAAGCGGGCGCGGCCAGGGCGAAGTGGCCTTCATTGATCTCTGAATAGCGCGCCTGCTTGAGCGAGCGCAGCATCAGGAAAGAAAGCACGCGCTCTTCCGGCTTGCCGGCAATCTTCTGCACCAGTTTCTGGTACATGCGCGGGGTAATGTGGACTTCTTCCGGAAGTTCGACTGTCGGGGCTTTGCGCCCTGAACCCTGGTAATGCCGCTTGTCGCCCCTGGTCTGCACGCGCTTGATGGGCAAAGCGCCGACGCCGAGCGAATATCCAAAGCTGGCGGCGATGGTCTCAAATTCATAGATGCGCTTAGCGTCCGGCTTCTCATGGATGCGGTACAGGCTGGGCACGCCGCGCTGCTCCAGATGGGAAGCCACGGTCTCATTGGCGGCGAGCATAAATTCTTCAATCAGGCGATGGGCCCAGTTGCGCTCAGAAGGCGTGACGCTTTTCATCAGGCCGAACTCGTCAAATTCGATAACAGGCTCGGGCAGGTCAAAATCAATGGAGCCGCGCTTGACGCGCTTGCGGTTGAGAATCTGGGCCAGCTCATACATCAGGTCAAAGTTTGCGGCCAGCGCGGCATATTTGTGGCGCGCGGCCTTGTCACCCTCAATCACGGCATTCACGTCTGTATAAGTCATACGCTGGGCGGAGCGGATCACGCCTTCCGCCAGCTCATAAAACAGGACTTCACCATGGGCATCGATTTCCATGATGCAGGAGAGCACGAGGCGTTCGACATCGGGACGCAGGCTGCAAATATCCGTGGAGAGTTCAAGAGGCAGCATGGGCACGGCGCGGTCAGGGAAGTAAACCGAGGTTCCGCGCTTGCGGGCTTCTTCGTCAATGGCTGAGCCGTCATCCACATACTGGGCCACGTCGGCGATATGGACCTGAAGCTCGTAATTTCCGTTATCGAGGCGCGTGACCAGCACGGCGTCATCAAAGTCGCGGGCGGTTTCGCCGTCAATGGTGACGATGGGCAGATTGCGGAAGTCGCGGCGCGCGGCGACATCTTTTGCGGGAATCACAGGAATGATTTCCTGTGCTTCTTCCAGGACCTCCGGCGGGAAGACGTGCGGGATATGGTGCTTGCGGATAATCATTTCCACGTCAACGCCGAAATCATCTTCATAGCCGAGAATTTCGGTGACGCGTCCGCGGGGGCTCTGCGTGGCAGAGGGCCACTGAGTGATTTCTACTTCGACAACAACGTTTTCCAGGTCGTCCCATGTTTTCTTGCGCTGGGCTTCTTCACCGAGAACGCGATGCGGGCTCTGGCGGCTGGGACGCTTAGGGGTGGGAGCTTTCCCCATCGGGTGATCCGGTGATCCGGTGATCTGGTGATCGGAGGCCTTATGGTGCGCAGGCGAGGGCGCCTGCGGTCCAGTCTTCTTCACAGGCAAGAGTGCCTGTGCCACAGAGGATTGGGTGGTGCTGGCATGGCGGATGTCCCGGTCATCGTCAGACGGCCCAGCTTCTTCATCATTCGCCGACGGATATTCCATGCCTGGCGGGATGAGGATTTCTGTGGCTAGCTTTTCATCGATAGGCGTAACGAAGTTCCACCCTGGAGCGTGCAAACCCGGCGCGCTCCGGGGACCCCGGTCAGTGCGGCCGTCAGCGTAATGGAAGATGCCAACCACGGTTTCCTGTTCGCGCTCCATCACGCGGACGATCCGGCCTTCAGCCTTGCCGTCATGCCGGAGCCGGCCCATCTCCACCAGGACCTGATCGCCATGCATGGCGTTGCCGACTTCTGGGGGAGGAATAAAGATGTCTCCCTGGAGCTTGCCCTGGACGCGCGCTGGAAGCGAGCCGGGTTCGGGGATGACGAAGCCGTAGCCGTCGCGGTGCATACGTAACCTGCCTACGACAAGGTCCTGATTGGTAGCGGAGGTGGGAAGTCCCCAGCGCTCTTTACCGATGGCGATGAGCTTGCGCCGGCGGGTCAACTCACGAAGAAGATGTTGCAGGGTACGGCGGTCTTTACCGCGCACGCCGAGATCGTGGATGAACTGCTTGAATCCAGCCATGTGTTTAGGCTGTTTGGCAACGTAATGGAGGATCTGTTGTTCGGTCAGCATGAGGGAAATTTGGTAATTGGTAATCTGGTAATTGGATAATTGAAAATCGGAGGTCAGGTGCAGCTTCGCAAAATGATGTCCATTGCAGCCCTTTTCTCCATTTAACAAATTACCGATTTACCCGATTACCCAATCTCCCTTAACCCTATCCTAGCGCGAAAGGATTTTCCATCTAAGGGGCTTGCCCGATATAAGAAATGCCGATTCAAGAGGAATAATTACATTCGTCATGCAGTGTAGAGGCGCCAGCCCGGGCCAATGTGGCCGCGGAAGGTAACGCCAAACCAGTGTTTCGGAAAATGGGGCATAGTGAGGAGTTTGGTTACTCACGTGCCATTAACCTTTAAATAGCTGTCCCAAACATCGATAGTACAAATAGCAGCGGCGACAAAGTAGCTGGCTGCGCACTGCCATCTTGAAACTGAAAGGATGTATAAATGTGGAAGCCTGCTAGTACGACGCCAACAAATGCGAATGCGAATCCAAAATCCGTCGCGGAACCGGAGAAACCAGTTATGAGCACAACCCCCAATCTATCCAGCGAGCCGACGCCTGTTTCAGCGCCTCGCAATGCTGTTTTGAACAACACGGAACAAGCCACCATCGGGAAATCGCTCGTTATTAAGGGCGAGGTTACCGGGTCAGAATCGCTTTACATTGATGGCCGCGTAGAAGGCGCCATTAATCTGCCAGGGAACCGCGTAACCGTCGGCCGTAACGGCCAGGTCCAGGCCAACATCAATGCCAAGGAAGTTGTTGTCCTGGGCAAGGTGAAGGGCAACGTCACAGCCAGTGACCGGGTAGATATCCGCAATGAAGGTTCGCTCGGCGGCGATGTGGTTTGCCAGCGCATCAGCATTGAGGATGGCGCATGGTTCAAGGGCTCAATTGACATTCGCAAGCCCGGCCAGAAAGAAATGAACGGCGCCGCCAAAGAGACTCTTTCCGTGAGCGATCAGCCGCGGATGACCACGGCGACCGCATAACTTTCTGCTTAAGGCAGTGTTTTTCTCCCTGCTCAGGGCGCTTCCGCGTGGAGGCGCCCTGAAATGGGTCTGATGGATGAAGTCAATGGTTAATAAAATTCTGCAATTATTGTCGATTCGCTGCTCCCATAAAAAGATGTCGCAGCCGTTTGCCGCTGCTGTCGCCGCTTCCGGGCGTCGCGCCGTCAACTCAGATTGGGACATTCCAGCTCCTGCGGGCCAGCATTACGTAGTCTGCCTGGACTGCGGTCACAAGTTCGAGTATGACTGGGCAAACATGCGCGTGATCGAATAGATTTCCTCTTTATCCCGACCCTGAGCTTGCCGAAGGGGAGGGAACTCTATTTTCTAAAATCCCGAGCATCGCGAGGGAACCCTTCAAGCATTGAAAATCGATCGGATTCGGATAACATCGGCTCGGTTTTACCCAGAAGTTTCCGACAATAAACACCTTGATTTTGCATTCGACCTACAGAGCCTCGTCGCTATAGTGGTCTCTCGCTCCGCTCGGGACCTGGAAAAGCTATCCTCTCCGCAACACCCGTCTCACCAGTCCACCTGCCTGCTGCACTCCGAACAATGCCGTACAGCCAAGGTAAACGGCCCCATACGGAACCAGGATCAGCACCGCGGCCCGGATGGGCCGTTGCGGGTGCAACGCCAACTTCACTCCCCACGCCGCCGCCGCCGCGATCACCGCTGCCAGCCACAGCTTGCCGAAGTACAACGCAGGAAACTTACTATGGCCAATCTTCTGGTTCATGCCTCGCCGCAATAGCAGGAACTCCACCCAGCCGGCAAATCCTGCTGAAGCCGTCAACCCTGCGGCTCCCCATAGCGGATCAACTCCCAGAAGCGCCGGCAACGGCCTTGAACATAGGTAGCCAAGCACCGTAGTCAGGATGACCCGCACAATGGCAAAGCGCACCGGGGTCCGTGTATCGCGTAACGCGTAGTAGGCGGAAGAGTAGAGCCTTCCAACCGTGGAAGCGACCAGGCCAATGCCAGAACCCGCCAGTATCCACCAGACGTGGATCGAATCAGTATGAGTAAACTTCCCTGTCTGGTAGAGTCCTGCGGTAATCACTTCACCCAGGGCGAGAAAGCCCACGGCGGAGGGCACAACAAAGAAGCCAACCCGCTTTGTGCTGGCCGCGATCCTCTGCCGCAGCGTGGCGGCCACTTGCTCATCAGTCCCCAACTCGCTGGACATTGCCGGCAGCTCAGCCGCTGAAATCGACATGCCAAACAGACTGACCGGAAGCATATAAAGCGCCTGCGCCACTGACAGCCCGGAAACTGCTCCCATGGGCAGATAGCTGGCCAGGAACTGGTCAATAAATGCGCTTAGCTGATTCACGCCCCGGCTAATAAATACCGGAACAAAGTTACGCACCACCGTCCGCACATTCTGGTTGGCGGAGCTAAAAAGAAAGTGCAGCCGTGGAGCAATTTTAAGCACCACGGGCAATTGCAGCCCCACCTGAAGGCCGCTGCCCACCACGGACCCCCAGGCCGCATAAGCCGCAAGTTGGTTCATATCCGCGCGCCGGAAGAGTAGAAGTGCCCCGATGATGGCCCCGTTCCACACCACCGACGAGACATAAGACAGAAAGAACCGGCGATGGCTGTTCAGGATTCCCAGGCACCAGGCTGACATCACCAGCATGCCCACTCCGGGAAACAGGATGCGCACCAGCCGGATCGTCAACGCTCGTGTCTCACCCTTGAAACCGCGAAGGATGATGTCCACGATCCACGGTGAAGCCAGAACGCCGGACAAAACCAGCACTGCCATAACCAGCGCCAGCAATGACAAGATGGCGCCCGCCACCCGCCCTGATTCTTCCTCATCCTTCTGGCTGACCAGCTTTGCGTAAACCGGAATGAAGGAAGCGGAGAGGACACCTTCGCCAAAAAGGTTTTGCAGAATGTTGGGAATACGCAGCGCGCCGCGCAGGGCGTCGGCGGCGACGGTCTGGTTCCCCAGAAAATACGCAATTGCCCGCTCACGCACCAGCCCGGCAATGCGGCTTAGGAAAATTCCGGCAGCCACAAGAAATGCGTGCCGTCCCACACCCGCTTGTGCGCTGGGCGGAGATGGCGTCTCTGTCTTGCCCGGAACTGTCACGCTCGTGCTGGTCCCATCATCAGTCTTGTTTATAAATGACACTTGCGTGCGCCAGTGAGCGAAATATTCTCTCCATCAATCCTGGTACCTCCACTATACTGGGCGATAACACACACCAAAAATGAGAGGAAAATGGCTGATGCGCCGTATCTGGATTCCGGGCTTGTTCGCTTTCACAATCTTACTGGGGCTGGCAAGCACCCCTTCTACCGCGCAGGGCGCCAATCCGCCGGGCTCGTACCAGCAGACATGCAGTGATATCTCCGTCCAGAGAGGGACCCTTTACGCCAAATGCCCAGATGAAAAAGGGAAAAAGCGTGGCGCCAAACTCTCT
The DNA here is from genome assembly GCA_036495645.1 of Candidatus Angelobacter sp. Classification (GTDB taxonomy): domain Bacteria; phylum Acidobacteriota; class Terriglobia; order Terriglobales; family Acidobacteriaceae; genus Angelobacter. Next base: position 42,963 of record DASXMN010000044.1, read on the forward strand.
GGTTATGAAACCTGCACCGCAGACATTGCCAACATCAACGGGGAGCTGTCATGCACTGGCTGGGCAGGCGGATCTGCTTCTCAGCCCCGCGGTTCATACACTGAAACCTGCCGGGACATTCGCATGAGAGGCGATACGCTTCAGGCCATCTGCAAAAGCTATGACGGTCATTACGCGGCAGCCGCCCTTGCCCATCCCGACCGTTGCTCACAAGGCGTGGCAAATATTAATGGCGTGCTCAACTGTGCCATGAATGACGTTCTTCCGCCTGGATCTTACATCGCTACCTGCAAAGACATTGAGTTGCGTGGAACCACGCTGATTGCCTCTTGCCAGAACGCCAAAGATCGGTGGATCAACACCGCGCTGCGCGATGCTCAAAGGTGCACTGGTGACATCGCCAACCAGAATGGATCGCTCCGCTGTGCAGAGATTAAGAAGGTCGAGCGGCGCTAGCTTAGAGGTGGTTCATTACGCCCAGGAATGTTACGAAGATCGTGTTCAAGGACGAAAAGCCGGGCCTTGGATTCTCCTATTCCCAAAATCCTATTCAGGTACATCCTTTAGTTACTGCCAGATATTCCATTTTTTCGTTTTATTGGGAAAAGAGTCGAGAAAATGAGCCTTACCCCTTCTGGCCACCCTGCACGGTGCACTATCCACTCACAAGACCGAGTGTCAGGCTCGCCCTGAGCCCACACCTTTAGGTGGCTTGAGAGAAAACGGCAAAGGGATCAACTTGAAGATTACGTTCAATGGGGAGTAGGACTAGGCCGTGTCAACGCCTCGGGATTCCAGCATGGGAGTGTTATGCCGTTAACATCCAGTTTTTGTGAGCACGTCGTTGTAAACGCAACTCCTTTTCCAAGCCGCTTTGAGCCAGGTACAGCCGCTCAAACAACACTTTTTACTTTAGGGGTGGTGGACAACGTTATGGCAGCGCATTTTGTGCATAGCATAAAAAATGCGATCGCGCCCTTGTCGATCGACAACGAGGATATTCTTAGCTCGGCAGACACCACCGTCCAAGCTGCAGCCGATTCGGTGCAACAAAATGCGTTCTAACGTCTTGATTCTGGTGGTCCTTTTCGGCTGCTCTCTCCAACTCGCGGCGCAAAAACCATTTGCCATGGGAAACAGCGTTGTCGTGAACAATACACAACCTGTTACCCTTGACGTTGACTTCTCCAATGCCCCACCCGTCACAGGCAGTCCCTACTTGGTGGAAACAAACTGGAAGGTCCAGTGGAGGGCCAATGCTGACGATATGGGAAATGATGTCCTTGTGGTCGAGGTGACGGTTGATGGAACCTCGCATTTGAAGTTACGCTTGGCTCCGACTCCTCAGGTGACGAACGCGAAAAAGCTTTTCTGGAGCGTTCTGTTCCGTGCAGATACACTTCCTTTTGCCTTGATCAACTTCACACCGAAACCAGCCGCGAATGCCGGCCACAGTTGTACTGATAAGATGAAGAAGAAGCCTGCTCTGTGTCCGCCGGGGCCTAAGGACACACCCGACATTAGCCTGATCGGAAGTTTTCTTGCCGGAGGCGGTACTAATCCCATCTACTCGCTAGACTTCACAGGCGGGTACATCTTTTCCAACCCAATACCTGGGTCGGGCCTTTATCCCGCTTTGACTGGTAAGGTAGAAATCAATCAGGACACCAAACCGCCGAACAATCGTACCCGGTTCGATCCAGACTCAATCACTGCGGCTTTTGCATTGACGAAATATGACGATCGGCGAGTCGGTATTCTTCGCGGAATGCGTTACCAATTTCAGGTACCCACCGGCGAGCTCAGCCGCAGCGATCCTTCCAGCAACGTAACTACGGCTGCGCTTGCCATTTTTGATTTCAACCCGTGGTTGCAAAGTCCACGATGGTTTGGAACTTTCTATCCCTTTGTCGGGATGGAAGCCGGCCGGAACTTGAATCGCCCAAGCGTTATAGACCAAACGCCGGTCGATCTCTCCCACTTCAAGTCCATCGTGCGAGGTTACATAGGGGCAGATACGATACTTGCCTATGTTGATGAGAACGATCCGACGACAAACCTCTTTTCGATTGGAGCAACTTATCGGGTGCGATTGCCGGCCGTGGATGAACCATTCGTGGAAACGCTTCATCAGGTGACGACGATTGATCTAACGACCAAAGCACGACACTGGGTGGAAGCGGATGTGAACTATACATTACCCAAATGGAAGTATTTATCTTTTACGGCAACATATCAATATGGGGACTTGCCTCCACTTTTTAGCTTCGTAAATCACAAAGTGACCATCGGGCTAAACCTGCAGGCGGTTCAAACCAGCAAGGGATTAACCAAACTGGTGCAATAATCGTCGGGTCCCATCCTTTCGCGATTTTACGAAGGGTGTGGAAATAAATATCCACCCCCTCTGGCAATCCCACACGTGCAGTACCCACTCGCAAGACAAGCGTCAGGGGCGACTTTCATTCGTACCGAAGGAGCCGTTTAGAACCGGGGTTTTTATAACCCCGGTGTCACACAACCTCCATCTTCCGCAGTTTTATAATCTCTTCGTCCGAATACCCAATCTCCCGCAGCACTTCATCTGTATGCTCGCCCAGCGCCGCAGCCCGCGTGCGAATGCCTCCCGGTGTGGCTGACAATCGCACAGCCGTATCGGCCAGCGGCACTGGCTTGGCTGCGCCTTCATGTTCTACGTAACGCAGCAACTCTCTCGCTTTCATTTGCGGATCGTCCAGCACTTGATCTAACTCCAGCACCGGCCCGGCAGGGACACGCGCCTTTTCCAGTTCGCCAATAGCTTGTTCGGTGGTTCGTGTGGCAAGCCAGTTGTTCATAGCCTGTGTGATCGCGTCGCGATTGTCGGCGCGAAGCTGGTCGCCGGCAAAGCGCGGATCGGTGATGAAATCCTCCCGTCCCACCAGCCGCGCCCAGCGCGCAAACATGTCATTGCCCACCGCTGAAACAACAATCCATCCGTCTTTGGTCTTGTAGCAATCAGACGGAGCAGCATAAAAGCTTGTATTGCCCAATTGCTGCCGCTCAATCCCCAGCACGGCCCGCTCTGCCAGCAACCCTTGTACAAAAGTGATGCTGGTGGCCAGCAGCGATCCATCCACGATCTGTCCCTCGCCGGTTTTCTCCCGATGGTAAAGCGCCACCATTACGCCAAAGACCGTGTGCAGCGCCGTGCCGTAATCGGCAAAGGGCACAATGCCACGGACTGGCGCACCGGGAAATCCCGTAAGGCTCATAGCGCCGCACATTGCCTGCGCGACCGTATCAAAGCCTACGCGGTTTGCATAAGGGCCGTCCGGCCCGAAGGTGGAGATGCGGGCGAGAATAATGTCCCGCTTGGTGGCACGTAGTGAATCGTAATCAAGCTTCATGCTGTTGAGCACGTTGATCGGTAGGTTTGCCACCACCACGTCCGCACCTTTCACCAGACGACGAATGATCTCCGCCGCTTCGGGCTTTGATGTATCCAGCGTAAGGCTGCGCTTGTTGCGATTGAGTGATAGAAACCCGCCGCCTTCACCGCTCTCAGTAATCGCGGCAATATAGCGGTCTTCGCTGCCGTGGCGCCGATCGATTCGAATGACGTCCGCACCCATGTCCGCCAGCAGCATGGCGCAATATGGGCCGGCAATGAACCGTCCAAAATCAATGACGCGAATACCGGCGAGAGGAAGGGAAATTTCCATCGCGGGATTCTAACCCAGGTATGGGTTCACAGGGGTGCTGGCCTTTGGAAACTTTGCACATCAGTTGAATTTTGCGATGCTGACCATGCTGATGAAAATAAAAGAGCTATTTCTGTTGGTCTTCTCTCTACTGTCTATCGTTTTTGGCATTCTTCCGGCGTCTTTTTATCAACGACGCAATGGAGAACGTTACGACGATCTGCTTTTCAGGCGAATCGCATGCGCTGGGATTGGAATTGCGATCTTGTTCCTTTGGTACTCATTGCCGCAATCCAGGTAGCGGTAACTGCAAACTGCCCTCATCGTAGAAATCCTGCCGATAATAATGAAATCCAGCGCCGTAGGCGCGTCGCGAAGTTAGCCACCCTGAGGCGAGCGTAGCGAAGCCGGAAGGGTGGGTAGAGATAAGAAAAAATCTGAGCCCCGGAGGGACGGCACGTACGATTTATTTTTTTCTTGAATCATCTACACTCACCAGCAACTGCACCACGGCATCAATCGCCGTTAGTACCTTGCTGGCAGGCAGATTGTGGTTGTTGCAGAAAATGGAAAACACAAATTTTTTCCCCACCAGCGTCTGTCCGTACCCGGAAAGCGCGTTCACATGGCTCAGCGAACCTGTTTTGGCATGGACCAACCCTGCTGCAGGCGTCTTCTGGAACCGATCAGCCAGGGACCCATCCACGCCGCTGACCGGCAATGATTCTTCAAATGCCGCTGCCCAGGGCTGCCGGGCTGCATAGATCAGCAACTGTACGGTCGCTGCAGGCGTGACCAGATCGCGACGCGAAAGCCCGGAACCATCCAGAAAACTAAACTCATCGTCTTTAATGCCTGCCTGCAGCAGAAACTTTTTTACGGCGGCAACGCCACCTTCAAACGATCCGCCGTTTCCGCTCAACCTGCCCACCAGCCGCAGTGCCAGCTCAGCATGCAGGTTCTGGCTGGTTTTATTGATCACGCGGATGTCATCGAGCAGCGGCGTGGAACAATGTTCTGCCAGGATTTTGTTTGTTAAAGAAACGTCTTCATCAGCAGCGGGCTGTGCCGGCGTACTTGGCAGGGTGTTTCCCGCGGAAGGAGGCATACATTGCTGCGCCTGAGCTGCTGGGGTTCCCAAATCGGCGCCTGCCGAATTTGTGCCTACCGAATTGGCGCTTGTGGGATTTGCGCCTGCCGGATTGGCGGTGGCCGGTTGATTTCCTGCCGCATGGTTGTCAATTTCCGGTTTTGGCACAGATGGCGATGGCTGATCAAAAAATTGCGCGCCCTCTCCATGGCGCGCTTTCGCATTGCCGCGGACGGTAATACCGCGCTTTTCCAGCAGCGTGCGAAAAAGCTGGGCCACATACTCCGCTGGATCTTCAATGGCCAGCGGCTCTTTCATCCCCGCATCGCCCAGCGGCAGTGAGCCCCAGAGCACAATTGTCTTCGATCCCGGATCACGATGAATGCCGATTCTCTTTGTTACGCCGACAGAAGAAGTGACGATGCGGTTATCCAGCGTGTAGTAGGCAAATTCCGGTTCAACCGTGATCAGGGCTTTGTCACCCGGCTCTTCCCCCGGCAGGATATTCACGAATACCACGTTGTCGTTGAACGTCAGCGCCGAAACCGGAGCGCCATCCACCCATTGCAGATCGTCCTGCGCCCAGCCTTCCGCGTAACGTTCAAAGGCGTAATAAGTGTCATCGCCAATCAGGTCGCCATCCACAATTTTAAGTCCTGTCCGCGCCACCTGGTCAGCCATCTCTTCCAGGATTTGCGTATGCGGAGGCACACGCTGCGTCTTTTGCGCGTAAGGCAGTATGCGGCCGGAAATATTCGGGTCGCCCCTGCCGACTACCACCAGATCGCCCAGCAGCCGTCCATTTGCGTCAATTTTGCCTTCAGCCTCAACCGTTGTGCGGAAGCGATAATCAGGTCCGGCTATCGCCAATGCGGCGGCTGTGGTGAACAACTTTGTGTTCGACGCCGGCAGGAAAAGCTGTTCCGGATTCTGGGAAAACAGTGTCTTGCCCGTTTGCAGATCAACCACGTCAATGCCCCAGTGCGCGCGATCAAGCGGCGGCTGGCCCAGCACTGCGCTAATTTCTTTGGCCAGATCTTTCTCTGGCGCAGGCTTTTTCTCTCCGGCGGCGGAGAGTTGCAGTGACAGGATGAGTGTCAGCGCATAAAGCGCTCGTGCGGGACGATGCAGCATGGGATTGCCGGAAATTATACAATCGCCGCCATGGAGAGGCCCTGTTACCTTTGGCGCTTGCGCACGCGCTCCTTTGAGCTTGGGGCCCGCACCCTGGTGATGGGCATTTTGAATGTCACGCCGGATTCATTTTCTGATGGCGGCAAGTTTCTGGCGCGCGACCGCGCCGTGGCCCACGCGCTCAAAATGCTGGATGAAGGCGCTGACCTGCTGGATATTGGTGGTGAATCCACGCGGCCCGGCACGCCCGTACTGGAGAGCGGCATACCAGCGGCAGAAGAACTGCGCCGCATCCTGCCTGTAATTGAAGATATTTTGCGCGAGCGGCCTGGAGCCATCCTGTCCGTGGACACATACAAAGCCGAGGTCGCGCATGCCGCAGTCAATGCCGGGTGCGAGATCGTAAATGACGTGAGCGCACTGCGTTGGGACAAGCACATGCCTTCAACAGTGGCGGCTCTCGATTGCGGCGCTATCCTCATGCACACACGCGGACGCCCTGAAGAGTGGCGCAACCTGCCGCCTTCAGCCGATATTGTCGAAGAAGTAAAAAGCGAATTGCGGGATTACGCGCAAGCTGCTCTGTCTCATCACATTACGCGAGATCACATCCTGCTCGATGTCGGCATCGGCTTTGGAAAAAAGTTTGACCAGAACTATCCGCTGCTGGCCGGACTAGACCAGTTGCACGATCTTGGCTTTCCGCTACTGGTTGGGACCTCGCGCAAGTCTTTCATCGGACGCACGTTGGCCCGCGACGGCAAAGATGCGCCACCGGATCAGCGCCTTCACGGCTCGCTGGCCGCCGCTACGGTTTCTGTGCTCAAGGGCGCGCACGTTGTCCGGGTTCACGATGTGAAGGCAGCCGTGGAGGCAGTCAAGATTGCTGACGAAGTGCTTCGTTTTCAATCCCGAGCGTAACGAGAAGCCCTATCGCTCCAATAATTTGTAAGGACACGTCGACTATTAGAAAGTAACTCGGTATCCAATCCTGCGGACCTTACTCTGCCCTTTGTCTTAATCTGCGTTCATCCGCGCAAATCTGCGGCTAAAACGTCTTCTCTGAATCCAGCAAAATCGTCACCGGCCCGCTATTCACCAGTTCCACTTCCATCATGGCTTGAAATTGTCCGGTTTCGCAGCGCAAGCCAGCCGCCCGCACTTTGGCGACAAAATATTCATACAATCTCTTGGCTTCTTCAGGCCGTGCGGCTGCGTCAAATGATGGCCGCTTGCCCCGGCGGACGTTGCCATAAAGAGTGAATTGTGAGACCACGAGCACGGCCCCACCAGCGTCCTGTACGGAAAGGTTCATCTTGCCTTCAGAGTCTTCAAAGATTCGCAAACCAACGATCTTCTCTACCAGATAGTCCGCATCAGCTTCAACATCCGTCTTGCTTACGCCAAGCAGCACCAGCAAACCGTGGTCGATCTCGCCCATAGTCTGGCCATCCACAGTGACCCGGCAATGACTGACTCTCTGGACCACGGCTCGCATCCGGATACTGTAGAACATTCACCGCAAAGGACGCTAAGCTCGCTAAGTTAATTGGAACCATATTGACCTTTGCGCCCTTCGCGTCCGTTGCGGTAAAAACCCAGTTGAATGCTGATTGCTCTAATGGGACGAAATGCATATCGTGATTTGATATTTGCCAATTGCAGGTTGCTCTCATAGAATCGCGAGTTCTTCATTTCCCACCTTCAGGAGTTCCACACATGGCGCGTCGCTCTTATCTGTATCGAGTGATGCTGCTGTCATTGTTTTGGGCGCTCGCCAGTTATGCAGTCGCGCAGCAGCCCTCGAACACTCAGCAGCCTTCACCGGCATCTCAAAATCCCGCAAGTCCGGAGCAAGCCACTCCCGGAACTGAATCCAAGGCCAACGCAGTTACTGAGAATGCAACCCCAAACAAGAAGGCTGCTCCGGAAACTCCAGCCATCCACAATGACGTGGTGATTAAGGGCGGGACCATCCTGACGGTGACGCATGGCAAGATTGAGAACGGCAGCATTTACATTCACAACGGAAAGATTGCCGCTGTAGGCCAGAGCGTGAACGCGCCTGCTGGAGCTACGGTGATTGATGCCAGCGGCAAGTTTGTAATGCCTGGCATTATCGATTCGCACTCACACATTGCGCTCGATGATGACGTGAACGAGGCCACCAGCCCCATCACGCCGCATATGATGATGCGCGACGCTTTTGACTACAACGATAAAGCTATTTATCGCGCGCTGGCTGGCGGCGTGACCACGTCACTGCTGCTGCATGGCTCGGCCAACATGATCGGCGGACAGGCTGTGGTCATCAAGCACAAGTACGGTCTTGGCCGGGATGAGCTCATCTTTCCCGGCGCGCCGCAGTCCATCAAATTTGCGGCCGGTGAGAACCCAAAGCGCGTTTATGGCAGCAGGAACCAGCTCCCTTCCACCCGCATGGGCAATTTTGAGGTGATGCGCGCCGCTTTCATTGAAGCGCGCGAATATATGCGCACATGGGACGACTATGACGCCAAAGTGAAAAAAGGTGACAAAGACGCCATGCCACCCAAAAAAGACCTGAAGCTGGAAGCCCTGGCCGATATTCTCCGCGGCAAGCTGCTGGTGCAGATTCATTGCTACCGCGCTGACGAATTCCTTACCGAGATGGCTATGGCCAAGGAGTTCGGTTACAAGATCCGCGCCTTCCATCACGCGCTTGAAGCATATAAAGTCGCAGATAAGATTGCTGCCGAGGGCATCGCCATCGCCACTTGGCCAGACTGGTGGGGCTTTAAGTATGAAGCATGGGATGGCATTCCCTGGAACGCCGCCATTTCCGCGCACAAAGGCGTACGCGTAGCGTTGAAGAGCGACTCAGAAGACGTCACTCGCCGCCTGAATCAGGAGGCCGGCAAGATCATGCACTATGGCCTTACGGAAGAAGAAGCGCTAAAGTCAATCACGCTGAATCCGGCATGGATCATCGGCGTTGACGATCGGGTGGGCTCAATTGATGTTGGAAAAGATGCCGATATCTCGATCTGGAACAGCTATCCGCTATCGTCTGCGGCGCTGGTAGATAAAGTGCTGATTGATGGCGATCTTTACTTTGACCGTTCGCTTCCAGGGCTCGGTCTTACACACTACAAGGAGGTCCAGTAGTCATGTTGAAAAAGTTAATTATTATTTTTGCCCTTGTAGCCACGATTAATGCGCAAACCAAAAAACCTAAAGCTAAACCTTCTGACGCGCCGCCCCATCACACAAGCAGTGCGGCAGTCGCCGGATCTAATGAAACCATTGCCCTTAAAGGCGGCAAGCTGCTGACCATTACCCACGGCGTGATCGAAAATGGAGTGGTGGTGATGCAGAACGGAAGAATTACGGCGGTCGGCGGCGCTGGCACTGCGATTCCATCGGGCGCCAAGGTGATTGACGTAACCGGCATGACCGTCTATCCCGGCCTGATCGATTCTGAAACCCATCTTGGTCTGACTGAAATTTCCGCCGAGCGCATGACCAACGACGAAATTGAAATGAGCGACGAGATCATGCCGCACATGCACGTTTATGATGCATTCCACGCGGAAACCACGCTCATCCCAGTCACGCGCATCAACGGCATTACCAACGCCATTGTTGCTCCGGCCAGCGGTGACACTCTGCCAGGCCAGGATTCCTTCATTCAGTTGGCCGGCGCTTCAGCCACGGAAATGTTGACGGTCAGGGACATCGCCATGCCGCTCAACTTTACAGGGGCGCAGCGCCGCAACCAGAGCTTTGAGTCGGCTAAATTCCCATTCACCCGTATGGGGATGGCTACGCAGCTTCGCCAGACATTTATTGATGCCCTGGATTATGACCAGAAACTCGCAGCCTACGAAAAGAAAAACTCTGGGTCTGACGGAAAAGATAAAGACAAAGCGGGAGCGCCTCCCAAACGCGATTTGAAGCTGGAAGCGCTGCTGCCTTATCTTCACGGCAAAAGACCCGTGGTGCTGGCAGCGGAGCAGCCCAATGATCTGCTTACGGCGCTGGAACTGGCCAATGAGTTTCACCTCAAGGTGATTCTGAACCACGTTACGCACTCGGCCAGCTTATTGGACAAAATTGCCGCCACCGGACTACCCGTGATTGTCGGCCCGATTTATGAGCAACCAAAAGAATCTGAGCGGTATGACGCGGTTTACAGCATGCCCGCGCAGTTGGCTAAGCGCGGCGTCAAAATAGCCTTCGCTTCTTATGACGCGCACCAGGCCCGCAATCTTCCTTACGCTGCCGGCTATGCCGTTGGATTCGGGTTGCCACCCGAGGAAGCGATGAAGGCGCTCACCATCAATCCTGCACAAATTTGGGGCGTGGATAAAGACCTGGGATCGCTCGACGTGGGCAAGATAGGCAATGTTGTAGTGGCTAACGGCGACCCTCTGGACGTAAAGACAGACGTGAAACACGTTTTCATTCAGGGCCAGGAAATTCCTCTGGTCAGTAAGCAAACGCAACTGCGCGACCAATACTGGAAATAATTGACTAGAGCGGAGCCGGTGGCATTCTCGTCGCCGGCTCCGTTGTTTTTGTTGTGCAAACGTCAGACCACCAAACGTGTGCTAACGCTGCCAGGTGCGAACGCTTCAATCCGGCTTCTTCTCTCCCGGCAGCTCCGGCGGAGGATAATACACTTTGCTTCCACCGGCTTTTTGCACCTCATCGCGGAAAGTGGTTCCATAGTCCTTCTCGCTGGATAAAGCATAAGCCTGGCGCTTGTAGTTCCAGCTTTTTGGATTGAGTCGCTGCGCTTCTTTAAAGTGCTCAATCGCCTCTGCTGTGTGGCCCGACTTGTGAAGCTGCTCGCCCAAGCCAAATTCAGCCGCTGCCTGCGCCATGTTTGGGTCCTGCGCTGTAAGTTTTTCGCGAAGATGATCTTCGCTCATCACGTACGCGCTCCTGTCGCCTTTTTCCACCCAATCTTTCAGCGCGTTGAGGTATGGCGTGGAATCAAGCCCGCTGAAATTCTTGAAGCGGTCATCCACAAACGCAACTTCATTTGGACGCACAATGCGCCCTTTTTCATTGATCCAAACCCCTGTAGGGACATTCACCATGTTGTACAGCTTGGAGACAAGATGCTTTTCGTCGATGAGAACGGTGTAACTGAGCGGCCCGGTTTTTCTGAATGCCTCAATGGTGTCTTTGGGCAGATCAGGCCTGGCTGCTAGATATTGCGGTGGATCGATCCAAGGTCCGGCGTCCTTAGCGCCTCCTGTATCCTGGGCCACAGAGACGATCTCAAAATTCTTGTCTTTCAGTTGTTGATAAATTGCCTGCCAGCCTGGCAGGTCAAAGCGGCACCCTCACCAGGAAGCCCAGGTAACCAGCAATACTTTCTTGCCGCGAAAATCTGAAAGTGAGTGCGATTTGCCATGAAGATCCGGCAGCGTGAAGTCTGGCGCCTGAAGCGAACTGAGCTGCTGCCGCTGGTCTGAGCGCAGGCCGAAATACCAGGTAGACTGTGCCGCATCATGCGCCACGGGCTGATGCACAAGCTGGGCAAATGCCGTCAAATTGAACCATGACTGGCCTGTGTCTCTGTGAATAAACTCCTGCTGGCGAGATTTAGGCAGCGGAAAGCAAAGTTCGTCGCGGCATACGCCCTGCAGCTTTACTTCAAAGCGCGTCGAGCGTTTCAGGTCGGCGGTTGTAATCCAAAGCTGGCCGGTGTCTTCGCGCGCGGAACTCACGTCAGTAGCTACGTCATCATAGACAATGGTTGTGTGCAGTTCTTTGGCGCTGGCGGCAATTCCGTCAATCCGAAGAACCAGCAGAAAAAGAATGAGGAGCAGGCTGGACGAAACGCTTTCTTTCATGGCACTCTCCAGTTGCAGCTGAGAATTATATATGGAGTGCGAAAAACGCATGCATTAGGAATAGGACCTGAGCGCTGAAGAGGGGCGCAAATTTGGTTTAAGTAAAAAAAGCTCGGCAGGCTCGCACGCGGAACCTGCCGCAAAAGGCCCATTCAGCATTCTCGAGCACAAGATTGCCGAAGCAGTTTGGAGCGAAGCTACATAAAATTAGATATCCAGGTTCTTCACGTCCAACGCGTTTTCTTCAATGAATTTCCGGCGTGATTCCACGTCTTCTCCCATCAGAGTAGTGAAGATCACCTCGCACGCTTCAATGTCTTCAGCACGGACGGCAAGCAATGTCCGTCGCTCGGGATCCATGGTCGTCTGCCAGAGCTGCTCTGAACTCATTTCACCCAAACCTTTGTAACGCTGCACGCTATATTCTTTTTTGCCTTCAGCGAGAACGTAGTCGAACAATTCGCGCGCGGAATTTTTTTCCACACGCTCAGCTTCGATCTTGGTCCTGCGGATGGTTGTCTTCGATGATTTCTTGGCCGCTTTTTCCAGGTCTTCACGTTCCGCGTCGCTCAGGTCGGAAGAGGTATCTTCGGTGGCCTTACCTGCGACTTCAACCACAAACGGCGGCTCCATGTAGGCCTCAATCAGCTTGAACTTCGCCATCATCTGCCGGTATTCAGGCGTGGAGGCAAGCGCCCAGTGGATGTGCCGCTCTGCCCCCTGAGAATCAGTAAATTTTATGCCCCAGAGGTTGTGTTCTTCGTCAAAGTAGCTCTCAATCTGCTTGAGCTGGTATTCCTTGGCCAGCTTGTTGGTTTCTTTTTCCAGCTTCTCGATTTTCTTTGATGGCGTTTTCTTGTCGCCCTCAAAGTCAGCTCGCTGTGAGATTCCCAGCCGCGGCAGCAGCTCCGTAATGCGTTCATGGCGCAGACGCTTATCAACTTTTTCAAAGAACACCAGGTACTCATTCAGCGTGGTCATAAATTTGGCCAATGCCGCGCCTTCCAGCTTGGCCGCGCCTTCACCGTAGCGGACGGTCATGCCTTCGGCGGCGCGGCGCACCATCACGCGCACAAACTCCCGATCGTCCTTGATATATTGCTGGGTTTTGCCTTTCTTGATGCCGTACAAAGGCGGCTGCGCGATGTAAACATTGCCTCGCTTGATCAGTTCATTCATGTGGCGGAAAAAGAACGTGAGCAGCAGCGTGCGGATGTGCGAACCGTCAACGTCGGCGTCCGTCATCAGGATCACTTTCGCATAACGCAATTTTGCAGGGTCAAAATCGTCTTTGCCGATGCCGGCGCCCAGCGCCGTAATCATGGCGCGAATTTCCTCATGGCCCAGCATCTTGTCATAGCGGGCTTTTTCTACGTTAAGAATTTTTCCCTTGAGCGGCAGGATGGCCTGAAAACGCCGGTCGCGGCCCTGCTTGGCTGTGCCGCCTGCGGACTCACCTTCAACAAGGAACAGTTCGCAGCGGTTAGGATCGCGCTCCGAGCAGTCCGCAAGCTTGCCCGGCAGACCGCCGCCATCCAGAGCGCCCTTGCGCCGCGTGAGATCGCGGGCTTTACGCGCCGCTTCACGCGCGCGTGCTGCTTCTATGGCTTTGTTGATGATCTTGCGCGCCACCGGCGGGTTCTGCTCAAAGAATGCGCCCAGGCGTTCATTGAGGAATGCCTGCACAATTCCAGCGATATCAGAATTCAGCTTGCCCTTGGTCTGCCCTTCAAACTGCGGTTGCGGCAGCTTAACGCTTACCACAGCTACCAGGCCTTCGCGAACATCGTCGCCAGAGAGGTTTTCTTTTACATCCTTGAACAAGCCGAGTTGCTGCCCGGCGTAATTGATGGTGCGGGTGAGCGAGGTGCGGAAACCGGAGAGATGTGTGCCGCCATCCACCGTGTTGATGTTATTGGCGAAGCTGAACACGGTTTCCGAGTAACCGTCGTTATACTGCAGCGCGATTTCCATGGCCACGCCGTCACGCTCGGCTTCCATGTAGATCGGCTTATCATGCAGCACGCTTTTGCCGCGGTTGAGATGCTTGATGAACTCGGCAATGCCGCCGGAATATTTGAAGTCCAGATGCTTCGCTTCACCGGTTTTCGGATCGGTCTGGCGTTCATCTGTAAGCGTGATCTGCAGGCCTTTATTCAGGAAGGCAAGTTCGCGCAACCGCTGCGCCAGCGTGTCAAAGTTATATTCGGTGGCAGTAAAGATTTCCTTGTCCGGTAAAAAATGTACTTTGGTCCCGCGTTTCTTTGTGGTGCCGGTTTTCTTGAGCTTGGTTTGCGGCGCGCCTTTTGAATAGCTCTGCTCCCAAACGTGGCCATCGCGCCAGATCTCCAGATCAAATTGATGGCTCAATGCGTTCACGCAGGAGACGCCAACGCCATGCAGCCCGCCTGAAACTTTGTAGTTGGAGTTGTCAAACTTTCCGCCGGCATGCAGCTTGGTAAGCACGACCTGGGCGGCCGGAATCTTCTCCCCATCAATCAGCATGTCGTCCACGGGAATTCCGCGTCCGTCATCCACTACGGTGATGGAATTGTCGATGTGAATCGTTACGTCAACCTGAGTAGCGTGGCCGGCCAGCGCCTCATCCACTGAATTATCGACAACTTCATAGACCAGGTGATGCAGCCCCATTTCTCCATTGGAGCCGATGTACATTGCGGGACGCAGTCGCACTGCTTCCATGCCTTCAAGGACTTTTATGTCTTCCGCGGTGTAATTCCCATTACCATTGCCGCCGGACTTTTTGCTTTTATTTTGTTCTGCCATTTGTTTTGCTGCTGCAGTTGCAGAATCACGGGTAGACAAACTGGAACTCCTGTCTTTTGTGGGCCTGGCGTGGGCGCTCTTTCAGAGTAAAAAAGCCACGCTAAAAACACTCAATGCACTTTAAATTCAATAGTTTACTGGAAATACTGCTACGACCATTGTATCACAGAGAGAGCTCAGCATGGAGGGCCGTGAATGGCTTCAATTTTGATTGATTTTTAGCCCAGTTGACCAGTGGAACAGGGACGCAGGCAAATGATTCAAATTTTCTGCCGAGATTGGAGCTCAGTTTGTAAATTCGTGATTGTG
>DASXMN010000045.1:0-57220 GCA_036495645.1 Candidatus Angelobacter sp.
CGCCTTGCTCGATGCGGGCTGAAGCATGATGGTTTCACTGCTGCCAGTGTTATCCGATTCAAAAATAGATGTTGGGTTTAACGCCATAAATGTCCTCCCTGCCGGTATGCCGCTCTGAAAACCGGGAAATTGCCTCATTTACCTGAACTAGCGGTACAAAATTTCTTCTTCGTCAACAAGAACGGAGTTTGGAGAAAATCTCCTGCAAAAAAATCAGAGCCAAGTCGTCGTAGATGAGTGCAGCTTCCTTAATGTATCGGAACTGGGCAAAGCAACACTGGCGGCTTTAGATTATAGGAGTAACGCTCCAAATAATTCAGGATGGTTAATTCGCAACGCTAATGAATAGGCATGCAGAATTTACAGATCTTACGATCCGGAACGGATGGAAGCAATTCCTTGCAGAATTTTAGACCAGGCCGAATGTCAGTTCACCCAGTTTTTCCAGACTACACGCGATTTTATCTCCCGGCTTGAGCCAGACCTGCTGGTCTTTGGGCTTGCCCTGGATCACGCCTTCCGGCGTTCCGGTAAAAATAATGTCACCCGGACGCAGCGTGATGTAGCGCGAGATATAGCTGACCATCTGCCTGCTGTTGAAGATGAAATCGCTCGTGTTGGATGACTGGCGCGTTTCGCCGTTGACGCGCGTTTCCAGTTTCAGGTTATCGGGATTGATCTGGTCGGCCGTGACCATGTATGGGCCAAGCGGCGCAAACTGGTCGGGCGTTTTCCCGATCATCCACTGGCCGCCGGTCTCAAGTTGCAGGTCGCGAGCGGTGAAATCATTTCCGGTACAGTATCCAGCCACGCAAGAAAGAGCGTCTGCCTCGCTGACGTTCCGGGCTTCCTTGCCGATCACCATAACAAGTTCGCATTCGTAATCGAATTTCTTCGCAACTTCCACAGGCAGCTTGATAGTGCCTTTGTGATGGTTCAGGGCCACGTTGAATTTATTGAAGAGCACCGGCGCTTTGGGAATCGGCGAGCCAATTTCCTGCGCATGCTTGCGGTAATTCAGCCCTACGCAAATTATCTTTTCCGGACGCACCACTACAGGCCCATATTCAATGCCATCTTCTTTAATGAAGGCGGAATGTACTGCACTCGACTTCAGGGCTGCATCTACCAGCGTATTCAGGCTGGGGCCATCTTCCTGCTGGAGCAGATCGTCAACGGTTGCGGGCGCATGCAAGTGCAGCGCTTTAGCCGCTTCCGATGCCATCAGAATGCCTTTATCCGTTTTGACCGCGAGTTCATAAGCGCCATTGCGACGGATATTCAGCACTGTAAGCCCGTGTGCCATGCCGCGCCGGCGACCCTGGTCTGGATCCGTCTTCTTCTCGGCATTTGCCATCGTGAGCCCTCCTGAGGCTGCGAGTGCGGCGAGCGCGCCCGCTCCCTGCAATACTTTTCTCCGCTCCATAAGCCAGTACTCCTTCGGGATAGAAATGTATAGAATTAGCTGCCGGCAGACAAGCTGAATCGCTTGAGCAGCAAGTAGCTCACCGAGGAAGCATGGTTTGCAAGGAACTCAACTTCTCAAATACCTACAAATGCAACGTCGCTAGGCCCAAGCGCCGGAGGCGCGGAATGAGTTAGCCCAGGGCATAGCCCTGGGTGAGTATGAATATGGATTCGAGCGCCGTAGGTGCGGCACACTCAAATCGAAGTCATTGGAATTTGTGAACAGGTGTCCGTGTGGCGATAAATAGTTTTAGTCCGGCCACCGGCACGTCACCACTTTCGTCTCGGTATAGAAATTCACACCATCTTTGCCCAGCACATGCAAGTCGCCGAAGAATGAATTCTTCCATCCTGAAAATGGGAAGAACGCCACCGGAGCAGGTACGCCCACGTTGATGCCGACCATCCCGGCGGTCACATTTTGCGTGAACTGCCGCGCAGCGCCGCCTGAGCGTGTAAAAATAGAGGCAGCGTTCCCGTACTCTGACTGGCTGACTACAGCGATAGCTTCTTTCAGGTCCTTCACGCGAATCACAGACAACAGCGGCCCGAAGATTTCTTCTTTCGCTACGCGTGATTCAGGATTCACTTTGTCCAGAATCGTTGGCCCAACGAAATAGCCTTTTCCGTTGGCTACTGGATCTTTCCGTCCATCCCGCGCCAGCACTGCGCCCTCTTTTTCCCCCAGTTCGATGTAACTCAGAATGCGTTTCCTGGATTCATCGGTGATGACAGGCCCCATGCCTGTTTTCACATCGCAGCCATTGCCGACATTCAGTTTATCGGCGGCGCTCACCAGTTCTTTCACCAGTGGATCTCCGACCTCTCCTACGGCCACCACTACGCTTGTTGCCAGGCATCGCTCGCCGGCACAGCCAAAGCCCGAGCCCATCACGGCAGCGACTGTAGATTTCATGTCCGCATCCGGCAACACAACGGAATGGTTTTTTGCTCCTCCCAGCGCCTGCACGCGCTTACCGTTGTTGGCCGCTGTCTGGTAGATATATTTCGCCACCACGCTTGAACCAACGAAGGACACTGCACGCACACGCGGATCAGCGAGCAATTGGTCCACCGTGCTTTTGGCGCCATGCACCAGATTCAACACGCCCGGAGGCATGCCGGCTTCATGCGCCAGTTCAACCATGCGCGCCGCCGTGCGCGGAACTTTGTCAGAGGGCTTCAGAATGAAAGTATTACCGCAGGCAATCGCCATGGGAAACATCCACAGCGGGACCATCATGGGAAAATTAAATGGCGTGATGCCAACACACACACCAACCGGATAGCGGGTTGACCAGCTATCCACTGAGGTTCCTACGCGGTCCACCGTGTCACCCATCATCAGCGTGGGCGCGCAGCAGGCAAACTCAATGCATTCGATGCCACGGTCAAATGATCCCTGCGCCTCTTCCCGCGTTTTACCATTCTCTTCAATGATTAGGGCAACCATCTCTTGAACGTTTGCTTCCAGCAGCTCACGAAACTTAAATAGCACCTTGCAGCGCTGCACCACCGGAGTTTTGCTCCAACCAGGAAATGCCTTGTGCGCCGCATCCACCGCAGCAGAGATTTCTTCCGCCGTGCAACGTGGAATCTCAGCCACTGCTTCACCCGTGGCGGGATTATGCTGGATGTCTTTTGGCCCGGTGGAAATAACCGGCTTTCCATTGATATATAGCGGGCACGGCTTGAGTTCAGCAGCGGTTGCGGTAGGCGTCATTTAGAACCTCACGGGATACATCCAAATTTTACACCTGCCCGGCGCGCGAGCGGACTCGCGGCCTGTGATTTCCATGAGCGCCCGCATTGCTCAGCAGATGAGCCAGCACGTCGCCAGCGCTGACGCGCGAGGCCTGGTTCTGCAATTCGCATTCAGGTTGTCTCCAGCATGGAAAGTGTTCGTTGCTGAAGCAGGTGCTCGCGTACCAACCCGGCTGCCAATTTTTGGTTCCTACTTACAGTGAAGAACACTGCTTTCATACTCTCGATTGCCTGTGCGCTGGCAACCGTAGTCAGCGCACAGGAGAATGCTCCATCTTCCAAGGAAGGCGGCGCTGTCCAGGTGCAGATGCACAATGTGATGTACCACTTTTCAGATAACGTTTACGCGCATCTGCGGAACGTTGGCGGCGCGCTTTTGCCCAGCAATGCTGGTCAGATGCCGGTGTTCGATGACAAAAAGTCATTCAGCCTTCAGATCAACGCAGCGGAAATCGCTATGGCGCCGCAGTCTCTGGCCAACGCACTGAACTCCAACGTGTTCAATGGCAACGATTCACCGCTCAAAGACATTGATGTGCGCATTGAAAAAGGCTCGCTCAAAGTGAAGGGGAAGCTGCATAAAAAAGGCGACGTAGGGTTTGAAACGCAGGGCCAGCTCAGCGCCACTCCCGATGGAAAAATCCGGCTGCACGCGGAAAAAATCCGCGCGCTTCACCTTCCGGTGAAAGGGCTGATGGACCTTTTCGGCATCGACATTGCCGACCTGATCAAGAATGGCAAGGTCAAAGGCGTTCAGACGGAAAAGGACGATTTGATTCTCGATCCAACTGAGATCCTTCCGCCGCCGAAAATCTCTGGCAAGGTCACCGACATAAAGTTGGACGGCAATAATATTGTTCTGATCTTCGGCCAGCCGCAAAGTTACCACTGGCAGCATATTCCTGCGCAGAACTACATGGCCTATCGCGGCAACCACCTGAGGTTTGGCAAGCTGACCATGGCGGACACCGACCTGCTGCTGGTCGATCCCGATCCGCGAGACCCGTTTGATTTTTATCTTGATCATTACAAAGATCAACTCGTGGCAGGGTATAGCAAGACAACCGAGACTTCCGGCTTGCGCGTTTACATGGTCGATTTCAACAAACTCAAGCACAAACCGGCAAAGACACCGGCAGCCAAAAAGTCGAAGTAATGATGACGATCAAAAGGGCCGATATCAGAATCCTAATCACGCGCCTGTGAACTCTTGCTTCCGGCATATCCTTTCCAGATATGGATTGTGGCGAAACTGCGATAAGGACTCCAGCGATTGAAGGCCTGCTCCAGCCGCTCATGCGCTATCAAAACCTTTCTCTTGCCCAATGCTTTGCGGAGCACCAGATCGCCTTCCGGCCAATGATCGTGGCTTTCGCCGGTGCGCATTAGAATGTATCCGGCGGTCCATTTCCCTACTCCTCTTAAAGCCAGCAGACGGTCTTTGACATCCGGCTGGGCTAGACATGCGTCGCCATTCTCAGCAAAGAAAGCAGCCAGCGCTTTCACCGCCTCCAGGCGGCTTGCTGGAACGCCCATTCCGGCAAGTGTGGAGTTCAAGACCTGTTCAGGTGTGGGAAAAAGCCATGCTGATTCATCCACGCGCGTACCCGATAATCGAACCAGCCGCCCCATCAACGTGGTGGCGGCAGGGACTGAAACCTGTTGCCCAAGAATGGCCCGCACGGCAATCTCAAAAGCGCTCCAACCGCCGGGCACTCTCAGTCCGGGCTGCCGGACGATGAACGGAGCAAGCCACACATCTCTGGCAAGAAATTCTTCGATGGGGCCTGTGCTCACATGGCCCTTGAATATTTGTTGAACACGGCTTTCGACCAAGCTGCGCGCACTCGCGTCGCCGGAAAACTCGATTCGCAAGCTGGAGATGGCCGAATCGAATGTTACCGAAAGATTGTGCGGCTCTGATCCGGCAGAAACGGTCCGCGTGTAAGCGTCCCCGGTAACAGTTTCCACCCCCGGAGTCGCGCGAAGCCACAGAAAAGCCAGCAAAGACTCCCAATCAAACGGGAGATGCACCGGAAGCGCAAAACAGTGCATCATTTAAAGGTCTGCGTAAGAAATCAGTTCAATTTTGTGTTGAGCAAGAGCGGTCCTCGTTACCGCTGACTTTAGTGCAGCCAGCTCGGTTTCCCTGGATCTGGTAAGGCGCGTTCCGGCCGCCTGGAGCTCAGCATCCGAGTATCCGGGATGGCAGACCAGTTCCCATGTGCCTTCTGGTAGAGCGTCAAGGATGCGTAAAAGAATTTGCTGGTCGAGCAGTCCAGTCACGGCGATGCCCACGGTTCCATCCGTAGAGACCATCCCCTCTTCTTTTATGGCGCGGCGAAACTCCGCGGCAAACATCTGGAAAGCTGCAACTCCTGCGGATCGCAGCCACAATCCGGGAAGACCAACCATCATCCGGAATGGCCAGCTTCTTAATGGCTCAAACGGGTTTCTTACCGCGCGGACTCCACATGCCCGCGCCGCCCGCAACACTGGACGCAGCACATGGGGGAACATATGCGTGTGCTTATGGCTATCAACGTGGGTGAGAGTAATGCCGGAAGCCTGAATTTTCCTGATTTGTGCTTCAACCTCGCGCTCAATCTCTTCTGCAGCAAACTGTTTGCGTACCGCCGACACGGCAAACCGCTTCAGGCTGTTGCGAAAAACTTGCGCGCCATTGGTGAGGGAAGGCAAATTCGGAGCGAGCGGCACGCCGTCAATCAAAACTACGTGGCAGCCGGTCTTCAGTGTGGGGTGTGCTTTGGCGAGGTACATGGCTGCCTGTGAGGCTTTGGCATTGGCCATGAGCGTAGCGGAGGTAACAATTCCGGCACTATTTCCTTCGA
The DNA here is from genome assembly GCA_036495645.1 of Candidatus Angelobacter sp. Lineage (GTDB taxonomy): Bacteria > Acidobacteriota > Terriglobia > Terriglobales > Acidobacteriaceae > Angelobacter. The sequence continues at coordinate 6,084 of DASXMN010000045.1, forward strand.
CTATTGCCCGGTTTACACCTGAGGTCAGGCCAAAATCATCTGCGTTGACGATGAGACGTCGCACGTGGTGAGTCTAACAAAAGGAGCGTTCAGCCGCAGAGGAATGAAGGAGGGCCTTCACCCGAGGCAAAAAACAGCCGTGCGCCGACATCATTACTTTTGGTTTTTTTGTGCTTTTGTAAAGCAGGTTTATGCGGTCTTGACCACTTGTGGACGAGGCTCTCTTTCGCCCAGGAACATTTTTATTTTTTCCAATAATGCGGGAAAGAGGTCTTCTTTTTGCAAACAGGCAGCCACATCTTTGCCGGCGTCGATAGGGCCATAACCGGTAACAATGATTACCGGCACGTTGGGGTTTTTCTCGTGGACCTTGTGGGCCAGTTCCACGCCGTTCATGCCATCCATGCGGAAGTCGGTCACCAGAATATCAAAATCTTCTTCGTCGAATTTTTTCAGGGCTTCAGTCCCGTTATAAGCACTGACTGCCCGGTAACCCTGCATTTCAAGGATTTCGCAGCTCAATCTTGCCAGTACTTCATGATCGTCAACGAAGAGGATCGCTCGCATGAAATGGCTCCTTCTTGGATCGGTACGGCAAGGCCGCGATAAAAAATGGCGCTACGGCCTAGTTCTTTGTTTCATCATACGCCTTAAAAGATGCCTGCTGGGCCTAGTATTTTTAGGGGCATTCAATTCTATAATGCCCTATTTGCCGTAAATTCAACTACTTAGTCGTTTTCTGGTGGCAGGTACAAGGCCGGTATATTGCTGCTCTTCATGTAATTGTTAAAGGCCGGCACATCCGTGGACAGAATCTGTTTCCATGCCGCCAGTTGCTGGTTCAATTGGCCCATGAGCATTTTGAAAACCTCATACTGTTGTTGTGAGGGCGCGCTATCACCCGCCTGCACGATAGAGCTGAAACTATCAAACTCCTCATTCAGCATGTTCGGGAAAGCCAGGTTCGCCTCTGACCCCTTCATGTTTACCTGAATCAACTGTTCTTCCACTGGCGTCATCTTTTTGTCGAGCGCCGCTGCGTGGTCAAGCAATGGCTTGATGTTCGGGTCATTGTCAAAACGCTGCTGGAGTGCCTTGATTTCAGTCCGCAGAGTACGAATCTGATTTACAGCGCGATGCAGGTTGGTGTTGGCGTCGCGAACTTGCAAAGCCAGATCAAATTGTTTGCGAAGATCATCGGCGTTTATGGTCTTCGTCCTGGGATCCATCACAATTTCCAACGGCTGCGATTCAGTCTGGTTCCCAACTGTGAGCTTTACCGTGTACGTACCTGGCTGCGTCAGCGGCCCTTGCGGGCCAATACCGCTATAAAAAGCTCCGGGGATTTTTACCGGCGGCTCCCAACGCAGGTTCCAGGCATAACGGTTCATTCCCGCAGAAGCAGGAATGGTAGTTACTTCCTTTACCTGATCGGGCCACTCCGGCGGCTGTTCGTCACCTTTCTTTTCCCTGCTGGAAAGCGTGCGAACTATCTTGCCCTGGGGATCGACAATCTCAAGCCTTACCTCATCTTTAGGGGCATTCTTGAAGTAATAGTCGATGATGGCGCCTGGCGGCGGATTATCTCCCACGGGGCCGCGACGCTCGATATCTGTGGGCAGGTGCAGACGAAGGGCCGCTTCCGGCTTATACAAAACCATTTCGGCGGCAGGTGAAACGCTTTCAAGCTGGCGCAGCGGCGTAATGTCGTCGAGCACCCAGAAGGAGCGCCCGTGCGTTGCCGCAATCAAATCGTCGCCATGAATTTCCAGGTCATGGATCGGCACGATAGGCAGATTAAGTTTGAGTGGCTGCCAGTGACCGCCATCGTCCGCTGAAAAGTAGACACCGGTTTCTGTGCCGGCATAGAGCAGTCCCTTACGCTTCGGGTCTTCCCGAACCGAGCGGACATAGGAGCCTTCCGGAATTCCATTGGCGGTAAGAATCCAGTTCTTGCCATTATCGCGGGTGCGGAAAATCAGCGGGCGGAAGTCATCAAGTTTATGGCGGTCCACCGCCAGGTATGCCGTGGCGGGATCGTGATGTGAAGCTTCAATAATGCTGACCATGCTCCATTCAGGCATATCTTTGGGCGTTACGTTGGCCCAGTGCTGGCCGCCATCGGTGGTGAGTTGCACCAGGCCATCATCTGTTCCTACCCAGATTGTGTCTTTTTTGAGCGGAGACTCCGCCAGTGCAAAGATGGTGTCATAGTACTCAACGCTGGTGATATCCAGCGTAATTGGGCCTCCGGACGGCTTCTGTTTTGACTTGTCATTGCGGGTGAGATCGCCGCTGATAGCGGTCCAGCTCTGCCCGCCATTGGTCGATTTAAACACCATTTCCATTGCGGTATAAAGCGTATTTGGATCATGCGGTGAGACCATCAGTGGTGAAGTCCAGTTGAAGCGGTGCAATAACTTTTCCGCTCCGTTGCCGGAGACATCGAGCGGCCACACAGAAATGTCCACTACCTGCTCAGTGCGTTTATCGAAACGCGAGGTAAACGCCTCACCATTGGCAAAAGTAATATTTGGATCAAGCGGATAAGGCGCAATATAGCCACTCTCGCCGCCGCCAACCGCGTACCAGTCTTGGCGGCCGATGACGCCATCATCGTCATAGCTTTTGATGGCGATCGTGGAATTATCCTGTTGCGCTCCGTAGATGTAGTAGGGCCAGCGATTGTCCGTGATCACGTGGTAGAACTGCGCCGTCGGCTGGTTGTATTGCGTGGACCAGGTGCGGCCGCCGTCCAGCGATACGGTTGCGCCGCCATCATTGCCGTTGATGAGATGGTCAGGATTGTCAGGGTCAATCCACAGGCCGTGATGATCGCCGTGTGGCGCGGGCAGCAACCCGAAAGTACGCCCGCCATCGGTGGAGCGAAACATACCTGTGTTGAGGACATATACCGTATCGGCAGACTTGGGATCGGCAAAAATATGGCTAAAATACCAGGCGCGCTGTCGAAGGCGACCGTCTTCGTTCATGCGAATCCAGTTGTCGCCGCCATCATCAGAGCGGTAGAGACCGCCTTCTTTTGACTCCACCATGGCGTAGATCCTGTTTGAGTCAGCCCCGGAAACCGAAATGCCGATCCTTCCCATGATTCCGGAAGGCAGACCGTGGCTTTCCAGCCGCGTCCATGTAGCGCCGCTGTCAGTGGATCTATAAATGCCGCTGCCCGGCCCTCCGCTGTTCAGGCTCCAGGGATTGCGATACACCTCCCAGAGCGAAGCAAACAGCGTGGTGGAATTATTGGGATCGAATACCACGTCAATAGCGCCGGTCTTGTTGTCTTTATAAAGGACTTTTTGCCAGGTCGCGCCGCCATCGGTAGTGCGAAATACGCCGCGCTCTTCATTCGGTCCATAAGCGTGGCCGAGCGCGGCCACAAAAACAATGTTGGGGTTGCGCGGGTCCACAATAAGCGCGCCAATATGACGCGTGTCTTTCAGACCCATATTTTTCCAGGTCTTACCCGCGTCCACTGACTTATAAACGCCATTGCCATAAGAGATGTTGCCGCGAATGCAGGCTTCGCCCGTTCCCACATAAATGATGTTATGGTCAGATTGCGCCACGGCAATTGCCCCAATGGAGGCGATGGGCTGCTTGTCAAAAAGCGGTATCCAGTTAGTGCCAGCGTCGATGCTTCTCCACACTCCGCTTGACGCACCTCCGAAATAGAAAACGTTCGGTTCGCCGGGTACACCTGTCACGGCCAGAACACGCCCTCCACGGAATGGCCCCACCTGCCGCCAGCGCATTGCGCCATACACTTTTTCGTCTACCTGGCCGGCAGCCGGTGGAGGAGTCTGCGCCGGAGTAACAGTCTTGGTGTTCTGCTTTTTGGGCTGTGCCGTAACCGGCTTTTTGGCGTGCTTGTCTTCAGAAGCCTGTGGAGGATTTTGCGGTGATTGGGCAAATGCAGCGGAATATAAACAGATCGACAGAACTGCAACAGCACGACTCCAAAAGGTCATAGCGGGACACTGCTCCTAATGTGGACCAAGCGGGCAATCATACGCCTCCGCGGCAGACTTAGCACACTTTTCGGAGCATTGCACAGGTTTGGACGGTTCTGCATTGCTCTGCAATGCAAAATGGAAATGAAATGCCGCGCCTGCTATTTCCCGACGAACTGGACCAACCCGTCGCGATAGTTCAGTGTGACTTTCATGCTTTCCATGGCGCTGAACCCGATCTGGCCGGAAATTTCAACTCCTAGATCTTTGCTTACGGAGTGCAGATCGACTGTGTTGATGCGTTCACTCTTACGGTTGGTGTTGGCAAAGCGCAGGTTTGCATCATCGGTCATGAAGGCGCTGTTCACGATTCCGCTGATACCTGACATGGGCACATTGAATGCCCGCATTCCAGGAACTGATCTGGCCAGCTCTGGCGAGATTGTATTGCCATTCGAGCCGCTATCGATAACGAAAAGACCAGCGGCCTTTTTGCCAACCTCGGTTGGTAGAAGCAGAAGATGGCCGAAACTGAAAGCCTGCGTCAAGTCGCCGGCCTGCTCGGAAATTTCCGGTTGCGCGCGCGTAGGCAGCGGTTCCAGGCGCAGCTTGTGTGCTGGATGGTCCAGCGTAATCAGGTATTTTGCAAAAACATCGGTCCCAATAACACCGTCAACCTCGGCAGTCTCCCGCGAGGACGCATGGATAAAGCAATCATGAAACTCCAGGTCCCCAATTACAACCTTATCTATCCACGCTTTATAGCCCAGCGCCGGCCCCGACTTCCCTACGCCTTCCAACGCCTGTTCTGACAATTTGGTGGCGCCAATCTTTTCCGCCAGCTTCCGAGTGATGGTCACTCCGGAAGAACCAGTATCGAGAAGCAGCGTTACGGTGGTCCGGTCGCTTAATCGTACGCGCAGACCATAGCCGCGATGCACCATATTGGGACCTATTGTCAGCAACTCCATCTTGATTTCTGCCCGCTCGACGTCACGAGCGGGAATCCAAACCTTCCGGCCTGCCAGCGCCTTCAGGAATTCTTTGTATTCGCGCTCATGCCGCTCTTCTTCCGCATCATTGTGAAACTCGGCGAGATGCCGTTCCAGCGCGGCAACATTTTCCGGATAAGGCTGGCGTATGGCCCATTCGTAAAATGCGTCGCCGTCGTCCGGATCAAGTTCATGCGCTTTGGCAATAGCCGCTTTAGCTTTGCTGTGCCGGGTGTAGACAGCATCAACTTTGCCCTGTCCGAGCCAGCCACGGGCCAATTGACCATCGATCTTGAGGGCAGTCTCATACTCTTCTTCGGCTTGCGGGATCAGGCCGCGACGAAAGTAAACATCTCCACGCGCGGCATGGACCAGAGCAGAGCCGGGCAGCGTGGTGAGTCCCTTGAGCGAGCTTTCGTCGGCAGCCTTGACCTCATCGGCTTTCAACAGGCTACGCACCAAGCCAGAGTAGGCTTCAGGTGACGGCTGGGAATCTGTGATCTTTCGAAACTCGGCAGCAGCGCCGCGAAAGTCTGCCTGCCGAAATAATTGGCGCGCATGGGATAGCGCCACCTGATCGGCAGCAGGTGAGGGCTGCGCCAGAAGTGGCAGTGTAAGCACCAGCAGTGGCAACAACCGGAGGGTGGACACAACCAGAGAACGCACGGTCAGAGAATACTTGCAACTGCCTGTATTCTCAAAAGCGGGCATTCGCAATGCATTTATTCGTGGGCTTTTTGGAAGTCATAGACTTCCAGGTTTACCAGACCGTCCCGATAATCTATGGTCATTTTCATCTGGACAAGGGTACGAATTCCGATGAAGCCGGCAATCTCTGTTCCCTCTGAAGCACTGATGTTGTCCATGGAGAACACAGGCAAATCATGGCTCTCGATACGCATTTTCGCGAACTGGAGTATGACTTTCTGGCCCGTTAATACTTGGTTTACCCTGCCGCTGACGCCTTTCATAGTGTACTCGTCATCGGACCTGGCCTTGGTCACATGGGAAGCCAACCTGGGACTGATGCTGTTGAGGTCCGCGCCGGTATCGAGAATAAAGTTTCCTACAGCCTTATCATTTACAACCACCGGCACAACAATGTCATGCCCGAACCGGTAAAATTTTGTGAATGACTGCATTTCGGGTGCGATATAGCGGTCCTGCGGTGAATCGTCAACCTCGGCAGCATTGGGATTGTGTGGCAGAGGCGAAAGCAGCACCTTTCGTTCGCGAAAATCCAGCGTGATCAGGAACTTCTCGAATACATCAGGGCCAATCACCCCAGCTTCGTCAGCAACTTCGTTTTTGCTGGAAACTATCACAACGCAGTTGTGAAACTCAAGACCGCCGATCACGATCTTGTCCACCCATGCATCGTAGCTGACCACGAATCCCTGATCGCCTATGCCGCCAATCCGGCTGTCTGCAATTTTCACGGCGCCGGCTTTTTCTGCCAGCTTCCGTCCAATCGTAATCCCGGAAGCCCCCGTATCCAGCAGCAACACGCTCGAGGCGCGATCGTTAAACTTTACCTCCAGGCCATAACCCTTGCTGATGGTCATAGGTCCATTACGGTCAATATCATAGACTCCGGCTAGCTTTCTGCCGTAAGGAACTGTTTTGAGTTCAGTTGGTTTCAACTCGCTTGCGAGAATCCACGGCTTTTTTTCGGCTACAGCGGAGAGATATTTGATCCGGTTCGCTTCCGGTTCAGTGGGACTTCCACCAATCTTCTTCTTTACCGCGGCAAGCCGTTCAGCATAAGGCAATGTTTCCAGCCAATATTCAGTAATCTGATCGTCATTGGGACCTAAATCGTGGGCCCTGGCAAAAGCATCCTTGGCTCGTTTGTTCATGGAGACCATCTGGTACATGCGTCCCATACCAAATTGTGCCCGCGCCGAGTTGGCATCTAATTTCAACGCTGCCCGATATTCCGCTTCCGTGTCGGCAAATCTCCCCGCACGAAAAGCCACGTCCCCGGCAGCGGCATGGACCATGGCTGAAGATGGAACCGCAGCAATCGCCTTTTTGGCCGCTTCCTCAGCTTCATCAAACTTGTGCCCTCGCAGCAGGCTCCGGATCAGGCCGGCATGCGCTTCTGCTGATGCTCCCTTTTTCTCAAGGATGGCCTTATATGCGGCAGCCGCTGCGTCAAACTGGCTCTTGCTCATCAATGCCTGGGCTTCCGCCAAGGGATCGGGCGCGGTGGAAGCGCTACCACTGGCGGGAGCAGTTATGGCAGGTTTGGCATCGTCGGCGGCTGTCTGGGCAGCGGCAGATGCAACCAGGCAAAAAATCAGCAAAAAACGGAAGTTCATGCGCCACATGGTACAACAACGTTCAGCTACTCTCACCCAGAGTTTCCCCTTATATAGATGGCTCGACACACAACTGGAAAAGAGGTAGTTTGCAGTCTTTAACAGCTTTACAACTGAAACCGCATTTCGAAACTAAGAACTCTTTTTCCATCCTTTATATCCACCCGCAAGCGACATTACATTTTTAAAGCCCATGCGCTTAAAAGATTGAGCGGCCAATGCAGATCGTCCGCCACCACCGCAGTAGCAGACAATGGGCTGGTTTTTGTCGGCGGTGATGGTATCGATCTTGTGTTCAAGCTGTCCGCGCGGCAGCGGCTTGGAGCCGGCAATGGCGCCCTCAGCAACTTCGTCAGGCTCGCGGACGTCGATAAGCGTAAACTCTTCTTGTGATTGCTGCATGCGCTTCAGCTCAGCAGGATCAATCTCTTTGATTTCTTGTTTAGCTTCGTCCACCAGTTGTTTGTATTCGGGTAATGGCATAAATGGCCTTTTGTGAAAAACAGAAATTGTAGAACAGGGCGATAATCTTTAGCTATTGAAGCTTGACTCTTGGCCAATGATTGTGTGAACCCGCTGCGTCTCAACCATCCGGAGCCAAGAGCCAAAGGCGAAGGGCTAAGAGCGATTTATGAGACAATCCCTCTTTCCATGCCGATGAATCATGAATATGGAAAAGCTCATTACGCGGGACCGGATTGCTGAAGCCGTCGCACGCATCGGCCAGGAGATCACATATGATTTTGCGGGAGAATCGGTGATCCTGGTAGGCGTGCTCAAGGGCGCATGTTTGTTTTTAAGTGATCTGGCGCGGCAGATCGAACTGGATGCCACCTTTGATTTCATCGCCGTACGCAGTTACGGCATGAAGAAAGAAAGCGCCGGCGAAGTCCAACTCATCAAAGATGTAACCACGCCGCTGGAAGACAAAAACGTGGTCCTGGTGGAAGATATCCTGGATACTGGTTTTACATACACGTTTCTAAGAAAGCTTTTACTGGCGCGCAAGCCGCGCACGCTCAAGTTTGCCGCGCTCCTGGATAAACCTTCACGCCGGCAAATGCCGGTGGAAGCGGACTACGTCGGCTTTAAGATTGAAGATAAATTTGTGGTGGGCTACGGACTGGATCACGCGGAGCGCTTTCGTAACCTGCCCGATATTTGCGTCTTTTCTGAAGACGCGGGAAAGTAGTGGTAGAATTCGATCTGGATGTCACAGGTACTGTCAGATCCTCAGGTCAGCGTTCGGAACTGGCAAATAATCGCCGGCTTCATTGACCATACCCTACTTAAATCAGAAGCCACAGCGGAACAGATTACGCGCCTGTGTGAAGAGGCTGCTTGTTTCCACTTTGCCGCTGTATGCGTGAATCCCTGGTGGATCGGGCTGGCAGTTTCCGTACTGCATGGAACTCCGGTAAAGATTGCTACTACCATCGGCTTTCCGTTAGGCGCGAACCACAGCACGGTAAAGCGGTTTGAGGCAGCCGAAGCAGTCCGGCTGGGCGCGCATGAACTTGATATGGTAATCAATATTGGCGCGCTGAAGTCCGGAGACAGGCAGGGTGTGCTGAATGATATTGCTGCCGTCGCTGAGGTCGCGCATGGCAGCGGGGCAATCATCAAGGTAATACTTGAGACTCCCCTGCTCACGCTGGAAGAAAAGATCCTGAGCTGCCAGCTAAGCCTGGCGGCAAAAGCAGACTTCGTAAAAACCGCTACTGGCTTCTTCGGACCGGCCACTGCTGAAGACGTTTCCCTCATGCGCGGCGTTGTGGGTGATCAGGCAGGCGTAAAAGCTTCCGGAGACATCCGCACAGCAGCCACTGCCAATGCCATGATCGATGCTGGAGCAAACCGCATTGGCGCCAGCGCCAGTATGGCGATTCTTCACGAACTGGGTGCGCCTGAGTTCACGGCAAAATAAAAAGATAATTAACTACTTCCTTGCCCGTACCATCGGCGTAACGGATTACACAAATTTTTTTCAAACATTTTCTGCGCTGCCCCGTCACAATAGTTGTTCGATCATTCCATCAGGAGGCAATACGAAAGATGCGCAAGATTGCAGTCATACTTACATTTTTTGTTTTCTCATTGAGCAGTTGGGCCCAAAAGACGAACGGCATGACCCATGAAGGTTCATCCGGTGATGTGTTTGTCGGATATTCCCTAATGAACGGCGACACCTTCCCTCACGCCAGCGGATGGGAAGCTGCGCTTACGGGAAATCTGCGGGACTGGTTCGGGCTGAAAGCCGACCTCGGCGGAAATTACAAATCCTTTAATGGCATTAAGGCGCATGAATACAACGTTCTATTTGGGCCGCAACTTTCTGCCCGGGCGGACCGGTTGCGCTTTTTCGTGCATGGGCTGGTTGGTGTTGCACATCTCAGCATTGATAATGGTCCAAGTGATACGGGAGCAGCCTGGGTGCTGGGTGGAGGCGCGGATATTGATCTGAATTCAAAGTTCGCCTTCAGGCCAATCCAGCTTGATTATCACGGTAGCCATGTTTTTTCGAACACTGCAAAAGATGCGCGTTACTCTCTCGGTCTGGTATATCACTTCTAAGAGGTGGCTGATTTTTCAGCAGCGCTGGGGGCGTGAGCGCATTGAACGGCTGACCTAAAGCAAGTCTTCCCACAGTTACCCGCATTTGAGTAACTGATATCATCATGAATGGACCCGATGGCTACAACCACACCACCACAGCGCGTGGATGTTGAGTCACTTCTTATTGAAGTCGCCGACGTACTGAATACCACGCTCGATCTTGACACGCTGCTACAGCGCGTGGCCGAGGTGGTGAAGCGCGTCATTGATTATGAGATTTTCTCCATTCTTCTGTTGAATGAACGCGCCCAGGAGCTGCGGTTCCGCTTTCAGATTGGACATTTGCCGGAGGTAGCCGAGCGAATCCGCGTGAAAGTGGGCGAAGGCGTGACCGGCCGCGCAGTGCAGGAGCGCCGGGCCATTCTGGTGGACGATGTTTCCAAAGACACGCACTATATTGAGGCGGTCCCCCGCGTGCGGTCTGAGCTGGCCGTCCCCCTGATCAACAAGAACCGGGTCATTGGCGTGATGGACCTTGAGGCTCGCGAGCGCGGCTACTTCAAGGATGAACATGCCCGTCTTCTCTCGCTTATTGCATCGCGCATCGCCGTAAGTATTGAGAATGCCCGGCTATACACACGCATCGTCAAACAGGCCGGGACGCTGGCGCTGCTGAATGAGATCAGCCGTGATCTCACCTCCATCCTGAATCTTGACCAATTGCTCAAGCGCATCGGCGATCTTCTATTAAAAGTCATCGATTATCAGATGTTTTCCATTCTGCTGCTCGATCCGACCAAGCAGACGCTGATCCATCGCTTTTCCGTTCGCTTCAAGGAAAACATCCAACTTAAGCATGACATCCCTATTGGCCGTGGACTGGTGGGCGCGGCGGTGGTGAGCAAGAAACCCGTGCTTGCCCCAGACGTTGCCCGCGATCCGCGTTACATTAAAGCCAATCCGGAAACGCGCTCTGAGCTTTGCGTGCCGCTCATCTATAAGGATGAAGTCATCGGCGTGCTGGATCTGGAGCACACGCGGCGCGGATACTTTACTGAAGACCACGTGCGGACTGTTACCACGCTGGCGGCGCAGGTTGCCATTGCCATTGAAAACGCAAGGCTGTATGAACGGATCGCCCGGGAAGAACAGCGTATGGAGCGTGACCTGGCCATGGCACGGGAAGTCCAGCACCATTTGCTGCCTCCTACTTGTCCCAGCATGCCAGGAGCGGAGTTGGCGGCACGCTTTAATCCCGCACACGCCATTGGCGGCGATTTATATGACTTCCTGGATTACACCCTGCCTCGAGCTTGTATTGTGGTGGGCGATGTCAGCGGCAAGGGCGCTCCCGCAGCGTTATATGCCGCGCTGGTTAGCGGCATCTTGCGCAGCCTGGCGCGGGATGAACCATTTCCCGCCGAGATGCTCAATGCAGTCAACCATTCACTGAATCACCGCCGGCTGGACGCGCAGTACCTGGTGCTGACCTGCGCTCTATGGGATGACGAGAAGAAGACCATGCGCGTGGCGAACTCAGGGCTTCCCCGCCCCATTTACTGCAGCAACGGCCATGCCCACATGCTTGAGGCTGCCGGGCTTCCGCTGGGGATGTTTGAAGACGTGTCTTACGATGAAGTCACAATCCATGCCAAGCCTGGCGACATATTCGTCTTCTTCAGTGATGGCATTGTGGACGCGAGTAATCCCAATGATGAACAGTTTGGACGCAGCCGCGTTGAGCACGTGATTGCCAAAAATGCGGAACTGGATGCCCGGGAAATTGTCGACGCCATTTTCCATGCGGCTGACAGCTTTGCCGCCGGCGCCGAGGTCTTTGATGATCAGACAATAGTGGTGCTGAAAGTCAGATAAAGCATCATGAAACCATACTCACCGCATGGGTAATTGGCGCTGGTTTAAGCAGGCGGCCGTCGATTTGGCTGCATAATGAAAAGTTGCCACAGTTAAACACCAGCTACTAAATACCGACCTTTTTCAACTCACACTTAGTACACGCAAACGCGGCTGCTCTGCCATCGCCGGCGATTTACTGAGCTTTGCCGTGATGGTGCAATTGCGGCCTTTGGCTTTTGCTTTATAGAGCGCCTGGTCGGCCATGCGCATCACTTCGGCCGGAGTAAGCTTGTCGCCGTTGGTCGCAGCCAGGCCAATACTCACGGTCACGTTGGTCTGCTTCTTGCTGCCGCGCCCCACGCCACTCTTCCCTTTTTTGCGCCGGTCAGTTCCGCGGACGGTAAACACAGACGTCTCAATCACCCGCCGCATCCGGTCAAGATAAACAAACACTTCTTCTGACGCTTTGTTAGGAAACACAATGGCGAACTCTTCTCCGCCATAGCGATAAGCTTTTCCACCGCCGGTAATGTGCGACAGCCGCGATGCCACCAAGCGCAGCGCCTGATCACCCGATTCATGTCCGTAACTATCATTAAATTTCTTGAAGTGGTCCACATCCAGCATGGCAATGGAGTAAGAGTCGCCCAGTTTAAGCAGCGCTTCATTCAAAGACCGGCGGCTGGGTAGCTGGGTCAGCTCGTCAAGGTAAGCCATGGCATAGGATGTTTCCATCAGCGCGACAATCAGCGCCAATCCGCCAGCGGCAAAATAAACGCCGTCAAGATGAGTAGCTGCGGCTGTGCGCAACGCGATAAACGCCGCAACAATGCTCCACAACAAGCTGCTCTCCACGGCCTTATAGCGTCGCACCAGCGGAACCATAATTACGGCTATGGCCAGCAGAAATGCCAGCAGCGCGGGCTGTGAAAGCCCGCTCCATTGAGAAAACACCGGCGGAACAAATGCCCGATTCAGTTGCGCGGCAATCTGCGCCAGCGCGGGCATGCAGAGAATCGCAACAGACATTACCTGCAAGGCGACAAAGGCCATGCGGCGGCGTCCGGCTGGAGAAATGATTCCGCGCTCACGCAGAAATGCCAGGACCAGTAGATTGAGTGGCAGCAGGATAGCCACGGCATTGCGTGTGATCTGCGCCGCGGCATGCGACAGATGCGGCATTACCCACTGGAAGGTGCTCTCTGCCAGGACCAAAGCCAGCAGGGCAAAAAAGAGCCGGCTGCGTCGGAAAAACGCACTCATCGCCAGGCCGATGCCAAAAACCGCTAAAGGAAAGAACCGCACCACCTGCGAACGCGGGTCAGCCAGAACGCCGACGCGTATCAGCAGGGCGGTAAAGACCAGCAGCAGGCTTCCCGGCAGCGTGAGCCGGTACATAATCTTGAAAATCTTGTGGTTCACTTTGATCACTTGGCCGCGCTCCGGGGTGAAGAAAATCATGCGCGCAGATTGCGCGTAAGCTGTGTCCCTGCAATAACTTACTTCGGTTCACCAAGGGTCATTTGATGAAAGAAACTATATAGACGGCGCTCGGGAGTGGAACAGATGCCGATAGTGCCATGGCCTTTTTCGTTTCCCCATAAACTGTTGGGTATTCCCACGGGCACAGCAGGTTTCTGGTGGGCATCTGCCCTAATACGTGCGAAAAGAATTGCTGCAATGTAGAATTCCCGCTGAACATTCAGCTTACGTTTGGCAGTATTCGATTTGCGGTAACTACAAATTGCCGCCGGCCGTTGTTCGATTTGGGGTTACCTAAATTTTCCCGAGGTGAAAGCCGCATGAAATACGCAGCCGAGTTGTTTGGGACTTTTGTTCTGGTCTTTGCCGGATTAACCACCGCCGTCATTGCCGGCGGAAAAGTGGGCAACGTGGGCGTTGCCATGGCGTTTGGACTTTCCTTACTGGCCATGGCATTTGCCGTTGGTCCAATTTCCGGCTGCCACATTAATCCGGCTGTCACTCTGGGCATGCTGGCTAGCGGACGCATGGCCATCAAAGAAGCCGTGGGTTACTGGGTGGCGCAGTGCATCGGCGCGATTATCGCTTCCGGAGTGGTCCTTTTTATTGCTACCGGAGCGCCGGGCGGGTCCATCGCTTCGCTGGCGGGCGCAGCCAATGGCTTTGCCGACCACTCTCCTGCCAGTTACTCCATGGCAGCATGCTTTGTGGCGGAAATGTTCCTTACCATGCTGCTGGTCTTTACTGTGCTGGGCGCCACTGACGATCGCGCCCCCGCAGGTTTCGCTGCCATCCCCATCGGCCTGATCCTGACGACGATTATTCTGGCCGGAATTCCCATCACCAATGGATCTTTCAATCCTGCCCGCAGCATTGGACCGGCAGTGCTGGTGGGCGGCTGGGCGCTGCAACAACTCTGGCTCTTCATCGTCGCCCCGATGGCCGGCGGTCTTCTGGCTGCCGGATTTTATCGCGCGATCCGCATACCCGGCCCACTCATCTCAGCCAAACAGGCAGAGCAAGTATTGCCCAGCCATCAGGCAGAGAGAAGGCAGACTAAGCCGTAGTGTTACTTGGCCACTTGCAGATAGTTTAGCGAGGGTCTCCGCTCCTTATCGTTGTCATCCAGAGCGGGGCCTGGCGACCAAGGGAGCCAGGTAGAGTCGAAGGATTCCGGTGCTGCCATTTGCAATTATGTGGCGTTAGAGTTCTATCGAGACATTCTCGTCCGAACGCCTCGATGCAGCATCGCTCTGACAAACCTTCCGATCCTTCGACTCGCGCGCGAGGCTGCGCTCAAAAAATGACTTTCATTTTTCCTGATACGGGTTACAATCCGAATCAGAATTCCTAAACTATGGCGACATCAATTGCTCCGATTGCTCCCGTAGACCAGCCGGTTATTAAAGCTGCCGGCGCCATTCTGCAACGCAGCACCACGCGAGGCGATGAAGTAATGGTGGTCTACCGCAAACGCCACCAGGATTGGACCCTTCCCCGCGGCAAAGTCAGAGATGGAGAATCATTTCAGGAAGCCGCCATGCGTGAGGTCCAGGAAGAGACTGGCTGCTCATGCCGGGTTGGGAACTACCTGGGCACCATCAGCTATTCCGATAAGGGCATTCCCAAGGTTGTTCTTTTCTGGAAGATGTCGCTGGTTGAAGACAAAGGCGCAAAGAACAATGACGAGATTGGCGAAGCTGTCTGGCTGCCAATCTCCTCAGCGATTGAACGCCTCACCCATGCGCAGGAAAAGGCATTGTTGTCGCGGATTGGCACCCTTTCCCGGCAGCCGCAGTCACAACCGGAACCGGTGATGCAGGTTTCAATCCAGAGCACCGTTGCCACGCCACAGTTAAGCAAGAATCTGTCAGTGGAATACCATCGCGCGCAAACGCGGCTTTTGCGGGAATGCGAGGCTTTTCGCGTGGAGCTGGGATTTTTAGAGCGGCGCAGCACCCGGCCTGACAATTTCTGGGCTGCAGCGGCCCATGAGCAGCTTAATAATGTTCTACGCTGCCTGGAAACCGATGACGTTGAAGGAGGCTGGTTCGGTCTGCATGCGGCCCAACGTTACGCCGTGTTTGGAATGAACCAGACTGAGCTGGCCAACCGTGCGCATGTGCTCCGTGAAGAAGCTCTTAAAATCAATTCATGGCGCGCGGAGGCGATGGAGAACCTGCTTTCTGTAACAGATGACCAACTCACGGCTGAGTGCGTGGCGGATGCCATCGCGCTGCGCAATGAAGATTCCAGCTATCGGCAGCAGAAAGCCCGCACCACCGGAAACCAGCTTCGCATTCTTCTTATGGTTTGCGGGCTGGCCGCAGTGGCCTCGGCGCCATTCATATTTCTTCCCGGCCGCATGCCAATGGTGGCAGCGGTGCTGTTTTTTGGGCTGCTCGGGTCCGCCGCTTGCGCCGCCCATACGCTCATTCTCGAACGGAATGAGTCAGCGGCGTCCAACTTGTTCATTACGCTTACGCCCGTGCTGTTTGGCGGTCTGGCAGGATTATGCGGGTATGCCATCTATGAATACATGCCGTCGCTGACTTTCCATTCCGGGGAACGGCACATCAGCGCTGTAATGGCTCTGGCATTTTTGTTTGGATGTCTGGGACAGCGTCTGCTGGGGCACATGGCCAGCGGCAGTAGGAATAGAAAAATTCGGGCATAAAGTTCGCTCTTACTGCAACTGCCCGGCAATTTTGCGGGCCATTTCCTTCATTTTTTCCAGCGATGAACGAGGCTGCATCACGGCAGATTGCAGCGCAAAATCAGATTTCCCTTTGCGCGCCAGAATACCGCCCAACCCGACTTTGCCTTTCACCACCTGCCCTTCCAGCCATGCTTCATCACCAATTCCGCTCAATTTGGTCACGTTCTTTTCGCCCGTCTTAAGGCGGCGTATTTCCTTGGTGTTCTGCCATTCCTTGTTTTCCTGGTCCATGGAATTGGCTTCGTTGATCATGAGAGACACCCGGGCAGTATCCAATCCGGGTTGAGGCGAGGCTTCAAAATACATGCACACAATGTCGCCATGTCCAGGCGAGAGCTTCATCGGCACGCCTGTGATTGCCTGAGCATCCTCAGCGCTAAATTTTGAGCAAGGATCAATATGGGCTGTCGGCGATTGCGGCTGAGTGGCATTGCTGGAACTCTGCGCGACGGGCGTTGCTGTCGGTCCAGCCTGGGGAGACGAGGAGTTGCCGCAAGACACTAAAAAGAAAAGACACAGGATCGCGCTGAAATTCAGTAAATATTTCATCCAACCTCCGGAGCAAACCAGATTGTAAATATACGGGCCACGGATTTTCTACCTTTTACCCTGCGCTGGCTTTAGTATTCGGGTTCCGGTTCTCAATTGAAATCCTCCACGCCGCAAATCGAAAGCTCTTCAGCGCCACCGTTGGCGCGCCGCCTGGGGCTGTTCGACGCCACCATGATCGTCATGGGCGGCATTGTGGGCGCTGGAATTTTTATCAATCCGTATGTTGTGGCGCAACGGGTACACACTCCAGGGCTTGTTCTTAGCGCATGGCTTGCCGGCGGACTCCTGGCCCTGGCAGCGGCTTTTATCTGGGCCGAACTGGCCGACCGCATGCCTCAAGTCGGAGGCCAGTATGCGTACCTGCGCGAAGCATACCATCCGCTCGTCGCGTTTCTCTATGGCTGGGTCCTTCTGCTGGTAATCCAAACCGGAGGGATGGCCGCGGTTACCGTGACCTTTGTCCGCTACTTTCTTGAGCTTACCGGATGGCATGCCGCCGAATGGCCTATTGCCGTAATAACTCTGTTGATTCTTACTGTGGTGAACTGTTTGGGCGTTCGCGCCGGCGGCACACTGCAAAGTGTCCTGATGGCGACCAAAATTCTGGCGATAGCGCTTCTGATCGGAGCTGGTGCGTTTTTGATTCATGGGATGCACGTCCCATGGCATCCCTTTCTCGATCAGCCTGTGTCGCCGCGCTTTTTCTCTTCCTTTGGAACCGCGCTGATTCCCGTCTTTTTCGCCTATGGCGGCTGGCAGACTGCCAGCTTTGTTGCCGGAGAGATGAAAGAACCGCGGCGGGACCTCCCTCGCGCTCTGGTGCTCGGCGTCACAGGTGTTGCAGTGCTCTACACTCTGGTCAATTTTGTCTATGTTCGCGCCCTTGGAGTGGGAACACTCGCCAACACGAAGACGCCAGCATCAGCGGTGATGCACATGGCGATGGGCCCGAGCGGTGCGACGATCATCGCTCTGGGCATCGCTGTTTCCACTCTGGGCTTTCTCAGCCAGAGCGTGCTCACCGCCCCTCGGGTTTATTTTGCCATGGCCAATGATGGCGTTTTTTTTCGCCAGCTTGCCTGGGTGCATCCGCGTACCCGCGTTCCGGTAATCGCCATTGCTGCCCAGAGCGTTTGGACCATGGTGATCCTGAATTTCAACTATGAGAAGATCCTGAATTACGTGACCTCAATGGACGCAATATTTTGGGCGCTGACGGCGGGCTGTCTGTTTGTTTTACGGCGCAGAAATCCGCAGCCCTCTGCCTCCAGCATGCCCGGCCATCCATATACCACGGCGCTTTTCTGTCTGGCTTGCGCTGGAGTTGTGGCCAACACGGTCTATACGTTTCCTGAAAACACCTTGATTGGAATGGCGATTCTCGCCGCCGGAGTCCCCATGTATTACATTTGGAGACGGACATCACACCCATGAAGTATTCCAGAATAGCGGCCCACTCACCGTACATGGAATGGGCCAAGCTCCAGTCGGTTGCCAGATTCAATCTCGCTACCAGCGGCATGGCGAGCTTTCCCCTGTCTGAGTTGGGCGTGACCATCGACCAGCTTGAAATTAACGGTCCTTCAATCTATGGCTATGAGCCACTGCTCCAGGCAATCGCCCTGCGTTACCAGGTTCCCCAGGAATGTGTGGTGAGTGCGGTGGGCGCGTCATTGGCCAATCATCTTGTCTTGGCTGCAACCACTGAACCAGGTGATGAGATTCTGATGGAGCAGCCGGTCTATGAGTTGATCCTGAGCGCAGCGAAGTATCTGGGATTAGAAATCCGGCGCTTTCCACGTCGCGCGGAAAATAATTTTGCCATTGATCCGGAAGATGTTGCGCGAAACATCACTTCGCGCACGCGGTTGATTGTCCTTTGCAACCTGCATAACCCTACTGGGGCCTTCATTCCCGATGTGACGCTTCGCGAGATCGGGGAATTAGCAGGAAAAGTGGGGGCTTACGTGATGGTGAACGAAATTTATCGCGAAACACTATTTGAATCGAACCCGGTGAGTGCGTTCCATATTGATCCGGAACGCTTCATCGTCACTAATAGCCTGACAAAAGCCTATGGGCTGAGCGGCCTTCGTTGTGGCTGGGTGCTGGCCGCGCCCAGTCTCGCCCATCGCATGTTTCGCATTAATGACCTGCATGGCGCTACTTTTGCTCATCCGGCAGAACTGTTGAGCGTTGTGGCTTTTGAAAAGCTTCCGCAAATCGCGGCACGGATGAAATCCATACTGGATACAAATCGCCAACTGCTGCATGACTTCCTGCTCGGACGGGATGACCTTGATTATTTCTGGCCGGAATATGGGACCGTGGTGTTCCCTCGGCTGAAGAACGGCAACGTGGAATCTCTATGCAACTTGCTGCGGCACGACTTTGAAACCACCGTGGTTCCGGGCAGCTTCTTTGAAGATCCCAGCCGCTTCAGGATGGGGGTAGGAACACCGACTGAATCAGTCCGTGAATCTCTGCAGCAACTCGGAAAAGGGCTTGACCGCTATCGGTCTAAGCTTTCGGTTGGAACGTAGCTCTAGCGGCTGGAACGTAGCTCTAGGCCAGGACGCAACCGGCAATCAACTTTTATCCACGGCCCATTTGCCGGCTCCGCGACAAGCAATGAATAAGGCGACAAAACAATAGATCACGGCAAGCTCGCCGCCATTTTTAATCGGGAGGGAACCTCTTGGTTGATGAACCATAAAATATGCGACTGCCATTTCTCCGCTGGCCACGAAAGCAGCCAGGTGCGTTAGCAATCCAATCAGGATGAGTACTCCTCCAACCAACTCAATCCCTGCTCCAGTCCAGCCCAAAACATCATTCGGTCTGTGGCCGCCAAGCACGGCGAATACTTTAGTCCCGCCGTGGCATGCAAACAGGAATCCAAACACGATTCGCAACGCCGCGTACGCAGTGGGTTCAAATTTGTTGAGAGCCTTCATTCAAGTCCTTTAGTTAAAAGCTGAGATCAAGGGCCGATTACGGCTATTTAACGCGCCCGCTACACCACAAAATATTTCGCCTGCGGATGGTGGACAATGATTGCCGAAGTGGACTGCTCCGGCTCCATGTGGAAGCCACTGGTCAGCCGGACGCCTATGTTTTCTTCCGGCTTTAACAGCGCAAACAACTTTGTCTGGTCCTCAAGGTTTGGGCATGCGGGATAGCCAAACGAGTAGCGCGATCCGCGATACTTCTGGTGAAACAGATCACCAACCCTGGACGCATCATCGCCGGCAATACCCAGCTCTTCTCTAATCTGTTTATGGAACAACTCGGCCAGCGCCTCGGCAGTCTCAACGCTCAGCCCATGCAGATAAAGGTATTTGGTAAACTCGCCCGCGTCGAAGAGCTTCTTTGTTTCCTCAGAGGCGCGGGCGCCGATGGTAACTACCGATAGCCCTATTACATCAAACTTGCCGGAGTCCTTCGGCAGGAAGAAATCAGCAATAGATAGCTTTCGGCCTTCACGCTGCCGAGGGAAGGTAAACTTTGCAATCACGTTCCTGGTTTCCGGCATGTCAAAAAGCAGGACATCATTGCCTTCTGCATAGCAGCCAAAATAACCGTAAACGACCTTGGGCTCAAACCAGCCCTTTGCAATGACTTCTTTCTGCAGCTCTGCCAATACAGGAACATACTTTTCTTCCACCAGCCGCAGGTAATCTGCCTGTGATGCCGTCTTTAACTGCCACTGATTTTTGAAAAGCGCCGTATGGTTAACGTATTTAAAAACTTCATTCAGGTCAAAATCCTTACGCACACGGACACCATAGAACGGCGGCACTGGAATGTTAGGCGCCGGTTGCACGACAGGCGATCGTTCCGTGCTGGTGGAGGTCTCCGCCCCTGCAATCGCGGTGGTCTTGGCGAACTCTTTCACCGTTCGTCCTTCCTGCAACCGCTTTTCCCGCGCTCCATTGCTGGTCGTAAGATCGTCCATCAGGTGGAGACCGGTAAAAGCATCATCGGCATAAAATACCGCATTTGAGTATTCACGCCGCAGGTCATCTTCCACGTACTTGCGCGTCAGCGCGGCCCCGCCACAGATCACGGGATAATTCAGCGCCTGAGCCTGTAAATCCTGGATCACATACTTCATCTCCAGCGTGGACTTCACCAGCAAGCCGCTCAGGCCAATTGCGTGAGCACCGTGCTGCTTCGCGGCTGCAATGATCGAATCGGATGGCTGCTTGATCCCCAGATTCACAACCTTATAGCCGTTGTTGGTGAGAATAATGTCCACCAGGTTTTTGCCAATATCATGGACGTCGCCTTTGACGGTAGCCAGCACCAGCGTACCCTTCTGGTTGCCTTCTTTCTTTTCCATCTTAGGCTCAAGATAGGCGACCGCCTGCTTCATCACGCCGGCAGAGTCCAGCACTGAAGGCAATTGCATTTTGCGGGCGCCAAACAGCTCGCCTACCGTCTTCATGCCGTCCAGCAGCACCGTGTTGATAACTTCCAGCGGAGAATATTTGGTCAGAGCATCTTCCAGAATCTGTTCCAGCGTCTGCTTCTGTGCGCCATCTCCAAGAGCCTTCTCGCCGTTAATGATGCAGCGTTTCAGTTTGTCTTCGACAGACAGTGACTCCAGCGGCGCAGCTTCGGCCTGGGGCTGCTTGTCCAGGCCAGTGAAATGCTGCATATAAACCTGCAACGGATCGCCGCCGGATTTATCGAAGTAGATCAGCTTGCGCGCCAGATCCACCTCAATCTCTGGGATCTTATATAAAGGATAGATTTTGGCGTAGTTCACAATCGCCATATCCAGCCCGTAATCAACCGCTTCCTTCATAAACACGCTGTTTAGCACGCGCCGCGCATAGGTATTCAGCCCAAACGAAATGTTGCTCACGCCCAGGATCGTCTTCACCTCTGGAAGCTCGGTCTTGATTCCCTTGATAGCGTTCAGCGTTTCGACGCCCGCCATGCGGTAGTCATCCTGCCCGGTGGAGATTGGCAATGTGAGCGCGTCAAAGATGAGGTCAACCGGACGAATATCGTACTTTTCCGTGGCCAGCTTAAAAATCCGTTTGGCGACAGCAACTTTCTTTTCCGCAGTCAGCGCCATGCCGTCTTCATCAATGGTCAGCGCGATCACCGCAGCGCCGTACTTCTTGGCCATAGGCAGAACTTTGGACGTGCGTTTCTCGCCATCTTCCAGATTGATGGAATTGATAATGGCTTTGCCGGGAATGCGCTTCAACGCTTCCTCAATCACGTCCGCTTCTGTCGAATCCACCAGCACCGGAGCGGGCACCCGCGTCGCAACTCTTTCAAGGATCGTGCTCATGTAGCGCTTCTCGTCTTCGCCCACAATGGCGCAGCACAGGTCCAGCATGTGCGAGCCTTCTGTTACCAGCTTTTTAGCCAGCGCCAGAATGTCGTCATACTTCCCTTCGCGGACCATGTTCTTGAAGTGCTCCACCCTCGTGGTAGTGTTCATTTCTTCGGCAACAATCAGCGGCTTGGGATCAAGATCGAGCGGGACGGTGCTATACGCGCTGGAAGCAGAGGGAGTGGGTTGCACCTCTCGTTTCGCCGGTTCCAGATTCGCGCAAAGGTCTGCGACTGCCTTGATATGGACCGGGGTAGTGCCGCAGCATCCGCCCACAATGCGAACACCATATTCAGTGATGAACTTTTTGTGCCACTCCGCCAAGGACTGCGGGGTCAACCTGTAATGCGCCACGCCGCCCACGTTCTCCGGCAAGCCGGCATTCGGCAAGATAGCAATCTCTTTGGGCGCGTTATGCGCCAGATAGCGCACCGCATCGTTCATTTCTTTTGGACCCGTGGCGCAGTTCAATCCAAGGATTTCGCAATCGAAAGGCTCCAACGCCGTCTCTGCCGCGCCGATTTCCGTCCCTAACAGCATCGTGCCGGATTCCTGCAACGTCACTTGCGCCTGCACCGGGATTCGTTTGCCTGACTGCTTCATGGCTTCAAAAGCCGCGGCTACGGAGATCTTGGTTTGCAGGATGTCCTGGCAGGTTTCAATCAGCAGAATGTCCACGCCGCCGTCAATCAATCCCAGCGATTGCTCAAGATACGCCTGGAACATATCGTCATAACTGATTTGTCCCAGTGAAGGAAGCTTTGTTCCCGGCCCCATTGACCCCGCAACATAACGAGGCTTGCCGTTGCCGGAGAAATCCCGTGCCACCTCGCGCGCCAGTTCCGCGGCCCGCTTATTGATCTCATGGACTTTATCGGCCAGGTCAAACTCACCCAGCACAATGCGGGTGCCGCCAAACGTGTTGGTCTCAACCACGTCTGCCCCGGCCTTGAAGTAGGCGGCATGAATGTCTTTAATAATGTCGGGCCGGCTCAGCACCAGAATTTCAGAGCAGTTCTCTTTGCCCCAGAAATCATCCATGGAAGGATGGCGTTCCTGTATCTCGGTGCCCATCGCGCCGTCATAGATCACGACGTGTTCGCGTACTGTTTCAAGAAAAGGTTTCATCTGCCTCTGGTCGAGACCCCTTAGGGTTCCCGCTACTTAATTCTAAATGGCGGTTTAAGAGTGGCCCAATGTTTCACCTTAAGTGGTGCAATGGCGATGTCGAACGGAAGTTACGGGCGTTTTCCGGACCGCAAAAAGCAACGGCCAGCGCCAATTTCAGCGCTGACCGTCCATTTGATGCGTTAGCTTACTTCAGTTCCAGCGTTTTTTCTTCCGCAGAAGCGGGGGAAGCGGATGTGGGTTCTGATCCTTCTTTCATCGCGTTCTTGAAGTGGCGAATTCCATCGCCAAGGCCCTTTCCCAGATCTCCGAGTTTTGACGGACCAAAAAATAGTAACGCTATGATCAAAATCACTATCAGGTGCATCGGTTGCATAATTCCTTCAAACATAAATCCTCCTCGCCAGATCGCATCTGGCAGCATAGTAATGCGCTTAGTTTCATTGTTGCTCGGTGTCGCTATATGCCGGAATGCTATGAAGCGGCGGCAAAACGGTCGAGCAAAAAACACTCGATGCGCGATGACGCAAGCTGCCGAGGAGGAGGCCGCCGTGTCACGAGGAAAGATAGAAATACATGCGCGGGTGGCAGAAAGGTCGGTTGCGCTTCAATTTCGTGGCGAAAAGGCGACGCGTGCCGATCATAGACCAGCGTCCACGCTCCGCTACCCATCAGAGAAGGCGGAAGCATGGCCTGTTGCGATTGAGGTGGCTCCGGTTCTGCCGGACTGGCATTGAGATCGTCTGTCATGGAGATGATCGGAAACAGGATGCAGATAATGCAGAGTAAGGCCATCAGCGTAACCGCTGATCGACGCGCGTCAATGCGTGCGAGGCCTGGCGCCCTCGATAAGAGCAGCAGAGCGGCCCCAATTCCGGCCCAGACAAGATTAAGTAAAAGTTCCAAGGTGCGTGGTTGTAATGTTTAAGAATAAGCTACCAAAAGGGACGCACGCAATGTGACGAATGTAATGACTTAATTTTGGCCGCGAAAAACCTGAGTTGTATGCCCGTGATCCATCTCCGCGCGAGACCGCTGCATCAACTTACTAGCCTTGATGGTATGCATGCCTCCTGAGTCCCTGGATGCGCAGTCGCTTTCAAGCTCCCCTGCAATTCTCTCCAAAGGAGACAATACCCGTGTCCAAGAACCACCGTTCGCTGTACGGTCTGCTGCTACTCTCAATCTTTTTCGCTTCCGCAACAGCTTTCTCTCAGACATACCAGAACTTTCCCGCTCCCACGGGCTTTGCCAGCAGCGCCGGTGAACCCTCCATTGGATCTAACTGGAACACCGGGAAAGTCATGTTCCAGGCAGGCTTGGAAACCGATCGGGTCACTTTCGCTGGTAGTCCGGTAACAGCAACATGGGAAATGGCAAGCCCATCCAGTTCTGTGGTGTCCCTGGATCCAATTATGTTCACAGACTCCACCACGGGCAGGACCCTGGTTTCCCAACTTGCCGGTGTGTGCAGCCTCTCCTCTTTTAGCGACAATGACGGCACAAGTTATACTCCGGCGGTCGGCTGCGGCGTTCCGGCTGGAGTCGACCATCAGACAGTCGGTGGCGGACCACTCGCTGCCAGCGCGGTCCCTAAATTACCGTCTCCAGTTGGCTACCAGCACGCAATCTACTATTGCTCTCAGGATATTGTTGACGCCTCCTGCGCCCTTAGCTTGGACGGCGGGCTGACTTATGGTCCGGCAGTGCCAATTTACAGCCTGGTGGATTGCGGCGGCCTGCATGGTCACATCAAGGTAGGCCCGGACGGCACTGCGTATGTCCCAAATAAAAACTGTGGCAGCGGAAACGCGGCAGTTATCTCTTCCGGAGACAATGGAGTTACCTGGACCGTTCACCTGGTGCCGGGCAGCACGTCTGGCGATAGCGATCCTTCTGTCGCTGTGGGTGCTGACAATACTGTTTACCTGGGCTGGCATGGCGGCAATGGACACCCCATGGCAGCAGTCTCGCATGATCACGGCGCAACCTGGACCAATATTTCTGATGTGGGAACAGCCGCCGGCATTCAGAACGTTGCTTTTCCAGCCATGGTAGCTGGCGACGGTAACCGTGCTGCCCTGGCTTTCCTGGGTACTCCAACCGGGGGCAATGCTCAGGATACCGCCAACTTCACCGGTATCTGGCATTTGTATATTGCGCATACCTATGATGGCGGCGCAACCTGGACATTGGTGGATGCAACCCCCACTGACCCGGTGCAGCGTGGTTCCATTTGCCTGGCCGGAACTACTTGCGGGAACGACCGCAACCTGCTCGATTTCATTGATGCGACCGTGGACCAACAGGGTCGCGTTCTTGTGGGCTACGCCGATGGATGTGTAGGCGCATGCGCCAGCAGCGGCCCCAATTCCTTTAGCGCCCTCGGCACTATTGCACGCCAGGTTACGGGAAAAGGATTGTTCGCAGCTTTCGATGGAACTTTTTAGTTAGGGGTTATAACGATTTTCGTCTTCTGGCAGTGAAAACTTTTAAGGCATTTGGTCAATCGAGCAGTCGGCGATTGGCCAAACGCGCTTCAATTGGAATTAGTCTCCGGTCGCGTAGCGCAAGACCGCGACATGCGTTTCCGCACAGGAGGCGCAAAATCTCTGGTGCCGATGGAAGGCTTCGTCCGCCTCTCGATGCCGTTCGCCCAGTACTTCAATCCGCTTCATTTCCTTATCATCTCTCTTCGTCATGGAAAAGAATTCAAGCAACTGCGCTTTGAATAGGTCATCCGCCTGAGATGCTTTTAAGAAAAGCTCCTCGCCCCGGGGACATAGATGTGGAGGCATGGCGCTGATTTTCCCGCCAGCCACTTAAGAAGTCCAGAGGCTTTACAGCCTTTTTACATTCAAGCTATGGGAAATTTACGACGGAAATTCTCAGCCAGACTCAAGCGACAAATTTATATCCCAGGCCGGGGACGGTAATGATGAATGCCGGCTGCTTGGGATCTTTCTCAAGCTTCTGCCGCAGACTGCCCACGTGAACATCCACGGTGCGAGTAAAAGTCTCTTCGCTATAGCCCCAGACCTCTTTCAGCAAGACTTCACGTGAAAGTGTGGTGCCTGGATTTTGCGCAAAATATCGCAGCAGGCGGAATTCACGCGCGGAGAGCGGCAGAACTTTGCCATCGCGCGAAACAGTTGTGCCCTTCAGGTCGATCCGCACCGGACCAAACTGCAATACGTCGGCTCCCTTTGGTTGTACCGCGCCACGCCTGATGTGCGCTTCAATGCGCGCCAACAATTCCAAAACCTCGAACGGTTTGGTGAGGTAATCATCTGCGCCAATCTTCAGCCCCAGGACTTTGTCCACTAACTGGCCGCGAGCGGTGAGCATGATAATCGGCGTTGCAATTCCAGCCTTGCGTATATCGCGGCAAACGTCATAACCGTTTTTCTTTGGCAGCATCACATCCAGCACCACCAAGTCGTAAGCACCGTCAACGGCCTTCCGCAGCCCCTCTTCTCCATCGGACGCAGTCTCCAGCGCGTAGCCTTCCGCCTTGAGACGGTCGGATAGCGTCATGCGCAGGTCTTCTTCGTCTTCCACCAGCAAAATGCGTTCAGTCATCTAAGAAAAATCCGGCTCCGCGCCAGTGGGCTTATCCACGGCGGTCGTTTCTTGCAATGCTCTCTCTGTTGCCGCTGGAAGATGAATGACAAAGGAACTTCCCTTGCCCAATTCACTGCTCGCCGTAAGTTTGCCTCCCATGCCTTCCACGATATTTCGGGCCAATGGCAGTCCCAAGCCGGTACCGTGAATTCCAGAAGCATTGACCGCAGGACTGCGATAGAAGGGTTCAAAGATATGTTTGATTTCCTCTTTATCGATACCTATTCCCCGGTCTTCTACCGCCAATTGGACCTCCGCGAATCGGCCTTTCTCTTTTACCGATGTTGCTGAAACCCGCAACCACCGGTTGTCCCCACCGTATTTCACTGCATTCGTCACCAGGTTCTGGAGACTGCGCACCAGTGCGGTAAAGTCGCCCTTTATGGGTGGCAACGCTGGTTCCACGTGCCGCTCCAGCGTAAATCCGGCCGCAGCCACGGTAGCACTGGTCCCTTCCAGCGCGGCGTCAATAACTTCAGCAATGTTCAGTGGCCCAAGGCCATATCGGCCTTGCGACTGCTGAGTGGAGGCAAATAACAGCACCTGCTCCACCAATTGCGTAAGCTGCCGGCTCTGCTTCACGATGGTGTTACCGTAGCGAATCAATTGCTGCTTGTCTTCAACCACCCCATGAGCGATGTTCTCCGCGGCTGAGGAGATCACGGCCAGCGGCGTCCGCAGCTCATGCGAAATCCCGGCAACAAAATCCATTTGCAGTTTCGCCAGCCGGCGTGCCCGCTGGCTCGCCATCAAAATCAATCCCATAGTGACGGCCAGCACTGAGAGCACGCCGAAACTAGCTATCAGATTCCGCCGCCGGAGCGCGCTCACCGCCGCTTCTACTGAACCGCTCTTATGCTTCGCGACAAGTTGCCATGTGGCCTGGGCCTGGCCACCGCCGTAGTGAAATGGTTCAAACCGGGGTAACCGTTCCAGAGCGGCGAGATGCTGCTCATCGGATTGCGGCCCGTGGTCACCGGCCATCTGGCGCATGGGGGCCGCGAAAAAATCCAGCCCCGCATCCTGCGCGCCTGTATGGCCAAAAGGTGGACCAATAAGATTCAAAGTCGCATCCACAGGAAGATTCTTCTCTTCACCGAATCCTGCGCCTGAGGAATAAAAGACGCGCTCACCATCACTGTCGGCGGCACGCACCGCGATGTAATAGTCCATTCCGGATGAACTGCCGAAAAATTTCTGCGCGAGCTCAGGGAAGATTTCCGTTTGTAATATGGTCGGATCAAATTGAATGACGAGCCAGACAATTCCAGGCGGCCCACCCGATCCACCTGGCCCTGTACGCCGCCGAATGGGATATGCCAACGCAGGTATGGTTTGATCCACGGCCCATGGGATCATCATGTCTGCCATGCGCTCGTGCATCGCTAAGCCCATGCCTGCATTCTGCCTGCGCTCTGGGTTGAAATTATGAGGATTAAATTCAGACCGATGGCGGCCCCCACGCCGCATCATGGCACTATCCGGGCCACCTGCCGGCGGATGGTGCGCTGATGTAATCTCCAGCAGACGTTGTTGTAACTGGCCAAACTCAGCCGGCCACGCCGTGCGCTCCATCTCACTGGCTGCTGGATCAAACCTCAGCGGCTCCTGGTGCGCCGCATCTTTCCAAAGGTAGATATGGGAGACCAGCTTTGGATGGGCCGCGGTTTGCTGCCATCTATGGAATTGTTCTTTTAGGTCCGCCGGTTTGGTTGCGGCGGAAGACTCCGCCATGGACCTGATCTCTATCGCCACCGCGCCCAGTTCACGGGCAAAATCCTGGCGGAATCCCATCAGCGAGTTATGCAAAGAAGAGACCATCTGCGCGCGGGTAGCGTCGCTGACCTGGCCGCTCCACCGGTATTGCAGTATCGCCAACCCCACCAACACAGCGGCCAGCGCGGGCACTGCGATCCAGCGTAGAAGACGTTCTTTGATCTGTGGCGTGGTCATGAATAGTTGAAGCTAAACGGTTTCATACCGTCAGCATCAGCGAAATAGCAAGTTTCGTCCCGTTCTTTATTATAGTGTTTCATCGAACTAACTCGGGAGATGTAGCTCACCTAGATGTGAGCGGCGAGCCCGATTCCTCGCAATGGACGTTGCAGGAGATTACTGAGCTCCCGCAGGAATCTGGGCTTATAGATGACGGCCCTGGCCCCGCAGCCCGCGCAAGCCGCCTGGAATTGGGCGCTGGTTTCCATGGACATCAAAATTACAGTGGTTTCCGGCGACATTTGAGAAAGCAGGAGCGACGTTCTTAATCCGCTCATTCCCGGCATATCAGCATCCATCAGCACCAATTCGGGCTTGAGTTCTATAACGGCATCAATCGCCTGCGGCCCACTCTCAGCCCGGCCTGCAACTTCCACCAGATTGTGATGTTCCAACAGCGTGCATATCGCGTGCAGAATCGTCGCCGAATCGTCCACTACCAGTGTTCGTCTTTTACCCGTAGGTGAAGGAACTGGCTTACGAACTGCGGTATTTAGTGGAACAGCTGCCAAAGACATAGATGCACCTCGGGCTTTAGCCAAAGCTTAATCAGCCCGCCCTTGGTCGCGGGTAAACAAGCTGGCAAGGCAATGTAAAGTTTCTGTAAAGAAGGCCCGGAGGTCTCCTCAATCAAATTTAAGGACAAAGCGGGCCCATTAAACCAGGAGAACGCTTCAGGCCCGCTTCGCTATTCGCGGCTACACGAATCGTTAGAACATGCCCGGAGGCGGCCCGCCCATCCCTCCGTGGCCGTGCATGCCCATGCCATGATGATGAGCTTGCAGGTCATTCATCTTGGTCTGCTGCTCTGGCGTGAGCGTTTGATAGAACGCAGCCTGGGCCTTGGAATGGGCCGCGATCATCTGCGACGTCAGGTTGCCAATGTTGTTTGCGGCCGCTTCAATGCCGGCAGAATCGTTTTTCTGGATTGCCGCTTGAAGCGTGTCATGGGCGGCTTTCATCTGGTCATGGGTCGCTTTGGCATTGTTGGAAGCTTCGCTGAAAATGGTTGTGGCCTGTTGCTGCTGCTGCGGGGTCAACGATAGCTGCTTGGTCAGGAAATTAATGTGGTGCTGCGCCATTGCAGCCTGGTCAGGCGGATTTTTCTGTTGCGCCATGACAAAAGCACTCGTCAAGGCAAGGAATGCGGTCAGTTTCAAAAGGGGTGTTCTCATGTGGTCATTCTCCGTGATTGTCATTGGTACTATGAATAAAGCCGATCTTATTGAGTATGAATTCTTTTATGTTATGAATCAGGTGCAGAGACGCCGCACCACTGTGCCAAACTCCTGGCGAAAATTTTCTTTGTGGACAAAATCGAAGGCGCCAGCCGCTTCGCATTCTTTGCGCAATTCCGGCGACTCATCAGTGGACATCAGCACGACCCGCGCTGACGGGAATCTGTGCGCGAAAAACCACGACAATGTAAGCCCATCCAGATAAGGCATGTGTACATCCATCAAAATCAGGTCCGGCTGAAGCTTGAGTACCGTTTCAATAGCTTCGCCACCTTTACCGGCACGTGCAATTAAATCGATCACGGGATCAAGATCGAGTAGTTCGCACGCGACCTGAAGAAAAGTAACTGAGTCGTCCACCACCACTGTCCTGATTCTTTTAGGGTTGAATTCGTGCAAGGGTTCCTGCGCCGCTTCACTTCGCGACATCACTTGAGCGGGTGCTGCCATTTCCTTTTCACCTCCGTTAAAAACGTGATGTATTCATAAAAACACGTTTGTCGAAGAGGCTGGGTAAAATGGCGGGTAGGACAATGTAAAGAGAATGTAAGGACGAAGCGTACGCGGCATCTCGTCCCAGCAATGGGCCAGACCGCTGCCATAATTTCGACTTATAGAGACAATGCCGTCCGCAAGCACCGATTTAGTTCGGCAATCTTTTCTGGAGGGAGCAGAGCCACATAATCTGAAAGCTCTGTTTTGCGTAGGCTGACGAGGTTATCGCACATAATCCAGCTCGGGTGTTTTAATCCTTGCTCAGGACCAATCGATACTTGCGTGGAAAGGCCCTGCCCATTGGAGAACACGGGCGCGCAAATCACTGTAGAAAAATTGGAGTTGATAAGAACCTGCCGACTGACGACAACAAAAAGACGATGCTGCTTCGCGTCTCCTCCCGGTTTGCGCACCCGGTAAATCTCACCACGATTCATTTCGTCCTCAGTGTTTTCAATCTTCGGTCCCTTGATAACCAAGAACATCCTCAGCCTCAAGATTGAGGCTTTCTGCTGAACTATTCAGGAGGGACAGATCGCGGGCCTGTTCGGCCTCCTGTGCCCTTTCCCGTAAATACCGGCGCAAGACTCGCTCGATCACTGCTGAACGCGAGTGCTTCGTACCTGCGAGCCGATCAATGCCCGCCAGCACCTCCGGTGAAAGCGTGACAGAAGTTTTTTCTTTCATAAGAGGATTATACCCTTGTTGGTACTACTAACATACTACCTAAAAAAATTCCTTTGTATCGATTGAGGAAGCTCAGGCACGACAGCATAATGGTCTGTCTTTCAGAAAACCTATTGGTCTTGGTAAATTTGATATGAATAAAGCAGAGTGATAACATCGCTATCCTAGTGGAGGTCTTCTGATGTCGGATAGAGATAACAGCAATAGTTTTCTGTGGTTCCTGGCAGGCCTTGGTTTTGGCGCCCTGATGGGCGTGCTCTACGCTCCCCGTTCAGGACGCGAAACCCGTGATGCGCTCAAGAACACAGCGCAGGAAGGCACTGAATACCTGAAAAGCCGCAGCAAAGATGCCCGCGAGACTGTGACTACCTGGGTCGACCGGGGCAAGGACGTGGTTGGCCAGCAGAAAGAAAAGATCAGCGCCGCCATTGACGCTACGCGTCAGGCCTATCGTGAAGTCGCGGGCGAAGGCAAAAAAGGCTCTTAAGAACTCAGAGTGGACAATACCATTATTACAATCTTTGTGGTCGTCGCCGCGGTCGCCATTGTAGTGCAAATGGGCATTTTGTTTGCTCTGTACAAGGCGCTGCGGCAGACCTCAGAGCGCATGGAAGGCATTGCCGGACGTCTGGAACAGCAGGCCACGCCGGTGCTAAGCACAGCCGCCGCCATTCTTATTGACGCCAGGCCAAAAGTTGCCGAAATCACTACCAACCTGGCGGAAACTTCAGCTTCCGTTCGCTCTCACGTCCATCAAGTCGGCCAGGCCACCACGGAAATTGTGGAGCGCGCTCGCATGCAGGCCGCCCGCATGGATGAGTTCGTAATTAACGCTGCTCAGAAAGTCGAAGCAACTTCAGAACTGCTGCAAAACAAAGTCTTCTCGCCCATGCGTCGCGTCCGCGCTATTGTGACAGCGATGAATGCAGGTTTGAGCTTTTTTAAATCCAACCGTCCACAACGCAAAAACAGCTCGGGCAAGGTTGAAGACGAAGAAATGTTTATATGAAATTGGTAAATGGGTAATTTGGTAAATTAGTAAATTGTGAGCCCAGCGCAAGAGCTTCGAGAGAGAACAAAGAAGTTCGCAATTAGGATTATCCACCTTTTTCAAGCCCTCCCGAGGTCCACCGAAGCACAGATTCTTGGCAAACAAGTGCTCCGCTGCGGGACATCTGTTGCCGCTAATTATCGAGCGGCTTGTCGAGCCAGATCAAAGGCGGAATTTATCTCAAGAATGGGAAGTGTGGCCGAAGAAGCAGACGAAAGTGTGCTCTGGCTCGAACTATTGGAAGAAACCAATATTCTTAGTAGCGAACGTCTTCAAGACATCATGAAAGAAGCAAGCGAATTGGCAGCAATTTTTTCATCTTCCCTGAAAACTGCCAAGCAAAATCGATGAAAGCTGCTCCATCTGAATTTACTAACTTACCAAATTACTCATTTACCAAATCCGGTCATCTTCCAAACGTCACGCTCACGTGTCCGCCCGGCGGAACTCTTGATCCCGCTACAGGGGATTGATCTAGTCCAACCCCGCTGCCATTGACCTCAAGTTCAAGTCCAGCCGATTCGGCTTCTTCCAACGCGGTGCGCAGCGACTTGCCGCGAAAATCCGGGACCAGCACTCCTCCGGCAACGTCGAGAACTACGGTTCCGCGGGCTTGTTCAGGACTTTTCAAGCTTGCTGGCTGCACCATTGATGGCGGCGCGTTTGTTTGGAGTCCATTATTTGCTTCTGGGCCAGATTTGCTGGTTGCAGCCACGGTTTGCACATTCGAGTCTTGCGCAGATGGAACAAGCGCCGCATTTGCTGCAGAAGCAATTGACGTGTCTGGCGCATCCGCGTGCTCCTGCGCGCCGGCAATATAGTCCGGCGCGCCTTCAGAAACGTCATCTTCTTTTGCATGGGCACGGAGATACATGCGCCGTGGGTCCTGCACTTCTACGTCATGCGGCACATTCATGTAAGCGAGCACCTGCTGCGCAATGCGCGCGAAAACCGGCGCTGCAGCTACTCCGCCACCATCGCGGGGATACCCACCGGCTGGAGAATCCAGCACAACCAGAACGGTCAAAGCTGGATTGTTGACCGGGGCAAATCCGGCAAAGGACGCAATGTGCTGGCGGTGGGAGTAATGTCCGGTGGCGTCAATTTTTTGCGCTGTCCCGGTCTTGCCGGCGGAAGTGTAGCCATCCAGAATTGCCTTCTTGCCTGTACCCCGCAGCACAACGCCTTCCATCATGTGTTTCATCTGCGCCGCTGTCAGCGGTGAGATCACGCGCCTGCCCATTGCCGGATGAAAGGCAATCAACTGCGGCGTGCTGCGCGGGGCGGTGGTCCCAGCAACAATCCTTGGCGCAACATAAAGCCCGTCGTTCGCGATTGTCGAAACCATTGCAGCCAGTTGCACCGGCGATACCCCAATCTCCTGTCCCATGGAAATCGCGCCGATGCTCACTTTTGACCAGCGACTCACCGGTTTTGTAATACCGCGTGTTTCTCCCGGCAGTTCAATCCGCGTCTGCGCGCCGAACCCAAATGCACGGATGTAACGGTCAAAACGTTCTTCGCCCAATCGCAGTGCAACTTTGATGGCGCCCACGTCGCTGGAGTGTTCCAGAATCTGCTCCACTGTAAGTCCGGCGTAGGGATGATGATCATGGATGCGCAGACCATTCACAACAATTGATCCCATCTGGCAATTGACCACTTCATCCGGGTTCGTGATTTTTTCTTCCAGAGCGGCAGCCAGAGTAACGATCTTGAAAGTTGACCCCGGCTCATAAACATCGCTCACGGAGCGGTTCTTCAGCGCCTGCGGATTTACCTTATTAAAGACATTGGGATTGAAGGTTGGCCAGTTCGCCAATGCCAGAACTTCACCGGTATGCGGGTTCTGCACGATGACAGTGCCTGCCTCGGCATGTGTCTCGTCAATGGCCTTGGCCAGTTCCTTCTCGACAATGTACTGGATTTTTTCATCGATAGTGAGCACCACGTTCTCGCCCGGATCAGGCTGCTTCTCCACGCGGCCTAGCCAGCGCCGCTTATTGTCCATGGTGATCAGCATCTTCCCCGGCTTGCCTGTAAGTTGCGGCTGAAATTCGCGCTCTATGCCGCCCAGACCATCGTCGTCCAGCCCCACATAGCCCAGCACCTGAGCAGCAAGCTCACCTTTGGGATAAAACCGCTTTGATTCCTTCTGGAAATAAACACCTTTGAGGTTGAGTGCCCGAACACGCGCGCTGGTTGGATTATCAATTTTGCGCGCCACCCAGGCGAATGCCCGCGAGCCGCGCAGACGGCTTTCGATCTCTGTTGCATCTGCCTTCAGCACGCGGCCCAGCATTTGTGCGGTGGAATGGATATCCGGCACTTCCGACGGCACCGCGAAGACTGAATCCACGCTGACCGTCATCGCCAATTCATTGCCACGCCGGTCGTAGATATTGCCTCGAACCGGAGAAACCTCAATGCTGCGCTGCTGCTGTTTGGCAGCGCGCTGCGTGTAATCGCCATAATTGACCACTTGCAGCCAGACCAGCCGCGCGCAGATAGCAAGAAACCAGAATAGAAGGAAGCCGGCAAGAATGTAGGTTCGCGTAGTGTTGCGGTTTTGATTGGGCTGAACCATTATTCCCTGAGAATCACAGTCTGCTCGCTATCCTCACAAGCGGGCGAAGCCGACTTGCGCGCTGAGCCCACAGTTCTGGTGCATTGAAACTTTCAAGTCGGGCCATGCTTTCAAGCGGTCTGGAGCGTAGCGACATAAATAAAAGATAAAAAATGACGGCCCCGGCTGTTTTTCCAGAGTCGCCATCAAGCACCGGAACTCCGGGGCTATGTCCACCAACCAAAACTTGTTTCATCGCTACGCGATGAACGTCTGCCCACTACTTATTGCGCGGCGATGACCGCTATCGGCGAAGCCTGCGCCATAATCGGAGCACCAACATCTTCCGGATTCATGCGGATGACCTGTCCCGGTTGCGGTGACTCCAGGCCCATCTTTCGCGCCAGAGTATCAATTCTGCCCGGATCTCGCAGTGAAGCGGCCTCAAGCTGAAGCGTGCGGTTCACTTCCACCAGGCGCTCGCGCTCAGACTTCTGCGCTTCAATACGATAGCCGTATTCAATGGAACTGAAATGCTGCCAGGCGTAGAACATCATGACCAGAAAGAGCATGGCTACGCTGGTCGAGAACATTCTGATCTCGCGCCGGCGCTTCGGATCACTCACCTTGACCAGCCGGGAGTTATCGATGGTCTTCTGAAAATAAAATTCCGGAGTGATTCCAGCAACGCTGCGGCGCACCGGAGTGCGCGCATCCACCGGCGTGATCATTCCCGTAATCTGCATTGCCGTCGCGGCCATTTACGCTACCTCAACCATTTCCTGTCGCCACTCAACCCGGTTCAGTGGGAACTGGCGCTCCAGCGCCGAAAGCTGCATGTTTTCCTGTGTACGGGCGTGCTCTTCCGCACGCACTACGCTGTTGATCAATTCTTCAATCGTTGTTCCTTGAAACATTGTCTTAGTCCTCTATTTTTCTCGAGGGATCTTTTTATTCCGGGGCGGCACCGTTAATCAGAAAGGTGTAATTCGCCCAAGTACAAAAGGAAGGCAGCGCCTCCCCGGAAACCTTTTACTTCGCTGTCCTACCACGGCCAGCCGAAGCCAAATTCATTTTCGTTCCGCGGCCCGCATCTTCGCGCTGCGCGACCTTGGATTGCGATCGATCTCTTCTTGCGTTGCCGTCAGCGGCTTCTTTGTCAACACCTCAAAGATGCCCGCTTTGGAGCCCTCCCGCATCGCGTCTTTCACGATGCGGTCTTCCAGGGAGTGGAAGCTGATTACCACCAGCCTGCCTCCCTTTTTCAGGACGCCGGGCGCTGCCTGCATAAGCGTTTTGAGGTCGTCCAGTTCGCGGTTTACGAAAATTCGGATTGCCTGGAAAGTCGTGGTCGCTGGATGAATCCTTTGATGAGCTCCATGGTCTTTATTCATTGACCGGAGCGCAGCCGATATGACTTGTGCCAGATGAGCGGAACTTCTTATCGGCCGCGCCCGGACAATGGCTCTGGCGATTCTCCGCGACCTCCTTTCCTCACCGAATTCGTAAATCACATTTGCGAGGTCTTCTTCGCGCATGTGGTTTACCACTTGATCGGCGGTGCGCTCACCATGCGGGTCCATTCGCATGTCGAGCGGCCCTTCCGCCTGAAAACTAAATCCGCGCGCCGCGTCGCCGAACTGAAGAGAACTTACGCCCAGATCCGCCAGCAGTCCGTCGGCGGAAGCCGGCGGAACATGCTGGGGGAGCTCGGCGTAAGAGCTGTGCAGCAGGGTAATCTTTGGTTGGTTATCACCTCCGACCCCAGAAAGCCTCTGCCGCGCCAGTTCAAGAGCGTTGGTATCTTTATCGAAGCCAATCAAATGACCCTGTGGGCCGAGGCGCTTTGCGATTTCTAAACTGTGCCCGCCTAACCCCAGGGTCGCGTCGATATAGGTCCCGCCGCGCCGGATTGCCAAAAAGTCGATCGCTTCTTTTAAAAGAACTGAAACATGGCCAACTTCCCCACTGCCATGCGCCCCCTGAGGAGCTTTTTCGCTGCCAAACTCGTCCGCCACTAGATGCCCAGTTCGTCGAGAGTTTTCTCATCGTCAGACGTGAACGGGTTCTCTTCTATGTCCTTCTTGTAAACCTCGATGCTCTGCACTTCGAGGTAGGTCAAATTTCCGACAACGGCCACTTCGCCCTGTATCTTCGCCGTGTCGCGCAGCAGTGCCGGTATCAGCACCCTGCCCTGCCCATCGATCTCCACCAACTGGCCGTAGTAGTTGGTACGGTTCAAAAACTTTTTCTTGGTCGGATTGAAATTGGAG
This sequence comes from Candidatus Angelobacter sp., assembly GCA_036495645.1. GTDB lineage: Bacteria > Acidobacteriota > Terriglobia > Terriglobales > Acidobacteriaceae > Angelobacter. The sequence continues at coordinate 42,950 of DASXMN010000045.1, forward strand.
AGCTTGGCCAGCTTCTCCTCGATCCGCTGCCATTCCTCGAAGGGATACACTTGAGCAACCTTCCCATCGAGCGATGTGATGTAAAATTGCGTGCCGTACTTCTCGTCGATCAGGCGCTTGAATTCCGCGGGGACCTTTAAACGTCCCTTCTCGTCGACCCGAGTTGGATGGTTGCCGCGAAACATTGTTCTTTCTTGCTGCCAAACCGGCTATTACAGGTAATAAGGAGGCGAAAACGGTAAGTTCAGGCTTTATTTCTGGTTCGGTCACCGTAATTTGGGGGATTTTATGCTCCATTTTCCCTTTGGCTACTTTTTGACCACTGAGCCCTTGTTCGAACCTATTACTTACCACTTTCAACCACTTTAGACCACATCCTACGCCTAAGCAGTTGTATGTCAAGGGCTTTTTTTAAGGTGAGGTGTGGAAAACTGTCTTCGAGGAAGCCGGAACCGTGGCTTGTGGATGAATTATTTGAAAACACTAGCTGTAGTGTTTATGCCAAAGGTTCGGGTAACTCTGGCGTTCAGCGAAACATAGCGAGATGAAAAAAGCCAACGCGTTATCCAATCATTCCGCGGAAATTCCCTTCTCTTCTGAACAGATTCACGCCTTCCGCCTGCGCCGCCATCACTTGCTTGATCGCATATCGAAAGACCTGGTAACAATCTGCCGGGACATCTGCGGAGTGCAGGCGCAGATCATGTCGGCAGCGCAGCTCCAGTTGTGGGCACGCAACCACGCTATCACTCCGGCAATGGTGAACGATGCTCTGTGGCAGAAACGCTCCCTGGTAAAGACATCGTTGATGCGGCAGACGCTGCACCTCATCCCGACTCAGGATTTTCCGCTCTATATTGCCGCGAACCGCAGCACCCGGGTGAAATCTGCTTTCTCAGTCATGGCGAGGTTCAAAATCACACGCGACGAAGCTGATGGGCTCAGCGCCTTGATTATGGACGCGCTCAAGGCAGGCCCTTTGCCGCGTCGCGCGATAACATCCGCCGTGCGTCCCAGGGTAAGCAAGCGGGTGCGGGCATGGATGGACAAAGTATTCAGCATCGTGCGACTGCCCGTGTTTGAAGGCCAGGTCTGCTATGGCCCGGGTGAAGGCAATCAGGCAACATTTATCCGTACCGAGCAGTGGCTGCCGGAATTGCGCACCATGCAAGAACAGGGCGCGCAGAAGGAGCTATTTCGCAGATACCTGCGCGCCTACGGGCCGGCGACGCTCAGAGATTTTGCTCACTGGTCCGGGATATCAATGGTTGAGGTGAGAGCGCTGCGGCCCTTGCTGGACGCTGAACTTGCAGAATACGATGGGCTCCTGGCGCTTAGAGAAGACTTAAAAGCGCTGCAAGCCGCGCCGTCTGGAGAAAGCTCGGTCCACCTGCTTCCCTATTTTGATGTTTACCTGCTTGCTCATTCCTTGAAGGAGCATTTTCTTGACGCTCGCTTTTACAAACGGGTGTATCGCGATCAGGGATGGATTTCTCCCGTGGTCTTAATTGATGGACAGATAGCCGGGGTCTGGGAACATACGCTTTCACGGCAATTGATTGAGGTCGAAGTTGAACTCTTCGCGCGTGTAGCGCGTTCTGTCCGCGAACAAATCAAAAACCGCGCCGCTGAATTGGCGGAGCTAATGGAACGTACGCTTGTCCTCTTTTTCAAGAACTAAGCGGTAGTAAGTGAGTTTTGTTGTGATTCGCCGCCGGCCCGATGCTGCAAATAAAAAATGCCGGCTCGCGATCTTTTATTTCTCGCAGGTCAATCCATCCCCCGGGCACTTCAGAGCTTCTACTAGACAAGAGCAGTACAGCACCGCTTCGTCTTCAACATCAGTACTCGCCACTTTCGTCGATCAGTACAAATCAGATCCACGGGAGTCCCATTTTGAAGAAATTTGTTCTTTGTATTGCTGCTTTGTTCATGCCCGCGCTGCTGACCGCGCAGATACCAAAATCGAACCACGTTGTTGTTGTGCTGGAAGAAAATGAGAGCTTTTCGGCCGTCATCGGCAGTGCTTCGATGCCGTATCTCAACAGCCTGGCGTCACAGAATGCGGTGGCCACCCAGTATTTCGCCAACGTGCACCCTTCCATCGGCAATTACTTCATGCTGACGGCGGGCCAACTCGTGACCAACAATGATGCATTAAATACGACTGTAAACGTGGACAATATTGTCCGGCATCTTCTGACCGCCGGAAAAACCTGGAAAAGCTACGCAGAGAGCCTGCCTTCCGTTGGCTATACAGGAGGAGACCAATATCCTTACGTGCGGCACCACAATCCACTATCGTATTTTTCTGACGTGGTCGACAGCAGCGTGCAGAAGCTGAACCTGGTTCCTTTTACCCATTTCAGCGCCGACCTCGATAACAATCAGCTGCCGAATTATTCTTTTGTGGTACCCAACGAGAACCACAACGCGCACGATTGCCCTACAGCGCCCACCGGCTGCACAAATGCCCAGAAGCTTGCCACGGCAGACGCTTGGCTTAAAAACAATATCGCGCCTCTGCTCAACAATCCGGGGTTCCAGCAGGATGGCATTTTGATTATCGTTTTTGATGAAAGCTTTGATACTGATACGGCACACGGCGGCGGTCACGTAGCCGCAATAGCCATAGGGCCGGGCGTAAGAAAGGGCTTCAAGTCGACGGCTTTTTACCAGCACCAGAATGTATTGCGCACCACAATGGACGCATTAGGCGTTCACACATATCCAGGCGTCGGGGGCAGCTCCGCCGACATGAGCGACCTGTTCGGCGCAACCCCTCCGCCTACTGCCTGCACTGCAAACGGCACGGGGGTGACTGTGTGCTCACCTGCGGCGGGAAGCACGGAAGCATCTCCTGTCCATTTTGTCGCTGCCGCAAAATCCACGCATCCCATCACTACAATGCGGATCTACGTGGATAACATTTCCAAGTTCGCTATTAACGCCAGTTCGCTGGATGCATCATTGGCATTGGCTAGTGGAACGCACTCGGTTGTGGTGCAGGCCTGGGACTCGACCGGCGCAGTGTTTAAGAATTCCTTTACCCTAAAAGTGCCATAAAAAGTAAAAAGCTGGTTGAGAGTTGTAGATCTAATTCACAACTGCGGCAGCCGCAACCAATGAACAATCTTTGTTTTATTTGCTGGCCGATCTTGACGTTCCTGGCAGCTATATACTGGCGTTAATTGGTTGTGCTCCGATGTACCGCGCCAAGTTGTTCCCCAATTCTTGCGGCCTTCGTCTATCAGGAATGGCCCGGTTCCTTTTGGGTATCGGGCTGTTCCTGATTTTGCTTGCGCAGTGCAACGCCCAGACAACAGCTCCTGATTTTTCGATTATCGTCCTGCCTGACACACAGTATTACGCCCAAGACTTTCCTCAGACTTTTACCGCGCAAACACAATGGATTGTGAATAATCTCACTGCCCTGAATATCAAGATGGTAATAGGCGTAGGCGACATTGTTAATGGAGGTGGCGTGGCTTCCCAGTGGCAGGCGGCCAGCAATTCGGTGAGCAAACTGGAAGGCAAAGTACCGTACTTTTTTGCCATCGGCAATCATGATTACGACAAGGACGATCCGCCAAACCGTACAGCTTCAACTACAAATTTCAATCACTACTTCGGTCCATCACGATATGCCCATTCTTATCGCGGCTGGCTGGGGAGTTATCCATCCGGAAGCAATGAAAATTTTTACGGCTCAGTCACAATTGAGGGCAAGCGTTATTTGATCCTGCTGCTGGAATTTTATCCGCGCAATTCAGCACTGCAATGGGCTAGCGGCATCATTCAGGCAAATCCCGATGCGGAAGTCATCCTGGTGACGCATGGTTATGGTTACTGGGACAACACCAGAGTGGCGAAATGCGAAACCTACGATGCTGAGTACTACAACATGGGAGCAGACAATGATGGCGCGAGGAAATGTGGGAGAACTTGGCCAGCAGATATCCCAATGTAAGCATGGTCCTGAGTTCATTTCACTCGATGCTTTGCAATTCTTGTTTCCAGTTATGGAAACGCATCTCGAGAGCGTCGATTTCACCGATGGAAGCGGATGGAATGACGATGGATCACACAGTTGCTCGCTTACTACTTTGCAGGAATAGGCACGCGCATTTATGTTAGAATGCCCCAGAATGTCTCTGGGGCTTTTGTTTCCAAAAAATCTTACTTGCCTTTCCTATCGTGACGGATGTCGCGCCGGTCGTGACGGATGTCCTTCTTGTCATTGCGCATCTTTGCGATCTGCGCGAAGGTTTCTTTTGTCTTTAGATTAATATTTATCCGCATGGCTTAAGCAACAAGAATGCGGGCGAGCCGAGAGTGGACCGATTGATTGGTTATACACGTCAAAAACCGCCCCTGTTCGGCTCTGTGGAAGCATCCGGGGGACATTGTCCCTATGGCCATTGTCCACAAGAACACAGCACTAGGGCGACCAATGGACGCTGTCCGAATGCGTAAATAAATGAAGTTTTTTCACCGCGTCGCAAATAAAAATAATCACTTTAGATTCATCAGGTTAAGCAGCTTTTCCCCGGAGCTGTGACACTGGTTGGGTTAGTATGTTTCGGTACAAAAGTCCACTCACACAAGTCACTATTACGCAAAGTTTTCGGCATTGCCGAATCATGAATTTGCGTCTGCCGTCCTGTGATAGTGCAACGCGACTTCTTGTGCGAGACGCGGGTGAATTTCCGGCGAATGATGGGCGTCGGGGGAAGTAAGCAAATAAGTGAAGCGCACTCCACAGTTCGAAATGAATCCCGCCTCAGAGGCAGGATTCACTCTCGCCGAAATGCTCATCGTGGTTACGATCATTTTGGTGGTTGGGGGATTGTCTTTGCCCAGCTTATCTGGAGCGATCGATAACGCTCGTCTCAAAGCATCTACTCAGGAGTTGGCGGCAGCTTACGAGAATGCCCGCATTCGCGCTACACAAGATGATACTTCTTATCAAATTCTGGCGTCACCTGCCGGCGTAAGGCCCACAAGCGTATGCATTGATTTGGATGGAGATGGCAAGTGCGGCCCAGGAGAGCCGGTGACCATTTTTCCGTCGCAGATAATACTGGCCAATATTGGGGTGCCGGTTCCGCTGGACGGACAACTCACATTTCCATTTGTGAACTCTGAAAACTCGCCGGGACTGGGATGGAATTCTCAGGGGTTGCCGTGCCAACGCGATCCCAATGCTGCCAACTCCCGATGCCTGGTGCAGGGATGGGTACAGCACTTGCAATTTCAGCGCACCGGCGGGGGTCTTATATATGGCGCTGTGACGGTGAGTCCCACAGGCCGGGTGAAAACTTGGATTTTTGTCCCAGGAAATGGAAACGGTCAGTGGCTTTAAAGCACTATGTGTTTGCTGGTGGAAGAATGCGGAAGATAAAAGCGGCAAAAATATCGGGCGGGTTCAGCTTGATCGAATTGATGATCGCCATGGCCGTGCTGACAGTGGGGCTGCTCGGCGGCATTATGGTGATAGCCATGGCTGCCGCTAACGATGGCCGGTCAAAACTGCATAGCACAGCAGCCATCATGGCAAGCAGCACCATGGAAAAGATCCAGGCGATCTCCAAGCAGGCGACCGGCGCCGCAGCCCAGACCACCCTGAAGGACTGCGCGAACAACACTTTCACTATTGAAACTGCCCCAGGCGGCGCAGATTTGATTCCAGACGGAGCTTTTGCCGGCACAGTCAATTTCTCGCAGGCCCCTGTGCTTAACTATTCCATGCTCTACGTAATGTGCTCCACAGGCACCAATGTTACTTATGACGTGCGGTGGAAAATTGATGCCGGCCCCACTCCCTCCACCCAGATGGTGACAGTGAGCGCCAAGCCGGTCACCATTGGTCAATTTGCGCTGCCCTCCACCATACATGCATTGAGAGGAACCTTCTGAGATGAAACGTCCTTTCAATCGTATAAGCGCCAAGGTTGTGGCCAGCCGTGCCGCCAGGGGATTCTCCCTGATAGAACTTCTAATCAGCGTATTCATTCTGGCTATTGTGTCAGGCGCGGTGTTTCAGCAAATCAACCTGATGCAGAAGAAATCAAGCTCAGAAGCCATGAAGGTCGACATGAACCAGCAGGCGAGGGAGTTCGTGGACCAGACGGTACACGACCTTCATATGGAAGGGTATCCCAGCGCCAGCATGTATTCCAACCCTCCGCTGCCCTCGATGATGGCGGCAGGATTGGTGAGCGTTTCCCCAACGCAGATCCTGCTGGAGGGCGACGTCAACAATGATGGCAGGGTTTATAGCGTGAACATCTTCTACAAAGCCAATGATCCGCTGGATCCCACCTGCCCCTGTATCAGGCGCAGCGCGCAGCCGAAGATTAATGCAGACTCTTTAAACCAGGGAATCTACGCGCAGTACACTGAGACCCAACATGTATTTCCTCCGGGCACAGACCCTGGCGAATCCGGTGAAGACTTGTTTGCGTATTATGACCAGAACGGAAATCCGGTGAATGTGGGCACAGGGGTAGATATTTCCACGCCAGCGGTGACCAACGCGTTATCCGGGACCAACACGCCATCCGGGAAAGACCTGATCGCTACGATCAAAACAGTGAAAATTAATCTCAGCCTGCTCAGCCAGCCAAATCCGGAAAGCAAAGGGCTTATCCGTACATCCATCTCGGCAACCGCGAGGTTGAATCAATAAATGACAAAGTTCAAGGCCATAACGAAACAGCGCGGAGAACGAGGCATGGCTTTACTGCTGGCCCTGTTCGCACTGCTGCTGCTTTCGGCTATTGGACTCTGTATGATGCTGGCCTCTGACACGGAAACGCGGATTGATAGAAATTACAGCGGCAGCCTGCGCGGTTATTACGATGCACGATCCGGCATGGAAGAAGTTCGGGACCGGATCAGCTTTCCGGCCAACACGCCCAACAGTCTGGCTAACCAACTGCCTCAGGACGTCGCCGGCAATCCGGGTGGCGTGCTTTATGTGTTGAATCCGGCGGGCGGTGAGGTCATAGACCCGACTGATCCAAACAACCCTTATTTTGATGACCAGCTCTGCCATGACTACAATTCCGGAGTCGCTGCAGCCGACACCAAGTGCAATACACTCCCTGGTACGCCTAAATGGAACCTGACCCCGTTGGCTTCTGTTGCTCCCCAACCTGGAACTCCTCCCTCCGCCTATAAGTGGGTCCGGATCAACATGAAGACCAATCGCACAGCCGACCCTTATTTTGTTGATCAAACCGGAAACAGCGTGCCTAAAGATACTCGCGTTTGCTGGGACGGCGAAGTGGAGCAGCTTTCACCGGGCGGCGCCCAGCCCGATTGCGATGCCAATGGCATGCAGCAGGTCTACATGCTTACTTCGCTGGCTGCGAGCGCGCAAGCAGGCGGTCCGAACGGGACACACAAATTGCTGCGCTTTGAAGTGATGCAACAGTCTATCCGACCGCCTGGCGCAATCACCATGGAAGTCGGTAGTTCCGCAAATGCGACTCCAGTGACGACGACATTGAACAGCGCCTCGATTCCGGTTCCGGCCATAAGCATTGACGGCAGGGTTTACGGCCTTGACGGTCAGCCCCCAACAGCTACCTGTCATCCGGTAGCTGCTCTTGCCGCTAACACCGCCCAGGGCACGGCATCTTTGCAAAATAATTTGAATGCGCTTCGCCTCGCCATCGTTCAGGCGGCCAACAGTTCCTGTAGCGCTAGCGGAACCGGCATTGGCTGCACGCCAGCGCTAGCCTGGGTGCGGGGTACAGACCCAAATAATTTTAAATTCTCCACGGCCAGTCCTTCGCCAACTTCAACACCCACGCCAATACCTGTCCCTACACCTGTACCTACCCCTATGGCGACCCCTACACCGGTCCCTAGTCAGACTTTCACTAACCAAGGGCCTGGCAACCACGAGGACAGCGACGATCATCCGGGCCCTACCCCGACTCCAGCACCGACTCCGATGCCGACACCGACTCCAACACCAACTCCGATGCCGACGCCCGCGCCGACCCCTAACGCTTGTGACGCCTCTTCAACCGCGACTTGCTACACGAATCTTGATTTGACTGCACCCCAGCTTGGTTCGACATTGACATCGCCGCTGTTTGCCGGCAATCCGGGAAATCCTCTGATTTATCAAGCGCAGTCAGCCGGCGTTGTGGCTAATGAAAACCAGGCGGTACTCGACTATATTGCCGCCGTGAAGAAGTCCAACACCAACTACTACGAGGTTGCATCAACCAGTCTGGCCGCAACCTATGGATCTTTGACTCAGCCCGCCGTGGTGGTGATTACAGACAGCAGTCTGAAGCTGGCAAGTGGTCTTACCGGATACGGCATCCTCGAGGTGCCCAATGATTTCGAGATAAACTCCAACTTGCAATGGAGAGGGATTGTGCTGGTGCGCTCTTCATCCGGCACGTTCCGCATCAACGCAAACGCGTCCGGATTCATCAATGGGGCCCTGATGCTGCAGTCGGGGAACCTATTCTCTCTAGACACCAGCAACGCGGGGATGCAGCAGCCTTTCAAGGTCACCTATAGCTGTGACGCCATTGACTTTGCCATGGGCAGCCGGCCTTTGAAAGTTGTTGCACAAGGCGAAACCAATTAACGACTTGCTTTGGCTACCCGCGAATCAGCCCCGTAGAACCCGGGCCGGCAGGAAAATGATTGCTTTCACCAGTTCCAGCACTCCGCCAACCGCAATGCCCACGATCCGGAACGGTAGCAGTACAACCATACCAGGGGATAGATCACCACGGCCAGAAGCGCCAGCGGCCAGCAGATCACCAGCAGAATACACCACACAAAAAAGCTGAACATAAGCTCCTCTTCTATCTATACGGAGCGTTTCTTCATCAAGTTCCCGTAATCTCCGCGGCAAAGCTTGTCTGGAGTCACCGCTATATGCCGATGATTTCGCCCTTTGCGTTCACATCGACGCTTGCAGCGCGCGAAACCTTTGGCAGACCGGGCATAAGCATCATGTTTCCGGCAATAGCAACAATGAAGCCGGCTCCGGCGGAAAGCGAGGCATCATTGATATTCAGCATCCAGCCTGTAGGGGCGCCAAGCAGCTTGGGATTGTCAGAGAAAGAATATTGAGTTTTGGCGATGCAGACCGGCAACGCGCTAAAGCCCCAGTCCTTGAACTGTTGCAATTTGGCGCGGGCCTTGTCACTGAAGGCGACCTCGGCCGCACCGTAGATTTTTGTAGCCACCATCTCAATCTTCTTTTCCAGGGACTCTTCCAGCGAGTAGATTGGCTGCACATTGGGGCTGGCGTTTTGATCAATTGTCTCAACCACTTTTGTGGCCAGGGCCGCAGCGCCGTCTCCACCTTTGGTAAAGGCTTCACTCAACGCGCTGACCGCGCCTTCCTGAGCGCAATAATTGGCGAGCCGCTGCAGGTCGGCCTCAGTGTCACTGGGAAAGCGGTTGAGGGCAACCACAATGGGTGCGCCAAATTGCTTGAGGTTCCGAATATGCCGGATAAGATTCGGCGCGCCCCGGTCCAGATCTCCTTCACCCTGATTGCGCAGGCTTTGTACGGTTGTTACCAGCACAGCGCATGCAGGAGCAATCCCTGAGGAGCGCATCACGATATCAAAATATTTCTCCGCGCCCAGATCAGCGGCAAAGCCAGCTTCGTTCACCACGTAATCAGCCAGGCGGAGTCCCATATTGTGGGAGATCACGCTGCTGGTGCCGTGGGCGATGTTGCCGAACGGCCCGGTATGCACCATGGCCGGAGTTCCCTCCGTGGTCTGCGCCAGGTTGGGCATGATCGCCTCGCTGAGCAGGGCCATCATCGCGCCGGTGGCGCCCAGATCGGCAGCGCGCACCGGCTTACCTGATTGCGTTACACCAACCACAATTGCATTCAGACGGCGGCGCAGGTCTTCCAGGCTGCTGGCCAACGCCATGATGGCCATGACTTCTGAAGCGGCAGTAATTACAAACCCCGAGTTGCGCGTCAGAGCGCCCTTTTTCTCGCCGATATCAATGGTGATGCGGCGCAGCGCGCGGTCATTCATGTCCATGGCCCGCGGCCATGTGATTTGAGAGACATCCAGATTAAGTTCATTGCCGTGGAACACGTGTGCATCAATCAATGCCGCAAGCAGGTTGTGCGCTGTGGTGATGGCGTGGAAGTCGCCGTGAAAATGCAGGTTAATTTTCTGGCTGGGCTCAATCTGCGATTTTCCACCCCCGGCGGCCCCGCCTTTCATGCCAAACACGGGGCCAAGCGAGGGCTCGCGTGAGGTAATAATGGCCTTTTTGCCAATTCGTTCCAATCCCTGCGTGAGCCCGATAGAAGTCACGGTCTTCCCTTCGCCAGAAGCGGTGGGCGTGGTTGCGGTCACCAGAATCAGCTTGCCTCGACGCGGGAATGCCGGATCAGAAAGAATATCCAGCTTGAGCTTGGCGCCGTGACGGCCAATCGGCTCATAATGGTCTTCGGGCAGTTTCAGCTTTCCCGCAATGGTTTGAATCGGCAATAAAGATTGGCTCATAGGGGACAGACGAGTTTAGAAGTCCGCCACCAAAGAGGCAAGTGGTAAAGGGAAATGGCTAATGGCCGGGTGCTTTTGCCGACGCTACGCGGCATGCGTTTGCTACTCCCTGGGCTTCGCGTTCAAGGGCGGAAATGGTACCCTATTGGAAGTCAAACAGGTGCGCGCCCGTAGCTCAGCTGGATAGAGCGGTTGCCTCCGAAGCAACAGGCCGGGAGTTCGAATCTCTCCGGGCGCACCAGAACTCACCAGTACATCCTGCACATCACAACCGGGACACCGTATAAATGCGGAGTTCGACCCAATAGCTGAGGGAATCACGAACAAATGTTCGCGAAGTTAAGTTTATAATCTGCGCGTCGGCGAATAAGCACCTCTGGTTTTAAAGCATTATCAGTGTTCTGTTGCAAGGGGAAGATGAATGGCGGAATCTGAGGAAAATCTAAACAACAGACTGCTCAATAAGGTGGGCGAAGCACGAAAAGCTAATCTGCGCTGGCAAGAGGTGCGCTATAGCCCGTTCTTTGCACTGCTGCTGCTCTTTTTTATCGAAATTTCCCTGTTTGCTTCTGCTATCGGCCAAAATATTTCGGGCAGCTCAAACAGCCAAACGGACCCAAAAGGCCAAAGCGTCGCCGCGGACTGCACGCCGTCCAGCGGGAATTACGCGACCCATCGATATGACGTGATCGTCGTGGGAGCAGGGCTTGCGGGACTCAGTGCCACGAAAGAGTTGCAGCACCTGGGCCACTCGGTCCTGATCCTGGAGGCGAATAATCGGATTGGAGGCCGCGCATATGTTGGCTATATCGGCGATGACAAGGTCCCAATTGATTACGGAGGCGCGTGGATTCACGGCATTTCTACCAACCCGCTCACCGGGATGGCTGACTCCATGGGCTTCCAGCGGGAGCGTACCGAACTCAACCTCCCTTACTTTGTCAACGGCAAGGAAGCCACCGAGATAAAAAAGCAAGCCTTTGACCATGCGGTAGAGGAATACGAAGACGCGGTGACTCTGGCCGCCAAGTCCGTTGAGGACCAGCAGGCACTGGTTGAGTTTGCGTACAGCCAATACAAGAGGCTATCCGAAAAACATGTGCCGCTGAAACAGATTTGCGGCGGTTTAGCGCGTAGTATTCCATTGAATAAGATTACTTTTCTACTCGATTGCCAACGGCGCGTTCGCTCGCCTGAGGAATTCCGCGCCATGGCAAACCATGATTTGCGCGTTACCAGCGACGTGGCGAAACACTACGTGCCCCGTGGCGGGGAATTCAAAGACATCATTCCTTTGCTGATTGCCAATGCAGGTCCGCTGGAGAGCGCCGCTGAACTGGATAAGACCTCTGCCGTTGACGGCGCGCACTTTGAAGCCGGCGAGGATGACCTGATCGATAAGGGAATGGGCGCTTTTGTTGAGAAATTTGGAGATGGCTTGCCGGTCTGCTTGAACTCGCGGGTCACGGAGGTTGATTATTCCGGGGATGGCGTGAAGGTAAGTGTCGGGGATAAAGTTTTTGAGGGGGCGAATGCGCTGGTTACCGTCTCGGTTGGAGTGCTGAAGAAAAAGAAGATCGCGTTCAAGCCGGAACTGCCGCAAGAGAAACTCGAAGCCATTGATCATTTGCAGATGGGCAACATGCAGAAAGTGATCGTCCCTCTCAAGCAAGATATTTTTCCCAAAGAGCCGATGAACTCATGGATCCTCTATGAAGGTGACCTTCCCGCGGAGGCGCTGGAATTCGCGAAAAAGGCGGGCCTTCCGCTGGTGGATGGGAAGCGGGTGGTTATGGCTTTCGTGATCAAGCCGCTTAACAAGAACATCGCTATCGGCTTCTTTGGCGGAAACTGGGCAAAGGCACTGGAGAAGCGGTGCGACGGCATTGAGCACGATTCCGGCAAAAGCAACCCGCAATGCGACGATCTCTCGATTGCCATTACCAAATCAGCTCTTTCCAACATGTCCGGTGAAAAAAGTATCGACGACGACATTGAAAAAGAGGAGATCCAGGTAACGCGCTGGAGCCTGGATGCAACCTCCTTCGGCGCCTATTCAGTGGCGGAACCCGGACAATGGTACCAGCGAGAGAAGCTGGCAGAACCGGTGGCGACCCCAGCGGACCCAACGGGAACAAAGCGGCTGTTTTTTGCCGGAGAAGGGACGGCCAGGGCAATCTATAACGGTTCTTATCCCGGCGCCTACGAATCAGGCCTAAAGGCCGCTAGAGATATTCATGCCGCGATGCTTGAAGAGAAGGCGAGAAAGAACGAAAGTTTTTAAAGTCGCCTTGCGGGGACTGTACTTTAGCGTCAGCCGGAGCTCGATCATCATCCGCTCCTCGCCTTTGTCATGGATGATAAAAGGTAATGGAGGAGGAGGCTTATCTGTCTAATTTGCATTATAGGGATCGTCGATAGAGACGATGAGATATGGTCTTTTTATTCGCCTTCAATAAAAGCTTCATGACTTATCCGACTATTATCCTGAAGTTCAATAAGCGGTTCAGTAATGAACGTCTTAACGAGTTCCTGAATCGCATCTTCTGGAAAACCAGCGCTCCGAAGGAGATCGATTCGCTCCCGCACGACTCCAGTTTCACGACTCATATTCTCTAGCCTTAACCTTTTCTCCTCTTGTGAATTTCTATATGATTCATCCTTCTTTCTCTCGTGGCGATCATTTAGCCCTTTGCGAATAACCTCGAACGGAAATAGTTTCCCAATAAACTCCCAAATGCCGGGAGACTCTACGCGAATCCTCCCGATCATCAGTCCTTCTACCTTGATGTTCAATACCCTCAAGATCAAATCCTCAATCACTAAAGGGGGTTGTGCATATCTTGCCGCATTATGCGCAAAGCTCTCGAATTGTCTCAGACAGACATAAGCTTTGTCTAAAGACGCTAGGAATTGACTCACATCCAAAACAGCCAGCAAGTTGGTTGTAGTAACAATGAGTCTTGTTTCACTGCCAATCAGAAAGACGGTCTCAACCGGCATAACGTTCACCTATGGGTATGCGGGAAAGGGTAGCACAAAGATTTAAGATTTAATTCTGATCTCCTGATTTCTCAGAGTTTCGCCATTTTCCCTTTTCCCCTCTTGAATTCTTTCGCTTGTTCCGGTGGATTAGCTTCGCACAATTTGTAAAAGAGCGTCGGTATATCACAAAACATCTCCGAAAGCACGTGCGCTAATACTGGAAAGCTGTAAAAAATACAACCCGACCATCATGCGCTACCTGCGCCCGCAACGGGATGCAGCGATGCGCTCAAAAGTCGAGGCGATCTGGGCATAATATAATTGAGCTGAATCCAATGCTCATCAAAGAAAAGCTGCCGGGTGTTTATCCCCAGATCACAGATGCCCCAAAGACCAGCTACGCTGGATTTTTGAACTTCTTCCGTGGGGGTCACACCATTGACGACAATCTTACGTCTACGTCTATCGCCAACACCCCGCAGGCGGAAATGTTAAGGACGGCTATTGCGAGCAGACATGTTACGAAGACGAAGAACATGGCGATACCTAGCGATTTTCTTACGGACATTATCCTGACCGAGGCGGGGGCGGAACTCATTCAGACCGCCTTGGATCGGGAATTCTGCGAAATCGCGGTTAAGTTGGCACAGAAGAGCATCGCCGAGGACGATGGCGACCCCCACCCGTTTGTGGGAGCGGTGGTAGTAAAAAACGGCAAGGTTTTGGAAATGGGATTCCGAGGCGAAACTGGCGAAGGAAG
>DASXMN010000046.1:0-1516 GCA_036495645.1 Candidatus Angelobacter sp.
CCAAAGCCCAAGATCCTGCGGACTAATGCGGCCATCGGGCCTGACTGCGGTGGCCTCCGTAATCACCAGTCCGGCTCCGCCTACAGCGCGGCTGCCGAGATGGACCAGATGCCAGTCGTTGGCAAATCCGTCTTCCGCTGAATACTGACACATTGGAGAGACCACGATACGGTTCGGCAGAGTGATATTCCCAAGCTCAAGCGGGGCAAAAAGGCTGGCACTGTCGGCAGGCATGATGATCTCTCCTCGAGGATGAAAACAGCATTTGTCTGATTAGAACAACAATAAGATGCTGAAGATGGAAGATGGTCACAGTGCAGAGAGAATGGACTCTAAGCGTGAGCCATGGGACAAAAAAGAGGCTTCGCACGTGCAGAAGCCTCTTAATCACAACTCATGATGGCTGCGACTCGCCGACGCAATCTATGCCTCCGTAAAGAACCCCTCCCTAAGTAGGTTCTTCTGGAATGCGTCCATTCACGCTACAAATAGAAGCTAATCAAGCAGCCGTTCTATATGTTGTATCCACAACGAGGATATGTCAAGAAAATTGCACAGAATTTCGAGCAATGATTGTGCTCTGGAGTGATGGCAAACAGCAGGGGAACGGACGTTGCTTGGAAAGCGTATGTTTCGACAGGGAGAATTCGATAGATGAAGCACTGTTTCCTAGCTGTTGTTGTGGGTGCATTGCTGCTGACCACGGGGTGTCGTGTCCAGGTGGATAAAGCTAAAGATGGCGGCGATAAAAATGTAAAGATCGATACGCCGATGGGTGGCCTCCACGTGCGGACCGACCAGATGAGCGCCGCCGATGTGGGACTTCCCGTCTATCCCGGCGCGGAAATCATAAAAGGAACGGATAATGACAAATCCGCAGATGTGCACATGGGTTTTGGCAAATGGCAGCTGCGCGTCAAAGTGGTGAACTACCAGACGCAGGACTCGCGCGATCAGGTCATGACTTTTTACCAGAAGGCGCTAGGCCGTTATGGCGACGTCATCCAGTGCAATCAAGGCAACCCGGTTGGCACGCCAACCTCAACGCGAGAAGGGCTGACCTGCGGCGATAACGGAAAGAATGTTCACGTGGATGAAGTGGATGGCCTGAATCTGCGCGCCGGCTCAAAACATCATCAGCATCTTATTGAGATTAAAAAAGGCGACGGCGACAAGACAAAATTTGCGCTGGTTGAATTAGAACTGCCCGATACGGGGGACAACTCGCCCGAGAGCCAGTAGCGTTGCGTTCCCCTCTGCGGTGCGATAGGGTCAAACATATGGATCTGGTTTGCCACCGCTGCGGAGCAACTCTCAGTACGCCTGAACTCTTTTGCCCGCATTGCGGAGCCCCCCAGCTTCGCTTTGAATCCACGGAAGAGCAAACTCCATACCCGGGCGATGCAAATGGTGCTGCTGCACGCACAGGTCAGTGGATCGCATGGCGTCCCGCTGTGCAGGCCGCGTTGATCGTCGCATTGCCGGTGGGCATACTCAGCTCATTGCTGGATTTCGG
>DASXMN010000047.1:0-95733 GCA_036495645.1 Candidatus Angelobacter sp.
CGTACGTTTTCTTCGCTGCTGTTGTAGTGCTGCTGCTGTGGGCGGTAAGTGGCCCATACTTCCACTACTCTGATACCTGGCAGCTCATCATCAACACCGGTACCACCATCGTCACATTCCTTGTGGTATTTCTCATTCAGAACACGCAAAACCGTGACGCCAAGGCCCTGCACCTGAAGCTGGACGAACTCATCCGCTCGCACCATCCGGCCAATGACGATCTTATTGATATTCAGAAACTTTCCGACGAAGAGCTCGATGAACTGGAAAAGCGGTATGAAAAAATCCGCAAAGCCTGCGAAGCGCGGCGCGCCGGCAAGATGCCTGAAGTCGCTGTGGATCAAAATGGCCATAGCAAGCCTAAGTCCCAGAGCCTCCCTAAATCCCAGAGCATCCCCAAATCAAAGACTCCCACCGCCTGACTTCATGCCCCCGGCGCTGCAGGCGTTGGTTCCAAAAGCAATCAGCAACTGGCCATTGAACCGCAAAGGACGCCAAGAACGCGAAGAATGCCAAGAAAAGAAATCTGGGTTTCTGATCTTCTTTGCGACCCTTTGCGTTCGTTGCGGTAAAAAACAATTTTTTGGCTGATTGCTGAATGCTGAATGCTGAATGCAGAGTGCTTATGACTGAGTGCTAAACTGGTAACGTCGTATGGCCACCAAAACCAAATCCCAGAAAAGCTCCAATACCAGGCCGGCCGCGAATGGCAGCCGCAACAACGGCCGCCCTGCCGCCAAAGCTCCCGCTGTCCGCGTGAACCAATACGGCATCCCTGACTGGCGTCTGGAACAGCCGGAATTTGAGGTCCTCGAAATTTCTGACGGCCCGGAAATCCATTACGAAATCAAAGGCAAGCTCAACACGCCTGTGCCGCCCATCCGCGAATCGAAATATTTAAATAAAGAACAGCATCTTGAGCTTTACCGCTGGATGGTGATGAACCGGCGCATGGAAGTGGCTCTGGAAAATCTCTATAAACAGAGCAAGGTTGTCGGTGGCGTCTACTTCGGCCTGGGACAGGAAGCCTGCTCCTGCGCTTCGGCTTACGCGCTCGGCCCCGACGACTGGTTTGCTCCCATGATTCGCAACCAGGGCGCGCAACTTGTGCGCGGCTTCCACGCCCGCGACATCATGATGCAATACATGGCGAAGGCAGGCTCACCCACGCACGGCAAAGACGGCACTTCGCACTATGGCGACATCGAAACCCGCCACATGGTCTCACCCATCTCCATGCTGGGCGATCTTCTTCCTGTGATGGCAGGTGTCTCACTGGGCGCGCGGCTGCAAGGCAAAGAACTGGCCTGCCTTACCTGGATCGGCGATGGCGGACAGTCAACCGGCGTGAGCTATGAAGGCATCAACTTTGCCGCTGTGCGCAAACTCGGCCTGGTGCTGATTATCGAAAGCAATCTCTGGGCTTACTCCACGCCCACCGAATATCAGGTCAACGTAAAAGACCTCGCCAATCGCGCCATCGGCTACGGCATGCCCGGCGTAATCATTGACGGCACGGATGCCTGCCAGGTTTATGACGCGACGTATGAAGCCGTGGAACGCGCGCATCGTGGCGAAGGGCCAACGTTAATCGAGGCCAAGCTGATGCGCATGAAAGGCCATGCCATCCATGACGCAGCGGCTTACGTTCCGAAAGAGATGCATGAGTTCTGGCGCAAGCGCGACTGCATTGACCGCTTCCGGAAATATCTGTTTGAGAAAAAATGGTTGACGGCGGAACAGGATAAAGAAATGATCGCGGGCATTGAAAAAGAAATGGATGCCGAACGCGAATTCGCGGAGAACTCTCCCATGCCTGAAGGCCACACCGCCGCCGAAGGCGTCTTCTGCGAAGATGGCTGCCACCAAATCAAGCCGAAGTACGGCATGCCGCAGAAAGCCAGGCGCAGTGAAGGCAAGTTGAAGGAGACGGAGGCGGCGATACATTTCAAGTAGCGATTAGCGCTTAGCAATCAGCAATTAGCTTTTTCTGAAATCCCGCGCGAAGCGAGGGATCACTATAGCCAGTAAGGATTTTTAGGACCCAACTACATAAGATACTTCCAGGGAAGCAATTTTTAGCGGGTAGGGTTCCCTCGCTCCGCTCGGGACTTCGGAAAAAGATCAGCGCAAATCAGCGGCAAAAAGGTTTTTATGGCACAAGCAACATATCTCGAAGCAATACGGCAGGGACTCTGGGAAGAGATGGAGTCCGACCCCACCGTCTTCTGCATCGGTGAAGACATCGGCATTTACGGCGGCGCGTTCAAAGTGACCGACGGCTTTGTCCACCACTTTGGCCCGCAGCGCGTGATCGATACGCCCATTGCCGAGTCGGCCATCGTTGGCGCGGCTTTTGGCGCGGCGCTTACCGGCCTGCGTCCTGTCGCGGAGTTTCAGTTCATGGACTTCATCGGCTGCGCCTTCAACCAGATTGTGAACATGGTGGCCAAGTCGCATTATCGCTGGGGCGCGCCTGCTCCGCTGGTGCTGCGCGGTCCGTGCGGCGGCGGCGTGCACGGCGGGCCGTTTCATTCGCAGAATCCCGAAATGTATTTTGTTCACACGCCGGGAATGAAAGTGGTCGCGCCGGCCACACCCAGCGATGCCAAAGGGCTGATCAAATCCGCGATTCGCGACAACAATCCCGTTCTATTCCTCGAACATAAATTTCTCTATCGCCGCATTAAAGAAGAAGTGCCGGAGAACGGCCATATCGTGCCAATCGGCAAGGCGCGCGTGCATCGCGAAGGCCGGGATTTAAGCATCATTACTTATGCGGCGATGGTCCACACCGCGCAGGAGGCCGCTGACATCCTGGCCAAAGAAGGCATCGAGATTGAAATTATAGATCTGCGCACGCTCTGTCCGCTTGATCGCGAAGCCATTACGCAGACAGTGAAGAAGACCAACAAAGTCATTCTTCTACACGAAGACACCAAGACAGGTGGCCTGGCCGGCGAACTAGCGGCCATTATCAATGAAGAAGCTTTTGACGATCTTGACGGCCCCATCATGCGCATCACCGCGCTTGATACGCCTGTGCCGTTCTCACCACCGCTGGAGCACTTCTTTTTGCCCAAGGTCGAAGACGTGGTGCGAGAGGCAAGGAAGCTGCATAAGTACTGAGCTTTTTTCTGCAATCCCGACCCTGAGCTTGCCGAAGGGGGGGGAACCCTATCGTCGCGACGCGCTCGTATAGCACGGCAAATTAGCCGCGAATACACACGAATGAACACGAATCAAATTCGATTCGCCTGATTCGTACCGTTCGCGTTAATTCGCGGCTAGATTTAGAACTCGTTTTTACGGCCCGCTTACCACCGGCAACTCCACAAAGCTCGCCTGTCCCGGTTCATGGAATATCCGTTGTATGGCCTTCTTATAATCTCCGGGCTTGGCCCAGAAAATATTCTGAACAAAGGTCTGCGGGTTGCGGTCATAAAGCGGGAACCAGCTTGACTGCACCTGCACCATGATGCGATGGCCGGGCAGGAAAACATGGTTCGCAGTGGGCAGTTCAAAGCGATAGACCAGCGGCTTGTTGGCGGCGATCGGCTTGGGTGTCTCCAGGCTTTCGCGATAGCGTCCACGGAAGATATCCATCGACACCGCAAGTTGGTAGCCGCCCATGCGTTCCTGTCCGGCAACTTCATCCGGATAGACATCAATCAGCTTTACCACCCAGTCAGAATCGGTGCCGCTGGTTGACGCCACCAGATTGGCCACAGGCTGGCCGCTGATTTTTACCGGCTCGGTGAGCACATCGGAAGTAAAGGCCAGCACATCAGGCCGGCCGGAAGCTTCGCGCTGATCATCGACCAGCCACAGCGCCCAAGTAAAACCTTTATCAATGTCATAACCTACGGGACGCACCGGCCGCGAGCGAAACGGCACAGGCTTTGCCGGATCGGAAACATATTCTTCATAAGCAGTGCCGCCCTGCTTTTCATTTGCGCTGCCGGTCTTTTCATTTGCGCTAACGCTTTGGGGCGCGGTAAAGCTGAGCTTGAGCCCGGAAGTGAGATAGAGCGGCGTTGGCTTGGGAGCACAGTGTTCGCACGTTGAAGTATTAGCGGGCGGCCATGAGGAATAGAAGCGCCATGTGTTTGTTCCGGTTTCAAAGGCTGACACGGGCGCGACTTTTTTGACCGGCTCGCCTTTCAGATATTGGTCCAGAAACACCTTTAAAATTTCCTGGCGAAAATACAGTCCGGTATCGCTGTTGAATTTCAGCGCGCCCAGCGTGCTGCCATCGTCAATTTCCTGTCCATGGTGCCACGGCCCGATGACCAAAAAAACTTTGTCATTGTCTTTATCTTTTGGCTTGATCGCTTTGTAAACCGCCATTGCGCCATAGATATCCTCCTGGTCCCAGAGGCTGTCCACCAGCATCACCGGAATTTTGAGCGGCTGCGCCGCCAGAATCAAATCCATGGCCTGATCGCGCCAGAAGGCGTCATAGCTGGGGTGAGCGAGCACCTTCCGCCAGAAACCAATCTGCTCCAGCCCGTGCAGCTTGCCCAACTCGCCCGCCGACCCGGACTGCATATAGAGATCGTAGTCGTCAAAATGGTCGCTCCACCATTTGGCGTCATTCTTCCGCGTGGCCACCTGCTCATAGATGTAAGGCATGTTCTGCTGGCGGAATGCGCCGTTGTGGAACCAGTCATCGCCGCGCCAGCCATCCACCATGGGGTTCATAGGCACAGACACCTTGAGCGCCGGATGTGGATTCACCAGCGCCATCAGCGGCAAAAAACCGTCATACGAAATGCCCAGAATGCCCACTCTGCCGTTGCATTCCGGCACGTTCTTCACCAGCCAATCAATCGTGTCATAGGTGTCCGTTGAATGGTCCACCGGCGTGGGGTTCTGCGGCCCGTGAAGCGGGCGATTCATCACATAATCGCCTTCCGACCCATACTTCCCGCGCACGTCCTGCACCACGCGGACATAACCACCTTCCACGATGACCTCGGTCGCGTTGTCATATCCCCAGAGCACGGGGCCAAGGTGGGAACTCTGAGCATGGCTGGTAAGCTCATCCGCGCTGTAAGGCGTGCGCGTCAGCAGGATCGGCTCAGGCTTTGCCTTGGTCGTAGACCGTGGAACCAGAATTACCGTGTGCAGCTTCACGCCATCGCGCATCGGGATCATCACTTCCCGGCGCTCATAGTCAAAGGTGGCCGTGGCCGGCTTCAGTTCATTCGGGGTCTCACTGGGATAATTTGGATATTTGGGCGCGCTCTGTGCGGGCGTTTTCTGGGCATAGGATGGCGGGCCGACAATGAATGCCAGAAACAGGGCAAAGAACAGGACCGGCGTGTTTGCAGGATTGGCAGATATTTTTATGTGAAACATGGCGAGCGAATTATAGACGGTATACAGGATTGCAGGGCAACTTGAAAGCACGCGAACCGCTAACTCATTTACACTAAGGAACGTCGTTGCCGGTCAGAAGGCAACGCGGCTATAGGGATCCCTCACTACGTTTCGGGATGAAAAGACATGTCCTACTACCTCCTCAAAACTGAACCCACCGTTTACGGCTTTGCTGACCTGCAAAAAGAGCAGTCCACCATCTGGGACGGCGTGACCAATCCTGTCGCGGTGAAAAACCTGCGCGGCATGCAAAAGGGCGACAAGCTGGTGATTTATCACACGGGCGACGAAAAGCGCGCAGTGGGCACTGCC
Organism: Candidatus Angelobacter sp.; assembly: GCA_036495645.1. Classification (GTDB taxonomy): domain Bacteria; phylum Acidobacteriota; class Terriglobia; order Terriglobales; family Acidobacteriaceae; genus Angelobacter. Next base: position 5,698 of record DASXMN010000047.1, read on the forward strand.
GCTGTAGAGTCGGTGGACGCAACTGATCCCAAAGTACCCAAGGTCAGGATCAAAGCCGGCAAGCTGATTTCGCATCCGGTCACGCTGGCGGAAGTTAAAACCAGCGAGTTATTTGACGACTCACCTCTTGTCCGGCAGGGCAGGCTTTCCGTGGTTCCGCTGAATCAAGAGCAATATGAGTGGATCACCAGCAGGTGATACTGTTTGCAAGATCCGCAATTTTGTGGCATTGAATAGCCACTTTCTTGATGGCGGTCCCATGCATGTTTCAGTTCAAACCTTCTACTTCGGATTCACTATGGGACTGGTCGCCCGTTTTACAATATTCAGTGGTACTGAAATACAGACAGCGCTTCCAGGCGACTGTTCGGAGTAGATCTCATGGCTGGTAAAACCCGCGACATTGTTGTGATCGGGACATCTGCGGGAGGGTTGGAAGCACTCGATGATCTGTTAGGCCAATTGCCCAATGGATTGCCGGCATCGGTTTTTATCGTGCAGCACCTGGCGCCACAAAGCACTGCGGAAATGCTGCTGCGCCGTTTGAGCAGGCACAAAGGTTTTAAGTGTGCCCTGGCCACTAACGGACAGATTTTCCAGCATGGCAAAATCTATATCGCGCGTCCTGATTACCACTTGCTCATCAAAAAAGAGAAACTTTTGGAGACCAAAGGAGCTCGGGAGAACCGCTATAGGCCGGGAATAGATCCTATCTTTCGTTCAGCCGCTGCCAGCCACGGCCCGCGGGTGATCGGAGTTTTACTGACTGGCATGCTGAATGATGGCACGGCGGGCCTGATTGCGATAAAAAAATGCGGTGGAATTGCGGTGGTGCAGGACCCAAAAGACGCCACCTATCCCCAAATGCCCCAAAGTGCGTTAGACAATCTCAAGGTTGACCATTGTGTTCCGCTTTCCGGGATGGGCTGCCTTCTGGAACGGCTTACGCGTGAACGTCCCGGCAAAATAAAGCCGACTCCGGACGATATCCGTACAGAGGCGACAATTGCTGAGCGCGTGTTGAGCGACGTCAGCCAGGTGAACGGCCTGGGAACACAGGTGCCTTATAACTGTCCCAACTGCGGTGGCGTTCTTTGGGAACTGGCCAGCGACAAAATGAAAAGATACCGGTGCCATACCGGACATTCATTTACGTCCACCGCTCTGCTCACCAGCCAGTCAGAGGCGATTGAAGCCACATTGTGGACTTCACTCAGAATGTTTGAAGAACGCAAAAACCTGCTGAACAGCATGGCGCAAAAGCAGGGCAACGCACGCACCGCACGCTCTTACGCGCAACGCGCCAAGGAGACCCAAATACATATTGAACGCATCAGGGCCATGTTAATGGCGCCCTCGCCGCAACAAGGTTAAATAGCCATGTTAAGGCTCAAGATCACTGCGCAGCCTGCATCTCTGTTCTCGGCTGTGATACTGAAGTTCCATTCTGCCCTTTTGCGCAGCGGAATGGACCGATCCAATGGCAATCGCAAATCGCATCTGCTGATTTATAATCATGAGTTGATCTACCAGCCAAGACACATTTGTGGAAGGGACCCATGGCAACCGACGTAGTTATGCCCCAGATGGGCGAATCGATCTTTGAAGGCACCATCACCAAATGGCTGAAAAAGCCCGGCGACAAAGTCCAGCGCGATGAGCCGCTATTTGAAATCTCCACTGACAAAGTTGACGCCGAAATTCCCGCGCCCGCAGCCGGCGTGTTGAAGGAAATAAAAGTCAATGAAGGCGCTACGGTGCAGGTAAACACCGTGGTCGGAGTAATTGATGCCGATGGCAGCGGCGCAGCGGCGAAAGCGGCGGAGCCACCGCCAGCCCAGACCAAAGCTGCTCCCCAGGCCGATGGCGCGCCTGCGGGCCAGCAGCCGCCTGCCACGGAAAAGTCCGCTCCAGTCCAAAAAGAAGTTCAACAAGAAGCACGACAGGAAGCCCAGCAAGAGACACAAGGCTCCGCTCCCAGCGGCTCCAATGGCGGCGCAGGTACTGACGTAGTCATGCCGCAGATGGGTGAATCAATTTTTGAAGGGACCATTACCAAGTGGCTGAAAAAAGTCGGCGATAAGGTCCAGCGAGACGAGCCGCTTTTTGAAATCTCCACGGACAAAGTTGACGCAGAAATTCCCGCGCCCGCAGCCGGCGTGTTGCGTGAGATTAAAGTAAAGGAAGGCACAACCGTACAGGTGAACAGCGTTGTTGCGGTCATAGGCGGTGCAGGTGCAGCGCAGGCTGCTCCACCAAAGCAGGCGCCAGCGCAGCCCACCCAATCGCAATCAGTGCCGCAGCAACAACAGCCGCAACAGCCCCCAAGGCCGCAAGCTGTGCCCCAGCAAGTTGCCCCTCCGGGCGGCAACGGCGCTGAGAGTGCGAATGTGCGCTCTTCACCGCTGGTGCGCCGAATGGCGCGTGAAAACAACGTCGATCTTAATCAGGTTTCCGGCACCGGCCTGGGTGGACGCATCAGCAAGAACGATATTCAGAGCTTTATCCAGCAGCATGGCCAGGGCGGAGCCAGGCCACAAGCTGTAGCACCGCCGCAATCGCGCCCAGCGCCGCCGCAACAACAGGAACAGCCGCAACAGGCGCAGACACAGCCCGCGCCTACGCCGCGTCCTTCTACTCCTCCGGCGATTCAGGTGGTTCCGGGAGAAGTTGTTCCCATGACGCCCATGCGCAAGAAAATTGCCGAGCGCATGGTGGAATCCAAGCACACCAGCGCGCACGTCCACTCAGTGTTTAAAGTGGACATGACTCGCATCGCTAAATTCCGGGAGAAGAACCGCAAAGCATGGGAGGCACGCAACGGCGTCAAGCTGACTTTCCTGCCTTTTATCGCCAAGGCGCTGATGCATGGCATTCGCGTTAAGCCGGTCATCAATTCGTCCGTCGTCGGCGATGGCATTCAATATCACAAGAACGTGAACATTGGAATTGCCGTAGCGCTGGAATGGGGTCTCATTGTGCCCGTGGTAAAGGCCGCGGAGAACCTGAGCTTTGTGGGACTGCAGCGCGCCATTGTTGACCTGGGCGAGCGCGCGCGCACCAAGAAGCTGACGCCCGGCGATGTGCAGGGCGGAACAATCACTATCACCAATCCCGGGATTTACGGGCCGCAGTTCGGGCTTCCCATTATCTTGCAGCCGCAGGTGGCCATTCTGGGCATGGGAGGCATCTTTAAAGAGCCCGTGGTGGTGACCGATGAAGACGGCAACGATTCCATTGCCGTCCGGCACATTATCCGGTTAAGTGTGGGATACGATCACCGCATCATTGATGGCGCTGACGCTGACCAGTTTATGGTTGCGGTGCGCGAGTATCTGGAAAACTTTAACGAAGATATTGGGTAGTCGAGGTCCACGGGCCATCTTAAAGGCATTTTCCAGGTGAAGAACTACACTTGCGTCCATATAATTTAAATTTACTCTACCCATTAGCCTGGAAATTAGTATCTTGATAACTTCCATCGCCTTTGCTTTTTCTCGCTAGTTTCTAGCAGCTAGAAGTTAATATCTATTTAGTTACTCTTGACAGCTCTTGCCATCCGCATTACTGTCGCTCTCGTAGCTCGTCTAGCTGGCTCCCACCTCCCAGCGGCTAGAAGCAAGTCCAATGAAAATACTTCATACGGCTATTTCTCGGCAACCAAAAAGGGACAACAGAATGCGGGAATCGAAAGCATGCGTAGCGTCAGTTCTGATAGGCATCTGCACGCTTCTTACAGCGGGTTATGCACAAACAAGCAATACGCGAACCAGTCCGGAAGTGAGCAATAGCCAGGATGCCAGCCAGAAGCCATCCAACTCAGGAGAGCGCCCCGCAACGGGTGCGGTTCCCACTGGAGCGAATAATACAGGCCAGGCCACGCGCGGTACGGTGTCAGGCGGGCCGAGTCCAGCACGACCGGCTACGCCAGCCAATCCGCCGGCTGCCGGTGTGAATTCGCCTGTGGTGACTGCTCCTCTTGAATCCCAGTCAGGGGTACCTCAAAGTGCATTGTTTGAACTTTTCTCCAACAACATGTCAGTGCTTAACGAACTTGCTAATAAGGATGATAAGGCCGGAGACCACATATCGGCTGAGGCGTGGCGCACGCATGACCAAAGAGCCGCCGGACTCAATGACTCCGAAGGCCAGATACTGCGGGAGATCACACTTGATTGCGTCAGGATATTGAAGGAAAACGACGCGAAAATACGGGCGTTAGCCAAGAGAGATCGTGCCCAAGCGACCCCTGGAACAATAATACCGGCATCACCTGAAATGATTCAGACGTTTGAAGAGCGCAAGAAGGCTATCAGTGACCATATCGAAAGGCTCAGGGAAGCTCTGGGAGACGCTTCCTTCAACAAACTGGATACTTACATTCACTCCTCATTTCATGCAGAGGTGATTGCGCCTAAGTCGGCGACGCCATCCACAGTTATCATTGAGAAGAACCAGAAGGAGAGCAAGTGATCAACCGCTTGTTCTTCTGTCTCCTGCTGCTCGCCTGCACTGTTGCACTGATCGCTCCCGCGGATGCACAGATACTAGTGTCGTCGCATACAAGTATTACAACTATCAATGGCCAGGAGCATGTCGCTACGACGTGCCAAACATTGATGCAGGACCCAGCGGGCCCTGCTAATTACCCCGGGGGTGTTGCAGTACTGTGCACGCTGAACCAGGAGGGAGTGCTTCAAACTCTGCCGCTATGTGTTGGCCAACCCAACGCCATCTGCGGCCCGGTCACGCTCGGGTCGGTGATTGAAGGCGGAACCTATCAGACTTTAGGAACGCACGGCTTGTTCATGCAGATAGCAACAAAGAGCTGCACGCAAAACGGTGTCTTGGTTGACTGTAATTTTGATCCACTGAGCTATGGAGTTAATTCCATCCCTGCCCTCCCGCCAAGCAGACAGTTCGCGGGCAATGCAGTAATCTTCCCCCCGTTCCCACCCGTTGGGCCGTCATTCTGGATTCCCCTCACCCCAGGGAACAATGACGCACTTATTGCGTCTACTACGGAACCCCCGTTCCAGACCGCCCAGGTCCTTCCCTCCATATTGCATGCTAAAGCTGGGGACACCAGTACATTCTCACTGAATGGCAACCAAAATGCCAAGTGGACGTTCGTCGGCAGCGCCGGAACCATGTCGCCGGCAACGCCTGCTCAGGGAACCTTAATTCAGTTTCATGCACCCAGCACGGTTCCTGTCCAGCAGGTGGATACCCTTCAAGGTTGCAAAGTCGACGAGAGCCATGGCCTTGATTGCCAGCCGGCCCAAATCATTGTCGAGGTGCTCGGCGTAAGCATTCCCCCTGGCAGCACGATCGACATCCCTCGCACCGGTAATCCGACCGAATTGCTTGGCGGCGAAACTATTCAATACAAGGCGACGGTGACTCAGGGCGCTCAAATAGTCGATTTGCCGGTCACGTGGAGTAAGGTTGATAACTCCGGCCTGAACCTAATAGATATCAATCCATCTAGCGGGATCGTCACTGTCCAGCCCCAAAGCGTGTTCCAGGGTGGCGCTTTCTTCGTTGACATTACGGCTACCAACCCCATCGACCCTACGGTGGCGGTCAGTGCACCCTTCTCGATCCACATCCCCACCGTCAGCGTGCAAATGACGACGAAACCCACTGTGGGGCAGACATTTGAGGCGAAGCTGAACACGGGCTTTAACTTTGCCGCGAATGTAGACGGACCGCAGAATCCAAACAACAGAACAGTTTCCTGGAGCCAGAACATCAATCTTAACCCTTTTGGCAAGCCGGGTACGATCAACGTCGATCCGAGCGCCCCAAATTTCCCGAATTCCATGACATACGTCATTAACAACCCTCCGCCTAATGGCGTTGTGACCACGACGATCAATGCTTGTGCGGGAGGGTCAGTGGATCCCTCTGGTAATCCGGTTGACGCGATATGTGATACCTACAATTTGAGGCTATCGGCTCCGGTAATCCCGACGAGCCCCCAGCAGCACATCAACTCCGGCGAAAGTACGCCCGTCACGATTACAGGTACGGGATTCGGCGCGGCGCCCATCCTCAGTTTTAGCAATCCGACTGTGACTTTTACGCTGGGTTCGATCAGCGGGCCGGATGCAAATGGAGTAACCACGGTCCAAGGGACTATGACGGCCGTTCCTATTGCCACGAGCACCGTAATTCCGCTCACGATCACATCTTCCTTGCCGCCGCCCAGTACCCCGGTTAATCAGAATGTCATTGTGCGCAGCGTCACGACGACCCCTGCTGTTACCCCGGTCAATCCCACGCTGCTTGTCGCACAGTCGCAGCAGTTCACCCCCAGCTTGGGATGCCGGACCTCCGGCGGCAATACTTGCACCGTTCCGCAGACATTTACGTGCTCTCTGATTTCTGGTCCCGGTACGATGAGCACAAGCTGCTTGTATACCGCACCTGCATCGCTGGCGGCGCAGTCGCAAGTTCAGGCGCAAGCCTGCTTCACGTTTGGAAACGTCTGTACGGGGTTCTCGATTAACCTTACACCGGCCACTGTTGCCCTTAGTCCGGCTGCGGTGTCGCTCAATTCAGGGCAAAGCCAGCAATTCCAGGCCACTGTGACCAATGCACCCAACAATATCCAGGGGGTGACCTGGTCGATCAACCCGGCAGTGGGAACGATCACCGCCGCTGGGCTTTACACTGCGCCGGCGGTCCTCAGCGCCGTGCAAACGATCACTGTAAAAGCCTGTAGCACGGTTGATCCGGCGCAATGCGGTTCGGCCGCCGTTACACTGGTTCCGCCGGACTTCGGATTCTCGGTATCGCCGGGCACGGCCTCAACTGGCGGGGCGATCCTGGGCAATCTTACGGTCTCTGTGACACCCATAGGCGGGTTTGCAGGGACAGTTACACTCAGTGCGGTGCTGCCGGCCAATATCGGAATGAGTGCAACCTTCTCACCGGCCACCATTCCCGGTTCAGGCACGTCAGTAGTGCAGTTTCCGATCTCAACCAGCACTCCTGGAGGCAGCTACGCGGTCACAATCACAGGAACCAGCGGTGGGCTGGCACATAGCGTGCAAGTAACAATAACCGTGCTGATTGAAAGCATTACGATTACGGTAAGCGCTCCACAAACGGCCCTTGCGGGCCGGTCTGTGTCATTTACCTTTACCGTCGGAAACAATAATTTCTTTTGCCCGGACGGGCTCAACATAATCGGTATTCCTCCCGGATCCAACCAGATCCCATTTGCCTGGGGCGGCTCTGGTTCTGCGACGCTCACGTTTACCACCCCAACAACGCTGGCGCCAGACACCTACCCACTCACAATTACAGCGGCGTGTGGCAGTTTGACGGCAAGCGCGACTACCAGCCTCACGATTGCCGAGCCTCCACCACCGCCGCCACCACCGCCGTGCACAACCCGATTCTGCCTGGACCAGAAATGAGGGGAAGGATCCCGGAAATTCTAGAATGACAATCCCGGCAGGATTTGCGGGCGGCGAGGGGCTCAAACCTTCGCCGCCCTGTCTTTTTACCTGGAATTTACACGCCGGTTGCACTTTCATCAGGCATCTCAGAAAAAGTCATATCTAAGGGTCGGCGGTTTACGTTACCCCCGATATTCCAGCATCTAACGTTACGGACGTTCCGGTGCTCTGGTTAACCCGATAAGGCGGGCGTAAAATTTAATCCAACGCTGTCCACTTAAAGGCGGCAATTTTTAACTGGCTGAGAAGGCTGAATCATTATGTCAAAAGGTTTAAGCATTCTGTTTGGGTCCATCGTTCTGGTTTGCGCGGTGGGTTGTGGTGGCGGTTCAAGCACCCCTGTGCCAACGCCTACTCCTACTCCAACGCCATCGCAGGTTTTCCCCAATGATACGGCTTCTGCACAGGCCGCCCCGGTGAAATTGGGAACATCGGGTGGGAACACTACTGACGTTGGTCCGAAATTTTGCTGCATCGGCACTCTTGGCAGTCTGTGGACAGCGACTGGCGTCACGAACCCGGTGATTCTCAGCAACAACCACGTGCTGGACAAATCCGGGAACGGAGCGCCCGGCGATGGCATTATCCAGCCGCTTCAGGTAGCGTGCCTGGGACCCACTGCCCCGCCCCCGCTTACTGTTGCCCACCTGACACAGGCCGCCGCTCTCAAGCCGGTGGCAAATGAACCGGGACAATGCCCAGGGTCGAAGGCGCCGCTCTGCGGACACGCTCCCAAGAACGTTGATGCAGCAATAGCAGAAATCGTGCCTGGGCAAGTTGATTTGAGCGGCACGATTCTTGACCTTGGTCCTGCTGGCGCCACCAGCATCGCTCCGGCACAACCTTCCAGCGTGCTACCCATTCCGGTTGCTGGTATAGGGCTGCCCGTTTCCAAGAGTGGCCGGACCAGCGGGCTTACCTGCTCAACCGTACAGTCCATTAATGGGAGTTTCCAAATTGATTATGAGGCTGTTTGTGGCGACACTACAGCGGCCTTCACTGCCATCTTTACCAACCAGGTCGCCGTTAATGGCGGCACCTTTAGCGCTAACGGCGACTCTGGATCTTTGATTGTCGATACTGCCACTTCCAGGCCCGTAGCTCTTCTTTATGGCGGCAATGCGATAAGCACCGTGGGCAACCCGATTCAGGACGTGATTAACGTTTTTGGCGGCCCGGGAGCATTTAGTCTTGTTGGCGGGCCAGATCATGCAGTCAGTTGCGCCCACACTGCCACGGCAAACTCAACACAAGTTGGGACCTCGCAAGCCGCGTTGGTCCCCAAGGAGCGCCAGCGCGTGGAGGCTGTGCAACAAAGGCGTGCCGCTCAACTGATGCAGGACAAGGCCATCAAATCCGTGAGCATCGGCGTCAGCGCAGATAGCCCGAATGAGGGTGCGCTGCTGATTCAGGTTTCGGGAAACAAAATTCCGCAAGTTCCTCCCACCATTGATGGTGTCCGCACGCGCCTGGTATTCGATGCGAGTTCCAGCGGCATTCATACTTCAATTGGCGAGCAGGAGGTCGCCCGGGCTACGTTAGTGAAAGAATCGCATGTCTCCAGCCTGCTGGGTCAACCCGGAATTCAAGGTGTTGCCGTTTCTCAAAGCGCCGACAACCCAACAGAAACCGCGATTGCGATCTATGTCATCAAAGGGGCCGCCCATCCGCCAATCCCTGCAGTGATTGACGGGGTACGCACAAGAATTTTTGAAGGAGACAGGTTCAAAGCATATTGATTTGGAAGTTATTTGCAGATCAGTCCCCGGCTGTGTTTAGCCGGGGTTTTTCTTTCAGCCAATGCCCAGTTCCCGCGCTGCCTCAGCCGCAAGGCTGGGCATTGAACTCACGGGAGCAATATGGATTTCATTTAACTCCAGAGTTTCGCGGGCAAAGTTCACTGATTCATCACCTCCATGAAAATCATCTTCGACAATTGCCGTAAGAATTGCCTGCTTACCATGGTTTTTTCTGATCCCCGCAGCGAGTTGCGGAAAACTAAAAGCCAGGACCTTCGCGGCATTGACGTCCGCGCCGAGCGCGACAGCATGGAATAGCTTTACCGTGCCGTTCGGACTGTACCCGCAATCGATCTTCAGCGGATCGCCGTTGCGCGTGTACTGCGAGACGGGAATCTTCTCGTCCATGAGTGGCCATACGCCGGCGATCTCAAATTCTGAGCGCACGCGCCGCCAGATCGCTTGTCTTGCGCTCACGTCGCGGTTCTGCCTGCGCCGTTGTGGACGCTCAAGGTAAATGCGCGCCAGGTTGTCTGCTTCGGCTGCGGGTTCTTCCGCCAGACAAGCCTGGAACTCTGAAGGCTGTAATGCGTTGGAGAAGGAATCCTGGATGCGGCGGAGAATAAAGTCGCGGTCTCCATTCATGTCGCGCAGTTTCTCGCGCAAGTCACTTTCCAATGCTTGCAGCATGTCCAGATCAACTTCCGGGTCGAGGCATTGCACGCGCGACCAATCATGGGTAAAGCGTATTTGCGGGCTCTCGGTCGGAGGCAGGAGCACCAGGCCAATGTTTACAAACTCATTCTTGACCGCGTCCGGAGCGTAGCGCAGAACAAAAAACCGGCATTGGATTTTTTCCGCCATCATTGCACCGCTGACTTTCTGGCGCTGGCTCTTTCCGCTGCTTGTCCATCCCAGGCAGGAAAGGGCTGGCGCGTTGAGTTGCGAAATGCCGTGATCAGCTCGCGCACTTTGCTTCTGCGTTCAGTAATGGCTTCAACGAGCCTTTTCTGTGCGTCCCAGTCATGCCCGGTCCACTCCGGCGGGATGGCTTCACTGATGGCACCGATAGCCGCAGGAGCAAAGTTTTCGATGCGGGAAAGCCACGGCTCAAACGATTCCCATCCGCACACCTGTTGATAGACAAAATTACGCGCAAACACGCCGCGCAAGGCCGAGTCTGGAAAGTCCCACTCGCCTGCGTTGAAGCAATAACCCTGGTCGATGAACGTGGCCGTGTATTTACGTTCATTAGACTTTTTCCAGAATACCGCTTGCCGGCCATTCGCATTGCCCAGCCACTTGTCCGCTGCCAGCATGCCGGCGAATGCAGCCAGGTTTTTTACCTTGGGCAGCATGCTCTCCGGCAGATAGTCAAACACCTGCCCTTCAGCGGGATCGCAAACATAGCGCGCGCCGAATTGCAGCCCTGGTTTACAGCGCGAAGATAGCCCGGAGAGATCAAACCGCAGCTCCGGCGTGTTGTCGATCAGCCATCCCTTGACTTCAACAATTTCAGTTACCGGTACAGGCAGCCCAACGCTTTCTGACAGGCGCGTCGCCAGCAATTCATTGGCAAGCACGCGCAGATGCTGGGGATTGTTCTGGAATTTCACCACGTAGAAGTGGCCATCGTCGGCGCGCATCAGGTGGCCCTGCGCTCCGCCGCGCATTCTTCTCACGTGCTGGACTGCTTCCACGACCATGGCGAAAAGATTGTACTAGCAACGGTGAGTGCGCGGGTGGCTACTTCACCCTTGGATTGCTGTTCGCGGTTTCATAGACTTTGACAAAATTTTCCACGCTCGCCACGTAGCAGTCGGCAAAATCAATCACGTAACGCCGTTCCTGCATTACAGCTTTGGCTTTCTCCAGCGGCCATCCCAGGGCCCGCATGATAGCCAGGGTCATCATGGGCGCCCGATGAACGCCGGCGGCGCAGTGTATATAAATTTTGTTGTCCGGCTCACCCAGGGCCTCCAGCGCAAAATCCACGCCGGCCTGGAAAAGCTGAGGAGGTTTGGGAAGGAAGTCATCCTCCGTGGGATTGTAAAGTACTTTCACAGGGTGTCCCTCAGCTAAAGGACGGTCGTCAAACTCAATCTGCATATCGATGATATGCGTTACGCCCCGCTTCACCAGCTCGGCCATATTTTCGTCATTCCATATTCCGCCTCCGACCGCGATCCGGTCGGTCACCCAAGTCATGTCCATAAAAATATGTTAGCATCCGGCATATTTGTTGTGCCGAGAACTTGCTCAATGCATCGCTGGCCGTAATTACAATCCAGAATTGTTGAACTACTTCCCTGCTGTAATCTTCTCCACCAACTGCGAGTAGTCAGTCTTTTCAATCCCGTAAACCTGTTTATTGAAATCATCCACTTTCTGGGAGTAATTCATGGAGCAGAATTTAGGCCCGCACATGGAACAGAACTTGGCTTCTTTGTAGTAATCGTCAGACAGCGTCTCATCATGCATGGAGCGCGCGGTCTGGGGATCAAGAGACAAGGCGAACTGCTTTTCCCAGTCGAATGTGTAGCGGGCGTAGCTCAAAGCGTTGTCACGGTCCTGCGCACCGGGGCGATGCCGCGCAATATCCGCCGCGTGCGCCGCGATCTTGTAAGCGATAATCCCGTCCTTTACATCTTTTTCATTAGGCAGGCCAAGATGCTCTTTGGGCGTGACATAGCAGAGCATGGAAGCGCCGTGCCAGCCGATCATCGCCGCGCCGATGGCGGAGGTGATGTGGTCATAGCCCGGAGCAATGTCCGTGACGAGAGGCCCCAGTGTATAGAACGGAGCGCCGTGGCACCATTCCACTTCTTTATCGACTTGTTCTTTGATCTTATCCAGCGGCACATGGCCGGGACCTTCAATCATTACTTGTACATCATGCTCCCAGGCTCTGCTGGTTAATTCACCCAGTGTGCGCAGCTCAGAGAACTGGGCTTCATCGCTGGCATCGGCAATGCATCCCGGGCGCAGCCCATCGCCTAGCGAGTAAGACACGTCATACTTTTTCAGGACTTTGGTGATGTCGTCAAACCGCTCATAAAGAAAGTTCTGTTTGTGATGGTGCGCCATCCACTGCGCCAGAATCGCGCCGCCCCGGCTCACGATGCCAGTGATGCGTTTGGAGATGAGCGGTAAATACTGCACCAGCACGCCGGCGTGAATCGTCATGTAATCTACGCCCTGCTGCGCCTGCTCTTCAATCACTTCCAGCATCAGGTCAGCATTTAGGTCTTCAATGCGCTTCACGCGCGAAACGGCTTCATAAATCGGCACCGTGCCAATCGGCACGGGCGAATGCCGCAGGATGGCCTCGCGGATCTCATGAATTCCGCCACCGGTGGAGAGGTCCATCACCGTATCCGCGCCAAAATGGACCGCCGTATGCAGCTTTTTCAGCTCTTCGTCCACGTTGGAAGTAATGGCGGAATTGCCGATATTGGCATTGATCTTGCACAAAGATTCCACGCCAATTGCCATGGGCTCCAGTTCAGGATGGTTAATATTGGCCGGGATGATCATGCGTCCGGCAGCTACCTCGTCCCGAACCAACTCCGGCTTGAGCTTTTCCCGCTCCGCTACATACAGCATCTCTTCTGTAATCAGACCCTTACGGGCAAAGTGCATCTGTGAGACGTTGTTATCACCGGTGCTCGCCGCATGTTCACGGCGGCGGGTCACCCACTCTTCACGGAGCCTTGTTTGGGGTTCGGCATCATTTTGCGGCGTATTGAGGGTTGTACTCATGAGTTCACCTTATGAATCGGGGAAACCCTTTATTATACGCGTGACAGAAAGCGCGTGTGACCATCGTCACGCACCCTCATAAGACCTCTTGACCCCTGCCCAAAGGGGGGATACCCTTTGAGAGTCATGTCACAAACAAGCAATAAATACTTCAAGTTTGGGGCCGCGATCTCATTGATCGTGCTGACCCTGGCTTATCTGGCTTATCTGGGCGCCCAGGAGAGCAAGAGCTATTACGTCACTATTAAAGAACTGCATGCCATGGGCGATGACGTTTACAAGAAAAACCTGCGCGTTGCAGGAAACGTGCTGCCTGGTTCCATCAAGATGAATGGCCCGCACGCGGATTTCCAATTGGTGGAAAATGGCGAGACGTTGCGCGTGGTCTATAAAGGCTCAGAGCCGCCGCCGGACACTTTCAAGGACAATGCACAAGCCCTGGCCATGGGCATTTATAAGCACGATGGCGTTTTTTATGCCAATGAGCTGCAGGCCAAATGCGCGTCAAAGTATGCTCCGCAGCAACAGCAACCGGGAACTCCGGCAGCGCAGCCTGCACAACCCCAGTCGAAAGGATACTGAGGTCCACCCGCTGACGAACCCTGACGCCCTTCCTGTACGCACTGAAAACGTCTCAAAAATTTACGGACGCTCCGCCGCCGTTAGAAGGGTCTCGCTCGATTTGCACGCCGGGCGCTTTTACGTGCTGCGGGGAGAGAACGGCGCCGGCAAATCCACGCTGCTGCGCATGATCGCCGGGCTGAATGAGCCGACAGAAGGCCGCGTCCTTATCTACGGAATTCCCAATACACAAGCGCTGGACCGCATAGGCTATATGGCGCATGCACCGCTGCTCTATGACGAACTTTCCGGCATGGAGAACCTGCGGTTTTTTGGCCAGCTATATGGTATCGGGTCTGATACGCCTTTGTCCCAAGCCATGGAGCGCGTTGGGCTTGATCCTAAGCTGGAGCGCCGCGTCGGCCAGTATTCGCAGGGGATGCGCCAGCGGCTTTCATTGGCCCGCGCCATTTTTCATGGGCCGCGACTGTTGCTGCTGGATGAGCCGTTTTCCAATGTCGATCCTGATTCCGCCTTGCAAATCGCCAAACTGCTGGCGGACATGCGCTCTGGCGGCACAACGATTCTGCTGGTTACGCATCAGGTGGGATTGCTGGCCAACCTGGCAGATGAATACCTCATGCTTTCGCACGGCCAGCTTATCGATCACGGACCGATGAAGCAGGTGCAGGCATGAGCATCACCCGGCTTACATGGATCAACGTGACCAAGGACTTGCGGCTGGAATGGCGCTCACGCGACGTTTTTAACTCCATGATGTTTTTTGCGCTGGTCGTGGTGGTGGTGTTCAGTTTTTCCTTCGAGCGGGAAGAGTCAAAGCCGGTGATGGGCGGGCTGATCTGGGTGGCTTTCCTGTTTTCCACCACCATGGCGCTCAACCAATCCTGGGCGCGCGAGCTGCGCAACGGCGTTTTGGATGCTTATCGCGTCTCTCCGGCACCAGCAGAGGCCCTATTTCTGGGTAAGTGTTTAGGTAACTTTATTCTCATCATGTTGCTGGAATGCCTGATGGCCCCATTGTTTGTGGTCTTTTACAATTTAAGTAGTGTAGGGCCTCTCTGGCAGTTGGGGTTGATCGCCGTTTTGGGGACATGGGCGCTGGTGGTAAACGGAACGTTTTTTGCCGCGATGTCCATACGCACGCGGAACCGCGAGTTGATGCTTCCGCTCTTGCTGCTTCCGATTTCCGTCCCGGCGGTAATCAGCATGGTGACCGGCACTACTCAGGTACTTTCCGGTGAAGGTTCACCCGCGGTGCAGTTGCAATTTCTAGCGGGATTCTGCGTGATCTTTACGACCGCATGTTTCCTGCTGTTTGGAACGGTGTTAAACGCAGAATGAAAACCAAATTATTTTTCGCCTTTGCTGCATTTTGTTGTCTATTCCTGGCCTATGGAACCTACCAGGGGCTAGTCGTGGCGCCTACGGAAGAAACCATGGGCGACGTGCAGAGAATTTTCTACGTCCATGTGCCTGCGGCCACAGTCGGCTTCACGCTTTTCTTCGTCAACTTTTGCGCGTCGATCGTTTATCTGTGGAAGCGCAGCCCCAAGGCGGACGCACTGGCCGCAACGGCGGCAGAAGTCGGCATTGTTTTCTGCACGGTCGTGCTCATTACTGGCCCAATCTGGGCGCGTTATGCCTGGGGCGTCTGGTGGTCTGCATGGGACATGCGCCTGAACACCACGCTGATGCTGTGGCTGCTTTATGTGAGCTACCTGATCCTGCGCCGCTCTTCAACGGCTGGCTCAACTTCTGTGCTGGCGTCGTCCATGGCGATCTTTGCTTTTCTCGATGTGCCGATTGTTTACATGGCCAATCGCTGGTTCCGCACCCATCATCCTGCGCCGATGATTGGCACGCCGAATCTCGACCATCGTATGCAGAACATTCTCTTCATCAACATGCTGGCTTTTCTGTGCTTCGGCGCGTTGATCTGCTGGTTCCGCTATGAAATGGAGCGGACGGCCCAAAAAATCGACTCGGCCCACATCCAGAAAGCCGCCGGCGGTGCAGCCGGTATGATGCTCTTGCCTGCCATCTTCTTTGCTACGCCCGGACACGTGAACCCGCACGCCTATCTCTGGGGCGGCTATCTGGCCGCCTGGGGAATTTATCTGGGCTATCTGCTGTTCCTGATGAGCAAGTTGGCACGACTGAAGAAGGAAGCGGCGGAATTGAGAGCGGAGTAGGCCGCGTTTTTCACCGAACCGGGACTGTGGATTGGCCTGGCAATCTTCGCGGGCTTTGTTGCGGCTGCGGTGCGGCTGCGCCGCTATCGCGGCCCGATCTGATGCGCATGGAATCAGGAACTTCGGCGAATCCGAAGAAATAATTCAGGCAAGACCAGTCGAATTGGCGTGTTCGGGATTTTGAATTCGGTGGCGTCCAGAAAACCAGAAGCATGGCAATCATAGCCGCGTTGCGTAGCGGGATCGAGAATCCAGATGTTCGCTACACCAAACCGGCGGTAATCATCGATCCGCTCCTGCATCCGGCGTAGAGTATCTTCCGGCGACAGAATTTCAATGCAGGCCAGCGAGGTTTGGTTAGGATCTGCTCCACCGGTCGATCAAGTGAGACGAGACATACATCCGGGACACGAAAACGGGTAGCGGAAATTTTGATTCGCTGTTCAGGAAGAACTTCAATGTTCCATTCCTGCTGGCGCTGCCCGAACCAGAGGATCAGCGCGGCCTGCAATGCAGCGTGATCGTGCTCACCGAAACTACGCTCCTCAAGCCTTCCATCCACGTAGTCGCAATCCGGACGGTACGTGGTTTTCAGGTAATCACCAACCGCGACCAACGTGCTACTTGCCATGGGACAAACCCCTCGTCTTTTGTATGATACTCACACCGAATCAAGATACATAGACTTGTGCTGGCGCGTGTCTCGGCTTGAAGTGGGGGGCGGCAATGAGCAGGCAATCGAATAAACGAGTTGTCGCCATTATCCGGCCTCCGCTTATCGCGATTGGGTTCGTTGCAAAAACGCTCTACAAGCTTCTTTTTGGATGGCTGGATGTGCCACTGGCAAGGAAACGTCAGGATAAATTTGCCCGTGAAATCCAGGCGGAATTGCCCTTTTTGTTCAACGAATATAGAGGCAAACTGATTCCTGTCGAGAACGGCCGTCTCCCTCTGCCATTCGATTATGTAGGCGCCACCGTCGATATTGGCTGTTTCCTTCTATCCTTTGCTCGCGGGCGAGGCGAGTTGGGTATTACCATCAGCGCAAAAAATGCAGATGGTTCGTCAAATCTTTCAGACCTGCTGGACGCGATGCAAGACCCATATGATGTGCGAAGAAAAGTGGTGTATTCCCTGGCTGATTGGGCACTGCTTCTGAAACCGAACATGCCCAGCCTGCGAGAGGTCTTTTCAGCCGGGAAATATCGTCACACACGGGAGTATGTCCGCGAGTTTAAGAAGCGGATGAGCACTAGCGACGACTGTTAATGCTCATGTCCACCAAACCTACTCAGCCGATTTCTTCGGGCGGCGGCACGTAACTTCCTTTACGGCGCATCTCCGCATGCCATTCCTTGAGCGGATAGTCTGACGCCAGCAGCCGTCCTACTTCTTTCTCTATGTCATATTCCACGCGGCGGACAGCGAGCACGCCGTTATCGATCAGTAGGTAGGAGCTTCGCGGATCGCCATCGTAAGGCATGCCTACGCTGCCTGAGTTGCAAACTGTCATTGTGCCAACCTTGCGAATGAACGGCCGATGAATGTGGCAGTACACGACAATTCCGGCATCCAGTTTTTTATATGTGCTTTCCAGCTCAGCGTCGTCTGCCGTGTCCATGGGTGCGAGCCAGACATTGCCAGGGCTGGCATGCATCAGGACCATGTTTTCATGGCGCAATTCCATGGGCAGGGCGCGCAGCCAATTCAGCCGTTGTTCACCGATTTGTTTACGCGTTGCCGGAGCCGCTGTTTCGAACAACACGCGGAACAGTGGCTTCAATTTGGGGGCAGCGGCCTCAAGATCCGGACGTGCAGCATCGCTCCAGAGGATTTCGTCGGTATTACCTAATACTCCCTGCCAGCCTTCCTGAATAACGCAATCAATCACTTCGCACGGATTACAGCCTCCGTAGGGCAGATCGCCCCCTTGAAAGACCACGTCCGGCTTCTGCTGCCGTAAGTCAGCCAGCACGGCATCAAGGGCCGTTAGATTTCCGTGAATGTCTGAAACAATGGCGATGCGCATGGGATCAGGGCTTTGCTTGAATTATCGTCTAATTTTGGAAAAAGCTCTGAAAGCACCAGAAGCGAACCTGGGACGAATTCATCATACTTCAGTTCTGGACACAAAACAGAAGTATGGGCCAGATATACACCTAGCTGCTTTCCCTTAACTTTACCCGTAAATTCCCATTTTGGAACACTTAGGTGCATTGTGACTGGCGTAACATCCGTAACTTGTTAATTGTTGCCTTGCAGGCCTAATGTGTTCCCAATTGCCCGGATTTTTGTAATTCAAGCAGTCAAGGAGAAGTTTGTGAATTCAACGTTAGTTGCAACGTATGATCTTCGTCTTGTTGCGCTCTCAGTCATCATTGCCATTTGCGCTTCCTATGTCGCTCTTGACCTGGCGGGGCGCGTCAACTCGGCGCGAAACAATGCGCGGGTCGCCTGGTTGATAGGCGGCGCGATAGCGATGGGGACCGGCATCTGGTCCATGCATTACACCGGAATGCTTGCCTATCAATTACCGGTCCAGGTGTATTACCACATTCCGACCGTCATTTTGTCACTAGTGGCCGCGATCGCCGCTTCTTTTGTGGCGCTCTTCATGGTGAGCCGCCCGAGCGTAAGCGTATTACACGTTATTGTGGGAAGCTTGCTGATTGCCGCTGGCATTTGCGGCATGCACTATACCGGAATGGCGGCCATGCGGTTGCCTGCGATGCATCAGTGGGACCAGACACTCGTTATCCTGTCAGTAGCGGTAGCGCTGACTGTTGCGTTAGCAGCGCTGGGCCTGACATTTTTATTTCGCGAGGACGGCCACGACAAGGTGCTGAAGGGCATCTGCGCCATCATTATGGGTTTTGCCGTCCCGGCCATGCATTACACCGGGATGGCTGCCGTGAGCTTTAAGATGATGCCGGAGACGCCGGACCTGACGAATGCGGTGGACATTTCCGGGCTTGCCAATACAGCCATCATCGCAGTTACATTTGTTGTGCTCGGCTCAGTCTTCCTGTTCAATCGCTGGTTCCCTTCAGCGCAGGAGCCATCGCCTTCGAAGGCCTAATCACGCGACCAAAGCCGGCACGGTTGACTTTGTTTCGATTAAGACGAGTTTGCCCCGGCGATAAAAGGCCGGGGCTTTCTTTGCACCCTATGCAATCTTCAAAACGCCGCTTGGATTGCCGCCTTCATTTATGACAATTTCATAGCCATTAAAGTTGATCTCGACGAGCGGACTGACGTGGGCAGCCGCTACAAGACCGTGGTTCAGGCCACTTGCCTGTATTCCGTTTTCGTTTATTCGCTGCATCACTTCGCAGGTGGCGTTCCCAGCTTGGCAATGGCGGCGCGCAGCTCTGATTCTTCAGCACTGGGCTTGGAAAAAACAATCTGGCCATTGGCGTCAATAAGCACGTAATAAGGGATGCCGCTGTTGCTGGGAAATGCGCGCCATATTTCGCCATCGTCATGGAAGTTGGCCCATGGTATGCCGCGTCTGGCGAGAAAATTGTTGGCGGTTTGAGCGTCTTCATCTTCATTGATGCCCAAGACCACCAAGTCCTTTTGCTGGCTTTCTTCCTGCAGTTTTTTGAGAGGATCCAGCGCGGCAATACAGGGCGGGCACCATGTGGCCCAGAAATCCAACAGAACAGGCTTGCCACGAAAATCCTGAAGAGTTACGCGTTTGCCATGTTTATTTTCCAAGGTCAGCGCGGGAGCAGGCTTGCCGGCCAGCAAGTCCTGTGGCTGCAAGGGATCCAGGAACTTGGGGACACGCTTTGCTCCAGCCGGCGGCTGAAAAGCAAAAAGTGAATCAGGCAATGCGGATTCGCCGAGTTCCATGACCGGATAGACGGTTACACGGTTTTCTATGGCGTGTCCGGCATAAGGGCGGATTGTGCCTTCCCAATGGGACTGTTTTTTGCGAATGAGGAGTGTGTCCCTGTCGATCCAGTAGGTTATGGTAATGGACAAATCCGCGGGTCCGCCGCGATATTTACGCTTTCCCTGTACCACGTAGCAGGATACGGGCTTGCTCTGGATTGTGATGATTTCGTCCGGCAGATAGACCGGAGAGAGAAGCGTGCCGCTCTGGGACAATGACTTTAATAGCCCGTAAGAATCCTGCAAATCAGATTCCCAGAAATACATCACGCGCGCAGCAGGTTCCATGGTAGAAACCGGAGATTCAGTGTATTCGAGGGTTTCAAGATTGTAATAGGTTTCAGTCTTCCCATCGGATATCTTCAGCGCTGAGCCAATTTGCCCGTGCGCTTCATAGCGATAGCGGTTGCCGGGAGCGACACTGGCAGCCAGCGTTAATTTCCACCAACGATTGAAGAGGTCGCCTTTGCTTTCACTCTCTTCCACGGCTTCAATATGATAGGAGCCGGGCGCATTATATTTGCCGGCGACTTGTTGCAATAAAGCTGCGGCTTCAGGCCTGTTTGGGGGCGCAGCCTGGGAAAAACAATTTGCGGAAAACCCTGCCAGCAGAAGAACAGGAAAAATGAGACGGCCCATGTATCCCCCTTCATAAATGACGTGAGTTGATGCTACATCACAGCTAGAACGGGAGCTGAAGCAAAACTTGCAACCAAATGCAGTCCATGACTTCCGCTGGATTGCAGCCACCGTAGGGATGTCTGCGCCGTGGAAAATTACATCGGGCTCTTGCTGACGTAGATCAGCCAGCACGGCATCAAGGGAGGTTCGGTTGCCGTGAACGTCTGAAAGGATGGCAATGCGCATGTGGTTTCAGCGGTGGTGAAGGAAAGTGCATAAACATCTCAGATATGAGCATTGGCCCCTTTCACACCACACATCTCGAGATCGCGAGTCACGGGATCGAAATAATAACAGAATCGACTTTCCCGCAATGGAGAGTCCTCGCCTCCCAAAGTATCCCTATAAGTGATGCTGCCGAACACAATTAAATAATAGGTTAAAGAGACTGCCTGGTTTGCCTGCGCTGGCACTTTGCGTCCGTCAAAAACATGGAACCGATTCCATGCTTCATCTGGCGCCAGAACACGCCTGTGGGCGAGTTCCTTTCTGAGCTGCGGAAACATCCCAGGATCAAACGTAGGCGTATCTTGAATTGTTTGAAAAGTGTGCGCACCACTGACAGCTATAAGTTCAGCGGGGGTGCGCCCCAAATTTATAAGATTGAAATCTATCGAATTAGGAACAACGATTTCAGCATTGGTATCAAAACCTGTAATATTTGCGAAAATCTTGGGGAAAACCCATGGACGTCCGAATTTACCAGTGCCTCTGTGTTTCGAACGGCCGCCTTGGCGCTCTTCTCAGCGGCCTCAGCTACTGCTCGAAACTGCACAACTTGTGCATGCGCTGCCTCGGCATTGCTTTCGGCCGCACGCGCCGCAACCAAGAGTGCGGTGCTTTGCGCCGAGGCCTGATTGATGAGAGCTTCAGTCTGTTTTCCTGCTTCCTCCATTTGCTTAAGTTGGTTACGGGTGACCTGAAGCTGTCCTCTGATTGTCAAAAGCGTTACAACGGCAGCAATGGCTGCAATCGCAGTAACGATCACGTATACAAGCATCAGCTTGTCAAAAGGCATTGAGAGAATTTTGACTGGGTATGGACCTTCAACCAGCAAAACAAAAGAAAAGCTCATAAATTTCCCTATTCTAGCAAGTACTCTCATGAAGTCTCAGATTTTTACCTATTGAACTCTCTTGGCCAATTTATTGAAATCGAAAGGTTCTAACGGGGTTTTTGGAGTGATCACTACTGCCAACACCCTGCTTGTTAATGTGTACCTTGCGCAGGCAGCTTCAACGCCGAAAAAGGTAAACTAAAAGGATGCCTGAAGTCGCCACCAACTCTCTTAGCAACGCTTCCTCTTCCTACCTGCGCTCCGCGATGCACCAGCCCATCCACTGGCATGAATGGGGCGCCGAGGCGTTTGAGACCGCGAAGCGCGAGAACAAGCCCATTCTGCTGGATATTGGCGCAGTATGGTGCCACTGGTGCCATGTGATGGACCGCGAGTCTTATGAGAGCCCGGAGATCGCGAAGATCGTGAATGAGCATTTCATCGCCATCAAAGTCGATCGCGACGAGCGCCCTGACGTGGACAGCCGCTACCAGACCGCTGTTCAGGCCATCAGCGGACAGGGTGGCTGGCCGCTGACGGCATTTCTTACGCCTGAGGGCAAGCCATTTTATGCGGGAACATATTTCCCGCCGCAGGACTATCAGGGACGCCCCAGCTTCAGCCGCGTGCTGATGACGCTGGCGCAAGCGTATCGTGAAAAGCACGGCGACGTGCTGGAATCGGCGGAAAGCGTGATGAGCGCGATTAGCCAAGCGGAGGGATTCGCCGGAAAATCAGGGTCGCTCAAGCCCGAGCTGATTGACAGCATGGTGGAATCAGCGGTGAAGCTGTTTGATCCCGAGCACGGCGGCTTTGGATCATCACCGAAGTTTCCCCATCCCAGCGCCATGGACCTGCTGATGCAGCGCGCTGCAGAAACCGGCAATGCAGATCTGCTGAACGTGATTACTGTTTCACTCGACAAGATGGCGCGCGGCGGCGTTTATGACCAGCTTGCCGGAGGCTTTCACCGCTATTCAGTGGACGAGCACTGGATTGTTCCACATTTCGAAAAGATGTCGTATGACAATTCTGAGCTGCTCAAGAATTATGTTCATGGATATCAGCTCACCGGCAATGAGTTCTTTGCATTCGTGGCAAAAGACATTGTCCGCTGGATGGATGAAGTGCTGTCTAATCGCGAGCATGGTGGATTCTACGCTTCGCAGGATGCCGACATTTCACTGGATGACGACGGCGACTATTTCACATGGACGCTGGATGAAGCCGAAGCCGCGCTGGATACCGGTGAACTGCAAGTGGCCATGCTGCACTATGACATTGGCGAGGTGGGCGAGATGCACCATAATCCCGCCAAAAACGTGCTTTACCTGCGCGCCAGTATTGAAGAAGTCGCGGAGCGAGTGAAGAAAACGCCGCAGGAAGCCCAAGCAATTCTGGATTCGGCAAAGAAGAAGATGTATGCCGCCCGGCTGCAACGCACGACTCCTTTCGTGGACAAGACGGTTTATGTCGGCTGGAACGCGCTTTGTATTTCCGCATATCTGAAAGCAGCGCGCGTGTTGAAGCTTGATGATGCGCGGAAATTTGCGCTGAGGTCGCTTGACCGCATTCTCTCACACGGCTGGGATGCGAAGCAGGGCTTGCAGCGCGTTCTGGCTTACTCAGATCCGCAGGCAGCAAAGCGCCGCGTTCCGGGCGTGCTGGAAGATTATGCTTTTACCGCCATTGCCTCCCTGGACGCATACGAAGCCAGCGCCGATATGAGCTATTTCCATTTTGCCGGGAAGATTGCAGCCGCCATGATTGCCCGTTTCCATGATCCGAATGAAGGCGGTTTTTTCGACATGGCAAGCGGACCGGATATTGGCGACGGGCTGGTCTTGGGCGCACTCGCCGCGCGACGCAAGCCCTTGCAAGATTCGCCCACCCCGGCCGGCAATCCTATGGCTGCGATTGCTTTGCTGCGACTGCATGCTTACACCAATGACACGCGCTACCGCGATCTGGCGGAAAGCACCTTGAAAGCTTTCGCCGGAATTGCCGCGCAGTATGGCCTTTTTGCTTCAACTTATGGGATTGCGCTGGACATGTATCTGCGTCCGCATACGCAGGTGGTCGTCGTCGGAAGCGGCACAAGGGCCGAGCAACTGGAAACTGCCGCGCTCAAGAGCTTCGACCTAAACAGAGCTGTCCTTCATCTGCGCGAAGGAGAGGCAGTTCCGCAGATGCTTCCGCCAGCCCTGGCGGCAACCATTCCAAATTTGCCGGCGATCAAAAAAGGACACACCGTGGCTGTAATCTGCAGCGGCTTTACCTGCAAGCCGCCGATATCCGAACCGGCGGAACTGGAGAAAGCGCTGGGCGGGTAATTGTGTCGCCCCTCCGGGGCTCATATCATTTTTTTTACGCTTACCCACCCTTCCGGCTTCGCATGCGCTCGCCTTCAGAGGTGGGCTAACCTCTTAACGGGCTTACAGCCCTGTTCGTCGTAGCGGAATCGGCATCGAGACCTGAAGAGCATTTTCTGCCAGAATTAAAGCCGCGCTTGCGCATGACGCTATTGGTATGCCTCCAGCACTCCTGCGGCGCGGTTCAGCGCGTCAGTCAGGACTTGCAACTGTTCGGTTGTGAGCTGCGCGTTTTTGGCGTCAATCGATTCATTCACGCCGGGGATCACAACAGCAGCGTAGCCGGTGTATTGCCCTGGAGCATAGATCAGATGCCGGAACCACGGACGGTTCGGCAAGCCCTGAGGTGAAAGCAGCGCTCGCTCTGCGGCGATCAAAGCCTGGTTCAGTTTGACTGCATCTTGCGGCGGATTTTTCTGGATAGCGAGCACCCTGGCTGCGGCATTCATGAAGCGCTTGGCTGCATCGGCAGCCTTGCTGAAATCGGGCGCGCTGGCGCCCAGAACGCGAGAAGCCTTGTCACGCGAGTTTTCAATGTAAGCGCCGATCTCCTTGCCGTAGAGCTCATAGTCATATGGCAGCACGTCAGCCTGCGCCATGTGCAACGCTTCAATGCCAAAGACGCGGGCCATCTCCTGCTCATAGACAAATGTGGGATCGCCGAATTTTTTGAACCAGTAGAAATCGTCAAACGCGGAGTGATACACGCCATACGGGCCGCTGGAAGTCATGTCAGTGGAAGGAATGCCAAGGTGCTGGATGAAAACGCTGTAGTCAGAGCCGCTGCCGAGATCGCCGACAGGGACATCGTTTTCTACGCGCGCATTCGGCGCGCGTCCCTGGTTGCCATCAGGACGGCGATTGGGCTGGCCCATCTTTTCTTCTTTCCACACGTTGTAAAGCATGCCGCCTTTAGGGCTGGGCACAACTTTGGTCACGTCGCGAATAAAGCCCTTTAAGCTGGGCACAGCAGACGCGCCAAAGTTGGAACCGGAAACCGCTACGTCCAAATTGAAATATGCGACAGCGTGGGCCAGGTCTTTCTCATGCTCCTCGCCCCATTCTGTACTGCCTATCAATCCTTCTTCCTCGGCATCCCATGAGGCAAATACAATCGTCCTATCTGGCCGCCAGCCGCGCCTTAGTAATTCCGCGAAACCATGTACGGTCTCCAGCATGGCAGCGGTGCCGCTGTTCGGGTCCACGGCCCCGTACACCCACGCATCCCGATGGTTCCCCAGCACCACCCACTCGTCCGGATACTTCGTTCCCTTGACCTTCCCGATCACATTCCAGATCGTCCAATACCGGTAATTCTGTTTCAAATGCATCTTCACCTTCACCGGCCCTGGCCCAACGTGATAAGTAAACGGCAGCGCTCCTTGCCAATCGCGCGGCGTCTCCGGTCCAGCCAGATTTTCCAGGATCGGCCTCGCGTCTCCATACGATAGCGGCGTTGTGGGAATCTTTGGCATGTCAGCCGCCTGCTCCGGCGGCACGCGCTTTGACGCCGGCAAGTCTATCGTCGACGCAAACCCTGGCGTCGTGGGATCCCCCGGATACTTAAACATGTACTGGATCGACCCGCGCTGCACTCCGCTCTCCGGACGCCACGGCCCCTTCGGATACGCATCGCCTTTGAAATATCCATCGTCAATCGGATCGGAATAAATGATTACTCCCGCCGCGCCATGCTCTTCCGCCACAAAACTTTTTACGCCGCGAAAATTATCTCCATAGCGGACGATCACGATCTTTCCCTTTACATCCACTTTCAGGTCTTCCAGTTTTTTGAAATCTTCCGGACGGCCATAATTCGCATACACCACCTCCGCCTCAACATCGCCAGAAGGCAACGACCCAGTGAACGGCATCACCACTTTGGGATTGTCCGCCAGCGGATCGCCATCCACATGCTCCGGGTGCGGCCCATTCATCTTCACATTCGCCGGCGCTGTCACCGTCACACTGATCTCTGAAGGCCGGTTCATCCACACCGAATATTTCACCTCTTCCGTTTCCAGACCGGCAATGTCAAAGTGCTTGGCCACATGGTCTGCCGTGGCCTTGTCCTCCGGCGACCCGGCAATGTGCGGCAGCGCCGTCAGTATCTTCAAATGCTGCTCCGCGCGCGCAGGGCTGGGATATCCCATAAATTGCTCATCCACCTGATACTGCTTGCTGAAATCTCTAAAGCCAAAAATCTGCGGAGCCGGGACCTGCGGCGCAGGCACAGCAACGCCTTGCGTCGTAACCGATGGCGCGCCGTTATTTTGCGCGGGCGTAGTCTGCGCTGCAGGGCCTTGCATTGCCGCTTGTGCGCTTCTACTTTGCCCAGCCGTGCTCGACGCATTCGTCCCCGGCTGAGCTGCACTCTGCTTCAACTGCCCTGGGCCTGCGTTGTTCTGCAAGGCAAAACTGGAAAGCACAAAGATCGATACAATGACGACGATTAATTTGGCGCGATTCAATTCCTTCTCCTGGTTTTCTTACAGATTCTTGACCAACAAGTGATTCCTATCATGCACGGACTTCATCCGTGCCGTACAAGACCAATCCCCGGAGGTGGGAGACGACTCTCTCACACTGTCATCTTGAGCGCCGCCCGTGGGAGCGTAGCGACTAAGGGCAAGTCGAAAGATCCCGACAATGCATTCCTTCACCATGCCCTTCAGGGAATTCCCACAAGAACCCACAACCCGAGCCGCGACACCTTAACGACATAATTCGCCTGTCGCTATGCTGCTTGCTAATGGCTAAGGGCTAAGGGCTAACGGCTCAATACCAATTACTCCCACCGTTCTCGCGAACGAAAAAGCTTACACTATCCGGTGCCTTTTATTCGAATCCCGCCCTCGGCTGTGGCGGTCTTTGGCTGAATGCTGATTGCTGATTGCTGATTGCTGAGTGCTGAGTGCTTCTTCCAGACAAGTGTCAGGGCACGAGTTTACTCGTGCCGTAACGACGCTTTCCCCCTCTGTCATCCTGAGCGACGGCGAGGGAGCGCACGCGACCGAGGAGAAGTCGAAGGATCCCGAGAATGTCTCCTCCGTCATACTGACTCAGGGAGTTCTCTTCCAGAATGCCTGTGCTCATTTTTCGTCATGCGCGACGGCTCATACTACGAGTTCTGGGTTTACATCCTCACCAGCAGCACCGGTACGCTTTATGTCAGGCGTGAGCGAGCGAAAAAGCCGTTCAAAACTAACTACTTCCTTGCGCCGCAGGCCAGCGCACAGCGCAGCGAAGCGCCCTAGGAAGCAGTTTCTTGCTTCCTCCGATAGGCTGCCTCATCGCCGGATCTTTATCGCACCTCTTTACCGCGCCCCACGTCATCGCCGGCATGGCCTCACTGGCACTCGGCGGAAGCCTGGCTGTGTATGTGAATAAGGAAGGATTGAAGGAATTGGATTAGCTTTTCTGAAATCCCGAATCCCGCGCTTCGCGGGTGAGGGAGCCCTATGGACTTGGCGAAACTGGTTCGCATCAGGACACGGCTTCAGTCGGTCTTACATATCTCATCGAAAGGGAGCAGGCGCGTACATTGTGAAGCTCGCCTGTAAAGGGAAGCTAAGCACAAATATATGAACATGCTGTGTCGTGGACTTATACTATGTTGAATCCGAGGGAACTCAATGCGCGCATTCCTTAGTCACTCATCCGTGGACAAGGCCATAGTGATTGGCGTCCACGAAGCACTGGAATCAGACTCTACGTGGCTTGATCGGGCCGAAATCGAATGGGGAGAACTGTTTTTAGAACGAATTGCCGATGGAATTAAAGAGGCGACCGACTTTGTGCTGTTCTGGAGTAAAGCTGCTTCGAAGAGCGAATGGGTTCGCCTTGAAATAAACATGGGGTTTATTCAAGCGTTGCGCAGGAAGGCAATAAGATTCCGAGTCATAGTACTCGACGACACTCCTTTGCCGCTTTATTTACAACCGTTGCATGTTTTTTCCGTAGTCGGCTCTGCTTCCCCGGTTTCAGAGATTCTGGAAAAACTGCGCCCTTTGCTGAGAGAGCCTACCAGATCTGTGAGATCAAAATTTGTGAATCGCCACGATGAAATCGGGAAGATTGAAGGAGCGGTGGATGATCCCGGGGTTCGCGCGGTGTGGACTTTCGGCTTCACCGGAGTAGGAAAAAGTTCACTGGTTGAAGAATCTCTCCAGCGCATTTTTGAAGGTGTCAGCATCATTCGGATCGATGTCAGCCAAGGAACCGGGTTCGTTGAGCTCGCTCTAATTCTATCTTCGTTGGTGCTCGGCGAAACCCTTCCTGAAGGTTTGGACCAGGAGCAACTTGATTATCGAATTCGTTTGTGCATCGAAACTATAGCCAAGAACGGGCAACTGCTGGTATTCGTAAACGTCCAGCACTGGCTCGATGAAGAGGCCGGACCTCAAGGCCCGCTCCTATACATTTTGACAATCATTGGCGGTTTGGCATCGCTCGCAAGTCGACCTATTTTTCTTACCTCCACAAGACGTCCGACGGTTGATGCTGAAGTCCTAAAGCACCTTACAATTTTTCATGTCCCCGGCCTTAAGGATGAATATATCGCTTCGTTGGTTAGGAACTGGTATTTCATGATTTACGACAAGAACTTGCCGGTGGAAGATGCGAACAAAATTGCACCAAAGTTATACGGCCACCCCGTTGCAGCCCGCTTAGTGGCGGGCTTATTAGGCGACCATAGTGTGAATTTTCTCGAGCAGTATCCTCGGGAACTTGTCGCGTTGCGAAGAGACTTAGCTCGTGTCCTCCTTCAAGGCCTTAGCCTGTCGCCAGCCGCAGAAAAACTGATGGAGACACTAGCACTATCGGGCGTTGGTTTACCAGCGTCCGTCCTAGTCGCCGCTGGTTCTTCCGAAGAGGAGTTTCAGCAGGCAGTTGCGCAGTGTGCCAGTGCAGGACTCATAATTGCCGATGGATTGATTGAGACTCACCCTCTATTTCAGGAGTTTTATTGGCATCGCTTACATCGTAGCGATTACCGGCAACGATCCCTCGACTTGGCCGAAGCCCTCAGGCATCATTTAGAGGGCATGGAAAAAACGTCTCCAGAACTTGCCGCCCTAATACCAGTCACCTTTAGATCCTATGCCCTAGCCGGTGAGCTCGAAAAAGCAACTGCCGTGCGCAGGGATTTGTCAGGCGAGCTTGAGGCCACAGCTATTACACTTTACAACCGCAGAGACTATCAACTCGCCGACAAATACATCTCTTACATACTCGATGCCAATCCGGGCAACTGGAGGATGCGCTTTTATCGTGGGCGGATCAGAATCCGACAAGAAGAATGGGAAGAGGCGAATCGGATCTTCGTTAAAATGTTGGAAGAAAGGCCCGGCGACGTTGCGGTCCTGCACGCAATGGGATGGAGTCAACTCAGACAACACAACTGGTCCAAGGCTCTTCAGCTATTCACAGGTATCATTGCTAAACGTGAACATGTTGCGTCTCTTCGAGACGCGGCTGAGTGCCTCTACAGGCTACACCGAAACGAAGAGGCACTTAGATTTCTTGAACGCGCAAAAGAAAGAGAATCTGAGAACCCGTTCGTGCTCGACCTAGAATCTCGAATACTTGAAGATATGGGAGAATTGGAAGCGGCTTACGCTTCGGCTGAACTTGCGGCAGCTCGGGATCCATTAAATCAACACCTTCATAACCGCCTCGGAGTCATTCGGGTTAAGCAGGAACAACCTCATCTTGCGATTGACCATTTTAAAAAAGCCATAGACTTGGATCCTGATCAATTTCCCCCGGCGAACTCATTGGCAGCAGCATACCTGGATCTTGACGAATGGGAACAAGCTGAAGAACTCCTACAGGAGCTTGAGAAGAAGGCGCGGACCCCTTCTAACTTCGCGCTCTTGGCTCACACGAAGGCGCGGGTTGCATATGCAAAGAAAGATTTCGCGACTAGCAAACAACTTCTGAAGTCGGAAATCGCGGCTTCGCGAAACGTTATACCAAATCTCGGCCTACTTATTCAGGTGCAGTGCGGATTGTTCGATCAGGACCGGACAGCTTTCCCGTCGATAGCAGAGGTTGCCCTGAAGGAGGCTGAGAATGCATTGGAAAAGCTGTCAGATCTCGATCCGTCAAACGTGTTTTTGGAAAACCTGCGTCGCACTGTGGCGGAGCGGCAAATGAAGGAGAGTAGAACTTCGTATCGCGGAACACGCAGATGACTCGGATGCATACGGGATTACAAAATTGTTGCCTAATTCACGGCATTTCCATGTAGGTTTACACAGAAATTCCAAAAAACAACACGGCAGGGCTAAGAACTTCCAGTCCTGCCGTGTTTAGTCGCGGAGAGGTGCGGAGTCAAATCGCTCAAAAAGGCGCCTAGTTGACTTTCTTGACCTTAATCCATGCTTCAGCGTTGCCGTTACAGCCGCCCTTTCCCACCGCCGCACTTGGGCCACAATAGACATGGGCAAGAAGCGTCCAGGCCTTCACTCTCCCTTGGTCGTCGACATTGGTCGCATCTGCCATTAGGCGTACGTTGTAGACTGCCCACTCGCCGTCTCTGCCGCCTGAGAAGTGCATGTAAACACCGTTAGGAATAGGGACAAGCATTCCGTTCTTATTTTCGTCGCCACCACAACACGGAAGGGGGCCTTGAGAGTATGAACGGTCAATCATTTCACCTTTTTCTAAAGCCAAAACCAGCGATCCGTCAGCGTTGCATCCGCTCCCACGAGCGGGAGCTTCACAGTAAAGCCTTCCGCCTAATTTCTTAAAACTGTTGTCCGGCGGGTTTTGGGCAAGCGCAGGTAGCGCGCAAATTACAAAGAGAGATGCAACAGCAATTAATGTTAAACGTCGCAGAGCCATCTGATTTCTCCTTAATTTTTTTGGGTTCACAGGAAGGAACTTCCTACACCACATATAACGTCATGGCTATATCTTCTCCTTCAACAATTCGGAGCAATTTGCTCGCACCATTTCCATTTCCACTACGATCAAGACCATCTCCCGCATTGCTCTCTGCGCCTCCCCGGTGAGCTCTTGCCTTCCGATCATCCGATGAGCTTGCTCACTTCAATCACCTCAATCTTCTCCGGGCACTCCCCCCGCCTCTGTGATACAGTTCTTCCAATTTTGTGAGGTACTCCCCATGAGCGAAGCCAACAAGCAACTGGTGCGGCGATGGTTTGAAAAAGTCTGGATGACCCGTCTGCCTAAAGGCCCGCGTCCGGGCACGCCGGAGCGCTAGACGCTGACACGGATCCATCATTCATTCAATTTGCGAACGGCAAGCTGGTGCATGGCTGGAACAACTGGGACCAGCTTGGGATGATCCCTACCCCAAACCCGCGCAACAGCGGCGCGGTCTGGGGGCCCCGTGGAACAGCTCGGAAGGGGGCCTGGCGGAGTCAACATGGACCAATTTTAAAAGAACAGGTTTAGCCGCTACTGAGATATGTCTTTTTTCTTGTCCACGTCGGTTTGTTTCTCGGGCAGGCGGATCTCGCTGTAACGCATCCGATTCAGATTTCCGGCAGCCTCGATCACGCCGGATTCCGCTAGATGCTTGATGCGGAGCCCATAGAATACGTCCGGTATGCCGTGAAATTCGTCATAGATCTCTTTCATCGTCTGTCCAATAACGTATGCCACCTTACGCCACTGATGCGACGTGTGCGACAGCAGGCACTCGTCGATGCGCCGAAGCTGTGCAGCCGTCAGCAATCGCTGCTGGGCTTCCGCCTCTGGTGTCATCGGTTCATCAGGGGCGGTGTCATCAAACTCGGTCATTTCAGTTCGCTCCTGCTGAAATATAACACCGCAATATTGGCATTCATGGCAATTCTCTCGGTTCCGGTTTTCTCCGCGTCTCCGTGCCTCCGTGGTGAAAATTTTCACAGCCCGCGCACAATCTTGCTCAGCTCAATCACCTCAATATGCTCCGGACATTCCGGCCAGTTATGCACCCAGCAAATAATAATGTCGCACCCCTTCGGGTCATGTTGATGGTCCAGGAAGCTCCGGCTGAACACCTCGAACTCAATCCTCACGCGCTGCCACTTGCCCAGCGCCACCTCGCGCAGCGCTTCGCAGTCGGGAAATGCCGTTTGGATGCGCTCCACTGCGAACCCCATCGACTCCGCCAGCGTCCCAAAGCAGTACATCACTCCGCCCTCGGTCATGGGCGCATTGCGCAGCGTGGTCATTTGCAGCGGCGGCCCATAAATCGGACGCCCCGGCAGCATCTTCCGCCGCGCATGCGTCTCATCGTGCACCACTCGTTCGCTCGGCTGGCGGTTCGCCATCTTGCGCCGTCCCTCGACTGTCGTCTTGCCTTCCCACTGTCGGACAATCTCCAGCACGTCGGCCCACGCGCTCTCCCTGTTGCGCTCTTTCACCACCTCGCGAAACCTCTCTCCTACCCGCGACCACGCGCCGCACCGGTTCAAAAAACTGTTCGCGCCGTAGTTGCCCGCCCTTTTGTACTCCATATAGCTCGGTGGACGAGCGATCTTTCGCGTCAGGTGCGCCCAGTCTTCCAGCAGCGTCAGCGTATCCAGCCGATGCCCAATGCCCCGCGCCACCACTCCGGCCTGCCTCATCGCCTCAGACAGGTTTTCAAAATTCAGCTTGATTGCGTGTTTGGTGATCTTCGTCATGCGCCAGATCTCGGTGTACGTGGGCGTGCGGTCCAGCTTCTTCGCGCAGTTACGCAACCCGGCAAGGATTTCTTCGCGTGTCATGGCTTTCCTCCGCAACAGGGTTTGTTCGCGGGTCATGTTTCTCTCCTTAAATAGAAAACCCCGCCACTTTGGACGGGGTGATTAGGTTGAATGTGTTTGATTACTGACTACTGCTGATTATTTCTTGGATTGAATTTTTGCTTTACTGATTACTGTTGATTACTTCTGAAGTTGAACAATTGGCGTGCAGCTAAAATACAAAGATGAGAGCAGAGAGCAGAGAGCTAAGAACCAAAGCGAAACGCTAAAGGCCAAAAGCCAAAAGCCAATGCCTGAAGCTAATTGCTGCCCTCGCGCCGCAGAGCCTGCCTGAGCCGAGCAATGCGGGTCGAATGTCCGCGCGCAGCAATAGCAAAGCGCCACTTAGGTACTTCTCATTTTTTGTAATTGTGGAAATGATCCTAATGATCTTGAGGTTGAAAAATCCGCAGGCAGCTAAACACAAAGCCAAGAGCCAATGGCTAAGCGCTAAAGGCTGTTCTCCCACACACACTTATAGCGTCCTACTTTGCAGGGGCGGTGGGACCGTTCAGGGTTTCCCCCCAGCCAACGCTGTTGAGCACTGGCCCTCCACTGGCTTGCGAGGTAGTTTTTCCGTTTACCGTCTTTCGCCTTCCGGACCTGGTAAACCGGCACGCCGGCGCCTCTTTTCCGGCAGCTATCTTATAGCCTAAGTAGCGAACAAAAGCAAGCAAAAATTTCTAACTTTCTTCGCTTTGCCGCCATATCAAAACTTCTCAATATCAAGAAGCGCCAATTGACTCGATTAACATTTCATCCATGATGCGTTTGGTCCTGGAATATTCCTCCGCAGAGATCGTTTCTCGAATTCTAGCGTTTTCCAGCTCAAACAGCCTCTCCTTTAGTCTCCGCAACGTGGCCCGCCGTTTAGCTGACCTGCGCTGTACCGCCAGCAGCACACCGCATCCAAGAAACGCGATGAAAGCTGTAGTCAAAGCTAGTGCAACAGTTACATTCCCGTCCTGCCTGCGGGTTGCTACAGATTGAGTTCCTTCGGGCCTGGTTGCTGCGGCGGAAGGCCGGGCCATAGGATTCGTCTGTCCTGCCACTTCCGCTCGCATGGGCGGCAGAGAGCCGGCGCCGGAAATTTCAAATACCGGAAGCGCGCCCGGCTGGGCATCCTTGACTGCTTCCACCAGTACGCCATTCTGGTCAACGATTCTGCGGAACTTGCCCGATCCATGCTCCACGAATGTCATCGTGTTTGGAAACACCACACTCCACTGCCTGGTCGGATAGAGAACTCGGGACCTAAACTGCACTTTGTTCATGTAAGGCAAATGATATCGGACTGCATACTGTGTAATTCCTGGCCGCAATGGAAAGCCGATAGCATAACTTTCCGGCCCCGCTGGACGTGCCGCTATTTTCACCGGAGCCAATGAGCCGGGACCAATCACAGTCACTGAATCTAATGCTGATTTTGTCGGCAGCTCCACCTCGAGGTTTTTAAAACTCATCTGCGTACGAGGAGGACTGGACTTGTTCTGGATGGCGTGCAACTCGGTAATGTTGTATGCCGCTCCGTTCGACTCCAGCTTTACTATGGTCGCGTACCCTGATATTCCAGAGATTTTAGGGCCAGAATCAAAGACTTCAAGATTCACGGAACCAGCAGAGGTAAATAGACGGTCATAGTTCACGCCACCATGCAGCACGCGAATTACATGCGCACTCTCAGGAAAGTACAACGGCAACCTGAAAGAACCGCGAGCATCGCTCCTGGTACGCGATTCCTCAAGCATCCCATCCTTCCCGCTCAGGCGCAGCAGAAGGACGTTATCACCAACAGCCGGTCGGCTGGTAGTTCCATTGCGCACTGTTCCTGCAATTGATTGCTGCGCTGGCGCCGGCGCTCCATACATGAGCAGCGCGCCTGTCAGCAGAATTGCCGGCCGTAACAAGAGAGAAGAAAAATTCATGGTAGCTCCTTTGCTGCAGGCCGATGCTCGGAACTCCCGGACGTGACCATAGTTACTCCGCTCTTATTTGCTCCGCCAAATTTGAACAGAATGCCGGTTTCTACCTCTTGCGGCTGCCCATTCTGGATATACGGCACAAAGGTCCACTGGGCCAGCGCGTCCATCACACTTCTGGCCTGCTCCGGGAAGGCATTGATTACGTGAACATGTTTTACCTTTCCCAGTTTGTCAATAATGATCCGTGCTGGCACGCTGGTAAAGCTCGGGCCCACCTGTAGAGGATCAACTTGGTGGAGCACGTTGGCGCCCCTGGCATAATCTTTCACGCACACTGGAAACTCTCCTCCGCCTGTTTCCGCAACCGCGTCAGGTGGCAAAGTTACGTGCTTCAGTTCATCAGAGAGTTGTTGCAGAACTTCCGCATCGCGCGTGGTGAACTCAACAGTAACTACATGGCAGCGTATGTCCATGGCAAAGATGGCGTGATGCAATCCCGCTCCGGTATAGTCGAGACGCGCAAAGGAATGTCCCGCAATTTTGATTTCTCTTGGAGGTCCTTCAATTTTCAGCGTGGATAATATAGCCCGCTGTTCCATCTGCTTGAGCAGGTCCAGTGAGTTGTTCACGGGCCGGGCTGTAAAAAAAGTGTCCTGTGCGGCAACCAGGACCGTGCCATTCAATTCGCCTTTGGGTCGAAGTGCGCTCAGCACGTAGTAGCCGGTATTAGATGGCAGAGGGCCTTTAAAGTCTTCCCGCCAATCTGGCAGCAGAGGATATGCAAAATCAAAGTACCTGTTGCTGTATGCCCCGCCGTCCACAGTTCCACTCTCCGCTTCGGGGGTGGAGGAATCGCTTGAAGCCGGGGAATAGCCAGGAGGACCGCCCGGCAAAGGTGGCACAGCTAAAGCCCTATTCGTGGCCCCAATCGTTAGCAACAGACAGATGACCGTGAGTGTTCTCCCCAGCAGGTTGAAACGCATTATCATTCTCCTTTCAAAAGTGTGTGACCGGTGTCACCTTCGCGAAATCCTGCTTGAAGATCGGCTTCTTCTCCGGGTTTCCGCGCACAGAGGCATAAATAGGCCGTGGACTTCAGAGCCACGGCCTCCAATCGTTTCAGTTCACAAGGAACGCAGGAAATTCAACAAGTCCTGCTGGTCGCTTGAGGAAAGCATCAAAAAGTTACTGATCACGGTATTTGCCTCGGAGTTATCGCTTTGGTGGTCTTCAATGGCAGCCACCAAGCCCTGGGTCCGGCCATCATGCAGCAGGAAAATGCGCGATCCCAGCCCCCATAACGGCGCTGAGCGGAAGTGCCTGCCATCGGCAAGTCCCTGGGTGACCTGATCTTGAAGACCAACACCCATGTCATGTACAGCCAGATCAGAGAATGGAAAAACCTTCTTATTGCCCTGATTGCTGGGATGTGTGGTTTGATCCACCGTTACTAGTTGTCCGGTGCTGTTATCGGAGTGGCAGAGATTGCACCCGATTCTGTCAAATACGGCCTGGCCATTGCTGAGGGAAGCTGCCGTAAAGCTTGAGGTCTGCCGCGCCGGTGGAGCTGAAAACCGCATGGCTGCGGCAAAGTTTGTAACATCAGATGAAAAATCTGAACTGGCGCTCGCTGTATTGGGTGTTAGCCTGGTGATGTTGGTGGTGTCTTCTGGAAGAGCCGTGAAGAGGCAGTTGTTGATGTCCTCGCCCAGAAGCTCGTTATCGATTTCACGATGGTTGGGAAATCCTTCATTGGTTACGCCCTGCTCCACGTTGTAGGCTTCGGCCGAGAAAATCAGCAGAGACTTATTCTGGGCCTTCCAGCCAAAACGGGTGAAGGTGGCATCGTTGCCGCTGACGTTAAAAAATCCGCTTACGCCCATCGATGGAGTCAGCATTTCATGATTGTTTTCAAGATTGTCGTCGCCAATCAACTCAATCAAGCCGTCGCCCAGCGTCTGCAAAGGGATACGGAAGATGAGATTGCTGGCAGGAGTGAAGTTAGGCTGTTGGAGCAGGCAGGTCGTTGTGGTGCCGTTGATGTTCATGGCATTTGTGGCATCCACCCGTCCTTTAATCGTAAACAGGTTGTGCACATTACCATCCGGCGTTGTAGTTCCAGGCACGTTAATAAAACGTACCTCACGGATCGGCCCCTCTTTGCTGAGGAAAGAAGGAACAGTGTTGGTGGCGCCATCCAGCGTAGCCAGCGCCACTTCGGGATTGATGACGGGGCTGGCGGCTAAAACCACTGGAAATGCATGACACTGGGCACAGCTATTGCCGTTAAAGCGCGGTCCCAGCCCGACTCCTGTTTCAGAGCAGGGAATAGTGCTGCCGGAGGCATTATGCCCCTGGTCCACCGGGGTGCATTGACCGCTGGTTCCGGGGAGAATCACGCCTGATACAGAATCGACTTTTTCAAATCGGGCCAGTGCTGCACAGAAAAAATTAACTTCTCCCGTTGTGAGTCCGGGTAGAGGGTTTGGCTGCCCCGAACCACACGGGGATGCGGTGCCGGTTGGAGTAATGACGCCCGGATCAAGGGCCTGGGCATGCAAAACTCCGCTACTGAAAATCGCGATCGCGCACAACGCAATCGCGCCTAAGAAGATGCGCTTCATCCGGAGCAAAACTGGGGAACGGTACTTCATGGTGATGCTCTCCTTTCAGCAACTTTGGTAGAACCAACTTTGGTTAGGACAAGGAGTGAGTAAGTGCACGCATAGCAATATGCGCAAGCTAAAAAAGTATTCCGCTGAGAGCCAAGTCAAGGCGTGTCCAATGACTTGGGAAGGATAGGTTTCCCGGGGTCCTTACAGAGGTACTACTGTTGAGCTCTGAATCAGCACGCAGAATTCAGAGACTCCGGAATTGTGAGATGCTGAATTGCCCTAAGGGTTGGGTATTAAGTGGATCTATTTACACCTGGAATTCCCGAAATGGGCTGCTCTATTCCCAATGTGGAACTTGCGTTGAGGTTTCGTCAGGGTCTCATTGAGATGCGAAGCATGTGTGTCGGTTGGCGAGTTCCGGCAGCAGCGCATGATGATCGCCGTATGCATCCGGCTTCTGGAGACTGGCCAATGAATCGCGACAATTGGACGCTGCGCAAGCGTAAAACCTTCAATTAATTTCTGCTGTAACGGTTCTTCTTCTTTTCCGTATGCCGCTCCAGCGCCAACTGGATTAGCCTGTCAATCAGCTTCGGATACTCCAACCCTGAAGCCGCCCACATCTTGGGATACATGCTGATTGAGGTAAACCCTGGCATGGTATTGATTTCGTTCAGGTACATTTTGCCGTCCTTGGGGTCCATCAGAAAGTCGACTCGCGCCAGTCCGGAACAATCCACTGCCTGAAACGCCCGCACCGCCATTTCCTGGACGTGCTTCATCTGTTTCTTGCTGATCCTGGCCGGAATTACCGGCTGCGAACCTTCGTCAATGTATTTGGCGTTGTAGTCGTAAAATTCCGCCGCGGGAACAATTTCGCCCACTGTGGAAGCTTGCGGCTCGTCATTACCCAGTACCGCGCACTCCAGTTCCCGCGCTTTGCGTTTTTTGCCGCCCACGCCTTCTTCAATCACGATCTTGCGATCATATTCCGCGGCCACGTTGATAGCACGCCCCAGCTCCTTGCGATCATGCGCCTTGGAAATCCCGACTGACGATCCCAGGTTTGCCGGCTTCACAAACACTGGATACTTCAGCTTGCTTTCCACCAGCTTGGTAACTTTCTTCGGCTCTTTTTCCCACCTGCTCCGCAGCACTGTTACGTGCTTCACAATCTCCAATCCGGCAAAGGCAAAAAGCTGCTTCATGATGTCTTTGTCCATGCCCGTTGCGGATCCGAGCACGCCAGCGCCTACATAGGGAATGTCGGCAAGCTCCAGAAGTCCCTGGATAGTGCCATCTTCTCCGAAGGTGCCGTGCAGCACGGGAAAGATCACATCCACATCAATGCTTTTCTGGGTGGAACTTGCCGCGCTCTCAAACGGAATCAACCCGTGCGCCTGCGGCACCGGCGGAACGATCACTGCTTCACCTTTGGCCAGCACCACCGCGCCGGGAGTAGTTTGCGGATCGCCGGCGCGCAGATGGCGGCCGCTCTCTTGCTGCCCGGTCTCACCACGCAGCAGACGCTCGGCATGGCTCTCCGTAAGCCAGCGGCCTTCTTTGGTTATGCCGATCGGCACCACTTCATACTTTTCCTTATTGATTGCATTGAGCACTGACGCCGCTGAGAGCAACGAAACCTCATGCTCGCCACTGCGTCCGCCAAATAGAATGCCAACCCTGAGCTTCTTCATCTGAAATACTTTAAAGCAGGCTGGCAGTCAGCCGCCACCAGTCTGATTAAAGAAAAGGCCAGGCTCTTTGCGAACCTGGCCTGCGTGTCACCGCTATTGTTCACGTTGAATCCCCCTTATTGCTGAGGATTGCTGGGCTGGTGCAGGCTGCGCAACCGGATCGCTCACTGCCGCTACCGGCGCTGGTTCAGACTTGATCTTTACCGTGGTCATAATCCGTTCCAGTTTGTCGAAGACCTGCAAGTGGTCAACTGGCTTCGTGGTGCTCGGGGCATCTTCCACGCCCAGGGCGAACTCATAGCATGCGCCATTTTCAAAGTGATGATAGTAGCGCGCTTCGCTCTGGTCGGTAATGCTTTCTGTCTTGGCGAATTCCACGCCCAGAATGTTGGATTTAACCGGCATGATTGAGTCGTCATCGGCATCGACCGGTGGATTGGTTGATGCTTCTGTCTGCTCTGGCTCCGGCGTGGTGGCGAATTTGCTGCACTGCTCCGCGCTCACGCCCTTGATCACGCTCGCCTTAAAGAATGACGATGCGCGAGTTCCCGGCAGCACCAGCGTGGTCAGCGTTTCACCGCCCGGCTCATAGAAGTTCATTCCTACTGGATCAGGCCATGCAGATTCCTTGGTGTCTTTTTCCGGCGTCAGCATGGTGTACGTCTTGGGATAGCGGAATGACACTCCATAGGTGGCATTCTTGTACGTAGCGGTTGTAGCCCGTTTAATCGCCTTCTTCTTTTCGATGACCGCTTCAACTTTTTTCTCCAGTTGGTCGATCGACTGGTTCTGCGCTACTACTGGCGTGTTCTGGCCAGCGACGCTCTGGCTGGGCGGGTTGACTTGCGCGTTTTTGTCTTTGGCTTTGGAACAGCCGTTGAAGTCGAGCACTATCATCAGCGCCATCACCGCTGTTGCTGCCGCGGTTGCCGCGCCGCCAATCATCCGTGCCCGCTTGGTTGAACTATTTGCGATTGGATTTGCATTGAAAGATTTCAGGTCTGCCATGTTTGTTTCACCTCCGCTGCCTCCTGGCAGCACCCATGTACATGGCACGAAGTTGGCCAATGGCGAAACCATTGATTCTGCTGTACTAAACGCAGCTAGCAGCGCTGCAGGATGTGGAGCTTAAAACACGGATGTGTACGGCGTGACACAATGGGCGCCCTATTTTCAGGAAAATAATTTGTGACTCAGGCGGGAACTACTTAACCTTTTTCCAGACTACATCTTCATTGTTTCTGCGGTCGATCAGTGAAATGACTTTTCCATCATCATTGTGACCAAACAAGGTCCGACCTTCCACGCCTTTCTGAAAGAAAAGATCGGAAGCTTCCGGGACCAGTTCCACTCGTGCACGGCCTGCGTGTTGGGAATAAAGATGACCATCTTGTGCAGTGACGGTGAGCGTTCGTTCCGGTCCAAGTTGATACGTTCCTACATAAGAAGGAAATTTGCTGATGTCAGCTTTGCCCGGTGCGGGATCCTCATAGTATCGAAGCACCTGGCCGGCCACAATCTGCCACTGGCCATTGCGCCGCATCCATGTATCTGTTTCATGATAGCGGGCGGTCAGGTTCTGTCCAAAGATTGTCTCTGTCTCGTCGAGATCATAGCTCAGGATCGCGACGTTCCCTTCAATGTGGCTCCTGGGCCGCACCAGCTTGATGGTGCCGGAATAGCCCTGCGGTATCGGCTGGATGTCTTTCACCAGCGCGGCTTTATCCATGTTGCGTCCCTTCTCATCGAAGAACATGGCATCTTCAGCAAAATACCTTTTGAAAGGTTCCGCATTGCCGGGAGCAACGGAATCGAACAGTTCCTGCGTTCTGCGCACAAGTTCATCTTGCGTGATGGTAGTTGGTTCGTCAGCCGCGCCGGGCTGCGCAATTGCAATAGCTACCGTCAGTAACGCTGCAATAATGAATCCGATCTTCACAATGAGCCTCCTCAGATTTGACGTATCATCTGCGCTATCGTCTCAGATGTTCTCTACGCCGCGCCGAAACAGGTGCTATTAGCGCTGATCGGCTCTACGCGGCCAACCGCATTCCGTGGTGATGTCAAGTTCTAATAGGCGTTCTCCGGCAGCTGTGCTCAGGTCACTTCTTATGTAGGCTATTCTTTACTACCTCGCCGCCCTTCATTACAAACTGCACTCGTTCCAGTTCCGTAATGTCAGCCAGCGGATCACCAGACACAGCAATCATGTCTGCAAACTTCTCCGGTTCCAGTGAGCCCACGCGGTCCTGCCAACCCAGCAGCTCCGCTGCACTGAGCGTGGCCGCGCGAATAATATCCGCTGGTGGTACGCTCAAATCCTTCAGCGCACCAAACATGAGGGCCGTTGCCTGGCCACGGGTTTTACCTGGATAGTCAAACCACATGTCAGAGCCGACTGTGAATTTCACGCCTGATTTGAGAATCCGCTGTAGCAGCGCCGGACTTTTCTTTGCGTCCATTTGCTCATAGGCTTTCAGCTCTTGCTGAAGTTCGGGCGGAAGCACCTGTCGCTTTTCAATCATGGCCCGCATCCGCCCGCCAAAAAAGGTCTGTGTGATATCGAAATAAATTCCCTTGTCGCGCATTGCCTTCAACTGTGCGTCGGTTACATCGTCGCCGTGTTCAATGGAATCCACTCCCGCATCCACGGCAGTCTGAATGCCTGTGGCTGATGTCGCGTGTACCGCAACTTTTACCTTAGAGCGGTGGGCCTCTTCCACAATCGCCTTCATCTCATCGGGTGTAATAAATCGATTTCCGTCGTCGGCCACCACCTTGATTAAGTCCGCGCCGTACAGCAGATTCTCGCGGACGGCTTTGCGCGCTTCGTCCGCACTATCCACCTGTAGAAACTCCTGGTTCACAATCTGGTCCGCGACCGCCGGATTCAATTGCAACGCCTGGCCACCCGGAGGAGTCAGTTTGCGGGCCGCAGCCTGGATTCGCGGGCCAATGAGCCAGCCTAGATTGATTGCTTCACGTAATGACACATCGCCGTCAATACCGGAGTGGCCAACAATGCGCACGGTGGTGAATCCGGCTTCAAGGTCTTCGCGTGCGTTGTGGGCGCCCAGCAGCACCCGGGCTGTTGGACTCATGCCGGCTACAGCATTAAGAATAATTTCCTGCGATGAGATGCTGGTTCCTGAAGTCAGCAAATGCGCGTGGCAGTCGATCAGCCCCGGCAGCAGCGTCGCCATGCCTAGATCGATGATCGTCGACCCTTTGGGCGTGTGCGCCTGTATTTCGTTGAGCGGCCCGGCTTCTTTGATCTTGTCGTTTTCCACAAGCACGCCGACGTTGGCAACATACTTGCCGGTGCGAACGTCAAGCATTCGGTTGGCCTTCAGCAGAATGCTTTTGGCCTGTGGCGTGGCAGCCTGAGCCCATGCAAATCCGCTGCTCAGTACCAGAAAGGTGAGGGCAAAAATCTTTCTCGGCATGTAAGCTCCTGGCGAAAATTTGATACTGACGAGCCAAATTCGGGCAGTGATGCGATGGTGCATCGGCTTTGCCGCGGACAAAAAACTTGCGCCGGTCTTGGTGAACTGCTAGCTCATATGCAACTTGTCGCGCCGCCGGCGGTCTATGCGTGCAAATTGTATGATCTCCGCGATCATGTCGGCATACGAACGCCCTGACTTTTTTGCCGCCATAAAGAATTCTGAGTTGCTGGAGAGCCACGGATTAGGATTGGCCTCAATTACATAGACTTTGCCTTTGTCGGTCAGCCGCATATCGATACGGCCATAGTCCCGCAGTTTCAGAATTCGATATGTAGTAAGAGCTGTGGTGGAAAGCAATTCCTGGAGCTCTTCATCCATATCTTCGACCGGGGCCGACTTCGTCACTTTGTAAGCCTCACTGTCTTTTTCCCACTTCACTTCCGTACCTGCTACTTTTGGCATACCTTCAGGCAGGCGGGAAAGGTCTAGCTCCACCAGCGGCAGTACTTCCGGGTTTTCATTGCCAAGAATACCGGCGTAAATCTCACGGCCTTCAATGTATTCCTCAATTAGCGCCGGAGAATTGAACTCCTCCTGTACGTAATGGATACGCTCCATCAATTCCTTCACGCTTCCCACCACTGAGCCCTGGTCGATGCCCAGCGATCCATCCTCCGCTTCAGGCTTCACAATCAGGGGAAATGCAATTTCCTGTGAATGGTCCAGCCTGCCCTGGTAGCAGGTGGCGAAGTATGGAGTGCGGATGTTGTAAAACTGGAAAAGTTTTTTTGCCAGACCTTTGTCCTGCGCCAGATAAAGCCCCTGCGGCCCTGCGCCGGTATATGGACGGCCCAGCAGATCCAGATAGGCGGCGACATGCATTTCCATGGTGTCATCGCCGGCATACGATTCCACCAGGTTGAAAAAAAGGTCCGTTTCCTGCCGGGACAGAGATATCAATGACTTATCTTCGCCATCAAGGGCCATGTAGGTTGGCTCGTGTCCCAGCTTTTCCAGTGCTTCGAATATCTCTTCCCGATCGTGCTTCTCCCTCTTCTTCTTGCGCCGCTTCTTTGCGCCGCGCTTCTTCTTTTCCGGCTCAGGGACAACTTCCTCCTCATCCCCCCAACTCTCGTACAGGATCGTGATTTTCAATTTATTGTCCATATCGCGACTGCACCCAGTTTTGCTGCCCTGCCTCCAGAGAGATTTATCTCTTTACTGCATTATGTCTGTACAAACTTCCCCCGCGTCACATAATTCATGGACAACGCAGTGGCATAAACTGTGATTTCCGTCAGGCACTCTTTTTCTTTTTTAGCTTCCACCCGCAAGCCCATTTCGCCGACGCGCGTTTCAATGGATTCCACCAGCTTCTTAATCAGCGAACGGGGAACGCCGCTCCAGTAAGTGAGTTTGTCCACCAGCGATTTGTGGTTCTCGCGCAGCAACTCCACTGCCGGACGAACATTCTTCCGCTTGCGTCCCGCATTAAAAATATCTTGCAGGTCGGTATCCAGCGGCAGCTCGCCGGGCGAGGGCTGCTCGCTCAACGCTTCATCGTAGAAATCCGCCACCGTGGTGTCCATCTCTTCCACAGTGATATCGGTCCTGCCGCGCGGGCGCACAGGATCAGTGTTGCCAAGCTTCCTGAATGTGCGGTCAACATAGCGCAGCTTTTCCAGCGCGGGCCATCCTTTATATTTCTGCCGCCAGCGCGACCCCGGCGTAAGCCAAACCGCAAAAGTCTCGGCAAAGTCTTCATCGGGATGCTTCTGGGCATACCAGCCTTCCATGTGGCGGACAAAGCCGCGGGAAAACGGGATTGGCTTATACGCATCGCGATAAGGCTTGCGATAGGGACCAAATATCTGCTTCCATTCCGGCGTCTTGTGCAGGGCATACGCGTAATTGACGGCGTGCCCTGCCTCATGCCGCAGATACATCATGATCTGGCGCGAGTCTTCCAGATCGTTCATTTCCTTTTCCAGGTGCGCCAGCTTGGGATCAGCCAGGTAAAAAGGTATGCCAATGATCGGCTCGCCGGAGGGGCATCCCCACTCATCAGTTAGATAGCATGCCGGATGAAACTTCTTCAGCCCCTTGCG
Organism: Candidatus Angelobacter sp.; assembly: GCA_036495645.1. Taxonomy (GTDB): domain Bacteria; phylum Acidobacteriota; class Terriglobia; order Terriglobales; family Acidobacteriaceae; genus Angelobacter. Next base: position 49,993 of record DASXMN010000047.1, read on the forward strand.
GTCAAGTTCGCGATAGAGCTGCTGCACAAAGCGCTCCAGCGGCGACCCTTCCAGCTTTAGTCCCAGGTCGCGTATGGGCTTGCCCAGGATCTCCTGGACTTCCGGCGGTGCTTTTTCAAAGGCGGCGCGCAAGCAGTCTCCGCCAGAAGAGTAGCACATGCCCATTTTCCGGTGCAGTACCTCCCGGACATACCCCAACGGAACCTGCGCCTTCATCCCGGCTACCAAATGATTTGTACCATGATGATTTGCACCATGGCCGCCAATGAAGCAAAATGGCAAGCAAATGTGCTCATCCAAATCTCTTCTTTTGTTTTTTCTGGTCTTCTTTTTCCTAGTCTTCGGCTTGAACGCCGTTTTTGCCCAGTCCAACATAAGCGATCCAGGGGCCAAGCAGATTTGCGCCTCCGTAAAGGATGTTCCATTGCCCGCCGCCGACCGTCCTACCGCTGCTGAACAAAAAGAGCTGGCCCACTGCTCCTCGGCTGACGCTTTTTACGGATTTGGGCAGCCTGCGGATTTTGTGAAGGCCCGCAAGTGCGCCTATGACGAGATCGCCCGTGGCGACAAAACCGTGCTGGGCGGCAAAGCGATTTTGATGATGATCTACGCCAATGGCAAGGGCGTCCCCAAGAATTATGATGTAGCGCTCAACCTGGCCTGCTCTCTGGGAGATGCCCCCGGAGACGCTGCCGGGCGCGTCTATGAAATCAATCGCCTGAAAACAGGCAATATGGTTGGAGGCAACGTCAGCATCTGCGACCACAGCAGCGGTCGCGTGCTCTATGAGCAATGTGCCATTCTGGGAGAGCGCTTCGACAAAATCGCCCGCGACAAAAAGCTGGCCGAGCTTGCCTCATCCTGGAGTGAGCGCGATAAGAAGGCGTTGCACGTGCTCTGGGAGGAAGTTGAACGATTCTCCAGGGAGCAGGCAAACGATGCCATTAACCTGGAGCCTACGTTTGAGGTGCAGGAAGAAGCCGCGCTGAAAGAGCACGCGCTTTCCATGCTGGAACAATTGGAACGCGGCGAACTGCCGCAATTTTCAACAAAAGAACTGCTTCAGGCGGAAGCCGCCGAAAAAGCCGCCTACGACCGGACCCAGCATGGCACTGTTTCCAAATGGGGAACTGTCACATCTGACTCGGTCAAGAAGAGTGAAGAGGAGTGGCTCCGTTATTGCGATGCCTGGCTCACTTTTGGCAAACAAAGATATCCCAAAGTGAGCCAGGAAAGCTGGAAGACCTGGTTGAACCAGGAACGGGCCTACATGCTCAACAAGCTATTGCATTAAAGATCACTGCATCTCTTGGCCAATTAAGCCGCGCTTGGGCTGGCATCATCGTCATTATCAAAAAATCCGCGGTCGCCTGCTCCGCGATTTCCGGAGAAAAACCGCTTAAACATCGCTTTCATGGATGAAAAGAGAGACCTGCGTGGTGCACTGGACGTGCCGGCGGACACGCCAGATTCATTGCTCTTTCCTTCCCATTCGTATCGCGAACTGCGGACCTTTTCCGCTTTGGGAGTAGCGGCTGGGGCTGTTTGCGCCTGATCGCCCGCTGGGACTTCCTTTTTAGGTTCGTTCTTCAAAGAATTCCTGCTCCTTCTATAAATCTGTAGTGACCCAAATTGTTTCGCTGAATTTTGATGAAAACTGACAGCAGAATAGTTGCTTAGCTGTAAAAGCATTGCAATCAACTACTTAGATATTGAACCGGGTTCGTTCCTGTATTCTCAGGCTTAACACAACTTGATTGCCATTCAGCATCATCCAATCATCGTTTGCCGCGTCCTCATAATGAGTAAGCCTAAAGCGAAATTGCGATTGGTTAGCGCACGCCAGGAAATGCCAAAAGCATTGAAGCAATTCCGTTGTGGGGAGAAAATCCTGGAGAGCGGCATCTACCGGGTTGTTCACAGCAACCATCGCCTGCCGCATGAAGTTACTCTTTTGCGCGATCAGTTGTTTCCCAAGTGCTCCCGCTGTGAGGATTCGGTTCACTTCGAGCTGTTGCGCAGCGCGCCGGACATCACGTTTGGCCCCTTTAAGGTTGCTCTTTACGCTCTCCCGGTCACAGACGAAGAAGAAGGGCTCACTATAGTGCGATAAGCCTAATGTGGCTGGGCCTGCGGTCAACCGCGCCCTCTGAAAAAAGAAGCTGGATTTAACTGGTCTTTGCTATGTGCAGTAGAAGTAGAGCTATGTGCAGTAGAACAATCTGGCCGGTAGGATGTTTCTGGGCTCGAAATCCTGGTCAATCTGGCGGAAATGGCTCTGCAAATAGGGCAGAACGGCGCGGGTAAACTGGTAAACCAGCGCTGCGCCGCCGGGATTGAGCGCCTCACGGGATTCGCGCATGATCTTTTCCCGCAACTCCACCGGCATGGTGGTAAAGGGAATTCCGGAGATGATGTAGTCGGCGCCATCAAGTTTCAGCCGGTCCAACTCTCTTTGGACGTTTTCTGCCGAGCCGTGAACCACGTGCAGCCGGGAATCAGGGAAAGCCCGCCCCAGATAGCGCACAAAGTCCTCGTTCATTTCAAAGACCACAAGGCGCGCGTCGGGAGACATGCGGGCCAGAATATGCGCGGTGATAGTGCCAACGCCCGGGCCGTATTCCACGATGGTGCGGGCGCGCTTCCAGTCCACGCGGCTGAGCAGCCGGTCAACCAGAAAGCGCGAGCTCGGAATGAGCGATCCGAGCATTTTAGGATGTTGAAGGAAATTTTTGGCAAACAACAGCGTCTCTTCACTGCGGGATTGTTTGGATAGCATTCTTAGGCTTGGTCCCTTCAAGGGCGCTTTGTGCCGGCGAGTTAACCATACTCGTCTCTTCTCTGAGATGTAAAGGGAAAGGCGCATGAGGTCTCAGCGAGCCAAGAATTCTGGTTGAATGGCCCGCTTTTCAGCAGCTTGCCTTTCGCTGCGGTCCTGAAGCGTGTGGAAATCCCGCATTGCCGCGTGGTGCAATCCAGCATAAAATCAGATTTCAACCGAATTTCAGGAACTCCATTTTGAATCTTGTGCGCGCCATTTATCCGGGATCGTTTGACCCGCTTACCAACGGGCACCTGGACCTGATTGAACGCGGCAGCAAGATTTTCGATGAGTTGATTGTTTCTATCCTGCGGAACTCCGAAAAGGACCCTTTATTCACGCTGGCAGAGCGGCTGCAGATGCTGCAAGAGATGGTGAAGGGCTATGACAATGTGCGGGTGGAAACTTTTGAGGGCCTGCTGGTGGATTACGCCATGCAGAAAAAGGCTAAAGCCGTGCTGCGCGGCATCCGCGCCATTAGCGACTATGAATACGAGCTGCAAATGGCCCTGATGAATCGCAAGCTTCAGCCGCAACTAGAGACTATTTTTATGATGCCCGCCGAAGCTTATTCTTATCTAAGCTCGCGGCTGGTAAAAGAGATTTTTCGCCTTGGCGGTTCCGTGCGCGGGCTGGTGCCGGAACTGGTGGAACAACGGCTGCGGGAAAAATTCCATGGCACCGCAGCCAAAATGTAAATGAGGTTTTAGATGGCGACCGTACCTGCTGTAAAACAATTGAGTGACCGAGTTAACCGCATTGAGATTTCCGCCACCATGGCCGTGGTCGCGGAAGCCGCAAAGTTAAAGGCCGCCGGGGCCGATCTGGTGGAGTTTGGCGCAGGCGAGCCGCATTTTCCCACGCCACAGCACATCAAAGATGCTGCGATTGCGGCAATCCAGAATAATTGCACCCGGTACACAGCGGTAGCCGGGATACAGGACCTCCGGACGGCGATCGTCCGCCGCCACGGCGTCGATTTCGGCTCCATGTATCAGCCCAATGACTGCATGGTTTCCACCGGTGGAAAGCTGGCGCTGTTCAATGCCATCCAGGTGCTGGTTGACCACGGCGATGAAGTCATTGTGCCGGTGCCTTACTGGGTTTCTTTCAAAGACATTATTGAATATGCCGGCGGAAAGTGCGTTTTTGTGGAAACGGATGAGGCGGAAAACTTCCGTTTGACGCCAGAAATGATCGAACGGCAGATCACGCCGCGCACCCGCGCCATCATCATCAACAGCCCAAACAATCCCAGCGGTGCGGTGATGGATCCCATAGACTTTTCAGCCATCCTGCGGCTGGCGCACAGGCGCGGGATTTATGTAATTGCTGACGAATGCTACGTGTATCTCAACTTCACGCAGCGCCTGTTTTCCGCCGGGTCCATTAGCGACGTGAAACAGCACTTGGTTATCATTGGATCGCTTTCCAAAACTTACGCCATGACTGGCTGGCGGCTGGGCTATGCTCTTGCTCCATCGCCCATCATCAACGCCATGACCAAGCTCCAGAGCCAAAGCACATCCAGTACGGCGCACATGGTCCAGATGGCTGCTCTGGCGGCTGTAACCGGCCCGCAAAATTGCGTGGAGCAGATGAAAAAAGATTACATCCTGCTGCGCGAACTTACTCTCGGCCACCTGACCTTGATTCCCGGCGTGACCTGCGTGAAGCCGGATGGGGCGTTTTACGTTTATCCCAACGTATCGGCCTATTTCGGCAAATCCGGGATCAGCTCTGCCGCCGATGTTTCCAAACGCCTGCTACATGAGGCTCATGTGGTTACTGTCCCAGGCGAGGCATTTGGGACCCGGGATCATATTCGCCTGTCTTATGCCACATCCGCCACCGAAATAGAGCGCGGTCTGGAGCGGATGCAGGAGTGGTTCAGTAAGTTATAAATGGCGCCCAATATCGATTTGAATTAAAACTGGCCTGCGATAGGGCGGAGATTGGAAGTCCCAAGCTGCTGCTGGACAACGTATTGCCCCATTTACGAGTCTAAGGTCATCTAGGCTTCTGACAGCAACGCCATATTCAACGCATGCCTGAACTTTATCCTTTACGTTTACAGCCGCAGTTTCATGAGCGCGTTTGGGGCGCCCGCGATCTCTCGCCCTTCTATATGCAGGAAGTTGCCGGAGGACCCATCGGTGAAGCATGGCTCACCGGCGATAGCTGCTCCGTAACCAATGGCCCTCTGGCTGGCCGCACACTTTCTGACTTGGCAAGCCAATTTGGCTCGCAATTCCTGGGCGATGCCGCTAAGGATGCCACGCGCTTTCCGCTGTTAATCAAGTTTCTTTTCCCCAGAGACAAACTTTCGGTGCAGGTACATCCGGACGATGAGGGCGCGGCCAAAGTCGGCCAACCTTGTGGTAAGACCGAGTGTTGGTATGTGCTGCGCGCCGAGCCCGGCTCCCAGATTGGGCTGGGGCTGAAACCGGGCGTCAACAAGACTGAAGTGGAACGCGCAATCCGCGAAAATCGCATGGAGCATCTGCTGAATTGGATTGATGTGCATGAAGGCGACATGGTGTATGTGGATGCAGGCACCGTTCACGCCATCGGCCCGGGAGCGGTGATCGTGGAAACGCAGCAGAATTCAGATACCACGTACCGGCTTTATGATTATGGGCGTCCGCGTGAACTCCATATTGAAGATGGGTTGCGAGTCACCAAAGAAAAGACGCACGCCGGCAAAGTGGTTGCCGCGCATCCGCAGATGGAAGTGGGCAAGACGCAGATCAATCTTGTTACCTCGCCTTGCTTTGTGGTGGACCGGTTTAAGTTAACGCGGGCCTGGGAGTTTCGGCGTCCGCGCCACCCGAAACGCAGCGCATGGTGCCTGATTGCAACCCGAGGCTGCGGTGTGATTGAAGGCAGCGGCGCAGCTCCGGTGACTTTCATCAGCGGAGAGGCTGTTGTCGTGCCTGCCGCAGTGGAACGGTTTATGCTTAAACCGCAGTGGGACCTGGAATTTCTATGCGCCTCACTGCCGGTGGAGCGCGTAGGCGAGCCCGCGACAGTGTTGCCGGAAAAGAGTCTCTCAACGCTTCAGCGCTGAGCGCCCAAGTTTGAAGATTGCCCGTTCAAGCCATTCTCGCAATTACGGGCGAGCACGCAGCAGATGCAAGTTGGCATTCAGGAACGTTGGGCTTCTGCCCTTTGAGTTTCAGGTGAACAAAAATTCTTTCTATCCCGTGATTCTCGCCGGTGGCAGCGGCACAAGGTTCTGGCCGCGAAGCCGTCGCAAGCGGGCGAAACAGGTGCTTGCTCTGGACGGCAAGCAGACAATGATCCAGAAGACCGTTGATCGACTGCTGCCTTTAGGCACAGAAAAAGATTTCTGGGTCATCACCAATGAATTTGTCGCCGAAGAAATCCAGCGGCAACTGCCGGCTATTCCGCCTCGGCAAGTAGTGGTCGAGCCCGAGCCGCGCAACACCGCCCCCGCCATTGGTTTGGCCGCGTTCCTGCTCGAAAAGTTGGCGCCTGAATCGATCATCGGCATGTTCCCCGCCGATCATGTGATTGCCGATGAAAAGAAATTTCGCAAAGTCCTTCAGCGCGCCATCGATATTGCCGGGCGCGAGGACCATATTGTCGTTATGGGTGTGCAGCCTACGCGGGCTGAAAGCGGCTACGGTTATATTGAGACCGGAGAAAAAATTGAGTCTGAACTTTTCCGGGTGAAGCGGTTCACTGAGAAGCCCAACCAGCAGAGGGCCGAAGAGTTTGTTGCCGCAGGCAATTATTACTGGAACGGCGGCATTTTTGTGTGGAGCGCGCGGACGCTGACCCGCGCTTTGCGCGAGCACCTCTCTGAGACTGCGCCTTACCTTGAGCAAATTGCGGCAGCCTGGGGCACTCGGGATTTCGACAAGACGTTTACACAACTCTATCCCAAATGCGAGAACATCAGCATTGATTTTGCAGTGCTCGAACCACGCTCCGCGAAAGGCGAGCATTCCTCAAATCTGTTCTGTCTCAAAGCCGATTTTGGCTGGAATGACCTGGGTTCATGGGCGGCCTTGTATGAGCACCATGCCGCGCTCCAGAAGGAACAAGAAAAAAATGTAATGCACAGCAAAAACGCATATACCGCAAATGCCACCGGCAACTACATTTATGCCCCAGATAAATTTGTGGCTACAGTAGGCGTGCACAATCTGGTGGTGGTGGAAACAGAAGACGCGATTCTGGTTACCACGCGTGAGCACTCCCAGGACGTAGGCAAAATTGTGAAATACTTGAATGAAAAGAAGCTGACTGAGTTGATTTAATAAATACTGAATCTCATTTAAAAGAGGGTTGACCACAAAGATCAGCTCGATGACCATGCGTGAGCACTCCCGGGACGGCTGACAAACTGTGAATATTTGAGCGAGAAGAGCCCGACAGCCCCGGACTATTAAATGCTGGACCTGTCTTGAAAAGTTGGTCCACAAAGATCAGCGCCGGAGGCGCGCTGCCAAGTTAGCCCACCCTGAGGCGAGCGAATGCGAAGCCGGAAGGGTGGGTAAGATAAAGAAATTACGTTGAGCCCTATAGGGGCGGCACAAAGAATTAGATTCAAGGCTGATAGTGTTCGGGCAAGATTGCTCTCAAAGCGGTTTGGAGCGAAGCGACAATAGAAATCAACAAGCTGCGAGGCCGTGCCGCCGAGCAGCGCTGAATCAGGGCTGACAGTTCTGGGGCAAGATTACTCTCAAAGCGGGTTGGAGCGAAGCGACATAATGGAAGACATTAAATTTGGCACTGATGGCTGGCGGGGCGTAATCGCGGAAGATTACACGTTTGAAAACGTGCGGCGCGTGGCCGGAGCCATTGCTGCTTATGTTTTAAAGAATGAAGATCCCAGCCGCGGGCTGGTCATTGGCTATGACACGCGATTTGGGTCCCGCCGCTTTGCGCAAGCCACTGCTGAAGTGCTGGCTGGCGCGGGAATTCCCATGAAGCTCTCAAATGATTACACGCCGACGCCGGCGCTCTCTTATGCGGTGAAAAATCTGCAAACTGCCGGTGGAATCATGATTACATCCAGTCATAACCCCTGGGACTGGAATGGCGTGAAGTTTAAAGCGACTTACGGCGGCTCGGCGACGCCTGCCATCATCAAGCAGATTGAAGGATATGTGCGCGAAGGGGCCATGCCGAAGGGCAAGGCAGCGAAGATCGAAGAGGTTGATTTTAAGACGCCATATGTGGAAGCCATCTGCAAGTTTGCTGACCTGGACAAGATCGCCAAAGCCAATTTCAAATTTGCCATTGACTGTATGTATGGCGCCGGTCGCAACGTGCTGGCGGAAATATTCAAAAAGCGCAACATCCAGCACGTACAGATTCGCAGCGAAGTCAATCCATTGTTCCCGGGAATCAATCCGGAACCCATTGAGCCGCATGTGCGTGCTGCTCAGGAGATCGTAGTCAAAGAAAAATGCCACGCCGCTTTCATCACCGACGGCGATGCCGACCGCATTGGCGCTGCAGCGGAAGATGGCAGCTTTGTGGATTCACACAAAATATTTTCCATCCTGCTGCAATGGGTAGTAACACGCCATAAGGATTGGCCGGGCGATGTGGCCCGCGCTTTTAACACCACCCGGATGCTGGACCGCATCGCTAAAAAGCATGGCCGCACACTGCTGGAATGCGGCATCGGTTTCAAGTACATCTGTGATCTCATGCTGGAGCGCGAGATCGTGATTGGAGGCGAGGAATCCGGTGGCATCGGCTTTCAGCGCCACCTGCCTGAGCGTGACGGACTGCTCAATGCCTTGCTGCTGGCCAACGTAATGGCTGATGAAGGCAAAAGCCTGGGCGAGTTGGTGGCTGCGCTGCAATCGGAGTACGGGCCGCACTATTATGCCCGCCGCGATCTGCGTATCCCGAATGACATAAAAGAAGCTGCCATTGCCCGCGCCGGGAACAGCGAAACAACTTCGCTGGGCCGTTACAAAGTTCTTCGCAAGGAAAATCTTGACGGCATCAAGTTCTTTTTGGATGCTCCCATCAAGGACAAGGGCGCGGAAGCCTGGGTGCTGCTGCGCTCTTCCGGCACGGAGCCGCTCATGCGTATCTATGTTGAAGCGTCATCGCCTGAGCTGGTGCAGGAAATTTTGGAAGAATCCGTCGCCTTCGTCGATAACAAGGTTCCGGCAGTGGCGCGCTGAGCTTACTCGACCGAACTTCTGCACCGAGGGCGCTATAATCCCTTTACGATGAAGCTGGAACACAAGCTTGCAGAACTCAAGCGCCGCGATTCACTGGCTGAAGCCGGAGGCGGCAAGGAACGCCAGGAGCGCCAGCATAAAGAAGGCAAGATGTCCGCGCGTGAGCGCATCGAATTCCTGCTGGATGAAAACACCTTCGAGGAATTCGACAAGATGGTCACTCATAACTGCACTGATTTCGGCATGGAACAGAGCAAGGTTTATGGTGATGGCTTTGTCACTGGCTATGGCCGCATTGAAGGCCGTCTGGTCTTTGTTTTTGCGCAGGACTTCACCGTTTTTGGCGGATCGCTCTCAGAAGCCAACGCCGGCAAGATCGTAAAGATCATGGACACGGCGATGAAAGTGGGCGCGCCGGTGATCGGGCTCAATGACTCCGGCGGCGCGCGCATCCAGGAAGGCGTGATGTCACTGGCCGGCTATGCCGATATTTTTCTGCGCAACACCCTGGCCAGCGGCGTGATCCCACAGATCTCGGCCATTATGGGCCCCTGCGCCGGTGGGGCGGTCTATTCGCCTGCAATTACCGATTTCATTTTCATGGTGGACCACACCTCATATATGTTTGTGACCGGCCCGGACGTGATCAAAACTGTGACCCATGAAGAAGTCACCAAAGACCAGCTTGGCGGCGCATCCACGCACAATGAAACTTCCGGCGTAGCGCATTTCATGGCCCATGACGATGCCGAGTGTCTGTCCATGGTCCGCGAACTGTTCAGCTTTATTCCATCGAACAATCTTGACGATCCGCCGCGGCGCGAATGCACGGATCCGATTGACCGCGCCGATGCCGAGTTAGAGACCGTGGTTCCCGCCGAAAGCAACCAGCCCTATGACATGAAAGATGTCATCACGCGCGTGGTAGACGATGGCTATTTTTTTGAAGTGCATGAGCACTATGCGCGGAATATTGTTGTCGGCTTCTCACGACTAAATGGGCGGCCAGTTGGGATTGTGGCCAATCAGCCGGCATTTCTTGCAGGCGTGCTCGATATCAATGCCTCAGTCAAGGGCGCGCGCTTTGTTCGGTTCTGTGATGCCTTTAATATTCCGCTGATTACCTTTGAAGATGTGCCCGGATTTCTGCCCGGAACACAACAGGAATATGGCGGCATTATCCGTCACGGGGCCAAACTGCTGTTTGCATTTGCCGAGGCGACGGTCCCCAAGGCCACGATTATCACGCGCAAGGCGTACGGCGGAGCGTACTGCGTGATGTCATCCAAGCACATCCGTACCGACGTGAATTATGCGTGGCCCACGGCGGAGATCGCCGTGATGGGCCCCGAAGGCGCAGTCAACATTGTTTATAAACGCGAACTGGAGCGGGCGGCTCTCTCGGCGAAGACAGAGAAAGAGAAAGCCGAGGTCGTTGCTAAAGCTCGTAATGAGAAGATCGAAGAATTCCGCGAGCGCTTTGCTAATCCGTACGTTGCCGCCGAACGCGGCTACATTGATGCCGTGATCAGGCCGCAAGATACCCGCAAGAAGCTGATTGACGCTCTGGAGATGCTACAGACCAAGCGAGATAAGAATCCGCCGAAGAAGCATGGGAACATTCCGCTTTGAAAACATCCCGAGCGGCGCGAGGGATCCCTATCATAGCGCCCTTACCCATGATTTGCTTAAATGGGTCTCGGCTGAACAGCGTTCACGGTTTTGGATTCGGATGCCGAGGTGATTTATCGGGCAATGGTGTACCTACGCTGACAATTTCAGCATCAATTACGCGAACATCATCTGCCACTCTTTTAAGGGCATTCGTGGAAGGCACTATTGCATATTCCGCAACTTCCGCAAGCCGACTTGCGTGAGGCCCCCGTTGATCATCAGGAAGTTGTCGCAAAACCTCAAGCGCAAATGCTCTAAGCATTCGCTCACGTTCTAAAGCGCTTTCGCTGTGAACGCGCTCTCGCTCGGTAGCGGCTGTAGTTTTTATTTGGAGCCGTTTGGTATTTTCAGCCCTCCATTTTGAGATGAAATCGGCGATTACCTTTAGCGGATTCAAATTGCCAATAACCTGAAGCCAGCCTGGAGATTGAAGCTTGATAGCATCGATATCAAGCGATGACACAAGGGTTGAACCCCAGCAAGTACTCTGGGGAGTGATTCTTGCCCGGGTCTCTCATACGAGTAATAGCGCTCATACGGAAACCAGTACAGATCCGACCAAAACCAGTTGGCCCTTTCCTCACGCTTTTCTTCCAAAAAAGTTGCGTTCTGCTGGCGTTCCTGACGAATCAAATCGCCCAAGGTCATCACTGCTGCAACGCGCTTATAAACATCGTTAAGAGTAAGTAAAAGCGTTTGGAATTCTTCGACTGACCAAGATCCGTCGATTCGGAGCCTTAGAGCCCCTAAGCTGGCTTCTGCGGATGGCAGCATCATGTATTTCTCCACGTTTGCGGTTTTTTATTTGGGAGTTCCGACGACACTCTACTACAGAACGGAATTCCTTCGCGAGGAACGCAGCCTTTTGCACGCCCGCAAGCCGCCCTTAGCTGGCTAAAAACAAGTATCCTGAAACACGGCTGGCAACTCGCCTGAAAACGAACAAGAATGGCATCAGGTTTTTCTTTACCTGCAGCCGATGATTGAGCGCGAACGCTTGTCTGGAACAACCAAGACAACACGTTAAAATCGATAAATGAGTTCAAAGAGAGTCTTACAGATCTTTGGTGGTCGGGACGTCATTCGCTTCGTCCGTCGGCAACTCCGCCAAAAGAGACCTGAGATCCAGATGTCGTGTGTACATCGCCAGTTTTCCATCGGGCGTGTGCGGCCATGCTTCTCTTGGGCGATCCACGTATAACTCCACTCCATTGCCGTCCGGATCCCGCAGGTAAAGCGACTGGCTCACGCCGTGATCGGCAGCACCCTCAAGGCCGATACCGGCTGCAATCAAACGCCGAAGCGCATCCGCCAGCGCCGCACGGGTGGGATAGACGATTGCGTGGTGGTAGAGGCCGGTTGTCCCGAACGGAGGTGGTGGGCCGTCCAGACTTTCCCACGTATTCAGCGCGATGTGATGGTGATAACCGCCGGCAGAAAGAAAGGCCGCTTGATCTCCCATGCGCTGGGTCAATTCAAAGCCAAGCACATCGCGGTAGAATTTGAGCGCCCTTTTAAGCTCGGCCACCTTCAGATGCACATGCCCGATGCGCACTCCGGGATCAATTGGCTGAGCGGGTGTTTCTCAGAAGCAGCCATGCCTTATCCCAGGCTCTGTTGCGCTTGCGCAAACCGCTTGCCCTGAATCTCAATGTAAACATGGATCAGCGAGACAGCCGCCGGCGTAACGCCCGGAATACGCGAAGCATGGCCCAGTGTCCGAGGCCGGACGCGCTGAAGCTTTTCATTCATCTCGCGCGAAAGGCCGCTGACCTTGCCGTAATCGAACCAGTCAGGGATAACGCGCTGCTCGGCTTTCTTCAGACGCTCGATAGACTTGCGCTGCTGGTCAAGATATCCAGCGTATTTGATTTCGGTTTCGACTGTCTTCATTTCATTGCGCGCAGCAGCAGATAGTTTACAGGGGCTAAAGCCCTCATGTATGGTGCCGTTTGTGGCACGAGTAAACTCGTGCCCTGACACTTGTCTTCTTTCTATCAAGAGAATTTCTATCCGCGAAAAATATTCCGGATAGCCCTCCTGAACCACCGGCGCAAGGTCCTCAATCACGACCTCCGGCCGCCTGAGCAACTGGGCCAAAGTCGAACCGAGTGCGCTTAAAAGATTGTTTCCATTTGAAGATGCCGCCGAAGCGTCCGTTTCACCTTCGTTTTCGAAATCCTTCGCCTTGGATACCTGCAACGCCCTCAGCCGCTCCCGCTGCGCCCGGCCAATCTTTTCCAGCATCGCGCTCGACACACGCGTTTTCTCTAGAAAGAAAGCCAATTGCTGTGCGCGCTCCTGCTTGGCCTGAAATTCCTGCCATGCTGCATCGTTAATCAGCCCAATGCGCCGTCCATGCGGGGTAAGGCGTCGGTCGGCATTATCAATGCGCAGGTGCAGGCGAAACTCGGCACGAGAGGTAAACATTCGATACGGCTCATTCGTGCCTTTACTGATGAGATCATCAATCAGGATGGCCGTGTACGCCTCAGTGCGGTCAAGCACCAGTGGCGGCTCACCTTTGATCTTCAAAGCAGCATTAATGCCGGCCATCAACCCCTGGCACGCGGCCTCTTCATAGCCGGAAGTGCCATTGATCTGTCCCGCAAGAAAAAGCCACTGGATTTTCTTCATCTCTAGCGTGCGCTCAAGCTCTGTAGGATCAATTGAGTCGTACTCAATGGCGTAGCCCGGCCGCAGCATCTCCGCATTTTCCAGGCCGGGGATCGACTTGATCACCGCAAGCTGCACATCAATCGGCATGGACGTGCTCATGCCGTTGACATAAATTTCGTGCGTATTCAGTCCTTCCGGCTCAAGAAAAAGCTGGTGCGTTGTCTTATCCGGAAACTTGACAATCTTATCCTCGATGCTGGGACAGTATCGCGGCCCAATGCTTTGAATCTGGCCAGAATACATGGGTGAACGATGCACGTTCTCGCTGATAATGCGGTGCGTCTCCGCCGTAGTAAAAGCGATGTAACACGGCACCTGCTTCTGTGTGATCCTTTTCGTGCGGAAGCTGAAGGGCGTTGGATCGGCATCACCCGGTTGCACCTCAAAGCGCGTCCAGTCAATGCTGCGTCCATCCAGCCTCGGTGGCGTACCAGTCTTGAGTCGGCAGCCGCGCAGGCCCAGCAACTTGAGTGACTCGCCCAGAAGCTGCGCGGGCGGTTCACCACTGCGTCCGGCCGGGTAAGTCTGTTCACCGCAATGAATCAGCCCGTTGAGAAACGTTCCCGTGGTGATGATGACTGCCTGCGCACCTACAGTGCGGCCATCGCGCAGTTTGATGCCTTTAACTGACAATTCACCGGGGAGACGCGGAGGCGCGGAGAAAGGCAATTCGTCTTCGGTATCATCCACGATCAGCTCCGCCACTTCAGCCTGTTTGATAAACAGGTTTGGCTGGCTCTCCAGAACTTCGCGCATCTTCAGCCGATATTGTTGCTTGTCGCACTGGGCCCTTGGCGACCAAACTGCCGGGCCGCGCGAGGTGTTGAGCAGACGAAACTGGATGCCGACCGCATCTGTTACCTCGCCCATGATTCCGCCCAGAGCATCCACTTCGCGGACCAGATGGCCCTTGGCAATCCCCCCTACTGCAGGATTGCATGACATCTGCGCAATCAAGTCCACGTTGAGCGTAAAAAGAGCGGTTTTCAGACCCATGCGCGCTGCAGCCATGGCAGCCTCGCAACCGGCGTGTCCGGCGCCTACTACAACCACATCGTATTGTTCCGTAAACTGGGTCATCGTTATCTGTATTTTACAGGTGAAGAGCTGTCTGTGCTGCTTTACGCCTGGACACGCTGATGTCAAGCCACAGGCCGCTACGCGCTGGGCAGGTACAAATCGCCCATTTGCCGTCTGGCGGCATATCCAAACTAAGTACGGGTAAGCAGGTCCGCGATAGCGTCAAACAGCTTTTGTGCATCCACCGGCTTGGTTATGTAGGCGTCCATTCCTGCGTCAAGACAGCGCTCCCGGTCACCGCTCATAGCACGTGCGGTCATGGCAATGATGGGTAAATGTCCTCCGGTAATTCGTTCCTGTTCGCGAATGGTGCTCGTGGCTTCGATGCCATCCATGTCGGGCATCTGCACGTCCATCAACACCAGGTCAAAACTCTCCCGTTTCAGCACATTCAACGCTTCCCGCCCGCTCTCCACCACTACCGCGGAATGTCCCTGCTTCGCAATGAGACGAGTAGCTAATTGAGAGTTAATAAAATTATCTTCCGCAATCAGGACGCGTAATTTCTTCTGGTCTCCAGCCGGGGTATCTTGTCTCTTGAGCGTAGCATCTCCGGAGTTTTGCGAGAGTTCTCCATCTACAGCCTCGAAGTGTCCTGTAAAGAAAAATGTGCTTCCCTTGCCCGGTTCGCTCTCCAGCCAGATACGGCCGCCCATCAGCGCAACTAATTGGGATGCGATTGCCAGCCCTAAACCTGTGCCGCCATATTGGCGTGTAGAAGAATTATCGGCCTGGACAAAGGCTTCAAAGATCGACTTCTGCTTCTCTTCAGACACACCGATTCCGGTATCGCGCACGCTGAAATGGAGCATTTCACCGGCAAATGTTTTCACCTGAACCATGATCTCGCCCTGCTCTGTGAATTTCACGGCGTTCCCAACCAGGTTCATCAACACTTGCCGTAACCGTCCCGGATCCCCTTTAACGGCATGAGGGACATCCGGCGTGAAGTTGCAGAGCACGGAAAGATGTTTCTGCTGGGCCTGTAATGAGAGGTCTTTTGTAACTGTCCGTACCACCTCTCTTACGCTGAATGGGATCTCCTCCAGCTCCAGCTTTCGGGCTTCAATTTTGGAAAAATCCAGAATGTCATTGATGATGCTGAGCAGCGCCTGCGCGGAGCTCTTGACCGTATTCATGTAGTCGCGCTGCTCCGGAGTGAGTTCGGTGCCTAATGCCAGATTGGTCATCCCGATTACTCCGTTCATTGGCGTACGGATTTCATGGCTCATGTTGGCCAGGAACTCGCTCTTGGCACGGTTTGCCGCCTCTGCCGCTTCCTTGGCCAGCCTCATTTGTTCCTCTGCCTGCTTGCGAACGGTAATATCCACAAAGGTGCCTTCCACTTCGGGGCCCTGCTGCCCGTCAAGAATGGTGGTATTTGACATGACCCAGACCAGTGTCCCATCCTTGCGACGCATACATAGTTCCTGGCCGGCAATGCTTCCCTCCTGTTCCATTTTCCGGTCCACCGCCTCCTTGTCCGCAGACCTCAGAAATACTTCTCTTGCCGGGCGGCCAATCAGGTCCTGCCGCGAGTCATAGCCCAGGATTTTGGCGGCAGCATCATTGCAATCCAAAAAGTTGCCTTCCTGTAAACAGCGGAACACCCCGGCAAGATTGCGCTCAAACAGCATGCGGAAACGCTGCTCAGACTGCAGCAGGGCTTCCTGTGCGCGGGTTTGCTGGGTGACATCTGAGAGCAGGCCGCTCGCATATCTCAGCCCTGCCGTTTCATGGGTGGCAACCGAGCGGGAATGGCCCCATATCCAGGAGCCGTCCGCTCGTTGCAGCCTCACTTTTACGTCGAATGGCTCTCCCGTGGCAAAGAGCTCCTTAAACCTGGCCGCTGCGCTTCCGACATCCTCAGGGTGGACGCGCTCGAACCATGCTTTAGATCCGCGTTTGTAAAATTCATCCGGCGCAATGCCAAGCATTTTTTCCACGTTGGGAGTGACAAAGGTGACTCGCTGCTGCTGGTCCACCATCCAGACCACGTCCGGAATGTTGTACACCAGAGTGCGATATCTTTCCTCCGCTTCATGCAGGGCCCTCTGCGTTGCTTTGGCTTGGGTAATGTCGCGAACGATCCCGGAAATGCCGATGACTTCGCCCTGAGGATTTTTGATAGGGGAAAAAGTAAGTGCCACTTCAATCTGTTTGCCATCTTTCCGATTGCGAGTGCTCTCGAAACGGGCCACGGTTTCTCCCAGCAAAACCTGCCCAAACAGCCTGTCATACTCTTCCTGCCGGTCTAAGGGGACGTAAGTATAGGCGCTTTTCCCGAGCACCTCTTCTGCTGCGTAGCCATAAATGGCATGCGCTCCCTTGTTCCAGCCCGCAATTTTTTTATCCGGTGTAACCGCCACAATTGCATCATCTGAGGATTCCACCACAGCGGCCAGCAATGCCCGGGCATCTTCGGCGCGCTTGCGCTCGGTAATGTCCCGCAAAATAGAAGCCACGGCCACCAGCTTTCCGTGAGCATCTTTCACTGGTGACACTGAAGCAGAAATCTCAATCCGCCGGCCATCTTTAGTCAGACCGCTTCCGTCAAAGGGTGCTATCGTTTCCCCTCTTTTGATCTTTTCCATGGCGTCTTCTACTACTGGCCCGATTTCAGGAGTGGCAAGGACTGTAATGCTTTGTCCGATAATTTCCTGGGCGCGATAGCCAAATAAATTTTCCGCCCCGCGGTTCCAACTGACGATGATCCCATCCGGCGTACGCCCAATAATGGCGTCTTCAGAGGATTCCACAATGGAAGCAAGAAACTTCTGCGCATCTTCCGCGGCGCGGCGTTTCGTTACGTCCTGCTTTACGGCAATGTAGCCTGTGGTTGAGCCAAGAATGTCACGCAAGGGCGAGATTGTTGCCTCTTCCGTATACAACGATCCATCTTTGCGGCGATTAACCAGTTCTCCTCTCCACACTTTGCCGGAGCGGATCGTGCGCCACAACTCCCCGAAAAAAGCGGCATCGTGAACGCCCGATTTGAGGATATTTGTGTTCCGTCCAATTGCTTCCTCGCTGGTGTAACCCGTAATGTGAGTGAATGCCGGGTTCACGTACCGAATTATGGCGGAGGCATCCGTCACCACGATGGCTTCCGCGGTCTGCTCTAAGGCTGCAATCAAATCAACTTTTTCTATTTGCTCCAGGTGGTGTTGGGCAGGCCGAATGCAGGGCGGTCCAAAAAAACGGTCCATTTCGGAGAAGTCGTCCAACTGCCCAGGAGCAGGCGCACTGATGCCATAGGTACGTTTTGTTTCCGCCAGAAAAAGCTCCTTGCTACAACAGCGTTCCATCCATCCGCGTGGCGTCGCGCTCTGCATTGCTTCATCATTCAGCCACGTCTTGGGACAAGAAGATGGCGCTGCGATTACTAAGAAAGTATCGACATCCCGCCACGATGCCCTTAGGGCCAATGCCGCGCTGTTGCAGGTTAAGAAAACTCTATTTTACTAAAGATGATAAGTACTTAAGTTCCCCGGTTTTTTGCCGATAGAGTTGGCAAGGAGCCACTCAATGTCATCCAAAAATCGTCCCACCAGGAGCACCCTGCGCCGCAAAATGGTTCTGCCGGTTGCTGTGCTTCGGCGTGATGGAGAAGAAAAACTGCTCGCCCACACGCTGGATCTGACTGCGGTTTCGGCGCGCCTGGGCGGATTGTGTTCTTTATTGGACCCTGGTGAAATCATCGAGATCCAGAGAGGCGCTGTAAAAGCCAAGTTCCAGGTGTTCTGGATGGGCGCACCAGGTAGCGCGATGGAAGGCCAGGCGGGCGTCCGAAGTGTTGAACCAAATAAGAACATCTGGGGAGTTGGTCTGCCTCCTGATGAAGCCGACCCGAATCCGGAAGCCGCCAGCCAGCGTAAAAGTTCCTGTGAGACCCGGGCTGACGGGCGCTCGGCAACGGAAAAACGCTGGCATACGCGCTTTGAGTGCAGCGGTGGGGCCTCAGTCCGGGCCGATGGCTCCGGTTTTCCCGTGCATGGCCATGTGAAGGACATCGCCCAGGGCGGCGTCTATGTTGAAACCACAACGCCGCTGCCAGTGAATACTGAGGTTTACGCCAAGATGAATGTGGAAGGCATCCCAATAGAATCGGCCGGCGTGGTGCGGACCAGCTATCCCCTGGTTGGGATGGGGATAAGCTTTCAGAATATCTCCACAGAAAACCATGACCGGCTTGTCAATGTCATCCATTCAATCCGCAACCGGGCGGCGATGCCAAAAAACATGACCGAACCGGCATTGACCCCCGTCAGCCGGCCCAAATCTGGCCTTTCCGGTTTGCGTTTGGGTGCCTATCCTGTACCAGTGCTTGCAATGGCGTGCCGAACGCTGGCGGCGGACTTTGACCGGTGGAAAATTGCCCGCTCTGCCGCTGAACTGGAGGAACTCCGTCTGGCATTGATGGAATTACAACAAAAACTTGCTTCTGCGCCCCAGATGGAACTTCTTGATTTTCCTTCTTCCACGTTGCCCCACGGCGGGCACGCCTGATTTTTCTTCGCGCCTCTTACCCCACCAGGGTGCATCTTCAATCTCTAATCTTTGGCCCTGGTGGTTTTTTATGCCTTGTCCAGTCCGCAAGTCTGGCCGGCATTGTGGGCAAAAAAGATTAGAAACAGGAACAGCAGCCCGATGTTATCCAGTTCATTGCCGAAATAGCGCCATATGGGGACGCCCTGGGGTAGCATCCATGTGGAAAGCAGCAGGTTGAACATGAACAGCGCGCCAACAATGGCAAACGGCCGGACCCAGAAGCCCAAGACCATAGAGAGTCCGATCAGCAGCTCCGCCACGCCTACGGCATAGGCTGATGCAGTCGGATATTTCAGCGTCGCGCGCAAAAAGGGCTTGTAGATATTGACGGCGCTTTCCTGCACAAACCCTGTCACATATTTCTGGTATCCACCATGGGCAAAGTCATGTCCGAAAAGTTTGTATTGCGCAAAAAACAGAAACATGATCCCGACAACGATCCGCGCAACAGCCATGGTCACAGACGATGAGCCACTATTTTTCGCTGCCAATTTGATTTTTCCTCCTGAAAAAGCCGGCAGCCTTACTGCTTGAATACTTTGCCGTCTTTCATCACAAACGTCACATTCTTCAGCGCATCCACATTCGCAATGGGGTCGCCCTGCACGGCTACAATATCGGCAAATGCTCCCGGCGCAATCACGCCAATCTCGCCCTTCATCTCCAGTAAATTGGCAGCGCTGGAAGTCGCCGCCTTGATTGCATCCATCGGCGACATGCCAAACTTCACCATGAACCCAAACTCATTGGCGATAGGTTCCGTCCACGGTATGCCGCCCATGTCTGTGCCAAAAGCAATTTTCACGCCGGCTTTGAGGGCCTTTTTGAAAGAGACTTCATGCTCATTGGCGCGCGCACGGTCGCGTTTGCCGTCCTCAGTATTTTCTGGCGACCAGTCAGTGTAATAGACGCCCAGAGTCGGCACATACCATGTGCCCTGTTTCAGCATCTGCGCGATGGCCGCATCGTCCAGTGACAGGCCATGTTCAATCGAGTCGCAACCTCCGTCCAGCGCCCGATGCAAGCCAATGCCGCTGTATGCGTGGCAGGCGACACGCTTTTGCTGCCCGTGAGCTTCATCCACCACGGCTTTCAGCTCTTCCACCGTCAGCGTGGGCTGGGAAACCAGATGGCCCTCCTTATCCACCCATGAACGATGGGTCATGTAAACCTTGATCCAATCCGCGCCGTTTTCAAGCTGCTGCCGCGTAATCTTGCGGAGTTCCACCGGCCCATCGCCAAGCTGCGCTCCCTTGGGCACCACAATGTCAGGGTTATAGCCTTCCAGAGGATATCCGCCCGTAACCGAGATTGCTCGCGTCACAACCAGCATCCGAGGGCCGGGAATATAGCCGTCATTGATCGCCTCTTTGATCCCTACATCACCATATCCTGCGCCTTCAGTCTCAAGGTCGCGTAGCGTGGTGAATCCCTGCTCAAGCGCGCGCCGCGCCGAAACTGCGGCCCTTGCGGCGCGGTAGGACGATGGATGTTTGAGCAACTGCACGTCATAACCGCCCTGGGCGGGGTCTTCACCCTGTAAAAAAATATGAGTATGCGTGTCGATCAGTCCCGGGAGCACCGTTACTCCTGCTGGAAGATTGATGAGCGTGGCATTCGGTGGTGGATTGCCGCCATCCGTAACGCTTTCAATCTTGTTTCCCTTAATCACAATCAGCACATTGTGCCGAGGTTGCGCGGCGGTGCCGTCAATCAAACTGGCTGCGCGAATGGCAATGATTTTGTCAGGTGTGGGGTTCTTGGCTTGCGTCGCGGGTTGGGCGGCAGCATGAGTTGCAATAACTACGGACAACAGTAGAAGCAGGCACACAACAGCTTTACGGCTGGGCATGTTGGAACTCCCTTGTGGTTTAGGCTCCATAGGAATACGCCTTTGCGAGGCGAATATGCAATCGCTACTCTTGAACTGCTCTGGATTTTACTAGCCATGAGAGAGATAAGAAGGTGGTTGGCGAAAAATTCTTCCAAATGCGTACACCCCATGCCAATGGCTGTGGACTGTCCAAAATAAAAAGGGCAGCCGAAGCTGCCCTTTTTATTTTATGGATTAAAGATTTAAGCCGGTGATGGCTTTCCCGGCGCCATTCCTGGCGTTCTTCCCGGCTCTGGTTTTAGCACCTGTTGAACACCGCCATCATCGCCTTTTGCCGGGATGACACGCGCAGGAAGCTGCTTGCCTTCAAGAATCAGCTTCAACTCATTGGCGTCGAGTACTTCACGCTCCAGCAACGCCAAAGCGATACGGACCATTGCGTCACGATTTTCCAAAATGACGCTCTTGGCTTTCTCGTAACCGGTATTGACCAGGCGGCGGACTTCGGAATCAATCTCGCGCGCAGTCTCTTCACTGAAGTCGCGATGCTGCGAAAGCTCGCGACCCAGGAATATCTGTTCTTCTTTCTTACCGAAGGTCAATGGGCCCAGGCTGCTCATGCCCCACTCGCAGACCATTTTGCGCGACATTTCCGTGGCGCGCTCAATGTCATTGCCGGCGCCGGTGGACATCTGGTTAAGGAAGATTTCTTCCGCCAGCCGTCCGCCCATCATCACGGCAATCTGCGTGTTGAGGTAGTCGAGCGTGTAATTGTGTTTGTCGGTCTCCGGCAACTGCATGGTTACGCCCAACGCCATTCCGCGCGGGATAATCGTGACCTTGTGCAGCGGATCGGCATACGGCATAAGCGCTGCCACAATCGCGTGGCCGGCTTCATGATATGCCGTAACTTTCTTTTCCTCTTCCGTGAGCAGCAGGCTCTTGCGCTCCGCGCCCATCAGGACCTTATCTTTTGCCAGTTCAAAGTCATACATCAGCACGGACTTACGATTATTGCGCGCTGCGTTCAGAGCCGCTTCATTCACCATGTTGGAAAGCTCGGCGCCGGAGAAGCCCGGTGTGCCGCGCGCCAGGATTGAGAGATCAACGTCATCCGCCAAAGGGATCTTGCGGGTATGCACGCGGAGAATTTCTTCACGTCCACGAACATCAGGAAGTGGAACCACAACGCGGCGATCAAAGCGTCCCGGACGCAGCAGGGCCGGATCAAGCACGTCAGGCCGGTTGGTTGCGGCGATCAGGATCACGCCTTCATTCGATTCAAAACCGTCCATTTCGACCAGCAATTGGTTAAGCGTCTGCTCGCGCTCATCGTGACCGCCGCCAAGGCCGGCGCCGCGGTGGCGTCCAACTGCGTCAATTTCGTCGATGAAGATGATGCAGGGAGCATTTTTCTTGCCCTGCTCAAACAGGTCGCGGACGCGGCTTGCGCCTACGCCGACGAACATCTCAACAAAGTCCGAGCCGGAGATGCTGAAGAACGGCACATTGGCTTCACCGGCAACGGCGCGCGCCAGCAGCGTTTTGCCTGTTCCCGGATGGCCTACCAGCAGCACGCCTTTGGGAATGCGTCCACCGAGTTTCTGGAATTTCTGCGCTTCGCGCAGGAACTCGATAATCTCGCGCAGCTCTTCCTTGGCCTCGTCCACGCCGGCCACATCTTTGAATGTGATCTTTTTCTGCTGCATGGAGAGCAAGCGCGCCCGGCTCTTGCCAAAGCTCAAAGCTTTATTTCCGCCCGTCTGCATCTGGCGAATCATCACAAACCACAGCACACCTAGCAGGATGAAAGGCGAGAACTGGATAATCGCCATGGGCCAGTTCCATCCCTGGCTGTCTTTGAACGTCGTCTTGGTGACATCTTTATGGGCGTCCAGCGCGGTCAGTAAATTTGGGTTGGTAGCAGGAACTACCACGTGATACATATCTCCATTGCGAAGCTTTCCACGCGCGAGATTATTTTCAATCGTCACGTCGGACACATTGCCCTGGTTCAGCTCCGTCATGAACTGCGTATAAGAGATTTCATGGTCTTTGCCGCTGTTGGGGCCGCCTTGAATCATTCTCCAGAGAACGACGGCGACCGCTACCAGCGTCACCCACAAGATCACCGTTTTAAATGTCGAATTCACTGATTGCTCCTAAAATTCCCGGTCAGCCACACAAACCCGCTGACCTACGTTCCTTTATGTCAAAAAGACGTCGCACTTATGTAAGAGACGCTTTGTAATGAAAAAGGTTCCCCAACCCGTCGAAGGGGCATCGTACCTGATTAGATGCGAAACACCCGGATTTCGGTCTTAAACTTTCTCACTGCAAAGATTTTATACCCATTCATGGCCGTCCGGGTGCAGTAAAACCGCTTAAGAGCTGTCTAAGGAATTACCCCACCTCAGCGCGCGCAGCTATATACGGCAAATTCCGGCCAAGATGGCGCTCTCCCAGCCCATAGCCTACGACAAAACTCTCATTCATGAGAAAACCAAAGTAATCAGGCTGAAGGGACACTCGCCGCTCAGACTGCTTGTCCAGAAGGACAGCAAGTTTCACGCTGGCAGCCCCGCGGCCCACCAGGTTCCGAATCAGGAATTCACTTGTAATCCCAGATTGAACCAAGGCCTCCACCAGCAGAACATGCTGGCCCTTTACGTCAAGTTCAGGGCTGAAAAATATCTCGGTGGTAGAAGAGTTTGCCTCTTTGGATTCTGCTTTTACAAACTGGCAAACCACATCCAGGTCAAGCTCACGGACCAGGTCGGCCATAAAGATAAAGCCGTTTTCCATTACTCCCACCACATGGAGGGTTTTGCCCTGGAATTCACCGGAAATCTGTCGCGCCATTTCCTGGACGCGCTTTTTGATCTGCTCACCGGATACAAGCACCCGGGGATATTCGGATTGAATGGAATTCACTCCTGGACCTCAGCACTCATTGTCATCTCCTCGATCAGAATCGCGTCTCCTGAGCTGCTGACAAAGTCCCGCGAGACGGGGAATCCTTTTACCCAGACAATCTGCCCGGCACTTTCAATCACAGGCCATGCTTTACGCTGGACGGCAGAAAACTGCTGTCCCAGCCGGGCAGGTTGCAGTAACTCTTTTACTTTCTTTGGAGATTGGCTATGCGCCGGAAGAAATCGATCACCCGCACGCCAGTTTCTAACTATCAACTCCGGTTCCAGCAGGCTAGGGTTCAAAAGCGATGCTGCATTATAACCTGAAACCTTTTGTTTTCCAGCACTTATTAGCCGCGCGCAAATGGTTGATCCCAACTCTCTCACCACAACTTCGCCCGGAACAGGCAGTGAATAGCGGTAGTTCTCACTGGATTCTTCGGTATTTTGGCTGAATTGCAGCTCCCGGCCTGTGCGATTTACCACCAGATCACCCGGCAAAACCAGCTTCTTACCGGCTTTCTCAGCTCCGATTAGGAGCATAAGTTGTTGAATATGCTTGAATTCCAGAGACAGGTCAAGACGCTCGCCAATTCCGTGCAAGACCAGCCTTTGTAAAGCCGTTGGTAAGGCCCTCAGCTCTATAAGATTCACTGCCAGAACGCCCTGAGAGTCGCCGCTCAAGCTTCGTCCACTACGGCTCGGCTTTCCTTCACGCACCAGCCGTGGCAGCAGTGACGCAAGCTGATGACTCCAATAATCCTCTTCCGCTCTGGCCAGCTCGGCCATATCGGCCAGCGTTTGCCGGATGCCCGGATTGAATTGCTGCTCCAGCAAAGGAAGCAGGGTGTGCCGGACCCGATTGCGCGTATGCCCGGTGTCCAGGTTTGAGGAATCCTCCCGCCATGTCTGGTCCAGCGACTTGAGGTAAGCTTCGATTTCCCGGCGAGTGGTCGCCAGCAAAGGCCGGACAAGGTGTTTTTCCTTGTGCTCAGCAGCAATGCCGGCCAGGCCCCGAATTCCGGTTCCGCGAATAATCCGCATTAACACGGTTTCAGCCTGATCGTCCTGCGTGTGCGCTGTGGCAATTTTGTCCGCCTTACCCTGTTCGATCAGGCTGGCAAACCACTGGTGGCGCAAGTTCCGCGCAGCGGTTTCAATGCTGATTTTCTCCACCGCAGCATGGGCAGGGACGCTGCCCGAGCCAGTGTGCAATTGGATTTGATATTTGACTGCAAGATTTTCGACGAATTTACTGTCCGCATCGGCCTCAGGCCCGCGAATCTGGTGATTGAAGTGGGCAACTGAAGGCACAATGCCAAGTTCCTGCCGTAGATCAAGCAACACGCGGAACAGGGCCACTGAATCGGCGCCTCCAGAGCATGCAATCGCCACGCGGTCGCCGGGCAGCAGCAACCGATGGGCATTCACGTATTTACGAACCTGCTCAATCATCAATCACTCATGTTACTGCTTTGGGGTTTGAGCCGGCTGCTCGTTTAAACCAGGCAAACCTCCAGCAGATTTTTCCTGTTTGGGTGCATCCCTTCAAATTCAAAATGGATTGTCAGAGTTCCCTCAAACCGCGAACCCGGTAAACTTGTTATACTTCTCACCCCAATGAAGGTGATTGTCATTATTCCCGCGGCGGGTCTCGGTACCCGCATGGCTCCGGTAGGTAAGAAAGGCACTCCCTCCAAGCAATTCTTTGAGATCAGCGGAACGCCCATTGTTATTCACACGCTCCGGGTCTTTGCCCGGAATCAGCAAGTCAGCCAAATCATAGTGGCCCTGCGGAAGAACGAGATGGAGCGCTTCCGGCAGCAACTGGAAAAAGAGAAACTTGCAGGCAAAGTCACGATTGTTGAGGGGGGAGAGCATCGCCAGGAATCGGTCGCCAATGCCCTTTCTCAGCTTAATGCATCTCCCAGTGACATTGTGCTGGTCCATGACGCTGTACGGCCTTTTGTTGACGACGAAATCATCGCCAACGTGATCCATGAGGTGGAAAAGCATGGCGCCGCCATCGCCGGGTTGCCGGCGGTAGATACCATCAAACAGGTGGAACGCGCAGCAGAAGGTGCAATTATTACCTCGACTATTCCTCGCGAGCGTATTGTTCAAGCGCAGACGCCACAAGGCTTTCGCTACGAATTGATCAAACGCGCTTTTGACAGCGCGATCGCCGATGGATTTTCCGGCACCGATGAAGCATCGCTGGTAGAGCGGCTGGGTGAAAGCGTGTGGGTGGTGATGGGATCGGCGAGAAATATCAAGATCACAACGCCAGCCGACATGGAATTGGCGGAATTCCTGATGGATCTAACCACTGATTCCAGTAATAAACACTGATCACCTTCGGTAGTTAATTAGGTTTGTGCTTCCCAATGGGTGTTGTATAATGCAGATGAATTTCTAGATGTTTCGAGCAACGCGAACACGAACTTCTTTTACAGACCTTGTGTCTGTAATCGCTGTTGCTATCTGTCTGCTTGCATTTGTTGTCTATCTTAAAGCCGGCATCAGCCACACCCCGGTCAGCACGTCCAGCCAGACGAAGATATGGCTTGATCCAAATCAAGCATCTGACCCTCATACTAAGATTGCTCCGGTAGTGCTCCTCTTTTTGCCGCTTCTGCTGCTTCATTTCCGGAAGGTCGAAAGAGCCGAAGCTTACGTAAGACTTCCCCATCCGTTTTTCAGGAATTTTCTGCTGCAAGCAAGATACTGGTTTCGTCCTCCTCCCCGAAGCAGCAGGCTGTTAGCCTAGCTCTGTCCGCCTTTATTTTCAATAGTTTACATTCGGTGTGCCAGTTTGTCCGGTTCCTCTAAGAATGTTGCTATCGGTTCTTATTTTGAGGTCATAATGGCATCAATAAATGAGAGCTCAAACTGCGGACGACGACTGTCTTGAAGACATTTTCACTTAACTGAAAGCGAGAAAATCAATGTGGTTCCGCACAAAACATGCGGTTTTGATTGCTGTGGGGATATTGTTCTCCATGCTGCTTGGCGGCCTGGTTGCCCACCATGTGCGCGCAAAAGAACCGCTGGAAAATTCTGCGGTTGAGAACACGCCGCCCGCACCCGTTGCTGTCGTAAAACTGGGCACCATCTCAAATAGCATTTCTGTTGCAGGCGAATTTATCCCTTATCAGGAAGTTGAGCTGCATGCCAAAGTTGCCGGTTATATACGAAAAATAAACGTCGATATCGGGGACCCGGTACACACCGGAGAGGTTCTGGCTTTGCTCGAGGTGCCGGAGCTGAACGCGCAGGTGACAGGAGCAGAAGCAGGAGTACAGCACAGCAAAGAGGAGATCCTGCGCTTAAAGAGTGAGGTGGTTCGGGCTGATGCTGATCATGCATCGGTTCACTCGGAGGCTGAACGATTACAGCAGGTGTTCGCTACCCAGCCTGGCTTGATTGCGCAGCAGGAACTCGACAATATTCTGGCTAAAGACCGTTCGTCTGAGGCGCAAGTTGAAGCAGCAAAATCCGCGCTGGCGGCGGCAGAACAAGCCCTTGCCGGATCACAGGCAACCAGGACCCAGATGGCGGCAATGCAGGAATACTCGCGCATTGTTGCGCCATTCGATGGAGTAGTAATCTGGCGCTATGCCGATACAGGGTCCCTGATACAAGCAGGGACTTCCAACAGCAATTCTCTTCCGGTTGTTAAAGTTGCACAGATTAACGTTCTTCGTCTGAGGCTGCCGGTGCCTGAATCAGTAGCGGCTCACGTCAGGGTTGGAACCAAAGCTGACATCCACGTACAGGCCACTGGGGAGCACATAAGCGGGAAGGTTGCGCGTCTGACTGATTCATTTGACCGCTCCACTCGCACCATGCAGGTAGAAATCGACGTTCCAAACCAAGCCAGAAAGCTGTCACCGGGCATGTATGCAGATGTTTCACTCCTTCTGGAAAACCGTACAGGCGCGCTGACTGTGCCCATTCAAGCTCTGAGCCGTGAAAACGATAAAACAACAGTTTTACTGGTAAATCAGCAAGGCCGCGTGGAGCGCAGGGAAATCAAAACAGGGCTGGAGGAGCCCGACAGGGTGGAGGTACTAAAGGGGCTGAATGCGGGTGACCGGGTAATAGTTGGAAACTTTGCAGCGTACAGGCCGGGACAACTCGTCAATGCGAAAGTAAGTGCTTTTGACGCAGGAGGAGACGAGTAATGCCTGCCTTTGCCATCAAATATCCATTTTTTATCATCATGCTGTGCCTGATTATTGCAGTGGTCGGCGTAACCACGGTAGCGCGCATGCCGGTTGACTTGTTTCCCGACATCAATATTCCTGTTGTCGTGGTGGCAACGTTTTACTCCGGAATGCCGCCTGAACAAATTGAATCCGATATTACGGGGCGGTTTGAGCGGTTCTTTACCCTTGGCAGCGGCATCGACCATATGGAATCCCGGTCTCTGCCGGGCGTAAGCCTGATCAAGGTTTATTTTCAACCGGGCACGAATGCGAACTCCGCCGTCAGCACCATCTCCAACCTGGCCATGGCGAACCTGCGAAAATTGCCGCCGGGCACCCTTCCACCGGTTGTTTTGAAATTTGATGCTTCCAGCCTGCCGGTTTGCCTGATCACACTCAAAGGCGAAGGCCTGACCGAGACGCAGTTGCGCGACCTGGGCCAGTACAACGTCCGCAACCAGGTTGCAAATGTGCCCGGCGCTTCTGTCCCACAGCCCTTCGGCGGCAAGTACCGCCAGATCCAGGTCTATGTAGATCCAGTTAAGCTGCAGGCCCATCAGTTGAGCCTTATGGACGTTGTAAGGACAGTCAATGACTCCAACATGATTTTGCCTGCGGGTGATGTTCGCATCGGACCAAAAGACTTCAATATCTATACGAATAGCCAGTTGCCTACCACTGACGAGATCAACCGCTTGCCCCTGAAGACGGTGGGGAATGCGTCAGTGATGGTCGGCGATGTTGGCCGTGCCATGGACGCGCAACAGATTCAGAATAGCGTGGTTCGCGTAGATGGCCAGAAATCAGTTTATTTGCCTGTTCTAAAGCAGGGCGGAGACAGCAACACCATTGCGATCGTAAACGGTATTAAAGATATTGTGGGTGACTTGACCGATGTGCCCAAAAAACTGGTCGCCAAGGTCGTTTTCGACCAATCCATTTATGTAAAAACCGCCATCAAGAACCTGGGAATCGAAGGCGGGATTGGACTGGTGCTAACTGCGGTGATGATCCTTGTGTTCTTAGGCAGCATGCGCGCAACAATGGCTGTTCTGTTGTCGATTCCACTTTCGGCGCTCGCCACATTCCTGATCTTGAACATGGGCGGAGGCACCATTAACACGATGGTGCTGGGTGGGCTTGCGCTGGCATTGTCACGACTTATTGACAACTCCGTTGTTGTGCTGGAGAACATCTTCCGCCATCTGGAAATGGGTGAGCCCGTATTGGAAGCAGCTGAAAAGGGAGGCCGCGAAGTAGCACTCCCTGTGCTGGCCGCAACATTTACCACTGCAATCGTATTTTTTCCGGTGGTTTTTCTCTATGGCGTCAGCCGCTTTCTGTTTATAGCCCTGGCTGCTGCGGTTGTGCTGTCCTTGTTCGCGTCTTACATGGTGGCTCTGACCGTGGTGCCATTATTTTGCGCAAAATTTATCCATATCCTGGAAGCAGATGAGGAAACCGGCCATGACCTTCGCCGGTCAGCTTTTGGCCACTTCGTCCATTGGTTCAATCGTCGTTATAACAGCCTTCTTGGCCGTTATGACATAGCGGTGGGCAAAACGTTATTGCGTCCGGCTGCCACGGTCCTTGGTGTAATGGGGATTTTTATATTCAGTCTGGCACTCTATCCGTTGCTGGGCATCTCATTCTTCCCCCGCACTGATCCCGGCCAGTTTGTGATCAACCTCAAGGCGCCCACGGGCACAAGGATTGAACTAACAGACCAATATGTACGTCGGGTCGAAAGCGACATTCGGGCGATTGTGAGTCCGCAAGAGATTGGGATGATCGTTTCCAATATTGGCGTCACTCCCGGCTTTTCATCCATGTATACCAGCAACTCAGGCCAGCACACGGCAACCGTCCAGGTCAGTCTTAAGGAAGGACACAAAATTGGCAGTTACGAATATATGAGACGTGTTCGTGAAAAGCTTGCCGAAGATCTTCCCGAGTTGGCAACATATTTTCAGTCAGGCGGTCTGGTTGATGCAGTTATTAATCTTGGTCTGCCGGCCCCAATTGACATTCAGGTAGGCGGCAATAACCTGCATGAAGCGTATGCAACCGCCGCTGAGTTGGCCAGCCAAATCCGGCGGGAAAAAGGAGTTAGCGATGTGCTTATTCCGCAGGATCTCGATTATCCTGCACTGCGCCTGGACGTTAACCGGGAAATGTCCTCTCGGCTGGGCCTTTCTTCTCGTGAGGTAGTTGACAATGTTATTACGGCGCTTACGTCGAACCAGATGATCGCTCCCAGCTATTGGGTGGACCCCAGGACAGGCAATGATTACATGCTGACCGTCCAGTATCCTGACGTGCAGATCAAGTCAATGGAGGATTTAAAGCAAATCCCGTTACGGTCAGCCAATGGAAGCAATACCACTCAACTGGGCGATGTCTCTGACATCAAAGCGATTCAAGCTCCAACAGAAGTGGACCACTACCAATTACGGCGAGTGATCGATATTTACGTTTCACCCTTGAGAGAAGACCTCGGCAGCCTCGCTACCCGTGTTGACAAAATTATCGCGGGCACAAAAAAACCGGAAAATGTGCGAATCGCGGTACGAGGCTCGGTGGAAGGGATGCGTCAGTCATTCAAGAGCTTTGGGCTCGGGTTAATTCTATCCATCATCCTGGTTTATCTGATCCTGATGGCACAATTTGCATCATTTGTTGATCCATTGATTATTCTTCTGGCCATACCGCCGGGGATCACTGGAGTTATTCTTGTCCTGCTTTCGACCCATACCACCCTCAATGTCATGTCCTTGATGGGGGTCATTATGATGACAGGCATCGTGGTTTCTAACAGCATTTTGATCGTGGATGTGACCCGTGTTCTGCGAAAAGAAGGCAAGCCGATCCAGGAAGCTGTAGCTACGGCCTGCCGCCTGCGCCTGCGTCCTATTCTGATGACATCGCTGGCGACCATTCTCGGTTTAATCCCCATGGCTCTGGCGCTTGAAGCCGGAAGCGAGCAATATGCGCCACTGGCCCGCGCGATCATCGGTGGCCTTACCGTCTCGGTGGTCGTGACGGTGTTCCTGGTTCCTGCGGCATATCTGTTGATTCACCGGCGCGAGGAACCTATCAGTAATGTGGCGGATTGAAATGGCAGCTTCGATAAAGGACAAAAAGTGAAGACAATCAAATCAGTTCTCCATGTTCTTATAGGCTTGCTGATTTTTAGCGCCACCCTGATATCCCAGGATGCAACCTCGCGTTCGCAGGCTGGACAGCAAGAGGCTTGCGCCACCATCCACTGCCTTGTTAAGACTGGTCCAGCATCCCTGAACGAGGCGGGAATGAATTTAGCACAGGTCCCTGCCATCCAGTCTCAGGGAGGTACGCCATCAACCTCGGTTCCGAATGGCGCACAAGGTACTCAGCCACCGCAGGCTATTGTGCCGAAATTGAGTTTGCATGATGCTGAACAACTGGCGCTCAAAAACCATCCGCGAATCACCATTGCGGAATTGAGTGCGCTGGCTTCCAAAGAGGCAGCGCGCCAGGCGAGAGCGGCCTACTATCCCACGATCAATCTGAATGCAACCGGGGTCGATACCTACCGTGACGGCAATAGAATTACAGCCGGGGCCCTCAACAACCCGAGCGTGTTTACTCGGGCCGGCGCTGGAGTGGCCGCCAGCCAGTTGATTACTGATTTTGGGCGTACAAGGAACTTAAGCTCGGCGGCGAGCCTCCACGCGCAGGCACAACAGCAGAATGCAGTGGCGACCCGGGAACAGATCATTTTTGCCGTGGACCAGGCCTTTTATGATGCGCTCTCAACCGATGTGCTGCTAAAAGTCGCCGACCAGACGGTCCGTTCCCGGCAAGTGCTGGTCAACCAGGTGCAGGCCCTGGAGAAAGCCAAGCTCCGTTCCGCGCTCGACCTTAGTTTTGCGAATGTCTCTCTGGCGCAAGCCCAGTTGCTTGTGGTGAATGCAAAAAGCAATCGCGACGCAGCCTATGCCAGCCTGGCTGAAGCGCTTGGGTTACAAAATCAGCAGCCGTTTGAGTTGGTGGACGTCCAGGCTCCTGAACCGCTGACAGGAACTGTGGATGAAGTCATTCAACAGGCACTTGCCAATCGGCCAGATGTGAAAGCTCTCGAACTGGAACAGGGCTCAGCCGAACACTTGATGACAGCGGAAGAAAGACTCCAATTGCCCGATATTTCCGCCTTGGGAACAACTGGAATAACGCCTGTCGCCAGCGACCGTCTTGGGACCAATACCTATGGCGCGATTGGAGTAAACGTCCACATCCCGATTTTCAACGGGTTTCTTTTCAGTTCGCGCGCCGCGGAGGCAAAGTACCGCGCTCGTGCTGCGGCGGAGCGGGTACGCGATCTACGTGACAGTGTCGCTCGCGAAGTCAGGGTGGCCTATCTGAATGTTAATAGCGCTTTCGAAAGAGAAAATGTAGCCGCCAAATTGCTTGCTCAGGCGACTCTTTCCCTCAATCTGGCCCAGGCCCGTTATAACCTGGGCCTGAGTTCAATTGTGGAATTGAGCGAAGCCCAATTGCAGGAAACTGAGGCCGCAATCAGTACCGTTACCGCAAAATATCAATATGAATTCGCGATTTCAGCTTTAACTTACCAGGTGGGGCAGTAAGAAGCTGTATTCGGCCGGATTAGGTAACCAGCAATAACTGTTCTTTTGTTACTTCACAATAATTGTGGTTGCGGCCTTTTCCGGCCATGCCGCCGACCGTCCCGTTATGCCACTTCTCCCTTCCAGGTTTTAACCTCGTTTTAACAATCCTTTAACGGGCGTTTCACACAAATACTGCACCCTGCTGAGGAACACTCAGAAGGCGATGTAAGCATGTGTGACCAGGTTAGCCATTACGGTCATTCACCGATTTGGACCTGAGTTCCATTATGGGAAATTTCTTAGACGTTAGTTACATGCGAACCAGAAATAGTGCTATCCGATTGTGCGGCTTTTATTTGATGATATTCGTAGTTCCTGATTCAAATTAGGAACGAAGGGAGAAATGTTTCAGTGAAATTGTTGAAGATTCTATGGCCTTTAGTGCTGATAACCAGTCTTGGCGTTGCTCAATCGAGTAACGACGGTGGAACCGCTGGCTCAGCCAATCTTACCGACGAAGTGAAGCAGCTGCGTGAAGCGGTGGCGGAACAAAAACAAGCCATGGCAGACCAGCAAAAACAGGTTTCCGAGCAACGCCAGGAAATTGAAAGACTAAAACAGCAATTAAATTCTCAGGCGACTGCCGTAGCACCTGCCGCGAGTGATGTCCAGGCAGGGCACGTCGTGAACGCGAGCGTGACAGCCCCCAGTGTCAATCCGGCTGTTCGTACTGTTTCTGATATCGCCCAAGAACAAGAGCGCCCTGTGGAATCGCCGTTGTCCTTCAAGATAGGTAATGCCACGTTCACGCCGGGAGGATTTCTTGACTTTACGGCATTCTTCCGCACCACCAACGTCGGATCGCTGGGAACGAACTTTTTTGCAATACCGTTCAGCAACACCCCCGCAGGCCAGTTGACCGAGACAAGATTCACCGCCCAGAACTCGCGGGTGAACATGAAAGTCGGAGATAAGTTTGGCCGCAACGATGTAACTGGCTTCTTCGAAATGGACTTTTTGGGAAATGATGCAGCCAATGTTTTTGTAACCAGCAATAGCCATACCATGCGGCTGCGCCACTATTTTGTCGATTACAAGCGCGACAAATGGGAAATCCTGGGAGGCCAGACCTGGAGCTGGATGACGCCTAACAGAGTCGGGCTATCTCCATATTCGCAGGATGTGTTTTATTCGCAAGATATGGATTTCAACTACCAGGCGGGGCTTACCTGGGCCCGCTCACCTCAATTCCGTGTTGCCTATCACGCAAACGACCATTTCGTGTTGGGTGTTGCACTCGAGAACCCAGAACAATTCGCGGGACAGGGAGAAGTGCTTTTCCCCGCTGGTCTGGCCCAGGTAGCTGCTGAGTTCGATGCTGCCAATAGTTCAACAGTCCCAAACCTGCATCCAGATATCGTTCCCAAGATTGCATATGATACTGACTTAGCCGGCAAGCATTTCCATGTGGAAGCAGTGGGGTTGGTGACGTCAGTAAAAGATGCATTTCAGACAACGACCGGTGGACCGTTCACGAAAAATATGAAAACCGGTTATGGCGGCGAATTTAACTTAAACCTGGAAATAATTAAAAATTTCCGCTTGATTGCCAATTCCTTCTACAGCGATGGAGGGGGACGGTACATTTTTGGTATGGGTCCACAGGCAGTAGTCCTTCCGAATGGCGAAATCTCCCTGGTGCATTCGGCGTCGACTACCGACGGATTTGAATATCAAATGACCAAAAAGAGCATGCTGTATGGGTATTACGGTGGTGCTTATTTCCAGCGTAACTTCGCATTGGATACCAGTACAGGTGCAAAACCCAATACTTTTATTGGATTCGGTGGTCCGAATTCCTCGACCAACAACAACCGGGCAATCCAGGAAGGCACCCTTGGATGGGTACAAACCTTCTGGAAGAATCCTCAGTATGGAGCCTTTCAACTCATTACGCAGTACTCATACTTAACCCGCGCCCCCTGGTTCCTGCCAGTGAACAATCCCAAGAACGCGCATTTGGGCATGGCGTGGGCCGATCTGCGGTTTACATTGCCCTGAGGCGAAGAATCAATCTAGTTAGAAATAAAAACAGAGGTCAGGCTTATCCGCCTGACCTCTGTGGTTTTGAAAGGACAAATGTTTAGAAGGTAAAGATCGGACCAAACTCCGACCGGAAATCTTTCCATTCCCGCATCTGCCGTCCCTCAAACAAGGGGAAATTGCCGGCAGCGTTGGGGAGAGCTCGTGTGCGATAAAGCGACTCTTCAGCAACAAAAGTCACGAAGTTGTTAAGTTTGTATTGCAGCGTTCCGGCGCCGAGATCGCCTTTTTCGCGGCCGCCGCCTTCGCGGCGCACGTCACGGGCAAGAACCTGATCATATCCATAGTGAAGGTAGAATGCCCATCCGGCATTGCGCCCATTGGGATCGGCATTAGCTAAACGGGAAAGTGGAATGCCAATATTGACAAATCCGCCCTGAGCGCGTGGGGGGAGTGAGTTGGCTATCACTGGAACTCCATTGCGCAATCCAAAAGCGACGGCTGTGGATCCATCAATTGATTGTGCTCCCGTGATGCCGGTCAGACCAGTCGTATCGTTAAACGGTCCAAAGATCTGGCCGCCGAAATAGTAGCGCAGATCATTGCCGTTGTAATACTTCGCGATGATGGTGACAAAGCGGGTAGGCAATTGAATTTCACCCGTCCATGCCAGTCGTGTTGAGCCAATCTGGGCGCCAGTTGGGAATGCCGCTTTGAACGCGGCGGGAACTGCTGCCGCGTCAACATCAACGGTTCTTTCTCCGCGAACGCCGCTGATGATAATCTGGGCCGGTACAACGCCTGCTGCATGGTCTAGCTGCCACTGGCCAACAACGCGAGCTTGTATCTCGGGTTTTCCGGAATCGGCGCCCTGGCGTTCGCCAAAACCAAGTTGATTGCCAATTCCTTCGCCGTTTGGATTTACTACCCCGGCAGTGGTCAGATCAGTAGGAAGGTTTCCGAAAGCGGGCAGCACAACCGCAAATTCCGGTCCAAGTTTGAAGGCGCCAAAATTATGCTCCATGCCCACGCGGAACTGAGGAGCACGCTCATAGAGTGTTCCAAAGCCAACCCCGAGGCCGGTGGTTTCAAATAAATTTGGCAGCGTGGAAGAAGCGAATGGCGTCCAATCCTGTCCCGTGACGAGGAACAGGCTGGTGTTGTCTGTGCGCTTCCAGTCAATGCGGGCATAAGCCAGACGCAGTTGGAACATGTTCGACCGAATAGAACTGATGTTCCGGTTGTTGGACCGTCCGAAGTTGCCTTCGAAATCCGCTTCAACCTTGGCCGTTATCACCAGATTGGGACTGTCTAGCCACTCAAAGTTGCTCCCAAATCGAGCAAAGCGCGCCTTGATGTGGAATTCTGGGATCGCATCCACAGTATTAGGCATTGCGTTAAAACCAGGCAGAGGAAAGTCATTTCCATATGGTGATGACGTGTCGTACACCGCGCTGGCTTTGAACTGCCCGTACGGTTTGATGTTAACGTTTTTTCCGATCTTGATGTCGGGGATGAAACCTTCATGTCTTGAAGGATCCAGTTGCAGAACTCGGATCGGCGCAATCGCCGGGATCGGTCCTGAAGGAGGCGGCGTCTTGGGGGGCTGCGGTGGACCGCTCTGCGCTTGGGTGACAGCGGTTATTCCGACCGTGCTATAAGTTGCAGATATCTCGCTGACAGCCGGTGATGCTGGAGCCGGCGCCGCATTCAGAGATTCCAGGTCTGCAGCGGAGAGCAGGCCCTTGTCCTTGAGAAGTGTCAACAGGCGTTGGCGTGCTTCTGCGGGTGGAGCAGATGCGAGAGCATTTACTTCGCTTGCGTTGAGAACACCTTTATTTACCAAAAGGCGCAATAAAGGGTCAGTAGAAGCGCTTACGGGTGCAGCCGGAGTTCGACTTGTAACAGTCGTCTCTGTGCTGGCGCTTTCTTTCTCCTTGGCTTTGTTCGCAGCATCGGCTGCGGCGTCGGATGCAAACGCGCCAATAGGCAGCACGAATATTGCGAACAGCACTGCCCATATACGGGTCGAAATACGGATCATGATGAAAGCCTCCTGAGTCCAAACGGTTTTCCACTATTACATGTGATTTGTATGCGTAGCTAGAGAAACTGTGACAAGCGAACCAATTTCTAAAACACCTGGAGAAACAGGCGCCTCGGATTCCATGAAACGAAAAGAGACGGCCTTCCATTTCAGCCCAATAGGCTAGACGGAATATCTCTAATGTCAAGAAAAAACGGAAACTCAGGCTCTACACGAATGATCTTGAGGGTATGCGAATCGTGAATTACTCGAAATCAAGCAAGGGTTGGTATAAGTATTTTTTTCTGCGGCCAATGACAGCAATAGGAACAAACGATTGCACAGTAGCGGAGCGTGGCAATAGAAAGATGCACCAACAAGTTCAAAAGAGGTCGTGCATTGGCCAGGAAATCCCATAATGCTAAGGGAGCACGTAACGCAAGCTGGTATAGACCATTACCAGATGTGCGTTCTTCGGAGCGCCCGCCGCAACGAACCATGGACTGCGCGTTAAGTAAGATGTTTGGGTAACAAATTGGACTGCTCCATACTGCGGATTGCGCCAAAACGTCTGCGTCCAGTCAAAGCTCGGTTCCTGAATGGTCCTGTTGTTAGTATTAGCTGATCCTGGCGCTCCAAAACCGATAAAAGTATTGGGCTTGGCGCCTGCACTCGTGTCCAGCTCGAAGTTGCGCTGGGCGTACATGGCGCCATAATAAGCGCCGAACTGCGTTTTCGGCGTTAGCTGAAATTCCACTCCAACCAGTCCGGTTCCGGAATGGACCAATGAAGGGCTTCCATCCGATCGAACAACAGTACTGGGGGCAAGACCAATCAAATAGCGCCCACCGCCATCGGAATAAAAACCGTTTGCCAGCAAACGGAAATTCTTAAATAACTCGAAGTTGAAAGCTCCGCCAAATCCGCCGCCTATTGTTGAGTTGCCTTGAAAGCCGGCTCCAGTAACAATCGTGGTTTTTACCGCCGTAAACAGACCTGTCAATTCTGCGTGAAAATGCCTTCCTGAATTGGAATCGGAGTCATAAGCGATCTTGGATAAGACATCCGGGGCCACATTGGGGGTTGAATTGGTAGTGTTGGTTGGATCTAGTTGCGACGCTAATAGTGCTGCAAACGCGGTTGGAAGCGTAACCTCTCCGGCGCCAAACCCCGTGTACTGCTCAGCATTTTCAATACCCACGCCCGCGGCCCAATGTGAGTTGGGATGATATATCGCGCGGAATTCAGCGGCCCGCGTGTAAGGGATGCCAACCTGCGCGTTTCCGTCTTCGTCATAAGTCAGCGCAAGATCGCTGGGCAGGGCCCCAACCCCGCGACGGTTTGGAGTGATCCAGCTCCATGTTTGTCCCCCGATGAATTCCCATTTATTTCTCCTCAGATCGAGCCATGCGAGACGCTCGCGAAATGTATGGCTATTGGCGGTTACAAAAATATTGGTAGCATCGTTCCCGTTAAAATCCATTTCGGCATAAGCAGTGACATCATTCGCGCCGTATTTGCCCGAAACCTTGAGGTTGAACCGGCTAAACTGGGCTGTTATGCGGTTTTCCGTGAGATGTCCCTGCGGAGTGTTGCTGAACGGAATCGCCGCAAAGTTGGTGGTAATGATTGAACCCGAGTTGGTTGTGCGGAAGACATTTTCAAAATCAATAAACCCGCCGGGAGTAAATTCTGTTCCGCCGATGCGGAACGAAAGCGGCGATTCTTTTGGTTTGTCAGCACTTCCCTGGATAGCCCCCGCACCCGGCAAAGCCACTGCGGGTGTCAACGAAGCATTGACTTGCTGTGGGGCTTGCTCGTGGTTTGCCTGTGTGCTCGGCAGGCCGACCAGTTGGATTCTGAGGGACTCAATTTCCTGCTGCTGCCGCTCAATTTGCTTCTGCTGTGCGAGAATCTGCTGTTGCTGTGCGCTCATTGCCGCGCGCACTTTTTCAAATTCAGCAGCAACGTTCGGCCCCTGTGTATTGCCCGAAGATGTATCCTGACCAATCCCCGGCCGTCCGCAAAGCACTAACGTTATCGCCAACAGTACCAATCTCATTATCGTCCGCTCCTTATGGTTTGCTGCCTGCTCTTTTCGGGCGTGAATCACGTGATCCGCGTTTTTGAGCAACAGGCTTTTTACATCCTGCAACGTATAAGTGCAAGTATAAAGGTCATAGCAATACGGAAATATACGGTTTAGTAGACAATAAATAGATTATGAGGGAATTCATTGGACTGTAACCTATGGCAAGCAAATCACACCACACGCGAGAAGCAACTCCCCAAAAAACTTGGTATTGCCAAAATGCTACCTGGCAGATATCTTGCGTTTCCAAAGCTCCCAGGCTCGTTGGTAGTTGTCGGGAGGAGTCGCTTTTTGTGCCTCTTCTGGCGATAGGTACTTTATAGGGCTGCCGAGTGCCACGGCCTGGCTCTGAAGTTTGGCATTAATCTCCAGGTAAACACTCCTGCCAACCACGATCGGCAGTGAGGCTCCCACTACAACAGCGCCGTGTC
The DNA here is from genome assembly GCA_036495645.1 of Candidatus Angelobacter sp. Taxonomy (GTDB): domain Bacteria; phylum Acidobacteriota; class Terriglobia; order Terriglobales; family Acidobacteriaceae; genus Angelobacter. Next base: position 89,139 of record DASXMN010000047.1, read on the forward strand.
CGCGCATGAGCGCAGCCGGCTTGTTTCCCGGAATAGTGGCTAGTGCGTGGCCGAGAGCAGGGTTGCGGACCAGCATATCGCTCATTCCCGCAAAGTCACGCATATCGAATACCGGCACACCTTCACCGATAAATGCCGACATGTGGTACATAGGCCGGAGTGGCACCGCGCTGACTCCAAAAGAAATTATCGAAGGCGAGTGATTGTGAACAATCGCTTTTACGTCCTCTCGCATTCTGTAAATCTCCCCATGAATAAAGCGCTCCAGATATTGCGCCCGCCCTCTTGGATCAACCGGCACACTGTCAAGGTCATACTCCATAATGTCATCAACCGTAACAAGCTCAGGTGCCAATGAGCGCGAAAGCAGATAGCGGCTTGAGTTAAGGTTGTGTCGCACGCTGACGTGCCCGTATCTATCTACGACCCCTTGCCCGGCAAGAATTCGATTTGCGGCGACGAGATCCTGGAGCAATTCCGGGCTCGCTGACCCGGCAGACTTTGGGGCTTCCGGAGTCTTTCCATCCTGCATCCCGTACAGTACATCCGCCAACGCGAGGCTGCCGCCAATTAAAAAGCCTCGTCGCGTCAGCAACCAACTGAGCAAAGTTTCTCCATGGATCTGCCTTCCCCGTAGATTCCATTAGGATAAAAGGTCTGTCCGCCGGGGAGCAATCCCTGATGAAATGCCCGCCTGCCAAATATTCTTGACATTATATGTTTACAGTGTAAACATATAATGGAGTCAAAAACTGTGCCTCTTACCAAACGAGCGCCCACCCTCCGCCGGACAAAAAGTAGTCGCGCGCATTTGCCGTTGCGGGACCAGATTCGCAATACAGCACGCGACTTGTTTGCGCGCGAAGGATATGAAAGCGTTTCCATGCGGCGTATCGGCGCGCAGATCGGCTGTTCGCCAATGGCCATCTATCGCCACTATGAAAACAAGGAAGAGCTGTTGCTTTCTATTTGCGAAGAGACGTTCAGCCGGATGATCCAACTGCTGGATGAAACCCGAAAAAAGCCGGGGACAGCGCTGGAAAAGCTGCGCCGTTGCATGCACACGATCGTGGATTTTCACCTCAGTCATCCCAACCATTACAAAGTGACGTTTATGACGCTGATGCCGCCGGGACCTGTGGCGGAACGCAAGGTGGCAATTGCACAGCGGGCTATGGACCGGCTGCGCGCGGGCGTGCGCGAATGCGCAGCGGAGAAGGGTATGGACGTGGATGTGGAAATGGCGGCCCAGATCATCCGCGTGGCGACACACGGCCTGGCCAGCGCGCTGATTACTACCAGTAGATGCTATCCATGGAAAGATCCGGAACGGATGAAAGACGAACTGATCGCCACGGTAACGCGGCAATTTGAATAAAACTATATTTTTTTGCGTCTCTGTGTACAGCGTACGCATCTGTAACACACGCAGGTTTACGGCGTACGCTTATTTGAAAATAAGGAGCCAGGCGAAGTGAGTACGCAAGTTCTTAACCGGTCGTTGAGCGTTCCCGCCGTGCAATCGGTTGCCAAACCTGCGATCAATCCCTGGCTCATCGCCATTACCGTAACGCTGGCCACGTTCATGGAGCTGCTGGATACCAGCATCGCCAATGTTTCTTTACCGCACATCGCCGGTGGACTTGCCGTCAGTTACGACGAAAGCACCTGGGTGCTCACCAGTTATCTGGTGGCCAATGCAGTGGTCCTGCCGCTGAGCGCATGGCTCAGCCGCGTGTTTGGACGCAAAAACTATTACATGGCGTGCGTGGCGCTGTTCGTGATCAGCAGTTTTTTGTGCGGGATCGCACCCAGCCTGGGATTGCTGATTTTTTTTCGCATTCTGCAAGGCGTGGGTGGCGGCGGTCTGGCGCCGGTGGAGCAGGCCATCCTGGTAGATACATTTCCCGCAGCCAAGCGCGCCGCGGCAATGGCCCTTTACAGCATGGCGATTGTTACTGCGCCTGCCATAGGACCGCCGCTGGGCGGCTGGATTACCGATCATTTTTCCTGGCGCTGGGTGTTTTTTATCAACATACCGATTGGGCTCATCAGCCTGATTCTTACCCACAGGCTGGTTTCTGACCCGCCGCAGTTTACTGAAGAAGTAAAGGCGGCCAGGGCGGGCGGGAAACTCAAGATCGACTACATCGGAATTTCGCTGATCGCGCTCGGGTTCGGTGCGCTGGAGATTGTGCTGGACAAGGGCCAGCGTGAAGACTGGCTGGAGAGCCACTTCATTGTTATCTTCCTGACCGTAGCGCTAACGGCGCTGGTAGCTGCGGCAATGTATGAATGGCGGCACCACGATCCTGTGGTAGAGATACAGCTTTTTAAAGAGCGAAACTTTGCGCTGGCCAATGCGCTTTATTTTGGCTTCTTCTTTGTATTATTCGGCAGCACAGTTCTTATTCCTCAAGTCTTGCAGTCACTCTATGGCTACACGGCAACGGATGCCGGATTGGTACTCGGTCCCGGAGCATTTGTGATTGTGCTGATGGCGCCGGTGGTGGTCCGGCTGATTCCTAAAATGGGCGCAAAGAAGCTGATCATCGCCGGATCAATTTTTGTAGGCCTGGCGATGTGGCGCTTTGCATCGCTCGACCTGGGCTCTGACTATCGTTCTTACGCGCTGGCGCGGGCCTTGCAAGGCGTGGGGCTGGGCTTCTTCTTTGTTCCAGTAATCTCGCTGGCATATTCATATCTGCCGGCCAACAAGAACAACAAAGCGTCCAGCATTACTAATCTTTTCCGCAACCTGGGCGGAAGTTTTGGCGTGGCGTTTATGACCACCGTGCTGGAGCGGCGCACGCAATTTCATCACAGTGTATTGGTGCAACAGCTCACGCCGGAGAACCCCATTTTTAGCCAAAGGCTGGAAACCGTAACGCAGTACCTTGCTAACAGCGGAGCAAGCGCCGCAGATGCTTCGCAAAAAGCCTATGGACTTATATCCGGCGTAGCCAACCAACAGGCGGCATTCCTTGGCGCACTGGATTGTTTCCACGTGCTGGGCTGGGTTGCGCTTGCGACCATGGTGCTGGCGCTGGTGACAAAGCCGTTCCGCAGCGCAGGATCTGCCGCGTCTCACTGAGGCAAGGAATGCAGAGACTGGAGGACAAATTGAAGCGCATTTATATCATCATTGTTCTTGCCGGTATTGCCGGAGCCTCGCTGCGTGGTAAAGCGCAGCAGAACACGGCATCCTTCGAACTGGGCAGCATTGCCACGCCGCGCACTATCAATCCTGCGGCCAACAGCACCACTCCAAGCTCTTTAGCAGGACAGCAGCAGAACCCGTTTCTAGGCAGCGTGCCCACCGGAACAGTATCGAGCGAGCCGGTGGCACTTTCGCTTAATGACGCGATCACCCGCGGGCTGCGCTACAACCTAGGCGTAATAGAAAACCAGGCATCGCTGCGGCAGGCCCAAGCGCAGAGGCTACGCGCTCTTTCCGCGATGGTGCCAAGCGTGTCCGGACTATTGCGCCAGAACCTTGACGATCTCAACCGTGTTGCCATCGGCTTGAAAATTCCGGGGCTACCCGCAGCGACCGGTCAGTTTGGCTATCAGGAAAGCTATCTCACATTTTCCGATACAGGATTGACCCTGGATTCGCTGTACAGATACAAGGCAGCGAAGCAAACGGCTGAAGCGCAGAAGCTGCAACTAGATGATGCAGGCAACGTAGTCGCACTGGCGGTTGGCACCGCTTATCTTCAAGTGGAATCGAGTGAAGCGCGCGTGGAGACAGCCAAAGCCGAACTGGACTCAGCGAAGGAACTAGAAGCACAGGCGCTGAATCGCGTAGCTTCCGGATTGGCCGCTGAGATCGATGGCTTCCGCGCTACCGTGCAACGGCAGACCAGCGAACAACGCCTTACGGTCGCTCTCGCCAATCTGGAAAAAGATAAACTCACGCTGGCTAGGCTGATTGGGCTGCCCAGCGGACAGGTGTTCAACACCACCAGCAAAGCTGCATATCAGGAATGGAATGGCGGCGATCTGCAAACTTCGCTTAACCAGGCGCGCAAGGACCGTGCAGACATTAAATCTGCCCAGGCGACGGCATCGGCAACACAGCTCAGCAAACGCGCGGCACAAATGGAGCGCGCGCCCGGCATCAGCGTAAATGGTTATTACGGCAGCATCGGAACAAATCTGGCGCGGTCAGACGCAACTTACTCGCTGGTTGCGACAGTGTCATTGCCAATCTTTACCGGCGGACGGATACGCTCCGATATTCAGGATGCATCCGCACAGCTTGATCGTCGGCAGTCAGAGTATGCGGACCTGGTGGGACGGGTTGATTACGAAGTACGCAACGCGTTTACCGATCTGAATGCCGCAGAAAGCGCGGTAATAGTCGCGGGAAAAAACAGCCAGCTTGCCCAGCGCACGCTGGAGCAGGCCCGCGACAGATTCCTGAACGGCGTTACCAACAATCTTGAAATCATTCAGGCGCAGCAGGACGTGGCTGCGGCCAGCGAAAACTATATTTCCAGTCTTTTTGCGCATAACCTGGCCAAGCTCACGCTGCTGCGAGCGCTGGGCTCAGCACAAAAAGATGTGACCAGGTATTTAGGAGGAAACTAAGATGGCTACCACACTGCAAACACCCCAACCGGAGCTTGAACCAATAGAGCAGGAGGAGCGCGCGAAAATGCATCCAGCGCTAAAGCCGGAAGAGTTTGCTCCACCACCGAAGCGTTCGCTGCTTGTCTCGATCAAAAGCCATCGCAAAGTCCTGTTCATTGCGGCGTTAATCGTGGTTGTGGTTGCAGGCACTGCTGCATGGGGATATTTTTCCTCTTATGAATCCACGGATGACGCTCAGGTGGACGGCCATCTGCATCCCATCAGCGCGCGCATCAGCGGGACCATTCTCAGCGTAAATCCCGACGTGCAGGACAGCCATTTTGTGCAGGCTGGCACAGTGCTGGCGGAAATTGATCCGGCAGATTATCAGGCGGAGCGCGACCGCGCCCAGGCTGACTATGATCGCCTGCAGGCAAGCTCCACCGCCGCCGAGAAAGACATTGCTGTCATCTCTTCCGGCAGCAACGGACGCCTGGAACTAGCGACGGCTGCTGTGAGCGAAGCAGAAGACTCGGTCGCGTCTGAGCGCGCGGCATTGCAGGCAGCCGAAGCGCGCCTTGCTGGCGCGGAAGCGAATTTCAATCGCGCTGAAACCGATCGCCAGCGCTATGAAAAGTTATTGACCAAGCATGAGATTTCGCAGTCGGAGTATGACCGCGTTGCAACAGAAGCCAGCACAGACCGCGAGACCGTAACAGCCGCGCGGGCAGAAACGCTGGCCGCACAGAAGCGCATTGCGCAGGCGCAAAGCAGATTGGCGGAGCGCAAGGCCGATCTTCTTTCCGCAGGCTCGGCGCCGCAGCAGATTGCGTCTTCGCGCGCCAAGGCTTCTGCTGCTGTCTCTGAAGCGGGACGAGCCCATGCACAGCTCACCACTGCGCAACTCAATTTAGGCTACACCAAAATCATTGCTCCGGTCAGCGGGATAATCGGCCGCAAAATCGTGGAAGCCGGCCAGCGTGTGCAGCCGGGCCAGCAATTGCTGACCATTATTCCCGTCGATGACCTCTGGATCACCGCTAACTTCAAGGAAACACAATTGCAAAAAATGAAATCTGGGCAGGCTGTAACGGTGCATTCGGATGCTACCGGACGCGACTATCGCGGCCACATTGATTCCCTTGGCGGCGCAACGGGTTCGCGCTTCAGCCTGCTGCCTCCGGAAAACGCCACTGGCAATTACGTTAAAGTGGTGCAGCGTGTTCCGGTGCGCATTGTGCTGGACGTCGGGGAAAATGCTGACCATCGTTTGCGTCCGGGAATGTCTGTTGAACCAAAGGTGAAGCTGCAATGAGCCAGGATCGGATGAGTTTCGACTTGTAGAGCCAAACTTATAAGTCGAACTAATTTGTATTCAATTCATCATCGCCATGGACCGCCTTAAAGATAGCGCGGTTTGCTTGATCTCTTCCACATCTGAAGCATCCGGTGACATCTTCACATATTCGTCAAAATCATTGAGGGCGCCTCTGTAATCATCAAGGTTGTAGCGCAGCACGGCGCGCTGCCTCACGTCTTCGGGCGATCGGGGATAGATCACCAGGATCAGGTCAACAATTTGCACGGCGCGGCGGAAGTCGCGTTGAGAAAGATAGACAGATCGCAGATTGTTCAGCATGCGCGTCAACATCTGGCGGCGAGTGACGGTCATAAGGAATTCCGGCTGCAATGCAAGGTGCCCAGAATAGATGCTGTTGAGCTTTTGGCGGCAATCTTCTTCGGTGATGATGGCCCCGCCTTCGAAAGCGTCTATCAGGATGAGCCGGCCGTCCACGTCATAGTGCTTCACCAGAAAATGGCCGGGCATGCCGACGCCAAAAAGCGGGAACCCAACGCGGCGCGCCACTTCCATGTACACCAGCGCCAGAGAAATGGGGATACCAAGTCCGCGGTCCAGTACCTGGTGCAGAAATGAATTTCGTGGGCTATGGTAATCCACTGTATTGCCCCGGAACATTTCTTCCCGGAAAAGGACCTCGTTCAAGGCAGCGATGAC